>JAKLJP010000053.1 GCA_023151115.1 Anaerolineae bacterium
TGAACTCTTCCAGAACGGTCTGAACCTTGATAACCTCCTTAATTATGTCGGCGTCCTATAGAACTGAACAACCCTGAGAAATCTCTACTGCATCGGCCTCGGAGATTTCTCCCCTCGGTCGAAATGACATAACTGAGTAGTCATCTTTGACGAAAATTCGGATTGGTGTTATACTGTTAGAACATATGTTCTTTACCAATGTGGGCATCAATCCGATTAGATTTTGAGATGCTGCTATGCCCGAAAAATTAACGTTGTTAGCCCTGTTTGCCCATCCCGATGACGAAGCCTTTGGCACGGGTGGAACCTTAAGCAAATACGCCCACGAAGGGGTCGAGGTTCATCTGGCCATCGCCACGCGGGGAGAGGCGGGGGTGCTGGCTAACCCGGCCATCAGCCTAACCCAACCGCTTGGCATGGTTCGCGAGCAAGAGCTGCGCCGGGCCTGTGCCTGCTATGGAGTTAAGCAGCTTCATCTGTTAGGGTACATTGACGGCCAAACGACCATTGCCCCGCAAGCCGAGGCGGTTTACAAAGTAGTCGAGTTGGTGCGTCAGGTTAAGCCACAGGTGATGCTCTCGTTTGGCCCGGATGGCGGCTATGGTCATTATGACCATCTAGCTGTTCATCGCTGGGCCACTGCCGCCGTCCAACTGGCCGCCGAGGCTGACTGCTGGCCGGAAGCCGGGCCGCCGCATCAAGTGGCCAAGTTTTATCACCGGGCCATGCCGCAGGAACAACTGGCTCATATGCAGCGCATGACCGGCCGGGCTTATGTGCTGATGGGTGGAGTGCCGTTTCCGTTTATAGGGCATCCATTGGAGCGGATAACTACGGTGATTAACGTGCACGACTATGTTGAGCATAAGCTCAAGGGGATTCGCTGCCATGCCACCCAGATTGATCCGGCCAGCCCCTACCTTCAGGAAACATTCGACCTGGAGGCTTTTCCCTGGTTCTGGCAGGAAACCTTTATTTTGGCTCATGCAAGCCAGGGACTGTTCCCCGCTGTGGGGGAAAATGGTAAAGAAAACGATCTGTTTGCGGGCTTGAGGTGAGTTATGGCTAATACATCCGTTTCTGTTTTAACCCAGTATCTCAAAGCCCAATTGGCTTACCTGGCTATCTTGCGCGAGTATCATCAAAATGGCGATAGCCCTTACGTTAAATCGGCCCTGAGTTTTGCCATCGAGGATGTCCAGGAAGGGATTGCGCGGGTGGCCAGCCGATTGCGCCAGTTGGGCCAGCCGCTGCTGGATCAAAGTTTGGATGAGGCCGGTGAAAAACTGCTGCGACAGTGGCGCACCCGCCGCAGCACCGAAGATAAATTGAAGTTTGTCAGGCAGGGGTTCAAAAATCAATTGGAATGGTATGGGGCGCGGCTCAAGGAGCTAAAGGATGATGCCGACTCTCAGGCCATTCTGGTAGCCCTGGCCGAGCAGCTCCGGGTCCGGCTGGAGCGTTGGGAAACTTTAATGAAGGAAATGAAGGTTTCATTGGATTAACTTGTATCATGTTGCAGTTGGGTAAACGCACCAAAAGCAGTTTGGAGGCTTGGCTAAATTTTTCCAGCCTTCCAATCCTCCAACTTTCCAACAGAAAGAGCGTGGGCATAAAGTAGGATAATCGGCTCAAAAAAACCCTTTACAAATTGAAAGTTCTCGGGTATAATATCAGCAATAATTGCGAAAATGTTCGCCGCTGTGACTGGGACCCGAATAAGGTCTCTGTTTTTTTTATTGGTTCTCCCTCGTTATTACCCTCGCGAGGGATGTGTTAAAAACCTCCAGATCTCGCTTTACAGTTAGCACCCTGCCGGACTCAACTTGACGATATTAGGCGATGTAAGCCGCTTTTACCTGTCACCTTTTTGTAAGGGGCGCGAGATATGGGGATAAAATAGTTGTAAATACTTCTGTACTCACAGAAATGAGGTAAGGAAAATTTTCAATGGCAGACAAACCTATTTATTTAACCTCAGAAGGCAAAAAGAAACTAGAAGAAGAACTCAAATACCTAGTAACGGTTCGCCGCAAGGAGGTTGCTGCTGCTATTCAATCGGCTAAAGAAGAAGGAGACATCAGCGAAAACTCCGCTTACGACGAAGCCAAATTAGCGCAGGCCTTTCTGGAAGGCCGTATCCAGACCATTGAAGCTCAACTGCGTGAAGCTGTCATCATCGAAAAGAATGGCAACGGCGACTATGTGGACGTGGGCAGCAAGGTGACGGTGACCGAAGAAGGTTTTGACCCGGAGACCTACTACATTGTCGGTTCCGCCGAAGCTGACCCGCTGAACGGCAGAATCTCCAATGAATCGCCGATTGGCAAAGCCCTGTTGGGGGCCAAAGTGGGCCAAACGGTCACGGCTGAGACCCCCAACGGCGAGATTACCTTTAAAGTGGTCAAGATCGAATAGCTTGCGCCAAACGCTTTAAACGTGCATAATACAGCGGAGTCTCCCCAAGGGACTCCGTTTTTTATTTGCATTTTTTGGAGAATATATTTCAATGGAACAAGACCTCAGTTACTTTCAAGCTTTCGGCGAACAGGTCGAGCAGCGTCTAAACAAACTGTCGGCTTTTGCCGAACGCGGCCAACTGCCCTATCCACCCCGCGTGACCCGCCAGCAGACGGCTGCCGAAGCCGTTCAAATGTATGAGGCCGCCGAGGCGGCCTTGCCGGAGGGCAGCGAGGAGAAGCCTCGGCCCGATGTAGCCGTAGCCGGGCGGCTGGTAGCGATACGGAATATGGGCAAGAGCACCTTTGCCCACATCGAAGATGGCACGGGCCGCTTGCAGCTCTACTTTCGCAAAGACGACCTGGGCGAAGAAGCCTACCAGCAGTTCAACAAGGATTTTGACCTGGGCGATTTTATAGCCGCACAGGGCTATCTCTTCCGCACCCGCACCGGTGAGGTCAGCGTGCATGTGACCGCATTTCAACTGGCGGCTAAAGCCCTCCATCCGCTGCCGGAGAAATGGCACGGGTTGAAAGATACCGAAACTCGCTACCGCCAGCGTTACCTGGATTTACTGGCCAACCCGGAAGTGCGCGATATTTTTGTCAAGCGCAGCAAAATCATTACGGCCATGCGCCGCTTTTTGGATGGGCAGGGCTTTTTAGAGGTAGAAACGCCCACTTTACAGCCCATCTACGGCGGGGCAATGGCCCGTCCTTTTGTGACTCATCACAATGCTTTGAACACCACGCTTTACCTGCGCATTGCTGACGAGCTTTATTTGAAGCGGCTGATTGTGGGCGGGTTTGAAAAAGTGTACGAAATTTGCAAGGATTTTCGCAACGAAGGCATCAGCACCCGGCACAACCCTGAATTTACGATGATGGAGTGCTATTGGGCCTACGCCGACTATGAAGATATGATGCGCCTGACCGAGAATCTGGTTGCTGCTGTGGCGCAGGAGGTGCTGGGTACAACTCAGATTGTTTTTGATGGCAAAGAAGTTGACCTGACCCCACCCTGGCGGCGGCTGAATCTGGCCGAAGGCATCAAGCAGGCCGCCGAGATTGATATTTTTGAAACCTATGGTGATGTCAAGGCGCTGTGGGCCGAGTGCCAGCGGCTCAAGCTGAATGTTTCGCCGCAGGCCAATTGGGGCAAACTGGTGGGCGAATTGCTGGGCGAATATGTCGAGCCGACAATTGTCAACCCGACGTTTATTCATACCTTCCCGTTGGATATTTCACCGCTGTCCAAGCAGAACCCGGACGACCCGCGCATGGTCGAGCGGTTCGAGGCGTTTGTGGCCGGCATGGAAATTGCCAATGCCTATTCAGAGTTGAACGACCCCATTATTCAGCGCCAGCGTTTTTTAGAGCAGCAAAAAGACGCCGACGAGGAAGCACACGTGATGGACGATGATTACATTATGGCTTTGATGCAGGGAATGCCGCCCACCGGCGGTTTGGGCATGGGCGTGGACCGGCTGACGATGCTGTTGACCAACCAGCAGTCCATCCGTGAAGTGATTCTGTTCCCGCAGATGCGGCCGCGAGAATAGACGGTCCTGTTAGGTAAATAACGTACCTAAATAAAAAGCCAGAATAATCAACAAAATAATCACAACCAGCAGAATAATTCCGCCGATATTGCCCGATTGCCCCATCTCATCGTGAAACTCGGTCATAACTGTCCGCCGTTGCACCGCTCGATTAAGTTTGCCTCGGATGCTGGCGAGCAGATCTTCGGTTGAAGCCAGTTTAGAGAGATAATCTTCGGCTCCCAACTCTTTGCCCAGGCGCACATCTTCATCGCCGGATTTGGCGGTGAGAAAGATAAAGGGGATATGGTTGGTGTAGGGATGGGCGCGGATGCGATCATAAAGCTCGTACCCATCCATCGTTGGCATCATAATGTCGGCCAGGATCAGGTCGGGCAGGCGTTTGGTCTCGGGGCTGGCCTGGCTCTGGCCGATGGGAATGGCGTGAAGCCGGTCCAAAGCTTGCTGACCATCCTTAGCCGTTATCACTTTGAAGCCTTCCATTTCTAAGGTCAACTTGATACCATTCAAATATTCAGGGTTGTCATCCACAACCAAGATCAGGGGTCTATACTTTTGCTTGTTTTCTAAGGTTATTTCCATGAACACTCTCCTCCTTAATAGCGCTTAAACGTTGAACGTTTTTATCACGGGACCTTAATCCCCGGAGAAAACCGGCAGGGTGACAGTGAACATGCTGCCCTTTCCGGGGGTACTTTCCAGTTGAACCTCTCCGCCGTAGACGGTCACGATCTCTTTGACAATAGCTAAACCCAGCCCCGTACCGGGAATAGTGTGTGAAGGATCAATCCGGTAGAAACGCTCAAAGATGCGGGTTTGTTGGTCTGGGGAAATTCCAATCCCGGTATCACTTACTCGAATTTGAGTCAACGCCTGGCCGTTGGTTGAAGCTGCCGAGACTTTAACCGTAATAGAACCCCCAGCCGGCGTGTACTTAATGGCGTTATCTACAAGATTCCGAATTACCCTTTCTATTTGCTTCTGGTCAGCCATGATAGACAAAGCTGTTGGTGGTGGTTGCCAAATTAGGTTCAAGTGCTTAGATTCGGCCAGGGGGCGCAAGTCGGTAAGGGTCCGGTTGACTGCTTCAATCAGATTGAACGTCTCACGCCTGGTATCATTCAGACCGGCATCAAGCCGGGAGAGCTGCAGAATATCCTCGATGAGCTGCTCTAACAGGATGGTCTGACCCTGAATGGTGGTAAGCAGGTCAGCCCGGTTTGAGCCGGATAAACGATCATAATAGGTCATAAGATTTTTGGCATGCAGGCGAATGACGGATAAGGGCGTTTTTAGCTCATGCGTCACCCCGGCCATAAAACGAGCCTTCAGCCGTTCCACTTCGGTCAAAGAGGTAATATCGCGCAGAACAATGACCGTGCCGATGCTTTCCTGGGTGCCGGGCCGCATTTTGGCGGAGTGGGCCTGAATAGAACGAGCCGGGGTGATAGCAGTAGCCGGCACATCTACCATAGCCGTATTGGTCAGGTTAGGATTGCTGCTGAGTTGAAGCACACACTGCCACAAGGGATGTTTTAATTGGGCCGGGTTGACCGGCTGTCCTTGCTGTTCCTCCAGATTGAGATTGAGCATCGTTTCGGCCACCTTGTTGGCTGTTAAAATACGATCCTGGGCATCTAACACCAGCAGGCCATCGGCCATGCTGGCCAGAATGGCTTCGCTTTTTTCTTTTTCTTCGGCCAACTGCCGAGTCCGTTCGGCCACCATCCCCTCTAATTGCCGGCTAAACGTCTGCACCTCATTAAAAAGCCGGGCATTTTCAACCGCAATACCCACCGAACTGACCATGGAGTAAGATAGACGCAAATCATCATGATTAAAATGATTGACTTTTTGATGCAGCGCCTGCATAACCCCAATGGTTTTACCTTTGATCTGTAACGGCATGCTCAGTACAGAGTGAAATTGGTGAGGACTCAGGGGGGGAAAAGGCGTCAAAAAAGTTTCGTCTTTGGTGATATCGGCCACAATATGAGGCTCGCCGGTGCGGGCGACCTGCCCCACCAGGCGCTCATCGAGCGGCAAACGATAGCCCGTAGCTAAACTGGCCCCCAGGCCCGAAGCGGCAATCAACACCAACTCCTGCTCAGTTTCATCCAGAAGCCAGAGCAGCGCCGCTTCGGAGAGCAAAGCCCGCTGGATTAGCAGCGTCGTTTGTTTTAAGACCTGCTCCAAATCCAGGGTAGAGGTTAAGGCCCGCCCGACTTCATTGAGGGCAATTAAATCGTCAACCTGCTGCTGGGCGCTATCCAAAAGGCGCGCGTTTTCTACGGCTACGGCAATAATACTGGCTACCGAGCGCAAGAGGGTCCAGTCGGCTTCATCCAAAACCAGAGGCTGTCGGCCCACAAAGGCCAGGGTTCCCACCATTTGCTCCCGACTTGTTAAGGGAAGGTCCTGAATAGCTTCAAAAGGGACGCTAAACCCCAGTTCCTTTTCCAACTGATACTGGTCCAGCAAATATAGCACCAGGGTGGGCACATTGGTTTGCAGGATTTGATTGGAAATTTTGTCAACCGCCGTAAAACTGAGGGAGGTGGCAACATGTTTACCGCCCGGCAGGACGACGTGCGCCGCCAACTCTTTCTTCTCTTCGTCGGGCAAAATGAGGACCACAACTTCGGCCTGAATAAGCTGGGCCAGCTTGGCCAAAAAGGGTGGCAGGATCGCTTGCAGGTCTGAGGCCGAATTAACTGCCAAAGCCAACTCGTTGACCAGTTGCAGCCTTTGATTGCGCCGGGTAACCAGGCGGGCCTGGCGCCGGGTTTCGATTTCCGCGGCCTTAACCCGCAGCACCGCATGAACACGCGACATAAACTCATCGCGCATAAAGGGGCGAGAAATGTAATCATCAGCGCCCAAGTTCAGGCCGTGACTCACCTGGCGGGACTCGCGATGGTGGGCCGTGACCAGGATTACCCCAATATTTTTGGTGCGCTCATCAGCTTTTAGCGATGCTAACAAATCAAAACCGCTCAAGCCGGGCATCTGAATATCGCTGACAATCAAGGCAGGTAATTCGGCGCGGGCCTTTGCCAGAGCCTCGGTCACACTGGCGGCTATGCTCAGCTTAAACTCACTATCCTGAAACATATAGCGCAGCAAGACCTGGTTCTCCGGCACATCGTCCACCAGCAAGATTTTGCTCAAGTCTAATTCAGGCGCTTCCGGGCCGGTAATATCTACAATGGTTGCTATCTGTTTGTGGGTCATGGGAATTACGCAGCGATAATTGATCTAGTGGTAGACTCATTTTACCATAACTCGAATTGGGTAACAATATTTTAAGCGGGGAAGGATTTTTTGATTCGAGATTTTTCTGAAATTTTGTTATAATTACTCACTTAGCTGTTATAAAATTAACAAATGCTAACTGATGAAACAGTCTATTAATGAACCTGTCGCCCTTTCTCAAACTATTCAGTAAAATATCCGCTTATAATACCCTGGCCGACGCCTTGCATAGAGGCGAACTGACCGAGGCCCTCCGGCGTCCTCTGGGTGTGCTCACCGCGGCCCGGCCGGCCCTGCTGGCCGCGTTGCACGCCGACCTGCAACGACCGATTCTCTTCATTACCGCCCGCGCCGACCGTGCCCGGATTCTGACCGAACAACTTCAGCTTTGGACGGAGCAGCCCGCCGCTGTCTATCGCCTGCCCGACCCCGACTCGCTGCCGCACGAAAGAGTTGCCTGGGGCAGCGAAACCATCCAGGGACGCCTGGCCGCACTAACTGCGCTGGTGATCTATAGAGAGGGCCAACAGTCAATTGAAGCTGGGCCGCTGACCCATTCGACAGGCTCAGGACCGGCCGCTGACCGCCGACCGCCAATATCCCCCCCGCTCCCCCGCTCCCCCGCTCCTCTGCTCATCACCTCCGCCCGCGCCTTGATGAGCTACACCCTTCCGCCCACCGAATTTACCCTGATGCCCTTCAAAGTGGGCCAGCGGATCAATCTCAACGAGGTGTTGAGCCAATGGGTAGGGCTGGGGTATCAACCGGAAGAAGTAGTAGAGGTGCCAGGCAGCTTCAGCCGGCGCGGTGGTATTTTGGATATTTTTCCACCCAGCGCCACCCTGCCCGTGCGAATTGAACTTTTTGGCGACGAGATCGACTCGCTGCGCCATTTTGATCCGGTGACGCAACGCTCTGACGCCCGCCTTAAAAGCTTTGTGGTAGGGCCGGCCATCGAACCTCTGCCTCGTTATGCCGGGCGGGCCGCTACTCAGTTGAGCCAATGGGACCTGTCCAATTTACAGCCCAGCGCCAAAATCGCTTTTGAAGAAGATGTGGCCCGGCTGGCCGGCGGCGCAACTTTCCGCGGGATCGAATATTATTTACCTTTCTTTTACAACGGAGTTGTGGGGCAAAGCGAAGAGGACGCGATGATGCGAAGGGAAGAAGAGGCGAAAAAAGATCTCGCCTCCTCGCCTCCTCGCCTCTTCGCGTCACCGCTTCACGCTGCCTCGGTGCTTGACTACCTGACCAACGACGCCCTGATTTTTATCGAAGATGCCGAAGAGTTGGCCCTGGTGGTGGACGAGTTGGAAACCCAGGCCCGCACCCTCAAGCGAGATTTGACCGATGTGGGCGATTTACCCGGCGAATGGCCCGACCCCTATTTTGGCTGGGGCGAACTATCGGCGGCGCTGGCAGCGCGCAATCCGTTGATGTTGGGTGGAGTGGGGTTGAGCAGCCAATGGTCATCCGAGCAGGGACCGGAGACCGAAGGGCGAGGACCGGAGACCATTAACGCTACTTCAGGCAACCCTCCAACCCTCCAACCCTCCAACCTTCCAACCTCCCCCCCGCTCTTTGTTTCCACTTTTGTTCCTGCGCCCGCCTTTGGCGGCCAGATAAAAAATGTGGTTGGAGAAATTGTCGAACGTAAAAAGAAAAAGGAACGGGTGGTGCTGGTCAGCCGGCAGGCGGCACGGCTGAGTCATTTGCTGGCGGAGCAAGCCAATCTAACGGTGACGCCGGCCGAGAGCTTAACCCCCGGCGACCCGCCGCCCCCTTCCGGCAGTATTACCCTGCTGCACGGCACGTTGATGGAAGGCTGGGTGGTGCGGATTGAGGCTGAGTCTAAGGCTGAGGCTGAGGGAACTTCGGTAAAGTCTGAGGGTAACTTGCTTACAGTGATGTCGGACTCCGAGCTGTTTGGCTGGAAAAAGCCGACGGCTCTGCGCCAGCGCAAACCGCGCAAAGGCGTTACCCCGGAGACCTTTTTTGCCGATGTCAATCCGGGCGATTTGGTGGTCCACATCGAGCACGGTATTGGCCGTTATGCCGGGCTGGTCAAGCTGAATTTTGAAGGCGTCGAACGAGAGTACCTGGAAGTTCGTTACGCCAATAACGATAAGCTGTATGTGCCTATCCATCAGGCCGACCGGCTGGCCCGTTACGTCGGCATGGACGAAAGTGTGCCCATGCTGAACCGGCTGGGCAACGCCGATTGGAACACGGTGAAGCGCCGGGCCAAAAAGGCCGTCGAGGAGATTGCCAAAGAACTGCTGGAAATTTACGCCAAGCGCGAGGTGACGCCGGGCCGGGCCTACAGCCCTGATACCGAATGGCAGCGGGAGATTGAGGACGCCTTCCCCTTTGTCGAAACCGAGGACCAACTGCGGGCCATCGCCGAGGTCAAGGCCGATATGGAAAAGCCCCAGCCGATGGACCGGCTGATCTGCGGCGATGTGGGCTATGGCAAAACGGAGGTGGCTTTGCGGGCTGCCTTTAAAGCGGTGATGGACGGGGTGCAGGTGGCTGTGCTGGCCCCCACCACCATTCTGGCCCAGCAGCATTATCAAACCTTCCAGCAGCGTATGGCCTCTTACCCGGTTAAAATCGAGATGCTGTCCCGCTTTCGCACCCCGCACCAGCAGGAGGAAACGCTTAAAAACCTGGCTGCCGGCGTCACCGATATTGTCATCGGCACGCACCGGCTGTTGCAAAAGGATGTTATCTTTCAGAATTTGGGCCTGTTGGTCATTGACGAGGAGCAGCGCTTTGGGGTCAAGCACAAGGAAAAACTCAAGGCCATGCGGGCTGATGTGGACGTGTTGACCCTGACCGCCACGCCCATCCCCCGCACTTTGCACATGTCGCTCAGCGGAGTGCGTGATTTGAGCACCATTGACACCCCGCCGGACGAGCGGCTGCCCATCCAAACCACCATCACCGAGTACGATGAGGGCCTGATTCGCACCGCCATTTTGCGCGAGTTGGACCGGGGCGGGCAGGTCTTTTTTGTCTACAACCGGGTGATGGGCATCGAGCAGATGGCCAACAGGATACGAAATATTGTGCCGGAGGCGCGGGTGGAGGTGGCCCACGGCCAGATGAGCGAGCGTCATCTGGAACGGGTGATGATTGAATTTTTGGCCGGGGAATTTGATGTTTTGGTCAGTACGACTATCATTGAGAATGGGTTGGACATGCCCAATGTCAATACCATCCTGATTGAGCGGGCCGACCGGCTGGGTTTGGCGCAGTTGTACCAACTGCGCGGGCGGGTCGGGCGCGGGGCGGTGCGGGCTTACGCTTACCTGCTGACGCCCAAGCACCACGAACTTAACCCCGACGCGCGTAAACGTTTGGAGGCCATCGCCGAGGCCAGCGAGTTGGGGGCCGGTTTCCGCATCGCCATGCGCGATCTGGAAATTCGCGGGGCCGGTGAACTGCTGGGGGCCAAACAGCACGGCCAGATTGCCGCCGTAGGTTTTGATTTGTATACCCGTTTGCTGGCCCAGGCGGTCCGCGAAATGCGGGGTGAATCGCCGCTGCTGGTCACGGGCGAGGAGGCTGCGACTTATCTCAACCCCCTGGCCGAAGGCTTGCAGCTCAATCTGCCCATTCCGGCCTACGTGCCGGAGGATTACCTACCTGAAGAAAAGCTGCGTCTGCGGCTCTACCGCCGGCTGGCCGGGGTGACTAATCTCAAGGGGATTGAGGAGATGGCCAAAGAGTTGGAGGATCGCTTCGGCGAACTGCCGGAGCCGGTGGCTAACCTGCTTTACCAACTGCGGCTCAAAATCCTGGCCATGGAGGCGGGGGTGAAAGCCATCCTGACCGAGACGGGCCAAATCATTGTTCGGGCTGACAGCTTGCAGGAAATTGACCGGCCCGGCTTACAGCGCCGGCTCAGTCCAGCGGCCAAAGTGACGCCGCGCCAGATTTCGCTGCCGCTGCACCCCAAAACCGAAGTCTGGCAGGCTGAATTGGAGAAAACCCTGCGCCTTATGGGCCGCATGCTGCATGATCCGGCGGGGTGAACCGAGGTTTATTCTGTCTCTTTAGGGTGGGGGCCGATATAAAGAATTTCGATCACTTTTTGCGTCTCGTCCACGCGCCACCAGATTCGGTCGCCGCGTGAAAGGTCGTATTGATAGATACCCTTAAACGGACCTGAGAGGCGTTTGGTCTTACCGGAAATAGGTTGGGTAGGCGTCTGCCGTAAGTGGGTGTTGATAAAGTGGCGAGCTAACTGCTGTCGCGCAGGAGGTAGTTTTTCCAGCCCTTTACGCGCCTGCTTACGAAGCTGAATTAAATAACTCGGCTTCGACATCATCCCAGGCTTCCAGATCGTCAGCGGATGGCTGAGTGAGGACGGCTGTCAAATCGGGATCGGCCAGGATTTCGGCGGTAGCCCGCCAACTTTCGATAGTCTCCTCAAGGATGGACCACTTTTTTTCCTGGAGCGCCTGTTCTAGCGCGCTAAAAAAGTCGGCATAGAATTCAGTCATCTGTTCGGTTGAGAGGTATTTTAGCCAGGGGAAAACCCGGCTCACATTATAGCCTACTGTGATTGATGTTTCCATCGAGGCCGACTCCTTTCTGGGAAAAGTTTTATGCTGAGCTGGTAGAATTATAGCATATCGGTTAGAGCGAACCAAACTTCGCGGAGCCTAAAAGTTGTAAAAATCTCTTGCAATTATTATTTTAGCCTATTACAATCGCTTCACACTAAAAAATCTTAACGGTTATATGATTCGTTCCATCTTCTGCCCTAAAAATGCTCCCCGTCAATTTGACTTGAGTCCCGAGCAAATGGCCCAGGCGCTGCAAGACCCGGCAGGGCTGCTGTGGGTCAGCCTGGAAGAAACCAACACGGCAGAAGTAAATGCTATCCTGCGTGATGTGTTTCACTTTCACCCCCTGGCCATCGAGGACTGCTTAAGCGATGGTTACCAGGCCCCGAAAGTAGATATTTTTAGCGATTACCTTTTTATCATCGTTCATGCTTTACAGCCTGATTTTCCGCTGGATCAGCTCGACACCATGGAGTTGAACTGCTTTTTAGGGTCTAATTATCTGGTTACATCATTTACCTGCGGTCAGATGTCGCCGGTGCAAGCGGTGTGGGAACGGCTGGAACGAGATGAACGCCTCCTTGAACACGGAGCCGACTTTCTGTGCTACACTATTCTCGATCAATTGATGGATGAATATCTACCGCTGCTCGACTCGATGGATGAGGAGATTGATCACCTGGAAGACCAGGTGGTTTTGGCTAAACCGGAGCGGGGAGTACTGCAGCGTATTCTGGCCCTCAAACACAGTATTCTAACCCTGCGGCGGATTATCGCCCCGCAGCGCGAGGTGATGAATCGCCTCAGCCGGGATGATTTACCCCAAATTCAGGATGCCCACCGTATCTACTATCGAGATATTTACGATCACCTGGTGCGCGTCCACGATTTGAGCGAATCTATCCGAGATGTGGCTACCGGCACCCTGGATACGTACCTTTCGGCGGCCTCCAACCGTCTCAATGAGGTGATGAAGGCGCTGACCATTGTTTCGACCATTTTCTTGCCGCTCTCCTTTGTGGCCGGTATCTACGGCATGAATTTTGAATTTTTTCCTGAAATTCATTGGCGGTTCGGTTACTTGTATGTTTGGGGCGTATTTATCTTGATTGTGCTGGGCATGCTTTGGTTTTTCCGTCGCCGGGGGTGGATTTGAAGCCTCCCCCAATGAACGACCCTTCCCCGTCTACCTTCTACCGTTTACCATCTACCTGGGATGAACGGTATGCTACTTTTGGCACTGAGGATCGGCGCGAGCCAAGCCGCTTCGTCGCCGCCTGTCTACCCCACCTGCCCAGCAAGGGCTACGCCCTGGACATCGCCGCCGGAGTAGGCCGGCACAGTATAGCCCTGGCACAGCACGGGCTGCATGTGGATGCGGTGGATAGATCGCGGCAAGGGCTGCGTCTGGCGCAGCAGCGGGCCGTCGAGGCCGGGTTAAAGCCTGGCAAGGACCTCTATCTAATCATGGCCGATCTCGAACGTCCTTGGCTGCCCCGGCGGGATTATGAGGTGATCTTGGTTTCTTTCTTTTTGTGCCGCCCGCTTTTTCCCATGATCAAAGCGCAGCTCCGGCCTGGCGGCTGGCTGGTTTATGAAACCTTGACCATCCATCAAACCTTTGGGGCTGGCCGCCAACCGGCCCGCCCGGATTTTTTGTTGCAGCCCCAGGAGCTGAAAGATGCCTTTGCCGATTTTGAGCTTGTATTCTATGATGAAGTGAACCAGAATCAGCGAACAACAGCCCAATTGTTAGCCCGCAAAAAGGTTACAGGTTACAGATAGAAGGTTGAAAGGTTAAATATCAACCTTTCAACCTTCTATCTGTAACTTGCAACCTGTCAGGAGTTCAATACCCTGTGCCACCCCTCAAAGTAGACCTGCATATGCACACCTGTGCTTCTAAAGATGGGATACTACGTCCGGCTGAAATTATTAACATTGCCAAACTTAAAGGTCTGGACCGCATCTGCATCACCGATCATAACAGTATTGAAGGGGCGCTGCGAGCCAAAGCGATTGACCCTGAATTTGTCATTGTCGGCGAGGAAATCCTGACCACCCACGGCGAGATATTGGCCTTTTTTGTGACGGAATGGGTTCCGCCGCTCCTTTCACCCCAGGAAACTCTCGACCGGTTGCAGGCGCAAGGCGCGGTCATCAGCGTCTCTCATCCTTTCGATCATCATCGCTCTGGCTGGACGGAGACCATGTTAGAGAGCATGCTACCCCAGCTCGATGCCATCGAAGCCTTTAATGCCCGTACCCTTCAATCGGCCTGTAATGAAAAAGCCAGAGCCTTTGCCGCTGCACACGGACTACCTGTCACCGCCGGCAGCGATGCTCACACGGGCCAGGAAATTGGGGCGGCTTACCAGGAAATGCCCAACTTTAGCACGGCTGCCGAATTTCGCGCCGTTTTGCCCCAGGCCAAACTATATGGCCAGCTTAGCCCGGCCTGGATCCATCTTTTTTCAAAGTTTAACGCCTGGCGCGGTCGCCTGGGGTTAAAACCAACCCTGGCTAATAATAAATTGTGAATTGTCAATTGGAATTTTTAACTCATCATTCACAATTCATCATTCACAATTCATAGTTCACAATTATGATGATTGATCCGACCGACATTCGCTTGGGAGATGTGGTACGGCTGCGAAAAGCCCACCCCTGCGGCGGGACCGATTGGCGGGTGGTGCGCCTGGGCGCCGATATTGGCCTGGTTTGCCTGACCTGCCAACACAAGGTTCTCATCCCACGCGGGCAGTTTGCCAAACAGGTCAAGCAGCAACTGGAGCGTGGACCGGAAGTTCCTCCCCAGCCGAACTCATAAAGCTCTGTAATTGAATTTTTGCAAACGTGACAGCTATATCAGAGTATGGTAAAATGCAAAAACTCGTAGATATATTTAGCGAGGTTAAGGTAGTTGCAAGAAAATGATTGCTCAATATTTGTGCTGCGTCTTGGATGAGGTAAAGCGGGCGGACCACGCAGCACGTTTTGACTGATTTAAATCTTGGAACTGCCTCACTAAAATTATGACTTATTATTTAGCTTAGATTACCCTATATGAAAAGTAAACCCGGCGCCTTATCGTGGGTAGCCTTTTTGCTTTTTTATATCGTCCTTTTACTGATAATTACCATTTTAGATTGGGTCAAAGGTCTGCTAACGCTGCCTTATTGGGGGCTTCAAGTGGCGCTGGTTACCGTAGGCGTAGGCATTTTTGCCGTTGCCGGGTTGTGGCTGCCTGATTTATCTGCAGCGCGGGGCGTATTATTGGCTTTTACGGTGGGCGTTTTGACGATTATCCCCGCCGTGTTAATGGGATTAGGTGATATTCCTAATTTTTGGCCGCAATATTTCTCAATTGCTTTTGGGATGGCCGCCGGTAGCTTTTTGACCTTCCTCTTTCTTAGATTGAGCAAAAAATTGCCCCCAAAAGATCAATCAGAGTAGAAAAGCAAGAAGTTTGACCAAGTATGACCATTCTCATCGAGCAGCCTGGACAGATTAAGTGCAGCGTGGGCATTACCGCTCACAACGAAGAAGCGAATATTGCCCAGATTCTGCGGGCTATGTTAAACCAGCGGCTGCATCTGGTAGCCATCAGCGAAATCATCGTGGTGGCTTCCGGCTGTACGGACCGGACCATTGAAATTGTGCAGGAATTTGCCGCCCAGGAACCCCGCATCCAGCTCTACATTCAAGAAAAGCGCGAAGGTAAAACCAGCGCTATCAATATTTTTCTCAGTCACGCCAGCGAAGATATTTGTGTGCTGGAAAGCGGCGACACTATTCCCCACGAAGATGCCATTGAAAATATGGTCCGCATGTTTGCCGACCCGGCCGTGGGCATGACCGGGGCGCACAAAGTGCCGGTCAATACCCCCGAACATATTGTCGGGTTTCTATCTCATCTGCGCTTGAAAATGGAGCACCAACTTTGCCTGGAAATCCCTCGCCTGGGCGAGTTAATCGCTTTTCGCAAAGTATTCGATAAAATCCCGCCCGACGTGGCCATGGATGAAGCCTTTGTCGAAGCGCTGGTCATCCGGCGCGGTTTGCAGGTGCGCTACGCCCCCGACGCTGTTGTTTTTAATATGGGGCCAGAAACGGTGCGGGATTTCATCAAGCAGCGGCGGCGCAACCACGCCGGCCATTTGCATCTCAAGGCCAAGTATGGCTACGAAGTTTCCAGCATGGGCGCGAGTCGTTTGCTCAAATTGGCGCTTGACGAAATTTGGGGCGCGCTGCGGCTCATCTGGATTTTGTTTGTGCTGGCCACGCTGGAAGGCTATGCCCGCACTTTGGGCTGGTGGGATTATCGGGTCCATAAACGCACCCATGTGGTCTGGGATATTGCCTGGACTACTAAAGAAGTCAAACGCCCGGTTGACACGGTGGGCATCAGCATCACCTCGCCGCACCTGCCGGCCAAACGAGATTAAACGCCTCGCCTTACCGTCATTGGCCAATTTGCCTCTCATATTATGCTACTATCCATTCTAAAATGTAACAAGGTCGCAAGGTCGCAGAGTCGCAGCCTTGGACGAAGCCGTCTGTAGAGGCCAAGACCCCCGGTGGATAATTTTCGGCGGTCTGCGGTCTATTTTCAGAGAGGATTGTTCATGAGCTTGCGGCACGCCACTGATAATGAAAATTTGCCCTCACCTTAACCCTCTCCCATCGGGAGAGGTGACTCTTGGCTTTCTCTTCTCGTTCTTTGGGAGAGAGGTTGGGGGTGAGGGCTATTTACGAAGGGAGTTATGGCTGGAGTGCAGACTTTAGTCTGCTAAGTCTCCAAACGAGGACTAAAATCCGCACTCCAGTCACTATTTTATACGAGGAGTCCCCCGACTATGAAACAAATCACCTTTACCGACCGCCTCCGCTACCAATTTGATAACACTATGTCCAAAGGCGCCATAGCCCTGATTGGCTGGTTGTTTGTTGTCTCGGCGACGATGATACTTTGTACGTCGCTGGTCGTCATTGTCGGCGGCTTGGCCCCCGCGCCCACCGAGAGCGGCAGCCTTAGCGTTTGGGAGGTTATCTGGATGAGCGCCATGCGGGCCATGGATGCCGGTACGGTAGCGGGTGATACCGGCAGTTGGGCCTTTCGCTTGACCATGCTGGCGATTACTTTGGGCGGTATTTTTGTGGTCAGTATTCTTATCGGCGTGCTAACCAGCGGGATTGAGGGTAAACTGGAGGAACTGCGCAAAGGTCGCTCGTTTGTGGTGGAAGAGAACCACACCGTTATCCTGGGCTGGTCGCTCCAAATTTTTACCATCATCGCCGAACTGGTTATTGCCAATAGCAACCGGGGAGGCAGTTGCATTGCTATCCTGGCCGAAAAAGACAAAGTGGAAATGGAAGATGAGATCAGGGCCAGGCTGGGCCGGACAGGCCGGACCCGGATTGTCTGCCGCACCGGCAGCCCGATTGATATGTCCGATCTAGAAATCGTCAACCCGCACAGCGCCCGCTCTATTATTATTCTGGCCGACGACTCACCCAACCCTGACTCTCACGTTATCAAAACAACGCTGGCTCTCATTAATAATCCTCGCCGTCGCCCGCAGCCCTATCATCTGGTGGCCGAAATCCGCCACCCCAAAAATGTTGAAATCATCCGCGCCATTGGCGGCCAGGAGGTTGAGCCGATTCTGGTGCCTGATCTGATTTCACGCATCACCGTGCAGACCTGCCGCCAATCCGGTTTATCGGTGGTTTACAGTGATCTGCTCGATTTTAGCGGCGACGAGATTTATTTTCAACCGGAGCCGGGGTTGGTGGGCCAAACTTTCGGTCAGGCGTTGCTGGCTTACGAAGATTCAGCCGTGATTGGCCTGTGTTCTAAAGATGGCCGGGTCAGATTAAACCCACCCGTGGAAACTGTCATTGAAGCCGGCGACCAAATTATTGCCATCTCGCAAGATGATGACACCATTCGCCTCTCCGGCCAGGCGCCTGCCATTAATACCGAGGCGATTCGTCCGGCTTCAACCTCCGCGGAAATGCCGGTGCGCACACTCATTCTGGGCTGGAATTGGCGCGCCCCGTTGATTATCAGCGAGCTGGATCACTATGTGCCGCCCGGCTCGGAGGTGATGATTGTGGCCGATACCCCGGAAGAGGAAGTGGAACAGGTGGGGCAGAGCCTTGACCTGCGCCACCTGACCGTTTCTTTTAGGGCCGGCGACACGACCGACCGCCGCACCCTAGATGAACTGAACATTTCAACCTTTCAGCACGTGATTGTGTTGAGCTATTCCGACCAACTTGAACCCCAGGATGCTGACTCGCAAACCTTGATCACCTTACTGCATTTGCGCGCCACCTCTGAGCAGAGCGGGGATACCTTTTCAATTGTCAGCGAAATGCTAGATGTACGCAATCGTGAACTGGCCGAAGTGACTCGGGCTGATGATTTTATCGTCAGCGACAAACTGGTGAGTTTGCTGCTGACCCAAATCTCTGAAAACAAAAAATTAGCGGCCGTCTTTGCCGACCTGTTTGACCCGGAAGGCTGCGAATTGTATCTGAAACCCGCCGCCAATTATGTGGCCGCCGGTCAGCCGGTCAATTTCTACACGGTGGTTGAGGCCGCCCGGCAGCGCGGCGAAACAGCCATTGGCTATCGTCTACACGCTCAGGCCGATGACGCCGCCCAAGCCTATGGTGTGCGGGTTAACCCCGCAAAATCTAGCCCGATCACTTTTTCGGCTGAAGACCGCATTATCGTTCTGGCCGAGTCTTAGTCTTGGGAAGGACACACCCGCTGACAAGCTATTCACTTTGCCAAAGCAAAACTGTCTGACGACTGACTTCTGACGACTGATTACTGTTTCGTGACTTTAGGGCAAAGAGAGAAAGTACTTTTTTCCCATAATAATTGGTACCATTTGACACTTTTTTTTAGCCCGTTTCTGCTGTATTCTAGTCCCGTGCATCATTCCCTAAAATCGAACATCTGACCAGGAGGATCAACTGTGGAATCATCCGAGACGACTGACCGTTTTGGAATTATTAATGCGCTCCTCATTGCGTTGGTAACTTTAATCGGCGCCTATGTGGCCTGGCGGGCTTCGGTAGCCAGCGATAATGCCGGCGATGCTGCCTTAGCCGGGTTAATCTCCACGCTCAACGTCCAGGAAACAGAAGCCCTGAATAATACTTTGCTTTACGAGGATTACCGGGCCTATACGGCCTACACTCGTTATAATGCTGTTGGCGACGAAATTGAGGCAGACCTGGCCGAGGTCACCGACGAAACCGAAGCCGAAATTCTGGACCGTCAGATGCGTGAAGCCTGGGATGCCGCCGAGTCCTTTTATTTTCCCCGCGAATATTTGAAACGAGACGGCTCATATGATACCCAGCGCCATTTGGGCGAAGCCATGTCCGAAGCTGCCCGCGAGCGAGATCTCAACCCCACTCCCCACTTTACCGAAGCCGACACCATGCAGGCTAAATCAAACAATTTGATCGGTGTGATCACCATCTTGGCCGTGTCGCTGCTGTTTTTCACTATTGTCGAAAGTGTAGATCACCCCGGTATCAAATATGCGCTGGTGACATTGGGCGTGCTGATCATGATCGCCGGCATCTGGCTGACCATTTCAATTGAATATTTCTGGTATGCCTGATGCCGGTGACCATTGACTGACAACTGATTACTGAACACCGCTGACTACCCTCAAAGGAGAAGACCTGTGACCGAAACAACTTCCCCCAAAACCTCCTCTCTTTTTGATAATGAGGAACGTTTCAAACAAATTGCCGGTATTCTCATTGCCCTGGTCACAATTCTGACCGCCATCGTGGGTTATTTACAAAACGATGCCGGCTCTCTGGATGACCGGGCCAATCGCCAGGCTCAGGAATATGCTTTCCAGGCCATGGGCCAGCGCATCAGCGGCGTAGCTCAGGCCGGCTATGCCCGCGGCGATGCCTACCGCACCTGGAGCGAATTGAACACCCTGGCCCTGGCCACCGAGAATGGCGGCGATCCTATGGCAGCGGAGCGGTATCGCGCCGTAGCCGAGCGTATGACCCAGTTGAGCCCCCTTCTGAGTGATAAAGCTTATTTTGATCCCGCCAGCGGCGAACCTAATGTAGCCAAGTATGAAGCCGATACGTACCTGATAGAAGTCACAGCTTTGGCCGAGCGTTCAGCGGCCTGGTTTGCCGTGAAACAAGCCTGGGATGAAAAAGCCAATACCTACGTGGTCCACCTGACCATCCTGGCTGTAGCTTTGTTTCTCCTCGGTTTGGCGACCACCATCAGTGGCCGGGCGCGCTGGATTTTTATGGTTGCCGGGGTGGTGATTGCGCTCATTGCTATGGTTTGGACAGTCAATGTCTACCTGACGCCGGTGGAGCGAATCTCTGACCCGGCCATTGACGCTTATGCCCAGGGGGTAGGGCTGGCTTATCAAGGCGAAGCTGAACAGGCCATTAAAGCTTTTGACGAAGCCCTGGCTAAAGAACCCGGCTATGCTAATGCCTTATTTGGGCGTGGCGGGACTCATTACGATCTGGGCAACTATAAAGCTGCCCTGGCCGATTTTGAAGCCGCCCAAAAAGCTGGTCGAGATGATGCCAGTGTGGGCTGGAATCTGGCCTGGCTGTATTACCTCCAGGGTGATTTTGCCCGCTCTATTCAGGCCAATCGCCGCACTCTCGACCAAAATCCTGATTTGCTGGAGGCCCGCTTCGATTTGGCTCTGGCTCTACTGGTCTCCGGTCAGATTGACCAGGCTAAAGAAAGCTATGAGCAAGCCTTAAGTCTGGCGGCAGCGCAGGTGGCTAAAGCTGAAGCGGCTGATCCGCCCCAGGAACCACCGGCCTCGCTGTGGTGGTCTTTTGATGAGGCGGTGGCCAGCCTGGACGGTTTGCTTGACCGGATAGATGGGTTTGACGATAGCTGGTGGTCCGAGACGCCGCCGCTGGACAAAATCAACCAGCCCGACCAGGTTTACACCGCTGCCCAGGAAATTCTGGCCCAAATTAAGGGCAACAGCGTCGCCCTGGAATACACCGGCCGGCCCTTGACCGGCGCCCTGACCGCTCAAGTTGATCCATTCACTTTTGCCGAAGCCCAATATGACGAAGACGGTGAATTTGTAGGTTATATTCCCGCCGGCTCCTTTCCCGCCGGTACCGACGAGGTTTTGATTGTTTTTGATTACAAAGGCATGCAAGACGGGCAGGATGTGGTCTGGAAAGTTTACTACAACGGCGAAGAGGATGTCGCTTGGCGCACGGTTGAAGATTGGTCATTGGGCGTAGATGGTACCGCCGAATTTCCCTTGAGTTATGCCTACAGTAACGTCTACACCCTGGCTTCGGGCGAGTACCTGGTTGAAATGTATGTGGACTCGCACCTGGCCCAGCGCGGCTACTTTGTCATTGAAGAGGAAAGCGAAGTTTCGGAATAAATAGGTAGCAAGTAACAAGGTAGTAGAGTGGCAGGGCAGCAAAGATATGTCTCTGCGACTTTGCGACCTTGCGATTCCGTTACCCTGCTACTTGTAACCTTATAAAAGAAGGATAAACACGATGCTTTTTCAACACACCTGGAAATATGTCATCAGTGGTCAAAAAACCCAAAACCGGCGCTTGGTGCAAGAGGGTGATTATGCGGTAGTGGATGAGGTTAACCCTGACCGCCCCATTCTAAAAGTCATCCGCACCGTCGATGCTGGCGTGCCCAAGCTGCTTTATGAGGTGGGCAAAACCTACTCGGTCCAGCCCGGCCTGGCCAAAAAGACGGTCGGCAATATCAGGCTTACGGCCATCCACCGCGAACGGCTGCAAGATCTGACCGAGGCCGAAATTCTGAAGGAACTCCCCATCACTTCGATGGAAGAGGGCATCAGTGATGCCCAATGGGCCTTGCGTACCTTTATGGCTACCTGGAACATTATGAACTCCGAACCAGGGACCCGCTGGGAAGATAATCCCGAAGTCTGGGTTTTGGAATTTGAACCGGCGCTCAAAGCAACGCCCAAAAAACGCTCCAGCTTTCCATCTCGTTCCCAAACTCAATTTGGGAACGAGATGGAAAAGTCATAAGTTTTTTATAAAACACGAAAGGAATCTACGATGCAAACTGAAATTCTTTACCGTCCTTCTTTTTCAATGACACGGGTAAAACTTAGCCCCGGCGAAGAAGTCCGTGTCGAAGGCGGAGCGATGGTCGGCATGTCCGAAGGCGTGGCTATTGAAACCAAAATGCAGGGCGGCTTTCTCAAATCCCTGGCTCGCTCAGTCCTCGGCGGCGAGTCGTTTTTTTTCAATACCTACAAAGCCCCGGCCCAGGGTGGCGAAATTCACCTGGCCCCGGCCCTACCCGGCGATATGTTTGTACTGGAGCTGCAAAACGAGGCCATGCTGGTCCAATCCGGCGCGTTTGTCGCCTCGGCCAGCAGTGTTGAGATTAGCACCAGCTGGGGCGGGGCCAAAGGTTTTTTTGGCTCCGGCGGCCTGATTTTGCTCAAAGCCACAGGTTCCGGTCCACTCGTCCTGGCCAGTTACGGAGCCATTCACGAACTGGACCTAGCCGCCGGCCAGAAGTACACCATTGATACCGGTCACATTGTTGCTTTTAGCGAAAAGGTGGGCTTCCAGGTGCGCCGGGTGGGCGGCATGAAATCCACCCTGCTTAGCGGCGAGGGCCTGGTGGTTGATCTGAGCGGCCCCGGCCGGGTGTTGATGCAGACCCGTTCCACCGATGCTTTCTTGTCGTGGCTGATTCCTCAGTTACCCAAGAGCAACAACAACTAATACCAATACTTTTCAATAACGTAGTTTAGCCCCTTGTGGGCGGGCACAAGGCCCTATGCTACGGCCTTATTTGAAATGTATTGCAACTAATACCAATCCAGAATATAACATTAAGCGAGGGTTACTGTGGTTAATATATTAGTACAACTCCGTAGAGCAGGAGAGCTGCTGGCCCTATGCCTGGTGATAATAATGGGAGTTCTTGGCAATGAGGGTGAAGCCTTAGCCGCACCTGCCGGACGCCCCCCCGCTCAGGACGAAGTTGAATGGACGATTATGCTTTACCAAGACGCCGACGACGAAATCCTGGAGCGCGACATCATGATTGACTTCAACGAAGCTGAGCGCATCGGCTCCACCGCCGAGGTCAACATCGTGGCCCAGGTAGACCGCTTTGCCGGTGCTTTTGACGGCATGGGTGATTGGACCTCGACCAAACGCTTCTACCTGACCCAGGATGACAACCTGGATGAAATCGGCTCCGAAGAGCTGGCCGATTTGGGCGAGGTCAATATGGCCGACGGCCCCACCCTGGTTGATTTTATCACTTGGGCCGTCACCAACTTCCCGGCTCGCAAATATGCCCTGATTATGTCGGATCACGGCTCAGGCTGGCCCGGCGGCTTTGGCGACCCCGATCCGGGCGAATTTGGAGCCGATGATATCTATTTGGCCCAGGGTTTTGGCGACCAGTTATATTTAATGGAAATTGACCGTTCTCTGGAAGCGGCCCGCGCCCAGGCCGGGATTGACCAATTTGAATTTGTCGGCTTTGACGCCTGCCTGATGGCCCAACTGGAAGTTTTTAACGCCCTGGTTCCCCACGCCCGTTACAGCGTGGCCTCCCAAGAAACCGAACCGGCTCTGGGCTGGGCCTACACCAGTTTTTTGGGCCAACTGGTCAACAACCCGGCTATGGATGGGGCTGAACTGGGCCAGCACATCGTTGACAGCTACATTGACCAGGATCAACGCATTGTAGATGACACCGCCCGCCAGGCTTTTGTGGCCGAAGCATACGGCTATGAAGGCCAGACTACACCGCAGGAAGTGGCCGAAGCCAGCGGTCAGGATATTACCCTGACGGCGGTTAACCTGGCGGCGGTGCCGGCGGTTAATGCTGCGCTGGACAAGCTGGCCGCCAGCCTGGTCAATATTGACCCGGCCATTACCGCCGAAGCGCGGGCCTATGCTCAAGCTTTTACCACTATTTTTAATGATGAACTGCCCTCGCCCTACATTGATTTGGCCCACTTTGCCCAGTTAGCCGTCGAGTTGAGCGGCGACCCGCAGGTGAGCGCGGCGGCGGATGAACTGAACGCGGCCCTCGGCCAGGCTATTGTGGCCGAGAAAAACGGCCCGGAACGGCCAGGGGCCAGCGGCATCGCCATTCACTTTCCGACCAGCGAAATTTTTAGCGAGGGCGACAATTTTGGTTACACCCAAGTTGCCTCCCGCTTTGCCGAGCAAACCAAGTGGGATGAATTTCTCAACTTTCATTACATCGGCACGGGCGGCGAAATAGTGGCCGCTGCGTCCGAGGCTGAACCTGCGCCCGTACCTGCGGTTGATTTGGAAGAGGAGTACGGCGGTTTCATCACCAGTGAAGAGCAGCTCAACCAGGTACAGCAGCAGGCCGCCAGCATCAAGCCGCTGCAAATGGCCCCGCTGACCCTTTCCGCCGAAGTCGTCTCCATCGGCCAGACGGTCAATCTTCAGACTGAGGTCAGTGGCGACCGGCTGGCCTATATTTATACCTTCATTGGCCGCATTTTGCCCGACGAAGAACTGCTGGTTATCGAAGACGAGGATTATATCTTTGCCGATGAGAATAACGAGGTTGAGGGCGTGATCTATCCGGTTTGGCCGGAAGGCAGTGTCAGCGTTGATTATGATTGGGAGCCTTACATTTACGCCATCAACGATGGAACGAACTCGGTGAGGGCGCTGCTCTCCCCCGATACTTACGACGCCGAGTCGCCTACTTACTCTACCAACGGTATCTTTACCTTTGCCGATAGCGGCGAACAGCGTTATGCCACGCTCTATTTCCGCGACGGCGAATTGACCGAAGTTTTTGGCTTTACCGGCGACGCAGCCACCAGTGGCGGCAGCCCGCGTGAAATCACCCCCCGGCCGGGCGATCAATTTACCGTCCTCGAAGAAGGGTACACCTTGAGCGATGAGGCCGAAAGCGAAACGTTCAGCCGCGAAGGTGGGACGCTCACCTTTAGCCAGGAACCCTTCTTTGTCGAGGAAATTCCCGCCCCTGCCGGCAGCTACATTTTGGGCTTTATTGCCGAAGATGTGGACGGCCAAACCCAGGAACAGTACGAGGGCTTGTTTGTTGAAAATGAGGACGCCGCGGCGGTAGAGGGCTTTACCGCCTATGCCAACGAGGATTTGGGCTTTGCCCTGCTCTACCCCGATACCTGGCTGGAACCCGAAGAAAATACCGATAATGCCAGCGTCACCTTCGCCAATACAGATGACACCGCTTATGCTATTATCTATAAGGAAAGCTATCCCGACGCCGCCAGCACCCAGGAGGCCAACGAGCAGGCCATCCAGAGCAATATTGACTTTTTGAACCAGATCGAAGGTCTAGAAAATCTGCAATACGTCAGCGAAACCACCGATATCATCGTTGGCGCGTTTGATGGGCGGGAAGTTGATTTTACTTACGAACAGGACGGCCAATCGTATTCCGGCTTTGTGGTCGTCACCACCCCCACTCCGGATGTCACCTACAGCATCCTGCTGGTGGCCGCCGACTCCAACCTGGAGACCGCTATTACCGAATTTAATACCATGCTGGAAAACTTCGATATCCTCATCTCCGGTGTGAGCAAAGAAGAGATCGGCGCAGCCCCGCCCGATTTTGCCAACTCGGCGGTGGATGACTTTACCGACCCCAGCAGCGGCCTGGTGGACGCCCAGGAGGCCCAAGATTGGGGCCGGGGTTACTATGATCCAAACATCGAACAATATGTGGTCGAACTGACCCCCTACGCTGGCCCCATCTACGATTACTACGAGGGCAGGGCTTTGGATGACAACTTTATGCTGCAAATCACCTCTGCCTATGAGGGGGCCATCAATAACAGCTACGGCCTGGTCTTCCGATTGAGCGAAAACGGCTACTACGCCTTCAGTATCTCCGGGGACGGCTTTTATACCGTCGAGCGCTCGGATGGCGTGGAAACCACGACTGTGATTGATTGGACCGCCTCGGCGTTGATTAACCAGGATGAACTGGCGGCCAATGTTTTGACGGTGGTCGGCCAAGGCGAGACTTACAACCTGTATATCAACGGCCAGCAGGTAGACACCTTCACCGACGCGACCCACAGCGGCGGCACCTTTGGCATCATCAGCAACAACTTTGACGAGGAATCGCCGGTTACTTTCTATTACGATGATCTTACGGTGGGTACACCGGCGGGTGAATAAGTAACCTGGGTTTGACATTTTATCGAAAATCACCCTTCGATACGGGCTAACGCCCTACTTAGAATGATTTTCAGTTTAACATCGCATCCTGAGTAGGCCGAGCGAAGCGAGTGCCGTATCGAAGGGTGCGATTTTGGCTGGTGTCCAAACTCAGTTTCGCAACGAGTGCCCCGGGGCAGGTCTTGCGACCTGCCCTTATTTTTTGAAGGGTGCATTCCGATTTTTGGTAGACATAAAATACTGAGGAAATCTTGTAGTTGAGACCCACTTTAGAGCAGGATTGATAGAATTTAAGGATAAATCCTTAAATTCTGCAAATCCTGCTCTGAACACGGGCTGTAAATAAACTCGTCAAAAATTGAAACGCACCCTTTTTTGAAGACAGGCTGCTTTAACTCTAATTAATTTGGTAAAATTTAACAGCGTGTTGTAGGACAAGCTAACAGCTTGTCCTACAATTTCAACGGCCCATCAATTCATCCAACCATCCATACCCAAGAAAGAGACAAAAAATGTCCTCACTCTTCACGCAAGTGCCGTACCGGCGGATGTGAATTCTATTGGCCGGCTGCCTGCTGGTGGCGGCCTGGATGGCTTGTGGCGGGGTTGAAGTGGTTACCCCGGTCAACCCGGCCCCCACAGCAGCCCACCCCTACCCCTGCTTCAGTGGAGCAGCCGCCGATGGAGGCGACCCGATTGCGGAGCAGCCCGCCCCAGCAGAAGAAGAGGCTGTCCCCCCGGCCCCAGCCGAAGTTGAAACACCCCCCGCGGCCCAGCCCTCTGGCCAGGCCGCCGCGGTTGAGGACGTGGGTGTAGATCATGGTGGGTTCAATGTTCTTGTGGCCGAGCAGTTCCTGGATGGTGCGGATATCATACTCTTTGGGAGTGGCGTTTGTGGTGAAAGAATATGAAGCGTTCGATCCAGTCGGTATAGGCTTCTTCGGTGCGGATGGAGTTTGCACCGCGACGACCTGGCCTAAGGCTACGGCGCGGTTTATCTCCCCTTTGCCCTGGAACGTAAATACCCCAACGCCAACCGTGAATGGGGGTGGCAATACGTATTTCCTGCTCGCGAACGCTCCACCGATCCCACCGGCTTACAAAAAGCGGTCAAACGAGCCGTACTCAAAGCCCGGCTGACCAAAGCCGCCAGTTGCCACACCTTTCGCCATTCGTTTGCCACCCATCTCCTGGAATCAGGCTATGATAATCCGCACCATCCAGGAACTGCTCAGCCACAAGAACATTGAAACCACCATGACCTACACCCACGTCCTCAACCGCGGCGGCCTGGCCGTCCGCAGTCCCCTAGATAGTGAAACGTTCTTTTTTTGCCCCTCACTCTGCTACTACCCCCATTATAACCGAATTAGAACCGAATAAACTGGAGGTGAAGGGAAAATTAAGGATCAGGGTAGCAAGTAGCAGGTAGCAAAAAGCTGCTACCCTGCTACCCTGTCTAATCCCAAGACCACAGCCCAATCGCGCCCTCGTCTATCAGCAGAGCTTGGCTGCCGTCTTCGGCCCAGGTGTCAATCAGCCAGACCCGCTCAACCAGGCGTTGATCGCGGTCGGCGTAGACCAGGTAGCGGCTGTCGGGCGACCAGAACCGGTCGCTCTGGGCGTACTGGTTGAAACTGCTGATCATAAAGCGCATCTGGAAAGAGGGGTGAAACATCTTGAAACCCCGGTCCCGCCCGCCGGCCAGATCGTAAACCCGCCACTGCATCCAGACCGAGTCGAACAAGGGCTGGCGGGTGAGATAGGCCAGCCGTTGGCCGTCGGGCGACCAGAAGAAGCCCATAATCCGAAAGCCCTCGTCGGTGATGGTTTTCGCCTGCCTGGTTTTGAAATCGAACACCTGCACCGGGCTGTAAAAAGGGTCGCTGCTCTGCTGGCGCACGGCGTAAGCCGCCTGATCGCCCTGGGGCGACCAAGCAAAAACGGCCTGCCGGTCCGGGGCGGAAGTCAACGTGACCGGCTGCTCCGGGCCAAAACTCCGCAACTGGTCTACCTCCGCCTCGGCGGAAACGCCCAGCCAGCGCTCTCCCTGCGGCGACCAGGCCGGGGCCAGAAACAGGCCCGGCTCGTGCGGCAGCAGGCGCAGTTCATCCTGCTCCACATCGTACAGGGCCAGTTGCGCGGCCGGGTTGTGGCGGCGCGCCCCGCCGGTATGCCAGATGAGCTGGTGACTGGTGGAAGCCCAGGAAAAATAGAAGGGCCAGCCCCGCCCCAGGCGTTGATTTTTAACCATGCCGCCCTCCATCTCGACCAGGCGCAGGCTAATGCTGTCATCCTCTTCGATCAGATAGGCCAGGCGGCGGCAGTTGGGCCGGTTAGGGCAGGGAATCGGCGACCAGTAGATGTAAATGACAAAATGCTCGTCGCTGCGGCCCACGGCCTGGGGGGTTCCCTCCAGCGAGTCCAGCACATACAGCACGCTGGTGGCGTCGTCGTTGCTGCGGGTCACCCCGGCAAAGGCCAGCCGGCCATCCGGCGACCAGGAGAGACGGTGATAGGAGTAACCGGGGTATTCGGCGGCAGCAGTCGCATCGGTGGTGATGGCAATCGTTTCGCGGCGGTCCGCCGTGGTCACATAAACATTGCCGTCGTCGCCGATATAGGCCAGGCGGCCGCTGTTGGCAGAGGGTGGGGGCGTGGGTGTTTCGTCCGAGGTCAGCGGCAGGGGTTGAGGCCAGGCCGAAGGCTGGCAGCCCACCAGTACCCCAGCCAACAGCAAAAACAGCCAAAAATTTGTCATTGCTTGGATACCAGTAATCTCGTTGCGGCGTCTCGCCCCGAATTGAAATTCTGGGCTGATACGGAAAGTCGGTTAGAAACCGACTCGAAGCCCTAAGTTCAAGCCAGGTTTATTTTCTAAAGTTTCATAATCGGGCTAAAGCCGGGTTAACCCGGCGCTGCAAAATAGCCTTGGCATTCATGCCGGGGCGGGTGATGTCAGCGAAACAGTTTCCAAACACGCTCAACTTATTAGAAACGGCATCCAAAGCAAGCTTTGGACTCCAATTTCTACTTTGTCTTCAAATCATACTCTTTGATCACATAACCGGCCCCGGTATTGGCCGTAATGGTCGCCATGGCCCGGCCGCCAAAAAAGCCCAGGTGATGGCGCAGCTTGTGGCGCAAATCAATGCTCGACCTGGCCCCTTTGACCAAACCATACAAGGCCAGCCCGGTCGCACTGCGGCCCCAAGCTACCGCGCCGTGCTCGCAGATAATGTCCAGAACGGCCTGCTCATCGGGCGTATAGGTTAGCGGTGAGCCGGCGCGGGTCAAACCTTCGTCGTTTAAAGCCTGAAGCGCCATCAGGCTGCGACCAAATGCAGCCAAATCGTTGTTGGCCAGTGCCGGTTCCACCTCGGCGGTAACAATTCGCCCCGTATCGGCGCTCAGGTAGGGGGCTGCTGCCAGGAGAGTTTTCAGCCGGTCGGCTTCTAAAGTTTCCGGGGTATCGGCGGAGACGCGCGGCAAGACCAGGACAAAAGCCCAGGCTTCCTGCTCAGAATGGGCAATTTCGTAGCGCCGGATGGGGGGTAAAAAGTTCTCGGTCTGCCCAACCTCGACCAGCAGCAAGCCGCCTCGATCGTAACCCCACACTTCCAGGGCATCCTGGGGCTGCAAGCCAACTGCCTGAGCCAGGGCGAGCGTATCGTCCAGCGGTAAATGGTTTAGCCAGGCCAGCGCCTGGGCCAGGCTCAGGCCCAACATCGCCTCCGAGCCTAACCCAACCAGGCTGGGAATGGCCAATTCGATCTCGACCTCGGCCCGCCGGGGCAGATGGTGATAGTTCAAAAATCGAGCGGCTTGAGCATAGCCCAAATCGGCCCGCGCCCCGCTGACCTGGAGACCGCCGGGATGGGCTTGAACGGAAAGATTGACCGGCGGATGCTGCAAAGTGACCCCCAATAGACAAATTTGGGGGCCGGTCTCACCTTCCAGCCGAACCAGCCCCAACGGCAAACTGGCCGGCGAACCAATTTCAATAAACATAGCCTCAATCAACCTCGGTCAGATGCGTCGGTGTGTTCAGTCGTCTCCCGAATATCTATCAATTTCTGGTCGGGGATGGCCTCCAAAACGGCCACCAATTCCTCACGAGTCGGGCGGCGCACTTTGAGCACCACATCCCATAAATCGGGCTGCTTGGGGGCGCGGACGCTGCCCATGGCCATAATCCCCCAGCCGTTATCCAGCATAGCCTTGGTCAACTTAGAAAATTCGCCAATCCGGTCAGGCACGCGCATGGTGACTCGCCAACCTTCATCATTGGCCCCCAGCAGGTTTTGCAGCTCAATCAGCAAATCAATTTCGGTGATAATGCCGATGACCACCTGGCCGTCCTCAATCACCGGCAGGCTGCCAATCTTGTGCCGGATCATCAAACTCGCCGCCTCTTCGACGGTCGCTTCAGGGGTAATCGTCCGCAAATCGGGGCCTTTAACCATCACCTTGCTCACAGTCAAATCCGATAAAAAGCGGGTAATTTCCCACACATCCAGGCTGCCCAGACGCTCCGGCGGAATGGACAGACGCTGGCGCGTGACCAACCCCAACAGCCGCTTGCCATCGGCGGCTACAGGCAGGTGTCGAATATTATTCTCCGCCATCAACTTCTGGGCCTCGGTGACGCGCATATCTGGCCCAATCATAATCGGATGTCGAGTCATGTAATCTTTGACGAGCATAATTTTCTCCTTCGAAAATAGGAGTGCAAACCTTGGTTTGCTGCGAGCAAGGCAAGCCTTGCACTCCATTTTCATTTTCGGTAGCGTGCCGTTGGTTCGTGAACACTCCTCTGAAATTACGGTCATGTCACTGCGAGCCACAGGCGAAGCAGTCTCCTACCCGGAGATGGGGATTGCTTCGGCCTGCGGCCTGGCAATGACATTTTCATGCTTCGCGCCGGTAACCCACTTTAGGCGGTCGTATGAATCACCGGCTCCATCTGGCGCAGCGTCTCCAACGGAATGTGGCAGAGGATACGGTGGCCGTCGCCGGCATCCTGCCAGGGCGGAGCCTGAGTTGCGCAAATCTGGCCGCCGTCGGGTAACAAGCTGCGGCGCGGGCAGCGGGTGTGGAAGCGGCAGCCGCTCGGCGGGTTAAGCGGGCTGGGTACAGACCCTTCCAGCCGGATATGTTTCTGTTCAGCCGTCGGGTCGGGGATGGGGATGGCCGACAGCAGCGACTCGGTGTAAGGATGGTAAGGCGGGGCATAAATGGCCTCGGCCGGTCCAATTTCGACAATCTGGCCCAGGTACATCACCGCGATGTAATCGGAGAAGAAGCGCACCACGCTCAAATCGTGGGCGATAAACATCATGGTTGTCTCAAATTCCTGCTGAATTTCCAGCAGCAGGTTGACCACCGCCGCCTGCACCGAGACATCCAGCGCCGAGACCGGCTCGTCACACAGTACCAAATCGGGCCGGCCGGCCAGGGCGCGGGCAATGCCGATGCGCTGTTTTTCGCCGCCGCTCAACTGGCGGGGCAGGCGGTCGTAATAATGCTCGTCCAGTTTGACCGCCCGCAGCAGCCGGATGACCTCCTCGCGGATTTTATCTTTGGGCACGGTTCCAAAACGGCGCAGCGGCCGCTCGATCTGCTGGCCGACGCTGTAGGTCGGGTTCATGGTCGAGTCGGGGTTTTGGAAAACCATCTGCAGTTCCCTAATCACCGACAAATCGCGCTGCTTGACCTTGTTGCCAATATCAAAGCTCATAAATTCGGCTTTGCCGCCGGTTTTGGCCTCCAAACCGATGATGGTTTTGACCAGGGTGCTTTTGCCGCAGCCCGACTCGCCGACCACGCCCAGCGTTTTTCCCCGAAAAACCTCAAAGCTAACCCCATCGAGCGCCTTGACATATTCTTTTTCACCCAGGCCGATGAGGCTCAAGGGTGAACTGTTGGGATGGCGGTAATAGGTTTGCAGTTCGTTGACCTGCAAAATGGTCTCGGTCAGCGCCTCGTCCCCTTTGTCATTGGCAGCCAGAGGAATCAGACCTTCGGGCGGCGTCCATTGTGCCGGGTCAATTTCTTCGGAAAAGAGGCAGCGGGTCATGTGGATTTTTGAGAAGGGGCGGAGTTGAGGCCGTTCCCGGCAGCAGGCATCACGGGCGTAATCGCAGCGCGGCTCAAACAAACAGCCGGGCGGCAAATTGGCCGGCGACGGCACCCGCCCCCGGATAGGATACAATACACTGCTCTCCTTGCTCAAGCCCAATTTGGGCAAACAGCGAATCAAACCCTGGGTGTAGGGATGGCGCGGGTTGGCAAAAATCTCCTCCACCGGCGCTAACTCAATCAGTTCGCCGGCATACATCACCCCCACCCGGTCGCTGACGCGGGCGATGACGCCCATGTTGTGGCTAATCAGCAGAATGGCCGTATCAAAGTTGCGGCGCAAATCGTTGACCAAATCCAGCACCGCCGCCTCGACCGTCACATCGAGGGCGGTGGTCGGCTCGTCCATAATCAGCAGGGCCGGATTGTTGAGCATGGCCATGGCAATCACCACCCGCTGCTGCTGGCCGCCCGAAATCTGGTGCGGGTAGCGCTCCATCACCCTGGCCGGGTCGGGCATGTTGACCTGGGCCAGCATTTTAACGCAGTTCTGGCGGGCCTCTTCTTCGCTGATGCCGCGATGCACGGTCAGCACTTCGGTCATCTGCTCGCCGATGCGCAGCACCGGGTTGAGCGAAGTCATCGGGTCCTGGTAAACCATGGCGATCTGGTCGCCGCGCAGTTGGCGCAGTTCTTCGGCGCTGCGCCCCACCAGCGATTGGCCCTGGAACTGAATATCGCCCTTGACAATTTTGCCGTTCCGGCCCAGGTAGTTGACCAGACCATAGGCCAGGGTACTTTTGCCGCAGCCCGACTCACCGACAATGCCCAAACTTTCGCCCCGGCGGATCTCAAACGACACATCCCGCACCGCAAAAATGTCGCCCTGGCGCGTCTCGTAAGCAATCCCCAAATTTTCAACCCTAACCACGGGCTGCCCCATTTTTCCAGACTCTTGGGCCATCAAAATCACTCCTTGTCAGCAGTCAGTAACCAGCAGTCAGTAACCAGTAGCCAGATAGGACAACTCTGCTACCTGCAACTTGTTACCCTGCAACCTTCAACTTTCAACCTTCAACCTGCTACCCTCTAACGATACCGCTGCGTTTCTTCGTTCAAACCATCGGCAATGAGGTTAAGTCCAACGACCAGCATAGCCACGGCCAGCGACCCCCACAGCGCATCCCAGGGATGGTTGGCCTGGATAAACTTGCGACCCTGGTTGACAATACTCCCCCAATCCGGCGAGGGCGGCGGCAGCCCCAGCCCCAGGAAGCCTAGCGTGCCGATGGCAATGACGGCGTAGCCCATGCGCAGCATGGCGTCAATGATAATCGGGCCGCGGGCGTTGGGCAGAATTTCGACAAACATGATGTACCAGGGATTTTCACCGCGTGTTTCCGCCGCCGCTACAAAGTCGCGGGTTTTGATGTCGAGGGTCAGGCTGCGCACCAGCCGGGCAATACCGGGCGCGCCGGCAATAATAATCGCCAGCACAATATTGGTCGGCGAGGGGCCAAGCGCGGCAATAATGACCAGGTAAAGCAAAATTTGGGGAAAGGCCATCAACGCATCCAGAAAACGCATCGTAATTTCGTCTATCAGGCCGCCATAATAACCGGCCATCACCCCCAGCGTCCCCCCGATGGCCAGGGCAATCAGGATGGACATGGGAGCCAAAACCAGGATAATGCGCGAACCGTGCGCCACCCGCGCCCATAAATCGCGGGCCTGCCGGTCGGTCCCCAGCCAATGCTTCCACGATGGCCCTTGCAGCCCCTCGCCCCGAAACTGCTCGACCGGCGAATAGCGGGCCAGCAGCGGCGTGGCCTGATAATCATCGCGGGCAAACCAGCAAGCCGGAACAAACAGGCAGGTATCGGCAAACAGAGCCACGATAACCCAGAAACCAACCAGAAAAACCCCCACCAGGGCTGTTTTGGAGCGGACCAAAATCTCCAGCCCGGCTTTGATTTTTTGCCCACGCGAAGGCCCCGCCGAAGCCGCCGGAAGTGACGCACCGGGAGTCATTCGTTCTGCTACTGCCATTGTCACTCCTTTCTAAAGTAGCAGGGTAGCAGGTAACAGGGTAGCAAAAAACCTGTTACCCTGCTACTTGCTACCTTGTTACTTGCTACTCTGTCACGCATACCTAATCCGAGGGTTCAAATAGGTGTAAACAATATCCGCCAAAAGCTGCGTCCCTACAGCAATGATGACCAGGACCATCGCCGAAGCCTCGATAGCCGGCACATCCTTAAACAGGGCCACGTCCAGCACATAACGCCCCAAGCCAGGATAGCCAAAGAGCGACTCAACCACCACAATCCCGCCGATGAGCCAGTTGACGTGCAGCATGATAATGGTGATGGGGGCCATCAAGGCGTTGCGCACGGCGTGCTTGAAGACAATCCGGCGGTAGGGCAGGCCCTTCAAAATGGCCGTGCGAATGTAATTGGTTTTCATCACCTCGACCATGCTGGCGCGGGTGATGCGCAGCACATAGCCCAGTTCAATCAGGGTCAGGGTTAGCACCGGCAAAATCAGCATCGAGGGGTTTTCAAAAATGGCGGCGTCGTTTGAAACAACCACGGCGCCCGGCACCAGCTTGAGCCAGGTAGCAAAAATCAGGATGAGAAAAACGCCGCTGGCAAATTCCGGGGTGGCTGTAGCCACCAAACTGCTAATCGAGAGAAAACGGTCGCTCAGTTTACCTTCATTCAGCCCGGCAAACAAGCCCAGCAGCAATGCCAGAGGCATCACAATCACAAAGGCAATGGCGGCCAGATAAAGGGTGTTCAACAGGCGCGGAAACAAGGTTTCGGCCACCGGACGGCGGGAAAAGAAAGAAACGCCGGGGTCGCCTCGCAGCAGCCCCTGCTGCAAGGGGATGTACTGCCGGGGCGCGCCGGCCTGGCTGGTCCAGCTTGCTTTGGTCAGAGTCCAGGCCTGCTGGTCGTCGCCTTTAACCCACATGGCGGCGTGGCCGTCCTGGTCTACGCCCCAATAAATCAGCAGCCCCTCTTCATTGGGCCGCCAGATGTCGTCGCTGGTCACAACTTCCTGGGTTGAGCCGTCGGCCTGGCGTTCGACCCGAATAATGGTTTCGCCATCGGGGGTGTAATTTTGAAACAGCGTTCCATCGGCGGCGATGGCCCACCAGCTATAACGGTCATTCTCGGCATCATAAATCTGGGTTACGGGCCGGCCAATCAGTCGGGCGGCCTGCCAATCGCTGCCGATCATCCAGCGCAAGTAGCGGGTGGTGGCCGGCTGGTCCAGGCCGTTCTGGGCATTGAAAGAGGCCTCTTGTTCAGGGGTGATGGTGTTACCCAACGTATTGACCGCAATATTGCCGGGGGCCAACTCGGAGATAACAAAGATGGCGACAGAAACAAAAAACAGAGTAAAAATCAGAAAAATAATCCGGCGAACCAAAAATTTGACCATACCACACCCCTTTCGATTTACGATTTATGATTTATGATTTTGGGCCTTTCGACTTTACTCAGGGCAGGTTTCGGATTCTGGATCACAGCCATTAACGATCCTCTATCCTCTATCTTCTATCCTCGATCCACGATCTTCAACAATCTCTCTCTGCCCTGCTCCAGGGTGTCCATTGTTTTGCAAAAGGCGAAACGGACGTAACTCTGGCCCAGGGATTTATGGGGAGCTGAGTAAAAGGCCGAAGGCGGAATGGCAGCCACGCCAACCTCGGCGGCCAGATATTTGCAAAAGGCGAAGTCGTCGTCAAAGCCAAACGGCCCCCGGCCATGACCACATTGGGCGCATAAACCTCGTAAAACGGTTCAAAAATAATCACTTCATCGCCGGGGTTGATCAGGCCATCGGCGATGGAGTGCAGCGCTTCCGCGGCGCCGTTGGTAATCGTAATTTCGGTTTCGGGGTTAACAACTTGTCCGTAAAAACGCCGGGCGTGAACGGCTACCGCCTGTCGTAACTCACGCACTCCATGCGAAAGCGCGTACTGGTTGTGGCCCGCCGCCATCGCCGCATTGACCGCAGCCCTGGCGATGGCCGGGCCATCGGTGTTGGGAAAACCGGTCGAAAGGTCAATCGCCTGATGACGCGCCGCCAGTTCGGTTATTTCGGTAAAAACAGAGGTACCAAAAGCAGCCACACGGGCGGCAGGCTGGAAGGGCATAGCAAAAACCGGGAACTAAAGGAACTAGGGAACTGAGGGGCTATGTACTAAGTACAGGATTGCGTAAATTCGTCACGATTTTAAGATGCATGGTTCCTGGCATGTCATTTCGAGCGCCAGCGAGAAATCCACTTGCTCGTTGTAACATCTCAGGCGGTGGTAACGAAGATTCCTCCCTGCGGTCGGAATGACATGACTTCCGCGGAGGTATCTACACTTTGATTTCGTCACGAACTAATGCAAAACTATACTCAGTAGATCCAATTTTTTACCGTAGCTGGCGCATCCCTATGCGTCAGCGGGCGGCATAGGGATGCCACCCTACGGGAAATTTGGATCAACTGATACTCAGTGGATCCAAATTTGAGGAGCCAGCACGCCCACGTGCGGCGGTGTTCGGCACGTGGGCGTGCCTCACTCCTCGAAAATTGGATCTACTGATACTAAGTTCCTTTAGTTCCCTCAGTTCCCATTGGATTTTAAACCTTGCTACTCTGCTACTCTGCTACTTTTTAAGCAAACGGGTCCTTCTCCGGGTCGTACCACACTTCACGCCACAGGTAATAGTCGGTGGGGTGAACGCCGGTATTCTGGAAACCGGGATTGGTGACGCGCCAGATGTTTTGCCACCAGGCAATGGCGATGGAACCGCGCTCACTCTGGATGCGCTGGAGGTCGGCCATAATCGCCCGGCGGGCTTCCACATCCAGGGTGCCCTGGGCTTTTTGTAGCAGTTGAGTAAATTCCTCATCCACCCAGCGGCTTTCGTTCCAGGGCACCGGCTTGCCGTCCTTATCGCCGATGTAAGCCAGCGGCAGCACCATCACCGCCAGCGGGCGGTGGGTCCAGGGCGTAACCCCAACGGCGGTTTCAGTCCACAAATCCCAATAAGCGGAATTGGGCATCGTATCCAGGGTGATGTTGATGCCGGCCGCCTTGGCGTCCTCTTTCAACGTTTCGATATAGACCGGAATATCGGTCCAGCCCGTTCCGACCGAGATTTTGAAGTCCAGCGGTTTTTCAGCTGTAAAGCCAGCTTGTTCCAACAGGGCTTTGGCCCCTTCGGGGTCGTACTCCGGCACATCCATGGGCGCAAATTCGGGGTGAACCGGGGCTACGTGGGTATCGTGGCCCAGCGCGCCTTCGCCAAAGTAAGCCTGGTCGAGAATCTTTTGGCGATCCTGGCACTTTTTCAAAGCCAGGCGGACATTATTGTCGTTCCACGGCTCCAGGTCTACCCGCATGCGCAGCACCCGCACCTGCGAGGTGGTAATCGGCTCGATATGCAAATCGGGATTATCGCGCAGGGCCAGGAAGCTGTCCGGGGTCAAATCGTAAATGGTATGCACCTGGCCAGATTGAATGGCGGCCACGGCGGCAGTTTGGTCGTTGCCCAGGTCAATAAATTCAATGGCATCCAGATAAGGCAGGGGCTTGCCGTCTTCACCCATCTGCCAGTAGCCTTCGCGCGCTTTGAGTTTGACCCGCTCGCCGACTTTGTACTCTTCTAGGATATAGGGGCCGGTGCTGGGGTTTTTACCAGAGGTGATGTCGCCGTTGAAACTGCGGTGCATAATCTGGGCCGGGTAGTGGAACAAGGCCTCAGGCACATCCAACTTGGCCTGAGCCAGGTTGAGGTTGACGGTGTAATCGTCCACGATTTCAATATCATTGGGGGTCAGGAAGCCTTCCCACAGACCCAGAATGGACGAGCCGACATCGGGATTGAGCCACTCTTTGAAGTTATAAAGCACATCTTCGGAAGTGAACTCGTCGCCGTTGGTCCACTTAATGCCCTTGCGCAGATTGAGCGTCCACTTTTTGAGGTCTTCGCTGGCTTTCCAGCTTTCCAGCAGGTACGGGTGGGTGATATTGTCTTTGTCTGTTTCGGTCAGATATTCAAAAATCAGGCGAAATTCGTTGGAGTCAAACACCCAAGAGAAGCGGGCGGGGTGGTCTACCGCCGGAACCGAGATGGCTACCTTGAGGGTTCCCCCCCGTTTGATAGCGCCGGTTGCGGCGGCGGCAGCGGGCGCTTCGGTGGGGGCAGCGGCGGCGGCTTCTTCGGTTGCGGCCGGGGCTTCACCGCCGCTGCTGGCCGGAGCTTCGGCTGGTTGAGCAGGAGCCGGAGCGCCGCACTGCGCGGCAATAGTGGCTGCGCCTAAGGACATCCCCAACAACGTTGCCATCCGCAAAAATTCACGGCGCGACACCCGCCCCGTCTTTAGCTGCTCGTAGGCTTCGGGGATGTAGGGGTGGACCCGCTCCATATACTTCTTTGAAATCCTGGGTTTATTCATGCTTTTCCTCCTTCTAAATAACCACACTAAATTTATTTTTAATCGCGGCGATGATACCCAAAACGGCTATCATCTGGCGGTTTCCTAAAGATGAGGCTGAAGCAAAATAGCGAAGTATCTATAGCTTTTCAGAAAAAGATTTTGAGTTTATAGTGACGACTTCAGTCGTCTAGACCAGTGAAACGACTAAAGTCGTTACTACGATTCAAAACCATTATCTGAACATCTATAGTACACTTGGGCGGAAGTAAGTTTACAGTTTGTAGTGGCGACTTCAGTCGCTTAACCTGCCCAAAACGACTAAAGTCGTCACTACGATCTGTAGGGTCATTTACGCCGCGTTGTACTAGTTTTGAGCGAGTCCAACAGAGTGACTTGTCTGGCTCACAAATCTGCGCAAATGGTTTCTATGCTATTAAACAGGTAGGGGTAAAAACGGCAAGCAAGACAGCGATGTCTGGCAGCAGGATAATTGAAATGTCTTGACTGGCAGCATCTTTACACCGAGAACCGGATTTTTTATCCCCCCAGAAGTTTTCGGCGTAGCGTGGATGAAAATGAGTGAATCGAGTCGGTTTGAAGTGGGATGAATAGATTGAATGGATGGCTCGGTTCTAATCATACCATATTTTTTGTTTTATGCAAATGGTTTTTTTATTCAAGTCCAAATATATCAGAAAAATATCAATTTTATATTACAGTTCCCAGACATCCTGAACGTGTTTATTGACAGCCACCACCACCTGGCCGCTGGCAACCAACTGCCGCACCGCCTCGAGATAAGGATACATAACGGCATCACGCTCCAGAAACGGCACTTGTTCCCGGATAAGCGTATAGGCCGGCTGTGTCCCCTGGCCCAGCCGGGCGGACGTTCCCAGCTTCTGGCGGCGGAAGTCAATTCCCTGAGCGGCGGCCATCAGTTCAATGGCTAGAATCTGTTCCACGTTGGTGATAATCTGGCGGGTTTGCAGCGCCGCCGTAACCCCCATGCTAACGTGGTCTTCCACGTTGGCCGAGGTGGGAATAGTATCCACACTGGCCGGATGCGCCAGCACTTTGTTTTCAGTAGCCAGCGCCGCCGCCGTGTACTGGGTAATCATAAAGCCGGAGTTGAGACCACCCTGCTGGGTTAAAAAAGCGGGCAGGGTTTGAGCATTGCTAGCCTCGTCGGTCAGGCGCATTATCCGCCGCTCGGAAATGTTGCCCAATTCGGTCATGGCCATGCCCAGGTAATCCATGGCAATCGCCAGGGGTTCACCATGGAAATTGCCGCCGGAGAGAACGGTGATTTCGCCGGTAACATCGTCAATAAAAATCAGCGGGTTATCGGTAACGGAGTTCAATTCAATCTCGATAGCCCAGCGGGCGTAGGCGATGGCGTCGCGCACCGCGCCGTGAACCTGGGGAATACAGCGCAAGGTGTAGGCGTCCTGCACATTGGTTGGGTCGTGATGGCGGGTGAAATCGCTGTCAACCAGCAGGGCGCGCAAATAGTTGGCGCAGTTCAGTTGGCGGGGATAAGGCCGCAGTTGGTGGATGCGGTCGTCAAAGGCCAGGGTGGTGCCGTGCAGGGCTTCCAGGCTCAGGCAGCCGGCGATGTCGGCCACCCGGCTGAGCCGCCGGGCGCGGTAAGACTCTAACGCGCCGAGAGCGCACATCACCGCCGTCCCATTGGTCAGGGCCAGCCCTTCTTTGGCTGCCAGCGTCACCGGCTGAAGTTGGGCGCGGCGCATGGCTTCTGCGCCGGGCAGTCGCTCACCCTGGAATTCGGCTTCGCCCTCGCCGATGAGGGTCAAGCTCATGTGAGCCAGCGGGGCCAGGTCGCCGCTGGCCCCCAGCGACCCCTTTTCGGGGATAATGGGATGAACGCCAGCGTTGAGCATGTCGAGGAGCCGCTGGAGTGTATCCAGCCGGATGCCGGAGTAGCCCCTTGCCAGGGTGTTGGCCCGGATGAGCATAATTGCCCGCGTGGTCGGAATATCAAAGGGCTGGCCCACCCCGACCGCGTGGCTGATGATGATATTCCGTTGCAGTTCCCTCACCTGCTCCGGCGGAATAATCCGATTTTTGAACGCGCCAAAGCCGGTGGTGATACCGTAGGCAATCTCGCCGCGAGCCAGCAGTTGTTCGACCGCCCCGGCAGCGCGGATCACGTTGGCCTGAGCTTCAGCACTGAGTTCAACTCCGGGCGCATCGGGCTGGCCGTAAGCTACGGCGATAACCTGATCAAGGGTCAAGCTTTGGCCGTCGAGGATAATTGGGGACAATTTACACTCCTGGTAAAACTTCCTCAAACAGATGATTAACGAGTGGGACAATATTAATCAGGGGTTCATCATAAGGATGGATTGTTTTGATCACCTTTAGAGCATCGCGGATATATTCCCGCTTACAATTCACTTCTACTTTACATTCATACCCCTCGGAAATCTGGCCTATCTCACCCTGATACGGCTCCGCTCCGACTAAGGGCCGCCAGTAACCCCGTACCGTAGTGATTGACATACAATGATCATAATCCCCAATCTTGCCCACATTGACTCGATGGAGTTCATCCCGCAACGCCTCGATGTAGACTTCGGGGATAAATATCTCAATTTTGACATCCGTAAAATCTAGCATACGTGTTCAACCATCTCCATTCATTACAAACTGCCCCCGCTTGACCACCCGCTCGACCAGATTCCCGCCAAACTGATAAGCCAGATAGCGATAATCTGGCGCATTGACCAGCAATAAATCGGCCTGCTTGCCGACCTCCAACGAACCGAGCTTATGGCCCAGCCCAACCGCGTGGGCTGCGTTGATGGTGCTGGCGTTCAGCGCTTCGGCGGGGAGCAGTTTTTGGTAGCGGCAGGCCATGGCCATCACCAGCGGCATAGATGGGCAAGGGGCCGAACCGGGGTTGATGTCGGTGGCCAGGGCCAGGGCGACCCCGGCATCAACCATCGCCCGCGCATTGGCGAAGTGAGTGCTGCCCAGGTTGAAATTGACCGCCGGCAAGACCACGCCGACCGTGTTCGATTGGGCCAACTTTTCAACCTCAGCCGGAGGCGTCACATCCAGGTGGTCGGCGGAAACCGCACCCAATTCAACGGCGAGACTGACCCCGCCGAGGTTGGTAAATTCATCGGCGTGGATTTTGGCCGGCAAACCAAACTTTAGTCCGGCTTCCAACACCCGCCGCGCCTGCTCCCGGCCAAAGATGTTGGCTTCGCAGAAGACATCGCAGAAGAGAGGAGATTGGAGATTAGAGATTGAATCTCCAATCCCCACGCGAAGCGCCCAATCTCTAACTCTCGGCAGCATGTCTTCGATCACCAAATCCACGTATTCATCCGTGCGGCCTTTGTATTCCGGGGGAATGGCGTGCGCGCCGATGAAAGTGGGAACGAGGTCAAGCGGGGTTGAAGCGGCGAGACCGGCGATGGCGTCGAGCATTTTGAGTTCGCTGGCAGTGTCGAGGCCGTAGCCGGTTTTGATTTCGACGCTGGTGGTCCCCAGGGCCAGCATGGTTTCCAGCCGGGGACGAGTCTCGGCCACAAGCTGCTCGACGGTGGCGGCGCGAGTGGCCCGCATAGTGCTGACGATGCCCCCGCCGGCCTGCATGATCTCCATGTAGCTCGCGCCCCGGATACGCAGTTCAAACTCGTTCACCCGGTCGCCGGCGTAGACGACGTGGGTGTGGGGGTCCACAAAACCGGGGCAAATGGTTTTGCCGCTGGCGTCAATTGTTTCGCGGGCGGTAAAGTCGGCCCGTATCTCACTGGATGGGCCAACCGCTACAAGTTGACCGTCGGCAATGGCTACCGCCCCATCGAGAATAAGCCCCACCTCGGCCATGCTCTGACCGCGCTTCGGCCCGCCAGGGCTGGCGCAGGTAACGAGTTGAGTCGCATTATAGATGAGTAAATCAACTTTCATATCAGCCTATCCACTAATTGATGATGCGTGATACGTAAAGAATCTCACGCATCACGTATCATTCTAACAACGCCGTCTCCAAAATCTGATTGAGCGTAAAATCGTGGGCCTGGACGTAATGTTTGATGATCTCTTCCACCGCGCCCAGCGGAATGGAGCCAATAATCTCCGTCCCGGCGACGGCGACGCCGTGACGGGCGGCCTCCATGCGCACCGTTTCCAGCACGCGGGGCAGCGGCGTTTCGACATAGTTGGTCAGGTTCATCGAAACCTGGACCAAACCCTGCTCCTTTAGGTCCACACCCATGGCCTGGACATGGCGGTAGCCGCCATTTTTAAAGCGGACGCCCTCGGCAATCCGCTTGGCGATAGCCAGATCGGTGGTGCGCAGGTTAACATTGAAGGCAATCAGAGGGAAGCGGCAGCCGGTGACCATCGCCCCGGCTGTGGGATTAAATTCTGCCGGGCCTTCGTCGGGCTGCCAGGCGGCCAGGTCTTTGAGCTTTTCGGGTAGGGCTTCGTACTGGCCTTTGCGAATGGCCGGCAAATCGTATCGTTCCGGGCGGGTGGCCGACTCGCGGTAGTAGTAGACAGGCACGCCCAACTCGCCCACAAAGCGGCCAAAACGCCGCGAGATTTCAACAGCTTCGGCCACCTCGACGTTGCGGACGGGGATGAAGGGGGCGACATCCACCGCGCCCAGGCGGGGGTGCGAGCCTTGATGCCGGCTCATATCAATTAACTCAAAGGCTTTGCGGGCCATCGCTTTGGAAGCCGCCAGCACCGCTTCCGGCTCGCCCAGGTAAGTCAGCACCGAGCGGTTGTGGTCGGCATCCGAGGAGTAATCAATCAGCTTGACTCGCGGGGTCTGGCGGATAGCCTCGGCCACCTGCTCAACCACCTCCAGGTTGCGCCCTTCGCTGATGTTGGGGACAGATAACAGAATTTTCATGCGTTTTATCCTCGTTGTGAAGTCAGTTTTTGATTCCTGTGTACAAGCAAAAGAGTTTTAAGGTTTGTAGTAGCGACTTTAGTCGCCAAGCTGCCTAAAAACGACTGAAGTCGTTACTACCAGCCTCTCATAATTTACCTGTTTGTACTTAGTACAGCTTTGCCTTAGTTCGTGACGAAATCAAGGCGAGTAGATACCTCCACAGAAGTCATATCATTC
>JAKLJP010000054.1 GCA_023151115.1 Anaerolineae bacterium
CATAAAGCCCCCTACTATAAATGTATAGAGGTGGGCCGCAAAACGCGGCCCACCCTTTTTATCTATTAATCTCACGCCCGGCGTACTGCTTCTGATAATATTCCTGATAGCGGTCGCCGCTTTTGATTTTGCGCCACCACCATTCGTTATCTACATACCATTTGACGGTGGCTTCGATAGCCTGCTCAAAGTTGTGGGCGCTGCGCCAGCCGAGTGCCTGAACTTTGCTGCAATCGAGGGCATATCGCCGGTCGTGGCCGGGCCGGTCGGTGATGGGCTGGATGAGACTTTCGGGCTTGTTGAGCAGCCGCAAAATGGCGCGGGTCATCTCGATGTTGGTAGTTTCGACGCCGGTACCGAGGTTGTAAATTTCGCCCGGCTGGCCTTTGCGCAGCACCACGTCAATACCCTCGCAGTGATCTTGCACGTATTGGTAATCGCGCATTTGCAGGCCATCACCGTAGAGAGGGAGGGGTTTGTTGTCTATGGCGTTGGTCACAAAAAGGGGGACGGCTTTCTCCGGGTATTGGTAGGGGCCGATGTTGTTGCTGCCACGGGTGATGGTGATGGGCATGTTAAAGCTGGTGTAGTAGGCCAGGCACATCAAATCACCCCCGGCTTTGGCCGCCGAGTAAGGGCTGCGGGTGTGGAGTTGGTCGGTCTCTTTAGAGCGTCCTTCCAGTACCGCCCCGTAGACTTCGTCGGTGCTGATTTGATGGTAACGCTCGATGCCGTATTTTTTGGCCGCTTCCAGCAGCACATACGTGCCGTACACGTCGGTTTGGATAAAGCCGCCCGGCTCCATCAGCGAGCGGTCTACGTGGGTTTCGGCGGCAAAATTGACGATAGTGTCAATCTTGTAGCGCTGCATCACTTCGTCAACTTCGTGGGGATGACAGATATCGCCTCGGTAGAAGTGGTAATGCGGATTTTTTTCGACGGGGATCAAATTATCCAGGTTGCCCGCATAGGTCAGTTTATCAAAAACAACGATATTGATATCGTCATATTTGCCCAGCATCAGGTGGACAAAGTTTGAACCAATAAAACCGGCCCCGCCGGTGACGAGAATATTTTTCATTAGAAACTGCCTCCAGAATGGAAATATTTTAACACCATGTATTGTAGAATAGAAAAGTAGGAAGGGGCTGTGAATAGAGTTAGAAAATGGTTGGAAAATTATGAGCCGATGACATCTGAGGAGAGCACTCGCACCGACCGCCGCTGCCAGGCCATGTAGACCCCAATGCAAACCAGGCCCAGCAGCGGGGGGAAAATTAATAATTGCAGACTTGTGTCCAGGGAGGACTGGTCGGCCACATAGCCGGTGAACGAAGCGCCTAATCCGCCGGGCGCCCAACCCAGCCCCATCACCAGCGCCGAGGCAAAACCTACGCCGTAAGGCCAGGTCTCCTGGGCCATAATGACCGCCACCGGAAAGGTCAAGCCGATGAGCGCGCCGACCAGCCCTACCAGCAAAAACTGCCAGGGGCCGGTGCTGCGCAGGAATAACCACAACGCCGGGCCGATCAAGACCATGCTCAGAATAAAGACCTGGCTGCGCCCAATCCGATCAGACAGGCTGCCGCCAGTCAGACTGCCCACACCGGTAGCGACGGCAAAAACTGCCAGCATCTGTCCGCCCAGCGCCAGCGACCCGCCATGGCTCTCGATCCACTCGGGTAGATAGGTTATAAAACCTACCTGGATCCAGGAGCGGCACATCACCGCTGCCACAAGCAGAGACAACCCTATTTTGGCCCCATTCGGCATAGCGGAAAGCCGGCGGCGCTGGCTGAGATGGGGGTTAGGGTGATGAGGGTTAAGCTGACCATCACGGCCAAGCTGCCAATACAGCAGCAGGCTGACCAATAGAGCAATCGGGATGAGGATCATGGTTCCCGGCAGGTCCAGCCAACTAATACCTATGGCCACCAGCAGCGGACTCAAAGCCGAGCCAAAGTTGCCGCCGACGGCAAAAATAGATTGGGCCGCGCCCCGCATCTTGCCGGCATTGGTCGAGGCCAGGGTAGCCCCGGCCGGGTGAAATGCTGCCGAACCCAAAACACCCAACCCAACCAGCCCAACCAGTGAGAGATAATTCCAGGTAAAGCCGACCAAACCCAGCAGCGTGCCCATCCAGGCGATGCTCAAAACCGTCATACGTCGCGCCCCCCACTGATCGCTGAGGTAGCCAAAGACCGGTTGGGGTAGGGCTTCGCTCAACCCGGCGACAAGGGCAATGATCCCAATCTGGCTGTAGGTCAGGCCCAGGGTGTTAATCAAAATCGGATAGAGGACGGGGAGAAAATTGCCACACAGCTCAATGGTGAAATGAGCCAGGGCCACCAGGAAAACAGTGCGGGTGAAAAATGACACCATAAAGAGTCCTCCTCTGAAAATCATTTGGGTAACTAAAAACGCCCCGATTTTGGGGCGTTTTCATTTTTCTTTGATGATTAATGACCCGCCTAACCTTTTTCCTCGATGGTAATATCTAAAATTGTATCGCCGGGAGGTGCATCGGGGGTAGTTTGCGGGTCGCGCGGCGTGATAGCCTCAGCGACATCCATCCCCTCAACTACGCGACCAATGATGGTAAAGCCTTCGTTCAACTGCGGCACGGCATCATAGGTAATAAAGAATTGGCTGCCGTTGGTGTTGGGGCCGCTGTTAGCCAGCGAAACCACACCCGGCCCATCAAACGTACGCGAGGAGCTTACCTCATCGCCGCAGCGGTAGCCGGGGAAGCCGATACCCAGCCCGGTGGGGTCGCCACCCTGGGCCACAAAGCCGGGCAAGACACGATGAAAAGTGACGTCTTTGTACCAGCCATTTTCGGCCAGAAAGACAAAACTGTTGACATTGACCGGGGCGGTATCGGCGTAGAGCTCGATAACAATATCACCCTTTTCGGTTTTGACGGTGGCAGTATATTGTTTGTCCGGGTCAATCACTTGTTCCGGCCGATCGAACCAGGTTTCGCGCAACAGGATGAGCTTGATAAAGGCATCTAGCCCTTCATACGTTAAGCCAAAGTTCTGGGCCGGATAGTCTACCTGGTTAATCACAAAACTGGGAGTGCTGCTTAACTGAGAATTAACCGCCGAGTCATAAGCGGCCTGAATTTTGGCCTGGTAGGTATGTTTTTCCAGGTCTGCCTTAAACTGGTCTATATCCTCAAGCCCAATTTCCTGGGCATAACCCACCAACACTTCGACCATATCCTCTTGAGGGGTGGAACTCCACGTATCCTGCCGTTCAAAGAGCAAGTCGTGCATTTCCCAAAACTTACTCTGAGCGCCGGCAGCTTCGGCGGCTTCGGCAGTAATCATCGCTTTGTCGTGAATGGTCAACAGCGGAAAGTGGCGAAAAACAATACGCAGGTCATCGCCGTAATCTGTCTTGAGTTTCTCCACTGTGGGAAAAATTCCGGCGCAACCAGGGCATTGAAAGTCAGCATACTCGATTACCGTGACTGGTGCATCGGCCGGACCTTTAGACCATTCCTCATCCGATACCGGCGCAATCAAGGTATTGGTGGGAATATCTACGGGCTGGCACGTCGCCGGCGCTGCAGAAACCTCCACCGCCTGGGTGGTGGCGGCAGTGGCTGTGGGTTCTTCGGCGGCAGTCGTCTCTGTAACCTCGGTGGTTGGACTCGTGGGGGCGGCCGCTTCGCCTGCGCCCGTAGTGGTTGCCTGGCTCTGAGCAGGGGCCGGCTGTTCTGGGGTGACAGACTCAGCCGCGCCGCCGCAGGCCGCCAACAGCAAGCTTGACAAAAGCAAGCCGGCCAGCCCAACTACCCCAGGCTGAAATCGTTTTAACATCAGTTCTCTTCCTTTTTTCTATTGAGAAATTAATCTTGGGGGTATTCTACCACAAATCTACCCGGCGTAAAGCGTGAGGCGTGAAACACAATCCAGCTACCTGGCTGTTTAAATCACGAATGTCACGAATAGACAAATGGTGCAAATTTAATAATGGATATAGGTTACTCGTGGACGACGACCAGCGTGCCGGGGTTATCGGCGCTGGCAACGACTTCGGTCTGTCCAGGGGGGAGGACGGGCGCAGCCCAGTCAAAGAGTTGCTGCGCCTGGCTTGTTTCTAAATTGACGCAGCCGTGGCTCATGGGCTGGCCGAAATTGCTGTGCCAGTAAGTGCCGTGCAGGGCGTAACCGGCATAGAAGTACATCGTATAGGGCACTTCGGGCAGGTAATAATCATAACCGACCATCAAGGTGGATTTTAGTTTCCAATAGATGTTGAACTTACCCAAAACGGTTGGGGTGTTGGGTAAGCCGGTAGAAACGGTAAATGTCATTACCGGCACATCGCCCTCCCAGGCGGTCACTTGTTGGGTGGTCACATTGACCTCGATCCACTTTTCGCCGGGGTAAGCGGGCTGATGGGCCAGCGAGGCTTTATCCACCGGTTCGGGCACAAAGGGTCCCACCGGACCAATCAGTTGGAGGGGGTGAAGGGAAGTTGGCTGCGTCTCGTCTACTGAGGGTGAAGCTGTCGCAGTTGGCTCAGCCTTACTGGCTGATACCGCCAGGTCGCTTTCAGCCGGGGGCCGGTAGATGTGGGGCGGCGGCTCCGGCATAAGGATGGTATCGGCCGCCGAAGAAAAGCTTTTGGTCACGCTTTTGGGGACAGCAGCAGGGATAGCAGGCTTTGCCGGCGCAGAGATTGGAGCGGCTGTTTGAATGTTGGCGTGGGTGGGTGAGTTGTGATAGGCGGGCATCCAGGCAGCCAATGTTTCAGGCGGCACAAACAACAACGCTCCCAGTCCAATTGCCATTAGGCCCAACGCCCCGCTGATTAGAAAGATGCCCAGAAATGGATTGATGGTGCGGCGGGCGCGATGGGCTAGCGCTCCCTTTTTGGAACGCTGCTGCACTTCTTCGGAAAGTAACAGCGCCCGGATGGAGTCTTCGCCGCTCTCCTCCGTTGGATCGGCGTCGGTTTGAGCATAGGTGGTAGGACTTTCCAGAGCAGCGGCCTCGGTTTGCTCCGGCGGCAGGCCCAGCCGCACCCTGGCCCAGCGAATCCCGGCTTTGGCCCGCTCGTTGTCCGGGTCGAGGGCCAGGACGCGCTTGAGCAGGCGGATAGTATCTTGAGGGGCAGGCAAAACAAAGGCTAACCAGAGCATGGCCGGGATATTGTTGGGGTCTTGTTTAAGCACCGCAATGAGATGGCTCCTGGCCTCGTTTTCACGGCCGGTGCGGGCGGCTTCAATCCCCAAACGCAAGCTGTTCGTAATATTATCAGGCTGCTGATTGCTCATGATCTTGTTCTTGTCCCTGAAAGTGCTACTCAGTTTAGCATAGCTTATATTAGCGTGCAACCTAATGATGGGTGAAGCATTGAGGGGGAAAGCTTAATCCAAATGTGACACTGATTTTACCATAAAAACAGGGCTTTGTGAACTTCCGGCAGGGCTGATTCTGTGGTAAAATGACCGCACCCCTACCCCAACCCTCTCCCTGAAAGGGGGAGGGGGTGGATCATTTATGCGTTTTGATATTCTTACCCTTTTCCCTGAAATGTTTGCCGGCGTTTTTGACGCCACCATTATTGGCCGCGCCCGCGACATGGGCCATGTGGAAATCGTCCTGCACAATATCCGCGACTATGCCCCCGGCAAACACCACGTTACCGACGATACTCCTTACGGCGGCGGCGGCGGGATGATTATGAAGCCGGAGCCGATTTTTAATGCGGTCGAGGTTATTTTGGGCGTCGAGATACCCCCCGACGGCTACCGGCCGCTGTTGCAGCAGGGCTATCCGCCCATTATTCTGCTGACTCCCCAGGGCCGATTGCTCAAGCAGGCCGTCGCCCGTGAATTGGCCGTTCACGAGCGCCTGCTGCTGCTGTGTGGCCGCTACGAGGGCGTGGATGAACGGGTCTGCCAATTTTTGGTCACCGATGAACTCTCCATTGGCGATTATGTGCTTTCCGGCGGAGAAATTGCGGCCATGGTTCTGGTGGATGTGCTGACCCGCCTGATCCCCGGCGTCCTGGGCGACCCGGAAGCTACGGCCAACGACTCCCACTCCGCCGGCCTGCTCGAATATCCCCACTACACCCGCCCCGCCGACTATCGCGGCCACACCGTGCCCCATATTCTCCTGTCCGGCCACCATGCCAAATTGAGCGAATGGCGGCGGCAGCAAGCGCTGGCCCGCACCCTGGCCCGCCGCCCCGATCTGCTGGCCGAAGCCAAGTTGAGCGAGGCGGATCGGAAGTATTTGGCGACCCTTCAAGATTCCTCAGAAGATGAAGTTACTCCTTAACGGTGATAGGTGATGCGTGATGCGTAAAATTCACGCATCACCTATCATTACCTGTCCTATTTTCCCTCCCAACGGTGTTTTATATCCAGAAAGCAGGGAGGTTAACCAGCCACAATCTTGTCTGATCAGACAGCGCTTTCCGATACCAAGTTGTTAATCCAGGTTCAGGCTGGGGACGATGCCTCCTTCGAGGCGCTGTTCCTGAGGCATTATGAACGGGTCTATGCGGCCCTCTTCGCGCTGTTGGGCAACAAAGCCGATGCCGAGGATATGGCGCAGCAGGCTTTTCTCAAGCTGTACCATGCCCCGGAGCGGCTGCGGCTGCACGGCGATGAGACCAACATTGCCGGGTGGCTCTATCGAGTGGCTATCAATGAAGGTTACAATGTTTTGCGCAGCCAGAAGCGCCGTGCAGTTTGGCAGGAGCAATTTGCGCGTCTCTGGCCTTTCAGCGCCGCTTTGGCCGACCCGGCTCAATTGGTCGAAAGCCAGGACACCCAGGCCCGCGTCCGCCAGATTTTGTTACAGATGAAATCCCGCGATGCCAAATTATTATTACTGCGCCACACCGGCCTGTCGTATGCGGAATTGGCCGCAGCGCTGGAGGTCGCCCCTGGCTCAATTGGCTCGCTGCTGACGCGGGCGGAACGAGTGTTTAGGGAGAAGTATCGGCTGGTTTTTGGTGAGGAGAAGTAAACGATGGGCGTAGATGAAGGTTTGTTAGGGGCTTATCTGGACGGGGAACTTGCGCCGCCGGAGCGTGAGCAGGTGGAGCAATGGCTGTCCGGCTCGCCGGAGGTGCAGGCCAGGCTGGAGCAACTACGCCAGACCAAGGAGCAGGTTCACCAGGCTTTGGCTGCTTTGACGCCGGCTGCCCCCTCCTCGGCAGTGTTGGCGTTTAAGCGACTCCAGGCTCAACTCGAGCCGGTATCATTACAGAACGGCGTCCCAGCCAAAAACCCATCTTCGACGGTGTGGGAGTCGCCTTCCCTGCTGGCTGAGCTTAAAACTGATGTAAAAAATATACGTTACACCTGGAGGAATACCGTGACCAAAGGCTTTATCTTTGCGTTTGTAATCAGTTTAGTCGTTATTATCAGCGCCGCTGCTTTGGCCGTTTGGCCGGACCTCGGTTATCGTGTGACTGGGGATGCGCAGCAGGTTGCGCCAGCGGAAGGCGTGAACTTGCCGGTTGCCGAGGCCAATAAGGTTGAAACGACGACGGTGGTGGTGGCCTTGCAGCCAATCAGCCGGGGGGCGGAATTTGTGCCCGGCTCGATTGGTGAACGCAGTTGGCCGACCTCTCACTTACCCACCGGATTTATCTCTGGTGAAACTGAAACAGTGGGCAAAATCGCCAGAACCGACATTGCGGCAGGACAGGTTATTGTGCAGGGAATGCTCGTTGATGCTTCTGCGCCGGATATGCCTGACTTGCCCGCCGGGGTTGTGCCGGTGTCAGCCGTATTCAATCACGAAATCGAACTGGTGGGTTACAAATTGGAAAGTAAGGAAGCTATTGACCTGACCCTCTACTGGCGCAGCGTGCAGGAAGTGGCTAACAATTATACGGTCTTTATCCACCTGACCGATGTCAACGGATTGCTTCTGGCCCAGGAAGACAGTCCGCCGGGGCAAGGCAAATTCCCTACCAGCCGCTGGTCGCCGGGGCAGCTTGTCGAAGATGAACACCACATCCTGACCGTCGAAAATCTGTCTGACGGGAAATATGATTTAAAGGTGGGACTGTATAACAGCGTCACCGGCGAGCGTCTCTCGGTGCAGAGCGAAGGTAATCCCACCCCGGATAGCAGCCTTCGGCTGATGGAGCTAATGGTAGGTGAGGTGGGGCCGACTGTACCTTTTGGTTATGGTATTCAAGCCGACCCGAATGGAGATGCCGAACTTAACCTCTCTTCCATTGAGGAACTTGGCTTTGAGTGGGTCAAATTTCAAATGCCCTGGAAGACAGTTGAGCCTACGCAGGGCAATTATGATTGGGCTGCCTGGGATCAAGTCATTGACGCCTATGCGGCCAAAAATATAAAAGTGATGCTCTCCATTGTCAAAGCGCCGGACTGGGCGCGTCCGGCTGACGACGATAAAATGGTTGAAGGACCCCCTGCCGATCCGGCCAAATATGCCGAATTCGTAGCCCAAGTTTCGGAGCGCTATCGCGGCAAAGTTCAAGCTGTTGAAATTTGGGATGAGCAAAATCTCTGGTACAAAGCCGGGGGCAAGGGGCGGATGAACGCGGCCAATTACGTTCAGCTCTTGCAGCAGGCTTATCCGGCCATCAAAGCTGTCAATCCAGAAATGCTGGTCATCAGCGGCGGCTTGACCCCGGCAGGCAACGTGGCTGACCTGGCGATTGACGATGTAGAATATCTTGAGCAAATGTATGCCAGCGGCGTCAAGGATTATTTCGATGCTTTGGGAGCGCATCCCGCCGGGTACAACTGTCCGGCCCTGGCCGATTGGCGCACCGTCACCGCCGAAGAAGCGGGGGCTGACTCCTTCCTCGAACCGTTTATTAATCGCCACCACAGTTGGTGCTTTTTGGGTACCATGGAAGCCTATCGTGAAGTGATGGTTGCCAACGGCGATGGTGGCAAAGCTATTGCGATCACCGAATTTGGTTGGGCCGTGGGCGATAGTCCTCAACCCGGCTATATGTATGCTCTGGATAATACCCCTGTCGAACGGGCCAGGTGGCTGGTTGAGGCCTACCTGTGGGGCAAAAAACAGGGTTGGGTTGGCCCCATGATTCTCTGGAATTTGGATTACAGCCTGACTACGCCCGTCACAGAGTTGGGTTACTTTAGCGTCTACTATACTTCAGCCTATGACGCCCTAGTTAAAATGCCCAAGTAGATTAAAGTAGTTGCAAGAAAATAGTTGTTCAATCCATGTTGCGTCTTGCGTGTTCCGTTCATTTCACGCAAGACGCAACACGTTTTGACTGTTTAAATCTTGAAAATTCCCAAGCTGCCATTGAGACTAACAATGGAATTTTAAGTTCTAATTTGCCTGACTCTTAAATCCCATGCTATAATCCTCCTTCGTGACTGGCGACAAGCCAGCACTTTTTTTGTAAGATAAAACATTTTCCGACAAAATAAAGGGCTGATCATAAAACACAAAACGTCAGGCGTAATGACTCACCAGCGAAGTGGTATTACGTTTCACGTTTTACGTTTTACGGGTGAGCCGCTTTTTCAAAGCTAATAAAGAGGTATGATCCAATGGCTCACGCAGTTGATTTAATTCAGGCAATCGAATATCAAGCCGCTCAACAAATCAAAGAAGAACGTCCCCAATTGCGCCCCGGCGACACGGTCAACGTCCACGTGCGCATTGTCGAAGGCAACCGCGAACGTATCCAGGTCTTTCAGGGTATCGTGGTGGCTATTCGGGGCGGGGGCATGAACAAATTCTTTACCGTCCGCCGTATTGCCGCCCACGGGATTGGGGTAGAACGCACCTTCCTTTATTACTCCCCGCGCATCGAAAAAATTGAGGTGTTACGCCACGCCAAAGTGCGCCGGGCCAAGCTCTACTATCTGCGCTCTCTCAGCGGCAAGTCGGCTCGCTTGAAAGAAAAGCGCCTACCCTAAAGACAGAAGATAGAGGATAGTAGATGGAAGATAGAAATATGGCTTTCGATCTTCCAACCTTCCAACCTTCTTTGCCCACTTTGCGCAAAGAACTAGCCCTGCGCGAGCAGGGCTTTTGTTTTATAGCCGGAGTGGATGAGGCCGGTCGAGGGGCGTGGGCCGGGCCGGTGGCGGCGGCGGCGGTGATTTTACCGCTGGACCGGCCTGGTTTGGTGGAGCATTTGGCCGGTCTGGACGACTCTAAACGGTTGACCGCCGCCGAGCGCGAACAATTTTTTGGGATGATCCAGCAAACGGCGTTAGCTGTAGGAGTAGGGCTGGCCCCGGCCGAGCTGGTGGACGAGGTGAATGTACTCGAAGCGACCCGTCAGGCCATGCAGCAAGCCCTGGCCGAACTAAGCCTGCCCCCCGATTACCTCCTGCTTGACCACGTGTGGCTGCCCGCCGTCAATTTGCCCCAGGATGCCTTCCCCAAAGCCGATCAAATTTCTCTGAGTGTCGCGGCTGCTTCGGTGGTGGCTAAAGTAACGCGCGACCGTTTGATGGTCCAACTTAGCCAACAATATCCCGGTTACGCTTTTGAACGGCACAAAGGCTATGGCACACCGGCTCACCAAGCGGCGTTAGCCAGCCTTGGCCCTTGCTGCCTCCATCGCCGGAGTTACAGCCCGATAAAGACATTTTCTGTTTGATTTTGTTACGCGGATAACCTTAAAATAATCTGCCAAAAAGAGCTATATTTTATAGCTCTTTTTTGTTTCCTCAATCATCCAGTAGGGTATAGACGGCCTGGGGGCAAAGGTGTTAAGCTTTTGAGAGGCAATCTAACCATAAGGGAAACAACATGACGGAAAAAGAACGTTACCAAACAAATGTTGAAGCGCAGCTCAATGAATGGCAGGCTGGCATTGGCAAATTAAAAGATAAGTTTGATAAAGCAGGAGTTAAAGGCAACCTTGATTATGAGCAGCAATTCAAAAGGTTGGCTCGCGGCCTGGAAGAGGTCCAGCAAAAGTTTCAGCAGCTACAAGAGGCCAATGAGGAACAGGGAGCGAAGTTTAAGAAAGAGTTGGATAGGATGCTTGTTTCCTGGCGCTCTAGCTTTGAACAAATTCAGGCCGAGATATTAAAAACTGATTAGTACATCGCGGCATAAATGACCTTACAGGTTGTAGTAACGACTTTAGTCGTTTTGGGCAAGTTAAGCGACTAAAGTCGCCACTACAAACTGTAAACTTACTTCCACCCAAGTGTACTAGGCTTCAGGGGGCGGCCCCAGCGTCTCTGTCCCATACGCTTTCAGACTGGCAATAATGGCCTCAACATCGGGTGGACTGGCGGGTGGAGGCGGCAGAGTGAGCGCCTGGGCCGGCTCCCCGGTCTCAAAAAACCACTCATCGAGGCCCGCCGGCAGTCCAATGCCAAACCAACGCGCCGTAGCTGAACGAATCTGAAACGTATGTGGCACATGGCGCGGAATGTAAACAAAACTACCCGGCCGGCCAATTTGCGTCTCATTGCCAACAGTGAAGGCAATCTCCCCTTCGAGGACGTACCAGATTTCGTCCTCTCGACTGTGCGCGTGTAAAGGGACGGCCATGTTCGAGTCGGCTAAACCTTCCAAAGCCCAGAACTGACCATTGGTTTCCGCGCCCAGCGCCTTAAAGGTGAGAAGTGCATTGAAATGCCACAGCGCTCGTCCCTGTTGATTTTCTAAAATGGATGCCGTTAATTGCTGTTCCTGTATCATTGCCGTTTCTCCTGTTTAAATATTTTTGAAACCTGCAATGATTATAGGCAGCCTGATGAGTAGGCGCATCGGGGATGTCCCCTATTTACCCCCCTCATTTTTGAGAATATAGATGTCCAGAAAAAAATTCTTTCCCAACAATCAAGGTAGCAGGTAGCAAAGTAGCAAACTTATGGCCTGCTACATGCTACCTTGCTACCTGTTTCAGTAGCGAAAACTTTTCTGGAGAACCATATCTACGTATCTCCGCGGACGGCAAAGGCAGCGGCTTCGGCGCGGCTCCGCAGGCCCAATTTGCCAAGAATCTGGCTGACGTGGTGTTCCACGGTTTTGGCGCTAATCACCAGCCGCTCCGCAATTTCACGATTGGTCAAACCCTGGGCCACCAGCGACAAAACCTCGGCCTCTCGTTGGGTGAGTAGCTCAGGCTGGCGTGGTCCGACTCGTCCGGTTACCCCCAATTGCCGTAGTAAATGCGCTGTTTCGGCGGCCTCATGCGTGGCCCCGATGCGTTCAAAGGAAGCGAGTGCTGCTCGCGCCCATGTGACCGCGCCGGCCCAGTCGTTATCCTTCAAGGCGCGGGCCATAGCTAACCGGGCACGACTCGCCAGGAGTGACTGCTCATAAAGCCGTAATCGCTCTAATACAGCTTGAAAGGAGTGGGTGGCGTCAGACTCGCCTATGTGCCATTTGATTTGACCCTGGGCAAGTTCGGCCTGCGCCAGCAGAAAATCACTACCGGCCTGCCGGGCCAGGTTTGTTACTTCCTCGGCCGCGTTTTTGGCGGCAGCCACATCACCTAAGGCCAGCAACACATCCACCAGCAGCAACAGGAGGGGCAGGCGATCCAGCAGCGGCAACGAGCCAAGCGCTTGTTCCAGTACGGCCCGGGCGAGTTGTACCTCGCCGCGGGCCAGATAGAGACGAGCCAGCGGCGCTGCTGCCATGCCGTAGTCTTCATATCCGGCCAGCAAAATTTCGGCTTCTTCCAGTCTCCCCTGACAGACTCGTAGGTCGGCCAGCTTGAGAACCGCGTGAACGCGTAACCCTCGGTGGCCCTGGTCGAAAGCCTGAATAGCTTCCATAAGTTCCGTTTCGGCCTCACCCCAGCGCCCGATGACGGTCAGTAAACCGCCGTAGGTGGTACGGCAATAAGCGGAGAGAAAGGTACAGTAGTGGCGTTGAGCAAATTCGGCGGCGGTGCGGCACCACTGTTCGGTGCGCGCCAGGTCGCCCACCAAGGCGCATGCGGAGAGCAGAACACAGAAGATCTCGCTGACCGCCATGAAACTGCCCATCTCCCCGCTCGTCGCTACGGCCATAGCCTCATCCAGGTCGGTCATCCCCTCCTCTACTCGTCCCAAAGAGACGCGAGCGATGCCACAAAAGGCCAGGGCGACCGCTTCCAGGTCGGGGTCATTGAACTCACGGGCAAGCTGGATGGCTTGCAGAGCGGCCTGCTCCAGAGGGGACGGTGCGTCCAGCATCGAGGCGCGGAAAACCAGATACCATCCTTGTTCAGCGCAAGGCCCAGCCTGGTTTAGCAAACGCTCGGCGCGGGCAAACCAGCCTTTCATGGCGCTCACGTTGCTGTGCAGGAAAACCTGTTCCCGCGCCAGCCACGCTGCGATAAGCGCGGCCGGGCGAAAATCCTGACGATTTTTGTATTGAATGTAAGCGGTGGTGCGATGTTGGTGGGCGGCCTCAATCTCATTGAGCCACCACAGGGTTATACCCAGTCCATCGTGGGCTGCGGGGCTGTCTTCTGCTTGTAGGGCGGCTTCAAAGCAGGCTCTGGCTTTGAGCCAGTCAGCAGTTTTGAGCGCGGTCTGACCGGCTGCAAGATGTTCCTGTGCGCTGTTCATCATTATCTGAGGGCATCACTTCAACCTTACCATCAATTCCGCTACCAACGCCGCCCGCAGCGGTAAGGCGTCTAAGACAACATATTCCGACAGCGCGTGAGCGCCGTAGCCTAACGCCCCCAGTCCGTCGAGCGTCGGCACACCCAGCGCCGAGGTGAAGTTGCCGTCGCTGCCGCCGCCGGAGCCGATTTTGTCTACCTCAAAGCCCAATTCTCTGGCGATGGCTTGCGCTTTTTCAAACAGGGCCAGCCCTCCCGGCGTTTCTTCAAAGGGCCAGCGGTTGATGCCGCCGGTCACTTGTATCTGGCAGCCGGGCAACTGCGGCTGCAACCCTAAAATCTTCTGGGTCAATGCTTCCCCATCGGCGCGAGTGACCACCCGCAGGTCAATTTCGGCGCGAGCGAAGGGGGCGATGATGTTGGGCCGTTCGCCGCCGGTCACTACCCCCACATTGACCGTGACGCCCCGGCCCAAATCGGTCAAGCCATGCAAAATTTGAATCTGGCGGGCCAACTCCTCCACCGCGCTGACGCCTTTTTCGGGGTCAACCCCGGCATGCGCAGCCACCCCGGTAATTTCCATGTCAAAACGGCCCACACCTTTGCGCCAGGTGGTTAGCGGCCCGTTGCGCGAACCTTCCAGCACCAGGCAGTAGCGGCTGCGGCGGGCTTCGGCTTCAATCAATTCACGGGAGGTGGGGCTGCCGATTTCTTCATCGCTGGTGAGCAAAAAGACCAACTTGTGCTGCGGCTGCAAGCCCAACCGTTGAATCGCTTTCAGCGCAAACAAACCATTCAACGTGCCGGCCTTCATATCATAAACGCCGGGGCCTTTGCCGAGACCATTTTCGATGGCGAAGGGGCGCTTTTGGGCTTCACCGAGCGGCCAAACCGTATCAAAATGACAGAGGACCAGGATTTGCCGGTCGTCTTGACCATAAGTAATGGTGTAATGATCGCCCAGTTCGGGCTGGCGATGAATGGCGGTCAATGTTCCACCGGCTTCGACAAAGGCATGGGCCATCACCTGGCCCATTGTATCCACAGCCGCTTTGTGATAGGTGGGCGAATCCTGGTTGACCCACTGGGCCAGCATTTCGACCATTGCCGGCTGTTGTTGGCGCAGATAGTTTAGAAGTTGGCTCATCGTTCCATATCGGCGGCGGTGATAGGGCGAGTGTACTCGGCCATGATCACAATTTGGGTGCCCAAAAACTGGCCGTGATTCTGGTGAAACACAAATCCATGTCCTTCGTAAAATTTGCGGGCGGCGCTATTGCTGGCCTGCACCGAGACAAAACATTGCTGCATCCCGGCTTGAGCCAATGCGTCAAAGCCGGTTTTGAGCATAGCCGTGCCAATGCCCACATGCTGATATTCCGGCAAAACGTACAGCCGGACTAACTCAGCCCGGCGCTGAGTGGGGTGGTAGCGCTGCAAAAAATGGCCAAAACCAACAATTTCCCCATTCAACTCGGCTACATAAAACCAGTGGCCTGGGGCGTTGACCGCATCGGCCAGATTTTCGGGCCGGTAGGAGCGCTCCAAAAAATCCTGCCGATTTTCAGGGGCAATGGTTTGGTTGTAGGTTGCATCCCAGGTGATGCGGGCCACATGGGCCACGTGAGGCAGGTCGGCGTGGGTCACTAATCTAATGATTAAATTTTCAGCAGGGCCTGGTAATGAGAGAGAGGTAAGATTTTCTTCCATGAACAAAGTTCCTTCAATTAATCTCTAATAATAACACAGCTTGCCTTATTAGAGAATTTTAAAAAGAACTTATGGTTGGAAGGCTGTTTACTCGTCGCGGACGCCGGTTTCCCACGAGGAAAAGTCGGAGGTGGTGGGTAGGGTTATGCGCTCCATGCGGTAAATATTGGGCATTTGCGGTTCGGAACTACGGGCAAAGCCGGTGACAACGTAGCCGCGTTTGAAGTAGGTTTCAAAAATATCGCGGGTCGACTCACGCCAGCCGCGAGCAATGCCCAGGTCCACCTTTTTGATGGCATTGAGGTCGGGCGGAATTTGGACCAGCAGCACGTCGTCGTCCATTTCCAAATCCTGGGCCATGGGGCGGGGCAAATTACCTTCCCAGGAAGCAAAGTTGACAAAGCGATATTGGTCCGCTTTGAGCCAATCTTCAGCGCGGGGACGCGGCTTGTTGCTGCGGATGCGCTCGCGCACCCGGTCGCTCATCAATTCCCATTCCAGCAGAAAGCGGTCGGTGGAGAGGCCGACCTGGAGCGGATTATTAACCGCGCCGTAGATATCGCGGGCGTAGTGGCGCACAATTCCGCCCAGCTTTTCAATGTTGAGGGTGGCGTTTTTGCCCAGCAGCGGGTCATAAGTCCATACAATCAGGTCAATCCCCTGCCGCAGCATCTGGTCACGCTGAGCCAGTTTGAGCTTCATGCCAATGCCCATGCCCTGGTATTGGGGCAAAACGCCCATGCGCTGCGAGAAGTGATACAGCTTTGAGCCTGACATGCCCAAATACCCATATACAAAACCGACCAGTTCGCCCCCCACATAAGCCCCCAGTAGCACCCCGCCGTTATGGGCCACCGAGATGAGTTGGGTATAGGGGAAAACCATCAAATCGGTAAAGCCCCAGGTGGCCCGTTGAATCTCGTGGCATTTACGTAAATCGGTTAATGTGTTGATGGAGCGAATTTTAACGTCCATCCCAATCCTGACTGACTGCTCAAGACAATCAAATGTTTCCGCAAACTTAACAATAGTATATCATTCTTAAAGGGAGGCCGCAAGAGCAAAAATAAGGAATTTGGCCCAGACCCGAAAAGGGCAGTTTTTGGCCAGGTTATAATCAGGACTTATTGCATATTGTATTTTTGGAAAGGCTGGCAGTAAAATGATTTGAGAAAGCGGCTTTTTTCCGGCGTCACTATTCTAACGGCTGTGGGAAAATTCAATGTTAGAAAAAACTGTTTATCTTATTATTAAAGCACTTGTTATTGGTGTATTAATCAACATCGGTTTACAACAGGTCTCAACAACTCCTTTGCCTGCCTCTGGCGATACCATTTTGCGCGAGAACGCCTCTGGCCAGAACTCCCTGAACACCGAATTCCACGTGACAAACCAGATAGAAAAGTAACCGGGCCAGGACGCTCCTTTTTGGGCTTCTCCCCAAGCGGCCCAAAAAGGAGCGTCCTGCTGTAATTGCTCAGACATGTCATTTCGACCGCAGGGAGAAATCCCCAACACCTTGCTTTTAACCGTTGCACCCTGGGGATTTCTCGACCTTCGGTCTCGAAATGACATGAGGCTGAGTAGTAGTGTCTTGCCTCAGATTTAAACCCATCCCCGTAATTTGGCAGCTTCGGCCACGCGCTCAACCGCCACCAGGTAGGCGGCCAAACGATTGTGGACTTTTTTTGCCTGGGCCATCTGATGAACTGCCTGAAAAGCGGCGGTCATTTTGGCGTCCAACCGTTCATAGACGGTTTCTCGGGACCAATAATAATCATAGGCGTTTTGCACTAACTCAAAATAACTCACCGTTACCCCGCCGGCATTGCACAAAAAGTCGGGAATAACGTACACCCCGTGTTCATGCAAGATTTTGTCGGCTTCGGGCGTGGTTGGACCGTTAGCCAGTTCGGCCACAATTTTGGCCTTGATATTGCCGGCGTTTCCTTCGGTAATCACATTTTCGAGGGCCGAGGGGAAGAGCACAGCCACGTCCATCTCTAAAATTTCTTTGTTGTTGAGGGGGGTGGTGTTGGGCATACCCACTACCGAGCCGGTTTCCTTTTTGTGCCGGATGGTCGCTTCAACGCCCAGGCCATCTTCTTGAAAAACGCCGCCTTTGGAGTCCGACACGGCCACAACGCGCAGCCCCAGCATCTCCTGGGCCAACTGGTGGGCAAACTGACCGGCATTGCCATAGCCCTGAATGGCGGCGGTTTGCCCTTTGAGATTAAAGCCAAGAACGTTGGCCGCTTCTCGAACCGTGTATATGCCGCCCCGTGCAGTTGCGTCCTCACGTCCGGCTGACCCGCCCAGGGCCAGCGGTTTGCCGGTAATTGACCCCCCCGCCGAGTAGCCCCGAATCAGGCTGTACTCATCCATCATCCAGGCCATAATTTGAGGATTGGTGTAAACATCTGGGGCGGGCACGTCGGTATTTTCGCCTAAAATTTTCCACACCGCTCGAATATAACCTCTGGCCAGCCGTTCCTGCTCGGTGGGGGATAACTCTTTGGGGTTGCAAACGACGCCGCCTTTACCCCCACCCAGGGGAATGTCCACCACCGCCGTTTTCCAGGTCATCCAGGCAGCCAGGGCGCGCACGGTGTCTATGGTTTCGTCGGGATGCCAGCGTAGACCGCCCTTGCAAGCGCCGCGTGCGTCGTTATACTGCACTCGGAAGCCCTTGAAAATGCGGACGCTGCCGTCATCCATGCGCACGGGGATGGTAACGGTTAATTCCCGCATCGGCTCGCGCAGCAGAGCGTGGGTAGCAGGGTCTAACCCCAAGATGGCGGCGGCTTCGTCGAGCTGGCGCTGAGCTATGGTAAATGGATTGTTTTCGGACATCACTTAATCCTTTCTATGATAATCTCACAAAAAAAGCGAACCTTTATTTTGTTATGGTTCGCTTCTGTCTTGAATAAGAAACTTGCTTTTATTTGTCCCTTTAGCCAGAACGCGCCACCTTGCGCGTCCAAACTATTCAATTACGGTCATATTATAAGCCGCTTTGCTGAAACTTGAACAGTGATGAATGTCACCATGTCCGCTGGCGCATGTCATTGCTGCAACTGTTCGCGCAAGGCCTGTTCCGCCAATTGAGGATTGGCCTTACCGCGTGTGGCTTTCATCACCTGGCCCACCAAAAATTTGAGCGTCGCCTCTTTGCCCGCCCTGAATTGGGCCACCGGGTCCGGGTTATCGGCGATGACCTGCTGGGCGACGGCGGTCAGTTGGCCGGCATCGCTGATCTGGCGCAGACCCAACGCTTCGATAATCTCTAGCGGCGGCCGGCCCGTATCGAACATGACGCCAAAGGTTTGCTTGGCCGCCGGCTGGTTGATGGCGTTGCTGTTGACCAGGTCAATCAGCGCCACCAAATGCTCCGGCTTGATTTTGACCTCGCCAATTTCGACGCCTCGCTCGCCGAGCAGTCGAAACAGTTCGCCGGAAACCCAATTGCTAATCAGTTTGGGGGTCACGGTGGTTTTATCACCCGCTGCCGCCACCACACTTTCATAATACGCGGCGATGGCCCGGTCTTCGCTCAAAATTCTGGCCTCTTTTTGGCTCAGGCCGTAATCGGTGACATAACGAGTCAATTTGCGGTCGGGCAGTTCGGGCAGGCCGGCGCTCATCTGTTCAATCCAGGCCGGGTCCAAATCCAGCGGCGGCAGGTCTGGCTCCGGGAAGTAGCGATAGCCGGTGTCGCCCTCTTTGCTGCGCTGCAGCACGGTAACGCTGCGGTTTTCGTCCCAGCCCATCGTCACCTGCTCGATGACGCCGCCGCCGCTGAGCACTTTGGCCTGCCGCTCGATTTCGTAGGCAATCGAGTTGCGTACCGAGCGGAAGGAGTTGAGGTTCTTGATTTCGACTTTGGTGCCCCATTTGTCCGTAGCCACGTCCATCAAGGAGAGGTTGACCTCGCAGCGCATGGCCCCTTTTTCCATGTCGCCGCTGCTGACGCCCAAATAGCGAACCAGTTGGCGCAGCTTAGTCACATAAGCGTAGGCCTCTTCCGCCGAGTGAATGTCGGCCTCGGTCACAATTTCGACCAGCGGCACGCCGGCCCGGTTCAGGTCTACCAGGCTGTAGTTGTTAACATGGACCAGCTTGCCGGTATCTTCTTCCAGGTGAACCCGGCGGATGCGGATGCGTTTGGATTGGCCGTCGCCGGTTTCAATATCCACATAGCCGCCCAAACATAGTGGCAGCTCATACTGCGAAATCTGGTAGCCTTTGGGCAGGTCAGGATAAAAGTAATTTTTGCGAGCAAAGACATTGTGCGGCTGGATGTCGCAGTTCAGGGCCAGACCAATCATGATTGTGTATTCAATGGCCCGTTGGTTGATGACCGGCAGCGCGCCGGGCATGCCCAGGCAGACCGGGCAGACGTGAGTATTGGGCGGCACGCCAAAAAAGTCGGCATTGCAGCCGCAAAACATTTTGCTGTGGGTGTTCAGTTCGACATGGACTTCCATGCCGATGATGGGTTGGTAGGTCATGGTCAGCCCTCTGGTCTTAAGTCACATTTAATTTTTGTTCAATTTCTTTGAAAACTTGGCTCAACGTCGGCTTTTCTGAGGGGTGCGGAGTTTCGTTTGGGCCGATGTGTTTGTGATGGGGAAAGGTGGGGAAATCAGGATAATGAGGGGCGTTATCATAGCGAAAAATATGCTCGGGTCCTTTGAGATAAGTGTAAGCGTAACGCAAAACTTCTGGATAGCCGGCTGTTGTGTCAATAACTTCATCAATGGTTAGAAAAGAGCCATCCCAAAAAGAAACCCGCGCCCGAAAGAGACCCCGATATAGGTCAAAGCCTTGGGCAGTAACAGGTTCTTCAACAGAGACGATAGAATGATTTTGTTGGATACCGCGTCGTAAACTCTCGAAATAATCAAAGATAGTCATCGTGAATGAGTTATTGGGGCTGGGTTTGAGGTGCCATTCGTTCAAGTAATTCTTGCAGACCAGCCCAAACGATGAAATCTCCTTCATCACCCATTTCACCCCGCAAGAAACGTGGGTAAAACTCGGCGGTTTTCATGGAGTAGCGCGTTTCAAAGGCTTGAAGTTGGCTACGCAGGGCCTGGAGGCCGTTAGTTTGGGTATCATCCGGGTCGGGCACTACTAAAACCAACAGCCGTGCTTGGGGTTGGACCCCCTCAAGTTCTTGCTCAAGCCGCACCAGGCCGTGACCTTCATAAACTGCCTTGATAATTTCGGGCATGAAAGTTTTTCTCCTTACTGTAAAAACTGAACCCCAACCGGAGCCAAATAATCCGCTTCTCCCCGCACCACCGAGCCAAAAAGCGCCATTCGTTCCACTGGAAATCGCGTGGTAATAGTTGACTTGATTTTTTGGAGCGCGTAATGTTCAGTGTTATTCAAGGGGAGTTCATACCTGGAATTTTTGTAATTCATCATCTATTGTTTTGTGACCTGAGAATCAGCCATAATTTTAAGCCTCAGAATAAGCACAATTGCTGCGCAAACCTATTGAACTTATCTGATTATACCCCCCGACGGTAGATATAAAAAATGCTTTCTTGCTTGAACGAATTAAAACTCCCATAATTAATATATCCCAAAGCTGATTTGGGATATATTTGGTATATTGGGTAATAATTTGGATTATGTTGGATAAGAATTTGAAGTATCAACCACTCTCATCGCCCAGCAGCCCCAATTGGGAATGGTCGCCCAGGGTGAATTTGTAGGCCCGCGGGCGAATGGGCGAGCGATGGACGACCACATGGCGGCCAATCAGGCTGTCTTCGATGCGGCGGTTGATATTGCGGATCTGGCTGTGTTCCAGGACAATCGAGCGGGAGATTTCCGCGTTCTCAACCAGGCAGTGGTGATAAATACTGGTGAAAGGGCCAATGTAGGCATTGACAATGCGGGTATCTTTGCCGATAATGGCCGGCCCACGCACCACGCTGTTAATAATCTCCGCGCCCGATTCGACCGTCACCCGGCTGTCTACCTCGCTGTCGCGGTCAACATAGCCTTCGACGGCGGGCTTTAATTCTTCCAGCACCCGGCTGTTGGCTTCGAGCATATCCATGGGCTTGCCGGTGTCAATCCACCAGCCGCGGTGAATGTAGGCATGGACCTTGTGACCCCGGTCCACCAGCCATTGGATCGCATCGGTAATTTCCAGTTCGCCGCGCCAACTAGGTTTGATGGCGTTGACCGCCTCAAAGATGTGGGCATCAAACATATAAATACCCACCAGAGCCAAATTGCTGGGCGGCTCTTTGGGTTTTTCGATCAGCTTGATGATCTGGCCCTGGTCGTCCAACTGGGCCACCCCATACTGCTGGGGCTGTTCAACCTGGGTGAGCACAATCTGCGAGTTATAACTGCTGCTGGCAAATTGGGCAATCAGCGGGCTGATGCCGCCCTGGATCACATTGTCACCCAAAAACATCACAAAATGATCGTCGCCCAAAAAGTCTTGCGAAATTTTGACAGCGTGGGCCAAACCCAGCGGCGCATCCTGCGGAATATAGGTGATATTGACATCCCACTGCTTGCCCGGCCCAACGGCTCGCTTGATTTCCTCAGCCGTGTCACCCACAACAATGCCAATATCGCTAATGCCGGCATCCCGGATGGCTTCGATAACCCGAAACAGGACCGGCTTATTAGCTACCGGAATCAGTTGTTTCGCGCTGGTATAGGTCAGCGGGTAAAGCCGCGTCCCCTTTCCGCCGCTCAGAATCAGTCCTTTCACGGTGAAGAATCCTCCTTGAAAACAGTAATCAGTAGTCAGTAGCCAGAGTATTATTTTTAGCAGGGGTAGCGTGCCCTGGGCTATGATAGTCCCATTATAGATACCCCTTCTACTACCTGCTACTGTGTTATTTTGTCAAATAAATACTGGTGCAATGACGATTGGCTCATTTTTGACAATCGCCAGGGGGCGGGCGCTGACCATGGCCGTGGCTTGCTCCAGCCCTACAATTGCGGCGGCAGCATCTCGCGCGGCGGTGAGGGTGGGCGGGCGGTGATAGGAATGGTGGGCATCGGAGGCAATGATATGGGCCATTCCGTTGCGCAACATCGTTTCAGCAACTTTTTTCGCTCGCCAGTCGTTATTGCCGGTCAGGCTGGTGGCGGTAATTTGGGTCAGGCCGCCGGCGGCCAAAAATGGCTCAATTAACCCCAAATTGTCCTGAATAGGCCGGATGCGCTCCGGGTGCGCCATAATCGGGATGTAACCGCGCTCAAACAGTTCAAAAAGCATGGCATCGGTCTGCCTGTCGTAATGGCTAAAAAGCGGCTCGGCCAAAACGTATTTACTGCTGCCCAGCGGCCCGGCCCTGTGATTATCCCAATCGTCAAACATGTCATCATACAGGCGAACTTCATGGCCGGGGAGCAGGGTCAGAGGGATGCCGGCTTGATCGAGTTCAGCCTGTAATTGAGCCGTACGCTCCCCTACCTCCTGGCGGGAGAGTGGGGTGTAATCGCGGTGATGAGGTGTGGCAAATAAATGAGTCAGCCCATCGGCTACGGCCATTCGAGCCATGTCCAGGCTTTCAGTCAGGTCGCGGGCGCCGTCGTCCACGTGAGGGAGAATGTGAGTGTGGATGTCAATCATGGGATTCCTGTTCCTTGCATAAAAGTGGGGGACGACGGGCGTCCCCCGGATGATAGTGACAAACCTGTTTGTCTTGTTGTCTCGTTGTTATCTTGTTCCCAAACTCAGTTTGGGAACAAGACAACTCAGTTTGGGAACGAGCCAAACAAGACGGATTGAGAAAAATTACCTTTCCTCAAGCAGTTTTGCTAATTGGGCCTCCAGCCGATCCACCCGGCTTTCCAGTTTGAGTAAATCTTCGTGAGTGGGGTATTTTTGATGCTCTTGCTGATGTTTCTTTAAATCGGCCCGCAAATCCAAGATCGCATCGGTGACCCATTTGACCTGATTTTCCAAAGAGCTAAAGCGCCGCTCCAGATTGGTGATGCGGTTTTCAAGGCTATCCAAACGCCCTTTGATTTGGTTAAATTCGCGGGTGGAGAAGTCAATAATATGTTGGATATTTTCGTTGATGTCTCGTAATTCTTGCTCAAACTGAACCGATTTTTCCTTGAGGAAGCCGACATCGGTTTTGAGGCCAGCGACATCGGTTTTGAGACCAGCGACATCGGTTTTGAGACCAGCGACATCGGTTTTGAGACCAGCGACATCAGTTTTGAGGCCAGCGACATCAGTTTTGAGGCCAGCGACATCAGTTTTGAGGCCAGCGACATCGGTTTTGAGGGTGGCGACATCAGTTTTGAGGCCAGCGACATCGGTTTTGAGGGCGGCGACATCGGCCCGCAAGTCGGCTGTTTCCTCGCGGACAATCTCACGGACAATGGGCGGCACTTCCTCTTTGACAACTTGCCGCATCAACTCCAGCATTTCGCGTTTTTCGTCATTGGTCATGGGTCAGTTCCCGGTTACGACTGGTCAGGTATATTGGAGTGTAGCATCTACCTGGGCGTGGGTCAAGACCGCTCCAACCAAGCGGGCATTGACTTTGGCCAGCCTATCTTTGGCCGCTTTGACGTGGTCCCGCTTCGTGCCGCCCGCTTTGACCACCAGCAGCACCCCGTCTACTTTGGCGGCCAGCAGCGAAGCATCATTGACCGTAATAATCGGCGGCGCGTCGAAGATGATAATTTCAGCCAGACCAGTCAGGTGGGCCATAATTTCGGCCATCTTGTTCGAGGCGAGCAGTTGGCCGGGGATGGGCGGCAGGGGACCGCTGGTCAGCACGTGCAGGCTGGTGTTGGGGATGGCTTGCAGCGGCGGCTGTTTGAAGGCGTCGTCCTCTCGAAAGAGATTGGTAAAGCCCCGCTCATTGGCCAGCCCAAAGAGGGTATGCTGGGCCGGTTTGCGCAGGTCGGCGTCTACCAGGATTACGGGCCGGTCGCCATCGGCCATGGCTACGGCCAGATTGGCTACGGCGGCGCTTTTGCCCTCGGTGGGCGCGGCGGAGGTGACCAGCAGGGTGCGCAGGTGTTGGTCAACCCCGGCAAAATCAAGATTGGTCCGCAAGGTGCGGTAAGCTTCAGCCGCAGCGGAACGGGGATCGGTTAAGGTGATGATCGCGTCAGTTGGCATAGGTTACTCTGGAGAATGACCGGGGACGGGAGACCGAAGACCGGGCTAAACTCTCCCCGTCTACTGTCTACTGTCTACCGTTTACTTAATTTGACCCGCGCAGCCCTGGTACAAGCTGGCGGCGTTTTTCTCCGGCGGGATGAGGCGTATCGCCAGAAATGGGTGGGATTGCGCCCAAAACGGCCACGCCGATGGCCCGCTCGACATCAGCCGGGGTGCGGATGGTGTCCAACTCCAGCCACTCTAAAAAGAAGATGACGATGGCGCCGACCAACAGCCCAAACAAGCCGCCGGCCAGGGTGTTGATCTTGGTCTGGGGCGAATATTGCTCGTAACCCAAATTGTACACGCTGTCCAGCATCCGTACTTCGATCCGGTCGCGCTTGTCCTGCTGCTGGTTCCAGCGGTCGCGGTCTTCGATAAACACTTTAGCCATTGTATCTACCATGTCCATCGCCACTTTGGGGTCACGGTCACGGGCTTCGATTTCCAGGGTGAAGGTCGAGCTGTCGGGGTTGACAAAGAGCTTGCCGAGTAGGGTGGTCGTGTCCATATCAAGCTGGGCGCGGTCAATAACCGTCGTGGCCATGGTATGGGTACGAATGTTCTCGGCGTAGTTACGCAGCAGGTCTTTCAGGCTGTTGCTGGAACCCCAGTCGGTGGCGCGCGCCGGGACGACGCTCAATTTAACGCTGGCGCTGTAGATTGGCGTCTGCATTTTGCTAAAGCCAAAGGCGCTGGCAGCGGCGATAGCCGCCACAACCAGCATAATCCAGCCCCGTTTGCGTAAAATTTTCAGATAATCGTTAATTTCCATCACAGTTGCCTTTCTCTATTACATTGTACCACAGGGGAGGCGATGAGGCGAGGACGCGAGGCTACGAATCTCATCGCCTCCTCGCCTCACGTTTCATCGCCTCCCCTTCGGTACTTCGGCCAGCACACTGACCCCCATTGCCTCCAGGTCCGCCCGCCCGCGGATGCTGTCATCCAGATAATCGAGCAAAAAGGTTAGGGCCAGCCCGGCGACCAGGGCCAATAACAGACGCACCGGCAGGTTGAGCCTTTGGGTCAACGAGGGCGGGTTGGCGGCGGGCGGCGAAGGTGGGTCAATCACCTTGATAAGCGCGCCGGGTGTGCCCAATTGAGTCAGGTACTTGGGGCTGTCTTGCTGCATCACCGTCACAATGGCCTGGGCAATCTCGGCTAACTCGGCCTCATTGCCCCAACTGAGGTTCAGCCGCAAAATACGGTGCTGTTTTTCGGCAATTGTCACCCCGCCGATGCTGCCCGGCGGAAGCTGCGCCTGACTGCCCATCTCGACCAGCCGCCGGTTGACATCGGCCGCAAACGCGCCGCTGCTGACAATCGCGCTCAGATCGTCGGCCAAGTACTCCGACGAGAGCCAGGCATAGTAGCTGTCATAAGTGTATTGATCGGGCACTTCTTGCGGCTTGACCCCGACCGTAAAGCGCATGGAGGTGCTGTAGGTCGGCGGCGGCGTCTGGCCCGTCAGCAAACTGGCCGCAGCGACGACGATTAATAACAACGCCGGAATCCAGGCCCGCTTCCAGATGATCTGCCAATACTGTTTAAGCTCCATGCTCTGGCAACCTCTTTACTCTATCACGTCCCAGCGCCATTGTCATCCGGCGACTCGCGCAAATAGAGCCTCAAAGTATAGGCCAAATACCAGTAACCTCAAAATGAAGGAGTAGGCAGTAAGGAGTAGGGAGTAGGGGATTGTTCCCTTACTTCTTACTCCCTACTTCCTACTCCCTGCTCTGAAACTCTTGCCACTTCTGCGCCACAAACGCGCCCAACTCCTGTTTGAATCGCTCGACGCTGAAACGTTCGGCGTTGGCGCGGGCGGCGGCGGGGTCGAAGGAGGTGCGCTCAAACTGCGTGATGGTTTCGATCAGCGCTTCCACCGACTGCTCACGGAAAAAGAGGCCGGTCTGCCCCTCGACAACAGTATCCAGCGCCCCGCCCTGGCCAAAAGCAATCACCGGCCTTCCCGCCGCCTGAGCCTCAACCGGGGCAATACCGAAATCCTCAAAGCCGGGAAACAAAAAGGCGCGGCAATTCGCCATCAGTTCGGCCACTTCGTTCCCCGGCAGCCGGCCCTTGAACTCGATGGTTGGCCCGGCCATTGCCTCCAACCTGGTCCGGTCGCGCCCATCACCCACAATGATCAGCCGTTTGCCCAGGCGAGTCAACGCCTGCACCGCCAGGTCAATCCGCTTGTACGGGATCAGACGGGAAACGATGAGATAAAAATCGCCGGATACCTGGCCGGGCGGCAACGGGCGAAACCAGCCTGTGTCCACCGGTGGATAAATGATGACCGAGTCACGTCCATAATATTTTTTAATCCGCGCTTGAATATCGGTGGAAATCGCAATGAAGTAGTCAACCCCTGCCTCCCTGCTCCTCCGCTCCTCTGCCCCTCCGCTCCCCTGCGCCGCTTCATAATCCCACCGCCGCAGCCGCCGAATCAGCGGCTCGATCAGCCAGCCGACCCAACGGCCAAAGCCCTCGCGGGCAGCATAGCTGCCGTAATCCCAAACGTAGCGGGTTGGAGCCAGGCAGTAGCAAATGTGTAGTTGCTCTGCCGTATGGCGCAGGCCGTGAATAAAGCCGCTTTTGTTGGACAAAATGAGGTCATAGCCGGAAAAGTCCATGCTCTCGACCGCCGGGGGGTAAAGCGGCAAGTAGGGCTGGTGATGGCGGTGAATGGCCGGAGCGCGGTTGAGCCAGGTGGGGCGAATATCCCACCGGCGATAGGCCTCCGGCATTAGCGCCGGCCCGTAGATGGTGGTGAAAACGGGCGCGCCCGGATACAGCTCGACCAGCCGCTCCAGCACATTTTCCGCGCCGCCCATCTGGTTGAGCCAATCGTGGGCCAGGGCGATTTTCATACCCGATTCTCTCTTCGCCAAGCTTCTAACCGGTTAATAAATTCGGCAGGTTGGCAAATCTGAATACCTTGATAGGGGTTCAATACAAGCAAATCCTTGTCTTCACTTACCAGGTAATCGGCTGAGGCATGCACCGCGCAGGCCAAAAATTTGTCGTCTTTGGGATCGCGTGAGGCAGAGGGCAACTCCGGGGGCTCGACCACTTTAGCCTGTTCGAAAAGGGTAATAATTTGAGCAATCTGAAGTTGGGTGATTTGGAGAAATTTTGCTCGTAGCTTGGGCCGATGGAGAACTTCTAATATCTCGTAGATGATAGGCGGCGACAGAATTAACTCGTAGTCAATTGCCAGTTCATTCAACAAGCGACCACAGCGGGAATGAGGATTGATGAGCGCACGCAGAAAAATATTGGTATCAAAAACAGCCTTGAGCATATTAGCGCTGAGACCGGACTTCTTTTACAGCTTCGTCTATCAAAGCGTCAATCTCAGCTTCGTCCATCGCTTCGGCTTCGGCGCGGACCGGGGCAAACATGGCGTAAAGTTCCTGCGCCCAACTTTTACCGGAAGCCGGTCGGGTCACTACCGGCGTAATTTCAATTTTATCATCACGCAGGGTGAGTTGAAGCAGGCTGTCATCGGTAATCCCCAGCCGCCGCCGAAACTCAGCCGGAATGGTCAGTTGACCTCGCCGTAGAGGGCGAATGATTTCGGTCAAAAGTGTTTCAGCCACAACATATCTCCATAATATGGAATTTCCACAATTCATTATAAGCTGGGCTTAAGGGATGTCAACTTTGTAAACTACCGTGTTGTAATGCTAAGCACCCAGCAGTTCCTTGAGCGATTGGAAGCAGGTGAGTTGTAGAAAGTTCTCAAAACCTCGCAAGATCACGCCATTTTTTAGCCCATCAGCCACAACTTGCCGACCCACAGGGCGGCCACAGCCAGCTTTTCGACTAGGGGGGCCAGGGTGTCGGCAATGGGCTTGACTGCCTGACCAACCTCCCCCGCTTTTTCAGCCACAGTTTTGGCCCCGTCGAGAATACCACCCAGCAAAGAAGTGGCCTCCGTTAAACTTTTCTGAACGGATTTAGCCTGTTCTGGGCCAACCTCGCCCTCAGCCTTGGCGGCTGCTTCTTTGACGCTGGCCTCCGCGCCTTGAGCGGTGTAAGGCGCCGCCGAGGAAACTTGGGCCAGCGCCTCTTTCTGAGCCGTTAACGCGGCTAACTCTTGCTGAATTTCGACCAGTAGTTGCTTGAGCTTTTCAGGCGTGGGCGGCTCACTGGCCGCAGTGGGCTGCCCGCCCAGGGTGATCGTCGCATTGCTGACATCTCGACCGCCAATAATATTGTTTTGAAAATTCCCACTGACGTTGCCGATGGTCACGCTGCTGCTGCCGGAAGACTCTTGAGTTGTCATATAGATTCTCCTTTCGATGATAGGTTTTATATTTTAGCCCTGTGAGGTTTGGAAAACCTCACAGGGCTTATCCGCTTTTCGGATTCAACAACTCCCCCAACCCCTGCCAAAATTCCACATCTGCCGCCGCTTCGGAAGCCAGGCGGATCAGGTCAATCACCAGCCCGGCCATAAAAACGCGGAACTGCTCGTTGTTCATTTTGGCAAATTCGCCCAGGCGCGGCTCTTCGGGCAGATGGGCTTTTTTGATGTCGGCGTATTCTAGTTCAGGGTTGGTGACAAAGGCGGCCGCCGGACCGATTTCAGCCAGGCCGAAGCGTTTCTTCTGGTCGGTGCGCTTGAACCAGAGGTGATTGAGGGCTTCCAGCCAGATCACCTGGTACGGCTGGCTGTAGGCCGCGCTGAAACCGGACTCGCTAAAGGTGTCCCAATAATTCAGAGCCTTGAGCTTTTGGACCAGTTGCGGGGCCAGTTCGGGCAGCATTTGCCGGAAGGGGAAAGCCGCTCCCGGATGACGGGGCCGCCATTGAGCCAGAATATCGCCCAGTATTTCGCCGGCAGCAGCGGCGGCGGTGGTTAGACCGCTGCCCAGATGTTCCTGCAAGGCCTGGTCGAGATTGGCGCTGAGGTTTTTCAGATCGGGCAGCGACGTTGACGGCGGCAGCAATTCCTGAACTTTGGCAAAATCAAGAAACTGACCAACCACGATAATATTTTGGATAACATCCCGCCCGGCAATAATTGAGTTATTGATGTCACGCCCAACATCCCCTATATTAACTACAGAACCGGCCTCACTGGTCATTGTTTTCTCCCTCAAAAAAGAGGTGAGGAATCGTGAGACGATGAGGCGAAAAGATTATTCGCGTCCTCGCGTCCTCGCCTCATCTTCCTCAAATCATAAACCGCAGCCGGGCCATAAAATCCCCCACCTCTTTCAGTTTGCGGGCGCTGGCTTCATCGTTTTTGGCCCGAAACTGCTCGACCACCGCTTCCAATTCGGCAAAAAAAACACCGTCGCACGCGCTGACATTTTCGCTGATAATTTTTTGCAGCTCGTCTCGATCCCTGGCCCGGATAATTTTGCGAACTAACTCTTGCGCTTGTTGATGAGTCATGATAGTAACCAGTAGTCAATAGTCAGTAGTCAGATTATCTTTTCTGATTACCGGCTACCGACCACTATTCTACTCCTTTTTGTCCCATCATAACACGAGAATGGACAATTTTCAATGCCGGGTTGACAATTGACCTTTGCGCATTGATAATTGAAGTATGATTGAGAATTTGTTAAAACGCGGTCCCGGCCAAACAGTAGCCTTTGAGCCTCATCCCAATGCCACCTCGTTGGCTGAAACAATGGTGGCCTTTGCCAACGCCGACGGCGGCACGATTTTGATTGGCCTCGATGGGCAGGGGCAGGTAGTTGACCACATGGTGGACGAGGCTGCGCAGGGTCATCTGGTGCGGGCGCTGGTGATGTGCCGCCCGCCGGTGGTGACCGATTGGGAGCAGTATGACCTGCCCGGCGGAACGGTCGTGGCCTTGAAAATTGCCCGCAGCCCCGAACTGCACGCCCTGGCCGACGGCCGGGTGCTGATTCGGGTGGGGGCGGAAAACCGGCCCATGGGCGGCGAGGCCATTCGCCACCTGGCGGCCACCAAATCCAGCGGCGATTTCGAGAGCGAGCCGGTGGAGGGCGCGACGCTGGTGGACCTGGATAAAGCCGTGCTGGACGAGTACATGCGCCACCGGGCCGAGCGCGGCTATCGGATGAACAGCGGCCGGCTGCAAGATCACCTGATCGAGATGGGGGCGATGGTCGAAGACGGCACGCCGACCGTTGCCGGGATGCTGCTCTTTGGCAAACACCCACAAACCTTTCTGCCGCAGAGCGGGTTGATTTTTGTGAAGTTTTTGGGCAAAGAGGCGCGGGGCCGTGATGGCTTGGCCGGTTACGGCCGGCGGGTCGAAATTGAAGGGCCGGCGGCGCGGATCATCGAGCGGGCCTGGCAGGTAATCAATGAAGAGATGCGGGTCGAGGCGGTGGTCAACGGGCTGCGCCGGGAGGAAGTGCCGGAATATCCCCGTTTTGCCGTGCGTGAGGCCCTGGTCAATGCCGTCTGCCACCGCGATTATCGCCTCAGCGGGCGGCGGGTCGAAATTCGCATGTACGAAGACCGGCTGGAGCTAATCAGCCCCGGTGGCCTGCCCGGTTACATCACCCTGGATAACATCGTCGAGGAGCATTTTTCGCGCAATCCCCGGCTGGTGGCCGGACTGTTCCAGTGGGGTTACATCGAGGAGTTGGGCCTGGGGATTGACCGCATGATCGAGGAGATGCTGCAGCACGGCCACGCTCCGCCCAATTTTGAGGCCAAGCCCTATTCGTTTACCGTGCGGCTGCACAACACCCTGGAACGCGCGCCGGCCCGAAGCTGGCCGAGTAATATGAATGAGCGCCAACTGCGGGCCATGAATCTGATCGAGGAGCAGGGCCGCATCACCAACCGCGATTACCGCCAGCTCTGCCCCGACGTCAACCCCGAAACCCTGCGCCTGGATTTGGTGGATTTGGTGGACAAGGGCTTGCTGCTAAAAATAGGTGACAAAAAAGGGACTTATTATATTCTGAAGTAACACACATAGGGCAGAGTAGCAAGTAGCAGGTTTTGATCTGGAACTTAAGATCAAAACCTGCTTTTTTTGTGGCGGCGGCAAACGATGGAGTCTCAAAGCTTTGCTTTGGCCTCTTCGGGCCATCACTTGCAAGTTGCATCCCCCGTTTTTTGAAGGATTTAATCTCTCCCCAAGTATATGATAGAAAATTCCACAGGATCAGTATATCCAATTTTCGAGGAGTGCAGCACGGTAGGCATGCCGCATGGAGCTGCACGAGGGCGTGCTGGCTCCTCAAATTTGGATCTACTGAGGATAAATAACATCGGTCACCATCAGAAAATAGAATAAACCGGGCTGGAGGTTTGTTATGCGGTATTTGGGCGTTACAATCTGGGTGAAAGTCTTGCTTTCAATCGGGCTGGGCATTGGTTTGACCCTGGGATTGGTCAACCAGGTGGGGCTGGCCGATACGCCCGATCAGCCGGCCGGATTAACGGAGCCGGCCCCCTCAGAGCCGAACCCTCCCCCGGTTTTGCCGTACACCTACGCTCGCGTTGTGACCGACAACGTGCTGGTTTACGAAACCTCCGGCATCACCCCGGTGCGCTCGCTGGGGGCAGGCTATGTCTGGGTTAGCTTGGACCACGCCCTGCCTATTACCCACAATGAACAAACCTGGTACGCCATCAACCCCGATGAATATGTACAGGCCGACCAACTCGCCCTCTTTACCCCTTCTACCTTTCATGGAGTCACCCTGACTACCCCGCCGGAACGCCCCTTTCTGTGGATGATCTTTGATATGTGGGCTTCAAGCGAACCCGGTGTTCCCGCCGGCAGCGGCGCCCCGCTGTTCAAACGGTATACCTTGCTCCAGATTTTTGAAGAAAAGACGGTGGCCGGCCGGGTGTGGTATCGAGTGGGGCCGGAGCAATGGCTAGAGCAGGGCAATGTGGGGCTGGTCAAACCAGCGGCCCGGCCCGATGGAGTTGGTCCTGATGACAAGTGGATCGAAATCAATTTGTACGAACAAACCCTGGCCGCTTATGAAGGGGATCGGATGGTGTACGCCACGTTGGTCTCGTCGGGTTTGCCGTGGTGGCAAACTCAGCAGGGACTTTTTCGCATCTGGCTTAAGGTTAAGCAGGCCAAAATGAGCGGGCGCGACGGCTACCCGGATTACTATTTTTTGGAAGATGTGCCCTGGACGATGTATTTTTATAAATCCTTCGCCCTGCACGGCGCCTACTGGCACGACAAATTTGGCCTGAAACATTCGCACGGCTGCGTCAATTTGCCGCCCCACGATGCCCGCTGGCTCTTCGACTGGGCCACGCCGGCCACCAGCAAATACAATTTTACCCTGTCCACCGAAGAAAATCCGGGTGCGTGGGTGTGGGTACATGAGTGAATAGGTCAATTTGGTGATCTTTGGAACTGCCTCAGTGTTTCGGCCACAACGATCTCAAATCCTTTGATATTAGCCTGTTCCCAGGCCCGCGATCATCGAATTGGCAAAATAGCCCGTTGTCTTTTACAATGGAATCATGTCCGGCCCGCTGCTAACCACCAAGCTATACATTCCGCGCCAACGCGCCACGCAACGCCTGGTTGCGCGACCTCATTTGGTGGCTCGCTTGAACAAGGCGCTGGATGACCGGCTGACCCTCATCTCGGCCCCGGCCGGCTTTGGCAAGACCACCTTGCTGAGCGAATGGATCTCTCATAGCCACCATTGTGTGGCCTGGGTATCGTTGGATGCCGGGGATAATGACTCCATCCGCTTCTGGACCTATGGCATCGCCGCCCTGCAAATGTTGCAGCCCGACTTGGGCCAAAGTGCTTTGACTTTACTCCAGGCGCCCCAGTCTCCTGCGCTTGAATTAATCCTGACCAATTTACTCAACGACATTACCACCTTCCCGGATAATTTTACCCTGGTTCTTGACGATTATCATGTTATCGAAAACCCTTCCTTGCATAACAACTTGACCTATTTACTCGATCACCTCCCACCCAATATGCACCTCATCCTGACCAGCCGGGCCGACCCACCCCTTTCTCTGGCCCGGCTGCGCGCCCGCCGCCAACTGACCGAAATCCGCGCCGCCGATTTGCGCTTCACCCCTGAGGAGGCCGCCGCCTTCTTGAATGAAGTGATGGACTTAAACCTTTCAGCCGAGAATATTGCCGCCCTGGAAAAGCGCACCGAAGGCTGGATCGCCGGCCTGCAACTGGCCGCGCTTTCCACGCAAGGCCGGGAAGATGTGTCCAGTTTTATCCGGGCCTTCTCCGGCAGCCATCGTCACGTGCTGAGCTACCTGGTCGAGGAAGTGTTGAACCAGTGTCCGGCAGGTATACTGGATTTTTTGCTGCAAACTTCGATCCTGGATCGCTTGAGCGCCCCCCTCTGCAATGCTGTTACCGGGAGAAGTGACAGTCACCAGATGTTAGAGAAAATCGAAGCCGCCAATCTCTTTCTCATCCCGCTCGACGACGTGGGGCAGTGGTATCGGTATCATCACCTCTTTGCTGAGGTCTTGCAGTCCCGCTTGCAACAGACCCAACCCGACCTGAGGCCAGCGTTGCATCATCGCGCCAGTGAGTGGCATGAGCAAAGTGGGTACCTGGCCGAGGCCATCCATCACGCCCTGGCCGCTCAGGCGTTTGATCGGGTCGCCACTCTGGTGGAGCAGATTGCGCCGGCGATGATCCAGCACAGCGAATTCGCCCGGCTGCTCATCTGGTTACAGACTTTACCGGAGGAGGAGGTCCAGGCCCGACCGTTGTTAACGCTATATCATGTCTGGGTCTTGTATATTAGCGGGCAGATCAATCAAGCCGCAGCCCGCCTGGAAGCCGTCGAAGCCATGCTTGAGACAGATGAAGCAAAACGAACCCCTGAAGTACAGGGGCTTATCGCCGCTGTGCAAGCCAGGCTGCTGCGGGATGCCGGCGATTTGGTCGCGGTGATCGCCTTATCCCGGCAAGCGTTAGCCCATTTACCCGAACAAGATACGTTGCTGGGTGCCAGGATCATCCTTAATCTGGCCATTGCTCATTATTTACAGGGTGAGCTTGGGCCAGCCTCCCAACTGCTCACTGAAACCATTACCACCGGTCATACGGCCCAACTTATAGCGCCCTTGCCAGCCCTTTTTGAAGGCATCGGTTGTTGGGTCAGTTGGCGGCTATTGTAACTGTCAAAACAATGTTTGCAATGAAAGGAGAAATATTCGCATGACCATCTTAGATTTATCTCAAAACACAAAAGCTGCTTATGCCGAACCCACCGTAGAGGTCAATCTACTCAACCCGGCTTTCAAAGCCAATCCCTATCCGACCTACGCGGCGTTGCGTGCGGCGGCTCCGGTTCATCGGGTGACGCTGCCCGATGGCCAGGGGGTGTGGCTGATTACCCGGTATGATGATGTGGTAGCGGTGTTGAAAGACGAGCGCTTTGTCAAGGATTGGCGCAATGCTAAAACTCCGGAACAGATAGCGCAGATGCCCCGCCAGACGGAGGTGCTGGTCAAGCTCGACCGCAATATGCTCAAGCTGGATCCGCCTGACCACACCCGATTGCGCGCCCTGGTCCACAAAGCGTTTACCCCGCGCCTGGTGGCCGGCTTGCAAGCACGGATTCAAGCCATTGCCGAGACCCTATTGGATGCAGTGGAGGCCAAAGGCGAGATGGACCTCATCGGCGACTATGCCTTTCCTTTGCCCATTATCGTGATTGCAGAACTCTTGGGGGTTCCCTCTGAGGACCGGGACAAGTTTCGGGCCTGGTCAGACCTGGTCGTGTCCCCCATCTCTTACGCCGAGGTGGAGAAAACAGCCGCGGCTATGCTGGACTTTACCGCTTATCTACGCCTCCTGTTTGAGGCTCGCCGGATCGCGCCCCAGGATGATCTTATCAGCGCCCTGGTGCTGACTGAAGAAGCGGGCGACAAGCTGAGCGAAGATGAACTTTTTGCAATGGTCTACCTGCTGCTGGTCGCAGGCCATGAGACGACGGTTAATCTGATTGGCAACGGCGTCCTGGCTCCCAACACCCCGACCAACTGGCTCGGCTCAAAGCCGACCCGACCTTGATCGAGCCGGCTATTGAGGAACTCTTGCGCTATGATGGCCCGGTTGAAACCTCAACGCCTCGTTACGCCCGTGAAGACATTGCTCTGGGTGGAGCCGTTATCCCTCGCGGTGAGATGGTCTTCGTCGTCATCGGATCGGCGGACCGCGACCCCGAACAGTTTCCCAACCCGGAGACGTTGGATATTACCCGTGATATTCGCCAACATGTAGCCTTTGGCCAGGGGGCGCATTACTGCCTGGGCGCGCCCCTGGCCCGGCTGGAGGGACAGATTGCGATCAATACCCTGCTGCGCCGGTTTCCCCACCTGCGGCTAAAAGTTGCGCCTGAAACCCTAACCTGGAAGCCGGGGCTAGTCCTACGCGGTCTGCATACCTTACCCCTGGGGCTTTAAATGAAAAATCAGTCCCATGTCATTTCGAGACCAAAGGTCGAGAAATCCCCGGGTTGCAGCACGTAAAAGTAAGGTATAGAGGATTTCTCCCTGCGGTCGAAACCTGTCCCACCCCTTCGGGTGCGCCGAAGGGCGTGAGCCTGTCGAAGGATGACATGGCTGAGCAGCTACAAAAAAGGAGAGATAGTATGACTGAAGAAGACATCACGCTCGAAATCCCACTCTGGGTGTACCCGCTGACGGTGCTGGCCATCCTGATCACCCTGGGAGTGGCCGGGTATATCTACCTTGGTTTTCTGGTAACTTTTCCGGTAATGCTGACGGGTTTTCTGGCCCTGGCAGCCTGGTACGGAACCACCTACCAGCAGCCGCGCCAGCGGCGGATTCTACCGCTGTACATTGCCCTGATCGTTGTGCTGCTACTGCAAGGAGCCGAACAGTGGTACTTTGAATATCCTGAAGTTATCAAGACGCTCTTTCCGGCCAGTTTTGGATCACCCATTGTGTTCAATGGGTCAATTTTCATGTCTGTATTTGCTACGTCGTTCCAATGCCGCGTTCGCTACGCCGCCCGGTAGAGCAGGTCATCATGTCGCCCGAGAGGAATCAATCATGAAACTGCCATCAAACACATTGGTCAAGGTCTATGCAGCGGCAATTCTAGTTATTATTCCGCTGGTGGCCGCCGCCTGGCTGCCCTCTGACTTTCCCATGCTGCTGCGGCAGCTCCTCTTGTGCGCCTGGGGCGTCGGGGCGACGCTGGCCGCAGAACGGCTGCTCTTCAGCCGGACCTGGCAACAGGCCTGGCAGGCAGTGGGCTTTGTCCCGGCGCGGCTGCCGGCGGTGGTCGTGGCCTTGCTTGCCAGCTTGCCCATGTGGCTCTTTCTGCCGCTCCTGGCCTGGCTCAAGGATACACCTATCTATCTCCAGCACGACTGGCCGGCGCTGTTGCTGGGGGTGGTCCTGGTTAACGGCATGACCGAGGAGGTTCTCCATCGGGGTTTTGTCTTTGGTCATTTGCGCCAGGAACATTCGTTTGTCCGGGCGGCGGCGCTCTCGGCCCTCCTTTTTGCGGCGCAGCATCTCTACCTGATTTTCAGCCTCGGCTGGATATCCGGCCTGGCCTCGGTGTTGCTGGCGGCGCTGCTGACCTTTCCGCTGGCCTACAGCTATGCTCACGGCGGCAACTCGTTGGGCGGCCCGGCCATCCTGCACACCAGTTCCAATGCACCCATGCTCATCTTGGCTATTCCGCAAAGTTTTGTGGCCTCGGTGCTGGTTCCCTATATGGGCGTGGTGCTGGTTTCAATCTATCTGGTCTTCGTCTTGTACCGATTTCCGGCCGGGCCGGCTGTAAAAAGGATGATGCTGAAGTAGCAAGAAAAGGATGTGTTCACGATCTACTATTCCCGAAATTAATAAAATAATAATGTGAGGTAAAATATCAAGTTCAATAACTTTAAGGAGAAAAATGATGACAAAGATAGCTATTCACGGTTTTGGTCGGATTGGCCGCTCGACGCTGCGGGTGGCGCTGCAACGGAGTCTTTTTACCCCGGCTGCCATTTCTGACATCAAGGATTTACCAACTCTGGCCGCCCTCTTTGCGGTTGACTCCAACTATGGGCGCTGGCCTGAAGAGGTCAGGGGGGGCGAAAACGCCTTCAACATCGGCGGACGGACGGTTCCCTACTTCGACGTAGCCAAAGAACTGCCTGACTGGGGGGCATTGGGGGTTGATTTGGTCATAGACTGCACCGGCCGGGCCACCACCCGCCCCGGAGCGCAAGCTCACCTGGACCGGGGCGCGAAACGGGTCCTGATCAGCGCGGCCAGCAAATCCTTACAGGATGCCGATGCCGTTTTGCTGGCCGGGATCAACCTGGACAGCTTTGACCCTGAGCGGCACAAAATCATCAGCATGGCCTCATGCACCACCAATGCCCTGGCCGCAGTGGTTAAGGTGGTGCTGGAAAACTGGGGTATCCAACATGGCTTCTTTTCGACGGTTCACGCCTACACCAACACCCAATCGCTGACCGATCAGCCCATGAAAGACCGGCGCGACTCCTGGGCCGCGGCGGAGAATATCATCCCCTCGTCGTCAGGGGCAGCCAAGGCGCTCAACTTCATCTGGCCGGATTTGAAAGTGACCGGCAAAGCATACCGGGTGCCGGTGCGCACCGGCAGCATTGTGGAATTGAATGCTGTGACCGAGCGGCCAACCAGCCGGGATGAGGTCATCGCCGCGTTCCGCACGGCGGCCCGTACTGCTCCGCTCAAGGGTATCATGGACGTGCTGGAGGAGGAATGGGCCTCCAGCCGCATTGTTGGCGACCCGCACTCCTCGATTGTTGATCTGCAATTGGTGCAGGTTTATGCGGGCACGTTCATTTCGGTGGCGGCGTGGTATGACAACGAGTTGGGCTTTGCCAACCGCCTGGCCGAGGTGGCGCAGCGACTGGCGGGGTAGAATGACAGATTAATAAAAAGTCAATCTCATTAAGTTAGGGCCGTAGCATAGGGCCTCGTGCCCGCCCACAAGGGGCTAAACTACACTAACTTAACGATATTGAGAGTGTTCGGAAGCTCCCACAGACACCCTTGCTGCCGACGCTCACCCGGCGATGAAGTCGCCGGGCTATGCCACAGCGCCCGATTAATCGGGCTAAAGCCGGGTTGACCCGGCGCGGTTCAGTAGCCCTGGCATTCATGCCGGGGCGGGCCAGCCAGACAAAGCAGTTTCCGAACGCTTTTGATATTGAATAAAAAGTAATCCGGCTGATTGAGGCATCAGGTTTTGACGGTTTCGGTGTGAATAATACCGTCAAGCATAGTAATCACCCGGTCGGCAAAGTCGGCCATGCGGGGATCATGGGTCACGTAAATCACGGTTTTGCGCTGCTCCTGGTTCAGTTGGCGGATCAGCCGCATCACCTCAAAGCCGGTTTCGGAGTCCAAATCGCCGGTCATCTCGTCGCCGATGATGATCGGCGGATCGTTGGCCAGCGCTCGCGCAATGGCAACGCGCTGCTGCTGGCCGCCCGACAGCTCGCTGGGATAGTGGTCCATCCGGTCGGCCAGGCCCACCTGTTCCAGCAGCAAGGCGGCGCGAACCTTGCGCTCTTTGCGCTTCAGTTTTTTAGCCAGCACCATCGGCGCTTCGACATTTTCAAAGGCGGTAAAGTTGTTGAGCAGGTTGAAGGTTTGGAAGATAAAGCCCAGCTTTTGCAGGCGCAGCCGGGCCACCTGCTCTTCTTTCATGGCGACCAGATTCTCGCCGTCAATCACAATATGGCCCCGGCCCGGCTCATCCAACCCACCCAACAGATTGAGCAGCGTTGTTTTGCCGGAGCCGCTCGGCCCCATGAGGCACAACATCTCGCCTCGCGCCACCTCAATGGTTACACCGCGCAGAGCCGGCACCGCTTCTTTGCCCATTAAATAACTTTTGTGGACATTGTCCACCTGGATAATTGGATCAGACATATTTACGATTTACGATTTTGGATTTACGATTTACGATTAGATTTTCTTATGATACGTGATGCATGAGGATTTATGCGATAAGTCATTACGTTTTACGTTTTACGTTTTACGCTTCACCGGGTACTTTTCCGCGTTTTTGGCTAATTTGGCCGTGATAATCTCTGCCAGATCATACTCCAAAACGTCGGCCAGGCTGAGACAGTAGATCAACACATCGGCCAGCTCTGCGGCGATGGCCTGCCGGGCGGCTGGATCGGTTTGAGCCAGACTCGCGGCTTCATCGAGAGTCAGCCACTGGAAATGCTCCATCAACTCCGCCGCTTCAATGGCGATAGACATGCTCAGATTTTTGGGCGAGTGAAACTGCCGCCAATTGCGGGCATCTCTAAACTCGCGCACCGCCTGCTGAAGGGCGGCGAGGGAAGAACTGGGTGGGAGAGTCATAGTTACCTTGATCACTAGAGAATTTGCGAATGGTGAATGGCGAATGATGATTCTGATTCGCCATTCGCCTATTCGCCATTCCTTTCTTCCTTATCCTGTATCTTCAACACCACCACACTGCTGCCTACAAAAAAGAGCGCAGCCAGACCAAAGACCACTGAATAACCCACCGTGGTCGTGCCGGTCAAGGTATTCAAGCCGTCAATCAGCGGGCCGCCCAGCCGGCCGCTGATGCTGCCGACGACGGTGGCAATATTCGCCAGACCGAGATAGAGCCCGCTTTCCTCTTTGGGAACAATATCAGTGGCTAAGGCCCAACTGGCGCTGGCAAAAATACCGGCCCCGGCGGCGATAAAGCCCCCGGCCACAAAGAGCAAATTGACCTCTCGCGTGAAAATAAACAAGACGGCGCCGGTGGCCGCCAGCAGCCCGGCGACGACCAACAGCGGGCGGCGGCCAATTCGGTCGGCGATGGCCCCGGCGGGCAGGACGAATAAGAAGACGCCCGCGCCCAAGACCAGGATGACCTGGCTGCTCAAAGCCTGGGTTTCGGCGGGCGACAGGCCGAGCACATCTTCCAGATAGTTGAGTAGAAAGGTGCGGATGGAGATGGCCGCCGCCCAGAACAGTAGCCGATTGGCCATCCACCAAGGAAAGGCCGGGGGCAGGTGGCTGAGGTTGAGCTTGAGCAGAGCCAGGGGACTGTCGAAGCGGGCCGAGAAGATTTCGGCGGTGGGGGCGGGTGTTTTCAAGAGGCGGCCGGTCAGCCACAAAATGAGCCAGAGCAAGCCGATTATCGCCAGGGGCGCGGCCCACAAATGCCCCCTGGCCAGGGTGAACCCGGCCAAACCCACGCCGATGACCACCCCAATAGACTCTAGCACCGTTTTAAGGCCGGCCATCGTGCCGTGCTGCGCCGCCGGTACCCGGTCGGGGACGAGGGCCTGCCAGGGACTCTGTACGGTGTTGGAACTCAGGGAAATCAGGGCCACGGCCAGAAGAAGCAGCCACAGACTACCGGCGGACACAACCAGGGCCAACGCCAGGGTCAGGCCGGTCACACCGGCCAGTAGAAAAGGAAAACGCCGGCCCCAACGCGTCCGGCTGCGGTCGCTCCACTGGCCGATGAGCGGTTGGGCAAACAGGGCTACGACCAAAGTGGTGATGGTGATCAAGCTGAGGGCGCTGTTTTTGAGGGCCGGCGGGGCCAACAGCCGCACTTTCTCGGTGTAGATGAACGGATCAAGAATGTTGAGCGCAGCGGTCAATCCCAGGCCAAACAGCCCCAGCCCGATCAAAAAAGGCAGGCTGCGGGTTTCGGGGGCGGGGACGGCGGCGGTGTCCGGTTGGGTTGCTGAAATGGGTGTCTGGTTGATGATTTCCATAGGGAAGCAAAGGGGATTGTAGCACAAAAGGCAGGCAACAAAAATTGTATCCAGCTTTTGTTTGAGCCGCCTGCTTCCCACGTCATTTCGACCGGCAAAGCGGGGAGAAATCTCCGCCTTTGCTATAAAAACTTGCCTGGGCAACCCTAAAACCGGCTTTTTTGAGGGTTGTCTTCAAAGCTAAAAACTGATACAATGGAGAGAAATTGAAAAGCCCTAACTGGACAAGCCAGAACCAAAAAGGAACACAGAGTTACGCAGAGATTTCACAGAGACACGCAGAGAAGCGATAAAAATTCCTTTGTGAAACTTTGTGACTTCTCCGTGTCCCTCTGTGTAATAACTTCTTGCTCACTGTACAAGAATCTGACTCATAAGGTACTATTGATGAAACTTAGGCAGTCTCAAGATTTAAATCATCCAATTATTCTCACCGGCGTAATGCGTGATGCGTAAGAAATCTTGCCTGGAAATCATCACGCATCACGCATTACGTATCACGGATTTTGGATAATTATTTCTTAAAATTGTAGGGGTCAACGAAATGTTGCACCTTCCCGGAAGCTGTTTTGAGGTTGATTGGCTCATTAGGCCGAGCTTCCGGGAAGGTTTTGACTTGTAAGATATGTTTGACCCCTACAATTATTTCTTAAAATCCATAAACCATCGGCTAAAACGGTAATTGCACTATCTTTGCACTTTTCTAACTGAATATTAAAGGCATGGCCTCAATCTGAGGATAATAAGGTTTGCGAGAACCA
>JAKLJP010000055.1 GCA_023151115.1 Anaerolineae bacterium
AAGATTTAGCTGTGGTCAAACCCTTACGTAAACCGATTTCTCGACTTGATTTATCTCCTTTCCCCATTTGACTTTTTACTTGAACCCTTAACTTGTCACGAGTAGAGATACTCAATGGATAAATTTTTGACCGGCGCCAGCGCCTTTGATTGGATTACTCCCACCATCGCTTATATTCAAGATATTGTGAACGGCCCGACCAGCGATTTTGGCATTCCAGCGGCAGCCGGCTGGGGTAGAGGCGACATCAAACGGCTGCTCAAAAACATGACATCCGGGTGTGGGGGCTGATGTTGAATCTGAGCGGGGATTTACTGATGTTTACAGTTCCCGAAATGCACAGTCAACAAACACGCGCCCTGCTGCAACAAGAGGGTCTTCTTCCACTTCAACCGCTAACAAAAGCTGATGACTCTTTGTCTTCGTCTCCACTTCTCTAATCAAGCGGGTAAAAGTTCTTTTTTAGCATTCCTATCATAGCACAGCCTAGTCCCTGATACATCCATCGGAGGGGTTATTTTTGCCTATCCGAAAGAGTGAGAAAAAGAGTTACCCAACTTAGTGATACAAAACTATGAGGCCACTTTAAAACCCGGCCTTAACGCCACAGAAATCACCCCAGATTCGCCTTCAGTGGATTATGGGGTGATTTTTTATTGAAAAGGGTTATTTTTTGTAAGCTAATCAGGATAGCTATTGGGATAAGTAAAGATAGTCCTTTTACAAAATCAAAAATCGCTCAAGTAGGTATAGGTGGGTCAGCCGAAAAATAGATATAATCAGGTTGACAACCCTATTCAAACAAGTTAAAGCTTTGTTTGCCCCAAGGAACAGTGATTATGAATTTCAAGACGATTTGGGAACTGCTCAAAGAGACTTTTTCTGACTGGAGCGAGGATAAAGCCTCTCGCCTGGCCGCGTCGTTGGCCTACTACACTATCTTCTCGATTGCTCCGCTCATTATTATTGTGATCGCTGTAGCCAGCTTAATTTTTGGGCACGAGGCCGTGCAGGGCCAGATTGAGGGACAAATCCAGGGCCTTGTCGGGGATGAAGGTGCCGGCCTGATTCAAGAGATGATTCAAGGGGCCAGCAATCAATCCGGCAGCATCATTGCCACCATCGTCGGCGTAGCAACCTTGCTATTTGGGGCCACCGGCGTTTTTGGCCAGCTTCAAGATGCGCTCAACACCATTTGGGAGGTCACGCCCAAGCAGGGTCGAGGCATCTGGGGCATTATTAAGGACCGCTTCATTTCCTTTACGATGGTCCTGGGGATCGGTTTTTTGCTGATGGTTTCGCTGGTGTTGAGCGCTGGGTTAGCTGCCGTCAACGAGTTTATGAGCGGCGCTTTAGACAACGTAGCTTACGTAGGACAGGTGATTAATTTTATCGTCTCGTTTGGCGTGATCACCCTGCTTTTTGCCATGATTTACAAAATTCTACCCGACGTGGAGATTGCCTGGAGTGACGTTTGGATCGGAGCCGCCGTGACGGCCCTTCTCTTTACCATTGGCAAATTTCTAATTGGCCTCTACCTGGGCCAGAGCGCCATCTCCTCGTCTTATGGCGCGGCGGGAGCGTTGGTGGTCATTTTGGTCTGGATTTATTACTCGGCCCAGATTCTCTTTTTTGGGGCGGAATTTACCCAGGTTTACGCCAAGCGATTTGGCTCGCAAATCAAGCCCGCCGAAGACGCTATGCCCGTGACCGAAGAAGCCCGCGCCCAACAGGGAATGCTGCGTAACGGTAAAGAAGCGCCCACTAGCGCCACTGCCACAGAGCAACCCAGGACTCCTGCCCGCACCCGGCCCCAAGTGAAACTTACGCCGGAAAGGCGGCCCAAACCGGCGGCTTTTCTGTTCAGCCTGATTACGGGGCTGATCCTTGAGCGTATGCACAACAAAAAAGATGAAACACGGGTTTCCCAGAAGATTGTCTAAAACAATGGCGATGGAAAATACACTCCTGAAAGTTCCCACCGCCCCCATTGTTGATCCGCTAAAGTCGGCCAAAATGGCCGGCCTGCGCTACGTCAATGATACCGGCCCTGGAATTACCCGCCAGCGTCGGGGCCAGGGTTTCAGCTATGTTGGACCGGATGGCCGGGTTATCCGTGATCCGTCCGAGCGGCAGCGCATTGAGAGCCTGGCTATTCCCCCAGCCTGGACCGATGTCTGGATTTGCCCTCTGCCCAACGGCCATCTCCAGGCTACAGGCCGGGATGCCAAAGGTCGCAAGCAGTACCGTTACCATCCGCTGTGGAGCGAGACGCGCAGCCAAACCAAGTATGACCGGCTGCTCCTTTTTGGCGAAGCCTTGCCCCATATTCGCGCCCAGGTCAACCGCGATTTGTCCCTGCCGGGCTTGCCTCGCCAGAAAGTGCTGGCCACAATTGTCCGCCTGCTGGAAACTACCTTTATTCGCATCGGCAACAAAGAATATGCCCGCGCCAACGGCTCTTTTGGCCTGACCACCATGCGCGACCGCCATGTGACTATTTCAGGCTCGACCATTCAGTTTAAATTTCGGGGTAAAAGCGGCCAGGAGCATTTGATTGATGTCAAAGACCGCTGCCTGGCAAAAATTGTCAGGCGCTGCCGCGATATTCCCGGCTACGAACTCTTTCAATATCTTGACGAAAACGGGCAGCGCCAAACAGTTGAGTCAGGAGATGTTAATACTTATCTGCGCGAGATTACCGGGCAGGATTTCAGCGCCAAAGATTTTCGCACCTGGGGCGGCACGGTGCTGGCAGTATGGGTATTACGAGAGATGGGGATTGGCGACTCGGAAAGCGGGAGTAAAAAGAACCTGGTTCAGGCGGTTAAAGAAGTGGCCCACTGTTTGGGCAACCGGCCGGCGACCTGTCGCAAATATTACGTCCATCCCGCCGTGCTCGATACCTACCTGGACGGCAGCCTACTCGACCGGCTTGAGCAGCAGCTTGAGGCCGCCGCCGAGTCCAACGGCAGCCTCAACCCCGAAGAGAAGGCAATGATGGGCCTGCTGCGCCAATATCTGGCCAAAAAAGAGACCTGATCTTAACTACTCAGGTGTCATTGCGAGCGAAGCGAAGCAATCCCCATTCCCAGGCTGGGGTGGGGGATTACTTCGGCTTACAGCCTCGCAATGACATAGGCTGAGTAGTTGCATCTAATCTTCCCTTCGCGAAACTCTCCGCCACAACGCCTGTAATTTATCGGTCAAGCCGCTCTCCGGGGGCAGGGCGACAATTGCTTTTTTCAGCGCCGTTTGGAAGGAAGCGGGAATATCGGGCCGGTCTTCAACCAGGTCGGCCAGGCGTTTTAACTCTTTGGCCGGTAATTTAGCCACCTGATCATTCAGATGAGCCAGGCTGGCGGGGACATCCAACTCCAGCAAGGCTTCAACCAGTTCGGTCATATTTTCAACGCCGGCAGCCAGATATAGCTCCAGAAAGATGTCCGCTTTGCTCCGGCTGAGCAAACTCACCGGGTCGAGCAGCTTTAGGGTGAGCGCGGTTTCGGCAAACTGGCGATAGGCGGCTTCATCGGCATCTTCTAAAGCCTGCGGCAAACGCTGGCGCGGGTTGCGCCAATAGGCCAGAAAAAGAGGCAGCAGCGGGTGTTTGGTTTCAGCCAACACTTTTTCCAGGGCCTTGAGTTCGTCGCCGGGTGGTTCTTTGAAAGCAGTCTCGGCGTAGCTGTTATAAAGCGCATCCAGGAGCTGGGCTGAGGTAAAACCCTGGCGCAGGTAATTGTAAAGCGTCAGTCCGGGCATCTGCCGGTAAAGTTGATCGGCCGCCCGTTGGACCAGAGCCGGCGGCAGTTGTACCCCGACCTCACGCCGCAAGCGGGCCTGCACCGCCGCCGGGTTGACCTCCAACACCGCTTCGATGACCTCACCGGGGGCAGTTGCCACCAGCGACTCTTGATAATCACGCCCATCCAACCACTCGGCCAGGGCAAAAGCCCGATCACGCTGCCGGGCCAATTGATCCAAACGGACGGCTGAGATATACGCCACCGCCCAGCGCTCGTAGGCTGTTTCCGGCTGCCCCGGCTCTTCCCAGCGCACCTGTCGTGCCCCGCCATCCACCAGGGCAAATCTGGCGCTGGCCGGCGGCTCCGGCAGGCCGACGGCCCAGAAATAGGTAGCCACCAGGTTGCAGCGATAAAAGTAGGTATCAAACGCGCAGCGCGGACGCAGGATCGTCGGCGCGGCCAGAAAAGAGGCGGCCAGTGCGCTTTCAATCTCGGCCGGTTGGCCGGTAAGGGTAATGGCCTCCCGGTTCTGGGTTTGCCGGTCAACCCGCAGGGCCAGCAGGGCCAGCTTGGTCAATTCGGCCGGCGACCAAGTTCGGGCGGCTTCAAGCTGCGCCGCCGAATCGGCTGGTAGGGATAGACTGACGGGTGGGATGTCGCCGCTTTGAAAGTTGCCCCGGCTCAAGGCTTCTTTGACGCTGGTAATGAAGTGGAAATGCTGAAAAACCCGGAATGGGTCGGCTTCAAACTGGGCCAGGCTTTCCGGGGAAAAAATCAGACTGTGGGCCAGGTAGCGCCCCTTCCGCCCAAACTGGTCGGGATCGGGCAGGGCCACAATTTGGGCGATGACCCCTTTGCCGCTGGAGGTGCTAAAAAAGAGATGTTTGACCGGCTCCACTTGCGACGGAAAATAAAGCAGGCGGCTTTCCATCTCCTCGACCTCGGCGGGGGTTAAGCCGGCTTTGGAGTAAAAAAGGGTTTGAAAGCCGCCCTGCCGGTGGGGCGACTGCTCTTTCTCGACGTTGCTGTAAATGTGCTGCCAGGCTTGGATGGTGGGCATAATGATAGCTCCCTGAGGCTGAATTTATTTAAGGTCACTCCAAGAAAAAATCAACCAAAGCCTGTGATACGTGATGCATGATACGTGAAAGATTTTTACCTGGAATCATCACGCATCACGTATCACGCATCAGTGTCTTACGGTCTCATTCGATATAACGGACCTTCTCTCTATCCGCCAAATACCACTCCCCTCGCCGGATGAGGCGAAAACCAAAGTAGGGCAGGCGCTCGTCGGGGCGGAGGGGTTTGACTTCGTCGGCCAGGGGGTCCCACAAATTGGGCTGAAAGTGCGGGCGCGGCGACCCCAACCCGACCCAGCCCCGGCCCTGCCGCACCCACTCGACCAGCCCGCCGCGCATGAGCGACAGGTCGAGCATGAGGTTGCCGGGCATCTGCCTGATCTGGTGGGCCACAAAAGCGCCGAGGGGAGTGCCGGCCAACTCCGCTCCCAAATCGTGCCGGGGCAGGGACATCCTTTTGAAAGCGTTATAGATGGCCCGCCACTCCTTGACGGTGGGCAGGTCTAACCCTTCGCCCAGCCAGGCCGCAAACGCCTGGGCTTCTTTAGGCAAAATCCCGCTTACAAAAAGCCGTTCCGGCTCGGCGGTTAAAAATTCAGCCGGGGGAACGGCCGGGTTCAAAGCCAGCAGCTTTTGATAGCGGGCTTCTTCCAGCGGGCTGGATGCGGCCACGAACTGTTCAAACTGCGGCTTGGCCACCGGCAGCAGGTGGACTTCCAGCCCCACTTCTTCCACGGCAATGAGGGGGCAGTTGGTGCGGTCAAAGGTGAGGAGCATGGGGTATTACCTCGCCAAATGTGTGCTCCAAAATTCGCATGGTATTCTTCGACAACTGGCACTCCGGTCCAATTTTACAAATCATCCCCCGGTAACGAGGCTCACGCACGGGATCGGTATCATTGCCGACCTGCACCGCGAAACGTTCGACCTCTTCATCGCTGGCCTGGACGATTTCAACCCGATCAAAATCAAACAAGCTCCGGCGTTGGAGCCAGTTGACCCGAAGAGTCTGATTTTCGCTCTTACGCTCGACCGCCATGTTTTGGTCGAGAACGGCGATCAGAAGGTCTGGCCGGGGTTGGAGGTCCCGGCTCTGCTGGCAGAGGCGGCAGCCATAAAAGGTCAGATCAGACTGCCAGGGTAGGTCAATGGGGTGCGCGCCGCAGTAGACCAGGCAGCGCAGGCACAGCAGCGTATCGGCGGCCTGGGCCAGCCGGGCGGTGGTGTCGGCGGCAATGCTCTGCAATAACCAAACAGCCTCCGCCTGGTCGAGTTCAGAGCTATTCAGGGTTAAGGCGCGTAAAGAGTCAACCGCTTCACCGCCTCGGTCCAGCAGCACATGCCGGGCGACAAATCGCTCCAGCCAATGATGATCCTGCAAGTTCGCCACCCATTTTTCCAGCGAAATGGGCTTCTCCTTGCTCTCATCCAGCCGCTCCAGCCGGCGCTGCCAGACATCCCTGGCCCCCCGCCGGACCACACAGGCTTGACGCAGAGCCGCTTCCACCTCGGCGGCATGAGGGCGGGACAAACGCCTCAGGCCCAAACGCCTGAACCAACTGAGCAGCCCATGCGGAACCGCCTGATACAGCCGCCGGGCATAATCCTGGTCATGGCAGTGATACCATTCCCGCCAGAGGATGTCCTGCCAGTTTTGGGGGGCGTCCTTTGGTGAAGATGAGTTATTCGCCCGAACAGGCTGAGTTTCAGCCATGGATTACTCCTGCGGCTTGCTTTACCTGTCCAAACATCCGTCCCAAAATCCGCAGCGTATTCTCTGATAACCGGCACTCCGGCCCAATTATACAGGTCATTTGCGAATAATGCGGCTTGCGGTACGGGTCGGTGTCATTGCCCACCTGTATGGCAAATCGCTCTACGTCTTGATCGGCAGCCCGGATAGTCTCAACGCGGTCGAAATCAAATAAGCTGTGGCGAGCCAGCCAGTTGACCCGCAAGACGCTCTTCTGCCGCAGTTGCCGCTCAGTCCAGGCTGTATCCAAAACGGCAACCACCCGCTTGACCCCTTCTAAAAACTCCCGGCTCTGACCGCAAGCGCGGCAGCCGTAGTAAGTAAAAGAGACGCCCCAGGGTAAGTTGACCGAGTGAGCGCCAAAGCGCGTTAAACAGCGAGGACATAAAAGTTGAGCCAGACGCCCGGCGAAACGGAGGGTTGTTTCCTGCTCGATATAGGTCAGCAACTCCAGGGCGATGGAGCGTAAAGGATGGGCCTCGTCGGCCGCAAGGCGACTCAATGGCTCTGTGGCTTCTCCACCCAGAGCCACCAGCCTCTGCCGGGCGGTAAAGTAATCGGCCCAATTGCGGCTTTGTAAGGCCGCAATCAGGGCAGCAGGCTGTTCAAGTTCAGCCATGGTGCGCTGTTCCTTTACCACAAAGACCCTATTGGAAGGTTGGAGGATTGGAAGGCTGGTAAATATTGACCAACCTTCCAGCCTTCCAATCTTCCCGGAATATGGAGATTACCAATTTTGAAAATCAAAATTCTTAGGGCCTGATGATGAACCCTAATCCGTCCCGCCCAGCCAATTCAACCAGCGCTGCCACAGCCGCTCCGAGCTGGAGAACGATTTTTCCATACCCCACAGCAGCGGGTCGAGAATGCGGCGGGGGGCGATGGCGACGGGCAGGCGGCCGTCACTGGTCCCGCTGCCCAGAGCAGAAATGATCGAGAAGTTGACGCTTTTGAAATTGGCCTCGGCAGCATTGACAAATTCGTGGGCGTGCAACTCCTGCTCGGTAAAGGCCAACAGCCGCTCCGAAACCGTGTGCATGCGCTCGATATAGTTTTTGGTCCGCACCAGGTCCTCAATCGAGCCTTTGACCAGATACGAGCGCAAATCATCCCAATTGGGGCTAAAGCGGGCCGCCAACTGGTCGGCTTTGGTGTAGACCACCACCAAATCCTGCTCCTCGGTCTGGCCGCCCAACTCGCGCATGCCGACAATGTAGGTATTGAGCAGTTTTTGCATGCCGGAGCGCGGGTCTTCCAGGTCGGGGATGCTGACCAGCAGCATGGCGGCTTTGGCCCGGCGGACAAATCCGGCAAATTGGACCAGCTGGGTCGGCTTTTCAAAACACTCGCCGCCGGTATCAAAAAAGAGCAGGGTGCAATCCGGCTGGATAGGCACGCCGTCCACCCGAATCATGGTCGGGCGGGGGAAGTTTTTGGGCGTCGAATCGGGCAGCGCGCCGTCTTCCAGCAGCCGGACGTTGCCGTAAACGGTATCCAGGCTGTCTTCGTTCAGGCCCATGGTAAAAAAGTCGGGCCAATCGCGGGCCAGGCTGAGCTTTTTCAGAGTGTAAAAGAGGGCAGCAAAATAAACGGTTTTACCGTGCTGGCGAAAGCCGGTGGCGCTGATGACCACCGGCGGGTACTGCCGGTAATCCTGCACATATAAGGCTGGGGCCGGCTCTTTACAATCAGAGCAAAGATAAATTGAGGCCAGGCTGCCGCTCGGCTTGGTTTGTTTGAATTTTACGTCGGCGAGACAGAAAGGGCACAACATACGAAAATCCTTGTTTGGAGATAAAGGTCGCAGGTAGCAAGGTAGCAAAGTAGCAAACCTGCTACCTTGCTACCTGCTACTTTGCAACCCTGCTACTTGCTACCTGTTTTAACAGCGAAAACTTTTCTGGAGTACTACCTTAAACTGTATTCGAGAATATTATAAATGTCAACCGTACCAAATGGGTTATAAGCAGAGTACAAAAAATTGTAGTTCAGCGTATAATTTGGGCAAATTCCTGTAATACTTTCCCGGTGGTGGCGTAATTATTAGTACATTCGGGGCATAAACGACTCTATAGATCGTAGTAACGACTTTAGTCGTTTTGGGCAGGCCAAGCGACTGAAGTCGCCACTACAAACTATAGACTTACTTCTTTGCAGGGATTGTCTTCATGAATCAAACTCTGGCTTTGCCAAACGAGGCCATCTTGGCGACCCAATCAAGCACCGACGCGGCGGCGTTTGCCGCCATCTATGACCACTATTTTGCCCGCGTTTACAACTATATTCGCTATCGGGTGCAGGACGCCGATCTTAGCGATGATCTGACCGCCCAGGTGTTTGAGCGGGCGCTGCTGCATATCGGCCAATACCAGCAGGATAAAGCGCCGCTGGCGGCCTGGCTGTTTACCATCGCCCGCAACGCTGTCAACGATCATTTCCGGGCACAAAAACGCCGGCGCTGGCTGTCGCTGGACCTCCTGCGCGAATGGAGCAGCAACGACCCCCAGCCCGGCGACGTAATAGCCGACAACGACCTGCAAGCCAAATTACTGGCGGCGGTAGCCTGCCTGGGCAACCGGGAGCGCGATTTGATCGGCCTTAAATTTGCCGCCGGCCTGACCAATCGAACCATTGCCGAGTTGACCGGCCTGAGCGAGAGCAACGTCGGAATTATTTTATTTCGCACCGTGCGGCGATTACGGGCTGAATTGGAAGCGCAAGGAGTAGAGCGATGAACCAACGAGATTTAGCTAATCGGTTTAGCAGTGATGTAGATAATTTATTACGCGAAAACGGCCTATCCGAGCCAAAACCCGACTCGGCGGAGTATAAAGCAGCCCTCGATCTGGCTCACAAACTGGTCGCCGCCGATTTTAGCCAGCAGAGTAAAATCCGGCACTCCCTGCGGCGGCGGCTGTTGAGCCGGTTCGACTCCAGTCCGGTCACAACGGCGGAAATACCCGGCCCATGGGGTCGCATCAAACAACTTCTCAAGCCGGGGCAAAATCCCTTCCGGCCTTTCCATGCTAAATTTGGACGGTCCACTCTGGCCGGCCTGGTGCTGGTCGGCGGCCTGATTATCCTGCTTGGTCTGCCGGGGCTGCCCTTGCGCCAGAAAATGATGGAGATGCTGGCCCAGGTGTTGCTTTATCTGCCTGTCGAGCGCGAAGTTTCGCCCCATCTTCTGACGCCGCGCTGGCAGTTCCGGGGTGAGGGCGGCATCAGCACGTCGCCGGTAGCCGCCGGCGGCCTGATTTATGCCGGCAGTAATAACGGCGATTTGTACGCGCTGGACGCCCACACCGGCCAGGAAGTGTGGCGCTTCAAAACAGGGGGGGAGATCAGCCTGGCCCCGGCTGTAAGCGAAGCGATGGTTTATGTCGTCAGTGATGACGGCTTTTTGTACGCCCTGGATCGCCGCAGCGGGTTGGAGCTATGGCGGACGCAAAAGGACAGCCGCTTTTCCTTCGGGCCGGTTCTCAACGCCGGCCTGGTGCTGGTTGGCGCTGAGGATGGTTCCCTTTATGCCCTCGAAGCCGAGACTGCCCAGGAAAAATGGCAATTCAAGGCAGGGAATGTCATTTTGCCGCAAGCAACGGTGGCCGGGGAAACGCTCTATGTGGGCAGCCAGGATCATTTTCTGTATGCGCTCGACGTGGAAACCGGCCGGGAAAAGTGGCGCTTCGACGCCGGCAACTGGCTCTCCAGCCCGCCGGTTGAAGTAGCCGGAATGGTTTACGTAGGCAGTCACAGTGAAAATCTGTACGTTCTCGATGCCGCTACGGGCCGGGAACTGCGGCGCTACCCGCTGGGCCTGGCCGTACGCACTTCGGCCACGCTGGCCGAGGGGGTGATCTATTTTGGCAGCTATGACGGCTATCTCCACGCCGTCGAGGGGACGACAGGTGAAGAAAAGTGGCGTTTCAGCCTGGGCAAACAGACCCGCTCCGCCCCACTGGTGGTGGGGGGCATAGTTTATATCGGCAGCGGCGACGGTTATTTGTACGAGATAGAGGCTCGCACCGGCCTGGAAATAGCCCACTATGGCATAGACAGCCAGATTTATACCACCCCGGCTGCTCTCGACGAAACCATCTATTTTGTCAGCGGCAAAGGAGACCTTTACGCGGTGCAAAAAACACCTGTGTCTCCAGCAGACACGCCGCCAGAAACACGGAATTTGAGCGCAGGGGAATCGCCCGGTTTTCAATTTACCCCCGGCGGCTGGTACGTGGTTGGCCAGGCTGAGGCTGTTCATTTCCGGGGCCGGATCGTGGATGGGGCCGGCCAGCCGGTCAACGGGGTCAGTATCCAGGCCGATAACGGCTCGCTGCAAAGGCTGTCCGCACCGAGCGGCCCCAATCGCTGGCAGTCCTCGGCCCAGGCCGGCCAGTGGGAAATCGCACTCCCGCCGGAGCAGGCTAAAACCGGCTGGTGGTGGCTGACCGTTGTCCGGGATGACTGTGTGGCCGGCGGAGCAGAGTTTGAGCCGCAGTGCCAGGATGTGACCCGGCTTTCGGAAAGCGTCAAGGTGGAAGTGGTCTACCCGGCTGAGATGGTCATCAATGCTGACTGGACCTGTCAGTGGGACTGCCGGAATCCGGGGGTCAAGAAATGATTACCCTACTTCGGCTTGGCAATTTCAGCGGATCCAATTTTCGAGGAGTGAGGCACGCCTACGAGCCGGCTGCGAAGCCTGCCGCACGAGGGCGTGCTGGCTCCTCAAATTTGGATCTACTGAGTTTAATCGTTCTGCTGGCGCTTTTGCTAAGCTGCCGGGTCCCAACGCTGGCTGCCTCTGTCAGCCCAACACCTCCGGCAGAACTCGCCCCGGCCCACTGCCCACCGGACTGCGCCGGAGCCGACCTGCGGGGACACGACCTGCGTCAGGCCAATCTGGCCGGGGCCGACTTACGCGGGGCCGACCTGTCGGGCGCTTATCTGCAACAGGCCAACTTGAGCGGGGCTAACTTGACCGAGACTATCCTTGTAGATGCGGATGCTCGCGGCGCTGACCTGCGCCAAGCGATCCTGGCCCACTCGGATTGGCGCGGGGCTAACGTGTTGAATGTCAACCTGGCCGGGGTTAGCCTGAAAGGACTGGCGATCAAGATTAATGAAACCACCCGCTTTGATTACAAATGGTATGTGGTCTGGGCGGCAGTCAACGGCCTGGCTCAAGGTTGGAATTTACGAGGGGCCGATTTGGTTGGAGCCAATCTGGATGGAGCGGATTTGGGCGAGGCGGATTTGGTGGGGGCCAACTTTGAGGAGGCCAGCCTGGTCGGGGCGCAGTTGAGCGGGGCTAATCTTCAGGCGGCCCATCTGGCCGAGGTATCGCTTAAGCAGGCGGATTTGCGCAAAGCCAATTTGCAGGCCGCCGAACTCGGCCTGGCCGATTTGAGCGGCGCGTTTTTAATGGATGCCAACCTGTTTGAAGTTAACCTGCGCAGCGCGGATTTGACCGGTGCGGATTTATTGAGGGTTGATCTTATTGAGGCGCATGGGGCCGGAGCTAACTTTTTCCAGGCCAATTTGCAAACGGCTGATTTACGGCAAGCCGACCTGACCGGGGCCAATCTAACTGAAACCGACTTGAGCGGAGCTAATTTACGCGAAACCAACCTGAGCCAGACCGACCTGCGACAAACCGAGCTGCAAGACGCCACACTGCACGAGGTCATCATTGACGAGGGGACTCAACTCGCCCCCAAATGGCGGCTGGTTTGGGAGATTCTCCAGCAGGGGGCGCCGGGGCGTAATTTGCGCGGGCTTGATTTGAGCCACGTCAATTTGAGCTATACTAATCTGGCAGGGGCTGATTTAAGCGGCGCAGACCTGAGCGGCTCGAACATTCATGGGGCCAATCTTGCCGGGATCAACCTGTTTCAGGCTAATCTCAGCAAAGCTTATCTGGCTACCACTGATTTGACCAAAGCAGACCTGCGCGAGGCCAACCTACGCCAAGTTAATCTGTTAGGAGCGACCCTAGATCGAGCTAATCTGCAAGGGGCCAACCTGTATGGTCTCAATCTGGATTATGCCAGTTTGGAAGAAGCTAATTTACAGCAAGCCGACCTGCAACAAGCCAGACTGGAAGGCGCCCAACTTCCGCGAGCCGACCTGCGCGGGGCTAACCTGAGTGGGGCCAAACTGAGTGGAACAAACCTGGAGCGGGCCAATCTGCAAGACGCCAACTTGAGCCAGGCCAGATTGCTGGGCGGAGTTTATCTGCATGAGGCCGATTTGCGCGGGGCTGACCTATCCGGCAGCGCCCTTGAATACACTATCCTGACCGGCGCGGATTTACGGGGGGCTAATTTGGGGAGTGTTCGGTGGAGAAATGTTTCACTGCAAAGCGCCATCGTTGATGAGCAAACTATTCTCGATGACAAATGGCGGCTGATCTGGCAAATCCTCAACCAGCCGGCGGCGCAGCGAGACCTGCGCGGAGCGGATTTGAGCCAGGCCGATTTGAGTCAGGCCGACTTGCGCGAAGCTGATTTGAGCAGGGCCAATCTGAGCGAAAGTAACCTGTACGAGGCGAAGCTGCAAAAGGCCAACCTGCGCGGGGCTGACATCCGCCTGGCTAACTTCAACGGCGCTGATTTGAGCGAAATCGAACTGCCTGAGGTAAATTGGCCCAACATTTCCCTCATCAGCGTCCGGCTGTTTAAGGCCAACTTGCGCGGGGCTGTGCTGAATCAGGCTGTCTTTGATCACTCCGACTTGCGCCGGGCCAATTTGAGTGGGGCCGCTCTGAACGGGGCCAGTTTCTATGGGGTCAATCTCAGGCGCGCTGATTTGAGTGAAGCCAAGCTGGTCAACGCCATTCTGTGGGATGCCAATTTGAGTAATGCCAACCTCAGCGGGGCGGATTTGCGCCGGGCCAACCTAATCCGGGCCAATTTGAGCGGGGCTAATTTGGCCGGAGCTAACCTCAGCGGGGCTGATTTGACGGATGCGATCATGCCGGAGGGTTGGCACAATGTGGTAGCGGCCTATTAATTGAGCAGTTCTGGAGATGCAAAATGATCCGCCAAGTTATCCAAAGTTTGGTTAGCGTCCTGGTCTGGTTAAGTTTTACGGGAACAGTCATCGCCGCTGCGCCCCCTCCCCAGGCATCCGAGGGTGACGTGTATATTGTCCAGGCCGAGGACTGGTTAAGCAAAATTGCTGAGAAATATTACGGCGACATCCTGGCTTATCCGGCCATTATTGCGGCAACCAACACCAAAGCCAACTCGGATGCGAGTTTTGCTTATATTACCAACCCCGATTTCATTGAAGTAGGGCAAAAGCTGTGGATCCCGGCTGACGACGCCGCCTTTGCATCAACTGCTCCCGTCAAAGAAATTTTAACGCCGGTCGCCGAATTGAACTTTCTCGGCGCGACCTTTCTGGCTTTTAGCTCGGATGACCAATTGTTGGCGCTGGGTAATTTGCAAGAAATTCAAGTTTGGAACACCCAGACCTGGCAACTCAGCTGGAGTGCGCCCCTAGCCGACGGCCTTGAAAGTGTGGCCCAGGTTGCCTTTAGCCCCGATAGCCAACGTTTAGCCCTGATAGGTGATGGGGGTTATGCCAACGGTCGGGCCTATCTGTGGGAGGCCAACACCGGCCAGCCCATAAATCAATTGCATTATGATCGCCAGGTGTGGAGCCTTGATTTTAGCGCCGATAACCGTCTCTGGGCGACCGGCAGCCTTAACGGTAAAGTGATTTTAGCCGATGCCATTACCGGGCAGCCGATCAAAGAGTTCAACCATGGTTTGGGGGTGCAGGACTTGGCCCTTAGCCCCAGCGGCCCCTGGCTGGCTGTCATGTTAAATCAAGATTGGGGGCCGGCCCAGGTGATAGTCCGGGATATTTTGACCGAGGAGCAGCGTTCCCTGGCCGAGTTCCGATTGTGGGCCTACTCTAATGTGGCCTTCAGCCCCGATGGCCAATGGCTGGCGGCAGGGTTGGCCGGCGATGAGCGAGTGGTGGCTATCTGGCAAACTCAAACCTGGCCGGAAGTGGCGCGGCTGGATGTCGAGGGAGGGATTATTGACCAACTTGAGTTCAGTTCGGATGGGCGTTTGCTGGCCGGGCTGGAGTTGTTCGATCAGCGCTGGCGGATTTGGATATGGGAAGTACCGACCTGGCGCTTGGTTTCGAAAATGGATTTACCTAATGTAACCTGGAACCTGGTTCCTAGCCCCACCTGCTCCGGCCCGTGTAACCGTTGGCTGACCTTCGGGCAGAACTTGGGAGCAGAACAATTCCCCACCTACCCGGGCCAACTGTGGGATGTGATGAGTGGGACTTTGGTAGCCCAGATGCCCCTCACTTACCAGGGTTCGGTCCTTGTGTTCAGTCATAATGGCCGACGTATTGCAACCGGGGGTGAGGGGGTGACAGTATGGGAATTAGTTGGGGAAAAATAAAAACCACGTTACGCCTCAGTCTCATTGAAAAATTAGGCCCAAAACAGGGAACTTTTTTCTAACCTCAAACGTCATATACTTGTTTAGGATGAAAATTGATATCCCAGGAGAGGCGAGGCAGGTCGAAATACGGCCAGATTGTTCCGAGACTACGACTGCCATCTGCCTACAGTCAAAAACGATGGTTTTCATCCTTAATGGGTATAATATAGATAGCTGGAAAAACTCTTTCTCAACAAAAGCAGGGTAGTAGGTAGCAAAGCTTATAACCTGCTACCTTGTTATTTGTTAGTTATTCTGCTCAGGCATCATATCATTCGACGAGCCTGCGAAAAGAAATCTTCCAGGTCGGTGCTTGAATAGCTACAAACGGGGAAGATTTCTCGGCCTATGGCCTCGAAATGACATGTCTGTAGCTACATTAATTATTGTTCATTAACAGTTAAATAAGGCAGGAGGTAGCTATGCTCAAACACAGTCGTTTCTTCATTGTTGGGTTGGTTCTCACCTGGGCGCTAACCGGCACAGCCCTGGCCCAGGATATTACCCCCCAGCACACCGACCCCAGTTGGCAGGTGGCCTATTGGAACAATATGAATCTCAGCGGGCCGCCGGCGCTGCAACGCACCGATACCAATCTCGATTTTAACTGGGGGACCGGCTCCCCTGGCTCTGGCGTCAATTCCGACCAATTCTCGGCCCGCTGGACGCGCTACATTGATGTGCCGCCGGGCAATTACACCATCACCGTCGTCGCCGATGACGGCGTCCGGCTTTGGATTGACGAACAGTTGCTGATTGACCAGTGGCGCGAACAATCGGCCACAACCTACAGCGCCCAAACCTATTTGGGGTCGGGCCATCATCTGGTGCGCGTCGAATATTTTGACCGCTTTGGCGATGCGGTGATTCGCGTTTCTTACAATCAGGGCAGCCAACCCCCTCCTCCACCCCAACCCCAGCCGATCTATAATTGGCGGGGTGAATATTTTAATAACAAATCGCTCAGCGGCCCGCCGGTGGTGGTCAGAGATGAACCGAGGGTGGATTTCTCCTGGGGCGGCGGCTCGCCCGCGCCGGGCGTGATTGACGCGGATGGTTTCTCGGCCCGCTGGAGCCAGTCGCTCAACCTGCCTCCCGGCAACTATCGCTTCACCATCACCGTTGACGATGGGGCGCGGCTCTTTGTTAACGGGCATCTGTTGATTGACGCCTGGAAAGACCAATCGCCGCGCAATTACGTGGGCGATATTTACCTGCCGGGCGGCTCAATTACGGTCCAAATGGAATATTATGAGAACACCGGCGGAGCGGTGGCTCGACTGGCCTGGAATTCCGGCAGCCAACCGCCTCCTTCCCCCCCACCGCCTCCGGCCACTGACGCCTATGGGCTTGTAACCGCTTATAAGCTCAATGTCCGCTCCGGCCCCAGCCTCTACTATCCGGTGATGGGCTGGCTATATCGGGGCGAACAGGTTCGGCTGTTGGGCCGTAACTATGCGGGGACCTGGTTTAAAGTAGAAGCGGGGTATAACTTTCGAGGCTGGGTGAACGCCTATTATGTGCGGAGCAATGTCCCGCCCTATAATTTACCCATCGCCGAATATTAAAAAAATTCGGAGGGCAAAAGCTTGGCTTTTGCCCTCCGAGAAGTTATTTTCCTAACGGGTTGCGTCGGGAACTTACTGTTTTGCTGTCTCCAACCGGGCAAACAACTCCTTGACATCCTGGCCCCGAAAACGAGCGACGTGATCGGTCGGCGGAAGCGGTTCTTGGTAAAAGAAGCTGGGCAGGTCGTCATCCTGGGTGGTGAAGCCGGCTTGCTGATTAAATTCCCATTCCAATTTCAAGGTTTCCCGGCCCAGCTCAAAGAAGAAGTCGCCGGTAAGTTGCGTCCCCAGAGCGTCATTGATGGCGTTAGCAATAAACTCTGTCTGCGCGTTGGTCACAGACCGGCCAAAAATGCACAGTCCAACCGAGTCGGTGGCGGCAGAAAGAATCTGCTCGCGCAGGCTGGCGTTGATAATCTCGTCCGGGGTCATCGAGCGGGTTTTTAGGCGGGGCGCGTTGCCGGTGGTATGGTCGGCCCCCTGGGCGGTGACCATCATACTGATGCCGGTCACTTCGATCACTCGTGGGTCGTAGGCGCTGATGGCCTGCTTTTTGATCACCGGCACCCGCTTGACGCCGTAGTGCTGGCCAACCCTGGCCGTGCCCTGCGCCCACAGCTTGCCTTCGGGTGTCCCCGCACCAATCTCTTTCAGGGCCGATTTCATCCAGGCCACATCGCCAAAGGGGGCCAGACCCGCTTCCATCAAAACGGCCAGGGTCGCACCGGTTTCAATGGTATCAATTCCCAGGTCGTTGGCGATGGCATTCAGCGCGGCCAGGTCGTCGGGGTCGCCGATGCCGCAGTTGGTGCCCAACAGGCCCAGGGTTTCGTATTCCACCGGCGAAACCACTTCTTTACCGTTCTCATCAAAATAAACATTGCTGCACTGGATAACGCAGCCGGGCATGCAGGCGTGGGTCTGGCTGCCGCCGCGAGCCTTGTTCAGATTGCCGATGTATTCGGCCCCCATCTTGAACGCCTCGCCGGCCCCGGTATCGGCAAACTGGCCGCCGCTAAAGTTGCGCACCGGCAGACCGCCCATGTAGTTGGTTACGTCGCCCATGCCCATCGTGCCCAGGGCATTGTAAAAATTCATCACAATCGAGTCGGCTTGCAGCTTTTGGGCATAGGTACGGATATTGCCCATACTTTTTTTACGGTCGTGCAGGATCGGGATTTTGTCCAGGTCTACCACAATGGCCTTGACCCGCTTACTGCCCATAACTGCACCCACACCGCCGCGCGCCGATAACCGCGAAGGCCGCCCGTCGCTGTCGCTAAAGGCAATCCCGGCCAGCAAACCTTGATACTCGCCCACCGGCCCACAAATTCCCAGGGCCACTTTTTTACCGTAGCGCTCGTACAGCAAATCGGCGGCGGCAAAATTGCCTTTTTGCAGATAGGGGGTGGCGTTGTCAAAGCTGATGGCGCCGTCCTTTTTTAGATGAATGATTATCCACTCATCAGACGCGCCGTACAGAGTAAACCCGGCCAGGTTGAGTTGGCCCAGTGCGTAGCTAAAGGTGCCACCTCCGTTTGACTCTTTGATGCCGCCGGTCAACGGGCTTTTACAGCCTACGCTGGTCCGGTTGGCATTGGAAAAGCTGGTTCCGGCCAAAGGCCCGGCTGAAAAAATGAGCGGGTTTTCGGGCGACAGCGGCTCGACCTGGGCCACACCTTTTTCGAGCAACGTTTTAGCAATTAGGTAGCGCCCGGCTTTGGCAATAGCTTCGCCGTGCAGTTCTTCCTTCTCCACCGTTTTTGTATTGAGATTAATATGTAGGTAAGTCCGCATGTTTTCCCCCAAGTTTAAAGTAAGATGGGGCTATTGTAACACAAACCGACGTTTCTCTTCAAAACCTGGTACGTAAATTAGAATAAACAATTGTGTGGCGAATTCTTGATCGAGCAATTAGCAAAAGGAGCTAATTTAATAACACAGAAATAGCCCCCTTGTGTTTTCGCAATCGCTCAAATTGATATAGCCAGCAACAGGCAAAGAGGTTATTATAAGTAAATAAATTTACTGAGGGCCTTTACTCAAGTGGTCGCATCGGCCTGGCCCAGGGAACATTTTCCAGATCAGGCCAGACTTATTTGTAAATTCGTTTATACAAAAAATTTGATTGCCTTGTGAAGGAGGTACAACGGAGACTATGATGAGCGATTACGGAAAAAGGATTGATTTAAAACTTGCCCTAGTATTGGGGCTGTTAATAGCGGTACTCGTTCTTGGTGCTTGTGGTGGGGCAGGAACGGGGAACGATGGGGGCGGCGTGGTTGTTACGGATACCCCCGTCGGGGGAACTGGAGATATGGGCGGTGATACAGGCGGAGCCGGTGATTCCGGCGATACCCTGCCGACCGTCGAGGCAACAGAGCAAACTCAGTAAAAAGGTAACGGGTGAACAGGAGACACTTAGAGTAGAGCGCAACAGGTATATTTTTGGGCCTCGACTGAGGGGGGAAACTGAGTGTTTCCCCCCTCATTACTTTTAGGGTTACCACTCAAGTGTCATTGCGAGCGAAGCGAAGCAATCCCCAAGTTGGGATGGGGCGCTGCGCGGCTTCGGCTTACAGCCTCGCAATGACATAGGTTGAGCCGTTATCTTTTAGGCTTGATTTGCCAGGATAGTCTCAATTGCCTGCAATTCCTCGGCGCTTAACTCGACCTTATCGAGAGCAGCGACCAGTTCCTCAATCTGGCTGACTCGGCTGGCCCCAATCAAGGCCGAGGTGACGCCTTGATGGCGTAACACCCAGGCCACGGCCAATTGGGCCAGGCTTTGGCCCCTCGCCTGGGCAACGGCCTGGAGCTTCCGCACTTTGGCCAGGCGTTCCTCGGCCACCCGATCCCCCCAGTGCAGTTGGCCCTCATACTTGGCCGAACGGGACTCGGCCGGGATGCCGTCTAAATACTTATCGGTCAAAATGCCCTGAGCCAGCGGCGAGAAACAGATGCAGCCGATCCCTTCCTCGGCCAGGGCCGCCAGCAGCCCGTTTTCAATCCAGCGGTCAAACATATTGTAACGCGGCTGGTGGATAAGACAAGGTGTGCCCAACTCACGCAGAATCCGGGCGGCCTGATGCGTTTGCTCTGGATTGTAGGTGGAGATACCCACGTAGAGCGCCCGTCCGCTACGTACAATATAATCCAATGCGCTCATGGTTTCTTCCAGAGGCGTGTTGGGGTCGGGCCGGTGGCTGTAAAAGATGTCCACATAATCCAGCCCCATGCGCTTCAAACTCTGGTCGCAACTGGCCACCAGGTACTTGCGCGACCCCCACTCGCCGTAGGGGCCGGGCCACATGAGGTAGCCCGCTTTACTGGAGATAATCAGCTCATCTCGATACGGCGCAAAATCCTGGCGCAAGATTCGGCCAAAATTCTCCTCCGCCGAGCCGGGCGGCGGGCCGTAGTTATTAGCCAGGTCGAAATGGGTAATGCCCAGATCAAAGGCTCGACGCAGCATGGCCCGCCCATTCTCCAGTGAGTCCACCCCGCCAAAGTTGTACCACAACCCCAGCGAAATCGCCGGTAGCAGCAGCCCACTGCGGCCAGAACGGCGGTACTGCATCGAATTATAACGAGTGTCAGACGGTAAGTAAGCCAAGATAGTCTCCTTTGAATATAGTGATCAATCATCAGTGACCAGCGATCTAGTGGTCAGTCAATGTTAATTTGATGGGTTGTAGTAGCGACTTTAGTCGCTTAACCAGGCTAAAAAACGACTAAAGTCGTCACTATGAACTTATCATTTTTACATAGACAAAGCACTAGCTACCCTACACTTTGCTTTCTGTAATTAAATGGCTCACGGATACACACAGATTTCACGGATTTTCTTTAATTTTTTGATCTTATCGGTGTGTATCCGTGAGCTAATTTAAAACTGTAGGGTAGCCATACCAGTGATCACTGACGACTTTTTATCGGGCTTTATTCTACTTTCAATCCTGGGAATGGACAAGTTATCTTTCGTTTTTATCGTGTTCCATTTGAGCACAGTAGCCCTAAACTGTAGATACTTCTCGTCCGCGTCCCCGTGATAACAGCCCGGCTGAAATAGTTGCAGTCGGGCTGTTGTTTTTGGCGTTTAGGCCGCTTACCGTTATAATAATTTTTATAAAGTTTTTGATAAAAATTCGATGAGCAAATCAGATCCTAAAGGTCTCGCAGACCTTTAGGATCTGGCCTATCATATATCATATATGAAACAAAATTACCGTACCATTGACCAAGCTAAAAAGATATTAAGCCAGGAAGAGGGAGCCATTCTCAAGAATTGGGGCGGCAAGCTACCGGTAGCCCTGGTTTGGCCCAACAGCTACCGGGTGGGCATGAGCAGCCTGGCCCTGCACAGCCTGTACCGCCTCTTCAACGACGAACCTGACGTGGTCTGCGAGCGGGTCTTTTTGGGCTTTCAGCAGCTTCCACAGCGCGACGAACCGCTGCTGTCGTTGGAATCACAGCGGCCGCTGGACGAATTTGCGGCTGTCGCCTTTACCATTTCCTATGAGATGGATTATTTTAACGTGGTCCAGATGCTGCGCCAGGCCGGTTTTCCCCTCTTTGCCGCCGAGCGTGACGAAAGCTGGCCGCTGCTCATCGCCGGTGGCCCGGCCGTCTACACCAACCCAGAGCCGCTGGCCGAGATTTTCGACGCCTTTGCCATTGGCGAGGGCGAGGCTATTGTCCCCCCGCTGATTGACGCCCTGTGGGAAATCAATCAAGCCCCCCGAACCGAGGCTTACCAGCGGCTGGCCCAGGTGGCCGGTATATACATCCCGGCACTTCACCACGATGGCCCGGTCCCTCGCGTCTGGGTCAAAGACATCGAGGCTCGGCCAACCGTGACCCAGATTTACACGCCCAACACCGAGTTTGGCGACCGGACCCTGATCGAGATTGCCCGCGGCTGCGGGCGCGGCTGCCGTTTCTGTATGGCCGGTTACGTTTACCGGCCCATGCGCGAGATGCACCTAGATACCGTACTGGCCGCCGCCCGACACGGCCTCAAACACCGCGAACGGATTGGGCTGGTCAGCGCTGCCGTCAGCGACCATAGCTGGATTGACCAGATTGCTATCGAACTGCGTAAAATGGGCGCGCGCCTCACAGCTTCCTCCATGCGGGTGGACCCGATCAGCGAGCCGCTGATCAAAGGGCTGGCCGAAAGCGGCAACCAAACCCTGACCATCGCCCCCGAAGCCGGCAGTGTGCGCATGCGCAAGGTTATCAACAAACCCCAGGCCGACGCCCAAATCCTGCATGCGGTTGAGCTGGCCGCCAAGTACAACTTCCCCCAATTGAAGATGTACTTTATGGTCGGCCAACCCACAGAGACCGAGGAGGATGTCGAGGCGATTGCCCAAATGGTACTGGCGGCGCGCCAGATTTTCCCGCGCAACATCGCTATTAACGCCACACCTTATGTACCCAAGAGCCACACCGCCTTTCAGTGGGCGGCCATGCTCCCGGTCGAGGCTCTGGAAACGCGCATCAAATATTTGCAAGACCGGCTCAACCCCAACGGCGTTACCGTCCGCAGCGACAGCGCCGCCTGGGCTGCCGTCGAAGGGACGCTGGCCCGCGGCGACCGGCGGCTGGGCCGGGTGCTGGCCCGCATGCGCAAGGTCAACCTGCGCGAGTGGGCGCACGCCCTGGAAGCCGAAGGTTTGAGCCAGGACGATTACCTGCGCGAGCGCCCCCTGGACGAAAAACTGCCCTGGGAATCGGTCACAACTGGGGTGAGCAAAGCCTTTTTCACCTGGGATTTGCGCCGCGCCCTGCGCGATGATTTGACCCAGGCCTGCCCCCCGGCCGGCTGCCTCAAATGCAACGCCTGCGACGAAGAATGGGCCTTGCGTCCCAATCATCAAGCCACCCTCGGCCCCAATTTGGGGGCGTATGGGGATAATTTTATACCGTTGGAGATGTGAGGAAAAGAGACGAGGAGGCGAGGACACGAAATGCTTCGCCTCCTCGTCTCGCATCTCCCCGCCTCTTTTTTAGGAGAAGCAATGCCCACCACCATCGCCCATTACCAAAACTTCACCGGTGCAAAGACCGATAAGTTTTACAAAGCCACCCTGTTTAGCGGCCAACATTTAATGATTGGCCTCAACTGCCTGGAGCCGGGGCAGGTGCAGTCCGTCCACCAGCACAGCGACCAAGATAAATTTTATTTTGTTCTGGAAGGGGTGGGCCTGTTCACCGTTGGAGAAGAGGTGACGGAGGCCGGACCGGGCCATGTGGTCTGGGCTGCTGCCGGGATGCCGCACGGGGTTGAAAATCGGGGGACGGACCGCTTGACCCTCTTGATGGGCATAGCCCCCACGCCTTCATAGCCAGCAGTCATCGCTCAAAGATGGTCTGCGACCGCCTTTTGCCGGCCAAAACAACAAGTCCAGTAGAGACCGCCCTGGTGGCGGTCTTTTTATTGTTACCCTACACTCTCCATGCGACGGTTTGGCGACGGTTCGCCATCGCTCTAATCGCCAGAAATCAATTGCCTCGCTAACCGGCATCGTCGCCCAAAATCTTCTATAATCGTAACTGCTTCGTAACTACTCAGCCATATCATCCTTCGACTTTGCTCAGGACAGGTTTCGAGCGACGTTAGGAGCGAGATGCGAAGCGTTCTAAGCCGTGATTTGCAGACAACGGTCTCAAAGATTTCTCGGCTTTCAACCTCGAAATAACATGAGGGTGTGACTTTTTATAAATTTGTAAAACCGAGGGAACAAAAACGCAGGTCACTGCGTCTAATAAGGGACCAACTATTACAACCATTGCGCTGTACAGCTACCCAGTTTCTAAGCTTGAAACCGGGCGTCTTCCCTGTATAGATTTAGCAGATTACGGCAGATGCTCGAAGGACACTAAGATGAGGATCAACGATTTATTTAACCAATTTCAACAAAGTTCCTGGACTACCAAATTGATTATTGGCCTCTTTGGGCTGATTTGGACCATCGTGCTGGTGACCCTGCTGGGCCTGGGCATCCTCTTTTTTGCCAGCCCCAGCCAGGCGCTACAACCCACCCCCGGTGGTTCCGGGCCAAGCCTGGTCTTAGACCCGGCCACCGGCTCAGCCGGCAGTTCGGTGACGGTGCGTGGCGAAGGCTGGCAGCCCGGCAGCATGGTGTTGCTGTACCTGGCAGCGGCCAGCGGCAACACCCCCGACTACGCCCTGGCCAGCGCCATCGTTGACGCTACAGGCCGCTTTACCGCCCCCTTGATTATCCCGGCGGATGGGCTGTGGCGCAGCTCCGGTACGGCCACGGTTCTGGCTCGCAGCGACGACAGCGGCCTGTCGGCCCAGACGACGCTGACCCTATCGGGCGAGGTGGGGAGTTTACCCAGCGCCACCCCGACAGCAGCAGTCAACCCGACTGCGACGACTTCGCCCACACCCAGCGCCACCCCACAGCCGGGTGCGCCCCTGGCCTTTGTGGTGGCTGACCTGAATGTGCGCGGTGGCCCCGGTACAAACTATCCGGTTCTGGGGCTGCTGAAAGCCGGTCAAACCGCCGAAATTACCGGACGCAGCGCCGACGGCGGCTGGTGGCAGATCAGGTTTTCCGGCGTAGCCGGCGAGCGCGGCTGGCTCTCGGCCCCGTATGTCACAGCCCAGAACGCCGATAATGTGCCGACCGTACAGGCCCCGCCTGTGCCTACCCCGGCCCCGGCTACGGCCACCCCAACGGCAACAGCGGCGCCGCCTACGCCCACGCCGGTAGTCATCACCGATTGGCGCGGCGAGTATTACAGCAACCCGAACCTGAGCGGCAGCCCGGCCCTGGTCCGTAATGATGTTGCGGTCAACTTTAATTGGGGCGCGGGCACACCGGCGGGGGGTCTGCCGGCCGATAACTTCTCGGCCCGCTGGACTCGCAGCCTTAGCTTCCCGTCTGGCCAGTATCGCTTCTGGCTGCTGGTAGACGACGGAGTGCGGGTTTGGGTGGATAACCAGCTTATCCTGGACCAGTGGCGCGATAGCTCACCGACCACCTACACCGCCGAGGCCAGGCTGTCTGAAGGGACGCACCATGTGCGGATTGAGTATTACGAGCGCAGCGGCGGGGCACAGATTGACTTGCACTGGCAGCGGCTGAGCGAGCAGAATAACCAGAAACCGCAAGCCCATGCCGGCGGTCCCTATGTGGTAGACGAAGGCAGCCGGGTGAACTTGGATGCCGGCAAATCGAAAGATCCGGACGGGAAGATTGTCAAGTACGAATGGGATTTTAACTTTGACGGCCACAGCTTCAACACCGACAGCACCGACAAGAACCCGGCCCCCCGGTACAACGACGGCCCGGCCAACTTCACCATCGCCCTGCGAGTGACTGATAACCGGGGCGCCAGCCAGATTGCCACCAGCCGGGTAACGGTCCTGAGCCTGGTTCCGCACGTGGTAGCGGGCGGGCCTTACAGCAGCCAGGTCGGCAACCCGATTACTTTTAGCGGCACGGCCACCGACCCCAGCCCGGTAGACCAATCCGGTCTGAGCTATCGTTGGGAGTTTGGCGACGGCGCAACGGCCAACGGCCCGACCGTGAGCCACAGTTACGCCGGAGCCGGCAGCTACACCGCCCGGCTGGTTGTGACCGATAAAGATGGGGCGCAGGCTGCGGCTACGGCGGTAGTGCAGATCAGTGCGGCTAACCAGGCCCCCGTCGCCGTTATCAGCGGCCCGACGGGCGGACTGGTGGGCCAGACGTTGGACTTTAGCGGCGCAGCCTCGCGTGATACAGACGGCAGCCTGACCGCCTATGACTGGAACTTTGGCGATGGAGCTACGGCCAGCGGGGTGAATGTGAGCCACAGTTACGGCCAGGCCGGAACCTACGAAGTCAGCCTGACCGTGACCGACAATGGTGGGCTGACCGGTCGCTCGACTGTGACAGTACAGGTACAGGCCGACAACCAGCAACCACCGCTGGCGGTGATCGAAGCGCCGGCTACAGGCCTGGTAGGGGAAGTTATCAGGTTCGATGGCCGCGACTCCAGCGACGAAGATGGCCGGATTGTCAGCCACGCCTGGGACTTTGGCGATGGGACCAGCAGTGAGGGCCGGTGGGTGGAGCATACGTATAACACACCGGGAACCTACCAGATAGTTTTAACGGTAACGGACGATGACGGACTGACCGCCCAGGCGACCCAAACCGTGCTGATTGACGAGCCGGTGCAGGTGCAACTGCCGCCCAACGTCAGCTTGGTTGCCCCGGCCACCGGGCTGGTTGGAGAGACGCTCAGCTTCGACGCCAGCGGCTCCAACGACCCGGACGGCCAGATTGTGGACTACACCTGGAACTTTGGCGACGGGGTAATCCAGAGCGGCCTGCTCATCACCGCAACCCACAGCTACAGTCAGCCGGGGGTCTACACCACCACCCTGACCCTCACCGACGACCAGGGCTTGATCAACAGTACCCTCCAGTCCATAACCATTAATTAAAAACACCGCAGCCGGATTGGATCCGGCTGCGGTTTCATCTTTAACCTGAGTTCGAAATTTTCCAAATCGCACCCTTCGCTTTGCTCAGGACTACTCAAGGTGCGATTGATTATATGGGACTTTAGCTAAACAATTGACATATCACCCACTCGGTCAGGATTGGTAAATGCTGACCAACCCTATTTAAGACTGATTGAGCAGGGACGGGGGAGAGGGGGGAGAGATAAAGATATCCATAAATTGCCGGACCGCCAAAACGGGCTTGGGTAGTAAGCTCTCCTTAATAGCCAGGGTTAAGTCCTGAGTCTCGTGCGCCACCCGTATGCCCTTCCAGGCCGAGCGGTAAATGGTGATTTCGTTGTTCTGCAAGTTTAGGCAGATCATGCGCAGAGTGGGAACTGCCTTTAACAACGTTCTTTCTTTGCCGGCTGAGGTCCACTTTAAGCCTGTACTGGCCCAGATGATAACCTGGGGGTTTTGCTTCTTGATCCTGGCCAGGGCCTGGACCACATCGTTGTCCTGACCAATTACCTTTACTTCTGTCTTTTCATGGAGCAGACTCTTGAGACCCTCGCTAAAAGCTAAACTGTCTGAGATAATAAAAACTTTAATAGCTGCCATAACCTGACTTTATTACCTGTCAAGGTTTCTTTATCTTTTACTGTCAAGACAGCTACATTCTATCCAGCTTTGCCTCTTTTCACTACACCTAACTGGGCGATTTTTCAAGCGCATTTAGGATAGCTCCACTATATAGCCCTATCCTCCCGGCCAAAGTAGCCAGAGCCAGTACTCGGCACCGGTGGGATGAGCTTATGTAAAAGGGGTGCGATTTATGTTTAGGCGTATTCGGCTATCAGCTCGGCCAGAGGCAAAGGGCGCACCGGCCGGGGTAAGGGGGTGGGCTGTGGCTTTAAGGTCAACTCAACCTGGTTTTTGAGAACTTTAGGCAGCACCGGCTTAACCAAATATTGATCCACACCCAATTTGGACGCATGCAGCCGGTACTCCGGGGAGTCAACCGGGGTATGAATGAGGATGGGCATATTTGACTGCTTACGGATGCGGCGGCAAACTTCCCAACCGCTCAGGTGGGGCAACATGATATCTACAATCAGCAAATCGGGCCGGCGGTAATGGAACTGCTCCAGAGCGCTCTCACCGTCAAGAGCAGTGTAAACCTTATACCCAGCCGATTCCAGAGTTGTCTTGATAATAGACAGTATAAAAGGATCAGCATCAACGACCAAGATTTTATCTTTCATCATTCCCCCTGTCCTGGTTGTAATGGAATCCTGTTGCACCCCGTTTCCCTATCATAATCATAGTGTTTAATTTAGCTCTTGTCTATACCTGTTTGAGTTATCTTTTGAGGTTTAAAAATTACTCACCTGGATGATAAAAGTGTAAGATTCTACCACAAAGGGGTGAAAAGAAGGGGTAAAAGAAGCGCGGGGCTGAGGCGATTCTGTTGCAAACTCCAATAATACCAGCCGCCTAAATTTAGGCGGCCACCGCCGGGGGTAAATCACCCCGGATGGCGCAATACCAACCTCACGGAACGCCCGGCGGCGCAGGAGCACTTTATTCACCTGTGCCGACTGGTCGGCCACCCCACCCCCACCGAAGCCGACCCCAGCAGCGAAAGCTTTACTTCGAAACGGGAGCGGCCCTCATCCTAACCCCTCCTCCGGCAGGAAAGAGAACTCTAAACACCCTCAATTTTATGGTATAATGTCTACCATAATAACTTTGCCGGCGGCGCGAAGGTGCGCCTGGGACCGGTAACTCAGGGAGATTGAATAAGCTTAATAACGGAGAGGAGCCACGTGTGGCAAACATAGACCCCCCTTTACCGGCAGATGAACCCACCTTTCAGATCCTATTTCACCACCCGCTGCCTATGTGGGTTTATGACCTGGAAACGCTGGCCTTTGTGGATGTCAATGCGGCAGCATTAGCCAGGTATGGATACAGCCGGGAAGAGTTTTTGAGTATGACCATCAAGGCTATCCACCCGGTTGAAGATGTACCCCGCCTACTGGCCAATGTGGCCCAACTGCGCCCTGCGCTGCAACATTCCGGGCAGTGGCGGCATCGCCTTAAAGACGGGTCCGTGATTGACGTTGACATCACGTCCCATACTGTCACCTATAATGGACGGCCGGCGGCCCTGGTGATGACCCATGATATTACCCAACACCGCCAGACCGAAGCGGCGTTACAGCGGCTCAACCGCACCTATGCCGTGCTCAGCGGCATCAACCAGGCCATTGTCCGTCTGCGCCAGCCGCAAGCGCTGTTCGAGGCCGCCTGCCGCATTACCGTGGAGGAAGGCAGCTTCCGGCTGGCCTGGATTGGCCTGGTTAACGAAGCCAGCCAACGGATCGAGGTGGCGGCCCAGGCCGGGGAGGCCGACGATTACCTGGAAAAGATCAATGTAGACCTGGACGACAAAGCGCGGCGGGCCGGCCCGGTCGGCAGCGCCTTCCTGAGTGGAAAGCATGTGGTCGTCAACGATACCGCCCAAGACTCGCGTATGGCTCCCTGGCGGAAGGACGCTTTGCGCCTGGGCTATGGGGCGGTAGCTGCTTTCCCGCTCAAGGTCAGGGGGACATCCCGCGGCACGTTCACCCTTTACGCCAGGGAAGCGGGTTTCTTTGACGTCAGGGAAGTAGCTTTGCTGGACGATCTGGCCGAGGACATCTCGCTGGCCCTGGAGCTGGCCGAACAGACCGAAGAACATCGCCGGGCCGAAGCCCAATTACGGCTGCAAAGTGCGGCTCTGGCCGCGGCAGTCAACGCCATTGTCATTACCGATCGGGCCGGAATTATTCAATGGGTTAACCCGGCTTTTACCCGGCTGACGGGCTATGAACTGGCCGAAGCCATAGGCTGTAACCCGCGCGACCTGGTTAAATCTGGCCAGCAGGATCCAGCGGTTTACGCCAACTTGTGGCAGACGATTATGGCCGGGCAGCCCTGGCAGGGCGAAATGGTCAACCGCCGCAAAGATGGCAGCCTCTACAGCGAGGAACAAACAATCACCCCCCTGCTCGACGAGGCGGGCCAGACTACCCACTTCATTGCTATTAAGCAGGATGTCACTGCCCGCAAGCAGCTTGAGGCGGAAAACCAGCAGCTTCTGGCCCAGATTTATCAGACCCAAAAGATGGAATCCATTGGCCGCCTGGCCGGAGGCATTGCCCATGATTTTAACAACCTGCTGGTGCCGATTGTGGGTTATACCGAGCTAGGCATAGCCAAATTAGACCCCGGCAGCGACCTGCGCCGGGACCTGGAGCGGATTAAAAACGCGGGCGAGCGGGCGGCCCAACTAACCCGGCAGATCCTGGCCTTTAGCCGGCAGCAGATGCTGGAGATTACCACGCTTGATCTCAACGAGGTGATCTCCAACTTTCAACACCTGTTGACCCGGCTCATCGGCGAAGATATTATCCTGGAGACCCACCTGACTTCTGGCCTGCCCACTATCCGGGCCGATAGGGTTCAGCTTGAACAAGTGCTGCTCAACCTCGTCGTCAATGCCCGCGACGCTATGCCCGATGGCGGCCGGCTGCTGGTCGAAACCGCTCCGGTAACGCTGGGTAAAACTTATACCGCCCACCACGCCGGGGTCAAGCCGGGGCCGCACGTCATGTTGGCGATCAGCGATACTGGCCAGGGCATGGATGCGGCCACCCAGCAGCATATCTTTGAACCTTTCTTTACCACCAAAAGCCAGGGCCGAGGAACCGGCCTTGGCCTGGCGACGGTGTTTGGTATTGTTAAACAGCACGGCGGCCATATCTGGGTTTACAGCGAACCGGGCCGGGGCACCACCTTTAAGATTTATTTACCGCTGACCACGGCGCCCCTCTCTACGGCTAAAGTAGAGCCGGCAGAAGGGGGTTCGCTGGCGGGGACCGAAACCATCCTGCTGGTTGAGGATGAACCCGGCGTGCGCCAATTGGTCAGGGATGCCCTGCTGGAGCATGGTTATAAGGTGCTGGAAGCGGGACAGCCCGAACAGGCTCTGGCCCTGGCCCTGGCCCATACGGGGCCAATCCACCTGTTGCTGACCGATGTGATTATGCCCCACATGAATGGCCGGGATTTATATCAAAAGGTAACCGCAACCCGAGCTGGGTTGAAGGTGCTGTATATGTCGGGCTACACCGACGACATCATTGCCCATCACCACGTGCTGGATCAGGACGTGGCTTTTTTGCAGAAACCCTTTACTGTCTACAGTCTGCTGCAAAAGGTTAGAGCGGTCCTAACCTGAATTAGGAATTAGGTTCTGTTGACATTGCATCAACTTACTCCGAAAACGTACCCCTTCGACAAACTCAGGAAGTTCTCAGGACGCAGCTTCGATTACGGCCTTCGGCCCACTAAATCGAACTGCACGGCCGGGAACCCTGGTGCTTCTTTAAGAGTATCAACGGCGATCAGTTTGTGGTGCTCCGGCCGGCGCTGAGCCAGACCGAAGAGCGGGAGATAGGTTATTTATATGAAGCAATTCTACCGCCTTAACCACTTAAAAGAAAAGATAAAGCTGACCCCAGAGGATTTACTTATCATCAAGGGCTACCAAAACCGCACGCTTATAACCAAACTGCGACCCCACGCTCCGCGCATCCGAGAATTGCTGGAAATGATGTGGGCTAATGAAGAAGGTTAAAGTAACGGGATCTATCGCAAGACATCTACTACTGCCTCCACCGTACCAAACCCGGCCTACCCGGTGGCCCCAGTCTGGCGTTTCGACCCAATCCGGGCTGAGGCTAAGCTGCGCCAGTTAGCCCCTCAATTCGAAGTCCCGGCCTAGCCGGCCGGCCATCACTTTGAGACCAGCCGGGCCATGGTTTCTCCACCCGTAACGGTTCCACCCTGCTCTGGACCGACGACTTGGGCCATCCGGTTACCTATGGCTGCATCCTGGTGAGGAGCGATAATGCCGCCCTATTGTATGAGTGGGCTGAAGTCGGGGTGGTGGTTGAGATCACCCGCTAACGAATGAACTTACGACTTTGATTGATTTCCTACGTTGGCGAAGAGACGTTACAAAACGTTAAGAATTTTCCTGCACCGATTGGACAACCGGTCCTTCTTGAGGCAAAGTTAAGCGCAAGGAGGGCTGATGCTCAAAGCCGAACTCATCCGGCCCCGGCTGGAAATACGCGAGGGACAAGTCTGGACGAAATCCATTCCGGCGGATTATCACTACCTGACCATTGCCAGTGAATTGATGGCGTTGTTCCGCCGGCATGTGGGGCGCAGCCGGGGTGCGCTGGCCGAAGCCATGCGCGATTACGAAGGTGACAGCCTGGATTACCCGGTCATTCGCGGGCTGGCCGCCGTACTGGAAGCCCGCTGCACCTTTGGCAGCGAACCGCCGCTCAACCCGGTTGAACTGCGAGCTGTCCTTTTTCAACGGGGGCCAACCACTTTCAAGTCCGACCTGTTCAGCCAGACCACCCGCGCCCAGGTCCTGGCCGAAACCGCCGCTGCCTATCATCTAACGATCGAACAGCTCGAAACCGCCCTCTTCGCCGACCTGACCGAAGAGCAAATTCTGCTTGACCCCGGCGAAGCTATCGCCCCCGGCGATTTAATTGCCCGCTACAATTTAGAACTGGCGCGGGGCTTGCTCTACTGGGCGCGAGAAATGCGAATTATGGTGGGGGATGGCTACAAGGACATCTTTAAGTATATCAAGCTGTTTAAGCTGATGTACTCCATCCGGCCCCTGGTAGAACACGCGAAGCGTGTTAGTTTGTCCCCTGGACAAGCTGACAGCTTGTCCTACAAGAGTTACCACATCACTCTCTACGGCCCGATTTCCCCATTTGTTAAATCCACCATTCGCTACGGCTTGCAGTTTGCCAAGTTCATGCCCGCTCTACTCCTGTGCCAGAACTGGCAGATGGAGGCCGACATCCAACTGCCGGGCGTCGCCAGCCGCCAGCCGCACCGCTACACCTTAAACGACCAGACCGACCTGCGGACTCACTTTAAAGCCTCCGGCTTGTTCGACAGCCGGCTTGAAGCCGACTTCGCCGCCGAGTTTGAGGAAAAATACGGCGGCGCAGAGCGGAAATGGGAACTCGCCCGCGAGGATGAACTGATTCTGGTGGATGATACGGTCATGATCCCCGACTTTTCCTTCACCCACCGTAAGAATGGCCGGCGGGCGCTGCTGGAAATCGTCGGCTTCTGGCAGCCCGATTACCTGCGCCGCAAGCTGGCCAAGGTGCGGCAGGCCCAGCGATCCGATCTGATTCTGCTGGTTTATGAAAGCGCCAACGTGGCCGAGGGGACCTTTGAGGCGGTGTCGGCCGGTGAGGTGTTAACCTTCAGCCGCAAGCCGGTGCTGAAGGAGGTTCTGGCTGCCGTAGAACGCTGCGCGGTGTAGCCCCGGCATGTCATTGCGAGGCCGTAGGCCGAAGCAATCCCCACCCCGATAAGGAGATTGCTCCCCTTCTTCTGTCTCGACCACCGGCACGGGCCGCCCCAAGACCGTCACCGAGTATGCCTCACCCGCCGTCCGTTTGCGCGGCTCCCGTTCCTCTTTTTTGCCCCCTTTTAGACTCCTCGAAAAATACCTAACTTGCGCCCTTTGGATTGGGCGTCGAGAGAGCCATTTTAGCATCATCATCCACCCTTTCTGGTCATTCACAGTAAAGGATGAAGGATGAAATTTTTCCGCATTCATCCATCATCCTTCTGCCTTCTCTTTCAGCGCCTCCCACTGCTCTCGCACCACAGTTTCCCCCGTTCCCCCGGGGCTGGTGCGGCGGTCGGCGGCGCGGTTGAAGGTGAGCCAAGCATGAACGTCACGCTCAAAGAGGGGGCTGAACTGCTGATAGGCGGCCAGGGGGAAGGAGAAAAGGGGCTGGTCCAGCTCAATGGCTTTGCGGACGATTTCGCCAACCAGGTGGTGAGCCTGGCGGAAGGGCAGGCCTTTGCTGACCAAGTAATCGGCCAGTTCGGTGGCCAGCATGGCGCTGTCCATCGAATCGTAAATGCGGGAAGCATCTACGGTCAAGGTGCTGACCACCCCGGCGGCGATGGGCAGGGACATCAGTAGCGTGTCTATCGTGTCGAAAAGCGGCTCTTTGTCTTCCTGCATATCTTTGTCGTAGGTGGAAGGCAGGCCCTTGAGCGTGGTCAGCAGGCCGGTCAGGTGGCCGACCACCCGCCCGGTTTTGCCCCGGATCAGCTCCAGCGAGTCGGCGTTTTTCTTTTGCGGCATCAGGCTGGAGCCGGTCGAATAGGCGTCGGCAATGGTCACAAAGCCAAATTCGCGGCTGCTGTAGATGATTAAATCCTCGGCCAGACGGCTGAGGTGCATCTGGGTGATGGCCGCCCAACTGAGAAATTCCACCAGGTAATCGCGGTCGCCGACGGCATCCATGCTGTTGGCCGAAATGGCGGCAAAACCCAACGCCTCGGCCAGAAAGGAACGGTCAATGCCCAGGGGATTGCCCGCTAAAGCGCCACTGCCCAGCGGCATGACATCCACCCGTTTAGTTAAGTCATCCAGCCGCTCCTTGTCGCGTTGGAGCATCCAGCCGTAGCTGAGCAGCCAATGAGAAAAACGGACCGGCTGGGCCTGCTGCAAGTGAGTGTAGCCGGGCATGATGACGTTGAAATACTCATCGGCTTTGGCCAGGATAGCCTGCTGCAAATTGACCACCTCGGCCCGCAGTTGCGCTATCTGCCGCTTGAGCCAGAGGCGGGTATCGGTGGCGGCCTGGTCGTTGCGAGAGCGGCCGGTGTGCAGCTTACCGGCCACCTCGCCGACCAACTCACCCAGGCGGCGCTCGACGGCGGTGTGGATGTCCTCGTCGCTGGCTTTGAGTTCAAAGCGGTTCTGGGCAAACTCGGCCCGGATTTCGTCCAGGCCATCCTGCAAAATGTCGGCTTCTTCTTCGGTGATGACCCCGGCGCGGGCCAGCGCCCTGGCATAAGCCATACTCCCGTCCAAATCGGCTTCCCACAGCCGCATGTCAAAATAGATACTGTCGTTGAATTGGTGCATCAACGGGGTCATACCTTCGCTAAAGCGCCCACCCCAGAGTTGAGTCATTGAAAGTTGCTCCTGAATTAATGAGCAGGGGAGCGGGGGGGATAAATTCTCCCCTGCCCCTCTGCTCCCCTGCTCCCCTAACTGTCTACCTAATCACGTTTGAACTTACTGTAATCCGGCTCTTCGTGCCGCCCGCGGCGGACGCCTTCGATGTCGAGCATAGCTTGCACTTTCATAGGCAGGCCAAAGAGCTTGATAAAGCCCTCGGCGTCCTGCTGATTGTACACATCCTCTTCGCCAAAGGTGGCGTAATCTTCGCGGTAAAGGCTGTAGGGGGATTTGCGCCCGACCAGCATAATGTGGCCTTTGTATAATTTCAGCCGGACCGTGCCGGTCATGTGGCGCTGCGTAACGGCCACAAAGGCATCCAGCGCCTCGCGCAGGGGGGTGTACCACTGGCCGTCGTAAACCAGCTCGGCGTATTTGTGGGCAATCAACTCTTTGTAATGTAGTGTTTGCTTGTCCAGACAAAGCTGTTCCAGTGCCTGGTGCGCTTCGACCAAAATCGAGCCGCCGGGCGTCTCGTATACGCCGTGGCTCTTCATGCCGACCAGCCGGTTTTCGACTAAATCCACCCGGCCCACGCCGTGCCGCCCGCCGATTTCATTGAGGCTGGTCAGGAGGCCGATGGGTCCTTTAGCCTGGCCGTTGAGCCGCTTGGGGATGCCTTCTTGAAAATCAATTTCGACATACTCCGGCTTATCGGGCGCATCCTGGGGGTCTACCGTCATCTGGTACATGGCCCGCTCCGGTTCGATCCAGGGGTCTTCCAGAATGCCGCCTTCGTGGCTGAGATGCCAGATGTTGCGGTCGCGGCTGTAGATGGATTTGACCGTAGCCGAGACCGGCACGTTAAATTCGGCGGCGTAGTCGAGGGCGTCTTCGCGGGAGCGGATGTCCCATTCGCGCCATGGAGCGATCACCCGCAGGCGCGGGTTGAGAGCCTGGTAGGTTAGCTCAAAACGCACCTGGTCGTTGCCTTTGCCGGTGGCCCCGTGCGCAACGGCGTCGGCCCCTTCCAGCTCGGCAATTTCGACCTGCCGCCGGGCAATTAAAGGGCGGGCAAAGCTGGTACCAAGCAGATATTTGCGCTCGTAAATTGCCCCGGCCCGGATCGTCGGGAAGATGTACTGAGTAATAAATTCCTCGCGTAAATCTTCGATGTAACATTTGCTGGCCCCGGAGGCCATGGCTTTGGCTTCGAGGCCGTCCAATTCCTCTTCTTGTCCCAGGTTGGCGCACATGCAAATTACCTCGCAGCCGTAATTGTTACGCAGCCAGGGCACAATCACACTGGTATCCAGGCCGCCGGAGTAGGCCAGCACCACTTTTTTCACCTTAGGCCGGTCAGCTTTGGCAGCAGGCGCATCGAGGTCGAGGGTGTGCTCTTTTTTCTTTTTATCTTTATCTTTGGCCATGGTCTTCTCCAGGTAAGTTGATAGATTTTAAATAAGGGTGAAACGAGGTAACAAAGTAGCAGGGTAGCAAGGTCGCAAAACTGCTACCCTGCTACTTTGCTACCTGTTACGTTCTGCGCCGAAAATCATCCAACCGGCGGATGAGAGAGGCGGCCAGGCTGGTCAGGCTGATAAGTTCGGTGGCGGTGATGGGTTTGATTTCTTCATCATCGGCCACATGGGCCGGGGCTGTGACCAACAAATAGGCGGCGCCGGCCCCCAAAATCGCGCCGATGAGCGCGCCCAAGGCTAAGACCTGTTTCTTTTTTGCATCCAATTTCATAGCTGCACCTCTTCTATTTTAAGTTTGGGCTAACGAGCGGATTATAGTATACAATGAGCAAATTGTGAAGTGCTGCCCAAACAGCTTTCCGGTAAAAAATAGCGGATTTTCGGAGAAGCTATAAAATATCTGCCACCAGCTTCCAAAACTATTTTAACCCCAACGGGTACAAAAAAGGATGCATTTTCCGCAGAGATGGTTCAGACGGGTCAAGTTTGGTTATAATAGACATTATATCGATTTAATTGGGGAGCGTTTTTTACCCATCGTGTAGAGCAGGATTTCCAGAATTAAAGGATTTTGATCCTATCATTCAGATAATCCTGCTCTTTCCGGGTGACATAAGTCTAATCGGTATAATGTCTAATAATCATGTCATTACGAGAGGTGCGGCCTCGAAGCCGCGCAGCACCCCTCTCTGGGGTAGGGGACTGCTTCGCCTGCGGCTCGCAGTGACGTGACAGCCACCTCCGAAGGAGTCGGACAGTTCCAATAGGACGACACTGACAATAAAAATTCTTTCGATGGCCGGCGGTACCTGGGTATTATATCAGCCGTCGGCGGTCGTATTTTCAGAGGAGTGTTCACGAACCTGACGGCACACCACCAATAATGAAAATGGAGTGCAAGGCTTGCCTTGCTGACAGCAAACCAAGGTTTGCGCTCCTATTTACGAAGGAGACCGACAATGACATCGCCGGCTGGCAACTCTAATCAATCTCAAAACAGCTTTCGGCGCTGGCTGCTGCAAGGCCAGGAAACCAAACTCGAAGGACCTTACGAGAAAGAGGGTAGCCATCATACCCATTCCTGGTGGCAGGTGATGTGTCTGACCGGGGTGGATTACTTCTCGACGCTGGGCTACCAGCCCGGCATTGCGGCCCTGGCCGCCGGATCGCTTTCACCGATTGCTACGCTGGTACTGGTTCTGCTGACCCTCTTTGGGGCGTTGCCCATTTATCGCCGGGTGGCTGCCGAAAGTCCGCACGGCGAAGGCTCGATTGCCATGCTGGAGCGACTACTCTCGTGGTGGCAGGGCAAGCTGTTTGTGCTGGTGCTGCTGGGCTTTGTCGCCACCGATTTTATCATTACCATTACTCTCTCGGCGGCGGACGCTACGGCCCACATTATCGAAAATCCCTTCAGCCCACCCGCCTTACATGACCAGGCGGTGCTTATTACCCTGATTCTGATCGGTCTGCTGGCCGCTGTTTTTCTCAAGGGCTTCAAAGAGGCGGTGGGTGTGGCGGTGGTACTGGTTGCTATTTATTTGCTCCTAAATGTGGTAGTGGTCACTGTGGGCTTGTATGAAGTGATCACCCATCCTAGGGCCATCACCGATTGGCAGAGCGCGCTGTTTCGCAGCCACGGCAGCCCTTTGGCGATGGTTGGCATTGCTTTGCTGCTGTTTCCCAAGCTGGCCCTGGGCCTGTCGGGGTTTGAAACAGGAGTGGCAGTGATGCCGCTGGTGCAAGGCGATACTGCCGATACGCAAGCGCAGCCGGTGGGCCGGATTCGCAATACTCGCAAGCTACTTACCGCCGCCGCGCTGATTATGAGCGTCTTTTTAGTAACCAGCAGTTTTACCACCACTGTGCTTATCCCCCCGGCGGAATTTCTGGACGGCGGCGAGGCCAATGGCCGCGCTCTGGCTTACCTGGCCCATACTTATTTAGGGGATGTGTTTGGAACCATTTATGATGTCAGTACCTTGCTGATCTTGTGGTTTGCGGGCGCTTCGGCTATGGCCGGACTGCTCAACATTGTGCCGCGCTATCTGCCGCGCTACGGCATGGCCCCGGATTGGGCGCGGGCCATCCGGCCCCTGGTCCTGGTTTTTACAGCCATTGCCTTTGCCGTCACCATCATCTTTGAGGCCGATGTGGATGCGCAGGGCGGGGCGTATGCCACCGGGGTGCTGGTCTTGATGAGTTCGGCAGCAGTCGCGGTGACGCTTTCGGTCTGGCGGCAAGGCGAAAAAAGAGTGATCCTGATATTCAGCCTGATTACCCTGGTTTTTATCTACACCACCGTCGTCAATATTATCGAACGGCCCGAAGGTATTCAGATTGCCGGCTTTTTTATCGGGACCATTATCATCACCTCGTTCTTCTCCCGCATCTGGCGCTCCACCGAACTGCGCCTGGAACGAGTTGAACTTGACCCGACCGCTCAACGCTTTATCGCCGAAGCGGCCGAGCAGGGTGAAATCCGGCTGGTGGCTAATCAGTTGGACAGTGGTGATGCCCGTGAATATTTTTTGAAGGAAAAAGAGATGCGCGAGGATACACACCTGCCGCCGGGCAAGCCGATCTTGTTCCTGGAAGTTACCGTGTGCGATCCATCGGAATTTACTGATGTTCTGGAAGTGAAAGGGGTTGAAATTGAAGGCTATCGGGTGCTGCGGGCCGAGTTTGCGGCCATCCCCAACGCGATTGCGGCCTTTCTGCTCTATCTGCGCCAGCAGACAGGCCGCCTGCCGCACATTTACTTTGCCTGGACCGAGGGCAACCCGTTACGCTATTTGCTGCGTTTTGTCTTATTTGGCGAAGGCGATATTGCCCCTGTGACCCGCGAAATTCTACGCCAGGCCGAGCCTGACCCAGAACGGCGGCCCGGCGTTCATGTGGGGGGATGATGTGAATTGGGCGGTAAATAACGAGAAATTATGATAGGTAGAAACTTTATCAACTGGGTTTTCTCGACAAACAGAGTCGCCCCGGCATCATAAGCAGGGGCTACGGCTTCGACCACATCAGAAACAACCACAATCGGGATTTTGACTCCTTTTGAGCGCAACGCATGAATGAGTTTAGGACCGGTCAGCGAGGGTGTTTCGAAGTCGGTTATGATCAAGTCCGCCGCCATTTCCTCAAACACCTGGAGAGCATGCTGGTCATTTTTTGTGCCGGAAATAAGGGTGGCCGGTGGGCAAAGTGCTTCCGTAAACTTTACAAACAGATTCCGCAGCATCGGTTCTTCTTCGACAATAATAACGTGTGGCATAGAGCTTCCCTCTTTGTCTTGCTTGACTTAACGATATGGCTAGTCCAGTTCAACATCCGGCTGGCTTTGTTCAGCCCAATCCCCTTTAATCAGCCGGAGCAAATCTTGAACATTTCTGATTTTGATGTGATCCGAGCGATACAGTGGCGTTTCTGAGATGATAAAAACGCGGATGAGATTACTCACTTAAAGCTCTATTCTGATGTTTTTGAACAAGACATCCAAGAAAGTATAATCCAATTTGGGCAGTTTACTGTAGCGACAGCCAATCAGTTGGCGTCAAGCAATCTCATCACTTTGTTTTGCAGAAGCAAGTCCGAAACCAGCTTTTCCAAATCCGAAATGCTTGCCACATTGCCTCTAATCTGCTATAGTTGATGCCCCACAAATTTTTTTCTCTACAACTCCAGACCCTAAAGGTCTTAAAGACCTTTAGGGTCTTTATAACCAACCTTGGGAGGTATAAACCATGACTCTTCAACCCAAACGAACCGTTAGTGAATTAAAAGAGCTGCGCGCTTTAACCGGCGACGAAAATGGCGCGCAGCGGGTCTGCTGGACCGATACCTGGGCCACAGCGCGGGCCTGGATGCGCGACAAGCTGGCCGAACTGCCGGTCGAAGTAACCATAGACGAGGCCGGCAACCAGTGGGCCACCCTGCGCGGCAAATCCGACAAAGCCATGCTCATCGGCGGGCATATTGACTCGGTCCCCAACGGTGGCTGGCTGGATGGCTGTTTGAATGTGCTGGCCGGACTGGAAGTGTTACGCCGCATCACCGCTGAAGGCACGCCGCCGGTTACGGTGCGGCTGGTCGATTGGGCCGACGAAGAGGGGGCGCGCTTTGGGCGCAGCCTGGTTGGCTCCAGCGCCGCCTCCGGCACATTGAACCCGGATGATTTACGCCAACTGGTTGACCGCGACGGCATCAAGCTGCCCGACGCCCTGGCCCGGCATGGGGTTGATCTTGACCGGGCCAGAGAAGCGGGTAAACAACTGGCCAACGCCGCCGCCTATCTGGAACTGCACATCGAGCAGGGGCCGGTGCTGGAAAGTCTCAATTTGCCTTTGGGCGTAGTGCTGGGCACGTTTGGGGTGGAGCGTCACCGCATCACTTGGCGGGGGCAGGCGGCCCATGCCGGTTCAACCCCCATGGACAAACGCCGCGACGCCCTGGCCGGGGCGGCCAAACTGGCCCTGGAAATCCGGCCCATCGCTCAACGCATTGGCGACGGCGCGGTTTGCACCTGCGGTGGGGTGGTTTGCAAGCCGGGGATTGTGACCTCTGTCGTCGAGACGGCGGAGCAGTTGCTGGACCAGCGCCATCTGGATGCAGCCAAGTTAGCTTTGATGCTGGATGAGGCTAAGGCAGCCAGCCGGCGCTTTGCCGAAGAGGAAAATATTTCGGTGGAGTGGGAACGGCTGTGGCAAATCGAGCCGATTCTGTTCCATCCGCAACTTATCGAATTTGCCGACGAGGCCATCCGTGAAACCTGCGGCGTATCCCACCGGCTGCCCAGTGGCCCGCTGCACGACGCCGCCGAAGTGGCTCGCGCCGGAGTGCCGACGATCATGCTCTTTGTGCAAAGCCTGCGCGGCCTGTCGCACACCAAAGTTGAAGACACTAAAGAAGAGCACCTGGAACTCTCGGTCCAGGCTCTCGACCGGCTGGCGAGCAAGACGATGGCCTGGGTTGCTAATAGTGAATGATGAATTGTGAATTGTGAATGAGTCTTGGCTATAAAACTTCTTATTCATTAACCATTCACAATTGACTATTCACAATTCACAATTACTTCGAGAACGCTATGGAAAACCTGATGAAAGATTACGGCTGGGTAGGGTTGGGCCTGATTGCTGCGCTCAGTGCGGCGGGGGTGACTCTCTTCGGCAGCATTGGGCTGGAAAAGGTTAACCCTACCCTGGCCACAACCTTGCGCTCGATTATTATGATGCTGACCCTGGTTATCGTTTCGTTGTTCAGCGGGCAGTTGCAAACGTTGTGGCAAGGCGGCAGCAATATGGACGCCCGGGCCTGGGTGTTTGTCGGCCTGGCCGGTTTATCGGGTGCTATCTCCTGGCTGGCCTATTTTGCCGCGCTGCAATTGGGCGTCGCCAGCAAGATTTCGGCGCTCGACCGCTTGAGTGTGGCTTTCATCTTTGTCCTGAGTATCTTTTTTCTGGGCGAGCGCCACAGTTGGCAGGACTGGCTGGGACTGGGGCTTTTGGTTTCCGGGGTTTACCTGATTGCGGCTGATTAGATGAAGCTACCCCTTATCCGCGAAGCCCGGTCGGAGGACGCTGAACAACTCCTGGCCAACCTCCGGCGGCTCATCGCCGAGCCAGACATCAACATTCCCCTGGCTCCCGGCGAATTCAACCTGACCATGGAGGAAGAACGCCAGGTTCTGGCCGATTACGCCGCCGCTGTTAATTCGATTTTTCTGGTGGCCGAGGTTAAGGGGGAAATCGTCGGAGCACTAAACCTCAAAGGTGGGACGCGCCAGGCGACCCGCCATACCGCCGTGCTGGGCATATCGGTAGTGCAGGCATGGCGTGGGCAGAGGGTCGGCAGTGCCCTCATGAGCCAGGCGGTTGCCTGGGCCAGGCAAACCGGGGTTATCACTCGCCTCGAACTTTACGTCTATGCCCGCAATCAGGCCGCCATTGCCCTTTATCGCAAGTTTGGCTTTGAGATCGAAGGGCAGCGGCGGCGGGCCATTTACCAAAACGGCGAATACCTCGATGATTTACTAATGGCTTTATTGCTCTGAGGCGGGCCAAAGAGGTGCTTCGCCTTATGTAACCTGAGTTCGACGTTATAAATAAAATGGACAAGATTAACAAGCACTATCTTTGCACTTTTCTAACTGAATATTAAAGGCATGGCCTCAATCTGAGGATAATAAGGTTTGCGAGAACC
>JAKLJP010000056.1 GCA_023151115.1 Anaerolineae bacterium
AAATCGTCCACCGCTTCGATGCTTTTCAGCACTCCCCCGTATTCACATTCTGCCTCCACCCCCGCTTCTGACTCACCCGTCGCTTCCGCCGTGGCTTCTTCGGCGTACGCGCCGGGGCCAATATCGTCGTAGGTCAGTGTAAATTCATCCGAGAAATATTTCTGGGCCAGGGCATCCAGGGTGCCATCTTCCCGCATGGCGGCCAGGGCCATGTTGACCGGCTCGACCAGATCGCTGCCTTTGGGGAAGATAAAGCCCAACTCATCGCTTTTCAGCGAATCGCCGATCATTTTTACCTTGTCGGCGTTAGCCCCCACATATCCCTGTCCGGCGGTTTCCTCGGCCATAACCGCATCCACATCACCGGCGATCAAGGCTTGCACGGCCACACCAAAATCATCAAAAGGCTGGATGCGCTCCTCGCCGACCAGTTCCACCGCCGTATCGTAGTTGGTCGTCCCGTTCACAGCCCCGACCCGCAGTTCGGAATTAGCCGCCAATGCCTCCGGGCCGTCGAAGCGATCTTCGTCAACCCGAACCAAAAGGCGCTGATTGACATTGATATAGCCATCCGAAAAGTCTACTTGTTCGGCCCGCTCTTCGGTAATGGTGATGCCGTCCGCCGCGGCGTCAAATTGGCCCTGACTGACCGCGGCGATCATGCCGTCCCAGGCGGCTTCCATAAATACGGGCTTGCAGTTGAGCCGCTGGCAAATCTCGGCCCAGGCGTCGTAGTCCCATCCGCCCGGCTCGCCGGTTTCCAGGTTGACATAGTTAAAAGGTAGATAAGCATTTTCGATAGCAACCGTTACTTCACGCCCGCCCAGGTCGGGCAGAGCGCCGGCTTCAGCAGGGGCGGCTGCCTCTGCTTCCTCCGTAGCCGCGGGCGCTTCTTCAGCCGGAGCCGCCGCTTCGGTGGCCTCGGCATGTTCCTGATGTTCTTCGCCCTCGGCGTGCTCGTGTTCGGCGGTCGCTTCGGCGGCGGGTTCTTCTGCCGGGGCCGCTTCTTCGGCCGGTTTTTCTTCGGCGGGGGCGGCCGGCTGAGCGCCACAGGCTGCCACCAGCGCCGCCATCACCAACAAACTTAACAACCAAAATAGTTTTTTACTCATTTTGCTAATCTCCTCCTGTAATAGCAATGATTCGCTTAAAATGACACTTTAAGGGTTGGTATTTTGGGAAGACACCTCCTGAAAATAGCTATCTCGGAGTGCAAAGGTTGAGCTTTTGCACTCCGAATTTTCATTAAAAGATGCGATGATTTGTGAGGCGGGGAGGCGAGAACATTCTTCGCATCCTCGCCTCCTCACCTCATTTTATTCTACAAGTGGCTTAAAAATTTAGCAAGACAGGTTAGAGATTGGATGTCTTCGGATTTGAGGATATATTCAAAAATTGCACCCTTCGATACCTTTCACTCCGTTCAAGGCTACTCAGGATGCAATTTTTTCAGACAAGTGATCTAACGGATCGCTACCCGACTGCCTTCGCCGGTTTTCCAGACCTCGATCCGCACCGGGAAAGCGTCCTTCAGCTCGTCAATGTGGGTAATGACAATGATTTTTTCAAAATCATCCTGAATGGCGTTGATGGCTTCTACCAGCCGTTCCCGGCCCTGCACGTCCTGCGTGCCGAAGCCTTCGTCCATGACCAGGGTTTGCAATCGCGCCCCGGCCCGGCGAGCCAATACTTTGCTCAGGGCCACCCGGATGGCAAAATTGACCCGGAAAGCTTCGCCGCCGGAGTAGAGTTCGTAATCGCGGCTGCCCATTTCGTCGGAGATGCGGATATCGAGGGTTTCAATGGTACTGTCGCCGCTTCTGGCCTCGCGCTGGGTTTCAAAGCGGATGTGCATGCGGCTGTCGGTCATGCGGTTCAGCAACTTGTTGGCTTCATCTTCAATTTCGGGGATGGCGCTCTCGATTAGCAAGGCCTGGACACCCTTTTTGCCGAAGGCGACTTGCAATTCTCGATAAAGGCCCAATGCCTCGCGCACTTGCTGGAGTTTGTCTTCCAATTCACCCCGCCGCTTGCCCAGGTTAGCCAGGTAATTGAGCTGTTGTTTGGCCGTCGCTACCTTATCACGGGCCAAACGTTCATCCCGCTGCAAGCGGTCAAACGCTTCGCTGGCCTGGTTGAGACGCACCCGCAGGTCTGCCAGATTCTTGGTTTCTTCCTCCAGCCGAGCCACCGCCGCCTCGTCGCCGCTCATTTGCTCCCGCAGACGCGCCTGACGGTCGGACTCTTTTTTCAGCCGCGCTTCTTCTTTGGGCAGGCCCTTTTCGGCTTCCTTTAACGCCTGGCCCTGCGCTTCAAAATGAGCCAGAGTGTCCACCTCGGCCCGCGCCGCTTGATGGCTGGCGCTATCGTAGCCCAGACCGGTCAGTTCGGCCTGCACTTCGCTCAGTTGGGCTACTACCTCGGCAGCAAAAGCCCCGCTGTCCAACTGCTGCTGCAACTCGGCCCGCTGCCCTTCCGCTTCGGCCAATCTGGCAATTGCGCTTTCGGCTTCGGCCAGCGACTGCTCCAGGGTGGCGACTTTCCGCTGCACCCCGGCCAAACTACGGAGCTGCCGGTCGGCCTCATTTATCTGCTGCTGCAAGGTTTCGCGCTGCTCCACAATCTGGCGGGAACGGGCCACGTTGCGCCGGAAGATGTCGCCCTTGGCCGTGCCCTGATTTTTCAGTTGTTCCCCCACCTCGGCCCGATGCTCCTCGTCGAGTGGGCGCTGGCAGACGGGGCAACTGGAGCCGGCTTCGGTCAGTTGGGTCAAGCGGGCCTTGATTTCATCCATCTCTACTTTTAGCTGCTTGTTTTGCTCTTCCAGCCGGGCTGCCTCTTCCTTCATATCGGCCAGGGTTTGACGCTGGTTTTCACGTTCAGCCTCCAGAGCTTGGAGCGCGGTCAATTCGGCCTGGACTTCCGCCAATTGGCTGCGCTGACTCTCAATCAAGGCAACTTTGGGACTAATTAGATTGATGGTCGCACTCAACTGGGCCATCTCGGCCTCAATTTTAGCGCGGGCGGCGGCCAACGCTTTTTCTAATTCACTCTTCCGCTCAGATAGTTTGAACGACTCGTGCAGCCGCCGCTCCCACTCGCTCACTTGTTCCCTGGCTGCTTTGAGCTGCTCCAAACCGGCCTCAATGTCGCCTCGACGCATCAAAACTGCTTGATACTGGTCAAGCTGGGCCTGGGCCGCTTCCATCGCCCGGGTTGTTTCTTCCACATCAAGGCGGGCGCGATTCAAGCGGTCAGCCAAATCGTCAAGCTGGCGCTGTTTGTAATCAACGGCCCGGTACTGCTCACGCAGACTGTCCATCTCCTTTTCGGCCAACTGGCGCTGTTGGTTCATCTGCTCGGCTTCCCGTTGGGCCTCGGCCAGTTCGGCTTGATACTTGCTTTCCTGGGCCAATTCCAGTTCAATCCGGCTGATTTCAGCGGCAATGATATTGGCCTCGTTTTCTTTGGCCCCGGCCAGGATTTTAGCCCGCTCAGCATATTCGTCATAAATTTGTAGGCCCAGAATATCGGCCAGAATTTTTTTGCGCTCCCCGGCGGGCTTGGTGGTAAACTCATCGGCTCGGCCCTGAAGCAAAAAGGCCGAATTGATAAAGGTGTCGTAATCCAGGCGCATAAGCTGGTTGATTTTGGACTGGGTGGAGCGCAGGCTGCCTTCGGTCAGGGTGCGCCAGCCGCCGGCGTCAGAAACATGCAGGCTCAGATCACTGCGGCCCTTGCGGCTGGCGTCGCGCTTGCGGATGATACGATACACGTCTTGGTTGAGGTCAAAGGTGTACTCCACCTCCATCTCAGCCTGACCCAGATGGATCAAATCGTCATCCCGTTTGGCCCTGGCCCGACCCCACAAGGCCCAGGTAATCGCATCGAGCAGACTGCTTTTACCGGCCCCATTTTCGCCGGTCAGCGCCGCCAGGCGAATCCCCTGAAAATCAAGGGCAACCTCGCTGTGATAGGCCATAAAATTGCGTAATTTAAGTGTGATTGGAACCACAATTCAACTCCTAAATCACGTGTCAAGTGTCAGGTGTCCCGTGTCAAGTTAAACCTGACCTTGACACTTCAACACTTGACACGTGATACTTCTGCACCTAACACTTCAACATGTTACCATGTCCTCACTGTGGAAGCAATTAAAATGCAGGTCAACTGGTTTATTTTCATCTTTTTCAAAAGTCTGTTGACATAATTTACATTATTATGGTATACTAAAAATTATCCTGCTTTATAGCCTGTAGCCGTAGGAGGAGTGTACTCATGGCTAACCGCGACATTGATGACGAGGAAATCGAAGAGATAGAGGAAGAAGAAGCTCCTCGCAGGAGCAGCCCCCTGCGTATGATCTTGCTGATACTCCTGGCGCTGGTCGGGTTATGTGTCATCTGTTTTCTGGGTTCACGCTTACTGGGCAACAATCTGCTCAGCATGATCCCGATTCCGGGCCTCTCTCCCGGCGAACCGGCTCCAACGACCGCACCCATTGACACGCCAGTAGCAGTAGTCCCCACCGATACCCCGCCTCTAGTTGAGACTGGCGAACCTTTGCCTGGGGAGACGACCGAACCCGTACCCACCGAGCCCGTAGCAGGGACCGGTGAACCACTTCCCGCTACCGAGCAAGTTCCTCCTGTTGTCACGGAGGAGCCAGCAACGGGCACAGAAGAACCAACAGCGGGCACGGAAGAGCCAGCCGCAACCCAGGAACCTCTGGTAACAACCGTGCCAACCGACGAACTGGTTGATGAACACGGCCACGAAATGCCCACCGACGAACCGACCGCTACCGTCCAGCCTGTGCCCGGTCCCACTGCGACTCCGGCCCCCGGCTCAACGCCCCAGGACGATTGCAGCGCCAACACGCCGCCTACGGCTGATGCGGGTGATCCGGCTACGGCGATGATGGGCAAAGGCCAGGCCTTTGTGACCTTTGATGGCAGCAGCTCCAGCGATGCCGATGGGACCATTTACACCTATGAGTGGGATTTTGGCGACGGCGAAACCGACAGCGGCCAGAGCGTAACTCACGGTTACAGCAGCACCGGCGCCTTTGAAGTAACCTTAACTGTAACCGACAATTGCGGCGCAACCGGCGAGGACAGAGTTCAGGTAACTGTTACCGGCCCAACCCCGCCCGCGCCGGGTACAGGCACGCCGACTGCCACCGCTCAACCGACCGCGGCTCCCACTGGTCAGCCCACTACCGCTCCAACCGGCCAGCCGAGCGCCGGCACGATGGGCTTCTGCTACCGGGTGCAGCCGGGCAACACGCTGACCGGCATTGCCGGTTACTTTGGCGTTCCTTTGCTCGACCTGGCCGAGGTGAATGGGGTTGGCCCGGAATATTATGTCATCGCCGGGCAGGGCTTGTTCATCCCCAACGGCCAGATCCAAGCTGGCCCCAATGTTTATGAAGTGCAGTCCGGCGACACGCTGAACAGTATTGCCTTCCAATGCGGCCTATCAGCGGCCACCCTGGCCAGCGCCAACGGTTTAAGCACCGGGCAAAGCCTGACGCCAGGGCAGCTTTTGGGTATTCCGCTTTGGAGTTGGTACTAAGATTGAAACACCTCACAGGTCTGCTAGACCTGTGAGGTCTCAAGTTTTTTTCGGGAGACCATCCTATGGCAGCCATAAGAGAAAACCCGCGCCGCGTAATTCTGATCGGGTTGGTATTATTGGTCCTCCTATGTTTGGTGGCTTATCTTGTTTTTAATATCTTTTTTGGCCCTGACAGTCAGGTTGTCGGTGGTTCTACTCCTCCGGCCACCACAGAAGCTACCACCGAACCTACGGCGACCTCGCTGCCGGCGGAGGACACCCCCACCCCCACCCGCGTTCTCTCCGCTAAAACACCAACCGTCGAGGCCGAGGCTGATGAAACGGTTGAGCCAACAGCTACTACAGCCAGACCGACGCCCACCCCCAGGACTCCGGCTACGGCTGCGCCTGTTGTTTCAAGTGGGGCGGCAGCGCAGCCCGGCGAAATTAAAAATTTGCTCAAAAATGGGGATTTTGAAGCCGGATTTGACCAGCGTGGGGTCGCCCTGGAATGGGAGCCGTTTAGAAATGACGGTTTTCAGGCCGTTTACACCAACGAAACCTTCCCCTACATCGAGTCCGGTTCCAACGCGCAGCGGGTGACGATTGTCGGCGCGACCCAGTTCAACCGCTATGCCGGCATTTACCAGCAGGTCGAGGTTGTTCCCGGCCAGGTTTACACCCTGACCCTGCACGGCCAGATTCGCAGCGCCGTAGGCGATATTAACCAGAGCAGCTATGGCTACCGCATGCAGTACGCCCTCAGCCAGACCGGTCTCAAAAATTGGGCCAATGTACCCGAAGCCGAATGGGTCGAACTGCCCTGGGATGAGCAGCCCATCAACGCCTCCGTGACCAAATTTTACAGCTACACCACCACATTTGAACCGGCTGCGGCCAAAATCACCCTCTTTGTGCGCGGCTGGAACAAGTGGCCCGACCAGAGCGAGGGCCAATACACCTTCGACAGTTTCAGCCTGGTCGGTCCTTCCACCGCGGCCGCGCCGCTCCAAACCAGCGCCGGCGAAGTTGGCCCTGGCGAAACCACCTCCGCCAGTACGACCAGCGCTACCCCTACCGCCGGCGATGCCATGATTGATAAAGGTCTGCCAACGACCGGCGCAGACGATGACCCTCATCTGGTACAGGATGGTCGCTTCTGGGGCGGTTTGTTGATTTTGCTCCTGTTGGCCGCGGGCGCAGTCTATCGCGCCCGGTGGGGGTACTGAGGATATGAGGATAGAAGATAGAGGATAGTGGATAGAAGCTATCTTCCATCTTCTATCTACTATAGTTCTCCAGAAAAGTTTTCGTCACTGAAACAGGTAGCAAGTAGCAGGGTAGCAGGTAACAAATTGCTACTTTGCTACCCTGCTACCTTGATTGTAGGGAAAGAACTTTTCTGGACGCCTATATCTACAATCTTCTATCTACCATCTTCATTCTTTGCCTTAACTGCTCCCGCGAAGCTGTGCCGGTGGTGCCCAATTGTTGAATGGTAATTGAGGCAGCCAGATTGCCGATAAGGGCTGCCTCTTCTGTTGTACTGCCCGCGCACAAACTGGCGACCAACCCTGCTATGACGCTGTCGCCCGCACCTACCACGTCAATTTCGCCGGAGACAGGAACGCCGGGCACATGGGTCGCACCGGCTTCTGTAATCACTAGAATACCCCGCGCCCCCAACGTGACAAATACCGGCCTCTGATTCTGCTCAAACAAGCTCTGCCCGCAGACAGACGCCACAGCCAACTCATCTTCTTCAAAACTACTTTCAACCTTCCAACCTTCCAACCTTCCAACCCCCATCGCCGCTTTGGCCTCGTGCAGATTTGGCTTCACAATGACCTCCACAAACTCGCCAATCCGCACCCGCGAGTCGGCGGCAAAGATTTTGGCCGGGTACTGCTGGGCCAGTTGAGTCAGAGCCGCCCGCACCCCGTCGGTGATGACGCCGCAGTTGCGCTCCTGCACCTGATCAGCGATGATGACGCCGTCCACCTGCGGGACCAGCCGCTCTAACTGGGCGATTACGGCAGTTTCCCATTCAACCGGCAGTGGGCGGCGATTCTTAATATCAAGCCGGTTCAGCTCCCGCTCGGCACCGCCGGGAGCGGTCAAGCGCAGCATGGGTTTGGTGTAGGTCGGGGTAAAACGGTCGGGGGTTTCCAGCAGGCCGCTCATATTGACTCCCCGCCGGGCCAGACCCTGCTTCAAATCAAAGCCTTCGCCATCCCGGCCAATCACCCCCACCACCGAAACGGCTACGTCCAGCGCCCGCAGATTTGAAACGACCGTCCCCGCCGCGCCGGGACTGTGCCGGATTTCGACCACCTGGTAAGCTTCCAGGCCGGTTTCCAGGGAAATTTCGCTCAAAGCCGGATCCAGGCTGAGGTATTTGTCCAGAAAAAAATCCCCCACAACCAGAATGTGGAGGGAGGGGAATTTTTGTAAAATTTCATTTAATCTAGTTTGCTTCATAAATTCTAAAGAGCGCACAACCAAGCTGATATAGAGACAATTTGATCATCATTTGTTAAGTTGGCCGCATTTTCAAGGATGCCAACTTCTAATTGACCCCAGATTTCGCTCGCCATCTTTTTTTCAATCGCCGCCCCAATGAAAAAAGTGTGAGGCTTGAAGCCGAGGTTGGAAAATGTCTCTTGAATACGATTTAGAGCTGTTCGAGCAGTTTTCCAATGTTCATCAGCGCCGGCAGGGTCAATGCCTCCTTTTAATTCTCCAAGTGCAATGTACCGTTCTGGCGATTTATAAACAATGGGTGAGAAAGCATCAAGGTTACAATCAAACAAGCACAAATCCACATTGTTTCTCACCATTGGTACAGTCAGGTTATAAATGAGAGTGCGATCCTGATTACCTCTCTGCCAGCTTAGCCCTCTCAAATTTAATTCGATGTCGGTGTCATCATCAGACATCTGTAGCCAGGTGTTTGTAGTTAAATGAAGCCATTGATACGGTTTGCCGGCGATTGCCAGCGAAGAAATGAGCGCCCGGCTTAATTTCCTTTGGGCCAATACTCCGCCAATATTGCGCATCGAGCCACCCAATGTATCGCCCCGTGTTAACAGAAATCTATAAACCAATTCTTCGACAAAGTTGATCCCGGCTGGCTCAAGGAAGTTTTTGATAAGTCCTTGAATTGCTTCTTCCTTATCTTGAGGCTGTAGATGTCTGGCGGCTTTATCGGATACACCGGCCGCAGTGAGCAATGCTTGTTGGATTTCTTTGATATGGACCAATTCGGCGGGAGTTTTTGCTTTAGAAGCAGAGACTTTGAGCGCTCGCGCTTGGGCGACAAAAGGAGTCGCGCGCCTATTTTTCTCGAAGGCCAGCGCCACAAATCCTGCTCTGACAGCTTCGTAAGGAGTCACAAGGTCATTACTTGAGGTTAAGTGCTGGAGATAAGGTTTTTCGGGCACTAAAGTTTTCTCCAAACATAAACACACTTCCGTAAGGCTTCACGTCCATGTTCACCCATTTGCTGACTGCTGTTACCTTTTCCATCCGGCAACACTAAAATATTCTCAACTTCAAATCCTAACCTTTCGGCCAAATCCGACAAAATCATATCTACTGAAATACTCGCCCCAGCATAACGCACATTATCATTGACCATGATGAGCGGGGCACCGGCTTTCATTACTCGTGAACATTCGGCAGTAACACAGGCCATTTCATAAAAATAGCCTCTTACCATCCTGGGAATACCGTTATTATTCAATACCCCTTGAACCTTCTGGTCATCCAGGTACCTCAAAATAGCCTGCAATAGTGTCTGTTGATCGGCAGCCGTAACAGCCGACAACCAGCGCGGATTAATTTTTAGCAAATCCTTAGCCCGGTTTTCGACAGTACAACTCAACATTTGTTGCCTGAGTTGAATTAATTCTTGTTCGTTTACACCGAGTAAGGCCAATTCAAGGGCATAGGTACGAGTATAATCATAACGATTACAATACGGCGGCGAAGTTATCACGGCATCGTATGAGGCATCGGGCAAGGTCGGCATAATTTCAAGGCACGATCCCTCATGAAGTCGAATATTTCCGGCCCCGCTTTCAGTAGGGAAAAGCTCTAACTGGACCTTATCACCTCGCAAGTCCTGAACAATTTCATCTATTTTAGCACAGATAGCCTGCTCAAAATTCAGAATTGGCCCTTTATCGAAAGGTTTCTGACCTTGCCGGCGACCCGACCGATAGTCCCAGCGGAGGTATTGTCCATCTTTACGAGTAAAACTGACCGACTCAAGAACGCACAATAGAGCAAACCGCAACACAGTTTGAACCCGCTCATTTTCCTGTTTCCACGCGCCACAATATTTTTCAATGGCATCAAGGGTTTGCTCTGGATAAGCTCCTTTGGTAATTCGCAATTCCGGCAACGGATATCGTACCTCAGACTGTATCCAGGGCCGTTCTATTGACCAATATTTTAATCTTGCAAAATCAACCGCTGTAAAATCTGACTCTAGCAATTTCTTGGTTGTAATAATTTGCCGGCCGATTGGCAGTAGTTCAATGCCCTCAGCATCTACACCCATCTCACTCGCGGCAAATAGCGTTGTGCCACTCCCAGCAAAGGGATCCAAAACCAGCCCCCCGGAGATACTGTATTGCTCGAAAAGATATTCAACCAGCGAGGCTGAAAATGCTTCCTTATACTTATACCACCTGTAGACAGGTCGGGTTTTATTGGCCTGGAAACTTACCAGTGAACGGGTAAGCAAAGGTTGCAGCACAAACTTGCTTTTGAAATGTTGCGCCAAATCACGATCAAGCGCATCAATCTCACTCAGGGCAATTTTTTGCCTGATCGCTGATATTTCATCAGGTCTATTGACCAAATTTAGCATTGTTTATTTTTTTCCTAATGAGACTCCAGCGCGTCCAGCACACCCCGATACAACGCCGGAAACGTCGCCCGGTGGTCGCCACGAAAGTAGAAACTCTCGCCGCCATCTTGCACGGTACGAACCAGGATGGTTTTGTAGGGGCGATAGTAGTAGCGCGGATCGTCTTTTGGCGCTTCGGTGTGGATGTCCACCTCGCCCAAATCCAGCAGGTCAAAAACGGCCGTCGTAAATTGATTGATTTTCTCGCCGCGCTGGTGGGCCACATTGCGAGCCATGGCCAGGGCTTTGAGATAAACTTCCGGCCCCATCACCGCCGTACCAAAATTGAGCATGACCCCACCTTGCAGTTTGGAGACCGTGTGGGCGATGATCAAAAAATCGTGATAGGAGGTCTGGCCCAGGGCCGCCCCGTCACAGTTGGGGTGCTCATGAATAATATCGTAGCCAATGCCGGCGTGAACCGTCACCGGGATGCCGAGGCGGCAGCCGGCCGCCAGCACACTCAAATGACGGTACGGAAACTTTTCCGCCTCAATAACCCGCCCGACCGCTTCGCCCAGGCCAATCCCATCTTTCGCCCCGGCCACAATCGCCTCGTTGATCTGCCCTGTGTCGGCCCACAGGCCAAACTGCCCTGCCTGAATGTAACGGGCCACGCTTTCGGTGGACGCGCCGACCAGGGCCAACTCAAAATCGTGGATGGGGCCGGCCCCGTTCATGGCGACGTGGGTGATAATGCCACGCTCCATCAGGTCAATGATAAAGCGAGCCAGGCCCACCTTGAGCATGTGCGCGCCCATCATCAAAATGACCTGCCCGCCCTGCCGGTGCGCGGCGGCGATACGCTGGGCCAGCGTGCCCAGATCGGGGTGAGCAAAAGGCGGGGTGGGATCGTCCAGATTGATAATTTGGGGCAGTCCCATATCGTGGACCCGCTCGGCCAGGGGTTTGAGTTTGAGCTGCGTCCGGTCAAAAATAGGAAAAGGCATTAAAGCATCCTCTAAATAATCCACAGATTACACAGATTTCGCAGATAAAAATTAAAAATCTGTCTAATCTGCGAAATCTGCGGATTTTCACGCTTCGCGTCGGTGGTATACGTTAGTTTGTAAAGTTCCCTATAAATTCAATACCATCAATGTGTCAGACTGCCGGTAGCCCAGCGCTTCGTACAGGGGCCGACCAAACTCGCTGGCGTTGAGGCCGACCGTTTTCAAGCCCCGCTCGCGGCACCAGGTGTGAATCACTTCCATCAGGCGGCGGGCCAGCCCTTGCTGCCGGTGAGCCGGCTCGGTGTAAATATTGTAAACAAAGGCCCACTCTTCGTTCAAATCCGGCGGACTGGGGGCGCGAGGTAGCAGCGCCACCCCTCCCCCGGCTACAACTTCGCCGGTTTCTGTTTCGACCAGCCAGCCGAAATAATGCTGCTCGGTCAGAGCGCGATGCAGCCAGGGGGTAAAGCGCGTGTCCATCGCTTCGTAGTCGCCTTGCAGTCCCATTTCAGCAAACATGGCGTGACGGTGATGGGCAATAATTTGAATATCGGCCAGGGTCGCCGGGCGAATGGTATAAGCGGTCATTTTATCAAACCTGAGAATCTCGCTTCGGAGTTTTCCAAATCGCACCCTTCGATACGCCCTTCGCTTCGCTCAGAGCTACTCAGGATGCGATCAAGAGATAAAACTTGATGGATGATAACACAAATACGTAGGTTTAAAAAGAGCCAAAGCCAAGGGCCATCAGCAAACCGATTAAAATAGGTTGGTGCAGCACATAAATCAAGAGGGAATGTCGCCCCAAAAAGCGCAGCCCCTTGATGGGAGGCCAACCGGACAGATCAGGCAGCGTAAAGCGGCGGATACCCTCCGGGTAGAAGGTGTACCCGGCAAAAATCCCCAGCAAAGCTATTCCATACCAGGGTAAAACCGGGTAATAATCCACCATATAAACCCCGGCTTGTTTGACCCCCAGCCAGATCAACCAGGGATAAGTTACCACCACCTCATCCACCAAGACTCCGGCAACAATAACCAGCACCCCAGCCCCCAGACTGACCCAGCGATTGAGCCGCAGAAAGGGGGAAGCCAGCACAATAGACGCGCCCAACAAATGCAAAATCCCAAAGATGACAAAACCCCGGCCAATAAAGTAATAAGTTGCTACGGTGATAATCAAGCCCAGGCCAAAAATTTTGCCGCCCCGCAGCAAATACTTTTTGAAGCCGGGCGGCTGCCCCCGGCGCTGGCGTTCACGGGTATCGCTCAAGGTCAGGGAAAGGCCCATCACAAAAATAAAGATGGTGGCAATCCCACGGGGGAACCACTGCCAGGAACCACTCAGCAAATTAGCCTGGTAGACTCCAAAATAAACCAGGTCCCAGATCAGATGATAAATAATCATCAGGATGATGTCGAACCCGCGCAGCGCGTCCACTTCCCACAGCCGGGTCGGGGAAGGCGAGGAGGCGAGGACGCGGGGGGTTAGTATCGCCTCCTCGCCTCCTCGCCTCCTCGCCTCATCTCCGCTTCGCGTCATCGCCTCATCCTCGCTTCGCCTCATCTTTACCCATCAAATAGCTAAGCAACGCCTCGCCTTCCCGAAAATCAGGAATAATGAGATTGGCCCCGGCCAGGATAAGCTGCTGGCGTTTGATTTCATTAACCCCCTGCCGCTCGACTTCATTGCTGGCCACGCCAACGCCGATGCCGCCAACCTGGGCGGTGTACTCGATTTCAACCTTGCCGTCGCCGCACGAAACAAGTTCGCAGCCGGCCAGTCCGTAAGTTTCCAGAATCCCTGCGATGACAACTTTTTTAGAAAAAACGGGACCGCCATCTTGAGGGCCATAAATTCGATCCTCAAAATAATCGGCCAGGCCCAGAGCGGTTGTTTCCTCCAGCACGGCTTCTTTTTCCGTGCCGCTGGCCAAATGGCAGATAACCTTACGGTGTTTTAGCTCGGCCAGCAGTTCAAGCACGCCGGGCACAACCAAATCAGCCGGTTCGAACTGGCCCCGCCGCAGACCCGCCAACCGCCCGTTAACCCGCGCCAGCAGCCGGTCAAGAAAGAGTCGTTTGTACATATGCGGGTCGTGGCGCAGGCCGCCACGCCGAGCGACTTCATCGGCCAGGAAGGTCATCTGGTCAATAGTCGGCCGGCCGGTTGAGTGGAGGACCAAATCGCTAATCATCCGGGTGAGCGTCTGCTCATCCTCTGCTTCGGGGGTGGCCAGCAGAAATTCGAGCATCAGCTCAATCATAAGCTGCTGCCAACCTTCTCGAATCAGCGAGATGGTGCCGTCGAAATCAAACAGAAAGTGGCGCGGCCGGGCGCAGGGCAAACGCGGGCTGACGATTTCAATTGAGGTATTGGGCAGGTAGGTTCGACCGTTTTGACTAGTCAACGAAATTCACCTTTCAAGAGGAAACGAGGACGCGAGGTTTTTTTCTGCGTCATCTTCGCCCCGCCTCCTCGCCTCAGCGCAGCATCTCCTTGGCCAAGGCGGCGGCTCCCCACAGGGGGGCGTCATCACCCAGGGCGGCAGGCACAATTTCAACACTGGTCTCGGCATTGGTTCGGGCGCGGGTGGCATCGTAGACAGTTTGCCACCACATCTCGCCCGATTTGCTCACGCCGCCGCCCAAAATCACCCGATCCGGGTTCATCAGCGCCAGCGCCCCGGCCAGGCCCCACCCCAGCCGTTCCGCCGACTCCCGGATCACCCGCTGGCTGAGTTTATCGCCCTCGGCGGCAGCCTGGGCAATGAGCTGGGCAGTGATTTTTTCCGGCTTGCCCTCGGCCAGTTGCAGCAACCGTTTGCCCCGGCCTGGTGACGGGTCTGATTTATCTTTTTTCTTGGCCAGGTATAGTCTGGCGCGATGGGCCATTGCCGGGCCGCTGGCTTCGGCCTCCAGGCAGCCCCGCCGGCCGCAGGGACACGTAAAGCCGCCGGGCTGGACGGTCAGATGGCCGATTTCACCGGCCATCCCGTCGGCCCCGGCGTAAGGTTGGCCGTTAATAATCCAGCCGCCGCCAATACCGGTGCTGACGGTTACATAGAGGAGATGGCGGCAGTTCTGTCCCGCCCCAAAACGAAATTCGCCCAGGGCAGCCGCATTGGCGTCATTATCAACGGCAGCCGGGGCCTTTAATTCAGCCGCCAACCACTCGGCCAGCGGTGTATTCTCCCAGCCGGGGGTATGGAAGGAGCGTTTGACCAGGCCGGCGCGGGCGTAAACCGGGCCACCAAAACTGACCCCGATGGCGGCAGGAGGCCGCCCGTTTTCTTCAATTAAATCATGAGCCAAGTCGAGCATGGTATCGTATTCATAACGTCCATCCACGCCGGAGGGCAAAAAGAAACGCCGGTGGGCCAGCCAGGTAGATTCACCAGGGTGAGTCAGAGCAGCCGTTAGTTTGGTGCCGCCAAAGTCAAGGGCTAAAAGGAGAGGGGTAGAAGTCATATTAAGAAATGAGAAATAAGAAATAGGAAATTTGGAAATCTTTGTTCATGTGTGTCTGCCTGTACGCTTCGCGTCTGTGGATTTATTGAGTAGGATCATTTGGCCCCAGCCACAACTGCCGAGACGGGTCGAAGCGCCAGCCGGGGATATTGGCAAAATGAAGGGGCTGGCGCGGCCAGCCGGCTTTGACGCGGGCCAATGTCTCCTCCCAGGAACGGACGCCGCTGGTGGCGTCGGCAGCTTCGACGTTGCACGCGCCGACGGCTACGGCCATCGTCACGGCTTCGGCAGGAGGCAGGTCATGCAAAAAAGCGGCCAGGAAGCCAGCTACGGTTGCGTCGCCCGCGCCGGTGGTGCCGACGACCTGGGTTTGAAAAATAGGAACCCAAAATTCACGGTTGGCCCAGCGAGCCAGATGGCCGGGACGGGCGCGGCCCAACTCGGCCAGGCGATTTTCGGCGGAGGTGCGTAGATACAAACCCAGGTGTCCGGCTTTGAGCATGACCACTTTCGCCCCCATCGCCAGCAAATCAGCGGCCACTTGAGAAGCCAGGGACGGAGTGATCGGGATTGCGCCGGTGGACACCTGTTTGAAGGTATCAGGATAGAGCATGAGCAACATCTCTTCCAGGCTGGGCACAAACAGGTCAACATAAGGCAGCGCCGCCTGGAGGATGGCAGCCCAATCCGCTTGCCCGGACGGGCCAGTGGGATCGGGCATAGCCATATCCAGTGAGGTGGTCACGCCGGTGGCTTTGGCCTGTTGGAACAGCTTGACCAGTTCGGCCCCGTCGTTGAGGTACATACGCTTCATCAAGGGCGGGTAGCCGAAGTGAAACAAATCGGCCTGTTGCAAGGCGGTGTAATCCACATCGCTGGCGTCGAAGGTATCATTAGCGCCGGGGCAGTGCAAAAAAATCCGATCAACCTGGGGCGGGTTGAGGATGACGGTGTAAGAACTAGCCTCGCCGGGCACAACGCGCATGCCGTCGGCCAGATGTTCGCCAAAGCGCCTGACTACATTGAGAATGGCCTGGCCAAACAAATCATCGCCCACTTTGCCCATCAATCGAGTAGGAATGTCCAATTTGTGCAGGGCCAGGCCGGTATTGGAAACAGGCCCGCCGGTAGACATGACCGCCCGCCCCACTTCGAGCAGGCGGCCGGGCCGGAAGTTGGCCTCAAAATCACCCGCGCCCAAAAATGTGGGAATGACATCCAGGCAAATGTGCCCAGCGACGATGCAGGAACCAATTTTGTGAGGAGTAGTCATAGTTATGAATTACCTGCAAAATGTAAGGTGTAGGTCTTTACGATACGGTATAATTAAAGCCAGATTCCCGAAAGGAGCAAATTGTGATGACCTTGCTTTTTTGCCTCAATTTGTGGAGCCAGCCAAAGGCGCGGTTGCCGGGCAGATTTTGCTGTTGGGCTTTATTTTTATAGTGTTGGGTATTTGCAGCGATGGCCTGTATACGCTGTTGGCCGGAACCATCGGGCGATGGTTCAAAGGCAACCTGCACTTTCTGCGGGCTGAAGGTTATTTTGCCGGCAGCGTCTACATTGGGCTGGGGGTGGTTACGGCGCTGTCCGGCTCGGAGAGAAATAAGAGTCCGTAACTGCTCACTCCTTATGTCATTTTGAGACTAAAAGCCTATCCGAAAACCTCTAGATGACGCATCCTATGCGTCATCGGCTGGCATAGGGATGCCAACCTAGGGGTTTTCGGATAGGTACTAAAAGAATACTTTTCAAATAACGTAGTTTAGCCCCTTGTGGGCGGGCACAAGGCCCTATGTATGCTACGGCCTTATTTGAAATGTATTGGTACTAAAAGCCGGGAAAACTTTGAGATCGTTGTCTGCCAACCACGGGCGAGGACGCTTCGTGTCTCGCTCCTAACGTTGCTCGAAATCACATGGCTGAGCAGTTACAGGAGTCCATATTATTATGCTGCATCCAACTGCGGGCGGAATTTATAGCCGTAAATAATCAGGCCCTCCTCGCCTTGCGTCCGCAGCTTGCGGGTTACCATCTCGACCGGCATGCCGATTTCGACTTCGTCGTTGGCGACATCGGTCAACTGGGCCGTAATCAGTGGGCCTTCTTCCAGTTTGATCAGGGCAACCGTATAGGGGGCCACTTCCTCGTATCCCTCCGGCGGCTTATGGACGGTGGTGTGCGAATAGACCTGACCGCGCCCGCTGAATTGAAAGGGCGGTTGAGCTGGTCCCTCGGCGCAGTAAGGGCAGACATCGCGCGGAGGAAATATTTTGCCGTTGCACTGGGGGCAAACTTCGCCCACCAACTGATACCGCTGCGATTTCAAGCGCCAATGTTGAGCAATTTCGGTAGTCATAAAAATAAGTTCTCCTTAAATTAAATCGTGGTGCGTGGTAGGTGTTCTATTAGACTACGCACCTCGTACCGCGCACTACTACGCATTATTGATTTACTTTCTCAAAAATATGGGTAATAATCGTCGCCCCGCTGCCGCCGATGTTTTGAGTCATGCCCAGGCGGGCATTGGCGATTTGATTCGGGCCGGCTTCGCCGCGTAACTGCTGCACCGCCTCGACAATTTGATACAGACCGGTGGCTCCTACCGGGTGTCCCCGCGCCTTCAATCCGCCCTGAGTGCAGATAGGAATTTTGCCTTCCAAAGTAATTTCGCCATCACGGGCCAGCCAAGTACCTTTACCGCGCTCGGCAAAACCAGCCGCCTCCAAACTCAGAGCCGCCATGATGGTGAAAGCATCGTGCAGTTCAAAAAAATCCAAATCGGCCGGGCCAACTTTGGCCTGCCGGTAGGCTCGCTGGGAAGAGTCTTCGGCGGCCTGAAGCCACAACGGGTCGCGCCGGTCGTGAACGCTCAGGCTGTCGGTGGCGACGGCGCTGCCTTTGATGCGGATGGCATTGCTGCTAAACTCGCGGGCCTGTTCGGTGGGACAAAGCACCACCGCCGCTGCGCCATCGGCCATACCGCTGGCGTCAAGCAGCGCAATCGGGTCGGCAATCAGGCTGGAGCGGACAAAAGCTTCGCGGCTGATCTCGCTCTGGAACATGGCGTTGGGGTTGCGAGCGCCGTTGGCATGGGCATTGATGGCAAAGCCGGCAAAATCCTCTCGTTTCAATTTGTTTTCATACATGTACCGCTGCATAATCAGCGCGTTCAAAGCCACAAAACTAACCCCGTGGATCACCTCGTACTCGGCATCGGCCGCCGAAGCCAGCCCCGCCGTCACCTTGCTGCCAATATCGTCGGTCATCTTTTCCACGCCGACGGCAATCACAATATCCTGTAAACCGCTGGCGACGCCGATATATGCCTGTCGAAAAGCCGCCGCCGCGCTGGCGCAAGCCGCTTCAACTTTCACCGCCTCAATGCCGCGCAGGCCGGCAAAGTCGGCAATCAGCGCACCCAGGTGGGCTTGGCCTGACACCTCGCCGGAAAGCATGTTGCCGACATACAAAGCATCGGCCCGCTCGATATTGGCATCGCGCATGGCCGCCGCCAGGGCATCATAGGCCAGATGGCGCAGGCTCTTATCCCAATGCTCGCCTACCGGCGTTTGTCCAATTCCAATAATAGATACGTCTCTCAAAGTCAACTCCTCAACGAGGGAGATTAGAGATTGGAGATTTTTAAACCTCAATCTCCAATCTCTAATCTCTAATCTCCTTTAGCGCATTTGTAATTTATTCCGGTAGCGGGTATAGGTGGCGTAATCAATTTCTACCCGGCGGTTGATGTAAGCTTGGGTGGTTGGAGCCAAACTCTGCTTGCCCGTAATCTGATCGGTGATACGTAGGGCAAAGGCATCGCTGCCGGCCCCGGAGCCAAATGAAATACACAGAATTTTATCGCCCGGTTTGGCAATATCCAGCACCGCCGTTAGCCCCAAAATGCTGGCTCCGGCATAGGTATTGCCGACAATCGGCACCAGCAGGCCGGCAACCCACTGCGCTTTTTCAAAACCGAGCATGGCTGCCGCCCGCTCTGGGAACTTCTTATTGGGTTGGTGCAGCACCACGTAGTCGAAATCTTTGGCGGTGCGGCCCAGCGCGCTCATAAACTCCTGTCCGGCGCTGATGACGTGGTGAAAATAGGCTGGTTCGCCAGTGAAACGCTGGCCATGACTGGGGTAGTGGGTGGTCGGCCGCCGCCAAAAGTCGGGGGTGTCGGTGACATAAGAAGAACTGCCTTCAAAGACAGCCAGGCTTTCCGCCGCCGGCCCGATTAGATAGGCCGCTCCGCCCGATGCGGCGGTGTATTCCAGGGCGTCGCCGGGGCGACCCTGGGCTGTATCCGCCCCAACGCCGAGGGCATAGTGAGCCATACCGCTGCCGACAAAACCAATCGCGGCCTGCATGGTTTCGGTGCCGGCCTTGCAGGCAAACTGCCAATCGGCGGCCTGGGTGTACGGGGTTGCGCCAATGGCTTCGGCCAGAATGGTACTGGTCGGTTTGACCGCGTAAGGATGGCTTTCGCTGCCAACCCAGACCGCGCCTATCTCCTGCGGGTTGATCCGGGCGCGGGCCAGCGCGTTTCGGGTGGCTTCCAGGGCAATGGTCAAAGTGTCCTCGTCCGGCCCGGCCACGGCCTTCTCCTTAATCGGCAGTTCGCCGTTGCTGCCCGTCCAAACCCGGGCCACTTCTGTGGCCGGTAAGCGATATTTGGGAATATAACTGCCGTAGCCGACAATGCCGGTTTCAACAGCGGGTTTTATCAAAGGCATAGACTGCTCCAATACGTTCAAATTCTGTCTGATCTGAAAACGTGATGCGTGTTGCGTAAAACCTCTACCACATGCAACCTACAACTTGCAACTTGCTACCTGCTATTTGCTACCAGTTCTTTAGCTCTTTCCACCCGAATATTTTTCTCGGCGACCAGTCTATCCGCAATTTCCTGAACCTGGGACTCTTTGGCCCCGGCGGCCAGGGCCACTTGCCGGGCATGCAGGCGCATGTGGCCCCGCTGGATACCCTCGGTGGCCAGCGCCCGGATGGCGGCCAGGTTTTGGGCCAGACCCACCGCCGCCATAATTTCGGCCAGCTGCCGGGCATTGGGCTGCCCCAGAATTTTCATCGAAACTCGCGCCGTCGGGTGCGCTTTGGTCGCTCCCCCCACCGTCCCAACACTAAGCGGCATTTCCAACACGCCACGCAGATGTGTAACTTCGGCGGTCTTTACTAATGACCACTCGGTGAGACTACTATACCGCCCATTCCGGGCCGCATAGGCGTGCGCCCCGGCTTCCAGAGCGCGCCAATCGTTGCCGGTGGCTATGGCAACGGCGTCAACACCGTTCATGATGCCTTTGTTATGGGTGGCTGCGCGGTAGGGGTCGGCGGCGGCAAAAGCCCAGGCTTCAAAAATAGAGCGGGCGACCTGCTCCCCAGGCACATCATTGCGAGCAAGCTGTTCCACGGGAATGAAACATTCGGCGCGGGCCGTGCGGCGATCGGTCAGGTTTGATAAAATTCGCAGGTTGACCCGCCCGCCGGTGATGCGCTCGATCAAGGGGGCAATAGCCTCGGCTGCCGTATTGACCGCGTTAGCCCCCATAGCGTCGCGGCAGTCATACAGAATGTGAACAACGAGCATCGGGCCGGCCGGCGTGTCGGGTAAGGGCCGACATTCGATAGCTTTGGCCCCGCCGCCCAATTTTTGAATGGTCGGATGATGTTCATTAGCCGCTGCCAGCAGGTCTGTTTCTGCTGCCATCAGTTGGGTTGCTGCTCTGCTCAGATCGGTTAAATCCATCACCTGAACCTGGCCAATCATCAAGGGTTCGCTGCTGCTGGTGCGAAAACCACCACCGGCGCGGGCCAGCTTGGCCGCATAGCTAACGCCGGCCACAATGCTCGGTTCTTCCACCACCATCGGCACCACGACTTCTGCGCTATTGATGACAAAATTTGCCGCCAGACCCAGAGGTAGGGTGTAACGCCCCACGACATTCTCGATCATTACCTCGGCTTGCTCGGCAGAAAGGCCGGTTTCTAGGGCGGCCAGATCGTCGGCCTGCAGGCCGGCATACTCCACCAACCTTTGGCGACGTTCAGCCTGGGTCAGCTTATAAAACCCGGCAAAAGTATGGCTCATCCTGTAACGATTCAAACCTCCATCTAGACCCAATACATTTCAAATAACGTAGTTTAGCCCCTTGTGGGCGGGCACAAGGCCCTATACTACGGCTTATTTGAAAAGTATTCCATCTAGACCTATTGAAAACCAAATCAAATAAAGTTGGGTCGCCTCATTCCCATCTGATTTGTGACAATTATAGCAGCGGGAGACTCTCAAAAACTATCATCTTGTGGAAAAAATCACTTTTGAGAGGAATTTAGAGCAAAAGTTAGGAAAAAGTTAAAAGAGAAACTTGAAGGCTAGGACTCATAGCCCTCTTGTCAGCTTGTCTGCTGGATGTTAGAATTTTGATATTCAACGCTCATAAAATTAAGGTTTGGTGGACTGTTGCAACTCAAAGAAGTTTTATCCCCCGAAAGTCAGGTGGCCCGGCTGGAAAAGATGTTGGAAGTCAGCCGGAAGCTCCATGCAACGCTGGAACTGGCGGCTTTGTTAGAGTTGGTAGTTGAGACGGCCCTTGAGATAATAGAGGTCGAAGCCGCCGCCGTTTTGTTGTTGAATGATAAAAGCGGGGATTTATGGCTAGAAGCCGCCAAGGGGGCCTGGGGCAAAGAAGCGACGCCAACACTGGTGCCTTTGGAGGGCAGTATCGCCGGTTGGATTATCCGCAGTGGTGAATTTTTGGTTGTAGACAGCTTGCCCGAAGATGGTCATCGTTTTAGCGAAATTGATAAATTGCCGTCTTTTGCCGCTCATTCAATTTTGGGTGCACCGCTCAAATTTAATGAGAAAACAATTGGGGTTCTGGAAGTTTTTAACAAGCGGGTTGAGGGCAGTTTTACGAGTGATGATATTCACTTGCTGAACACGCTGGCCGGGCAGGCTGGTGTAGCGATTGAAAACGCGCGCATGTTTGAGCAGGGCGATGAAGTAGCCAAATTGGTTCAGGAGTTGTCGTCGCCGGTTACCTCTATTGTTGACTTCAGCCGATTAATGCTGGCTGATTCCGAAATGAACCCGGATCATTGGCGGACAGGGTTGGAGTCGGTCAATCGCAAAGCTGTTTATTTGGCCCAAACCGTCGGCAATTTTCTGGACCTCACCCGGTTAGAAAGCGGACGGCTGGAGTTAAACCGGCAGGTAGTCAATCTGCCAGCGCTGGCTCAAGAAACAATTGCCCAGGTGCGGCCCAGGGCGATTGAAAAAAATATCGCCTTATCTTTCCATGCGCCGGATGATCTCCCGGAGATCAAGGGTGATGCTGAGCGATTGGGCCAGGCCTTGAACTGTTTGCTAGAAAATGCCGTGCAGTACAATCGCCCTGGCGGAGCGGTTGCGGTGACAATTTCGGCTAATGAGGTGAGAGTCCAGGTGGCCGTAGCGGATACCGGCCTGGGGATTGCGCCGCACGAGTTAGAATTGATCTTTAATAAGTTTTATCGGGTGGAGAAAAACGGTGCTAAAACCGGTGGTGCGGGTTTGGGCCTGGCGATTGCCAAGAGAATTATCCAGGCTCACGGCGGAGATTTATGGGTAGAAAGTGAGCTGGGCGAAGGCAGTCGCTTCACCTTTAGCCTGCCTTTGGCTGGATAAAAGACCGGCGTGGAATAAAAAAGGCTCCCGCAATCGGGAGCCTTTTTAGGTTTAAACAACTAGCTCTGAGCCGTAGCTTCGGCGGGGGTACGGCCTGTCAACCGGCGGAAGAAATTGCCGATTTCGCCTGTTTGCCAGGAAACCAGGATCGGCACGGCGTTAAAGATAGAGGAATAAGTACCACTAATGACCCCGACAAAGATGATGGCTACAAATTGTTGGACTGTAGCTCCGCCGAACAGGAGAATGGCCGTAACCACAAACAGGGTGGTGATCGAGGTAGCCAGGCTGCGGTTGAGCGTTTCCAGAATACTGCGGTTACAGACCACCTCGTATGCTTCATTGCGGTGGCGCGGTAAATTCTCGCGCAGGCGGTCGAAGACAATAATGGTGTCATGAACCGAGTAGCCAATGACGGTCAAAATAGCCGTCAGGAAGAGGGCATTGACTTCCCAGCCGAGAGCTAAACCGGCAATGGCAAACAGGCCAGCCGTCACCAAAATGTCGTGGAGCATAGCAATGACGGCGGCCACACCGTAGCGCAAGGCATTGGGCACGGAACGGAAAGCAAAAACCAGGAAAAGCAGGATGGCGATGGCTGCTGCAGCAATCGCATAGCTGGCGGCCTGGCCCACTTCCCGGCCGATGGTTGGGCCAACCGAGTCAAAGCGCAGTTCTTTAAAGTTGCCCAGTTCGCTCCGTAGTCGCTCCTGGATAAGCGGCTTGGCTTCGCCTTCGAGGAATTTGGAGCGAATCAGGATGGTTTCCTGGCCTAGCTGGTTGGCTGTCGTTACGGCTGTATCTTTAAAGTCCTGGTCGTTGTAGGTGAAATTGGCAAAAATTTGTTGCACCTGGGCCGGTTGAACCGGTTGATCGAACTGCAATTCCATCAAGGAGCCGCTGGTAAAATCAATGCCCAGTTTTAACGGCGTTCCAAACTGCACCTGGGAAACGATCATCCCAATCAGGCCGGGGATGATGAAAGCCAGGGATAGGACATAGTACCACTTGCGTTTGCCGACAATATCAAACAACCAGGCAGCCCAGACCGGCGCGGTCTGGGTTTTTCTTGCGGGGCTAAAGCCTAACAATAATGAATTGTTTTTCAACCCTTCACCGCCAACACCGACCAAAAGGCGTAAAAAGGCGCGGGTTACGGTAATGTTGGTGAAGAGGTGAATTAGCTCACCCAGGGCCAGGGTGATGGCAAACCCTTTGACGACCCCGGCCCCAAAGTTGGAGCCAAACCAGAACAGAATCAAACAGGTAATCAAGGTGCTCAGGGCGGAGTCGCGGATTGAAGGCCAGGCCCGGTTAAAGGCTAATTCCATGGCCATTTTTAGGCTGCGTCCGGCCCGTAGTTCTTCCTTGAGGCGTTCAAAGACCAGAATATTGCCATCTACGGCAATCCCGACTGATAAAATAAAGCCGGTAATAGCCGGCAGCGTCAGGGTGACTGGAACAACTTTATAAAGGGCAAAGTTCATCAGCCCATAGACCGCCAGGGCCAACACGGCCATAAAACCAGGCAGCCGATAGTAAATCAGCATAAAAAGGGTGATAATGATGAGGCCGATCGTTCCCGCCTGAATGCTTCTCTGGACCGAGTCTTGACCCAGGGTAGGGCCAATATTGCGGTTCTCGACCACTTTGAGGGGCACAGGTAAGGCGCCGTATTTCAATTGGATAGCTAACGCCTGGCCTTCCTCCAGGCTGTCCCCCCCTAACGAAATTGTGCCGCTGGTGTCAATCCGGGCATTAACAGTAGGACAGGAGAGCACGACTTTGTCTACCACGATACATAAGTAGTTGCCGATATTGGCCCCGGTATATTCGCCAAATTTTCGCCCGCCTTCGGGTTTGAGGCTGAAGTTGATTTCAACCACCCGCCGGTCGGGGTTGAAACCGGCATTACTCACCAGATCCAGATCGCTGCCGGTAATGATGGTGGGGTAGATAGTGGCGGGGGGAGCAGTCGCCTCGCCGGTGATTTCGCCGGTACTGGTGATGGATTCGGTTGGGGCAGTTTGATCTGCTCCGCCAAAGCTGGTCTGGATGACCGTCCCTTCGGGCACGGGCACGCGGCCGGCATCCACAAATTCCAGCAGGCCGGTTTCGCGCAGGGTGCTGATTGCCAGTTCGGGGTCAGAAATGCCGGGCAGTTCAACAATCATGCGGTTACTGCCTTGAAGTTGGACCAGTGGTTCGGTCACCCCCAGGCCGTTTACCCGGTTATCTACAATCACGCGGGCGGCTTCCATGGCCCCCTCTTCTAACTGCTGGCCCGCGGGCAGGTCGGCTTCCAGCACTACTTGTAGGCCCCCCTGCAAATCGAGGCCTTGATGGACCATGATGCTACGCTGTTGGGTGCCTTGCCATGGTAACAAAGCTGTCCACCAGGGCGCCGCTTCTGCCGTTGTGCTGTCGGCGGTATCGGGATAGGTGTATTCCAGGTTGACGGTATTAATCCAAATCAATAGGGCTGTCAATAGCAAAATGCCGATGACAACGGTGATGTTGTGTTGTCTCATAAATTAAGCAATGCCTTTAACTATTCACCAGCTTACCCAGGCCGGTGTGAGAATTTTTGTCCAAACGTTCCGATTATAGTCTGCCGGAATAGCAATGTCAAATAAAGTCAAAAGCGGCAGGTTTACTCAACATGGTGATCCTCCTGTTTGGCTTGTTCCATCGCTTCCGGCTCCAATTCCTCCACGCTCCGGTTGAATTTGACAAAGACACCCCAGGAGGCCAGCAGCACGGCTGCAGCCACGGCTATCAGCGTGGCCTGGATCAGTTGGCTGGGGTCCTCGTGAACAAACTGAAAGACGGCAATCAAGGCTTCAATGGACAGCGACACAACAACGACAATCATAAACCGGGACAAAAAGCGGCGGACGCGGGTGGGAGCGCTCATGTGAGCCTGGCGCTGCACTTCTTCTTCCATAATAGTTTGGCCCAGTTCAAGGGCGGCGACGGCAATGGTCAATAAACCAATACTTTCCAGAATTAAATTGAAACGCGCCCTGACCTCTAAATCTGCCTGGGGATTGATCCCCCTCCACAGTTCTAACACGGCAAAAACGATCAAAGTAATAGCGCAGCAGACAAACAAAAATGTGATAATCGAATAGCTAACGTTAAAAACCAGCCGGATAGCCTTCATAGCCCCCCTTTCTGTGGCTGCTATGGCGTAGCGAAAACTGCCGTCCAGTAATAGCCGTAATCACCGCCGATTACGTAACCCAGACCAATTTCGGTAAAATTGGAGCTGAGCAAAATATTTCTATGTCCTGAACTGTTCAGCCAGCCGTTCAGCATGGCTTCGGGGGTGGTATAGCCGGCTCCGAGAGTTTCGCCAAAGTTACTCCAAACATAGCCCACATCATCCAACCGATCTCCCGGATCTAGGCCATCGGGGTTGATATGGTCAAAAAAATCACGGTCAATCATGTCCTGGCTATGGGCCTCAGCCGCCTGAGCCAGCAGCATATCAAAGGCGAGCGGGGCCAAGCCCCGAGAGACTCTTTCAGCATTGATCAGCAGACGGAGTTCCTCTTCGGGGGAAGAGGTCTTGATCACAAGGGGCAAATAGACCGTTACAACACTAGAAACTCGGAGCGTGGCGGCTGAGAGGGGCAGGGCAGGCGAAGCTTGAACCACGAGGCTGCTGGTGATTGGGAGCCAACTCCAATGCAACAAAAAGAAGCTCAAGGCCAAAGCAATACTGGCAGCTAACTTCCAAAAAGTGTTATTCCAATTCGATAAGATCAACAAGTCCTCCTTCAAAAATTAGAAATTGAGGAAACTCATTGGAACTCAGAGGAACTACCTGCATGAGTCCCCTTGAGTTCCTACAAATTCCCACAATTTTCACCAGGGCCGTGTGCCCCAAGGGGAGCAGAACACCTTTTTGTTACCGAACCTCCTCCAATTTCACCCAACGCCCTTCGGCGGCTGACCGTTCGGCGGCGGCCATGACTTCCTGAATGTGCAGGCCATCGGCCAGGGTGGGCGGAGAAGGCAAATCGTCGCGCACCGCTTTGAGGAATTGATACTGACATTCGGTGTGGGCGCGGGTAAAGGTGGGGGTCATGGTCCAATCGGGCGCTTTTTGGCCCTCGTAATGCTGGACGGTTTCCAGGCGTTTGAAACCGCGCATGCCGCCCAAGGGTTTCTCAGGATCGCGCACATTATAAACTTGCAGCCAGCTTGGGTCTTCCAGGCTGAATCGAAGCGCCCCCTGCTCGCCAAAAATCTCGATTTGCAGATCATTGGTGGCCCCGGTACCCATACGCGAGGCTTCAATCAGGCCCAAGGTTTGATCTTTCAACCGGACGTGCAGCAGGGCCAGATCGTCCACATCCACTCGCCCGGTTTCGGTCGAACCGGCTGCCAGGGGACGCTCCTTGATCAACGTTTCCAGAGTCGCCTGGACAGCGCTGAAATCGCCCAACAGATAATAGATCAAATCCAGCGCATGCGACCCCAAATCAAACAACGCCCCACCCCCTGAAACTTTCTTGCTCAAGCGCCAGGATAGGGGTTTTTGCGGGCTAATGTAACTGGCGCGATAGTATCGTCCCCGAAAAGAGAAGACACGCCCCAAAAAACCGGCCTCGATCAGTTGGCGCGCTCGGATCATAGCCGGAAAAAAGCGGAAGTTAAAGGTCATTTGGGTTTTTACGCCGGCCTTTTCTACGGCAGCCACCATACGCTGCCCCTCGGCTACATTCATCGCCAGCGGTTTTTCGCAATAAATATGTTTACCGGCTTGGGCGGCGGCGACGACAATCTCTTCGTGGTTGTAATTGGGGGTGCAGCAGTCAATCAAATCAACATCGGAACGAGCCAGCAGTTCGCGGTAATCGCTGGTCCACACTTCACAGCCGATTTCTTCGGCCGCCTTCTGTGCACTTTCCGGGCGGGTCGTCGCCACCCCGACAATTTTGAAGCTGTCGGCCGGCAGACCATAGTGAAAGGGAATAGCCTTGTAGGCCATCGCATGGACTCGACCAATGCCGCCATAGCCAATCATGGCAATACCAAGTTTTTTCATTACATTACCTTTCGTAAACAGATTTTTGGACCGCCGACGGCAGACCGCTATCTTTCAGCGGTCTGTGGTCAGCCATCGGCGGTCACTTTGCATCCCGATTGTACAACATTCAGCCTGTCATGTTAAATCGGGATGAAAAGCTTTTCTCAATTGTCATTTTCGTTTATAATGGAGCAAGGTACTTGACGTAAGTAATTTGCTCTGTCTTTATCAACCCAGTCATTAAGTTAAGCAGCATCCTGAGTAGGTGAGCAAAGCGAACCGTATCGAAGGGTGTTGCGCCGTCAGGGAGTCGTCGCCAACTCGCACCCTTCGATACGCGCTCCACTGCGTTCCGCGCTACTCAGCATGCTTAAGTTAACGATATTGACTGATTACCGGTTACTGTCCTCAGAGGAGTGATCATGGCTGTTCCAAAAGAAGAGTCCCCCTTTATTTACGGTATGCACGATCGCGGCGGCGAGCACCTGATGCTGGTTGATGGCAAAGCCAAGGGTTGGGTGCTGGTAACTGAAGAAATTCGGGCCAACCCGAATGATATGGGCGGCAGCAACTATACTGACCTGGCTGATAAAGGCTTTGGGGTCATCGTTCGTCTGAACCACGCTTATGGTCCCGATGGGACTATTCCTCTTTCCAACAAATACCACGATTTTGCCCAGCGAGTGGCCAATTTTGTCAGCAGGTCACCCGGTGCGCATATTTGGATTATCGGCAACGAAATGAACCTGGAACGAGAGCAGCCACGCAAACCCGGCAGCAGCGAGGCCGAACCCATCACACCCCGCCGCTATGCTACCTGTTACAAACTGTGCCGTGACGCCATCCGCCGGCTGCCGGGACACCGCAAAGATCAAGTCATTGTTGGGGCGATTGGGCCGTGGAACCCTGAAACCCCCTATGATGCTGACCCTGAAGGCAAATATCAGGCCAACAAGCTGCCCGGCGGGCCGGGGCGCTATCCATACTCCGGCGCTTTTGGTGATTATATCCAGTATCTGCGTGATGTTTTACGGGCCATTGGTCCGGATGAATGCGATGGCATTGCCATCCACGCCTACACTCACGGGGTAAACCCTGATCTGGTTTTTAGCAACGAGAAAATGGGCCCGCCTTTTGAAAAATATCACTACCATTTCCGTACTTACAAAGATCAGATGGAAGCCATTCCTAGCACTTTTCGCCACCTGCCCGTATATTTAACCGAGATAGACCAGGATGAAGCCTGGGAAGACGCCAACCGAGGTTGGGTCAAAAACGCCTACAAGGAAATCAACGATTGGAACAAAGCCGGCAACCAACAAATCCGCTGCGCCATTCTGTATCGCTGGCCGCGCCACGACAAGTGGCACATTGACGGCAAGCAGGGCGTTCAGAATGATTTCCGCGAGGCAATTGCCTTCAATTATCAATGGGATCCCGACGCCGGCCCGGCTGAAGTCTCAACTACCACACCGACGCCGCTGCCGGTTGAAATTACGCCCCCCACTCCAGCTGACATCGTTACAAACCGGCCCGCCTACCGCACCCGCTACACCGGCCACAACACCCCGGCGATGGTTCCGGCCGGTCAAACGCTCAACCTCAGTGTGGCGGTCCAAAATGTGGGCAGCCTCACCTGGACCCGCAGCGGGGCGGCGCCTTTTCAGCTAGGCTTTCAATGGTACAACACCAGCGGCCAGATGGTTGCGTTTCCACCCCAATTAGATTTCCGCTCCCCCCTGCCCGCCGATGTGCCGCCGGATGGCGGTGTGCTGGTCCAGGCCCGGCTGCGCACCCCCGACGCCCCCGGCGTCTACCAACTGCGCTGGGATATGATTCAGGAGGGGGTGACTTGGTTTACCACCCAGGGCGACCAGGGGCTGCTGGTCTCGCCGGTGAGTGTGACCACCCAGCCGGTGCAAATTACCCCTAGCCCTGTCCCTGCCCCCACGCCAACACCGGTGGCCTTGATTCAGGTGCAGGATGTCAGCGCCAGCCTGCCCCGCAGCGCCACCCAACAGTATCCCACCCGCCCGCGCTCGGCCATTCGCCGGTTGATTCTCCACCATACCGCCACGCCGGCCAATGTGACCATCACCCGCGTGGCCGAATTTCAGGTGAACAATCGCAATCTGCCGGGCATTACCTACCATTACTGTATTACCGCCCAGGGCCAGGCTTTTCAAACCCAACCGCTCGAAACCGTAGCCAACCACGCCGGAAATTTTAGCGGCGACAGTGTCGGCGTCTGCCTGATCGGCAACTTTACCGATGTTGCTCCGCCGCAGGCCCAACTCGATGCGGCGGCAGCCCTCTTGGCCCAACTGGCTGTTCAATTGGGAATTCCGGCTAATCAAATTTTTGGTTACAGCGAACTGGTCAAAACCGGCAGTCCCGGCGCGACGTTCCCTGCCTGGAAAGGCTTGTTGCTGGCTAAAGTTCAAAGTCTGATGGCGGGCAGTCCTGCACCAGTCATCACGCCAACGCCGACTCCAACGCCCACCCCTACCCCAACGCCAACACCGACTCCGCAACCCACGCCTACGCCCACCTCTGCTCCGGCAGCGGCCAAGCCTATCGAGCACTACCTGCTCTTTTGGCATCAGGGAGCTGGCAATTGGGCCAGATGGGATTTGCTGGGCGCTTTTACCTATCTTGATAAATTTCCGGCCACCATCGGTTTTTCAATTGAAGAGGCCAAATCGGCCCGGCATGTGACCATTGTCGGCGGGCCGGGCGGTGTGCCGGCCCAAGCCGAGCAAATCCTACGTGCCGCCGGCTGCCAGGTTGAGCGGCTGGCCGGAGCCAACGAAACCGAAACCCGCCAGATGCTAGAGCAGCTTACGGCGCAAGGTCGGCGGTATCGCACACTGCGATAGAAGAATGTAGATAGAAGATAGAAGATAGAGTATGAGACATTTCCTATTATTCACTATCCACTATCTTCTATCCACTATCCTCCATCCACTATCCTCTGTTCCTCGCTATCCAGGCGCAGCCCAGAATGGCGGCATCATCACCCAGGGGACTGGCAACGACTTTGACCCTTGAACCAATTGATTCAAAAGCCCGATAGCGCACCGCCTCGCGGGTGGGGGCGAGCAGCAAATCTCCGGCTTGAGCTACGCTGCCGCCAATAATGTAGAAATCAATATCAAGCAGGTGGGCCATGGTGGCAATCACAATCCCCAACGCCTGCCCGGCCTGGGCAAAAACCTGCAAGGCTTGCGGCTGGCCTTGAGCCGCCAGTTCTGCCACATACCGCCCATCAATCTCTTGAGGCAGTCTCAATTCCGGCCCGGCTATCTCCCGAAAACGCTGGCCCAAATCAGGCCCGGCCATATAAACTTCGGCGCAACCATTGGAGCCGCACGAGCACGGCGGGCCGTGCATATCTACGGTGATGTGTCCCACCTCGCCGGCGGAATTGGTCGGCCCCCGGTACAGTTCGCCGTTGATAATAATCGCCGCGCCGACGCCGGTGCCGACCACCACAAAAATCATATCGTTCACCTCGCGGCCCGCGCCGAAGTGAAATTCACCCAGGGCAGCGGCTTTGGCGTCGTGTTCGATGGGCGCGGACAAGCCCAGCCGTTCTTCGAGCATACGCTGCAACGGCACGTTGACCCAGCCGGTCAGATTCGGCGGGTCGAGCAGCAGCCCGGCCACGTGGTCAAGCGGGCCGGGGCAGCAAACGCCAATGGCCGCAATTTGCTCGCCGGCTGGCAGAGCGTTTCGTAACTGCTCAATACACCCGGCAATCCGTTCGACGGCGGCGGCTGGCCCTTCGCTAACGCCCGTCTGGACGTAAACCTTTTTGACAATCTTATTGTCGGGACTGACCAGACCGGCGGCAATTTTGGTCCCGCCCAAATCCACCCCAATGACCCAGGAGGACGCGGGGAGGCGAGGGGGCGAGGAGGCGAAACTGGCTTCCCCTTTCCTCGCCTCTTCACCTCTTCGCCTCCTCGCCTCATTTTGTTTTGTACCCAACTTTTGCATCTTTGCCCCTCCACTCGCTTGTTTGTGGAAGCCAAAGTATAACACACTTCTTGACAAAGCCAAAATTAAATGATATACTTTGTGCAATTATACAATATAATGTGCAATTGCACAGTATCAATCGAGGGAAAATACTCTTTCCCATAGGGGGAAATCCCCTAGCCGATTGGTAATCTGATGGATTGACGGCTGTGGTGGTTCGTGATAAAATTTGCCCGATTTGTTATCTCCATAGCCGTTTGGTTTTGGGAAGTATTGTCGTTTGGTACAACCAAGCTTTTGCTTAGCTGTGCTGAAAGGAGGGACGACTCAAGCCCGCCAACATAGTTCTTCTATTTTCTATATTTAATCCCCGATGCAGTAAAATTTAATATAAACAATGAATGTTAGAGATCAAGGAGGAGTTTTTCAATGAAGAAGTTTTTGATGATGGCTGTATTGTTTGTTTTGCTGGTCACCTTGCTGCCGGCCTCATGGGTCAACGCGCAAGACGGCGGTGAGGATTACACCGTGCAGGCCGATGATTCCCTATCAAAACTGGCCGACAAATTCTTTGGTGATATCAATGCTTACTGGGCCATTATGTCGGCCACCAACAAAGCCAATGCCGAAGATCCCTCGTATGTCAAAATTGAAAACCCCGACATCATCGAAGTCGGTTCCAAGTTGCGGATTCCCACCCAGGAAGATGCCCAGGCATTTATGGCCACTTTTGACCCAGCCAATGCTGACGTGGGCGCGTTGTTTGCCAGCGGCGCGGGCGGTCAATTGCTGGTCGGCAACTGGTGGACTTCAGGTGGTGAATTTGCCGGGGTTAATGAAGTCTACAAAATATACCGGGCCGAATATCCTGATGTCGAGTTGATCCATGCCGGTATCGCCGGCGGCGCTGGCACCAACTTTAAAGGCGCAAACCTAAACAAACTCATTGCCGGTGACCCCTTTGATGTCTTTATGCTCCACGCGGGCCTGGAAGCTGAACTTTATAGCCCTGAGAAATACCTGGTCCCGGTGGATGACATCCTGGCCGAAGCCGGGGTGTTGGAGGTGATGCCGGAAGATTTGAAGGCGCTGCTGAAGATCCGCGGTAACACCTACACCGTGCCGCTGAACATTCACCGGGGCAATGTGATGTGGACCAATACCAGGCTGTTGGAGCAGGCTGGCGTGGCTGTGCCGACGAACTTTGAAGAGTTTTTTGCCGCCTGCGACGCGCTGAAAGCTAAAGGTATTGTACCCATGGCGCAAGGCAGTACCGATGGTTTTGAGTTTGGGCACCTGTTTGAGGTCGTGCTGGCCGGTACAGTAGGGGCCGAAAAGAATCACGGGCTGTGGCACGGGATGGTTCCCTGGAGCGATGCCGGCGTAACCCAGGCCCTGGAAAACTACAGCAAAATGTTGGATTGCACCAACGAAGATCGCGGCACGGTGAACTGGGTTGGGGCTATTAAGCTGGTCATCAATGATCAGGCTGCCTTTAATATTATGGGCGACTGGGCTTATGGTGAGGTCATTAACGATAAAGCGACCGATCACGTCACCTGGAATTCGCCTCCTGGTAATCAGGGCATGTTCTTCCTGGTCTCCGACGGCTTCGCCATCACCAAAGAAGCGCCCAACCCTGAAAATGCTCGCAACTTTGTGAAAATCATTACCCGCAAGGATGCCCAGGAAGCCTTTAACCAGAATAAAGGCTCTATTTGCGCTCGCACCGACTGTGACTACAACACCTTCCCGGCGGATCGCCAGGAATATTTCAAAGGGTCTGCCGCCGATTTTGCCAGCAACACCATTGTGCCGATGGTTACCCACGGCTCCGGGGCTATTCCCACCTGGCAGCAGCAATTTGGCGACATTGTAACCAAATTTGCCTCTGACCGGGATGTGCAGGCCGCTCAGAACGCCTTTATAGTGGCGGCTGAAGACGCCGGTTTTCCGCAGCAGTAAGTTTGTCTCTTAGACCCTAAAGGTCTTGGAGAACTTTAGGGTCTGAGAATAGCGAGGCAACCCGACCGGGTTGCCTCGCTTTATCCTAATTATAACTCAAAGGAGAGGAGGATGAACCAATGAAAAAGTTTCTGGCTGTTATCCTTTTGTTGACGTTATTGGGGAGTATTTTACCAACCTCTTTTGCCAGCGCCCAAGGTGCTGGCGAAGATTACACCGCCCAGGCCGATGACTCCCTCTCCAAGTTGGCCGATAAATTCTTTGGTGATATCAACGCCTACTGGGCCATTATGTCGGCCACCAACCAGGCCAATGCCAAAGACCCCTCGTATGTCAAAATTACTAATCCTGACGTTTTGGAAGTGGGCGACAAGTTGCTCATTCCGTCTAAAGAAGATGCCCAGACATTTATGGCTACGTTTGACCCGGCCGAGGGTGATGTGGGTAAGTTATTTGCCAGCAGGGCCAAGGGCCAGTTGCAGGTCGGCAATTGGTGGACTTCCGGCGGTGAGTTTGCCGGAGTTAACGCCATTTATGAACTATATCGCCAGGAAAACCCCGACGTGGAGTTGATCCATGCCGGTATCGCTGGTGGCGGTGGCACCAACTTCCAAGGGGCCAACGTGAATAAGCTGATTGCCGGCGATCCTTACGATACCTTCATGTTACATGCCGGTCTGGAAGCTGAACGATACACGCCCGACCTGTATTTGCAGCCGGTGGATGATATTTTGGCCGAAACCGGTGTTCTGGAGGTTATGCCCGACGATTTGAAAGCGTTGCTCAAGGTTAGAGGCAGTACGTACACGGTCCCCCTCAATATCCACCGGGGTGGGGTGATGTGGACCAATACTCGTGTACTGGAAAAGGCCGGCTTGGCCGTGCCCACCAACTTTGATGAATTTTTTGCCGCATGTGAAACGCTTAAAGGCCAGGGCGTGGTCCCGCTGGGGCTGGGCCTTGCCGATGGCTTTGAGTTAAGCCATACGTTTGAAGATGTGCTGCTGGGCACTGTCGGGGCCGATAAGTTTACCGGCTTGTGGAATGGTTCGGTTTCCTGGAATGATGCTGGCGTCGCCCAGGCCCTGGAAAACTTCAATAAGCTCTTAGACTGCACCAACGAAGATCGGGGTACAATTGGTTGGGTAGGTGGCATTGAATTGGTCATCAATGATCAGGCTGCCTTTAATATTATGGGCGACTGGGCTTACGGGGAAGTGCTGGTCAATAATGCCACTGATTACGTGAAATGGAATCCCGCCCCCGGCACTCAAGGTACTTTCTTTCTCGTTTCCGATGGTTTTGCCCTGCCCAAAGAAGCCCCTAACAAAGAAAACGCCATTGAGTTTATCAAGCTCATCACCCGCAAGGATGCCCAGGAAGCCTTTAACCAGAACAAAGGCTCTATCTGCGCCCGCACCGATTGTGACTACAATACCTTTCCGGAAGACCGGCGAGCCTATTTCCAGAGTGCCGCTGACGATTTCAAAACGTCTCGCATTATCCCGATGGTAACGCATGGCTCCGGCGCTATCCCCAGTTGGGCTACCCAATTTGGCGATATTGTGATCAAATTTGCCTCTGACCGGGATGTGGCGGCGGCCCAGGCTGCCTTTATTTTAGCGGCTGAGGACGCAGGCTTCCCACAGCAGTAATTCTGTCTTCTCAGACCCTAAAGGTCTCACAGACTTTTAGGGTCTGAGAATATCTTTTGTGATAGATTTGGAATAGGGTCTCATTCCCCTAGAAATGAAGTAGGTAGAGGAGCGTAGGAAAAGGTATGGCTCTCAACTGGGAGAAAAATTGGGAAAAGATTGTCGGTTTTCTGTTTATCCTGCCTTCATTAATTGCTATTATCGTTTTTGTCTACGGCTTTATCGCCTGGACGGGCTGGGTTTCTGTCTCAAACTGGAAACGGGGTGCTGAACCAAATTATACCTTTGGCGGCTTTGACGCCTATGCCCGCTTGTTTGGAACAACTGAACGTTATGCTTCGGGCATTGACGCCACCCGCTTTACCTCCAGCCTGCGTAATGTCATCGGCTTTACCGCCCTCTTTCTGCTCAGTTGCATCGTCATCGGCTTTACCCTGGCCGCGCTGCTGGACCGCCACGTTAAGGGGGAAAATTTCTTCCGCAGCCTGTTTTTGTTCCCCATGGCTATCTCTTTTATTGTCACCGGCCTGGCCTGGCGCTGGATCTTTACCCCCGGCGACCCCAATGTGGGCACGACCGGGCTTAACCGTATTTTTGAGAACATAGGCCTGGGCTTTATCCGGCCTAATTGGGCCAGTGATGTGGTTTACCATATCCCCGCGGACTCAGCGGTGGGCCAGGTATTGAATACCATTGGCCTGGGCGGGTTAGCCTCGCCCGACTTTGGTATTTCATTGGGAATTATCACCCTCACCATTGCTGCGATGTGGCAGCTATCGGGCTACACCATGGCCCTCTACCTGGCCGGCCTGCGTGGCATCTCCGATGACCTGCGCGAAGCCGCCCGTGTAGATGGGGCCAGCGAGTTCCAGATTTATCGGCACATCATTATCCCTTTGCTCAAACCCGTTACCCTGAGCGTAGTTATCGTTCTGGCCCACATCTCTTTGAAAATCTACGACCTGGTGGTAGCAATGGGTGGGGTGGGCCAGGGTTTTATCAAAGATGTGCCGGCCTACAATATGTGGGAAACCACTTTTGATCAGGCCCGTTTTGCCCAGGGCGCAGCCATTGGCGTGGTCTTGCTGATACTGATTTCCATCCTTATTATTCCTTACCTGGTTATTAATCTGCGGCAGCAGGAGGAAGGCTAATGGCAACCCAATCTCTCACCACCGCCCGAACGGGTGTGGCGACCAAGCATCGTTCCCATTTCCACTGGACCCGCCTGATTATTTACGCCATTCTCCTGTCGTTCTCAATTTTTTACATCTTGCCGGTCTATCTCATCCTCATTACCAGCTTTAAACAATATGTTGATATTGACCTGTACCGCATGTGGGAATTTCCCCCGGTGATTAATCTGCCCCAGTGTACCAACCCCTTCATTTTTTGCTTTGACAGCTTTTACGAGGCCTGGTTTGGCAGCTCGGCGGTAATTGGCATGGGCACCGCTTTTATGAACAGCGTCACCATGGCTGTTCCGGCCACTATTATCTCTACCGTCCTCGGTTCGCTCAATGGCTATATTTTGGCAAAATGGAAATTTAAATATGCCGACGTTGTCTTCCCCTTTATCCTGTTTGGCATGTTTATTCCCTACCAAGCTATCTTAATTCCCCTCACCCTGACCCTCAAAGCCATGGGCCTTTACGCCAGTCTGGCCGGGTTGGTTTTTGTCCATGTAGTTTACAGTATCCCTATTGCCGGGCTGATTTTCCGCAACTACTACGCCACCATTCCCAATGAGATGATTGAGGCCGCCCGGATTGACGGCGGCAACATCTTTAGCATTTATCGGCACATCATCTTGCCCTTGTCGCCGCCGGCCTTTGTGGTCGTGCTCATCTGGCAATTTACCAATATCTGGAATGATTTTATTTTTGCCGTCACCATTGCCCAAAACCAGAACCAGCCGATGACTGTCGCCCTCAACAACATTGCCGGCAGCTTCACCGTCCAGTGGAATGTGCAAATGGCCGCCGCTTTCTTAACGGCCTTACCCACGCTACTGGTTTATATTATCCTGGGCCGCTACTTCCTGCGAGGGTTGCTGGCCGGTTCGCTCAAAGGTTAAAATACAGCAGGGGTGCAGGGGAGCGGAGGAGATGTTTAGTAGTCTCCCCTGCCTAATTTGGAGGTTAAATTATGTCTGACAAACTCCGCTGGGGACTCCTGTCCACCGCCAATATCAACGATGCTGTGATTGAGCCAATTCGCCAGGCTGCTCGAAGTGAACTGGTAGCCGTGGCCAGCCGCGATAGAAATAAAGCGCAGGCTTATGCCGGGGAAAAAGGGATTCCCACTGCCTACGGCAGCTATGAGGAATTGTTAGCCGACCCCAATGTAGATGTCATTTACAACCCGCTGCCCAACACCCTGCACTGTGAGTGGACGGTCAAAGCCGCGCAGGCCGGCAAGCATGTGTTGTGTGAAAAGCCGATCACCCCCACTTTGGCCGAACTGGATCAGGTTGAAGCGGCGGCCAAAAACAACAACGTGACCGTATTTGAAGCCTTTATGTATTTGCACCATCCCCAAACCTTACAGGTCAAGGAGATGGTCCGGGCCGGCAAACTGGGCAATCTACAATTAATCAACAGTTGGTTTGCCTACTACCTGCCGCCCGAAGATTCAACCAATATTCGCCTGCACCCCAACCTGGCCGGCGGCAGTCTGTGGGATGTGGGCGTTTATCCCAACAGCCTGGCCATTGTGATGGCCGGGGCCGGTGCGCCGGTAGAAGTATGGGCCAGCCAGAGCAAAGGCGAAACCGGAGTGGATGTGGTCTTCACCGGCCAGATGAAATTTGCCAACGGCGTTTTGGCCCAAATTTCGTGCGGCTTTCGCTCGCCGTTTCGGGAAGGGGCGCACATTGTGGGTGATAAGGGCATTATCCAGATTGTCGAACCGTGGAAACCGGGGGTGCAGGGCAAAGAAAGTCACCTGGTTTTCCTGGGCCGCGATGATACCCGCGAGAATTTAGTGATACCCGCTACCAGCCCTTACCTGGCCGAAGTCGAAGCGATGGAAGCCTGTGTGTTGGATGGCGCGGAGCCGGTGGTTCCCCTCAGCCTCAGCCGCCAATTTCTGCGCAGCGTCCTGGCCCTGTACGAGTCGGCAGAGACGGGGCGGGTGGTTACTTTGTAGTCAATATGGCGATCGAAAAAAGTTTTCGCCGCTAAAACAAGTAGCATTTTTACCTTTGCACTTCTTGATTAGAACGCTGATAACGCAGATATTCGCGGATTTACGCGGATAGATTTGGAAAAAATCTGCGAAAATCAGGCGAATCTGCGTCATCTGCGTCCTATTTTTAAGGTGGTCGTAAAAAGTGCGAACATAGTGGTAGCATGTAGCAAGTCATAAGTGTGCTACTTTGCTACTTGCTACCTTGATGGTTGAGAGATAATTTTTCTGGACTCCTATTTTCTCTCCGAGCCGGACAGGACCGTAGCCACCCCCAGCCCAATGTAGACGCTGCCGGCAAAATAACGTTCAGCCCGCAGAAAACGCATGTTGCCTTTGAACCACCGCCCGATGGTTCCGGCCAGCAGCGCATACATGCCATCGCTGCAAATGCCCAACACCACAAAAATAAAGCCTAAGAGCAAAATCTGCCCGGCGACCGCGCCTTTGGCCGGCTCGACAAATTGAGGCAAGAAAGCGAAGAAAAAGAGCGCTGTTTTAGGGTTTAGCAAGTTGACCACTACCCCTTGATAAAAAATGTGGGCCAGTTTCCGCTGCTCGACCACCTCTGGTTGGCTCGTTTCTTCCCGCGCTAACAGCTTGCGCACCCCCAAGATAAGCAGCCCCCAAATATTTGACCACGCTGAAAGTCAGCGCCGAAGACATTAGCAGGGTCGATAATCCCAACGCCGCCGCGCCCACATGGAAGAGCGTGCCCACCCCTATGCCCAGGGTGGAAACAATTCCCGCCAGCCGGCCCTGGTCAATGCTGCGGGCGACGACGTAAAGCACCGCCGGCCCAGGGGTGATGAGCAAAGCTAAGGCTGCCAGCATAAACAGGGTCAGGGTTGATAAGGTAGGCATCGAAAACTCCTTCAAATAGAACATGGATTGAACAGGTGAATTTTAACTGCTTCACCGAGTCCTGTCAATCCTCTATCTGACAGAGAGGCTTGCTTCTGCAAAATCAGGACCGGGGCAAGTAATGCCCTATGTTTTTGATGAAGTGCGGCATGGCCTCGCAAATGGTATCAACCACAGTATAGATGTAAGTCTGTCGCGCCGCCGGGTCACACTGCTCATACGGCACGGCTTCCCCCACGTCGAGCACCGGCTCCTCGCGGCCGAAACAGATTTGGTTGAACAGCCAGGCTTCCCGGCCAAATTGTTCCCGTAGATAACGGCGGTGATCCAGCCCCATCGCCACCACCACCTCAGCCTCGGCCAGCATGCCGGCGGTCACACGGCGCTGCCGATGAGCCGAAGGATCGAGGCCGCGCTGCATCAATCGGGCCCGGACTTCTGGGGCCATCACCTGGAATTTAGCTTCCGTTCCGGCCGAACTGACCCGGTAAATCGGCTGCGGTCCCAACGCCGCTTTCAGCGCGTACTCGGCGGTCATACTTCTAAAAATGTTGCCGGTGCAGACAAACAGAATGGATTTCATGGGAAATTTTATAAGATCCATTTATAAAACGTAAAACGTAATGGCTTATCACAGTAAACCATTAGCTTTACGTTTTATTGGTATACTGCCCGCAGGCACAAACTGGGCTTTTTGCCAGTGTAGAAAAACACAGTTTGTATCCGTGCAAAGTATAGCAAGCTAATTGGTCAGATTTCTGAACCACGCCGAAATATCCCTCTCTCATTCCACCAACGACAACGTCACTCCCGGATATACCGGCGGCGGTGCTTGCGGGTTCAGAAACAGCCAGCGCAACAGGTCACGATAAAAGCGAAACAGAGGAATTTGCTCGGCTACCTGGTTGCGAACCTGCTCGCGCTGGGCGCGGAAGCTGGTATGGCTTTCTTTGGTCAATAATTCGCGTTCGTACAGGAAATTGCTCAAGGTTTGGATTTGAATCTCCATCGTCTTGTCCGACCAGCGCACGACTGATTTTAAGGCTTCCCAGCCCGTTTGCTTCTGTTGGTTGGGCATAAGGTAATCTTTCACCTCGACAAAGTGCAGCCGCCGGTTTTCAAGAGTGGGTTCAACCTGAAATTTGGCTAACTCCCGCTCCGACCAGTTCAGCTCAACCAGAGCCATGTGGACTCGACGGATATCATCCAGGCTGCCGACCACAATCTTGATACCAAAAACATCTTTCACATAACGGCTCAAATGGCGCAGTTGCTTATCGCGGACCACAATATTATCGAGATCAAAAATTTCATCCACCACTTTGTTCCAGACCTCTTGCTCGGCCTTGATCCGGCTGATGATTTTATGAATCCCGTACATATTGGGTTCGAGCGGCTGGTAATCCACCATATTTGCCACCAGATTAGCCCGGCTCCAATCCTGCCCATCGAAAATCCGCAGCTTCTTTAATTGGCGGCTGCCCAGGTCAATATCCGTCACCGTGTACAAATCCTCAGCCGAGACTCCCTGGGTAATGGTGAAGCGCTCTTTGGTTGTTTCCACTTCGCCAATCACCACGCTTTGAATTTGATAGGGCGTTACCAGGGAGTCGCAGATAAGCTGGCAAAGACAGTGCAGCTTCTGTTCGCCGTGCAGAATCATATTGGCAAAAGCCAGGCGGACCTGTTCCAGGTGCGAGCGGGAAAATTGAAGTTTGTGATGAACGCTGGGGTGCTCCATCAAAGCCACACGAAGCCGTTGGAGCCGCACAAACAGATCGTTCAGAATCGGCTCTGATGTGACCATCCACAGCGGGGAGTCTGAGGTCAAATCACTAGCGGTGGTTGAGAACTCACCCCCCGGAGCAGCATCTTCCCACGCAGGCACGCTTTTAGAAACCGACACGATACCTCCTGAGTCATAATTTGTGGTTCTCCAGGATTTCGTGAGGTTTGGGCCTGATACGTGATGCGTGAGGTGTGATGATCCTAATCACGTATCACGCATCATATTACTGCTGCCTCCCTGAATTCCGAAAGAACCTAAATTGTTTCTTGTAAGTATCAAAATTGGGGATGGTTCAATTACGGGCTGAAATAGGTTGACACTTTTGGCACCTTAAAAAATAAATTACCCTGGCTAGGTAGCT
>JAKLJP010000057.1 GCA_023151115.1 Anaerolineae bacterium
GTCAAGTACGAAGACATTTACCTGAAGGCTTACCCTACTGTACCGGCCCTCATCACTGGCTTAACGCGTTACTTTACGTTCTACAATAACGAACGCTTGCATCAAAGTTTAGGTTATCGCACGCCGGTTGAGGTTCATTTTGGTTGTTAAGTTTGCTGCTGTTTTGTTAAATATCCACCTTATTTTTCTCGATTCGTGGTCTTGACAAAGGGGCCAAGTATAAACCACGCAGTACACCTACAACGGTGACGGCGACCGCCTGGCTCAAATCGTGGCCGGCGTGGCTACGAATTACGCCCTTGATCCAACGGGCCTGGCCCAAGTCCTTATCGAAACGACGAGTGGGCAAAGTACGCACTATCTACCCGGTTTGGCTCAGTATGGCGGCAATGCCTGGAGTTATTACCTGCCGGATCGGCTGGGCAGTGTGCGCCAATTGACGGACCCCAGCGGGGCAGTAATGTTGGCCCGCAGTTATGATCCGTTTGGGAATGGGTTGGAGCAAGTCGGTGGGGGGCAAAGTGTTTTTGGGTACACGGGCGAGCAGACGGATCCAACGGGGTTGGTGTTCCTGAGGGCAAGATATTATTCGCCTTATCTTAACCGCTTTATCAGTCCTGACACCATTATACCCAATCCGACTCAATCGCAAAGCTGGAACCGTTACCTTTATACGGGGAATAATCCGGTTAATCGCGCCGATCCGAGCGGCCATTGTATTGGTATCTTATTGGGTGCTGATACGCTTATCTGTGCTGAAGTGGTCGTGGCGGGTGCAGTTATTGTGGCAGGCGGCATTTACATTGCTACCTCACCGACTTATCAAAATGCCTTACATGGGGTGATAAATTCTTCATCACTCTCGATGCTGCCTGGCTATGGTATGTTTGGCCCTGGTGCTAATAGCCAACCGACCGAGGGCTTTAATTTGTTGGATGAAGCCATCAATCAGTGCTACCAACCTGGATCGAATGTAGGCCGACCGGATCCCTGGCAGTTGCCGCCGTTAAATTTGGGTGTGCCACCCCTTTTTGGGCCAACGACTCCGGGTTTCTCGACTAATCCTATCCCTTTACCAAATACTTGGACAGCTCAAGGGGATAATTGGAGAAGTGGAAAAAGACTTACTACTAACAGAAGGCAAATAATGAAAGTACTTGGTTTATCAGACCTAGAGTTTAACAAAGCTATTCACAATATTAAGAGCCAAATAGAAGGTAACCCAGATGTGGAAACTGATCTGAACACAGGGAATGTTTATGATCCTCGATCTGGGGAATGGATTGGAAATCTTTTAGATGAGTTGTATTGAGGTGCCATCTTGAAATCTAAAATAACACCATTCGAAGAAGTTAAAGTTACTTTTCGTTTTGTTGGCGATAATGTCAATCCAGAAATGATTACATCAAGAGTCGGTTTACAACCTTCAGCTGCCCATGAGAAGGGAGAAATTGTAAAAAAACATCCGGAGCAGGTTTATCCTACGGGATTTTGGTCGCTCGATAGTTCAATTCCCTCAGATCGCCCTCTTGGAGAACATGTAGAACAATTACTTTCTATATTAGAGTCCAAAACTTTAATCCTTAAAGGATTAAGGGATATTGGGCTTGTACCAACTTTCTATTGTGGATGTTTTATTACAGGGACAACAACTTCAGTCAAAATAAAAGCCGACATTCTCCAAAGAATGGCAGATATTGGAGCTTCCCTTGAGTATTACCTTTACTGTTGTAATGAAGAGGATTAGATCAGTGTTTAGATCAGATTGACGGAGCGAAACCAAAAAATTTCCATATAGGTTAGGTAGAGCGTCCCACCTGGGGGCGCTCTATTTTTTGGTACGCCAATGGTTGGAAACCATCGGCTAAAACAGGTGCAAGCCGGTTAGAAACCGGCTCAACGGGCGGTCAGCCTGATTGATCAGGCTTCCATTTGAAGTAGCCGGGCGTTTCAACGCTCGGCGGGCCGGGGCTGACCCAAGTTGACGCGCAAGCGTATAGTTGGGATAATAATGGAAATCTGCTCAGCGATGGGCAACGCACCTTTACATACGACAGCGCCAATCGGCTTACGGCTGTCACTCAAGGAGCCACCACCCAATTTAGCTACAACGGCGATGGGGACAGGTTAGCTCAAATTGTGGCGGGCGTGACTACGAAATATGCGCTCGATCCAACGGGTCTTGCCCAAGTCCTTATCGAAACGACGAGTGGGCAGAGTACCCATTACCTGCCCGGTTTAGCTCAATACAGTGGTAATGCCTGGAGCTACTACCTGCCGGATCGGTTGGGCAGTGTGCGCCAACTGACGGATCCAGGCGGGGCAGTAATGTTGGCCCGGAGCTATGATCCGTTTGGGAATATGTTGGAGCAAGTCGGTGGGGGGCAAAGTGTTTTTGGGTATACGGGCGAGCAGACGGATCCAACGGGGTTGGTGTTCCTGCGGGCGCGGTACTATAACCCTTTGACTCCGCCTGGGACATCCCGGCGGTGCTGTCCAATCCACCGGGGGTGATGTGGTTAGCCGCCACCCAAACCCCACCCTATCCGCACTACACCACCCTCACCGTCAAAAAGCTGCTCAACGGAAAAACAAAAGCCGACCAATGTCGGGCGGCTTTTGCTTTAAACGTCTTCCAACCTTCCAGTTCTGCTTTATTACGGTAAAAACCCTATCGGATTTCGCTGCACCGTGCTTTGGCGCACCTCAAAGTGGAGGTGAGGGCCGGTGGCGTTGCCGGTGTTGCCCATTTCGCCGATTTGCTGGCCTAGGGCCACGTTCTCGCCGGCATTGACATAGATAGCGTTGAGGTGGGCATACAGCGTTTGGTAGCCGTTGCTGTGGTCAATGACGATGTGGTAGCCATAGCCAACATCGCTCCAGCCGGCCGCAATCACATAGCCAGAGTCGGCGGCCAGCACCGGTGCGCCGATGTAGGCGGCAATGTCAATGGCCGGATGCCAGGGGAAATAACCCTGGTAAATCGTCCCGCTGGCCGGCCAGGAAAACGCGCCGGAGCCTTTATTCGAGCCTTCGGGAATCTCGCCGGTGTAGGCCACCACCGCGCGCGGGATAAATGGCTTACTGCCGCCCGGCACTACCACCCACTGTCCGGCTGAAATAACCGGATTATCTGGGTCGAGTTGGTTGAGCGGATAGCCGATAATCGCCGCCGGGTCGACTTTGAAGGTATCGGCAATACTTTGGATGGTATCCCCTTCACCCACTTGATGATAGACCCCATTCACCGGCAGGATGGTCAACTCCTGGCCTACGCTCAACAGATCGGGCGCATTTTCCAAATCCGGATTGGACCACATGATTGTTTCCGGGTCCAGACCAAATTTACCGGCAATCCCGTAAATGGTATCGCCGCTTTGAACCACATAAGTAGAGATTTCCTCGCGAGCGCGCTCGGGAATGATGGTGTGGGGCACGGCGGCTGAAACCAGCACATCGTCGAGGAAATCGTTCAACTGGGTGGGCAGGGTCAAGGGAGCGCCGGTTTCTTCGTCAACGGTTGGGGCAGCCGGGGCGGATACGTCTGTTTGTGGGGTCAGGGGGCGTAGGGCGCTAATGCGTCCCCACTGAATTTGCATACTGGCTACGGCCAACGCCAGCGCGACTAACAACAGCAGGGTTAGATGGGCTGACATGCGGCTAAAGAGAGCTTCATTTCCGCCAAAATTGCTCAATTGATCACGGAGGGTGTTGGTCAGGTAGGTTAAACTAAACTGGTTGGGACTAATGAGACCGGCCAGGCTTGACATCCCGGAAGCATCGGGAACCGGATTAGCGGGAGGAGCGCTCAAAGGGGGTGTGGGTGAGCTGCCTTTTGGATATTTTTTGCTAAGCGGCTGCTGCATACATTTTAGGGTGATGCTTAGGTCTAAGTAAAATTGCTTAAGCGAATATGCCTAAAAAACTTGGCCTAAACACAAAAGAGGTCCGCATGATAGCGGACCTCTGCTTAAGTGTCAAATCTGACAACTCCCTCCCCTCCCCCTCTTAGGGGGAAGGTTTGGGTGGGGGTATCAATAGACATTATATCGATTTAATTGGGGAGCGTTTTTTACCCATCGTGTAGAGCAGGATTTCCAGAATTAAAGGATTTTGATCCTATCATTCAGATAATCCTGCTCTTTCCGGGTGACATAAGTCTAATCGGTATAATGTCTAATAAATCTCTTTATTTAAAGTCGCCAAAAATTCAGCGTTGTTGTCGGTTTTGGGCAGGCGCTCCAAAATCATTTCGGTGGCTTCGGGGCCGCCGCCAACGGCGGTGATCATCCGGCGCAGGGTCCACACTTTGGCCAGGTCTTCGGGCGATAACAGCAAATCCTCGCGGCGGGTGCTGGAACGCTCGATATCAATAGCCGGGAAGAAGCGCCGTTCGGCCAGTTTGCGGCTGAGGTGCATTTCCATATTGCCGGTGCCCTTAAACTCTTCGTAGATAACATCGTCCATGCGGCTGCCGGTATCCACCAGGCAGGTGGCAATAATGGTCAAACTGCCGCCTTCCTCGATGTTACGGGCCGCGCCAAAGAAACGTTTGGGCGGATACAAGGCGGCGGGGTCAATCCCGCCGGAGAGGGTGCGGCCGCTGGGCGGCACCACCAAGTTGTAGGCGCGGGCCAGGCGGGTGAGCGAGTCCATCAGGATAACCACATCGCGGCCGCCTTCGACCAGGCGTTTGGCTTTGGCCAGGGCCATTTCGGCCACGCGGGTCTGGTCAGACTCCGGGTCGTCAAAGGTGGCTGCCATTACCTCGGCGTCAACAGAGCGATCCATATCGGTCACTTCTTCGGGGCGCTCGCCTATCAACACGACCATCATATGCACATCCTGGTAATTGGCGCTGATACCATTGGCAATCTGTTTGAGGATGGTAGTTTTACCGGCTTTGGGCGGCGAGACAATCAAGCCGCGCTGCCCGCGTCCAATCGGGGCCAGAATATCCAGCAGCCGGGTGGATAAAATATCCTTTTGGGTTTCCAGCTTGAGCCGCCGGTTAGGAAAAATGGGGGTCAGGCGTTCAAAAACGGGGCGCTGCTTGGCCGTTTCTGGGTCAAGCCCGTTGACCGCTTCAACCCGCAGCAAGCCGAAATATTTTTCGGTATCTTTGGGCGGGCGGACCTGCCCAATTACCATATCGCCGGTGCGCAGCCCAAAGCGCCGGATTTGGCTCTGGGAAACATAAATATCATCCGGGCCGGGCAGCAAATCCACCGAGCGTAAAAAGCCAATACCATCCTGAATAATTTCCAGCACGCCACCCCCAAAAATAAAGCCCTGGGCCTCGGCATTGGTTTTGAGAAGTTTTAAGATCAAGTCATCTTTCTTTAGCTTGCTGTAACCGGAAATTTCGCGTTCTCTGGCTAAACCCCGCAGTTCTTCCAGGGTTTTGGCCTCAAGTTGGGCCATATTCATAATAAAAACTCCTAAAATAAGTGCTATAGTGTTGGTTGGAATCTATTTTGCTAAGTGATTGCCCACCAATAGGTTTCAATTTTAGAGATTAGAGATTGGAGATTTTTTAATCTCTAATCTCCAATCTCTTGACAGGCACAAGGTTATCAAAAATTAAGTTCGTTTGCCAGGTTTGGAACAAACAAATTCGCAGCACCCAAAACCTGGTTGCTGGAATATGTGCCAGGGGCAATGACGTTTCACTTCTGCTATGAAACGCATCACTCCTCTTTATAGTTGATGAGGACAATAACCTAAGGAAAATAAAAAGTTTTTAGCTGCGCTTGATAAATAAGTGATACTCAGTCGTTTTCTGTTGGACGAAGGTTTGAGCACTGACTAAAAACTCACTTCAACTACTCGTCTTTGACAATCGAGTCATAACTGTGTGACAAAAATTTACAGAAAAAGATATTTTATTGCGAAATAGTTAGATTTTTACTTTAACGGGTCTAATATATGCTATGGTAGCCCACTTTAGTGGTAATTTAGGGGACGCGGCCAAATTATTTTTTTGGTTCTTCGAGAAATTGGATTTTTAAGTTTTGCCTTGAGGGGGTAGTATCTAAATTGCCCGAAACCGCGTGGAGACAATCTTATACGCCAGATTTCATTGGTGATTATAGCATTATTTATAAATGCCGTCAATTTTTTGAGTAAAGATTTTTGTAGGGGCAGGTCTTGCGCCTGCCCCTACGCTGTAAGATTTAGAGTTTACTGGCCATGATTTGAGCCAAATCGGCGGTGCGGTTAGAGTAACCCCACTCGTTATCATACCAGGTGACAACCTTGACCAGATTGCCGCCTAAAACCTGGCACAGTTCAGCATCAATCGAGCTGGAGGCCGGGTTGCCTTTGTAATCAATCGAAACCAGCGGCTCCTCGACGTAGTTCATCACATGCTTCATCGGGCCGGTGGCGGCCTCTTTCAAGGCGGCGCGCAGTTCGTCGGTGGTGGTCTCTTTTTCAACCAAAGCAGTAAAGTCTACCAGTGAAACGGTGCTGGTGGGCACGCGCAGGGCGTAACCATCGAATTTGCCTTTGAGTTCAGGAATAACCAGAGCCACCGCTTTGGCGGCGCCGGTGGTGGTTGGGATGATGCTCATAGCGGCGGCGCGAGCGCGGCGCAGGTCTTTGTGGGGCAAATCGAGAATTTTTTGGTCGTTGGTGTAGGCGTGAACCGTGGTCATCAACCCCTTCTGGATTTTAAAGTGGTCATTGACCACTTTAGCCGCCGGCGCCAGGCAGTTGGTGGTGCAAGAAGCATTGGAGATGATGTGATGTTTGGACGGGTCGTACATATTTTCATTGACCCCTAACACAATCGTCAAATCCTCGCCTTTGGCCGGGGCGCTGATGATAACCTTTTTGGCGCCGGCTTTGAGGTGAGCCGCTGCTTTGGGCGCATCGGTGAACAGGCCGGTGCTTTCGACCACAATATCTACGCCCATAGCGCCCCAGGGCAGGTTGGCCGGGTCGCGCTCGGCCAGCACCTTGAGTAGCTTGCCATCCACCATAATGCCGCCTTCTACCGCTTCGACGACGCCATCAAACTTGCCATAGTTTGAGTCGTACTTGAGCAGATGGGCCATAGTGGGAATGTCCCCAATGTCATTTACAGCCACTACGTCGAGGCTGTCACCATAATTGTCGCGGATCGCTTTAAATACCTGGCGGCCAATACGGCCAAACCCATTGATCCCTATTTTTGTTGCCATAATAAATGTTCCTCCAAATACTTGAATAAAGATTTTCTAATGTAGCAAGGTAGCAAGTAGCAAAGTTGCAAGGTCGCAAAGTAACATTTTCTTTTCAACATCTCTACGGCCCTGCGACTCTGCTACCCTGCTACCCTGCGTTACTTATTTTTTTTGTACCAACTCATCAGCTCATCGGCCAACTTGAGCGGATCGTGACGCCACGGGTATTGCTCGTCAACGACATCGGCGGCAATGATGGTGTAGCGATTGTCACGGGCAGGCGTGGGCAAGATGGCGCGCAAATGACTCATCGAGGCAGGAATGGGGTGGCTGAGATTGTTGTTAGCCAGAACAAAATTGAGGCCAACATTAGCATGCGTTTCAATAGCCTGCACGTGATCTTCCAGCGAGTAGCCATCGGTTTCGCCCGGCTGAGTGGCGACATTACAGATATAAATTTTGGGTGCGCTGCTGGCTCGAATAGCGGCGGCAATTTCCCCGACCAGTAAATTAGGAATAACACTGGTGTAGAGGCTGCCCGGACCCGCCACAATCAAATCGGCGCTTAAAATAGCTTGCAAGGCGGGTGGAAAAGAGCGGGGAGCATCCGGTTCCAGATAAACCCGCTCGATGGGCAGTTTGGCCGCCGGAATAGCGCTCTCGCCCTCCACTTTGCGGGTCTGTGCGCCCTCATTCACCTCGGCCAGCAAGGTCACATTTTCCAGGGTGCTCGGCAGAATAGTCCCCCGAATATTAAGCACTCGCCCGCTTTCGTAAAGCGCTTTCTCAAAAGCGCCGGTGACTTCGGCCATGGCCGTAATAAACAGGTTGCCAAAACTGTGCCCTTCCAGTCCCTGCCCGCTGCGAAAACGGTACTGAAAAAGTTGAGTAGTTAGGGCTTCGTCGTCGGCCAGGGCAGCGATGCAGTTACGAAAATCGCCGGGGGGCAGTACCCCTAGCTCGCGCCGGAGTTTGCCTGAAGAGCCGCCATCATCGGCGACAGTAACAATGGCGACAATGTTATCTGTATGATGCTTTAGCCCCCGCAGGAGAATGCTTAGCCCGGTGCCGCCCCCAATAGCCACCACTTTGGGGCCCTGCCGCTGCCGCTGCCGGGCATAAACCTGCTCGGCAACATAGGCAGCGGTAACGTTGCTGGGCAAAAACGCGCTTAAAAACGTTTTATTGAGTTGGTAAATGCTGAAAGCAACCAATCCCAGACCAACAAGACTAAAAAAAGCGGCCCGCAGCCAGCGCGGCCAATCTTGCAAGAGGAGGAGGTGGAGTAAGGGAGGATAGGCGCTTGCAGCGTATAAATCCCATAAAAAAAGGGCAATTCCCAGGGCCAGAATAACGACCCCTAACAGGAGCGGCGCCAACCAGCGTTTTAGACCGAGGCCGGGGTGAAGCCAGCGCAGGGCGGATTTTAGGCTGGCGAGCATCAAATTTATACCTGTACCGTACTTCTGATGTGCTGCCATTATAGACGAGAATTTCTCAGAGTCAAAGGCAGCCCGCTGCCAGCCTTTAGTATAACGGAGATGGAGTCAAAACGTTAGTGATAAATGTCACTAATAAATCTGGATAGATAGCACCTTCTTGCTATGACAGCGCCTCCTTCAACTCCCAATCCAGACGGTCGGCATATTCTTGCCGGCCGGGAATAAAAAACTCGGCAAACAATTCCTTCTCGGTATTGAGCTGACTCAGGAACTTGTCAATGAGCTGGCGGCGGCTCTTCTGCCATTTTTTGATCAAAAGGCCATAGCGATACATTTCCACATACTGCGCTGCCGAGGCGTCCCAACTGCTGTTGATGGCCATGGCTGTGCGCACCAGATAATCGTGATGGGCATGGTTGGAGCGATAATTATCAATGGCAGCTTTAATTTGCCAGAAAAAGGCATTGGCCTCGCCGGGCCGGTCGCTGATGTCGAGCCAATCATACAGGTAGGCGCAGTGACGCACTTTGACCAGCCCGCCGATGGCCCGGCCAATGACCACATTGCCCACCAGCGAGGCTTCGTAATCTACCAGCCCGCACGGCTCAAAACGAGAGGGAATCAGGGTGAAATCGCCGCCGGCCAGAATGAGTTTTGACAGCGGCTGGTTGAAGGTATTGTTAAAATAAACCCGCTGCGGGTACAGCGCCGCCAGCCGGAAGAAGTTAGCTTCGGTGGCCTTGCCGCCAGCGTCGCCTTCGGGGGCGGAGGCCAGAATGATGAATTTGGTTCCGCCGTCGTAGGCCAGAGTGCGTTCGATAATGTCGGCCACCAGCCCCAAATTTTTTTGCTCAACCAGGCGGCCTACGGCGGTGATGAGAATGGGGTCCCAGATTGGCTCTGCGCCAAAGGTTTCCAGGTGCAGCAGCCGCTTCAATTCAGCTTTCATGGCCAGGTTGTTGGCGTCAAAGGTGTGGTCGCGAGCCAGCATCTCGGTTTGTACAGTTGGATTTTTGAAAATGGGGTTGTAGGGGCCGCGCCGGGCTTGAATCTGGGACAGGGTTTCGGCCTTGAGTTCGGGCAGGTTTTCCGGACGGTTAATATCGCTCAGGCCGTTGGTGATGCCAGCAATGGGCAGCTTTTCGAACAAATCCAGGTGGCGGTTGGGCACAAACACTTCGCCGGGGGGGCTGCCTTTTTGGGCGTAAGCTCTGGCCCAAACGGCGGCGTGGTTCTCTTTCAATTCGGCGGCATAGCCCCAGGTACCGGCAATATCACCGCTGACGGTGGTGATTTTGCCGCCGGTTTCATGGACTTTGAGCATGCAGGCCTTCATCACGTTCAGGTTGTCGAAAAAATCAAAATATTTGTGAAACAACTTTTCGCCGGGCAAATTGAGCCGGTCCAGCGATCTGTAACCGCCGCCAATGAGGGGGGTAATGCCCTGATAGGTGGCATTATGAATGGTCAGATGGACCGGCACATCCCGCAGAAAATCATCGCCCAGGTAAAAAGGGATGAGGCCGACGTGATAATCGTGCAGGTGGATAGTATGGAAATTGCCTTGCTTGATATAGCCGGCCATGGCCTGGCCGACGGCGGCGAACAACTTGATCGCCATTTGCGGATCCGAAGGATAAATCGCATTGGCGTTGGTCCAACTCAACTGCCACTCATCCCAAAAGTAGACCACCTTTTGCCCGTCGGGGAAAACGTGCTGGTAGACCTCAAAGTTGAAGGTATGCCCATCGAGCGTAACCGGCAGGCGCAGGTCAAGCGGAGTGAGCCGGCTGCGGTCGTAATGGGCAAAACAGGGCGTCAGCGTTTCTACTTCCAGGTCAAGGCCCTGTTGGGCCGCCGCTTTGACCAACTCCGGCGGCAGCTCTTCGACCACCACCCCCAACCCGCCGATTTTGGTACCCAGGCCGCTGCCGGTCCGGCCTATCTCCCAGGCGGGCATGGCGACGCGCATTTTTTTGTTGGTTTTTGGCATGAGGGTTCTCCAATGGTGAAGTGAGACTCAAACAAATTACAAACTTGTTTGGGTTATACTGAGGGTTGGGTTAATAACTGAGGATTGTACCATAAATGAAGGGCCTCGCAAGTAAGTTTAAGAGGCTGAAATCAAGACTCGAACCAGGGAGGGCCGGCCCTCTCTGGGTTCACTTGCCGCTCATCTGGAAAAATTAGTCTCATTAGTAGATCCAAACCTGACGAGCCAGCACGCCTACGTGCGGCCCCGTTCGGCGCGTAGGCGTGCCTCACTCCTCGGAAATGGGAGCTGCTGAGTCCAGGTCAGCTCTTAACCGCAGTATTTCTTTGTCCAATCGGACCGCGAAATCTTTAAGCAAATGGGCTTCGGAGGTGGCGTCTTGGTCATCGATCCAGTAACCCTCAGTAACAGCGCTATAGGAACTCTTTACTTTTCGCTTGCCCCGGATAACAAGGGGGCGCTGTTCAACCGCCCCGGCAAAATACAGCTGGTTCAGCGGCGCTCGATACCCGGCGTGAAGTTGATCGGTCGTCGCGCAGTACCAGACCACCGTCGCCTCGTTCAACGTTGAACGTTGAACATTGAACATTGAACGTTCAACGTTCAAGGGCGCGGCAAAAACAACACACGGTTCTCCGGCTGCCCGCAGCGTCCACACGCCCGCTTGAGGGTGGCGAATGGCCTGGCGCAGGTCGGCCAGAAAGTCGGGCAGGCTTGTGCCTTCGGGCCACGTCCCGTCGAAGCGAGTAGCGCGGAGCAGGGCCAGTTCGGCGGCGGGCAGGAGGTAGCCGGGGGCAATGACATCGCCCTGCCAAAAACTACCCCACAGCGCCTCGTCGGCTTCCAGCAAATCCCCGGCAAAAGGGGCGCTGCCGGCCCGAGCAATCAACAGAGCCAGTTGCTCCGGGGTAGTCTTTTTTGATTGAGTAATCAGCCCATTGACAGTTTCATAAATAGACATAAGATGCTCTTGCGTCTTGCGTGTTGCGTCTTTCGTTAATTTATGGAACACGCAAGACGCAACACGTTTCACTTATCCTACCACATCTCTGGCAGCTCCTAAAAACCGCGTCTACATAAACGTTTGACTCTTTCCCTTTTTCCTCGTAAAATATCGCCTACCTTACAACGGAAGATAATTAATCTTAAAACATTAAGTTAGGATCAGTGCTGACCCTTAGAGAAGAGAAGTTGATGCGTTATCAGGATCGTTTAATTCCCCTGGTTATTATTTGTCTGATAAGTTTTAGCCTCGCTTGTGGATTAGGTATCCCCATCCCCGGTTTTGGCCGCCAAGAGAGTACGCCAACAATTGATCTGGATGCCGATGCCGGCTCCGGCCAGAGTGAAGCAGGCGACGCCGCCACCATCGGCGAAAGCACAGCCACTCCTGCCCTGGCCCCAACCGAGGCCGCTGAAGCGCAGCAAGAAGATGCCCCCGGCGAGCAAGCGGCCGGAGATGATGTCCTGGCCTCTGACCAGATTTTTATCTTGCCCGGCGCGGAACCAACCACCCTTGACCCGCATCTGAGTGGCGACGCGACCTCCTCGGAATACATGGTCGAGATTTTTAGCGGTTTGACCACCTACGACCGGGATTTGAATCTCATCCCCGATTTGGCCGAGAGCTACGACATTTCGGACGACGGGCTGGTTTACACCTTTAAACTGAGAGAGGAAGCCACCTTCCACGACGGCAAACCCATCCGGGCCGAAGATTTCCAGTGGTCGTTTGAACGGGCCTGCGACCCGGCGACCGGCTCCACTACCGCCGATACTTACATGGGCGATATTGTCGGCTGCCGGGATAAATTACAGGGCAAAGCTGAGGAAGTCAAAGGTGTCGAAGTGGTGGATGAGCTGACCCTCAAACTGACCATTGACGAGCCAAAAGGCTTTTTCCTGGCTAAAATGAGCTATCCCACAGCCTATGTACTCGACCGGGAAAACGTGGAAAGCGGCGGCCCCAATTGGTTTGAAAAGCCTAACGGCAGCGGCCCTTTCAAGCTGGCCGAGTATGATCTGGAACAGGGCGGCATTGTTTTAGAGCGGAATGAGAACTTTTACGGCAGCCCCAAACCTACTCTGGAGCGGGTCATTTTTTTGATCAGCGCCCCCATTAACCCTATGACCGGCTACGAGGAAGGCTTGAGCTCGCTCGGCGCGTCGGAAGGCGTCGGCTATGATGCCATCCCCATTGGAATTAATGATTTGAGCCGGGCCACCGACCCGAACAATCCCCTCAGTAAAGAATTTGTCTCGGCGGGCGTGTTGAGCGTTAACTATGTCAGCTTTAATGTCAAAAAGCCGCCCTTTGATGACCCCAAAATTCGCCAGGCGCTCAACCTGGCCCTGGATAAGCAGCGCATGGTCAAGCTGGTTTTTCAAGATACCGTGCCGGTGGCTAATGGCATTGTCCCCCCCGGCATGCCCGGTTACGAAAACCCTGATTTGAGCGATTATGAATTTGACCCGGAACGCGCCCTGGAACTGATTGCTGAGTCTTCCTACGGCGATGTGACGGAACTGCCAGAGATTGTGCTGAATGTGCCGGGCGAGGGCAGCGAAGTCGGCCCCATCGTTGAGACCATGATCGAATCCTACAAAACCAACCTGGGCCTGGAAATTTCGGTGGAGCAGACGCCCTGGCCCGAATTTCTGGCCGATTTAAGCCGGCCCGATATGCCCTACCAGATGTTTTCGCTGGGTTGGGTGGCCGATTATCCCGATCCTCAGAACTTTTTAGAGGTCCTTTTCCATTCGACCAGCAGCCAAAATCACGGCGGCTACAGCAACCCCGAGGTGGATGCCCTGCTCGACAAAGCCAGAGGTACCCAAGATATTGAGGAACGCTCGGCGCTGTACCAACAGGCCGAACAAATTATTTTGGACGATGCCGCCTGGATTCCGCTTTACTTCTCGGTTGAAAATTGGCTGGTCAAACCCTATGTGCGCGGCTTCTGGATTCCGCCGCTCAAAGCGCCAAGATTTCAATATATCTCTATTGCTGAGCATTAAGACAAGTAGCAGGTAGCAAGGTAGCAGAGTCGCACGCCCTTCGGCGCACCCGAAGGGGTGAGGTAGCAGGTTGTAAATAAGAAATTAGAAATTGCAGGCTGCTTCTTATTTCTAAATTGTAACTACTCAGCCATGTCATTTGAGCGACGTTAGGTGTGAGAAATCTTCTAAGCTGTGATTTACAGACAATGGGTTCAAAGATTTCTCGGCTTTCAGCCTCGAAATGACATGAAACTTCTATTCTTATTCGAGAGGATAACAGCGCATGCCTACCCTGTTAGAAGTAAAAGACCTGGAAACCCAATTTTTTACCCAGGATGGCGTAGTTCGCGCCGTGAATGGGATCAGTTATAGCCTCAATGAAGGGGAAACATTGGGGATTGTCGGCGAAAGTGGCTCCGGCAAAAGCGTGGGAGTCATGTCGTTGATCCGGCTGATTCCGTCACCCCCCGGCAAAATTGTGGGTGGTCAGGTGCTTTTCGACGGGCAGGATTTGCTAAAACTGAGCGACGACGAAATCCGCTCGATCCGCGGCAATAAAATTGCCATGATTTTTCAAGACCCGATGACCTCGCTCAATCCCGTTTTGACGATTGGCCGCCAGATCGGCGAAGCGTTGGAACTCCACTTGGGCATGGATAAAAAGCAGGCCCGCGAGCGAACCATCGAACTGCTGGAACTGGTCGGTATCCCCTCGGCCAAAGACCGGCTGAATAACTATCCGCACCAGTTCTCCGGCGGTATGCGCCAGCGGGTGATGATTGCCATGGGCCTTTCCTGTAACCCCCAACTGCTCATCGCCGATGAGCCGACCACCGCCCTGGATGTGACCATCCAGGCCCAAATTGTGGATTTGGTCAAACGGCTGCGGGATGAAATTGGCATGGCTATTATCTGGATTACCCACGATTTGGGGGTGGTGGCCGGCCTGGCCAACCGGGTCATTGTCATGTACGCCGGCTGCATTGTCGAAGAAGCGCCGGTTAAAGAGTTGTATCAAACCCCGCGTCATCCTTACACGCTGGGCTTGCTAGGTTCTCTGCCGCGCCTGGATGCAGAGAGGCCCGAAAAATTGAACTCCATCGAAGGGCTGCCGCCTGATTTGATTAATTATCCCAAGGGCTGCCCTTTTTATGCCCGTTGTAACTATCGCATTGATGTTTGCGCTCACGAAACGCCGCCGCTCAAAACCGTAGGGGTTGGTCACAAAGCGGCCTGTCACGTGGATATCAGTGTGGCCCAACCGACCACCGAGCATCCATACCAGGAAGCGTAGTCAAACGGGGGAGATTAGAGATGATAGTGTCTCTAATCTCTCTTTTGTAATATGGCAAAAAGTAACTGCTCAGCCATGTCATTTCGACCGCAGGGAGAAATCCCCGATACCTTACTTTTAGGTGTTGTGCCCTGGGGATTTCTTGACCTTCGGTCTCGAAATGACATGAGCCTGAGTAGTAACGGCAAAAATTTTAACTCCACCAGGGGAAGATGAGAGATGACAACAACAAACGGCAAACAGAAAAATGATGTTCTCCTTCGGGTGAAGGACCTAAAAATGTATTTCCCTATTACCCAGGGCATCATCTTTCAGCGCCATATTGGTGATATTAAGGCCGTAGATGGCTTAACTTTTGAGGTAAAACGGGGCGAAACGTTGGGCCTGGTGGGCGAAAGCGGCTGCGGCAAAAGCACCACCGGCCGGGCGATTCTCCAGCTTTACCGGCCTACGGGCGGGTCTGTCCAATTTGAGAATACAGAGTTGACCGCCCTTAAAGGCGAGGCCATGCGCAAAATGCGCCGCAATATGCAAATGATTTTTCAAGACCCCTATGCCTCGCTTAACCCCCGCATGACTGTCGGCAATATCATTGGCGAACCCCTGGAAGTGCATAACATTGCCGGCGGCAAAGAGCGCCGCGAGCGGGTGAAAGAACTGCTGGAAGTGGTCGGCTTGAACCCTTATTTTATCAATCGCTACCCGCATGAATTTTCCGGCGGACAGCGCCAGCGCATCGGCATTGCCCGCGCCCTGGCTGTGCAGCCCGATTTTATTGTGTGTGACGAACCTATCTCTGCCCTGGATGTGTCCATTCAGGCCCAGGTGATTAACCTGCTGGAAAAACTGCAAGAAGAGTTCAACCTGACCTATCTGTTTATTGCTCACGATCTGGCCGTGGTGCGCCATATCAGCAACCGCGTGGCCGTGATGTACCTGGGCAAAATTATGGAACTGACCGACCGCGATACCCTCTATCGCAATCCTCTCCATCCCTATACCCAAGCCCTGCTCTCAGCCGTACCCATTCCCGATCCGGTGGCCGAAGCCGAGCGTGAAAAACGGCGGATCATTTTGCAAGGCGATGTGCCCAGCCCGGCTAACCCGCCCAAGGGCTGCAACTTCTGCACTCGCTGCCCGGCCCGCGAGCGAGTGATGAAAGAGCAGGGAATAGATTGCGCCTTGGTCGAACCCGAGTATAAAGAGGCTCAACCAGGTCATTGGGTGGCCTGTCACTTATACAATTAATGATCGTCAACAATTGTTATAGATGTCTATAAAAGTTTTTTCCTGTAATCAGGTAGCAAAGTAGCAGGTAGCAGGCTGCTATATGCTACCTTGTTACTTTGCCTCTGGCGAAAACTTTTCTGGAGGACTATAAGTTTGACTGACAATTTAAAGGCTGTTACTTAATGTGTCATATGTCCTGCTAAATAGTGATATTTATCACTAAACCGGGTGATACTTGTAGTTTATACTCAATAAACCTCGAAGGGAGGTGACGCTGCAAACCGTAAAACGTAAGGATCGGGTCAGTTCTCTTTAATAGTTACGAATTAGACCCCAACTTAAACTTAATATCTTTGACCGTGAATAAATTTAGTGTATCAGGAGGAGAAAACGTATGTTTTCTAAAAAAGCTGTATTGTTATTAGTAGTTGTAGCGCTGCTGAGCATGATTGCCGCCGGCTGCGGCACAGCCCAACCTCAAACAATTACTGTAGTTGAGACAGTGGTAGTGGAAAAAGAGGTTCAGGGCGAAACTGTGACCGTTGTAGAAACAGTTGAAGTTGTCAAAGAAGTTGAAAAAGTTGTAACCCAAGAAGTAGAGGTTGTTAAAGAAGTAGCTGTTGACCCCGACGCGTTGCCCCCCGAAGAGACCCTGTTCTACGGTGATGACAGCGCCTCCGGTTCTGGCGATATCCCCACGCTTGATCCGTCTTTGCTGGTGGATAGCAAGTCCATTCAATGGGCCAGGGAATTGTTTGTCGGGCCGACCCGCCTCAATGAGGAAAACAATGAGGTTGAGCCGGGTATGGCCACCGAATGGGAAGTCTCGGATGACGGTTTGGTTTACACCTTCAAGCTGCGCGATGACGTGCCCTGGGTGAAGTATAACAATGCCACCGGCGAAGTTGAACAGGTGCTGGACGACGAAGGCAATCCTCGCATTGTCAACGCCAACGACTTTGTTTATGGGATCAGGCGCACCCTTGATCCGGCCACGGCCTCTGACTACTCCTATGTCAACTGGCTGATTGTGAATGCCCAGGAAGTGAATGGCGGGGCCGAAGATGGTGAGGAAAATCCCCTCTACGGCAAGCTGGAAGAGATTGGCGTCCGGGCGGTGGATGATTTTACCCTTGAATACACTCTCAAGGAGCCGGCTGCTTTCTTCCCGGCCATTGCCGAGATGTGGATCAATTACGCCCAGCCGCAGTGGTTGATCGAGGAGAAGGGCGACCGCTGGATTGAGTCGGGAGTGATCCAAACCTACGGTCCTTATGCGCTGCGCGAGTGGGTGCATGATGTTTCGGTCACTCTGATTGCCAACCCCTTCTGGCCCGGCAGCGATTCTATCCCCAAGCCTTCTATCAAATATGTTCATGCTGAATTCCTGGAAGAGTCGCCTCAATTTGCCAATTATGAGGCCGGTCTGGTTGATGTGGTCAGCGCTCCGGTGACTGAGTTGGACCGGATCAAGGCTGACCCGACTTTATCCGAAGAATTGAATATCGCCCCCAGCCAATGCACCTATTACTACGGCTTCAACGTAACCAAGCCGCCTTTTGACGATGTAAACGTGCGCAAGGCCTTCTCCTATGCCGTGGATCGCACCCTGTTGGTTGAGAATGTGACCAAAGGCGGCCAGGAACCGGCTCGTTGGTTCAGCCGGCCCGGCCTGTTGGCTGGGCCTGATCCCGCGGCGGGCGATGACTTCGGTCCGCCGGTAACTGCTGATCCAGAAAAAGCTAAAGAGTTCCTGGCTGCCTCCACCCAGTACCCTACGGCGGGTGACCTGCCCGAAATTAATCTGGCAATGAACCAAACCGAAGCCCATGTTAAAATCGGTGAGGCGATCCAACAAATGTGGAAAGAAAACCTGGGAGTGGAGGTAAACCTGGTAATCCAGGAGTGGAAGGTTTACCTGGAGACCCTGGACGAAGACCCGCCCCAAATCTGGCGCTTGGGTTGGTGCTCTGACTACCCCGATGCCAGCAACTTCCTCAAAGATGTTTTTCGCTCCGACTCCGGCAACAACCACACCAAGTGGGGCAACGAGGAGTTTGATCGGATAGTAGATGAAGCGGCCCGCGAAACCGACCTGGCCAAGCGCAAGGAGCTTTATCTGCAAGCCGAGAAGATTTTGATCGAGGACGAGGCGGTCATTATCCCGCTCTACTGGTACACCGAAGTCAATCTAACCAAACCCTATGTGACCCGCACCTATGGCACAGGCGGTCAGGAATCCTTCGAGAAGTGGTCTTTGAGTAAGTAGTTTTGTGATATGATGGTGCGTGGTGCGTAGTGCGTGGTTGATTAACGCACCACGTACCACGCACCACGTTTTGTAGGAGATGCCATGGCCCGTTACATTGCCCGTCGTCTGTTGTGGTTGCTGGTCGTAGTTTTCTTTGTCTCACTGATCACCTTTGGGTTTGCCCGCGCCGTGCCCGGTGGCCCCTTTTCCGCTGAGAAGAAACTGCCTGCCGCCGTGTTGGCCCAATTGGAGAAGAAGTACAACCTCGACGCGCCGTTGTGGCAGCAGTATCTTAGCTATATGGGGGATATCCTCATCCCCAGAATTACCGGCGAGGCCGTAGAAGGTTCCCTTCGATCTGATTATCTCATCAATATCCCGCTCGGCTCAGATTTGACCTTCCAATGGATGAACTTTGGCCCCTCTTACAAAGATAGATCCAGAACCGTCAACGATATTTTTCGAGAAAATCTGCCGGTTTCTTTTGAGTTGGGTTTTTATGCCTTTATTCTGGCGGTGGTTGTCGGCCTGCCTTTGGGGGTGGTGGCGGCACTCAAGCAAAATACGCTGTGGGATTACCTGGCCATGTCGGTGGCTATTTTTGGCGTGTCGGTGCCGTCTATTGCCTTAGGCCCTATTTTTATTTGGCTGTTTGCCGTAGAATTGGCCTGGTTTTTGCCCAGCGGTTGGGGCAGTTGGCGGCAGGATGTGCTGCCGGCCGTTGTTTTGGGGGTAGGCAGCTCGGCGGTCATTGCCCGGCTTACGCGAGCCAGTTTGCTCCAGGTGGTTCGTGAAGATTATATTCGGACGGCCCGCGCCAAAGGTTTAAGAGAAGGGGTTATTGTGGTCCGGCATGCGCTCCGCAACTCGCTCATTCCCGTCGTCACGGTCATGGGGCCGATTTTTGCGTTTCTGGTTACCGGCACGCTGGTTACCGAGACGATTTTTGGCGTACCAGGCATGGGCAAATATTTTGTGGGCAGCATTACCAATCGGGATTACCCGGTGATTATGGGGACTATTCTCTTCTTTGCTATTATTATCGTTTTGGCCAACTTGATTGTTGATTTAATGTATGCGTGGCTCGACCCCAGGATTCGGTATACCTAATTTATTTACGATTTACGATTTACGATTTACGATTAAAACTTAACAATCGTAAATCGTAAATCGGCAATCGTAAATCGTCAAGGAGGTTCTTATGGCCGTTCAACAACAAGCCGCATCCAGAGTGACAGGGGCGCAGGGGGCAGCCTTGCCGGTGCGCCGGCGAGAAGCCAGCCTGTGGGCCGATGCCTGGCGGCGTTTACTCAAAAATAAAGCGGCGGTTACCGGGGGCATCATCATTCTCATTGTCTTGTTTGTGGCTATTTTTGCGGATACCTGGGTTTTTACGCTTTTTACGGGGGGAGAACCTCAGCCCCTCTTGGCTCCGCAGAGTTACGAAAAGCAAAGCCTGGTGGATAATAATGTGGTCCCCCGTTGGTTAACTGTCGTTTTCCCCACCATGAAGCCGGTGGGTGAGGTGGGCGGCTATGCCAAGCTTAGCGACAAATTTATCCTGGGTGCGGATTACAATGGGCGTGATTTGCTCAGCCGGATTATTTATGGCGCCCGCGTGTCGCTGGCGGTGGCCTTTGTCGGATCGTTTATTAGCTTGTTGATCGGCGTTGTGTACGGCACCATTTCCGGTTACTTTGGCGGGCGGGTTGACAACCTGATGATGCGTTTTGTGGATGTGATGTATGGCTTCCCCGACATTCTGTTCGTGATTTTGCTATTAGCCTTCTTTCGCTCCACCACAACGGCGGCGGAAGAAGGAACGCTGCGCGGCTTTTTTACCATGCTTGACAACACCATGGGCGGTATGTTTTTTATCTTTGTCGGCCTGGGCATTACCGCCTGGATGTCTATGGCTCGTCTAACGCGAGGTCAAATTCTGTCGCTCAGAGAAAAGGAGTTCATTGAAGCGGCCCGCTCGATTGGCACGTTTGACATCAGGATTATGACTCGGCACATTCTGCCCAATATTCTTGGCCCGATTGTGGTCAACCAAACGCTGGATATTCCCCGCTACATCGCTACAGAAGCCTTCCTCAGTTTCATTGGTTTGGGAGTGTTACGGCCTACCCCTAGCTGGGGGGCTATGATTGTGGACGGTTCTGAGGCCATTCGTACTTACCCTCATCAGGCCATTATTCCTGCTCTGGCCCTGGCCATCATCATGTTTGCCTTCAACTTTTTGGGTGATGGTCTGCGTGACGCGCTTGATCCCCGCCTCAAGGGGTCAGACTGAAAATAAAAATAAGAATTTAGAAATTAGGCTAACCTTCTAATTTCTTTTTTTTTATTTCTACCCGACTCGTGTCGCAAATAGCTTCAATGCTACGAAACAACGGTTTATTGATAGCCTTCACCCTCGCCTTGCTTCTCATCTTTACCGGCAGCGCCCTGGCTGCAAGTGACCGTCGACCGCCGACCGCCGACCGCCGACTATCTCTCATTCTCCCCGCTTCGTCTCTATCCTCTATCTTCTATCCTCTATCTTCCACCCTCACCCCTTCATCCTTCATCCCTCATCCCTCATCCTTTCTTCCCCCGTCTACCGTCTACCGTCTACCGTCTACCGATGGCGCTAAACTCTTCAAGCAGTGGTGCTCCACCTGTCACGGCGACAAAGGCCAAGGTCTCACCCCCGAATGGCGAGCCGAGTGGCCCGAAGACAAGCAGAACTGCTGGCAGTCCAAGTGCCACGCTGGCAACCATCCCCCCGACGGCTTTTCTTTTCCCAAAAAGGTCCCGGCCCTCATTGGCCTCGACACATTGACGAAATTTAGCACGGCTCAGGATTTATACGCCTACAGCCGGGCAGCTATGCCCTACTGGTCGCCCAACTTGTTGAAAGATCATGAATACCAGGCCATCACCACGTTTCTGGTTGAAGCAAACTACGCCGCCAGAGGTGCGCCGCTTCCCATTAGTCTGGCTGACGACCTTACTGCCGTCCCGCTCCACCCCCAATTTCAAAGTATCAATCAATTTCCCCCTGGTACAACTGCCCCCTACTCCTTACTTCCTACTCCCTACTTCCTCTTCCCCTGCCTTGCTTCCGGCTGCCCACCCAGACCCTAACCAAAGAGGATAAAACCCTATGGAACTACAAAATAAAGCAGTTATTATTACCGGGGCCAGCTCCGGAATTGGCCTTGAAATTGCCCGCACCCTGGCCGCGGATGGAGCTAGATTGGTCCTGGCCGCTCGCTCGATGGACAAGTTAGAAAACGCGGCGGCCGAGCTAGCGGCCACAGGCGCCCCTTTGATTGTTGTCCCCACCGACGTCACCCGGCAGAAGGACTGCCAGGCGCTGGTCCATGCGGCGGTGGATGCCTTTGGGGCCGTGGATGTGCTGATTAACAGCGCCGGCTACGCTCCACCGGCCAGCCTGCTGGATACCACCGAGGAAATTTGGGATGCGACTCTCAATAGTTGCCTCAAAAGCGTTTATTTGATGACTCGCGTGGCTGTGGCCGTGATGCTGGAGCAGGGCGGCGGCACGGTGGTTAGTATTTCTTCGAATGCCGGCAAGTATGGCTACGAAAACCGCTCAGCCTACTGCGCTGCCAAATGGGGCCTGCACGGCTTTACCGAGGCCCTGCGGGTGGAGTTGGGCAGTCGCAACATCCGCTTTCACCTGATCTGCCCCGGCGCGGTCGCCACCCCCTGGTGGGAAACAAACCACAACCCGCAAGCCGAGGCCATCAAACACAAGATGATCCAACCCGCAGAAGTGGCCGAAGCCGTCCGCTGGGTATTGGCCCAACCGGAGCGGCTGCAAATTGACGAGATTGTGCTCAAAACCCAGCGCAGCCCTTGGGCCGAAGCTTAAAAGAAACTCCACCTGCCTCAAACCCCCAATTTTTGGGGATGTGTCCCCTTCAATTTTGCGCTATAAATAAAAAGTCATTAAGCGTTACCCCGCCTAATCTCAAGCTCTTGACCTTTCAAATTTGATGATGACCGATTGAACTCACGGCAAATGCTGCGAGTTCAATTTTTATTTACCTCATATATTGAGGGGGAATTTTGTTATGCCCTATTTGGATCATCCTCCATCTATTAAAACTGCCGGAGTTTTGCTGTTATTCTTACTCGGCAGCAGTTTTTTAATGGCGATTAATCTACAAGTTCCTCCGGCCAATGCGGCCGTGATGGAAAGTCCCACGGAGACTGCAACTGCCACCCCGACTCCTGAAGCGACTGAAACGCCCACCCCCCTTCCTTCGCCCAGTGAAACACCGGCCATTGAACCTGCCTCAACCGAAACATCAACCGCCGCCCCTATCCCAACCGACACCCCTACGGCAACCTTCACCCCCGGCGAGACTCCCACCACTACTGCCACCTTCACCGCCGAGGCCACTTTGACGCTGACTCCAACAGCGACTGATACGCCGCTGATGGAGCCGCTGTTTGCCGCCTCTACTTCGACTGAATTGTTTTTTTCTGAGTACGTGGAAGGGAGCAGCAGCAACAAAGCTCTGGAAATTTATAATGGGACCGGCGCACCCATAGACTTATCCGCTTATCAGGTTGAGTTATACTCTAATGGGAGTACAACGGCCAGCCAATCGGTTACTCTGAGTGGAATCTTGAACGACAGCAATGTCTTTGTATTAGCTCACGGCGATGCCAACGTAGACATTCTGGCAGCAGCCGATTTGACCAACAATAGTGTGGTCAATTTTAACGGGGACGATACTATTGTGCTCAAGCATAATGGAGTAACTGTTGATGTAATCGGCCAGATAGGTTTTGATCCTGGCACGGAATGGGGTAGTGGCTTGACCAGCACCGCCAACAACACCCTGCGCCGCAAAAGCTCTGTTCAAGTTGGTGATATTAATGGTGGAGATGGTTTTGATCCGGCAATCGAGTGGGATGGATTTGCTATAGATACCTTTACTGGTTTGGGAACTCATTTTATTTCTACTTCAACTCCAACCCCAACTCCACCCCCCATCCCCGGCTCTATCATCATCAACGAAGTGGCCTGGGGCGGCACCACCGCCAGTTCTTCCCACGAGTGGATTGAACTTTACAATACAACCTCTTTGACATTTACCCTCACAGGTTGGGTAATTACCAACACCGGCAGTATCAATATCCCGCTGAGCGGTTCAATTGGCCCTAATGATTATTATTTAATTGAACGAGGTAGTGATACGATCACTGACGTAATTGTTGATATAACCGCAGAATTGACTGCCAACTTTGTACTGCCTAACACTGGTTCAAATTCTAATTTGTTTTTATCAGTAGGGGGTGTTGTGATTGACACCGCCAACGCCGACGGCGGCCCATGGCCTGCCGGGGTCTCTTCGAGTTCCGCAGGCCGGTACAGCATGGAGCGCATAAACGCCTCCTTTCCCGAAAGTGATACTGGGTGGTCCACTCATAAAGGCTGCTCTATTAGTTATTTTCATGATGTACAAAACAACCCCATCTTTGGCACACCCGGCCAGGCCAACTCCGGGACGCAGCCGCCTTTACCCGCCTCACCCCTGCTCATCAGCGAATTTGTTTATGACGGCGTTGAGTTTGTTGAAATTTGCAATCCAGAGCCTACGGCAATTACTAATCTCTCTTGTTACAAAATCGGCGATGAAGAAACAAGCGGCGGCAGCGAAAGCATGTATCGCTGGCCGATTACTGCTACCATGGCGGCCAATAGCTGCCAAACTATCGCCGAAAATGCTGACGCATTTACCCTCCGATTTAGTTATCCCCTCAGTTATACCCTGAGCAGCAGTCTCAATGTGGCAAGTTTGATAAAGTATCCTGTTTGGGCCAACGGCAGTTGGTCGCTGGCCAACGATGGAGATGAGCTTCTCCTGCTCGGCCCCAACAACGAAATCCTCGACAGCGTAGCCTACCGCAACGGCAACTACGCCGCCCTGGGCCTGGAAGCCGACGCCTCGGCCCCCGAACCCCTCAGCCTCCAGCGCGTCTGGCCCACTGATACCAACTCTATGCCCCACGACTTTGTTCGAACTAACCCTAACCCCGGCGAGCGAACAATTCCGTCCCCTCCCCCGGCCACTATTATGCCGCCCGCGGTTCTACCCGACGGCATGTACGCCTACTGGGGCGATTTGCACGCCCATACCACCTACTCCGACGGGTCCGGGCCGCCCCATTATGCCCTGGCGGTGGCTCGGGCCGCCGGACTGCACTTTCAAGCAATTACCGATCATGATTGGTGGCTCAATTCGCTGGAGTGGGCCAAAATTTTGACCCAAACCGTCAATGCTACTGTGCCCGGCCAATTTGTCGCGCTGCGCGGCGTGGAGTGGACCCATGACGCCGCCGGGCATATCAATGTTTTCAACACCGGCGTCTTGCTCAACAGCCGTACCGACCCCATGTTCAGCACCCTGCCCGATTTTTACAGTTGGCTGGCGGCTAATCCCGCTGTCATCGCCCAATTCAATCACCCCGACCCCAGCTATGGCGGCACGTTTTTTAACTTTGCTTACCACCCGGCCGCGGCCCAGGTGATGTTCATGCAGGAAATTGGCAACAATGCCCAGAAGTATACCACCTATGAACCTTCTTTTGTGCAAAGCAACATGGCCGGTTGGCGAGTCGGGCCTACAAACAACAGCGATCATCACCAAGCCCGCTGGGGCAGCCAGTCTACTGCCCGCACCGGCCTGGTAGCCCCGGCCCTGACCGAAAGCGATTTACTGGCGGCTATGCGCGCCCGGCGCATCTTTGCCACCGAAGACAGCAACCTGGCCGTGGCCCTGCGGCTCAATGGGGTGTGGATGGGCAGCAGCCTGACAGCCACCGGCCCGCTGTCGTTGACCGTAGATTTGGTGGACCCCGACCCGGAGCCGCTGACCCTCTATTTGTACGACGGCAACCTGCCCCTAGTGGCCGTTCCCCTGGAAAGTTCTACCGGCCAATGGACAACCACTGTCAAAGCCCGGCCCGGTCACTTTTTTTGGGTCAAGGTCGTCCAGGCCGATGGACAGACGGCCTACACCGCTCCGGTTTGGGTCGAAGGCCAGGCCGCGCCGGAAAAGCTGGTCATCAACGAAATTCTGCCCGCGCCCTACGACCACGACTGGGACAAAGATGGCACAGCCGATTATCGAGATGAATGGATCGAACTGTATAATCCTACCAATCATCCGATTGGCCTGGGCGGCTGGCAGTTGGCCGACAGTTCCGGGGCGACTTATAACATCCCCCTGGATAAAGTTATTCCGGCGCACGGTTTTGCCGTTTTCTACCACGCCCGCACCCAGTTTTCGCTCAACAATGATACCGAGACAGTCAGCCTGACCCACCCCAACGGGGCCATTGTAGATACCTTTACCTATCATCATTCGCCCGGCTACGATGAAAGCTACTGCCGCCTGCCGGATGCCGGAACGGACTGGAGCGATAACTGTGGGCCGTCGCCCCAGACCGCCAATTGGGAAAAGGCCCCCGCCGGGCCGCTGACCGTCAAAATTTACGACGCCAAACGCCTGACTTATAATGCCTGGGTGCGGGTCAAAGGCCATGTTACCGCGCCGCCCGGCGTGTTAGGGGCGCGCACGATGTATATCCAGGATAATACCTCCGGGATCATGATCTACCTGCCCAAAGACCACCGCTTAAGCTTCAATTTGGGGGACCGGCTAGAGGTTGTGGGCCACCTGCGGACGTTTCACGAGGAGTTTGAAATTGTGGTCAGTAAGCGCGGCGACATCGGCTTTTTGGAACCCGGCGCGCCGCTGCCGCCCTTGCCTATTGCCACCACCTCGCTGCTGGAACCTTATGAGGGCATGTTGGTCATGCTCCAGGGGCAGGCGGTTGACTTCAAAGGGCGAACCACGCTCTGGATAGACGACGGCAGCGGTTGGGCCAAAACCACCATTCGCAAAACCACCGGCATCAAAAAGCCCTTCATTAAGCGCGGCGACCCGCTGACAATGGTCGGCATTGTCAGCCAGTATTCAGATAAAGATGATCCCTCTCGCAACGATTACCGGCTGCTACCGCGTTATCAAACAGATCTGGTTGTGGCCGCCACGGTTACGCCTGCACCTACTCGTTGGCCGGCCCTTTTACCGGAGACCGGTTATTAACAGACTTAAAAATTCAGACCTTGCGGAGGGCTGGTTCGACTTCTCAAACCGGATTCAAACCTTGCTATGATAATCTAAGATCAACTAGACTACGAAAAAAATAGTAACTGTGCGCATCATTGAGGATGGCATAAAACTAACTTTTTCTAGTCCAGGGTATGTATCTCCAACACCCCTTGGTTTATCTTATACAATTCAGGAACCTGCTCAGCTTCCTCTCCCCACACAAAAGAGGCCGAGCCGTTGGGAGAGACGGCTCGGCCTCTTTTGTATTAACGGCTGTTTCAACTACCCCAGCCGGTACAACTCGGGCCGCCGGTCTTTGAAAACGGGAATTTTAGCCCGTACCTCGGCGACCATGTCGGTTTCAATGGCGGCGGTGAGCAGCAGTTCCGACTCACCGCCCTCAATCACCGCGTTGCCCCACGGGTCAATAATAGCCGAGTGGCCGAAGAAAGTGTAGGTTCCGTCGCTGCCAACGGCGTTGCAGCCGACCATATACATCTGGTTTTCGATGGCGCGGGCGCGTAATAAGGTTTGCCAGTGGGCCAGGCGCGGATGAGGCCACTCGGCCGGCAGGTAAACCATGTTGACCCCATTCAGGGCGTAGGTGCGGAACATCTCGGCAAAGCGCAGATCATAGCAGATCGCCAGGCCGCTCTGCCCCCAAGCTGTCTCCACCGTAGTCAAATGCTGCCCCGGAGCCAGATGCTCATCCTCATTCATCACTCCAAACAGGTGAATTTTGCGGTAGAGTCCAGCCTGCTGACCGGTCGGGTCAAACAGGATCGAGGTGTTGCTGGGCCGCCCCGCTTCATCCAGGGCCAGCATCGAGCCGTTGAGCCAGATGTTGTGCTTTTGGGCCAGCGCCCCTACCTCAGCAATGATACCGGCTTGCTGGGTGGATAGTTTTTCAATATTCGGCCAATCGCAGCCGGTGGTCCACATTTCGGGAAAGATAATCAAATCTGAGCCGCGCCGGGCCGCTTCGGCTGTCCACTCGGCGGCTTTTTTCAGATTCGCTGCCGTGTCGCCCAGAGTAATTTGCATTTGAGCCAGAGAGATGGTGAGTTTCATAACGAGCGCCTCCTTAGAATGAATCTTTACGTTTTCAATTTTGCGTGGTCAATAGACTTTCCAAATACGCCTCATCTACCCGCTTTTTTTGCTGCACCGATTTTCGTTTAGCCAACCACCGGGGCAGTCCCCACACCCCCGCCAATTGACCCCGCAGCCGCGCACGAGCCGCTTCGCCGCGCCAGGCGCGGAGGGCATCAGCGGCGATTTTGAACTGCGCCCCGACAATGGCCGGCCAATGCCGGCGAAAAATAGGGCCGGGCAAATTCTTGGCCAGCACAAACAAAGTATTGCGGCCGGTGTAATAGCTGGCAATAACGCCGCCGCCGGTGGCGCTGAGATGATGGTAAACCACCGCCTGCGGCGCAAACACCACCCGATAGCCGGCCAGTTGCGCCCGCCAGTTCAGGTCTACATCTTCCAGGTACATGAACAGTTCTTCGTCAAACAGGCCAATGTCGTCCAGCATGGCCCGGCGATAAGCTACCGCCCCGCCGCAGCCGCCAAAAATGTAGGTGTCGTGGTCAAATTGGCCGGTATCTTTTTGCCACACCCCCCGATTGATCGGAATACCGTTCACCCCAAACCCATCTCCGGCGGAATGAAGTGTGTCGCGCCGGTCAAACAGCAGCATTTTGCAGGCGATTATTCCGGCTTCGGGATGAGCGCCCAAAGCGTCAACCACTGCCTGCGCCCAGCCCGGCGCTACTTCGGTGTCGTTGTTGAGCGGAACAATCACCTCGCCCTGGCTCTGGGCAATCGCTCGGTTGATGGCCCCGGTCAGGCCCAGATTCTGTCCCAATTCCAAAATCTTTACTTCGGGAAAGTCGCGCCGGGTCAGCGCCAGCGAGTCGTCGGTTGAGCCGTTGTCGGCCAGGATAATTTCCAGATGGGGGTAGGTTTGGGCGCGGAGGGCGTTGAAGCAGGTAACCAGGTGATGAGCGCCGTTGTAGTGGGGGATGATAATGGAGAGGAGAGGATCATTCATCGCCCTTAGACTGAACTTGCTGGATTTGTTGGGTCAAGGCGGCTGCGACGCCTTCAATCTCAAGGGCGCAGGTCAATGGATTCAGGGTGTCTACTTGCCACAGCCAAGCCGGTCGCAACCAGAAATTGGGCAAAACTTGCGACTTAACTTGCTGATTGTCTTCGGTGGCAAACAAGTAATACTGGCCTTGTTCATCCAGCCGAAAGAAGTCGGCCCGCTGCTTACCGGGGCGGGGATCAATGATCCAATATTCCTGCACTCCGGCTTCGGCGTATTCGCGGAATTTATCACGCCGATCATTCTGCACGGTGCTGGTGGAAACAATCTCGATAATTAAATCTGCCGGACCGAACAGCTTATCTTCAGTCCATCGCTCCAAGTTGGGTTTGGCAACAAAGAAAATATCGGGTTCACGGGATGAACCATCCGGCTTTAACTTCACCTCAAAGGGGGCGAAGCCTACTTTACCCAAGTTAAATAAACGCACAAATAAACTTAGTAACTCATATAAAAAGCTCAGAGTTGTCTGATGAATATCTTTTGGTGGCATAAAAATAATGACCTCCCCCGTCGAGGCATCCCACTCGGCGTGAGTATCCTCATTGCTCCACTCTAAAAATTCCTCGTAACTCATCTTGAGCCGGGTCGGTTGCGCTTCTTCAGAAGCAATTATTTCCTTGATTGCCATTATCGGCCTCCTCGGTCAAATCCCAAACTTTTCTTACTCCTTATTTCTTCACCAGCCCTGCAACGCCGTCAAAAACGGCTGCTCCAAATGCTCGACCAGGGTTTTGATAAAACGCGCTCCGTCCGCGCCGTCAATCAGGCGGTGATCGTAGGAGAGGGCCAGGGGCAGCATCAAGCGCGGCTCGAATTGGCCGTTGATGTAAACCGGCTCCATCTGGCCGCGAGCCACGCCTAAAATCGCTACTTCCGGCGCGTTGACAATCGGTGTAAAATAAGAGCCACCGATACCGCCCAGGTTTGAGATACTGAAAGTGCCGCCCTGCATATCATCCAGCGACAGCTTTTTGCTGCGGGCCTTTTCGGCTACCTGCTGCAATTCCACCGCCAGTTCGAGAATAGTTTTTTGGTCAACGTCTCGAATGACCGGAACCAGCAGCCCCCGGTCCGTATCCACCGCCACGCCGATATGATAATACTTTTTGTAAATAATTTCGTTGCTGCTCATATCTACGCTGGCGTTGAACTGCGGAAAAGTTTTAAGTACAGAAGCCACCACTTTGAGCAGGATGGCCGTAGGGGTCAATTTGGCCCCGGCGGCTTCCACCGTTTTGCCAAAACGTTTCCGCAGCTCTTCCAATTCGCTGATGTCGGCTTTGGCAAACTGTGTTACCTGCGGGATGGTCGCCCAGGCCCGGCTGAGATTTTCCGCCGTTTTGCGGCGAATGTTGCTCATCGCCTCTCGTTCAACCTGGCCCCACTTGCTAAAATCAGGCAGGGGGACCGCCGCCGCTGCGGGCGCAGCCGCCGGCGCAACCCCACGGCCGGCCAGGCTGCGCTGGCGGGCATAATTTTTGACATCGGCCATCGAAATTCGGCCGGCGGGACCGGTGCCCGGTACCTGGGCAATATCCACCCCAATTTCACGGGCCAGCCGCCGCACATTGGGCGCAGCGGGTACAGCCCCGTAAGCGGCATCGGGCTTGTAAAAATCAGGGTGTAAGGCGGCGATAGGAGCAGGTGGTGGAGCCGCCAGGGCAGCCATTGGTGTCGGCTCTGGCCTGGTTTCGGTTGAGGGTTCCGGTGGGGGCGGCTGGCTCACGGCGGGCGCTGGCTGAGGAGTAGGTTCAACGGCGGGCGCTGTTCCTTCCAGGGTCAGCACTCGTTGGCCCACCTCGACGGTATCGCCGGCTTTGATATGAATTTCTTTGACGACGCCGGCCACCGCGGAAGGCACTTCCACCGTCGCCTTGTCGGTTTCAAGCTCCAGCACTGGCTGGTCTATGCTGACAGTATCGCCCACGGAGACCAGGATATTGATAACCGCCCCGGCTTGAATATTCTCGCCCAAATCGGGGATTTTAAATTCTGTCACAACCGGCGTGGAAGGTTCGGTTGGATGCGCCGGCGCTGCTGTTTCGGTGGCTGCTTGAGGCTGTGCAGGAGCAGGGGGAGGTGGCGCCGGTGGAGCAGTCTCCGGCTGAGGGGCCTCTTGTTGCGCTTCCTGAAGGGCAGAAGTGGGTTGGTCCGCCGCCCCATTGCCTTCCACAGTAAGAATTAGTTGGCCTACCTGGATAGTATCGCCGGGTTTGATGTGGATGGCTTTGACCACCCCGCCAATGGAAGAAGGCACTTCCACCGTTGCTTTGTCGGTTTCAAGCTCTAAAACCGGCTGATCCGGCGTGATGGTATCGCCCACCGCCACCAAAACGTTAATCACGTCGCCGGCTTGAATATTTTCACCCAATTCGGGCAGGTTAAATTCACTCATCGTTGGACTCTCCCAAGTAGCAGGGTAGCAAAGTAGCAGAAAGATAAATTACCTGCTACTTTGCTACTTGCTACCCTGTTACGAAATCATCGGGTTTGCTTTGGCCGGATTAATTTCCAGGTCTTCCATCGCCCCCATCACTGCATCAGGCTTAAGCTTGTTCTCACGCATCAGCGAAGTGAGCGCGGCCAGGGTAACATAGCGGTAATCCACTTCAAAGAAGTTGCGCAGCGCTTTGCGGCCATCGCTGCGGCCAAAGCCATCGGTACCCAGCGACATCAGCGGCCGCGGGAACCAGCGGCTAATCGAGTCAGGCAGCTTTTTCATGTAATCAGAGGCGGCCACAAAAACGCCGGGAGCATCGGCCAGGCATTGGGTTACATACGGGGTGCGGGGTTTTTCGGTGGGATGCAGCAAATTCCAGCGTTCCACCTCAAGCCCATCGCGGCGCAGTTCCTTATAGCTGGTTACACTCCAGACATCGGCGGCAATATTATACTTTTCCTCCAGCTCTTTTTGAGCGCGCAGCACCTCGTTCATGATCGCCCCACTGCCAAACAGATGGGCATGCAGTTTGGCCTCTTTATTCTCCGAAGCCTTAAATTTGTACAGGCCTTTGAGGATGCCTTCTTTGACGCCATCCCTATCGGGCAGGTGCGGCATACTGTAGTTTTCGTTGCCGACTGTCAGATAGTAAAAAATGCTTTCCTGTTCCTCGTACATGCGGCGGATGCCATCGCGGATAATCACGGCCAGTTCGTAAGCAAAGGCCGGATCATAAGCCATGAGATTGGGCACGGTCGAGGCCAGTACATGGCTGTGACCATCCTGGTGTTGCAAGCCTTCGCCGGCCAGAGTAGTCCGACCGGATGTAGCGCCCAGCAGAAAACCCCGGCAGCGCAAATCAGCGGCGGCCCAGATCAGGTCGCCAATACGCTGCAAGCCAAACATGGAGTAATAGATGAAGAAGGGGATGGTATTGATGCCATGCGTAGCGTAGGCCGTGCCCGCCGCAATAAATGACGACATCGAGCCGGCTTCGGTAATGCCTTCTTCCAAAATTTGCCCATCTTTGGCCTCTTTGTAAAAGAGCAGGCTGTCGGAGTCGACCGGCTCGTAGAGTTGGCCGGGGTGAGAGTAGATGCCGCTCTGCCGGAACAAGGCTTCCATACCAAAGGTGCGGGCTTCATCGGGTACGATGGGCACAATGAGTTTGCCGATGTCTTTATCGCGCAGCAGCTTGGCTAAAATCCGCACAAAAACCATGGTCGTCGAAACCTCGCGGCCATCGGTGCCCTGGTAAAACTCTTCAAAAAGTTTTTCCGAGGGCGTGGTCAAAAAGGAGCTGTGCGGGGTGCGGCTGGGGACAAATCCGCCCAGCTTCTCGCGCCGGTCTTTGAGGTATTTGATCTCAGGGCTGTTCTCCAGAGGGCGGTAGAAAGGCGCGGAGGCAATTTCATCATCAGAGATGGGGATACCAAAGCGGGCGCGAAACTCGCGCAGTTCGTCCTCGTTTAACTTTTTCTGCTGATGGGTGATGTTTTTGCCCTCGCCGGCTTCGCCCAACCCGTACCCTTTGATAGTACGGGCCAGGATAACGGTGGGCGCTCCCTTGTGCTCAACCGCCGCCTTGTAAGCCGCATAAACCTTTTCCGGATCATGCCCACCCAGGCGCAGTCTGCGGACTTGTTCATCGGACAGATGAGAGACGATTTCCAACAAGCGGGGGTCTGTGCCAAAAAAGTGCTCCCGAATATAGGCCCCGCTTTCAACGGTAAATTTTTGATACTCGCCATCAACCACCTCGCCCATGCGCTTGACCAGCAAGCCGTCGTGATCTTTAGCCAGCAGAGGGTCCCAATCGCTGCCCCAGATAACTTTGATCACGTTCCAGCCGGCCCCCCGGAACACTTTTTCCAGTTCCTGGATAATGCTGCCGTTGCCGCGGACCGGGCCATCCAGCCGCTGCAAGTTGCAGTTAATGACAAAAATCAGGTTATCCAGATGTTCGCGGGCGGCCAGGCTGATGGCGCCCAGGGCTTCCGGCTCGTCCGTTTCCCCGTCGCCCAAAAAGGCCCATACTTTGGCCCCGGTATCTTTTTTCAGGCCCCGGTCTTCCAGGTAACGATTGAAACGGGCCTGGTAAATCGCCATAATTGGCCCCAAGCCCATCGAAACTGTGGGGAACTCCCAGAACTCCGGCATCAACCAGGGATGGGGATACGATGACAAGCCGCCGCCCGGCCGCAGTTCCTGGCGGAAGTTTTCGAGCATTTGCGGCGGCAGCCGGCCTTCCAGAAAAGCCCTGGCGTAAATACCGGGCGAGGCATGGCCCTGGAAATAAATCTGATCGCCGCTATGGTTGTCGCCTTTGCCCCGGAAAAAGTGATTAAACCCGACTTCGTACAGGGTGGCGGCTGAAGCGTAGGTAGAAATATGGCCGCCGATGCCGGGGCTGGCGATGTTAGCCCGTACCACCATGGCCATAGCGTTCCAGCGGATGATGCTTTTGATACGCCGTTCAATCTCGCGGTTGCCGGGATAGGGGGGCTGCTTATCCGCCGGGATAGTATTGATGTAAGGCGTGTTGGCTGAAAACGGCGGGCGCACCCCGTGTTCATAAGCATGGAGTTGAAGCTGCTCCAGCAGATATTGGACCCGCTCTGGCCCGCCGTGCTGAAACACATAATCCATAGATTCCAGCCATTCCTGGGTTTCCAACGCTTCCAGTTGAAGCGTTTCTTGGCTTTTGTTGTTATTCATTTTGATAAAATCCCCTTTTAGGCGCTTAAAAACTAACTAAAGAATGCATGGTGCGTAATCTTCACGGACCACGCACCACGTTATTTCAAACAACTGCTTCTGTTTCTGACAATTTTTCCTCTTCGGGTAAAACCTGCCACAACTTCTCGCGGTCTTTGATATGGTCAATAAACAGGACTCCGTTGAGATGGTCCAACTCGTGTTGAAAAATACGGGCTAGCAAGTCATCCACCTTGAGCTTGATTTTTTTGCCGTTCAGGTCTTGCGCGTGTACTTCGACCCATTCGGGCCGCTCGACCAGGCCGTACCAGGTGGGAATGGAGAGACACCCTTCTCGCCCTTCGACCAATGTATCGGCGCTTTGGATAATTTCCGGGTTAATCAGTATGTAGGACGTGCCGCTTTGGGGGTGCGGCTCGTCCGTACCGCTGCGCGAGGCCGGGATTTCGGCCACAAAGATGCGCTGCATGACCCCGATTTGCGGCCCGGCCAGGCCGACGCCCTGGTGGGCGCGCATCGTTTCCAACATATCTGCGGCCAGTTGTTTCAAAGCGGGCGTAAATTGTTTTACCTTTTTGGCTTTTTGGCGGAGTCGTTCGTCGTTGAGGGTAATTACTTTTCTAACGGCCATGCCTGTCCTCTAAACTTGAGTGCGGTTATAATAGTCATGATTAAGATGCATGTCAAACAATTTGTGTTACAATAGTCTCAGTAAATCCAAATTTCCCGTAGGGTGGCATCCCTATGCCGCCCGCTGACGCATAGGGATGCGCCAGCTACGGTGAAAAATCGGATGTGCTGAGTTTCAATCACCCCCATGAGCCAACTTGCTGCCCTGATCAAGTTTATTTTTAAGACTGCTTTGTTGTTGGCCGGTGTAGTCCTGGTGGTGTCGCTCATCACCCGCCTGCCGGCGATTCTCAACAACAATGCGGCCCCGCTGCTGATTGATACCGGCTCGACCTGGCCTTTCCCCCCATTTAACGCCGAAGCCCAGCAGCTTTATCCCATCCTTCAGGCGCGGGTCAACGAAATCAATACGCCGCTTTCCAGTGATTCCAGCCTGGTCTCATTGACCATTCTCGAAGGGGAAACTGCGCTGGACGTGGCCCAAAAGTTGCAGGCTTTGGGGCTAATCAGCGAGGCTGAGCTATTTACCCAACTGCTGCGCTATAACGGCCTCGATACCCGGCTGCAAAGCGGCGAGTACCAACTGCGCCGCAATATGACCATGCGCCAGATTGGGGCGGCGCTCTATCGCGGGCGCTCGGCTCAATTGGTGGTTCATGTGCCGTCCGGCTGGCGCATGGAGCAACTGGCCCAACATCTGACCGATAATGAACTGATGGATGGTGATCTGTTTCTCCGCCAGGCCCGCGAGGGCGTCGTCGTCAGTCATCCGCTCCTGGCCGACCGTCCCCCCGGCCAATCTTACGAGGGCTACCTTTTTCCGGGAACCTATCCTCTGCCGGATAGAACCAGGCCGGCCGATTTGATTGCGCGGATGCTCGACGCCATGGCCGGTCAACTTCCCCCTAATGTTTTGAATTTGGCTCAGCAGCGCGGCCTGACTTTTTATCAGGTGTTAACCCTGGCTTCGATTGTGGAGCGCGAAACGGCGCTTGCCGCGGAAAAGCCCTGGGTAGCCAGTGTATACCTCAACCGGCTGGCCCCCGGCAGCCCCTATCCTCTGCTCCAGGCTGACCCGACCGTGCAATATGCTCTGGGCTACCAGTTTGCCAGCGGCCAATGGTGGAAAACACCTATGCACCTGGACGAGTACAACCGGGTCAATTCCCCCTACAACACCTATCTTTACCCCGGCCTGCCGCCTGGTCCGATTGCCAGCCCCAACCTGGATTCGATTATGGCGGTCCTCCAACCTGCGGCCAGCAACTACTACTTTTTTGTCTGCCAGCGGCCCAGTTGCGAGGGCGGTCAGCACGTCTTTGCAACCACTTATGACGAGCATTTGCAGAATGTGGCGGTGTATTTGGGGCAGTGAGAAAAAGGGAGGACTGAAGGATTGGAAGGCTGGAAGAAGATAACAACCTTCCACCTTCCAACCTTCCAGCCCTACACCCACCGGCGTGGGCTGTAGCCAAAAACCAACACGGCGCAGGCAGCGGCGCTGCTGGTGACGGTAATCCCCAGCAAATCCTCCAGCGGCATTACCTGCCAGAACCAGATACCCAAAACCTTGTCGGGGTCAAAAAACCAGGTTCGCCAATAGCCGCCGATAGGGTCGGTGATAAACATCCAGACTTCGCCAATCAGCATAACCTTCAAAATAACGGCCCTCTGGCTCCAGAGAAAAGGCGCATTCCGCGCCCACAAAATACTGTGGAAGAGCAGGCCAAAGACGATCAGCATTAAAAGGTAGGAGAATTGTTCGGACACAATGTCTCTCCTTTAAGGAGCAACAGGCAGTATCCTGAGTAGGTGAGCGGAGCGAACCGTATCGAAGGGTGCTGCGCTGTTAGAAAGTCTTCACCAACTCGCACCCTTCGATACGCGCTACTCAGGATGCTTTACGATTTCGATGCTTCCATAAGCACCACCGTCAGCGCCCCAAACATCAAGCTGACTCCGGTGAACCAGAGCCATTCTTCTAGGGGCAGGCCCAAAAACCACAGATTGACCATATTAGCCCGGTCGAAATACCACACGCCCCACTTCACCGCCAGGGCATCCCAGGCCCAGCCGCCCACCAGCGATCCCAATCCGGTCAGCGCCAGGGCGCGCCGCTGCCGCCACAATCGCTGCGGCCAGCGCCAAACCATCAACAGCAGCGGCAGCCCGATGAACAGGGCCAGCCAGATAAGGTAAGTCAGCTTCCCAAACATTTAGCCTTTGGCGTTGGTTTTGCGCTGTCGCCACCACAACCATATTCCGGCCAGGGTGGCCAGTACCATAATTGCGCTGCCGGCCCGATTGAAGGTTAAATTGGGCCGGTTTTCCACGATAAAACCATCAATGACGACCGGCCCTTCGACTACTTCAAGCCGGACCTGATGCAAACCTTGTGGCAGTGTATGGGCCAGATTTACGATTTTGGATTGGTCAACAGGGATATTCAAGCCAATTTCGATAGGAATATCCTGATCAATTTGCACCCGCAGCCGGCCTTCGCTGGGAACAAAAGCCAAAGCTAGGCTGCTGCCCTCAAAGGTGAAGTGGGCTGCTGCTCCAACTTGATCGGTAGCCAGCGCGTCCCCAAAAGTTGCCTCGGCCTCTTTGAGGGTCTGCCAATCGCCTTCATAAGTTATGGCCCAGTGACCGGCTTGATGCCAGCCGGCATAGACCACCGGCGGGGCAGTGGCTTTTTCTTTCATGGCCTCGTAGACCGGCATGGGCGTAAAATCCGGCTCGACCATGCGGAAGTAATATTGAGGATTGCTGGCCCGCTCGCGGTCGTCGGCCTGCTTAAAAAACCAATAAAAACCGACGCCCAGCCAGGGCCACTCGCGCTCCATCCGCTCGTAGGCCAGGGCGGCGTAACGGCCCTGCTGCTCCGGCGTAACCTGTCCATACACCGGCGGAATACCGCTTTCCGGCGGCACGGCGTTCCAGCTTAATTCGCTCAGCCAGATGGCTTTGTGAGCATCGCCGTTGCGAACCATCACATCGCGCACGTAGAGGGGGCGGGAAAAGTTGAGCACACGTGGCTGCATGCGCCGGTCGGTGGGGCCGCTCCACAGGCCGTAGCCCTGCATGGCCAACACATCAAAGTAGGGCGCGGCCCCGGCGTCGTACATTTGCTGCAAAAAAAGTACATCACTCAGGCCGCCGGGGCTGGTCGGCTGGCCATTGGCGTCGTACCGGCGCACCCGGTCCAGTTCAATGGTGGCCGCCAGCGCCCCCATCACTACGATGGCGTCAGGGTCGGCGGCTTTGACGCGGGTGTAACCTTCTTTGAGCAGTGCGGTGTATTCTTCAGCGTTGATAGGGTAGACGCCCCACTCCGGGTAGATATTGGCTTCATTCCAGATTTGATAGGCCGGAATGCGGCCCCGGTAGCGAGTCGCCACCGCTGCGACAAAATCGCCGTAATCGCGGTAGTCGTCCGGCGGGGCAAACGTGCCAACGGTATCCGTCAGCGCCCGCGACCAACTGGGCGGGGTGCTGAGGCGGGCCATGATTTTAATATCATATTTCTCGGCCAATTCTACAATCTGGTCATATTTATTCCAGGCCGATTGGTACGGCTCGTGGCGGCGGTCTTCAAAATCGCCCTTGCCGTGAATTTCGATGTCCTGCCAGGGGAACTCTTGCCGAATCCATTTGAAGCCAGCTGCGGCAATCATTTGCATGGCTTTTTCCCGCTTGGCCGGCTCGACTTCATTTTGCAGAAAAGTGTTGATGCCGTAGGGGTTGACATCGGCATACTGCACCGGTACATCGTCGGCGGTTTGCAGCGGCGGCTGCAGGCGGGTCAGGCCGTATTGGATCACCCCGGAGATTTGGGGCAGGGTTGACTCCTCGCCGGTGAGGTTGAATAGGGTCTCACGCCACCAGGGACGACTAAAAAAAATGGCTCCAACAGCCAGCAGGAGCATCATCAGGCCGATAATGAGGGGTTGAGGTTTCACAGATTGGATTTTACTGTAACGGTCAAGGAGGGGCAAACGTGAAGGATTGGAAGGTTGGAAGGTGGAAAGGTGGAAAGTTAAAGGTTTATGAATTCCCATTTGTTATCCACCATTCGCCATTCACTTATTCACCATTCGCCCATTCACCGATTCGCTGATTTCAGGCTCTTTTGGTATAATTTAACTGCTTTGGGCGGTTAGCTCAGTTGGTTAGAGCGCCTCGCTTACACCGAGGAGGTCACAAGTTCGAGTCTTGTACTGCCCACTTCTATCAGTCGAAAACAAAGCCTTGCCAGTGCGGCAAGGCTTTTTGTTTTGGCTAATAAAAGCTGAATTGGCTGGGCTACTTCAGCCAGACTTTTCTGACGGTGATGAGTATCAACCTTCCTTTCCTAAATCTTGGGTAATTTTCCGAAACTGCGCCAGCGCCGCTTCCAAATCTTCGACAATTTCCAGGGCTAATTGGTCAAGATCAGGCGGAGCAGCCATTTCTGCCGGGCTGAGGTTGTCCAGCCAGAAAATGTCCAGATTGACCCGCTCGCGGGCCAAGAGCGCTTCGTAGGGATAGCAGCGCCAGCGGCCTTGCGGATTTTCCGGCGACCATGTGGGGGTGCGCTCATGGCGGTTGGCCGGGTTGAAGCAGGCCACAAAGTCGTCCAAATCGTTGCGGGTGAGCGGGTTTTGCTTGAGGGTGAAGTTCTGGTGGGTGCGCAAGTCGTAAATCCACAACGCCTGGGTCTGAGGAGTTTCACTGGCCGGTTTGGCATCGAAAAAGAGGACGTTAGCCTTAATCCCTGCCGCATAAAAGATGCCGGTCGGCAGGCGTAATAGGGTGTGTACGTCGGCGGTGCGCAGCAATTCGCGGCGAATGACTTCCCCCGCCCCCCCTTCAAATAGAACGTTGTCGGGCACAACGACGGCTGCTTTGCCACCCGGTTTGAGCAGTGTTCTGACATGCTGCAAGAAGTTGAGCTGTTTGTTGCGGGTCGCAGCCCAAAAATCAGGCCGGATGACCGTCTGAACCTGCGACGAAGCAGAAGAGACGCCGGTGGCAAAAGCGGTGCTGCTCTTTTTGCCAAAGGGGGGGTTGGTCAGCACCAGGTCAAACCACTCGCCAGGGTGGGCCAACAGACTATCTCCGACGACAAGCGGACTGTCCGGCGAGTCAACCCCAATGCCATGCAGGTAAAGGTTCATCAGGCACAACCGGGCGGTAGCGTCCACAATTTCCCAACCACGTAAACTCTCACAGCGCAGATGGCGCAAAGCTGCTGGAGTTAGGGGAGAATGGTGTTTGAGAATGAATTCATAAGCCGCCAGCAAAAAGCCGCCGGTACCCGCCGCCGGATCGGCGATGCGCTGGCCGGGGGCCGGCTGCATGACCTCGACAATGGCCTGGATCAGCGGGCGGGGGGTAAAATATTGGCCCGCGCCCGACCGGGTATCCTGGGCCTGCTTCTCCAGCAGCCCTTCGTAAATTGCCGGGCACTGGGTCCATGAGATGGGACTTTACAAAATAATTGAATAAGGGTAAGTTGAAGGACTATCAACTCAAAAAGCA
>JAKLJP010000058.1 GCA_023151115.1 Anaerolineae bacterium
GTTGGCAAAGATTACAGGACATGGCCGACACTTGGTATCTTGTTAATGAACAATCCCAACTTGTGGGTAATAGATAGAACTGCTCAGCCTTCATGTCATTTCGAGGCCATAGGCCGAGAAATCCCTACAGCGCTACATCGGCCTCGGAGATTTCTCCCTTCGGTCGAAATGACATGGCTAAGCAGTGACCCTATAAGATGCTCATTGCCCCGGTGCAGGAACCACGCCTAGTTGTTGCAGCAGGCCCAACTGGTCAAAGTTGCCCCAGCGTTCAGCAATTTTGCCCCCGGCGATGCGGTAAATTTCGATGCCGCTGATGGTCGCTTTTTTATGGGTCGGGGGCATGCCCATCAGCGAGCCGGTATTGGTCCCGGTCGAACTCCAGCGCCAGACGACCTTATCTGCTTCGACCAGGATATCTTCGATGGTGAAGTGCTGGTCGGGAAAGGCGGCCTTGTAAGTGGCAAAGACTTGCCTGGCCCCTTCAGCTCCCGGCGGCTGGTTAGGAATGGCCGGGTTATGATCTACAAAGTCGGTGGCCACATAAGTTGTAGTAGCCTCAAAGTTACCTTTGTTCCAAATCTCTTCGGCAAAGTTTTGAACTAAAGTTTTGTGGTCTGACATTTTTATTTTCTCCTTAAGTAACCGGGTTGTAGTGACGACTTTAGTCGTCAACTCTGCTTTTTAATGAGGCTGTATACGACTAAAGTCGTTACTACGAGTCTCAAAATTCGATTTTTCATATGGCCTCTAACTTCTGCCGCCGATGCCGTAGCCCCAATCGCCGCTGTCGCCGGGTTCGGGGCCGGTGAAGGGGCCGCCGCTCAAACCTTTGCAGTCACGGATGTCGTTTTCCAGCGAGCCAACACCGAAGATACGTTTATCTTCGCCCAGGTTAAAGACCAGGTTGATCGAGCGACCAATAGCCTGCCCGGTGACTTCGATTAAGGCGCCGTCGTTGGTGGTCAATTCCCCGGTCAGGTTGCCGGCGGCGTCTACCTGTAAAGACAAAGGGCCAACCAGCGACAGGCCGGCGCTTGGCCCTTGATAAATCGTCGCTTCAAAGTCGCCGGTGCATTGAATGGTTTCCGCCACCGCCGAGGCTGCGCCGCAGCCGGTCAGCCCCAGGACAAGTATAACCAGACCAATGATGTTAAATAGGGTTCGTGACATAAGATGTTCTCCTGAAAGCAGCTTCGTGTTCCAAATTTCCTCAACCACGTACCACGCACTACGCACTACGATGTGATGCGCGGCGCTTGGTTTCATTTTTGGCGATATTCTATAGATTTGTGAACACTTGATTGGAAGAAGATTTGTGCCCATTCTAGCCGTATCTGCTGCTCACTTTCCAGCCCAAAAAGTGCTCACTTTTTGTTCATTTTCGCCCCTGTTGGCCAGCGCGGCCAGGGCCAGGCAGGCAGGGCAGGCGGCTTCGGTCCAGGAGTGCAGCCGGTCCAGGGTTGACTCTTCCGGCTGCTGGCCCGACTTGCGGCGGCGTAAAAATAACCAACCCAGCAGCCCCAGGAGGGCCAATCCCACCAGCACCGGCAGCAGCGGTAGATTGATTCCTTCCAGCAGCTCGGTGGCCGAGGGGCCAACCAGGTAGCCCAGGGCAATGTGCCAGGCATAAAAAATACCGCTGCCGCCTAACATGGCCGGGGCAAACACAGGATAAGCCAGTCGAGCCAGACCTGCGGCCGGGGTGATGCCGGCCCGCGCCCCCGGAATATTCAAGCCAAAGAAGACCGCCGTCGCGCCGCGCCGTTGCAGCAGGGCCATAGCCCGGTCCAACCGTTCACGGGTCAAGCCGATAAAGCGGCCCAGACGATAAATCACCTCTCGCCCGGCGCTGCGAGCAATCAAAAATTGGATGGAGCCACCCACCAGAATGACCCCAATAATCCCCAGCGTCAAGGCCAGCAGGCCATAATCGCCGGTAGCCGCCTGCACCCCGGCGGTAATCATAATCAGGTCAGACGGTATCGGCACGGGCAGGCCAATCTCTTTGAGCAGCATCACCACCAGAATGGCGAATAGGCCGTAAGTGGCTAAAAAATCGCTAAAAAAAGTGGCAAGATTTTCCATAGCAAATACTCCATCTACTTTGATAAAATCTGAGCAGGTAGCATTGTATGCTGCGTTCGCTAAGCAGCGGCAAATTCGACGCGGTTGATAAAGTCCAGAACCGCCGCCCGGTATTTGTCAGGCTCCTCCCACATACCGCAGTGTGAGCTTTGCTCAAGGATAATCTGCTCAGAATCAGCGATCCCCTCTTTTAGAATCGCCATTTGCGCCGGGGTCGCCTCGTCATAGCGACCGGAAAGGATCAAGGTGGGCAGGTGGATGTGGGCGAGTTGGGGTCTGATATCCCACTCTTTCAGAAGCCCTGAAATTAAAAACTCGCTCGGCCCCCAGAGTGTTTCATAGATTTCTCCGTTTGTTCCCGCCAGCATTTTGAACATGCCCAAAGGCATGGGCCTGAGCCGGCAGATATGCCTGAGAACAAATTGGATGCCCAGGATTTCATAGGCAGCCGGTCTAAACGGCGGCAGGTACGACATCCAGCCGGCCAGCCGTGCAACCCAAGGATGAGAAATGAACGGGAAAAGGGCATGCATGCGCCTGGCCTGCTGGTCAATTTGTTCTTGAGTCACAGCCGGCGCGGGTTCGGCCCCCGGCTGGGGCGGCCGGCGGGGATGGTAGGATTTCTCGCACCGCTCCAAGGCCCTGGCGATGTGACCGGGGAGTTGGGAACGAAGCCGGCGCGCCTCCTCAGTCCAAAGTTGGGCGCTGATCACCGCACTACTCAAGCAGACGCTTTGGACCCCCGGCGGACAAGTCAAGAGATATTCGATGGCAAGCATGCTTCCCCACGAATGACCCAGAAGGTGGATGCGCTCGAATTCCAACGCCTTTCTCAGACATTCAACCTGTTCGATACAGCTTGCAATTGTCCAAAGCGACACATCACGCGGCCGGTCCGACCGGCCACAGCCAAGCTGGTCGAAGCGAATGACCGTCCGTCCTTGCTCGGCCAGGGCCTCCAACGGTTCAAAGATGTCGCTGCTGCCGCCGGGGCCACCGTGCAAGAGCAGCAGCGGCGCAGCGGGGTCGGGCGTAACTGGTTTCACCAGGCGATACCAAACCTTGTAACCCCGGAACTCCACAAAATCCTCGGTGATCATTTGTCGGCTCTTATCTCCAAGCGGGCTTCTTGCTGCAAAATTTCCTCAACAAGCGTTTTCAATTTAGCCAGCGCCTGTTCCGATTGAGCGTCCATGAGCTTTTCCAGGGTACTGGGGTCGGCGGCGCTAAAATCTTCGGGGTGGAACTCCAACTCGCGTTTAAATTCGGTGGTCGAACCGCTAGCTTGAAACGAATAGCTGATTTTGATCCGCCCGCTTTCCATCAGCAGGACGACTCGCGCCGGGCGAGTGTGGTCCACTACTGTCCAGTTGCCCTCGTAGGTTTTTCCGCCGATGACGGCCCGCTCGCGGATTTTGTCGCCTGGCAGCATAGGCCGCTCGGTTACGCCGCCGACGCCGGTCGTAGCCGGGTGCCACTGCGGCCAGAAGCGGGTGGTCGTTACGAGATCAAAGATAGCTTCGAGCGAACCGTTGATTTGAATGGTGTTGACCACTTGAGCCATTTATTTCTCCTGAGTTATAAAAACGCCGGCTCGAAACCCTGGCGCATTAGGCAATAGTCACTTGGAGTAGTGAAGGATAACTTCACCCGCGCTCCGCTGCTGTTCACTGGCTAAAAAGGGCGCGATATTTTTGGCAAACCAGCTTGGCCCAAATATCTTGGCCCCATTATCTGCATTTGCCGCGCTGTCCCAGTATAAAATGACAATCATCCGGTCGTCGGCCACCTTAACCAGGTTGATCCCCTGAAAACCTGGCATCTCTTTAAGAAGGGACACTCCGTCCTGCTCTGCGCCCAAGCGTATTTGCTCAACTGGTACATTCAAGTGTAAGTGATTAACTATGGCGAACATAGATAGATCTCCTTTTATAACATTTTTGTTATTCGCTTCGCCACAAATAGCGGTTGATTCTGGCCTCGGTCAGGCGAAATCCGATACGCTGATAGGCGTGAACGCCCATCTCGGTGGCAAACAGCACTGCATAGCGATAGCCCAGCTCACGGGCTTCGAGTAGCGGCTTGAGGGTAATCGCCCCGCCAATACCCTTCCCTCGCGCCGAGGGTACAGTTGCTACGGCATATACACTGGCTACTCCACCGCCGTTGAAGAGCATATTTGTCGCTACTGGCTGGCTGTTTAAATAGCCCACGTACATCTGCCAGGGAGTGCGGCCAATCCCCAACTGCCGGGTCGCATCCACCCAGGCCTGCCCAGCCCATTCCGGGATTTCGTAACTTTCCACAAAGATCCGTTTGAAATCCTCCAAGGCAGTTTCATCCTGCACGACTTCAATCGTGAAGCCAGGGGGAACCTGTTTGAGGGTAGCTTCGTTCATGTCCTGCAAATCGGCGACCATGCCCGGCGCGCCCAGGGCAGTCTGCTTGATGCCTTTAGCCAGCGTCTCCATCTGCCCTTCCATCGAGAGCAGCCCACGAGCCATAAGCCGCTCGCCCAAATCGTCGGGGGTTGTGCCCGGCCCGGTCCACCAGAACAGAAACGGCGCGTTGCGGCTCTTGAACCAGGCCAGGGTTTCGTCAATGGCCTCATCCGCTTCAGCGGCGGCCAGCCGGGTGCGCCAGACTCCTTTGAACATCGGGTTGTGCGGGAAGGCCAGATGGCGGCTCAACTTGTCGCCTTCGTCAATCTCGCTACCGGGCAAGGCCATCATGGCCCGGAACAGGTCGAATAAGTTTTCTTCGACGGCTGCGGCCAGTTCGGCCTCAGAAGGATTAACCAACACGGTTGTGGCGCTCATGGCTTTTTACCTCAAATGGATAAAAATTTTGTAGAGGACTGGCTCAGGTGGGTATATCCTCGCCAAAGTTTTCCTCATTGGAGACCCCAACCGAGCCGTGCCACTGCACCACTTTCCATTCTCCATCTTCCTGGTGATAGACAATGGTCAAGCGGATGGGAAATTCGCTGCCATCGGGCATACGAATTGCAGCCTGAGTGGCAGCCCACCCAACACTGCCCTCCATGTAAGCCTGGGGATTGGCTCCTACGATAGACAACCCCTGCATCGCTTCTGACTGGGCCTTGAAGATATCGGTAATGGCCTCATACCCTTCCCACCATTCAGTGGGGTCCGTGCCAATAGCCAGCACCCCATCCTGCTGCGCAATGCGGCGGGTAAAAAACCCCAGACCTTCCTCGGCAAAGGCTTCCAGGCCGCGCAAGGTAAGTTGTCTCAATTCATCTGATGCTTTCATTTTGTAAACCTCCAAAGGATGAATTAATCAAAGGGACACAGCGTTCCCCAGTTAAATAACTTTAACGCGCTGGCCGAGTAGGGTCAGGAAGAAATAAGCCAAAATGATACCGGCCACCATCAGGGTCACGTGAAACCCGTATTCGATGACCAGAAGCATGTTTAGTTCCAGGCCGCTGTGAATATGCAGACTGTCGTGAGGCCACCAGCTAATGAGGAGCCAAAAGATGGAGAGATAGGCCACCATCGTCAAGCGCGGCGAAGCGGGCGCAATCGCCTTGACCAGCGGGTAGCCGAAAATGAGAAATGACGCCCCCAGACCAAAGAGGAGCGCTTCAACTACACCCAAAACCATAAAAAGCGGCACTTGCACTCCAGTAGGGACAGGGAAATCGGCCGGCGGGGCCCAAAATCCACCCAGAGGGCCGTTGGGGCTGGATAGGAAGGCCAGCACGCCAAAAACCAGCGTGGTGATAATCACTTTAGTGCGAGTGCTGATTTGCTTTTGCTCTTTTACAAATTGACTTTTTGTAGTCATCTTTATTTTCTCTTTACTGGGCTAACTTTTGATGTTCAAATCCGGCAGATTTGGCCTTTTTATTCTCTTACTGCCCCGGCGTGGGTACGACCCCCAATTGTTGCAGCATGCCCAGGGCATCCCAGGTGGTATATTGTTCTGTGACCTGACCGTTGGCAATGGTCAGGATGCTGATGCCGGTTACTGTCGCTGACTTGCCGGTGGGGGGCATACCCATTAATGGGCCGGTGTTGGTACCGCGCGCTGTCCAACGCCCTGCCACCTTGTCCCCTTCAACAACGAGGTCATCAATCGTCATGTGAATGTCAGGGTAGGCGGTTCGATAGGTAGTGACAAGCTGTTTGTAACCTTCTGGGCCGGCCGCTAAAGGTGGGGTGCTAGGATCGTGATTGGTAAAGTTGGCTGCCACTAACTCGGCAGCGGGGGCCAGATTGCCGGTGTTGAAGCTTTCGGCTAAAAAATAATGAGCAATCGTTTTAAGGTCTGTCATTGGATATTTCTCCTTTAATTGTCTTACGGATTATTTTCTTATTGCCCCGGCGTCGGAATCACGCCGAGTTGTTGCAGCATGCCCAATTGGTCAAATTCCGCCCATCGTTCCACAATTCGGCCACTGGCAATCCGATCAACGACGATAGCGGTGATGGTGTATTGCTTGCCCGTGGCGGGTATCCCCATGAACTCACCCTGATGTGTGCCGCGAGACGTAATCCGGGTAGCCACCTTATCGCCATCGGCAATTTGATCTTCAACTGTATCCTGGATATCGGGAAAGGCCGAGCGAAACATAATCCCCACCTGCCGATAGCTTTCCAGGTTTAATGGCCCCGGCATACCGGGGAAATGGGCTACAAACTCCGGGGATAGCAGTTCCTGGCCAATGGTCTCCAGGTCGCCCTGGCTAAATAATTCAAAGAATCTTCGGACAACGGCTTTGTTTTCGATTGACATAAAATTATCCTCTCTTTAGGGCTGAACGCTGACTTCATAGTTAACTTTCCAGGTGGTAAAACTCGCGCCGCCCCGATTCGACCAGCGGCAGCATACGGTTGAACCACTCGCCAAATTCTGGCATGCCAAAAATTTGGACCGTCAGTTGCTCCCAGTCGGCCAGGCTCGACACTTCAACTTCGGTCACAACTGTAAAGAAAGGGCCGCTGACATCGGTCAGAATACGATAGGTGCGCTCTGGTCCCATCCCTGGAAAAGTTTCTTTGAACAATGCGACCAGTTCATCACCCCGGCCATATTTGGCTTGAAATATATCGCGTACAACCAACATGATGAATACCTCCGTGCTAACAAAAAATGTTTTGATTATAAATTGCGGAAACCGACCGCAATGGTTCTAAACCAGGGGCCGCGTTCAGGTATGCCGCCACCACACTGATTACTGTCGCCTGGGTGAGCAGGCTCAGGGCGTTCTCGCCGGGTGAGGCCACCATCAGCACCCGCAGCGGCGTGCCCTGGTAAATGTGGTTGAGCATGGCCAACTCAGTCTGGTAGTCTTCATTCTGAACGGAGTAAAAGAGGTCGCTTTTGAAAGGAGGATTAACCATCGCCTCTCTCCTTTGAGGTGTAACGTAGTTTGACCTCTTGTGGGCGGGCACAAGGTTTTTCAAATAACGTAGTTTAAACCCCTTGTGGGCGGGCACAAGGCCCTATGCTACGGCCTTATTTGAAGTATTGACTTTAACTTCATCCGAGAGCAAGTGCAGCAGCGGAGAGGATGAAAAGATCTGGAGCGCAAAAGCTAAGCTTTTGTACTATAGTTCCGGCAGCAAGCCGATGGCGCGCAGCGCGCCGGCTAAATCCCAGACGTGCAGGCCGCGGACAATCTGGCAGTTATGGATGGTGAAGAAGGTCGTCCCGCGAATCTTTATCACCCGGCCGGTTGACGGAATATTTAACAGCTTGCCTTTGTGAGTGCCCTGGCCAATCCAGGCCAGAGCAGCCCGGTTATCCTGGACAATCAGCGAGTCCATCGTAATGTGCAGATCCGGGAAGGCTTGCAGGTAAAAACTCATCGTTTGACGGATATCCTCCCGGCCACGGCGGGGAGTTGAGTAGGCTACGTCCTCTCCTTCATAATCGGGAGCATAAAAAGCGGCAATCCGGTCGAGGTCGTGGGCGTTCCAGGCGGCGACTAAATCGTTGACCAGTTGAGTGGTTTGTTCAGACATAAGGAAACTCCGGCAATGGGGGTAACGGATGCGGACTTGCTTGTGGTAAGGGAGTTGTTGGCCTACAGCGTTACCAGAAATAAAAAACTACAATCATCAAAGCTGATAACTGTAGTTTATTGAATCTGGTGTTCACTTTCCAGACCAAAAAGTGCTCACTTTTTGCTCATTTTTGTAGGAAAGGCTAAGGCTGAGGCTAAGGCTAAGATTAACACTCAGCCTCAGCCTTAGCCTTAGTCTACCTCTCTATCCGCCGATTTCTCGCTGCCACAGCATCTGAGTCAGTTGTTCCATGCCGGTTTTTAAGTGGCGGCGAAAGGTGCTGAAAGGCAAATCTAATAATTCGGCGGCCTGTTCCTGGGTAGGGGCGGGGTGAAAATAGGTGTGGTGCAGCGCCTGATAAAATTTTCGCTGGCGGGGGGAGGTTTGCAATTTGTCGGCGGCTTCCTTGACAATAGTTTGCAGGATGGCGATCCGTTTGGCTTCGTCGGCAGTGGGGCTGGTCTGCTCGGCCACCAGCCGCGACCAGAGGAGGGGGTTATACTTCAAGGTATCGGGCCGGGTTGCCCTGAAGTCGCGCAGTAGGTCGCGCACCGCCGTTTCAAATTCGGGCTGGCTTAGTACCACCAGCGCGGGTTTGGCCGATGGAGGAGATGGAGGCTGAGGGGTGGTGGCAATTTCTCGACCGGCCAGCAAATCCAGCCAGGCAATGGGCGGCACAGCGCGCCAATCGTGGCCGTATACTCCGTAGCAGTGGCCGCCTACTTCAAAATCTGCTTCCGGCAAACGGGTCAGGTCGGCATAGGTAAAAACGGGCAGCCAAAAATCGGGGTTGCGGCAGGGCAAAAAGGTATAGGCCAGGCCTGGCGTGGTTAAGTAATGCTGGACCATAGCAATAAAAATATGGCTCTGGGCGGTGGAAACCGCCTGGTAACTGTCGCGGGCCAGCCAAAAACGGAACAGGGTGGCGATTTCTCCGGGCCGTAACGGGGCGTGGCTTTGCAAATATTGCCAGGCTGCCTGCGCGGCCGGGTCGAGATTCAAATCTTCGGCGCCGGCGCGCTGCAAGGCCAGCAGCATAACAAACCCAACGGCTTGCTGTTTGACATCGCGCAAAACAAGCACATTTTCAGGCTGGCGCGAGAACCAATGGGCGGCTAATTGGGCCGACTCTTCCCCTTCATGCTGCCGCACCATCTCCAGCAGAATCGGCCAGTCGGGCGGGCGGGCAATATCGCTAAGCAAGCCGACTTCTTCGGACCACTGCGCCTGTAATTGCATAAAAAAAGGCCGCACCACCGGGTTATAACGATGCAGATAGAGGTATTCCACCAAAACCGCCTGCTGCTCTTGGCTGTTAGCCGACTGGAGACGGGCCGTATAATAGGTCCGGGCGCGGTGGTGCAGTTCGGCGTACCAGTCGGGATTGCGCCAGCGCACGTCGGCGGCCAGGGTTTCGCGGGCCAAATCGTGGGGAAAAAGTCCGGTCGGGCCAGATTCAATACAGGATAGACTGCGCAGCCACTCAAATAATTCGTGAACGTCGGGCATGCCCAGCATCGCCGTCAGCAGGGCTTCGGTGGTCAGGTGGACCAGGGCGCAGGCTTCCAGGGCGGCGCGATGAGCCGGACCAGGCACTTTTTGGACCAACTGTTCCAGCAGCACTTTGATGACATCAGGGGCAACTTCCGGTTTAAAGATGCGCAGGCTGTCGCCGCGTTGGGCAAAAACGTCGGCCACCAGTGAAAGGGCCAGGGGATGGCCATAAGTGAAATCCAAAATGGCCTGATGGTGTTCCGGTGGAATTTCGCGTTTGTTCAGATAGGTTCGGCTCTCTTCGGGGCTAAAATTACGCAGGGGGATGGTGCGAATGAGGCTTTGCCAGCCGGCGTCGGCGACCCAGGCGGATGAGGGCGGGTATTGACTGGCCATCACTACCAGCACATCTTCAGGCAACTGCGGTAAAAAAACTTCTCGCAGCCAGGCATCTAGCGGGGCCAGCTTTTCGTAAGTGTCAATCAGAATAACGTGGCGCTGTGACCAGGCGGCCATATGTTGCAGGGCTAAGGCGGGGGGAGCAAGACCCAATGCAGTTTGCAGGGCCATTAAAAATGACTCAGGGGCGGGCTCGATGTTGCGGGCGTCGAGTTGAGCAGCGGGGATATTTTGCTCGTCGCAAATATAAGCGAACTCGCCCATCAGCGAAGTCTTGCCAACGCCGCCGGGACCAAAGATGTAGAGGATGTAGAAGGGCAGTTCGGGTGCAGTCAGGGCCGCTTGAAACAAGGCCCGCTCCACCTCTCGCCCGGCAAACCGGCGATGGCGCGCTAAACTCAGGCGATCTGCCAGTCGTGATGACACGTTCCGCCCCCCATTTACTGCCACGGTTTCAATGTGTCTAGATAGGTTTGATTAGTTAAATTATACTCTATTTAAGGTTGAGTGGCAATAGTTTGAAAAGGAGTACTTTGGAGAAAAGATGAAACGTGATGCATGAATTTTCACGCATCACGTTTCAAGATAAAAATCTAGCTAACTGTTTATCAGGAACTACGGTCTGACGGCAACATCAGTGGGACGCTGCCAACTGATGGCTCTGACAACGCCATTGACAATCATCACCCCCAGTAAAATCAAAGCGCAGCCGAGGTAGGCGTTCCAACTCAACGTCTCACCCAGCACTACCACGCCTAAAATCACGCCGAAAACAGGCACCAGATATGTCACCATCGAAACGTAGGTAGCGCTGGTTCTTTCCATTATTCGGTAATAAACGATAAAGGCGACGCCCGTGCCAAAAATACCCAACGCCAGTAGCGACCCGATAGCCGGCCACGAAGGAACCGGCAGGCGGAAAGGCTGCTCCAGCCCCAGCGAGACGGGTATCAGGAATAACGTCGCCAGGAGCATTTGCGCGGTTGGAGCGACCATCGGCGGCAGTCCGCGCAGGTAATGGCGGCCGTAAACGATCGCCACTCCGTAACAAGTTGAGGCCAGAGCTACGGCAATTAATCCCCAGGCCGTTGCTTTTACCCCACCCAACAATGAAGGCCCAATCAACACCGACAAGCCGGTAAACCCGATCAGCGTTCCTATCGCTTTGGTGGGGGTCAGGCGGTCATCGCTGGTAAAGAAGTGGGCCAGGAGCAGGGTGAATAGCGGTGTACTGCCATTGAGAATAGCAGCCAGGGCGCTGTCAATGTATTGTTCGCCCCAGCCAAACAGCACAAACGGGATGGCATTTTGAACTAGCCCGGCAAAGGCAAAGTGCAGCCACACCCGCCCCAGCGGAGGCAAATTGCGTCCCTGGGCGCGCAAAATCAGGTACAGCAGTATGCCGGCCACTCCTACTCGGCTCATGGCCAGGGTCAATGGCGGAATCTGTTCCACGGCTACTTTGATGAATAAAAAGGATGGCCCCCACAAGGCGGCTAGAAACAGCAGCCACAAAAAGTTTCGTAGTTTCACAAAATTACTCCTGTTTTAACCAAATCTCATAGGTGGTTTGCATTTGGGCCAGGTGCTCCGGGATGTGCCGCTCGTAGACATCCAGCCAATCGTCCATTGTCATCAGGCCGTTTTCGGAATGGGTGACGGTGTTGGCCCAAACACTCTCCGGCAGAGAGCGAATCAACTGGTAGGTGTTATGGCGCAGCCATTTGAACAGTTCCAGAGCGTCGGCAGTGCTCTGTTGATGATAATTCAGCGAGGTAGCCCAGCCCTGTTCATCATATCCTAACACAGCCTGGCCCGGTTCGGCGATGAAACGGCGGCAGCGAATAAAGCTGTTGGCTTCACTGTCGGCGATGTGGACAATGATTTCGTGGATGGTCCAGAAATGGGGTGCGGGCCTAAAATGCCACATCTCGGTCGGAAACTGCTTCAATCCTTCGATTAGCAGGTCATAAGCCCGCCCGTAAGACTCAATCTTTTGCGCTCGCATTGGGTTGGTCACAAAAAATCCCCCTTCAGCAAAAGCTGCCTGATTTCCCAAACTCGTTCCCACGCTGCGCGTCAGCGTGGGAACGAGTTTGGGAACGAGTTTAAGTTTGTTAACAAGCACCTTGTGTGGGCGCTAAATTTTTAAGCATACTCTCCATGCCCGGCGAAGCAGCAGCGCTGTCGCCCAGAACTTCCAAAATCAAAGGAGTCTGGCCCAGAGCCGAAACTAGGGCTGTGCCTTTAGCACTGACCAGCCACAACCGCTGGCCGTTTCCCAAGAAAATGTCCTCTCCATCTACCGTTAACCAGGCCAACCCGGAAACCACCTGGACTGCCCGACTGATCGCTGGCAAGCGAAAGACTTCATCATGGCGCAGCATCAGCCGGACTATCACCCCAGCCGGTTTAGCCCCATTTTTTGTTGCTAAGCTCATCGAATCACCCCTTTCGATTAATGCAATTGCTGAGTAAAGGAAACGTCTGCCGGGAAAGGCGCTGATAAAAGAGTGACATACCCTTGGATGATAGACCAGCCCAGATGGGCTGCCACCGAAACCCGGTGGTGTCCATTTTGCACAAAGTAAACATCCCCCCATTGATAGACCTCGATGGGCGGGAAGCCGGCCCCGGAAACCGCCAGGGTATAAATCAAACGCCAGCGCTCTTTGCTGCGCTCATCGCTGGCGCAGGGGAAAAAACGCTGGGTGTAGTCGCGATGCCGCCCGGCGCTGCCGACAATATTTTTAAGCGGGACATCCTGCAAGCCCAAATATGCCACCTGATCCGGTTGAATATTCCGGGCCAGTTCGTCGAGAGGCAATAAATGGGGCCGGCGGCGCGTGACCAGGCTGAGCATAATCTCCCAGAAACCTTTGCTTCTGGCGCGATTAAACTCGGTTTCACTTTGAATATAGGTTAGCGTCTTCAGGTCTATCATGGCTGCAAGGCACAATGGGTGAACTTTCTTTAATGGTTGACAGCACAATGCTGGTGACTGAACTGGAAACGGTGGCTTTGGAGCGAATCTTTTCAAGCAACCTTTCCAACTCTTTGGGGCTGGCGGTACGAACCTTTAAAATATAACAATCCTCACCCGCCACCCCATGACACTCCAACACATCCGGCTCGGCCCGGCAGACTTCCAGTATGCTCCGTTTGGTTTCTACATAACCCTCAGGCGTAGTGCCTACCGTCAGCCGGATAAAGGCCATAATCGGTTTACCCACCGCCTCGGCATTCACCACGGCCACATAGCCTTTGATGACACCCTTTTTCTCCAGCTTTCTGACCCGCTCGTGGACCGTTGATACAGTCAGGCCCACTTTTTCGGCCAGGGCCGCGTTGGAAAGGTGAGCATCTTCCTGAAGAAGCAAGATAATCTGGCGGTCAATATCGTCAATCATTCGGCATAAACCTTATATAACCGTAAAATTTACGTATAATAGTTAATTATACAGGAAATATTACGAGAAAATCCTTATTTTGTCAATAGACCAATCAAGCCAATTTGATCAAGCCAATTTAGGGAGTCCAAAGCTTGATTTGGACTCCAAATTCGATGTTTGAGACATACTCAAATCATAAACCCGATTGACCTCAAAAACCACCCAATTCTTGCGCTCTTATAGTTTTTGACAATCAATTCGGTAAAGCCTGGAAGGTTGGAAGATTGGAAGGCTGGTAAATACAGAGCAATCTTCCAGCCTTCCAATCTTCCTGTACTATCGCGATTACCGATTTTGAAGATCAAAACTCATAAGGCGGTCTGATGCGCTGGAAAGTCAATTTGCCCATCCTGCCCGAAAATGCTAAAATATCTTTTACCAATGGGGAGTCGTCTAATGGTAGGACTGCAGATTCTGGATCTGCCTGTTGGGGTTCGAATCCCTGCTCCCCAGTCAAAAAGTTCTGTAGGGCAAGATAGCCTCTTGCCCTACTTTTTTTAATAGAACCTGTATGGCTCGGCCGACTGCAAAAACCACCTATTGGTTAATATTTCTTGGCCTGTTGAGTGTGGCCGTAATCGGGGTGATGGTGGTATTGGCTTACCTCTTGCTCAATATGCCTGCCCCGGCGGCGGCTCCTATCACCCCTACCGCCACCCGTCCGGCTCTGAGCTTGCCCACCGCGCCTTTGCCCACGGCGACTCCTGGCCCCCCTCCTGCGGTGGAGGACGCGGTTTTTACGGCCCAAAAGCCGATCAAGGGCCTGGCCGACTGTGATTCCTCTGGTTTCAAAGGGGTGGTGGCGGACAGCAATGGGGATCGCCTGGCGGGTCTGCAAATTACGGTGTGGGAAGAAGGGGTGGGTTTGGTAGCCGTAGACACCACCGATGTCGAAGGACGTTACCAGATCGAACTAAAAGATCAGCCGGCCGAGCGGAAATTCTGGGTTCAAGTTTACCAAAATGATGTGCCGTCATCCGAACCGCTCTCGGTGGAAACTCAGGCCGACTGCCGCCAGGGCTTCCAGGTTTATCAAATCAATTGGCGGGCGAAGGAAGAGTAGCAGGTAGCAAGTTACAGGTAGCAAAAAGATTGCAGATTACGAACTATCTCTTGCAACCCTGCTGCTCTGTTACCTGCTACCTTGTAAGGAGTTTTATGCAAACCACCATCTATACCAATATGTCCGGTTTTGATCTGTTAGCCCAGGAATGGGATGATTTGCTGGAGCGATCCGTCAACGCGCCCTTTTTTATGCGTTACATTTACCAGCGAACTTGGTGGCAATACCTGGGCAATGACGATTTGTTGTTGATTGCGATCCGCACCGACGAGGGCCGCCTGGTTGGGTTGGCCCCACTGTATGGTGGAATTAACGCCGCAGGCCAGCGTGAATTGAGCTTTGTCGGCTGTGTGGATGTGTCCGATTACCTTGATTTGCTGGTGGACAGGGATTACGTGGAGCCGGTCTACCGCACCCTGCTGGATTGCCTGAGCGACCCGGAGATGGGGTGGGACAAGCTCTACCTGTGCAGCCTGCCCCATAACTCGATAACCCACACCCGCCTGGCCGAAGCGGTGCGGGCGCGTGGCTGGCAGGCCGAAGTCCGCCAGCAGGATGTCTGCCCGGTCATTACGCTACCCGGCGATTGGGAAGCGTACCTGGCCGGCATTGACAAAAAACAGCGCCACGAGATCCGGCGCAAAATCCGCAAAATTGAAACCGAAGCCGACACCCGCTGGTACGTGGTTGACTCAACCGAGGGATTGGCGGAGACGATGGATACTTTTATCGAGCTGCATCAAAAATCCACCCGCGATAAAGAGGGCTTTTGGAACGAGGCCCTGGTTCAATTTTTTAAAGCCCTGGCCGTTGAACTGGCCCAACTCGGCTGGTTGAAACTCTACTTTATCGAAGTCAATGGCATCAAAGCGGCGGCGATGCTTGGGTTTGATTACAACAACGAGTTTTTGCTCTACAACTCTGGATTTGACCCCGAACAGTTTGCTCATCTCAGCCCCGGCAATGTGCTGACTGCCTACACCATTCAGGATGCCATCCGCCTGGGCCGCCGCCGCTACGATTTTCTGCGTGGTGACGAAGTTTACAAATTCCGCTTTGGCGCGGTAGCCGAGCCGGTGTATGATTTGGAGGTTTACCGCTAGTGGGGTAAAGAGTTTATGATTAATCACCTTGCCATGCTCAGCGTGCATACCTCGCCCCTGGCAACCCTAGGGGGGAAAGAAACCGGCGGCATGAACGTCTATGTGCGCGATTTGACCCAGGCGTTGAGCCGCAAAGGCGTTGCCGTGGACGTGTACACCCGCTCCCAGGACCCGGCGACGCCCCGGATTCAACCGCTGGGCGAGCATGGCCGGGTCATTCAAATCAAAGCGGGCCCCGAAGCGCCCTACAACAAAAACCTCATTTTCAATCACCTGGCCGAATTTGAGGCCGGGGTCGAGGCTCAGGCCAGGGCTGATAAGATCAACTACGATCTTATCTACGGCCACTATTGGCTCTCCGGCCTGGCGGCAAACTCGCTGCGGCGGGTCTGGCATGTGCCAATGGTCCAGATGTTCCACACCCTGGCCGAGATGAAAAACCGGGTCGCCCAAACCCCAGCCGAGCGCGACCCCGACCGGCGGGTCAACTGCGAAGGCGAAATTATGCGCTTTGCCGACCGGCTGATTGCTGCCACTCCCCTGGAAAAGAATCAAATGACTTGGCTCTACGGGGCTGATCCGGCCAAAATCTCAGTGGTGCCGCCTGGAGTTGATCTGGAGCGGTTTAAACCGTTGGACCCGCGCCAGGCTCGCCAGCACCTGGGTGTGCCGCCCGGAGATCACATGATCCTCTTTGTGGGCCGCATCCAACCACTCAAAGGCATTGACACCCTGATCCGCGCCCTGGCCCTGGTCAAAAAACGAGAGCCGGTGCTGGCCCAAAATATTTGTGTCTCGATCATCGGCGGCGACCCCAACCCTGACTCGGAGCTTGAACTGGCCGAATTTGCCCGGCTGGAAACGCTGCGGGCCGAGTTGGGCATTGGCGATATGGTCACGTTTCTGGGGGCCAAAGATCAGGACACCCTGGTTTATTATTACACTGCCGCCGAAATAGTGGTCATGCCTTCGCACTACGAGTCTTTTGGTATGGTCGCCCTCGAAGCGATGGCCTGCGGCACGCCGGTCATTGCCTCCGATGTCGGCGGCCTGTCCTTTAGTATCGAAGATGGCTACAATGGCTATCGCGTCCCCCACCGGAACCCACAGGCCATGGCTGAGAAAATTATGCTCCTGCTAAAACATCGCGTACTACGCGACCAGCTTGGCGAGCAAGCGCGGGCTTGGGTGCAGCGCTATAGTTGGCCCACTATCGCCGAGGAACTTTTAGAGGTATTTGAAGAGACAGTAGCACATTATCACGTTAAACGTTAGAACGTTTAACCCGGCACAGACCGGTCTACTTCGACCAGGGCTTGCAGGTTTTCAGGGGGTGTTTTGGTGGGGATAACACAGGCGGGGGCCAGAATCAACCGCTTCCCGCCGGTTTGCTCAATGGCTTCTCTGGCCTGGGCCACAACCTCAGCCGGCCCCCCGTTCTCCAAGTTATTTAAGTCAAGACCGGTGAACAAGGTCTTGTTGGTCAAGCTTAAAGCCTCCTCGATGGTGGGGCCGGTTTCGTGGTTGTGCCAACTGACGGCGTGGGCCGGGTATTGATTGACGGTCGTAAAGTGGGGATTAGCCCCGTGCAGGTGCAGCACCAGCGGCGCGGGTTGAAGCTTGACCCGCTCCAGCGCAATCAAATCATAACGAATGACAAAGGTCTGGCACATCTCCTCGGTCAGGATATCGGCGCGGGAAAGTTGGCTGGCAAAAAAGATGCCGTCGGCTCCGGCTTCCAAAACTACATCGGCAAAACGAGAGGTGGTTTCAGCAATGGTCGCCAGGCCAATATGGACATCGGTGGCGTGGTTTTGCAGATGGTCAAGCAGGGCGTCGCCGGCCAGTTTGTAGGCGATGGTCAGCGGGCTGAAAACGGTCATCAAAACCGGCGCATCTTCTTTATCCAGTTGGCTGGTCAGCAGTTTGATGGCTTCCAGGGTGCGGCCATAACTCCCGGCGGTCGAACTGAGGGTGGTGAGGTTGCGCCAATCCTCCGGTTTGCGAATGACCGGCTTTTTTAGCATCGGCGGCTGGTCGTCATCCTTGGATAAGATTACCTGCGCCCCCCAATCTTCGATGGCATAAAAGCCGCTCGGGGTCAGCTTGATCAAATCAAAATCGTACTTCTTGTAAAGAGCCAGGGTTGCCGAAGCCAGGCCGGTGGGCGTTTGATCCTGCTTGTGAAAGTGCCGCCACAAGCTCAAGGGTACTCGGTCAACCGCTTCACCTTCAAAAGCAGCATAAACTCGCTCGCGTTTGTTCACCGCTACTTCCTTCTTTGAGCAAAGAGTAAAAATGTTCCCAGAAGAGCCTATAATAACATAAAACGGGCAACTCCAAAAAAAGTTACCCCAACAACCGGGTGCTGAGTTCCTGGACGCAGGCCATGTGGCGGGTCAGGTCATCGCGCAATTGTTCTATCCGGCGGCCGTAATCCAGGCGGCGAGCCAGAAACGCAAATTCTTCGCTGCCGGGCGGAGAAACCGTCAAATCTTTGGCGTGACCACGCACCATACGCAGGGCGTTAATCAGGCGGCGCAAAAAGATGTGGGCCTCGCGCAGATGGTCGTAATCGTCGGGGGGGATAATGCCGGCGGCAGCCAGGGCGCGCATAGCTTCACGGGTGTTGGTGAGCCGCAAACCGGGGTTGGCATGGCCGTGCGTGATTTGCAACCCCTGCACCAGATACTCGACATCCACCAAACCGCCGGGGCTAAATTTGGCATTGACGGTTCCGGCTGTGACCAGATGCCGCACCTGCCGCTCGCGCATGGCCCGCATCGCCGCCACATCAAAAGGCTGGCCGCTGTAAATCAGCTCATCTCGCAGGCGGACAATCTGCGCCCCCAAATCGGCGTTGCCGCCGATGGGCCGCAGCTTAACCAACGCCTGCCGCTCGTAGGGCCAGGCATCACCCTCCGGCCCAAAATAGCGCCGGAAGGCGTCGAGCGAGACGGCCATGCTGCCGGCTTTACCGTAAGGCCGCAGCCGCAGGTCAAGCTCAAAAACGCCCTCCTGCCTGGCTCGCACGGTCCCGCTCACCTCCTGCACCAGCTTGTCGTAAAACTCGGCGGTGGTCAGGCGGCGCGGGCCGCTGGTCTGGCCGTTGCCGGCGTAGATGAACATCAGCTCGATGTCGGAGGCGAAGCCCAGCTCTCGCCCGCCGGCTTTACCCAGGGCGCAGATACTCAGGGTGGAGGGCTGGCCGTCTTCCCGGCAGGGCGCGCCAAATTGGGCGCGCAGTTCGGCTTCGCACAGGCGACAGGCCGCCTCGACAGTCACTTCGGCCAGGTCGGTCAACTCTTGAGAAAACTGTCCAAATTTGGCAATGTGGCCCTGAATCTGGCGCATGTCAATACGAAACATCTCGCGGTCTTTGAAGGCGTTCAGGGCGGCGCGTTTGGCCTGACCGTCTCCGGCGGCTTGCAGGGCCAGATCCAACTCGACCTGGAGCTGATCTCTGGTTTTGGCGGCGGCCAGCGCGCCCACATCCCGCACCACCGGAAAAAGGTTGGCATGCTGCATACGTAAAAAGTCGTTCCATAAAAAGTCGCTTACGCCCAGCAGCCGGGCCAGGGTGTCTAGCACTTCCGGCCGTTCCAGCGAGGCCAGTTCGTCGGGCCAATCGGGCCGCATGAAGAGCTGGCCCAAAAATTCACGAAAATGGAGCAGGGCCAACTCTGGGCTGGGCGAGCGCGGCAGAAGATGGGTGAAGTGTTTGGTTAAAACAGTCGCCACCCGCAGTTCATGCTGTTTGGCCGGGGCGATAATTTTTTGGCCGTGCGCGTCGGCCACGTACAGAGTATCGCGCACCTGCTGGCCGACGGTTTCAACGGTCATCCGGCTGATGTTGATACCGTACAGGGCCAGGGCGTTGGTTAGCTCGTACAAAAAGCCGATGGTGTCCGGCGCGTCAATGCGCAGCACGGTGTAATGGTCTGAGCTTTCATTGTCAAATTCGATGTCAATGGGGTAGAGCATGTGGGGGACCGGGACGGTTTCGCGCAGGGCATCGCCTATGCGTCGGGCCAATTCGCCCTGGGCTTCGCGCTGGGCTCCCTCGGCCAGACGGCGGACCAGGCTTTCCAGTTCGGCCGTGTAGCTTGACCAGAACTCCGGGGCGGCCACTCGCTCTGCGGCTACGGCATGCACGGTAAATTCGTCCACAATTTTTTTGCGATTGTCGGCCCCTTTGGCCGGCTTGACCGAGTAGGACTGCCGCCGTCCTGAGCGCCGCCGTGGCCGGGTCAAGGCTGGGGCCGGGCCGGTTGGGGGGTCGTAGGTAAAAACGTGCCCTTCCACAATATCAAAACCATAGACAAAGAGCAAGCCGCAAATGAGGGAGAGCTCGCCCAGGTAATCGTAGCCGACAATGGTAACCCGCCAGTGCCGGGCGTCGAGCGGAACCGCCTCAACTTTGACCAGGTGCTGGTCATCCAACTGCTCGGTCAGACGGGTATGGCGTTGAATGTCCGCATCGGTAAAGGTGGCGGCGTAGGAAGGGTGCATGCGAATCAGGTGCGGGACAACATCGGGTAGGGGAGGGTTGGTCATCGTTGACCTCCTTTCCTCTTCAAAATGGCGTTGATAAACAGCGCGAATGACGGCGCTGTGCTGTTGGTAGCGGGCCACAAAGTGACTCCCTGCCGCCCGGCCTTGAAAACCGAGCCGGCGGGCTAAATGACCCAGCGCTTCGTCGTTGGTGGGCAGCAGGTGGGTTTGCTGGTAGTGCATCAGTTGCAGATGGTGCTCGACCGTGCGCAGAAAAACATAGCCATCCACCAGGGCGCGATATTCGTCGGCGGTGAGAAACTGGTGGGCGGCCAGCCGGCCCAGGGCGTCGAAGGTGTTGTGGCTGTGCAAGTGAGGGTGTTCGTTGCCGTGTTCAAGCTGCAAATATTGAACCACAAATTCGATGTCGCGGATGGACCCCTGGCCCAGTTTGACCTCACCCCACTCCTGGCCGCGCTGGCGCAGCCGGGCCTCGATGCGCTGCTTGAGGGCGTGAACTTCGGCTCGCACGGCTGCGCCGTTGGTTTCAAAAATGAGCGGTTGCGCCCGGCGCAAAAACTCCTGGCCCAGGAGCCGGTCGCCGGCAATGACCCGCGCCTTGAGCAAGGCCTGTTTTTCCCACAGCCCAGCATGCCGGGTCAGGTAGGCCAGATAGCCCTCCACCGACGACACCAGCGAGCCATCCCGTCCCCAGGGCCGCAGCCGCATATCCACCCGGTACAGAAAGCCTTCGCCGGTAACGCGGACTAAAAAATCAATCAGCTTTTGCCCCAGCGTCCGGTAGACGGCGGCGTTTTCCGTGGCCAGAAAGAGCAGGTCAATATCGGAACTATAGTTGAGTTCTTCGCCGCCCAACTTACCCATGGCCACGATGGTAAAATTTTCAGGAGATAGGTTTAAGGACTCGGCGGCAGCCACCAGGCAGGCCTGAACCAGGCTGTCGGCCAGATAAGAAAGCTGTCCGGTGATGGTGGGGACATCGCTCAGCCCCAGCAGGTCACTCACGCCAATGCGCAGCAGTTCCCGGCGCTGAAATCGTCGCAGGGCATCGAGGGGGAGAGGCGATGAGGCGGGGAGGCGATGAGGCGAGGAAGATTCTTCCGCGTCCTCGCGTCCTCGCCTCATCGCGTCATCTAGCACGGTTTGAGCCTCTTGCAGAAACTGCTCGGCGCTTTTGGGCCGGGCCAGGTGTTTATAATGTTTCAACTGGTCGAAATAGTCGGGGTGGCGCAGTAAAATTTCGGTGAGGAACTGGCTGCCGGCAAAGAGGGTGATTAGAATTTCAAGGGCGCGCGGGTGACGGGCCAGTTGCCGCAACAAAGCCGGCGGGTTGGGGCTGTGGCGGACAAAACGGTCAAAATTAATCAGGGCGCGGTCGGGACTGGCGGCGCTGTCGAGGGCGGTCAACAGGTAGGGTAAAGCAGCCGCAAATTCAGGGTCCTGGGCCAGACTCTCCAGGGCACGCTGCGCCGCCGGGTTATGCTCAAACTCCGGCGAGGCTAACCATGTGGGCACATCAGGGTGACGCCACTGGCTCAGAAACAGCTCACCTGCCCGCTTATCTGTCCGTGTGGTCATGTCGGGGCGTATTATAGCCAAAATAGGGTGGGAGTCCAAGTGGGGCTGGTATTCCCGTTAGGATATTCATTTCGGAGATTGGAGATTAGAGATTAAGTATCAGGGATTTCTCCCTGCGGTCGAAATGACATGGCTGAGCAGTTACGAGATTGCTTAATCTGGGGCCAGGTAAAGCAGGGCGTACATGAGTAGCAAGAGACCGGCCATGCCGATGGCCGTGCGTAAATCGGCCCGCCCGCCGATGATGATGATGGTGACCGGGGCCAGGATAGCCCCAGAGATGAGGTCCCACTTGATGGGCTGGGCCGGGATAAAATGGTACGGGTTGCGAGCCAGGATGAAGTGCTCATGCTTGCCGTAAACGCGCAGGTTGACTTGGGGAATCTGCGACCGGAGATATTGATACAGCTCTCTCAGCTCAACCTGCCCGTCGGTGTCGGCGTCGGCAGCGCCGGTTTGCAGCGCCTGGAAGAGGTGATGAGTCAAGCCGGCTTCCTCTTCCTCACCTGTCGAGTCGTTTCCGGTGACGCTGGTCAATACCACGCGCCCGTAGCCTCTACCCTTAAATACGGTAGTAGGGTGCATATCGGCAGCCCACTCAATAGAATTGAGGCGAAGGCAGCCGCCGTTGAGCAGGAGCATTTGCCGGCGCGAAAAGCTGCGGTCCATGCAGTCGGTCAGGTAGGCAGTAGAGAGGGTGGTTTCGGTTAAAGTATCCAGGCGAGTGTCCACCGCCGCCAGGTGAATCTGTCCGGCTTCATCCACCAGCAAATGGCCCACGATGTAAAGCAGCAGTTCGTCGTGGCGATGTTTGCGCTGAAATAAACCGGCCACCCGCTGGCGAAGCTCAGCCGCCGGTGAATTGACGGCTAGTTCAACCTCATCGAAATTACCAACCGTAGGGTCGCGCAGCAGCTCGGCCAGGGCAGCCGTATCGGCAGCCGGCAGCTTGAGTTGGGCCAGTTCTGGCTCAGCGTAGACCTGATTATGAATGATGAGCGCAATCCGTTTGGTCATGGCAATGCAGTGATTATAGCACAAGGTAGCGCGATTGCCATGAGGTTTATGGGTGGGATTGGAAATTAGATAGTTCCAAGAAAACAATACTCAATATTCGTCTTGCGTCTTGCGTAAGATAAAGCGGACGGAACACGCAAGACGCAAGACGTTTTGGTTTTTAAATCTTAGAACTTTCTTAAGCCGGCGGATTATCCATTTTGATGAAGGAGAAGGCCGCGCCTTGCGGGTCCTGGACGACGGCAAAGCGGCCCATGTCGGGAATGTCGGTGGGCGGCACCAGGACTTTGCCGCCGAGCGCCGTAACTTTTTCGGCAGAGGCGTCGCAGTCGGTTACGGTCAGGTAAACCATCCAATGGGGTGGGATGTCGCCCCACTCAGGGGTCATCTGGATCATTCCGGCGGCCATCCGGTCGCCGTTAGAAAAGACCGTGTACTCCGTTCCTGCCATTGGCTGAGTCTGAGCTGTCCAGCCAAAAAGTTGGGTATAAAATTCAGCGGCTTTTTGCCAGTCTCTGGTGGCTAATTCATTCCAGCACAGTGTCCCCGGCTGGTTAACCAACTGAGCGCCGATATGCCGCTGCGGCTGCCAGGCCGCGACCACCGCCCCGGTGGGGTCTTGCACCACCGTCATCCGGCCTGATTCGAACACGTCGAGCGGCTCAACCATCACCGTGCCGCCTAGCGATTTGGCTTTGGCTGCAATCTCCTCAACACTGGCAACGGAGACATATGAGTTCCAATGGGGTGGGATGCCCTGTTCATCCTGGCCCTGCTGGTACATCCCGGCCACATCTTTGCCGTCAATTTGAAACATAGTATAAGTCATGTCCGGCCCGGCGGGCATATCTACCGCCTGCCAGCCAAACAGGTCGGTATAGAACTTCTTGGCCGCCACCGCATCGCTGGCGCCCAGGTCAATCCAGCAGAAGGTGCCAGGGGTATAAGCCGTCATTTCGGTCATAATTTCCTCTCCTATTTCAAAAATATTTTGATAATTTGAAAAAGACTTTGCCAGGGGATAAAGAAGTGGCAGAACAAGACAATATTAGAACAAATGTGCTATTGAGTCAAATTTAATGTCTCTTTTTTTCCGTCCAGGGCTACGATTGCCCAGGGGGTTAAGTAGTTTTCTTTTTAATTTGTAGCAAAGCTGAACCACTCATTTCGAGGAGGAACGACGAGAAACCTCTGAGATGTACGCGGGCTAAAGTGAGTCTATAGGGATTTCTCCCTTCGGTCGAAATGACATGCTCTCCCTGAAAATAACATCTTAATTTCGAAAATTACTTAAATTCTACACAGCTATTAAGCGCCGATTGCTGCAATTCTCAGAAAATCGAGTAAAATAGAACAGCGCCGCTTTCAAAGTGTTCAGGTACGTGCGGCCCATCACCACTGATGAAAATGGAGTCCAAAAGTATAGTTTTTGGACTCCATAGCCATTTTACAGGCGTCGTCATGAGCCTGACGGCACATCACCAAGAATGAAAATGGAGTGCAAGGCTTGCCTTGCGACATAGCAAAGCAAACTTTGCACTCCAGCAGTCTATTTTCAGGGGAGAACCATGAACCAAAATTTAAATCAATTTTCCAGGCGACACTTCGTCAAATTAGCCACCGCAGCCGGTTTAATAGCCGCTTGCAGTTCCAGCGAGCCGCAGGACTGGTCGGCACAAATGGCCGACTCGGTGCTGAAACGCCATCCCCTCGTGGCGGATAAGTGGCGGTACGAAGCGGGTGTAGTCCTCAGCGCGATCCACCAGGTCTGGTTGAAAACCCAAGAGCAGAAATATCACGATTACATCAAAAGCAATATTGACCAATTTATCGGCCCCGCCGGCGATATTCAAACCTACCGTCTTGAAGAGTATAATCTTGACCAAATCAACGAGGGCAAACTGCTGTTTTTGTTATACAACCAAACCGGTGACGATCGCTACCGGCAAGCCGCTTATCTGCTCAGAAAACAGTTGCAAACCCACCCACGCACCAGCGAGGGAGGTTTCTGGCATAAACAGATTTACCCCCACCAAATGTGGCTGGATGGCCTTTACATGGCCGCTCCCTTTTTGGCTGAGTTTGCCCAAACCTTTGGCGAGCCGGAAGGGTTTGATGAAGTGGTCCGGCAATTCACGCTTATCGAGCGCCATACCCGCGACCCCCAAACCGGGCTGCTTTATCATGGTTGGGACGAGAGCAAGCGCCAGCGTTGGGCCAATCCTGAAACCGGCTGTTCACCCTGTTTTTGGGGGCGGGCGGTGGGCTGGTATATGATGGCTATCGTGGATGTCTTGGACTTTTTGCCTCAGAACCACACTGGTCGAGAGAGCCTGCTGACAATTTTCGAGCGCACGGCCTCGGCCCTGGCCGCCGTGCAGGATAAAGCGACCGGCTTGTGGTATCAAGTGCTCGATCAGGGCGGCAGGGCCGGCAACTACCTGGAGGCTTCAGCTTCTTCTATGTTTGTTTATGCCTTGGCCAAAGGTATTCGCCAGGGGTATCTTGACGAAAAATATCAGGCGGTGGCGACACAGGGATACCAAGGTATCCTGGAACGCTTTGTTGAAATTGACGCGCAGGGCCTGGTCAACCTCAATGGCATTTGCGCTGTCGCCGGGTTGGGCGGCGAGCCGTATCGAGACGGCTCCTTTGAATATTACATTGGCGAAGAAATTGCGACCAATGATTACAAGGGTGTTGGACCATTTATCATGGCTAGTGTTGAGATGGAAACGTGAGGCAAGAACTTTTATGTTGAATAAACTTTCTCTTTTTCCGCACAATACCATCCTTGACGGCGAGGGCCATCTCACCCTACACAATCACCGCGTCACCGACCTGGCCGGACAGTTCGGCACGCCGCTGTATGTCTATGATGTCGAGACTATCCGGACCAATATCCGGCGCTACCGCGAAGCCCTGGCGACCTACCCTGGCCCTTCCCGCCTGACCTACGCCAGCAAAGCCTATCTCAGTGTGGCCCTGGCTCGGCTGATGGCCGCCGAGGGGGTGGGGCTGGACGTGGCCTCTGCCGGGGAGTTGTTTATTGCCCGGCAGGGCGGCGCTGACCCGGCCCAGATGCACATGCACGGCAACAACAAATCCCGGCTGGATTTGAGCGAAGCCCTGCAAGCCGGCGTCGGCCGGATGGTGGTGGACAATGCTACCGAACTCCAATTATTAGCCACCCTGGCCGCCGAAAGGCAGCAGCCGGTTAATATCTGGCTGCGCGTCACCCCCGACATCACCGTAGAGACCCATCACCGCTACACCGTCACCGGCACGGCAGACAGCAAGTTTGGCTTTCCGTTGAAGGAAGCCGAGCTTGTAGCTGGAGAACTTTTGATAAAACAGCAGGGGAGCAGGGGGGCAGAGGGGCAGGGGCGAGAAGAAAATTCTCCCCCACACCCCCTCACCCCTGCACCCCTGCACCTCCGGGGGCTTCACCTCCACCTCGGCTCGCACTTTCATGATGTTGAGCCGGTGGCCGAAAGTGTAGAACGGCTGCTCGATGTGGCGGTGCGGCTGCGGGAGCGGTATGGTTGGGACATGCAGGAGTTATGTCCCGGCGGCGGCTGGGGCGTGCCCTATCACCCCAACGACCCGCCTATGCCTATCGAGCCATTTGCCAAAAGTTTGGTAGCAGCTATCGTCGAGGGCTGCCGCCGCCGCAGTTTGCCACTGCCTGAGTTGGTGTTGGAGCCGGGCCGCTCGTTGGTGGCGCAGGCGGGGGTGGCGCTGTATACGGTGGGTGGGCGGAAAGTGATTCCAGGGGTGCGGACTTATGTCAGCATTGACGGCGGCCTGGCCGACAATCCGCGTCCGGCTTTGTACCAGGCCAAATACACGGCCCTGTTAGCCAACCGCGCCAGCGAGGCCGAAACCGAAACGGTCGCCATTGCCGGGCCGTTCTGCGAGTCAGGGGATGTGCTCATTCAGGCGGTTGATTTGCCGCTGGCCGCACCAGGGGATATTTTGGCTGTGCCAGTGGCCGGGGCATATCAGTTATCTATGGGCAGCAATTACAATGCAGCCTTGCGGCCGGCGGTAGTTTTTATTGAGGGGGAAGAGGTCAGACTGGTGCAGCGCCGCGAGACATTTGAGGATTTGGTGATGCGGGATAGAGTTGACTGAGTACAGGATTGCGTAAATTCATCACGATTTAATGTGCCCGATTCCTGGCCTGTCATTTCGAGCGTCAGCGAGAAATCCTCTTGCTCTCTGCAACATCTTGGGCGGTGGTAACGAAGATTCCTCCCTGCGGTCGGAATGACATACCTTGCTATGATTTCATTACGAACTAAGGCCAAGCTATACTTGGCTTAACGCCGCTCTAAAGCCAGACGCGCCCCAAACAGAATGAGCACAGTGCCGGTAACAGCTTCCAGGCTGCGCTGAATTTGGGGGCGGGTCAACAGGGTGCGGACTCGTCCGGCCAGAACGGCGATAAGCGTTAGCCAGATAATCCCCATCACAAAATGAATCCCTGCCAACAGCAACGATTTGGCCAGCACCGGGTCGTAAGGCTGGATGAACTGCGGCAGGAAGGCCAGATAGAACACCGAAACTTTTGGGTTGAGCACGTTGCTCAACAAGCCTTCGAGAAGAGAGTGCCGGTAGCTTTTGGGCGAGGGCGACATCTTCATTTGAGGTTGCGCTGCTGTATCGGTGGCGGATGGGCGCAGCGTTTGCCAGACGGATTGGCTGCCCAAAAAAATGAGATAGGCTGCGCCCAGCCACTTAACCATCTCAAACGCTGTTGCCGATTGCACCAGGACGAAAGACAGACCCAACGCCGAGAGCGTCGCGTGGACAAACAACCCCGAACAGATGCCAAGCATAGTCCACAGTCCGGCCCGCTGGCCGCGGGCAAGCACGCTGCACAAAACCAGCATGGTGTCTGCTCCGGGGGTGATGGTCAGAATAAAAGCCACGCCGGTGAAAGCCCAAACTTGAGCATCAAACATAGTCCCCTCCATACCGGCCTGTGCCTAGGCTCAGGTTAACCTCACCCGTATACAAAAAACTCAGGCCGGCCCCCATAAACGACACCCCAAAGAAGAGCAAAGCTGCTCCACAGACCAGCATGACCCAGCGGTAAACCGCAGGGTTTACCAGCGCATGCCCGGAGCCGGTCAGCCAGGCCAGGCCGGTGAGCCAGCCCACATCGGTAGCCCAATGGACAATAAAGAGCAGCGCCACCCCGACCAGGCCCCAGACCAAGGACTGGCGAATATACAAAGGGGTAATCAGCGCCCACCAGACCCACCAGTAGGGGTTGCTGAGACTGAATAAGATGCCTGTTGGCACCAGGCCAAAACGGGCTTCTTTGGCGGCTTCGCCCGCCAGGGTTAACTTATGCTGCCAGGCGGCAACAGCCAGACCCCAACCCATCCAGGCCAAAAAGCCACCGCCGACCAGGGCAATCATCCCGGCCACCAACGGCTGCTGGAGCAGCGAGTCTCGCCCCAGCCACAAGATGAGGGCAATCACCGCCACATAGATTCCTTCTGCCAGGCCGTGGCCCAAAGAAAGCCACCAGCCTGACCACTTGCCCCGCCGTGAGCCTTCGGCAATGGCGACGGTGGTCAGCGGGCCGGGCGACAAGGCCCCGGACAGGCTGATCAAGAAGAAGGTCCCCAGCAATTCGAGCATGCTCTACTGATCCCCCTCTTTTTGGGCCACTTCCCACCCCAGAATAGCTTTCTTGCGGGCCGTACCCCAATGATAATTCCCAAAGACGCCCATTTTGCGGATAACTCGATGGCAGGGAATCACATAACCAATCGGGTTGTGGGCTGCCGCCATGCCAACCGCCTGCGCTGCCCCCGGCTGGCCGATTTGATTCGCAATATCTTCGTAAGAAACCACCGTACCAGGTGGAATTTTTAGCAGCGCCTGCCAGACTTTGATTTGAAAATTCGTGCCCTTCAAAATGACCGGCAGGGCCTGTTGGTGCTTGACCGGGTTGAAGATGCGCTCCATGAAAGGTTGGGTTTGGGTGGGGTCTTGGCGAAAGGTGGCTTTAGGCCAGGTATCTTTGAGTTCTTGCAGCGTTTCCTCCCGGTTGCCGCCCGAAATAAAAAGCAGGTTGCAAATGCCCCGCTCGGTGATCGCCAGGACGGACTCGCCAAAGGGGCTGGGGTGAAAGCCATAGGTAATCGTCAAGCCCTCGGCCTGCTCTTTAAATTCACCGGGGGTCATGGCTTCGCAGGTGACAAACAAATCGTGCAGCCGCCCCGGACTGGATAGGCCGGACTCATAGGTCACTTCCAGCACGCTTCTGGACTCATCCAACAACTGTTTAGCGTATTCAACGGTTAAAAACTGCAAGAACCGCTTGGGGCTGATGCCGGCCCAGCGGCTAAAAAGGCGTTGAAAATGAAACTCGCTCAGGCCCACACTATTGGCCACTTCTTTCAAATCAGGCTGATGGCGAAAGTTCTGCTCCATAAACAGAATGGCTTTCTCGATGCGGGCGTAATCCTCGGCTAATTGATGATAATTATGGGTTAACATAAACTCTTGCCGTTGGCTGCGCGGCAACTGCTCCAGAAACAAAACAGCCTGCTCGAAGCGAGCATAATCTTTGGTCAATTGGCTATAATCATTGGCGAACATCGGTTCCTTCCTTTCACTTATATGAGGCATATTTTATTCCATTTTTACAGTAAATGCCACCCGATTCTTGCTACTCTCTACAATGAACCCAAAATTAGCCAAATTCTGGATTTAGCACTATCCTAATCCAAAATCCAAAATCCGCCGTAGGCGCGCAGAGCAAAATCCAAAATCTAAAAGATGGCCGACAAGAAAGTATTACGAATAGTTATTGCCGATGATGAGGCGGTAATCCGTATGGGTTTGAAGGCGCTGGTGAGTTCGCTGGGCCACCAGGTGCTAGAGACCGCTGCCAATGGTCCTGACGCTCTGGAAAAAACCCGGCGGCTCAAACCCGATTTGTTGCTGCTGGATATCAAAATGCCGGGCCTGGATGGCCTGGCCGTAGCCGAAACCCTGGCCGCCGAAGCGCCCCTGCCGATTGTGATGCTGACGGCCTTTTCCGATAAAGAGTTGATCGAGCGGGCAGCCAACGCCTCGGTCATGGGCTATCTGGTCAAGCCCATCCACGAAGGCAAATTGGGGCCGATGATCGAAATTGCGATGGCCCGCTTTGAAGCCATGCAGACAACGGCCAGGGAAGCTTACAAATTACGGCATCAACTGGAAACTCGCGAACTAATTGACGCCGCCAAAAAAATCCTGATGGCAACCGGCCTGTCCGAAGCCGAAGCTTACAGCCGGCTGCAAATGACCGCGCGAGAAAAGCGCTGCACCATGCGCGAGGTGGCCGAGGCGGTGATTATGGTGGGTGGCAAAACAGCCGCGAGTGACTGATTTTCTTGTTCTCAACCTTAAAATTTCCCAAAAAACCTGAATGTTTCTTCACAAACGCTTGACAGGCTGAAAGATTCCTGTTATTATTCGCTCCGTTTGTTTAACTGCATACTTTTTTGAGTGGCCGCGAAGCCCTCAGCTACAAATCCAACTTATGGGTTTGTAACTGGGGGCTTTTTTGTACGCCCGAACAAAAATAAAGTCATGCCACAAATTATTGAATGGGTTGAAAGGAGGGATGAGGAGGTTTAGAAAAAAACTTGAGCATCGGTCCATTGGCCTCGCTCAAGGGAAGTTCGTTTTAAAGATACAGCCAAAAGCAGCACCAAAAATTTCTTAAGCACCATCCAGGATTGATGGGGCGGTTCTGGTGACACGGGAGTCACCTTGCAGTTCAATGCAGGTTCGATCAACTTATAAGTTAAAATAACCTTCATTGAGCTACGGGTAAGTTCAAAGCAAAAACTGTATCACCGAAGTGCTAAATTTCTTTCTACCAAAAGAAAGGACCTTGTTCAAAATGGAAGAATTACAAGCAAATGTTGATAGCCTAACCGTCTCGGCTAATATTCTGTGGGTGCTCATTGCCGGATTCCTGGTGTTCTTTATGCAGGCCGGCTTCGCCCTTGTCGAGTGTGGTTTTACCCGGGCCAAAAACGTAGCCCACACGATGATGATGAACATGATGGTCTTCTGCATTGGGGCCATCGGTTATTGGATTTGCGGCTTTGCCTTTCAATTTGGGGCGGTCAATTACACTTATGCTGAAACCGCCATCAGCGCCACGCAAGGCTCCCCCACCTGGGCCTTCTCGCCCATTACCATGGGGGCCTGGGGCGACAGCCTGACCACCGGCCTGCGCTTTGCCGAACAATGGGGCATTATTGGCCTGTCCGGCTTCTTTTTGCAGGGCCTGCAATTGAGCGCCGCCGGTATTTTCGCCTTTTTCCTGTTCCAGATGGTTTTTATGGATACCGCGGCCACCATTCCCACCGGCTCCGGGGCTGAACGCCTCAAGTTTATGGGCTTTGTGCTGATGGGCTTCTGGGTCAGTATGTTCATTTACCCGCTCGTCGGCAACTGGGTTTGGGGCGGCGGCTGGCTGGCTAACCTGGGCCGCACCCTGGGTCTGGGCAACGGCGCGGTTGACTTTGCCGGTTCTGGGGTTGTCCATACCACCGGCGGGGCGGTCGGTTTGGCCATAGCAATGGTGTTGGGGCCGCGTCTGGGCCGCTTTAACGACGATGGCAGCCCCAACGCAATCCCCGGCCACAACATCCCCATGGGGGTGCTGGGCACGATTATCCTGTTCTTTGGCTGGTTTGGCTTTAATCCCGGCTCGGCGCTGGGGATTCAGGGCGCGTTTATCAATCTGGTTTCCCTGGCGGCCATCAATACCCTGCTGGCCGGCGCGGCGGGCGGCTTGAGCGCGATGGTTTATATGTGGTTGGTGGGTCCCGGCAAAAAGCCCGATCCTTCGATGTCAGTTAACGGTATTTTGGCCGGGTTGGTGGCTATCACCGCGCCGTGCGCTTTTGTCGAGCCGTGGGCGGCGGTCCTCATTGGGTTGATCGGTGGTGTAATTGTTTGTCTGGCCGCCTTTGCCCTGGAAAAAGCCAAGATTGACGACCCGGTGGGCGCGGTGCCGGTCCACTTTTTTAACGGTATCTGGGGCGTTATCGCCGTAGGGCTGTTTGCTGCCGGCAATCCTGATACCGCTGCCTGGAACGGCATGGACCAGGCGGTAACCGGGCTGTTTTACGGCGGCGGGGTGGGGCAGTTGATCGCCCAACTTTTTGAGGCAGTCGCTATTGCCGGGGTTGTCTTTGTCGCCTCCTATGTCTTTTTCAAGGTACTCAATGGTTTTGGGCTTCTTCGCAGCGAAGCTTCCGCCGAAGTTATTGGTCTGGACATCCCCGAAATGGGAGCGAAGGGCTATTGGGAAGGCGCGCACCCCAACCTGCGCAGCATGTATTCGCCAGGCGGCAAGTAAGCAGGCAGCGGGAAATGATGAGGCGCGCCGGCGAAAAGTTTCATCGCCTCCTCGCCTCACTCGTCATCGCGTCTTTATTTACGAGGAGATAAACCATGACCAAAAAAATCGAAGCGTTTATTCGTGAAGAAAAACTTGAAGATGTCAAAAAAGCACTGTACGACATCGGGATTGTCGGGATGAATGTGGTTGAAGTGCATGGACACGGCCGGCAGGGTGGCGTTACCCTGGCCTGGCGCACCAGCACCTATAAGGTGGACATGCTGCCGCGCTACCAACTCAACATCGTGCTCAGCGACCACAACGTTGACAAAACCATTGACACCATCTGTAAAGCGGCTCGCACCGGCCAGGTGGGCGATGGGTTGATCTTTGTCTACCCGGTCGAGGATGTCATCCGCATCCGCACCGGCGAGCGCGGGCGCGAAGCTTTGACCTACGAGGGCGATATTGACACCCGTCGCGCTGCTCCGGTTAAAGCCTAGCTGATTTATCAATTGGGTGAATTAGGTGGGGCGGGATGACCGTCCGCCCCACCAACAAAAATTTAAGATACATCCGCTAGATAGTATGTTTTGACAACTCCCCTCAGGTATGGTATATTTCGCGGCTGTTATCCAAAGTAAATAACTTGGCGGCCGCGAAGCCCTCAGAAGCGATCCTTTCGGGATTTGTTTTTTAACGACTTTGCCCTCTTCCTAAAGAGACAAAGTTGTTTTTTAGCATCTCCTTTAAGTATCTGCTGCGAGGGCTTTGTTATTTTAACAAAATTTATTAAAAAATTAGGAGTATCGTTTATAACAATGAGTGGAAATGCAACCCGGTTACAAGCCATTGCCGCTGTAACCAACTACAAATCCAATACCCCCTCGCTCAACTTTGCCGAAACCCCTGCCGGTGAGATTTTTGGCTCGAATGTGTTTAGCATGGCGGTGATGAAAGACCGGCTGCCCAAAAACGTCTTCAAATCCCTCAAAAAGACCATTGAAAGCGGCGAAAAGCTGGATGTTTCGGTAGCCGATGTGGTGGCTGCGGCTATGAAGGATTGGGCCATTGCCAAAGGGGCCACCCACTACGCCCACGTTTTCTATCCCCTCACCGGCCTGACCGCCGAAAAACACGACAGCTTTTTGGAACCCGATGGCCACGGCGGGGCGCTGGCCGAATTTAGCGGCAAGCAGCTTATCCAGGGTGAACCCGACGCTTCCAGCTTCCCTTCCGGCGGCATCCGCAACACCTTTGAGGCCCGCGGCTACACCGCCTGGGATGTGACCAGCCCGGCCTATATCCTGGAAAACCCCAACGGCACAACCCTGTGCATTCCCACCGCCTTTGTTTCCTGGACCGGCGAGGCGCTGGACAAAAAAACGCCCGTGCTGCGCTCTATGCAAGCCCTGGATATCCAGGCGCAGCGAATTCTCAAACTCTTCGGCCATACCGATATTGCCAAAGTGTCGGCTACAGCCGGGCCGGAGCAGGAATATTTCCTGATTGACCGCAATTTCTTTTTTGCCCGGCCCGATTTGATCAACGCCGGCCGCACCCTCTTCGGAGCCAAACCGCCGCGCGGCCAGGAGTTGGAAGACCACTATTTTGGGGCTATCCCCGAACGGGTGCTGGCCTGCATGCTCGAAACCGAGCGGGAATTGTACAAATTGGGCGTGCCGGTCAAAACCCGTCACAATGAAGTCGCTCCGGCCCAGTACGAAATCGCCCCGGTTTTTGAGAATGCCAACGTGGCCACCGATCACCAGCAGTTGATTATGCTTACCCTCAAGCGGGTGGCCCAGAAATACGGCATGGAGTGCCTGCTGCACGAAAAGCCCTTTGCCGGAGTTAACGGCTCAGGCAAGCACCTCAACTGGTCGCTGGGCAACAGCACCCAGGGCAACCTGCTCGATCCGGGCGACAACCCTCACGATAACGCCCAGTTCCTGGTCTTCTGCGCCGCCGTCATCCGGGCGGTCCATAAATATGCCGGTTTGCTGCGGGCGGTGGTGGCCTCGGCCAGCAATGACCATCGCCTGGGCGCTAACGAAGCACCGCCGGCCATCATCTCCATCTTCCTGGGCGACCAGTTGACCGATGTATTTGAGCAGATCAAAGCCAACGGCGAGGCCAAAAGTTCCAAAGCTAAAGGGACGCTGACCATTGGCGTAGACACTCTGCCGCCGCTGCCCAAAGACGCCGGCGATCGCAACCGCACCAGCCCCTTTGCCTTTACCGGCAATAAGTTTGAGTATCGGGCCGTCGCTTCCAGCCAATCCCTGGCCGGACCGCTGGTGGCGCTTAATACTATCGTAGCCGAGTCGCTGGATTACATTGCCACCTACCTGGAAAACGCTACCAAAGACGCCCCTGAAAAATTCAATGAGGCGGTCCAGGAAATTCTCATCCAGATTGCCAAAGATCACAGCGCCATCATCTTCAATGGCAATGGTTACTCCGAAGAGTGGCACCAGGAAGCCGAAGCGCGTGGTTTGCCCAATCTCAAAACCTCGGTGGATGCCTTGCCCATCTTCGGCGCCGACGAGATTGTGGCCCTGTTTGAAAAATACAATGTTCTCTCCCGCCGCGAGTTGGAAAGCCGCCGCGACATCTACCTGGAGCAGTATTGTAAAACCATCAATGTCGAAAGCCTGCTGACCGTCGAGATTGCCAAAACCAAGATCTTCCCGGCGGCCATCCGCTATCAGGGCGAACTGGCGGCCACCTGCGCCAACCTGAAAGCGGTCGGCTACAGCTTTGATACCGATACCCTGGATAAAATAACCGACCTGGTCAAATGTCTGCAAGACAGCATCGCCGATCTGGAAAAAGCGATGGCCCATAATGGGGCCGACAGCCTGCTGGCCGAAGCCACCCATTTCCGCGATGAGGTGCTGCCGGCCATGGCCGCCGTGCGCCAATACGCCGATGCCCTGGAAGGCATGGTCGCCGACGATTTGTGGGCCTTGCCGACCTACCAGGAGATGTTGTTTATCAAGTAAGAGTCTTTTACTATCTCGTTCCCACGCTTCGCGTCAGTTTGGGAACGAGATAGTAATTGGATATAAGTGATACGTGATGTGTGACTTTTTACGCATCACGTATCACATTTCAAATCAAAAATCATTATTTTATCGTAGGAGGATCAAAAAAATGAGTTCAATTGGCACTCCCAAAGAAGCGCTGGAGTTCATCAGCAAAAATGACATCAAAATGGTGGATCTGCGCTTTGTTGACTTGTTTGGCGTGTGGCAGCACTTTAGCGTTTCCGCCAAAGAAGTTGGGCCGGATTTGTTTGAGGATGGCATTGGCTTTGACGGCTCTTCCATCCGTGGCTTTCAGACCATTGATGAATCTGATATGCTGCTCATCCCCGATGCCAGCACCGCTTTTCTTGATCCCATTTTTGAAGTGCCGACCCTGGTGGTCATCTGCGACGTATATGACCCCATTACCCGGCAGGCTTACTCGCGCGACCCGCGCAACGTGGCCAAAAAAGCCGAAGCTTATCTCAAGCAGACCGGCATAGCCGATACCAGCTTTTTTGGCCCGGAAGCCGAATTTTTTGTCTTTGATAGCGTACGCTACGGCGGCGGCACCAACTCCGGCTTTTACTTTTTAGACAGCGCCGAAGGCTGGTGGAACAGCGGCGCGGAACTGGGCAAGCTTGGCCCCAACCTGGGCGGCCAGATTCCGCCCAAGCGCGGCTACTTCCCCGTGCCGCCTACCGATACCTTGCAAGACCTGCGCAGTAAAATGGTTTTGGCCATGGAAGCCGCCGGTATCGAAGTGGAAGTGCATCACCACGAAGTCGGCACCGCCGGGCAGTGCGAAATTGACCTGCGCTTTTCGCCGCTGACCCATATGGCCGACAGCCTGATGATGTACAAGTACATCGTCAAAAGTGTGGCCCGCCAGCATGGCATGACCGCCACCTTTATGCCTAAACCGCTTTTTGGCGATAACGGCAGCGGCATGCATACCCACCAGAGCTTGTGGAAGAACGGTCAGACCATTATGTTCGACGAGGCCGGTTATGCCCAACTGTCGCAAACGGCTCTGTATTACATCGGCGGTTTGTTGAAGCACGCCCCGGCGTTGCTGGCCTTTGCTGCTCCTACTACCAACTCGTACCGCCGCCTGGTGCCCGGCTACGAAGCGCCGATCAACCTGGTCTACTCGCAGCGCAACCGCTCGGCCATCTGCCGCATCCCCATGTACTTCGCCAGCCCCAAGGCCAAGCGGGTCGAGTTCCGCGCCCCCGACCCAAGCTGCAATCCCTACCTCTGTTTTGCCGCCCTGCTCATGGCCGGCCTGGATGGGGTGCAAAACCAGATTGACCCCGGCGCACCTATTGACAAAGACCTGTACGACCTGCCAGCGGAAGAAGCGGCCAAAATCACCAACACGCCTGGCTCCCTCTCGGATGTGCTGGACGCGCTGGAAGCCGACCACGAATTTCTGCTGAAGGGCGATGTCTTCACCCCCGATTTGATCGAAGCTTACATCAACTACAAACGGGCCGAAGAGGTTGATCCTGTCCGGCTGCGCCCGCATCCCCACGAATTTTATCTGTACTTCGACGTTTAAGGCTATTCTCTCCAACAAAAAAGTGAAGGTAGGCGCAGCCCTGCCTTCACTTTTTTTATTTTGACCGGGTATGGTTACGGTGATAAAATGGAGCTAATGATTGTTTATTAGAGAAATCCGAAGGACATTGGTCTATTCACCGACCCCACCCGGTCTTCAATATTTTGTTACACGGAGAGCCGCAGTCACTGCTAAACTGAGGGTAGTAGAGACTGCGGTTTTTTAATTTTTTGAGGTAAAAATGAACATGAGTAAGGTAAAGATAAACAGGGTCGTTCAGTTCTAAAAAATATTGCCAGGTAAGACAACCTATGGTAAGCTGAATAATTCAAATTATCCATAGG
>JAKLJP010000059.1 GCA_023151115.1 Anaerolineae bacterium
GGCCAAACCTCAATGGCCGCTCTGAAGCGCTGCTTGACACCCCCTTCTTCTTCTGTTATTATACGTCGTATAATGTAGCTTATGCGACATCAAGGCCACAAAGAGCTTATTCTACCTCTCCCCTACTTACCATCACCAAGGAGGCTTGCTGGCAGGATTAGTGAGCGCAGGCTGCCCGTAGCAGCGGCCCCATCACCTGATGGAGAGTTTGGCCTTGGGCCAGACCGGCCCTGATAAACAAGGCCAGGCTCCACAGGCTGTGAGCTTGAGCCGCTCGCCGCCAGAAGGGGACGCTGCCCTCAAGTTCCAGCTTGAGTTCACCTTGAAGCTTCTGTTGAAGGGCTGGGTCCTGTTGGGCGGCGAGCAGTAAGCTATAGACCACGGCGACCAAGGCCATATGGCGTTCAATAGCCTCGAAGCCCCGCAGTTGATACTGATCCAACCCTTCGGCTTTGCCTTCTTCATGATAGACTTCAACGGGCCAGCGATGGCGGCGGATGTGGCTAACACCCTTGGCCTGCCATTGCAAGCGCTTGGTGATGTAAAACACCGGGTTGTCGGTCAGGTCAGCCCGGTAGTGGTTAATCACCAGCCGGACTTTGCCAAAGTTGTGAACCCGATGGGTTTGCCAATAACTGTAGACTTGTTCCGGTTGCCCCTTAAACTGAAAGGTGATCGGCTTGAAAACAGGTGCTTAGCCTTGTTTGACGGCGATGAGGTGTTCCTGCTTGAGCCGCTGGGCGAAGTTGTCCAGTCGTTCCCGACCGGTCCCCAGAACCAGTTCGGCCTCATCGGTTAAGGCGCCGACATAGGCCATGCCCAAGCGGTCAATGAAATGGCAGAAGCCGGGTTGGGTAGACCAGCTATCAAAGGTCACCGGTAACTTCAGGCCCGGATACAATTCGACCCACTGTTGCAGCAGGCGCTCGGCGATGCGCAACTTACTATCGTACAAAGCCACTACCTCGGGCTTGTTTTGATGCCGCCGCCAGACCCCTAACAAGTATTGCCGCCACTTGACCGGTTCACTGCTTTTCAAGGCTTGCTTACTTTCCTTCAGCTTGATCCCCTACCATTTCGGGAAAGGCAACCAACGGCATCATGGCTCAGTACCTCCAGCTTTTTAGCTGGATTGTACCTCATTCTCGCCTCATTGGGCGTATTCAGTTGTTAACGTGCTACTTGTGTCGCTTTATGTCAATGCAAAAGTCGTGTCATCCTCTAAGCTTCAAAACCCCTCAAGCATTGGGCATATCTGACGATCGGGTCAATAATAAACCAATCGAGCTATTGAAAAATAGCTCTAATCCAAAACCAATATCACTCAATTTGGTATGGTCCTGAGTTGAGAAATCCAGTATCATAGAGAGAGAACGCTACAAAAGGCGGCTCATCAATACTTAAAAGGAGATAAAAAATGAAAACAGTTGTCGGTTTATTCCGAGATACTTATGATGCCGATCAAGCGATTAACGCTTTAAGAGATGCCGGTTTTTCAAACGCGGATTTTAGCGTCCTGGCTCAGGAGATGGTACTTGACCGGGACAATATCAGTGAGACTTACACCGATCGCACCGGCGATGTGGGGCCGGCTGAGGGCGCTGGCGTGGGCGCTGCTGGCGGGGCTGTCGTCGGTGGGTTGACCGGCCTATTGATGGGCATCGGCGCTCTGGCGATTCCGGGGATTGGCCCAGCCATTGCTGTGGGTAGTCTGGCTACAGCTCTCACCTCAGCCGCTGCCGGGGCCACGGTGGGAGCCGTGACCGGGGCTGTGACCGGTGGGGTTGTGGCGGCGTTAGTTGATATGGGTATTCCTGAAGAAGACGCCCACTTTTACGCCGAAGGGGTAAAACGAGGTGGGGTACTGGTAACGGTTAGCGCAGACGACACCCGCGCCGCTACCGCTGAAGCGATTATGCGTAATTCTGACGCGGTCGAAGTAGATGTCCACCGCGAAAACTGGCGCAGCCAAGGCTGGAATGATCGCTTTGACGAGACCGCCACACCTTCTTCTTACTCGCGTTTTTAAGGCGAGATAAAACAGCTTTTTGAGTCTATCCGAAAACTCCCCGGTGTTTTGCCGGGGAGTTTTCTTTACTAGATCAATTCCAGCCAGAGTAGATTAGGATCAGCCAGCAGCATTTTCAGCCGGTTGAGGAAACTACCGGCAGCGGCCCCGTCAATCAAGCGGTGATCAAAACTAAGGGCTAGGGGCAGCATGGTTCGTGCGACAATTTGCCCCTCCCGCACCACCGGCTTTTCTTCAATCCGGCCGCAGCCGAGGATAGCCACCTCTGGCGGGTTAATAATGGGAGTCCCCTGCTGTGCCCCAAAGCTGCCAAAGTTGGTAATCGTAAAGGTGCTGCCCGACAGTTCGGCCATGCTCAATGCCCGCTGGCGGGCGGCTTCGGTCAGGCGGCTCAATTCTCCGGCCAATTGCAACAAATTCTGCTGGTCGGCATGCCGGATGACCGGCACCAGCAGCCCTTCTGGTACCGCCGTCGCCACACCGATATGGTAGTAGCGGCGCAACAAAATCTTTTGATGGGTCATATCCAGACTGGCGTTGAAATAGGGAAATTCCTTTAACGTCTGGATCGTTGCCTTGATGATAAAGGGCAAATAGGTCAGCCGGACACCCCGACGCTCTGCTTCCGGCTGGAGATGGCCGCGCAAGGCGATCAGGTTGGTTACGTCCACCTCGTCGAAGGTGGTGACGTGCGGTATCTGCCAGGCTTGCTCCATCCGCTCCGCGATGCGCCGGCGCAGCCCATGCAGTGCTTCCTCCTCAATCGTTTCTTCACCTGACTGAGGTCGAACCGGCGCAGTAGCGGGCAATGTCGCTGGAGCCGGTGCCTTTTCTGACCCTTTACCATTTTCTTGAGGCGGCGGAGATTGGATTACTTCTTTGGGTGGCGGCGTTTGAGGTTGTTCCGCCGCCTTTCGTACATCGCTCGGCAGAATCCGTCCGGCTGGCCCAGACCCGGCGACCTGGGTCAGGTCAATCCCCAACTCCAGGGCCAGTTTACGCACGGCGGGAGCAGCCAGCACCCGTTGGGGGGAACCAGTCGAAGTAGTAGCAGCGGCAGGAGCGGACACGGCGGCAGGTGGAGTCGTTTTGGGTTTCTCTGTTGCTCCTTCCGCCTCAATCACCACCAGCACCTGCCCCACGGTAGCCACCTGGCCCGGTTCAGCCCGGATTTCGGCAATCATCCCGCTGACCGGCGATGGTATCTCTACTACCGCCTTATCAGTCTGTATCTCCAAAATCGGTTGATCTCTTTTGACTGTATCACCGGCTTTGACCAACCAGGCCAAAATCTCAGCTTCATGAATCCCCTCGCCCACGTCGGGTAATTTGAATTCGTACACAGCAGCTCCTTGAAGAATGGTGAATATTGACTACGGTTCTAAAGTGCGGCGGATGGCCTTGACCACCCGCTCTGGGGAGGGCAGCAGCAGGTCTTCAACCATCGGCACAGGATAAGCTGTATCCGGGCTGGTCACCCGCTCGATGGGCTTGAGCAGGGAATACAAGCAGCGCTCGCTGATTACCGCACTCACCTCGGCCCCCACGCCGCCGGTTCGCGCCGCTTCATGCACAATTACGGCCCGGCCGGTTTTGTTGACCGAAGCCACAATCGTCTCCTCATCCATCGGCGCAATGGTCCGCAGGTCAATTACCTCAACCGTTGCCCCGTCGGATTGCTCGACCTGAGTCGCCGCTTCCAGGGCCACCCCAACCATCGCCCCATAAGCAATCACACTCACATCCTGCCCTTCCCGTACCACCGCTGCCTGACCCAGTGGGATGGTATAACGTTCGGGCGGCGTCTCCTGGCGGAAAGAGCGATAGAGTTTCATATGTTCCAGAAACAGCACCGGATCGGGGTCGGCAATGGCGGCGTGAAGCAAGCCCTTTGCATCATAGGGATTGGATGGAATGACCACCTTAAGTCCCTGAACATGCATATAAAACGCTTCGACGTTATCCGAGTGGAGTTCTGGGGTGCGTACTCCGCCGCCAAACGGAGCACGGACCACCAAGGGTACATTAAACGTGCCGCCGGAGCGGGTCCGCAAGCGAGCTGCCTGCGAAGCAAGCTGATTAAACGCCAAGTAGCTAAAACCGGCAAATTGCAGCTCGGCCACGGGATGCAAACCATACAGGGCCATACCGATGGCCGTCCCGACAATGCCTGCCTCCGACAGAGGGGTATCAAAAACCCGATTCTCCCCAAAACGAGCCTGCAAACCATCCGTTACACGAAAAACCCCCCCGTTCTTACCCACATCTATCCCAAAAACCAGCAAGCGCGGGTCCTGTTCCAATTCTAAAGCCAGCGTATTGTTGATAGCCTGAGCCATGGTCCAGTTTGACATTGATTACCCCCCTTTTAGCTTTAGAGATTGGAGATTAGAGATTATCCAATCCCCAATCTCTAATCTCTTAACCGGCTGCAACCATATCCATACGCTGCCGTTGAAGCTGCGGTGGCATGTCGGCGTAAACTACCTCAAAAAGTTGAGCTGGGTTCTGCGGCGGCAGGGCTTCGTAGGTTTCAACGATTTCCTGAATTTCGGCTTTCACTTCTTCACACATACGCCCGTCATCCCGCTCATCCAGAATAAAGCGATCCAGCAAAAACTTGCGGAAGCGGGCGATGGGATCGCGCTTGGCCCAGGCTTGCAGTTCAGCTTGGGAACGATATTTGTTTGGGTCGTCGGCGGTGCTGTGAGCACCCATGCGATAGGTGATGGCTTCGATCAGGGTCGGCCCATCACCGGCGCGGGCGCGAGTAACGGCGTCGGAGACCACTCGATAGACTGCCAGCAGGTCATTGCCGTCAACCACGCAACCCGGTACCCCAAAGCCAACCCCCCGGCAGGCAATGTGTTCTACCGCCGTTTGGCGTTGCCTGGGTACTGAGATGGCCCAGCCGTTATTTTGCACAATAAAAACGAGGGGGGCTTTGAAAACGCCGGCAAAATTGAGCGCGTCGTTGAAATCGGGTTCAGAGGTCGCGCCATCGCCGCAAACGGTCACGGCCACTTCAGGCTTGCCTTCGTACTTGAGGGCCATGGCGATCCCTACGCCATGCAGCGTCTGGGCCGCCAGCACCACCTGCAGAGGCAAACAACGCTTCTCACGCGAGAAACGTTGGGTAATATAACCGCGATACCACTCCATAATCGCCAGGGGTGAGACACCCCTGACTAAATAAGAAAGGGTCTCGCGGTACGACGCCGCCAGCCAATCTTTGGGCTGGAGGGGCGCCGCGAGACCCAATGAAGCTGCTTCTTGCCCGTTAAGCGGGGTAAAAGTTCCCATGCGGCCCTGGCGCTGGAGCGCTACCAGGCGGTCAGAAAAAACCCGCCCAAAGATCATCCAGCGATACCAACTCACAAGCTGCTCCGCTGGCAAATCGGGCAGCTCCCCTACTACCCGGCCTTCTGGTGTTAAAATTTGGTACATTCTCTCCGTTGATAAATCTTGCAGCATTGGACACTCCTGTAAATAGTGAACAGTAATCAGTAGTCAGTAGTCAGACTGATTACTGATTACTGGTTACTGATAACTGTCCACTGGCAACTAATGATGATCCTCTTCTACCTCCACCCGCCGCCGGGCGTCATCAATATGTTTGGCCAATAATTGGGCTGCCAGATCAGGCTTTTGTTGGGCAATGGCGTTAATGATCCACTCGTGCTCGTCGGCAAACTGAAGCAGGTTATGGGTGTTGTACAGACTGCGCTGGCGCGACAGCGCATAGACTTCCATGGTTGCAGTGAGAACGGGGCTGAAAATCTCGGTCAAGGGGGGATTTTTGGCCATCTCGACAATGGCCAGGTGAAAGCGGGTGTTTGATTGACCGGCCAGAAAGCCCTGGCGTAAATCGCTTTCAAACTGCCGGTTTAACTCGCGCAGCTGTTGCAGGTCGGTTTCGGTGCGGCGTTCTGCCGCCAGCCGAACCGCTTGAATCTCGATAATCTGGCGGACTTCAAACAGATGCGAAACGTTAGCCCGCTCACGGAACAGGACCTGGGTCAGCGGTTCGACCACCCCGGTCAAACTGCGCCGCCGTACATAAGCCCCATCGCGCGGGCTTACTTCGATGACCCCCATGCCAGCCAGCACCGCCAGCGCCTTCCGCATCGAGGTACGGCTGACCTGGAACTTCTCGGCCAGTTCACGCTCTGGCAGCAGTTGATCCCCTGGCAGCAGATCCCCCTTTTCAATGGAGTGCTGGATATGTTCAACCACCTGAACGTATACCGGCTTTGGCTCTGCGAGGCGTTTAAGGTCTGTTTCTGTAGCCATCCTGGTTGCCTAACTTGGCCTACCTTCCAAAAATAGACCTGCTGGTATCTCTCTGGTATGCCCAAGAGTATACCAGCAATTGTAACAGAATAAGTGGACTTCGTCAAGGGGTCAAAATAGCTTTGCTTTTTTTAGGAATGGCAAGATAATAAAAAGCGTTAGTGCCAAACAGAGAGGAGGCAGCCATGCCGGTCAAACTTAGCGTAAAAACATTTGAAACCTTGGTGGTCCAGGCTTTGGACGAACTGCCGGAGTTTTTCAGAACCAAGCTGGAAAATATCGAGGTGCTGATTACCGACCGGCCCACCCCAGCAGAATTGGCAGAGGTGGGCCTGGAGCCGGATGAGTTACTCTTGGGGCTGTACCAGGGTATCCCTTTAACCGAGCGCACTGGCGATTACAATATGGCCCTGCCCGATACCATTACCCTTTACCGGCTCAGTTTTGCCGAAAGCTGTGACACGCCTGAGGAAGTGGTGGCCGAAGTACAGCAAACGGTAAAACACGAGATTGCCCATTATTTTGGCATCAGCGATGAGCGGCTGCGCCAACTGGGAGCTTATTGATGAAACACTGGCTGCTGCCCCTGGGCGGAGCCGCACTGGGGGCAGTCGCCGGCGCAGTGGCCGGTATTTTTCTCGGCGTTCTCAGTGTGGAACTGTTTGACATCTCCTGCTTTGAAGGCTACTGCGGCTTTGTGGTCGGCTTTTGCTTTCTGCCGCTGGGTCTACTTCTGGGCGCTACCGCCGGTGGGGTCTTCTTTTACCGGCGAGCCAAGTCTTAACTTTCTTGAGCTACGTCTATGCAACTTGCGCCTCTCCCCTACGTATATATTTACGAACGAGTGTTCACGAGCCTGACGGCACACCACCGACACGAAGTGTGAAAATGGAGTGCAAGGCTTGCCTTGCGACTTGGCAAAGCAAGCTTTGCGCTCCAGCAGTCTATTTTCAGAGGAGATAAAACGTGACGACTCTGCACACGGATACTTTATTTGCCCCACTCGATACCGACCTGCATCTGGAACGGATTGGCGGGGGCAACGAAACCGAAGTTTACACCACCGACGACCGGCGCTTTGTGGTCAAGGTTAAATGCGACAGCCCCAGCGAACCAGCGTCTTTGTTTCACCAGGCTCAAACCCGGCGAACTGCGGCTGAAGCATTTGCCAGTGCTGTAGGTCCAGAGCACAGTCTGCCGACTTACTACCTGATTGCCTGTAACAACGGCGGGCAGGCCCAGCTTGTGGCAGTGCAGCCCTATCTGCGCCAGGCCAGCCCACTGGCCCAGGTGAATTATGCCGACCTGAGCACCGAGGAACGCCGCCACCTGGCCGCCCAACTACGCCAGTTGATTCGCCGCGCACTGAACTTTTACTGCCACAGCGGCCAGATGCCCGACCTGTATGGCCGCACCCATTCCAGCCCGGCAGAACGCCGGCGCCTCAACCGCTGGTTCATGTTGCCCTGGCGGCTGTGGTGTTTTTTCTTCCGGCGTACATTATTACGCTCGCATAACCTTATGCTTACCGCTGCCCAACCGCGTGACCTGTTACTGGTAGATTACGACCCGGTACAGCGTAGCCCGCTATACCGCCGCCTCTACTACACCGCCCGTTGCCTTCTCTTTGGCCGCGATTACCTTTTCATCTGGCTCATGGAGCGTTTTGGGTACAACCCGCACGGTTAGGCAGCTCCAAGAAAATAATTACTCAATATTCATCTTGCGTGTTGCCTCTTACGTGAGGTAAAGTAGACGGAACTCGCCGCCAGAGCCGAAGGCTCCCTGTGGGCAGGCACGCAAGCGAGACGCAACACGTTTTGGTTAATTTAAATCTTGGAACTGCCTTAGAGTACGGACTCAGCAGGTCCGAATATCTTTCAGGCGGACCACCAATGGCTCAATGGTGGTCTTTAATTGTTCCTGCGACGGGCCGACCACCTTCATTGTCACCAGGGAGGTAGACAGATCATCGCCGGCAAAAGCGCCCAGGGCCACGATATTTCCTCCAATCTCAAAAATGGCCTGACTCACTTTAGCGATTTCGCCGGGTTGATTTTCCATCAGCATACTCAGCCGCACGCCTTTTTCACGCGCCCCCAGCAGTTCGAGAAAGACTTTGAAAAGATCGGTTTCAGTAATGATGCCGGTTATCTTATCGCCGTGCAGCACCGGCAGTCCGCCGATGCGATGATCTGCCATCAGCCGGGCCGCTTCCTCCAGCGGGGTATCCTCTTGAATCGTGATCACCTTCGGCGTCATCACCCGTTTAACGGTGATCTTGCTGACCAGATCGTGGATTTCCCACACGCTGAGCGAGGTAACCGGGGATGGAGAAGCGTTAAGCAAATCCTTTTGGGCGACGATACCGACCAATTTGCCATCTTTGACGACCGGCGCTCGCCGGATATGTTCGCTCTCCATCAATCTGAGGGCGTCCATAATGGGCGTATCTGGAGAAACAGTAATGACGGGGTGGGACATACGTTCGTTGACTAACATGAGAACCTCCTCAAGGTTTAGTTAAATTACCTAATACGTTTTGTCCCGTTGGTCTGGCACTCCCCCGGCGCCTTTGCCGAACGGACTGCTCAATTTTACTCCATTTCCCTATCTTTCTCAACAATTCTGGTTGTCATCGAACGGAGGGTGGCATCCCTATGCCGCCCGCTGACGCATAGGGATGCGCCAGCTACAGTGAAAAATTGGACCTGCTGATTCTGACTGTCATCGAACGGAGGGCGTGATAACAAAACGCCGTTGTCACCAGGCGGCTGCTGTACCAGGCGGCCAGTTCGCCGCGGGTGGGCGTTCCGTAAAGAGGTTCGGCGGCCCAACTGCCATCGTAACGCTGAGATTTACACAGGAGAGTCGTCCATTCTGGCTTAAACAGAGCGATTGCTTCGGTTGTCAAAGCAAGCTGGGGACTCCTTTGATCGAGGCAAAAGCAAGCCAGACCCAAAAAAGCGGTATCCTGAGGGGTGAGATGGGGGCGGTTGGCTTCGATGGATAATTGCTCAAGCAGAGTTTGCCCGGCTAAATCAAGCTGCGCCTGAATGTTAACTTGGCCGATGCGGCGGTGAAGTTGAGCCAGCAATTCAAAAGCCGTCCACAGCGCATAGAGGGACACATAGTGCCGGTTGGCGCTCAAACCCTGGCTGATAATCCGCTCGCACCACTGCCTGGCCGATTTTTCAATCAACGCCTGATACTCCGGCGCGTCGAAAGCCAGCAGACCCAAGAGTACATTAGCCTCGACGGTGGCGCAGCTCTGGCCCCACAGCGCCAGGAAGGGATAATCCGGCTGAACTTCGGCCCCGGTTGTCAGCCAAACTGGAATTTCACCCGACTTACCGATGCTGGCTTGCAGCCAGCGCAGCGGAGTTTGCAGCATCATCTTGTGGCGTTCCGGCTCAGTTGAGAAGGGATGCAGGCGTAAGGCCAGGGCCAGGTCGTCGGCATCGGGCGGCAGATGAGGATGGTCGTAATAGCGCCAGCCGGTCGCCTGGAGGGTGTCGAAGAGTTGGTTGATGGGTGCGGCCATATCATGCCCGTGCCGGCTGAGGATTTCGGCAATCAGGCCCATGGGGAAGGCTTTGGCGGTCATCTCGGCTGCCCCAAAAACGCCCCGCCGCTGGATTTCCCAGCTTTCCCGAAAGGTTAGGTCAGACAGCAAATAGCCCTCGGCCATCTCGATGACTTTGGGCAGGGTGTCAACATAAGGCGCAAACAAGGGCCGGCGCGGAGTCGAGGCCGCTCTGTCTTTGGGCCTGGCTTTGAGAGAGAATAATTCCCTCATCTCGTCTACCCCTGCGGCCATCTCGCCAGTGTATGCGGCAAATGTGGGCAAATTGAGCGACTCAGCCACAGCCCGGCTGGCCTCAAGCTCCGCCAGACATTCTCGGCCAATGGTCTCGACCGTGCCGGTCAAAACAAGCGCGCCCAATACCCGTTCTGGCGAGGGCAGATGCACTGGGTCCAGGTCCGCCGCCTGCGCCGTTCGCCAGATGGGATAGGTGAGCCGCCCCTGGCCCAAATCCCGCTTCAGGGTCGAAATATCCTGCAATATTTGAAACACAAGGTTGAGCCGGTCGAGCAGGGCGCTGAGTTGAGGCAGCAACGCCTCTCGTTCTGTTTTGAGAGCAACCGCAGCGATGGGAATTTTGGTAAACGCCAGGGGTTGGGGGTCGGGGGCTGGGGGCTGGGGGTCAGGAGTCAGGATGGCCTCGGCTCGTTCTTGCCAAAACGTCTGCTGGTAGACCCAAAACGGAGAATCGCCGGGGAAGAGGTGAGCCAACTGAACATCAGCCTGATGATGGAGGGCCTGAGCTAAAAATAGAAAACTGGAATCAAAGTTGCTGCCCTGGTCGAGGATAAGTTCCTGAGTATAGGCCGCGCTAAACGCGAAAACCATCGCCAGGAACGGCCGCCGTTCGAGTTCAGCGCGGTCTCTCGAAGCTGGATAAGCCCAATCATCCAGCAGCCAGAAGTGCCAGTACAGCAGCGGATGGTCATGCCGGCGGCAAAGAATATTTTTGAATTGGCCGGTCTCGGCGTAGAAAGTCGCCAGGTCGTTCTTCAGTAGCATGCCCTGCTTTAGCAACTGCGGCGGCAGATGGCTGAAAAACTGTTCGACTTCCGGCCAGTATTGGTCGCGTTTGACCTGGTAGGGCGCGGCCCAGTTCATAGTTAAAAAGGCCGTAACTGTTCAGGCATGTCATTTCGACCGAAGGGAGAAATCTCCAACACGTTACTTTTACATGTTGCGTCCTGGGGATTTCTCGACCCTTCGACTTCGCTCAGGGCAGGCTCTTCGGTCTCGAAATGACATGGGCTTGAGTAGTAACACTCAAACAGCGGCCTGGTTTTCGCCAAAGGCGGCGGCCAGCCCCTTGAGGGCCTCGGCATCTACCCCTTTGAGGGCTTCGATCAGATCAATATTCGGGTCAATACCGGCCTCTTTTAGGGCCTGTTCCGGGTTTTGGGCCAGCGCCTCGGCAAATTTCTCATCCGTTAAGATTTTACCTACCAAAAGTTGCAGATCATTTGCGTCAGACATTTTTGTTTCTCCTTTTAATTTGATTTTGGTATTTTCAAAATAATAGTGTTGCGTCTTGCGTCTTGCGTGTTCCGTTTTTACGCAAGACGCAAGACGTTTCACCTTTAACGGTACTCCAAAATTAAGTTACACCGTCTCCTTCCGGCTGGTCTTGTAAATATCGGCCAGGCGTTTGGCCAAGGCCCCGGCCATTTGCATCAAGATGGTGGGGTGTTCAAAGGCCATTAATTGCAAATCGGTATCGGTCAAGACAAAACACTGCGACGGCTCGGCGGCGCGGACGGTGGCGTAGCGCGGGTCGGCGGTGAAAAAGGCGATTTCGCCAAAGATTTCGCCGGGCCGGATAACGCCAATTTTGACCAGCTGCTCATCCCGCGTGACCCACACCTCCAGTTTACCCTCGATCAGAAAATAGACATCATCGTTGCGCTCGTTTTCCCAGATGACAACTTCGCCGGGGGCAAAGCGGGCCAGGCAGAAAAGGTGGGCCAGTTTGAGTAAGAGTTCGGCGGGCAGGGGCCGATAGATGTCGGTTTGATCCAGCAGTTCCAGCCGGTAGAGGGTATACGCGGCGGCTTTGTCTGGGGCCTGCTGCATGACATACTGCCACAAGCGGCGGTCTGTGTCACTGGGTAAATTGTCCGGCATGGCCAGAGGCAACTCAAGCTGCGTCCCGATCAGATGCGGAAAAAGCGGGCGCAGGGCCGGCGGGGCCAATTGGGACAAATAATCTAGGGTATCGGTCTCGCCCTCGTTCCAGTTTTCCAAAATCAGGCTGGCTTCGCGCTTCAACCGTTCGGTCTGGGCGGCGAGAGTCAATTCCACCGCGTTCAGCCGGGCCAGCAGCAGCGAGCGGTAGCGTTTGTAAAAGTAGCGCCCGGCCACCGGCGAGAGCGGGCTGGTATCCTGGTAAGCCTTGAAGCAGGCCAGCACGGCCTGGTCAGACGGAACACCGTCGCCTTCGATCAGCGGTAACAATTCGACGCCCAGGTTCAGATAGAGCCGGGCAAACTCGTCCACATATTCGGTTTCGCGGCTGGTCAGATCGAGGTACAGCCAGCCGACATGATAATAAATGTACTTGATTTGATCGGCGGCGTACTGCTCATCAATCGCCTCGATCAGGTCGTCACGCTGTTCCAGGCGCTCGACCAGCGCACCGGAAAGCTGGCCGCTGCCTTGTAGCATCCGCTCCGCCTCCACCCCCAAAACGCTTTGAATCAGCTCGATATTCTCAAAATCGGCCACCCCAATCTGGCCAGACACGTTGAGGGCGTGCAGCACGCTGTAGTAAGAGTCAACGGCAATATTTTTTTCGGCCATCTTGGCCGAGAGAGTTTCGATGGCCCGGCGCAAAAAGTTCTTGGCATAGGTTTTCTCTTCCGGGGCCAGCCGGTGCTTGACTACCGCCACGGCCAGCTTGTTGGCAATTTGCTCCTCATTCCACAGACTGTCGCCAAACAGCCCGTAGCGATGGCGATAGTGGTGAGCCATTTCGTGGGCAATCACGTGGGGAATCATCAACTGGAAAAAGCGCAGTAGTTCCTCGTTGCTCTGGCAGCCCAGCAGCGAGCGCAAAAAGAGGGCTTGCAGCTTGCCGGCCGGGTGGTTAAAATCCGGCACCGACAGATAAATCTGCCGCTCTTCCAGGCTGTAATAACACAACATGCCGCTGCCCCGGCGCAGTTCCAGGCCGGGGTCGGCCTGGAGGCCGTAGGCGGCAAACTCGGCCAGGAAGTTTTGGAAGTGCTTTTGGCCGAGAGCGAATAGGTCAAGGTTCAGCATTTCCTGTGACACCCTTCCCTCCTTTCGATGGAGACCGGAGACCGGGCCAAAAAGGAACAAGGAGTTACCCACAGACTCCACAAAGACATGCAGAGAAGTCCTAATTTCCTCGGTGAAGCTCTGTGGCTTCTCCGTGATTCTCTGTGTAATAATCTCTTGCCTAAATTGCCGTCCACTCTTTACCCACCGATGCAAGTTTCCTCAGCGCAACCAAGCCCGCAGATGTCTCTGTAGCCTGTCGTTGCAGCATTTCCTCGCGGGCTTCCAGATAAGCAACCAACTCTGGACTCTCCAACTCTTGAGCCAACGCCTGCAAAGCCGACATCCAACCCTGCGCCTGCTCGATGCCCCAGCCAAACCCCTCACGGGCGACCCAACTCAGCACCGGCTCGTTGGGGCGGCGGCGGCGTTCGGCCTCGGAGAGGAAGTAGGTGGCGGTACGGCGTGCGTCATCCCGGTGCCAGCCGAACAAGTCGTTGAGAAATTGGTGCCAACAGCCCAGCAGGTCAACCAGCCGCGACCACGGCTCAAGCCGGTCGATTCGCCCGCAGCGGTGACAGACCGCCGCCAGCGGAATCCGGGCCGCGCTCGTTTTTTGGGCGGCGATCTGCTCGAACTGAACGGCGTCCAGCTCGGTCAGCAGGGCATCTTGCAGCGTCACCTCGGCGGAGTGAAACCAGGCGGCCCGGAAAAAATCCCAAAAGGGATGGCCGGCGGCAAAATAGGGCTGATAAGCCGCCTGAAATTCGGTCTGGAAAAAGTTAAGGGCCGGCAGTAATTGGTATTCTACCGTAGCATGGCCGTCCATCAAATTATCGGCCAGGCGAATGGCGTAGTAGCCGTTGATAGTCGAGTAAACGAGATCGGCCTGAAAGTCGAGATCAGGCATTTCCCTCAGGCTTTTTTCCAGCCACCAAGGTAACAGCAGCGAGGGAAAAGCCTGCGGGTGTTTGAAGTAATGCTCCGGCGGGATACTTCCGGCCAGATGCTCCATCCAACGGGTCACGTGCTGGGTCATCACCGGCGCAGCCCCGGCCATCTCGCTTTGCAGGCGGGCCAGGGCGGTTGAGATGAGGTTGCTCAGTTGGGCGTCGTACACCGCAGCGCCTCCTTGGCCTGCTCCAAATCGTGGGCTGCGCCCAAGCGGGCTAAAATCCGGCAGGCGCGGGCCAGATGCCGCGCCCGTTCCGGGTCGGCCAGGGGCAAGCGCCGCCCGATTTCGTAATGGATCAGCCCTTCGCTGTAGGGCAGCCCTGATCTTTTAGCGGCTTGCAAACTTTTGGCCCACCACTTTTTGGCCGGGCCGGGCCGTCCTTCCAGCCACTCCCACGTACCTTGCCACAGATAAGCCCGCGCCCGGCCAATGGGAAAGACGCGGGCGTAATTCCGCAGAGCCTTGCCGGCCCGCTGGACCTCGGCGCGCTTGAGGGCCGGACCCTCCTTGCTCGCCCACAAGGTCAGGTAGGTCTCGGCGGCCCCGGCATAACCGGGTAGAGATAGATAAGAGGTGGGGGAAGTTTTGGCAATCAGGAGAGAGGCTTTCTCGGCGGCGGCCAGGGCCAGTTTTGGTTCGGCCCGGCGCAAATGGACCAACGCTTTCAAGCCGTGCAAATCAATGGGCAGGGCCTCGTCCACCACCTGGGGGTTCTCGGCCAACAGTGTTTCCAACCGGGTTAGCCGCTGCATGGCTTCGTCAAACTTACCCTGTGGCAGCAGATTGTAAACCTGGCCGCGCAAAGCCCAGGCCATATTGTGGGCGTCGCTCCGCCGCCGAGATGAAGCTTCCAGTTCATCGAACAGCCGGGCGCTGTGCGCAAAACGGCCTTGAAAATACTCGACCAGGGCCAGGTTGCTCAGGCCGTCGGCGCGGCGGGCACGATCGCCCAAACGCTCCGAAACCTCCATCACCTGCTGGAGCAGGTCACGCGCATTTTCCCAATCACCCACCCCGGCATAATAAATTCCGGCCAAAAGAGCCACCCAGGCTCGCGCCGGTAAATCGTTGATCTGTTGGGTCATCTTCAGCGCGCGCTGGCAGTAGGTTTCGGCCAGGCCGTGCAGCGGCACAAAACTGAGGATGACCCCGACCGAAGCATAACCGCGAGCCAGTTCGGGTGAGGGACCGGCGGCTTCGGCCAGAATCAGCGAGCGCAGGGCCGCATACAGCGAGGGAATGGTCTCGTTGGCAAAGTAGTAGACGGCGGTTAGGCCCTCATAGGCGTGGGCAGCTTCGAGCAGCGTTTCTCGCTCCGCCGCGCGCCGGCCAATAAAGCGAGCCGGCCAGAGCCGGTAGAGAGTTTGCTGCAAGGCCAGTCCCACCAACCCGACGATTAAATTCACCTTGCCGGAGGGCAGCGGTTGGCCCAATAAGGCCAAACCCCGCTCCAGATGGGCGCGCGCTTCAGCATATTTGACCCAACTGGCGTAGGCTTCACCCAATCTAAGTTCCCAGAGGGCGGTGCGGTGGAGGATTGGAGGGTTGGAGGGCTGGAGGGTTGGAAGGCTGGAGATTGGAGATTGGAGATTGGAGATTGGTTGCTCCCCTGCCCCCTTGCTCCCCTGCTCCCCTGCTCCCCTGCTCCCCTGCTCACCTGCCAAAGAAAGCGCTTTACTAAAAAACCTGACTGCTTCTTCGTTGGCGTAGCTACGCAGGGCCTGCTCGCCGGCTTTTTCCAGGTAAGCCAGGGCTTTGGGCGTCACCTGGGCTTCTTGCCAGTGAAAGGCCAGAAAGGAGTAAAAGGGTGACAGGTCATCGGCGTAGGATTGTTCGTACCAACTCCCGACGGCCCGGTGCAGTTCGCGCCGCTGCGAGAATAACAATAAATCGTAGGCCACTTCCTGGGTAATGATATGCTTAAAAATGTAAGATAGGTCGGGCTCCGGGGTTTCCAGTTGGGTAATATCCAGCCGGGCCAGGGCGGTCAGATAGTCAATCAGCCGGGTTTTATCCGCTTCAATGGGGTAAATATCGTGCAGCGTTTCAAATTCAAAAATCCGGCCAATGACGCTGGCTACCTTTAGAGTCAATTGCTGCGCTGGCCCCATCTGGTCAATCCGATGAGTAATGACGCCCTGGACGGTGTCGGGCAGTTCGGCCGTCTGCAAATCAATAATCCGGCATTCGCCATTCGCTATCGAGATGGCCCCTTTGTCGCGCAGGGCGTAAGCAATTTCTTCGGCAAAAAAGGGATTGCCATTAGTTTTCTCGGAAATTAAACGCATCAGCGCCGGCGGCAACTCAGACACACCCAACCTCTGGCAGATGAGGGTCATCATATCGGCTTCAGGCAGCGTGCCCAGGGTAATTTTTTCGGTGCGGGGGTCGCGCAGCAATTCGCTGTATTCAAGCGGCAGGGGTTCGGTTATGGGGCGAGTGGCCAGCACCAGCAGGATCGGCTGGACCCGCTGAGCCACCAGCAGGGCCAGTCCCCACGAAGCCGAGTCGAGCCAGTGCGCGTCTTCCAAAACCAGCATGATCTCGCCGTCTTGCCGCACCACCTGCTGTAACAAATGGATTAACAGTTCGTTGGTGTTATCGGCCCGCACTTTGCCCGACATATATTTGGTCAGCCCGTTCTCCGGCCAGTCGAGCGACAGGACCGGGTTGAGCAGCGGGGCTAACTGGGCAAAATACGAGGTGGGTTTGACGCCTTCGGCCTGCCCCACCTCGACCTGCAAAATGGTGGTGGATTGCTCGGGGGCAAACTTGGTTTCCAACTGTCGCTGCACATACGCCCGGCGCGCCGCCGGATCATCGGGCAAAGCCTCTAAATTAAAAAGCTGTCGAAAGACATGCCGCCAGGCGTGGTAGGGCGTGGATTTGTCAATGGCGCTGGCCTGACCCAACCAGCCGACTACGCCCAGGGCATGCCCCTGCCGCATCAGCTCTTCGACCAGGCGGGATTTGCCAATACCGGCCTCGCCTTCAATGACAACAATCCCGCCATTACTGCGTAACAAGGTTTGCAGGTGAGAGGTGAGCAGTTCCCGTTCCACCTCGCGGCCCACCAGGGCGGTTTGGTGACGGCTCACCCCGGCCTTGGGGCTCAGGGGGCGATAAATGGCAACGGGTTCGGCTTTGCCTTTGACCTTGATGGGCGGCAGAGCTTCAAAATTTATTTGGTTTTGGGCGGCGTGAAAGGTGGCTCCATCGCACAACACCCCCGTTTCATGGGCGGCGTTGAGGGAGGGAGCAGCAGCCTGCATCAACCGGGCGGCCAGATTGACCACATCGCCGATCATGGTGTACTCGCGCCGGCGGTTGTTGCCGACCATGCCGCAAAAAGCCCGGCCTGTCGTCACCCCGATGGCGCTGCGGAGGCCCATTTTTTGCAGTTCGGCCTGAACGGCCAGGGCGACCTGCGTACCCCGCGCCGAGTCATCCTCGTGGGCCAGCGGCGGCAGTCCCAGGGCGGCAATCAGAGTGACGCCTTTATCGTCCACGCTCAATTTGTTGATGCTGCCCTCAAAACGATAGAGGCTGGTCTGCAACGTCTGCATTAGAGTCTGGGCCTGCTCTAAAGGCATGGCGTAATCCAGATCATGTAGGTTGACAAAAATGACCGTCACCCGGCGCAGCTCGGCCAGCCAGCCGACCTGTCCGGCGGCCAGGCGAGCCAGAACAGCCCCCGGAATAAAGGCCCTCAGACCGGACTCGGCCTCGTAAGGCAGCGGCAGCCCCCCACTTGTGGTAGAAGGCGGGGCCAGAGATTGGCGCATACTGGTCAGGCGCACGGCCTCTTTCGGCCCGCCGTTGGCTGAACCTGTTGGGGGCAAAACCGGGACGCCGACGGCGCTGGCTTGCAGCAGCGCCCAGGCTTCGGGCGAGAGGATGATGTCGCCGGGGCGGGCGTAATTGCCGGCCAGACCCACCTGGATCAGCGGCGCGCCGGTGACTAAAAATTCCCAGCGGCCATACACTCCGCCGAGGAGCATGGTCAACACTTCGCCCGCGCCCAGGGTCAGCTTGAGCGACAGGGAGACATCGGCAGCCACCTGGTAAGCATTTAACTGCCGCTGGACTTCCAGGCTGCAGCGGGCGGCCTGCTGCAAGGCCGCCGGTAAAAAGGCCGGATCATAGTTACCCGACCCATCCAAAGCAGGCCAGAGGGCAATCAAGGCATCGCCGGCAAATTTAACAATATCACCGTTATAAAAAGCAATCAAGTCAATCAACTGGCCGAAGTAGGTATTGAGATGCTGGGTTAATTCCTCGGCCCCGGCCGGTCCTTTTTGGGCCAGGTGTTCGGTTAGGGCGGTAAAGCCGGAGATGTCGGCAAAGAGAACGGCGGCAGGGAGAGTTTCAGACGTGGGGGCAGTGATGGGCGCCGGGTCAACCGCCAGGCGACGGGTAATTAAGGCCGGGACATAGCTCGCTAGCGTTTCGATAAGATCTGACACCGGGCATATCCTTTAAGACAGGTCAAGTCTAAACATAATCAGTATGAGGAATCTTAAGGGGTTTGTCTATCCCCCATAAATGCTAATTAATTGTGAATTGTGAATTGTGAATTGTGAATTGTTAATAAAAATTCCTCATTAGTCGTTCACAATTCGCAATTTACAATTTCTTTACCGCCAGCACTTCATAAACCGGCTCCGGCTGGGCCTGTCCTTTGAGCTGAATGTGATCAACACAGCGAGCCTCAACGTGGCGCTGCACCAGTTGATAGGTTTCCTGGCCGATAAGGATCTGACCGCCGCCCGCCGACTCTTGTAACCGCTTGGCTTTGTTGACCGTATCGCCGATAATGGTGAAGTTCATCATCTGAGACGTGCCAATATTGCCGACAATCACCTCGCCCACCCCGACGCCGACGCCAAACTTTAACTGGTCGGCTAGGGGAGTGTGTTGGTGCAGCCGCTCGACCCAACGGCACAGTTTCCAGGCGGCGCGAACGGCGCGCAAGGAGTAATCGGGTTGGGGCAGCGGCGCGTTGAAGAAGGCCATGATCGCATCCCCCATAAATTTGTCCAGCGTGCCTTCCTCGGCCAGAACCGCCTCGGCGGCGGCCCGCAGATATTGGTTGAGCAGCGTGACCAGCGTCTCTGGCTCGGTGCGGGCGCTAAAGGTGCTAAAGCCGCGTAAATCGGCAAAGAGCACCGCCACCTGCTGGCGCGTTCCCCCCAGACTCACCTGGCCCGGCCGAGCCAGCACTTGCTCAACCACGCTGGGGGCCACATACCGCTCAAATACCCCCCGAATCTGCTGCTTCTCGCGTTCTTTGGTCAGTTGCAGTTGATGCACCAACTGCATATTGTGGATGGCAATGGCGGCGTAATCGGCCAGCATGCCCAACAGCCGCTCGTCGTGCCAGGAGAAAGGTTCGCCGGCCGGTTTGCTGATGCGCAAATTGCCGACCACTTTTTGGCCCAGTTGGAGGGGGACAGCCAGCGTAGTAGCCGGGGCTGCGCTTGCAGCCAGCAGCCCGGTTGACCCGGCGGCGCGGCGGCGAATCGGTTCGCGCAGTTGGCCCGTCTCCGGGTTGACCAGGTTCAAGGCACATTCCTGGCTGTGGGTCATAAACAGCACGGCATCGGCGATCCGTTCCAACATGGTGGCTGGACTCGTCAAGGCGGTGATGGATTTGCCGACTTCGTTCAAGGTGTTCAGGTCGTGGATATATTGCTCAAGCTGCTGATTGATTTGCATGACCTGCCGGGTCAGTGTTTCTTTTTCCTGCTGCAAACGGGTCACATACAAGGCCTGTTCGATGGCGCTGAGCATTTCGTCCGGGGTAAAAGGTTTGGTCACATAATCGTGTACCCCCAGGCGAAAGCCTTCCACTGCCACCTGTTCGGAGCCGTGGGAGGTCATCAGAATGACCGGGGAGCGATGTTGGGCCTGGCGCAGTTCACGCAGCACCTGCAAGCCGGTCAGCTTGGGCATTTCCACATCCATTAAAATCAAATCGGGCGGCTGGGACAAAGCTTTCCGCAGGCCATCCGCGCCGTCGCGGGCCGTTTCAACCTTGAACCCCCGTGGTTTCAAGATATATTCGCTGACAAATTCGCGGATGTCCGGGCTGTCGTCAACAATAAGCACACGCAGGTTATTTATGGTTGGGGTCATAAAGATAATTTACCTTAATCATAGGTCGGGATACGTGTTGCGTGTTCCGTTTATTTTACAGAAGACACAACAAGGCAACCGGGGATACCATTTATCGGGTCATCTATAGTTTAGGCTTTAACCAATCAGCCGGGGTGATGATGTCGTCCGGGGTAAAGCCCAGGCGAGCCAGGGTTGGCTGGAGCCAGTCCAGGCGGGCGATGACAAACAGGTGGTGCGCGTCGGAGCCGAAGTAAAATTTGGCCCCAGCCGCTCTGGCCGCCTGCAAGCCCCTGGCATATTTTTGCCAAAAAAGCTCACCCTGATGTTCGGCCATCAGGTGAATGCCCATGCCAATCTCGATGGCCGTATCGTAATTTTTGGCCGCTTCGCCCAGTTCGGCAAAGTGATCTTCAGTCCAGGCAGCCAAAAATTCGGCAGTAGTGAAACCCCAGCGGTGGGCGGCGTGCTGGATGCTGATAATCCAGGGATGGGCCAGCCCCCGCACCAATGGATTTTTGACTGCCCCCAGCAGTGCGGTATGCTGCTGGGCCACAAAAGCCGCCGCATCGCCCTTAAGCGGTTTTTCAACCCAACGCTGGTTGAAGTGATGCGGGCCGGCCAACACAAAGTCGAGCTGGGCGGCTTCGGCGGGGGTAAGGTTGATGGTTCCAGCGGTATCCAGTACACACAGTTCAGCCCCCACCAGAACGGTCATTCCCGGCGGCGTTTTTTGGACGACTTCCTGGCGCAGTTTTTGAAAAATCTTGAAGTCGGTATTGAGAAAGTAATGGTTGGCCAGGCCCACTGTCCAGACCCCGTTTGTGGCCGCCGTTTTGAGCATGGCCGGCAGGGTCGCCCGCCAGTGGGCATCCGGTGAGTGGGGCCGGGTGTGGACGTGGAGATCGTGGAAATGGGTCGAGTTAAAGTGAGTCATAGGATAGAGTGTGATGCGTGATGCGTGATGCGTGAACTTTTTTACGCATCACGTATCACGGTAACAAATTCTCCCGCTGCAAATGCTGTTCCACTGCTCGCGCCACCACCGCGTGTCCCGCCGCGTTCCAGTGAATGTCAACCGGGAAGTAAAGCTGCCGGCCCTGCTGCGCTTCGGCGCGGAAGACGGGGGTGAGGTCGAGGCAGCGCAGGTGTTCGGCGACGCAGAAGCGGCGCAGTGGTTCGATGAGTTGGTCAATCTTGTAACTTGGTGGGAGAGCTGCCACCTGCCGGTACTGTTTCCAATAGACCTGCTCTTTGGACGGGACGATGATAATAATCAGAGTGGCCCCGGTTGGCTCAAGCAGGGCCAGCGTGTCTTGCAGGGCTTGCCGGGTGAGCGGCCAACCGGCGGCGAGCATCTGGGCTTGCACCTGAGGGTCGCAAATGTCGTGATCCAGGCAGAAAGTCAAGGTCAGGTGGTCATCCCGGTAGGTGGGCGTAGCGGTCATGGCCGAATACTCGCAGGTGTGCCGCCAGTAGAGCAGCAGTTCGTAGGCCAGAGAATACCGCTTGAGCAAGCTGTGCAGCGCCCCGGCGCAGGGTTGGCTGGGCAGACGAACCGCCTGGGGTACATCTTCGTCGGGGTTGAGCCACTGGGCAAAGCGTAGATTATCTTTGAGATCATTTTGAAAGAACATCCAGAAAACCACCTGGGCCGGCAGGTCGCGGCCATAGCGTTGGTAAATGCGCGCCTCTTGCAGTGAGGACGCGCCGACTTGGGATAGATTGACAAAGGTCAGGCTGGTTTGAGCTTCCACCTGCTCCAGCCAGGTCTCTTCGGCGGTCACGCCGACGCCAAAGCCAAAGGAGTCGCCCAGGACCAAAGCATAGGGCCTGGTTTCAGCGGGCAGCGTATCACGGAAGCCAGCCTGGCCCCCGCCGAGGGAACTTGTTTTGATTGGCCAGGCCGGGTATTCCGGGTTGCCGTGAATTACTGTGTCCAGGTTGGGTTTCATCCGCTCCCGCAGAAAATCATCCTCTTCCCACAGCGCCCGGTACTCGGCCAAAAATTGGGGCAGCCCAACCGCCGCCAGCCAGCCCGCTTTCTGACTCAATTGCGAGTGGGTTTCCAGCGGCAGCAACCCCGGCAGCAGGCGCAATAACAATTCAATCAAGAGCAGCCCCAGCCCCAGGCCGAAGCCTACGGCAAAGATCGGGCGAAAGATTTTTGTAATGAGCAATAACACCAACTCCAGCCTATAAAGTTATCGGTTTCAGCCTATGAAACTCAGGTTCACTACCTTTGCACTTTTTAAATAGAACGCAGATAAACGCCGATAAACGCAGATTGGCGCAGAAAAATTTATAAAAAATCAGCGAAAATCAGTTGAATCTGCGTCATCTGCGTTCAAATTTTGGCTGGTTATGAAAAGTGCAAACATAGTGATTATGGTTTTAAGGGCTGACTATTTCTCAGTTCCCTCTGCTCCTTTCACCCACCCCAACGCCACGCTCTGACCCAACAGCCACCATAGCGCCAGCGGGGCGGCTTGTAGGATCAGCCGCTCGGCGGAGTTGTTGAGGTGGGCCAGAAAGGGATCGAAGCGGCTGAAAACATAAGATAAACTGACCAACCCCACGAAACCGATGACCGGCATGATGAGCCAGCCCCCGCGAGCCGCCAGGCAACGCTGCCCCCGCGTGAACAGGATCAGGCCGGCCAGCAGCCAGATGAAGTTCCAGTAGGGATTTAACAGCCGAGCCAGCATGTGCCAGCCAATAGGTGGCAGCCGGTTTAGATTAGTCCAAAATGTGGGGAGAGTCAAAGGTAAAAAGGTGAAACGGTAGGTTCCAAACATTGTTAAGAAGAGCTGCCAGAGCAGGGGGAGGGTGAGAGCGGGTAAGAGATAAGAAATAAGAAATAAGAAGGCGGCTTTTCGAGGGGGGAGGTGGTTGCGCTTGACCTGCCGGATGAGAACGGCCAGCAGTGATACCGTGATCAGGCCCCACCACAGCCAGCCTTCGTTTTTGAGCCAGGGGAGGAGGGCGGAGGGGAGGGCAAGGGGGAACAGGGGAGCGGGGGAGCGGGGGAGCGGGGGGGAAGGTTGGAAGGTTGGAAGGTTGGAGGTTGGAGGGAGTGGAGGATTGGAGGGCTTGTCCTGAGCAAAGTCGAAGGGTTGGAGGGTGGAATAGTTGTGCCATTCAAAGAGTAAAAGAAAAGATAAAAGAACGAGGGCGGCCAGGGGGATGTCGGCCAGGCCGGTGGCGGCGGGGCGTTCGAGACGAGGGATAGTGGCTAAGAGTAGGGTGAAACCCAGGGCGGGAGTGGGGGCAGCGAAGCGGCGGGCGGCGTGATAGAACAGCAGGAGGAGGGCCAGATAAAACAGAAATGAGATCAGATTGACCGCCGGTTCATACAGGCGGCCCTGCCAGGTGTAAAACCAGGCTTCGACGAGAGGCAGCAGCAATGGATAGTCCATGTTGGTCGGCAGGCGGGCGGGGTGGTGGTACAAGTTTGGGGAGAGAGTCTGGTCAAGGTAAAGGGCGTTGGCTTTACTGGCCCAGTTAACCCAGGCATCCCAGTCGGTCAACGGACTGGCCCAGGCGGCGAAGGCGACCAGAGTGATTTGGAGGACGAGGAAGGTGAAGAGGAGCAGGGGAGCGGGGGAGCGGGGGAGCAGAGGGGCAAGAGAGAGGTTACGAAGCCGCTGTTTTTGGACGAGCCACGAAAAAACCCTCACCCCCGTCGCTGACGCGACTTCCCCTCTCCCGGTGGGAGAGGAGGTTGGGGGGAGAAAGCTATTTTCAAAGGCTGTCCGATGGGTGTAGAGCCAGAGCAAATAGCCCAGGATACTTAACCCAATGACGGCCGGGATCAGTGATAGCCCCAGCCAAGGCAGTAAGAAAGCAGCCAGCGAGGCGATTCCACAGCCCAGCAGCCAGCCCACCGCCAGGCGAAGCGGCCAGGAACCGGCTAAATGATGGAATGTGAGGTGATACAGCATGTCGCCCCAGAGCCAGATGGAAAGAATGGCGCCAAGCAAGAGGAGTAGACCGCCGACCACTGACCGCCGACTGCCGATCCATTGGGCACTTTCCTTACGGGATTCCCATTGGCGATCAACTTCTTCCCTCTGACTACTGACTACTGGCTTCTGACTACTGTCTCCCAAAAAAATAAGATAAGTATCGCCATCGAAAGAGATAACGGCGCCGGAGATGGGAGGGTGGTCAAACCCATCCGCTAAAATGGCAGTTGCCTCGTGTTTTTCGGCCAGGGTTAAAATGTTGGCTTCGGTCAGGTCGGTGGGTAGCCACCAGGCCGGGTAACGATTGGCGGGAACGGGCGCGGCCCACCAGACGGGGCGAGGGTACAGGTGATAGAGCGCCCGGTGGTACAGCACGTAGGCCGGGTCGCCGTAGGTGCGCGGGCTGGCGGTGAGTAATAACAGTGTGGTGTCAGAGTCGGTGTGCTGTTCGACCCAGACCAATAAATCGTAGCTGGCGGGATAATAAGCCATGCGAGCGGCCTCCCCCGGTTCGGTACGGGCAAATACCGCCAGTTGGCGTAAATAATCGAGCCGGGCCGGCAGGTAGTTGAGCTGGCCGATGATGACCAACAGGAGAGCAAGCCCTGGTAACAGGTTTTTAGGGTTGGCAATCACTTTCCAAAGCAAGCTTTGGACTCCTGGTTTTTATTTTTCAAGTTGATAAATCTGCATCCGGCCATAGGTGGGATCATCTAGCTGGCCGATGAGTCGGGCCTGTCGTTGGGCCAGGTAGGTCCAGATATCCTGTCCGAGTTGGTGCAATGGATGGTCTGGCTCGGTGGTTTCGGCCAGAAAATCGAGCATGATTTGATCGAGCAGGATGATTTGGGGCGGCCTCATCTGCGCCGCCTGCATAAAAGAAAGCGACTGCGAGACATAGTTGGGATTGGTCCAAAAGATGGGGACCAAAACACTCTGGTAGTTTTGACGGTGGACAGCCAGGCCCAGCCAGTAATGCTGCAAGCCCATCACCCGGCTCTGCGGGGGAAGGTGAGCGGCAATCGTGTTGGAAAAAGTTTGATACGGGGTTAGCCGCCGGGCTGTCTGATGAAGCCGTACCGATGTCAAAATTCCTTCGGCCATACCCAGCAGAAAAAGCAGGGCCAGGATAGGCCGCCACCAGCGTCGAGGGGTTGGCGCTTGCCAGAGGTGTATAAAACCCGCCGCGATAACTAGGGCAAACAGCGGCCACAGCGTCGCCAGGTAGCTGAAGGTTTTGAAAGAGAGTAACAGGGTAAACAAGCTGCCTAGAGTGATTAAAACCGCTACCAAAATACAAGATGAAATGACCGGGGACGGGAGACCGGAGACCGGGTGTGAGGGAGGAATATTTACCCACCCTGTAAGGCTGCGCTTTAAAAGCCAAATTAGGCTTAAACTGCATAGAATGAGCCAAAGCCACGCCCCCAGCGACTGCTTGGCGCCATTTAGAATGGGATCGTAACGTTCGACTTCGTTCAGCAGGTTGATTAGATAAAAGCGGCTGTCCAACAAGCCAAAGCGGTCGGCGTAGTTGCGGTTTTGCTGGACAAAATCGCTCCAGCCGGAAGCGACAAAGAGCAGCCAAGGCGTCAAGGCCAGGCCGAAGCCAATCAGAGTGATGACAGCCGGTTTGATGGCTGGTCGGCCCCGAATCCACAAGGCGGCTAACAGCAGCGCCGGCAGCCAAAACGCACCGTAGACGTGGCTGAGGACGGCGAGGCCGGCGAGGAAGCCGATGAAGAAATTGTGAATTGTGAACTTTGTAAGTTGCCGGTCTCCGGTCTCCGGTCTCCGGTCTGAAGTTAACACATGCACCAGAATTAGCAATGCAGCCAGACCAAACACCGGCACGGCGCTGTCATAACGAACAATGCGGGCGACATCGGCCAGGGGGATGCCGCTGGGCAGGTGGGAAAAAGGCCCGGCGATGCGCCAGGTGGCTAAAATCGCTACAGCCAGGGCGCCGTGCCAGGGCGAAAATAGTTTTGTTCCCAGCCGGTGGGTCAGGGCCAGAGTCAGGAGGATGAGCGCCAGAGGGGCGAGTCGAGCTTGAAACAGCCCCAGGCCAAAAAGATGCAGCGCCCCACCGACCAAAATAGGAAAGAGGGGCATAAAACCGTAGTAATGCTGCTCCATGCCGTAGAAGCCGGCAAAGAGGTCGGTCCCAAAACGGCCTTCGGCCCAGAAGGTGTAACCGGGGGCGGCCTGCCAGGACTCGTCTTCGTGGGTTTTGGGGAAGCGGTCGAGGTTGGTCAAGCCGGTGGCCCAGAAGTAAAGGAGCAGGAGCAGAGAGAGGAGGTGAGGCGTGAAGCGTGAGGCGTGAGGCGTGAGGCGAAAAGACATGTTATTAACGCGCTATACCCAAGAGATTTCTCGACCTCTGGCCTCGAAATGACATGGAGTTAATTATGACAACGCCTGGGCCGGTTTGAGCCACTCGACCAGTTTGCGCTCCAACGGCAGGGCATAGGCCCGCCGTTCAACCCGCCAGCGGGACAAGGTTTGCAAGGGCCAGCGCAGCGGATTGCGATTGCCGCTGTAGGCAAAACGCTGGTAAAACTTGAAATGCTCGATTTCGCGCTTTTGGGCCTCGCTCAACCAGTCGTTGCCGCTGCCGATGTAATCAAAATCGGCCCACTCCTCCAGCGTGGCCGGGAAGCGATAATTCTGTGCTCTCAGCCGCTCGGCGATGGGGTTGCCGGGATAGGGTTTGAAATAAAAAACGGCCAGTTCAAAGTTGCTGCTCATGGCCCGCAGCTCACGGGCGACCCGCAGCGACTCGGCCACACTCTCCGCCGGCTCGCCGGGAAAGCCGACGATGACATTAATAATCGCGCCGATGTTGTGACGGGCCAGCTTTTCCGCCGTGATCCACATATCTTCAACTTTGATGTCTTTTTGAATCCAATCAATAGTTTCCTGCGAGCCGGCCTCCATGCCAATCATCACCCGGCGCAGGCCAGATTGTTTGCACAGGGCAAAGGTGGCGTCGTCAAGGCGGCGGCCCTGGTCGGCCCGCATCGTGCCGGTCCAGGTGAATTGCAATCCCTCGCGCAAAAAGCCTTCGGCTACAGCGGCGACCCGTTTCTGCTGGGTGAAATAGGTCTCGTCTTGCAGGTTCAAATCGGTAAAGCGATGCCGCTGCCATAAATCGGCAATTTCGCCGACCATGCGCTCCGGCGAGTAGCCATACCAGCCGCGATTGTAAACCGCTGGATCGGCGCAGAAGTTGCAGCGGAAGCGGCAGCCCTGCGAGGAGATGTAATCAAGCTGGCGCTGGCCTTTGAGCTTAAAGTAATCTTCCATCGAGATAAAATCATAGTCGTGGCGAGGAAAGGTGTTGATGTCGCGCATGGGGCGGGGAAACGTGGTGCGTGGTGCGTGATGCGTGGAAGGATGAAGGGTGCAGCCGGGTATATTGTCGAGGGGTGCGTTGGCGGCTAAGTGTTCGACGATTTCGGCAAAGGTTTCTTCGCCCTGGCCTATGACGGCGGCGGTGACGGCGCTTTCGGCGGCGCACATTTCCGGGAAAAGGGAGGGGTGCCAGCCGCCCCAAATCACCGGCAAATCAGGCCGGCGAGCGCGGGCGGCGCGGGTCACTTCCAGGGCGTCGCGCAGCGGTGCGCCGGTGAGCACCGTTACCCCCAGGCACAGGGCCTCGTCAAGCTGGCTCAACAGGCTTTCCGTCGAGTGCAGCCGGCCATCTACGATGACCACTTCATACTTGTCTCGGTCCAGGGCCGAGGCCAGGGCAATCAAAGCCAGCGGCATGGTCCAGAAAACAGCGCGCGGATTGTAGAGAACAACTTTGTGAGGCATTGTTAACTCCCAATAGGTAGTAGGGAGTAGGTAGTAGGGTTTTTCCCCTTACTACTTACTCCCTACTACCTACTACCATTTCCCACCTTCACCGTTGGCCGCAAGTTCAGCGAGCAGACACACTTCCGGCAAATGGCGTCGGTGTCCATATCCAAGTTTTGGCGGAAGGCGATGGCTTCCGGGCTGTTGAGTAGGTCCGGCAGGGGCGTCTGGCGGATATTGCCCAGGGCGTGATGGAAGAAGCAGGAACGGACGGTGCCATCGGCCTCGACCACCGTCGAGACCCAGGGCGCGTTGCAGCGCACCGGCGGAAAGTCAGTCAGCCCGTAAAAGGCGGCATAATAATCATATATGCAGCGGATTTTGCCGGGCGACTCGGCGATGTAGCCGCTGGCAAAATCGGCGGCGTAATTGGCGATGAGCGATTCAATAACAATTTGCAGATGCGGCAATTGCGCCTGGTCAAGTTTGACCTCCTCCGTCCGCTCTTCGTCCCACAGTTCGGGGCGATTGAAGGCTTCGCTGGACACATCGGCGGGCAGAAAGCTGATACCGTCCAGGCCGATGGTGTGAGCGGCGTCAATGATGTTGGGCCAGTCGCCAAAGTTGAGCCGCTGGATAACACAACGGGCCGAGATGGGAAAGGCCGGATCGAGCGCCTTAACGGCCTGGACTCCTTCCGCCAGCTTTTGAAAGGCATTGGGAATCCGGCGAATGGCATTGTGAACCGCCTCGGAACCGTCCAGCGAAACGATTACTTCATCAGTTCGGCTGACTACCTGCTCGGCGTAACGTTTCAGCAGCAGCCCGGTCGAAAGGATAGTGATTTTCATGCCCTCGGCCCGCAGTATGTCGCACAAGCGAAAGAGGTTGGGGTTCATGAGCGCTTCGCCGCCCGACATGACCACCCACTGCGTCCCTAATTTTTTGAACGAGGCCAACAGCCCCTGCGCGTCGGCTTCGGTCAACTGCTGGGTGTTGCCGTTGCCCTTCCAAATGTCGCACATGACGCACTGGCAGTTACAACTGCTGTGCGGCATCAAAATAGCGACCGGCAGGGCGTGAATTTTATGCGTTTTGAGGGTTAGGTAACGCCGGAAGGCGTTAAGTCCAAAAGTTCTTGACATTTTTTCCTGTAAAGCGTAAAGATTTTGAGCACAAAACCAATAATTACTTATCCCTCATGTCATTTCGAGACTGAAAGCCGAGAAATCTGCTGAGGTCATAGTTTACAAACGCAGATTTTGAAGATTTCTCGCTCCTAACGTCACTCGAAATGACATGACTGAGCGATTACCAAAACCATTACGTTTTACGTTTTACGTATTAAGTGTTACCATAATCTGCGTGAGAAATGTAATCCTTTACTCTGTAACCGGCCTCATTGCATTTTGGTTTGTTACGCAAACACTGTATCCGGCCAGTCAAACCCTGACCCACGGCTTTGGCGCCTATTACAGCGCCGCCCGACTTCTCCGAATGGGGCAATTTTCGGCCCAGGTCTACGACCCTGCCTATTTCCGGCCAGTGGTACGAGTCGGCAGTCACCAACAAGCCGACGATATTTATCATGCCAACCCGCCGACCACCAGCTTGATGTTGTGGCCGTTGAGTTTTTTATCCATCGAAAATGCCCGCCTTATCTGGACCGTAGTCAACGCGGTGCTGCTCTTTGGTGGGCTGATCTTGCTGCTGTTTACTTTTTCTCCCCGGCCCACTCTGCCGGTTTTGGCGCTGCTGGCCTCGTTGGGAATGTTATTTCAACCGGCTCTGGAAAATATAAGATTGGGTCAGGCTTACCTATTAATTTTTGCCTTGTTCTCTATAGCAGTTACAGCTTGGTCGAAGTTGGCTAAATCTAACCCGCTCGGCGGTGCAGCGCTGGCGTTGGCTTTGGTTTTAAAGACGGCCGGCTGGGCGCTGCTGCCTGTTCTCATCTGGCAAAGGCGGTGGCGGCGGCTGTTTTGGACTGTCAGCGTGATTGGCGTCATTTTAGTAATGGCACTTCCTTTGTTTCCGCCACCTGTATGGCAAAGATATGGACAGCTTCTCACTGAAACAGGCAGTTCCGCCGCCACCTGTGCGGCCGCTTATCAAACGACGCGCAGTTTGCTATGCCGTTTATTTGTGTTTGATCCCGTCTGGAGCCAGACCCCTTTAATTAATCTACCCTGGCTGGCCGTGATTCTTTTAATCAGCCTGGCGCTGTTGACCCTGGGTTTTATCTTGACCTTCGCCCGCCGAAATGAAACGCTGGCCCTCGTCGCTGCGCTGGCCTGGGGCGTTATTTTTGCCCCGTTAGGCGAACAGTATCACCACACGGTTATGCTGATTCCCCTCAGTTGGCTGATCCTCCACTGGGACCGGCTCAACAATTTCAGTCGAGGCTGCTTAATAACCGCTGTATGTCTTTACCTTTTACCGCTCCCTGGGCAAAACGGGTTGATTCTGTTAGCCTATCCCCGCTTGTTTGGGGCTTGGTTGACCCTGGCAGCCTTATATCCTCTCATACGTGAACAAGCTCCGAGATTAGAGATTGGAGATTAGAGATTCTTTTAATCTCCAATCTCCCCACTTCCAATCTGCAAACCCGGCTCCGCCACCGCAGAGCTTCTCACCCGTCTGATCAATTTCCGGGACATTATCTTTTCCGTTCCATCCACAGCCACCGAGCCAAACCGCGTTTTGGTGGCCTCAAAAACCGGCTGCATCCGGGGTGAGCCAACTACGGGTTTACCTGCTAATAGCACCAGCTCAATCTGAGCGCGGGTCAAATCGAGTAGCCGGGTAAAAGGGTCTGCCACAGTGGGCGGCAGCAAGACTAAATCAGCGACCCCGCCCGGAATAATTTGACCCCGCCCACCCTCTCGCAAGCGCAAAAGCCGGGCTGCATCCGAGGTAACGGAGCGGAATAACGCCTGGGGTGAAAGTTGGCCGGTTTGGTGCGCTGTCCGCAATTCAGCCAGCAGGTCAAATTCGCCGCTCAAACGCGAATCGCTGCCCAGGGCCAGTTTGCCCGCTTGAGATAGTTCCTGCGCACAGGCCGTCTGCCCGAACAGAAAAAGGTTCGAGCCGGGACACCAAATCAAGCCTCCGCCCCGCTTGATCAGCGTTTGTCTTTGCTGAAAGGTCAACCCTACCCCATGCACCAGCACGGTATTTTGTTGCAACAAACCTAGCCCATCCAACTGCTCAAACTCTGCTTCAGCCTCAGCCTCAACCCCCTCGGCCAGGTGAATCATCCAGGGGTCGTGGTCTTTGGTACGACGATAGCTGGTTGAAGGATCTTCACCCCGAAAAAGTGAATGGCAGAATTTGTAATTTTTGACTACACGCACCGGGAAATTTCGCCGCAGCGGTGGGTGCAAGGGATTGTGATGGCAAACGGTAGTTACGCCGCTGAGCAAATTCTTCAAAGCACTCACCAGCAGCCGGTCGGCCAGGGGTTGGCGGCGCGGTTCGATTAAATCAGGGTCGCTTTCAAAGCGGGCTTCGATATCTTCAATCCACTGGCGGGAGTGAGTATAATACGCTCGATATTTGAGACGCTTGAACGTATTCAATTCCAGATGGTCATGGGCATTGATTAAGCCGGGAATCAACAGCCCGCCAGCGCCATCAATGATTTGATCCCTACCCCGCGGCGGTTCATCGAGCGCAGTAATCTTATCGCCTTGCAGGCGAAGCGAGCCATGATGATATCCACCGGCGGTCATGATTGTTACATTTTTAAAGTACAAGGATTGGGCGAACATGGCAGTATAATAATAAAGGCAAATTTCTATCCTTTTTTGTATCCTTCCCCGGCCTCCCGGCCTTGTTTTTGTGCTATGCTAATCATTAGAAAGGAGCACCCCCATGACGGCGACAAAAATCAAAATAACATTTTATCTCTTATTTTCAGCCCTGCTGCTAATCTCGCTGGCCGGTTGGGCTTTGGCGGCTCCTGAGTCCCAAAGCGGCGACCCGAACGCCGGCGCAGTTCAAACCAATCCTCCTTCTGCCTGCGCCCAGACCTATATTGTGCAGCGGGGTGACACGCTCAGCGCCATTGCTCAAAGATTCCTGGGCAATCTTTTTGCCTACGATCTCATTTTCCAGGCGACCAATGCAGCCGTCGGCAGCGATGGTTTCAGCCCGATTAATGATCCGAACCTGATCGAACCGGGTCAAGTGCTGTGCATTCCGGCTACTCCGGCAGGTTCTGTCCTTACAGGAACAGTCATGACCAGCACCACCTCAACCAGTCCAATAGGAGTTAGTCTGACCGGTCAAACGTATGCCCTTACCCCGCAGCAGGGCGTCTTGTTGGTTGAAAACCGGGCCAACGGCGATTTTGTCTTCGACTTGACCCAACCCCTACCCGGTTCGGCGCTGGTGCCACCCAATCACTTCCAGCCGTTTATTGTCCCGGCGGGGCTGCAAGGCTACATGGCCCACCATCCGATTGGCCAATTCAGCATTACCCCCGGCCAAGTTCAGGTCAACGCGGGCCAGATAACCCATCTGATCTGCTTTAGAGAAGTGTGCCAATTGGCGTCGTTGGTAGAAACGTCGAATCAACTTCAACCTCACCCCACCCAAATCGCTCAGCCAGTCGTAGCGGGGCAACCTCCTCCCAAAGTGGACAACGCCAACGAAAATGAAAATGATAACAACAACGATAACGACAATGACAATGACAATGACAATGACAACGATAATGACAACGATAATGGCAACGACAATGATTGAGTTTGTCTCAATTTAATCTGCCCAATTCCTGGTATGTCATTTCGAGCGCCAGCGAGAAATCCTCCTGCTCACCGTACATTCCAGCCAGCGGGAACGAAGATTCCTCCCGCTTCGCGGGTCGGAATGACATGATTTCTGCGAAGGTTCAAATTTAGTTTTTAAGGTTCTTAATCCAGCCGAGGCGTGGTCTAAAAATAGACCACGCTTTTAATTTCCGAGAGACTACCTTTTTGTGGCCCGGATGACTAGCACCACCGGCAAGTTTTGAAACCCTGCCGGAGCATGCTCTCCACCGGCTGGCTCCAACAGTGCGGTGATGGTTAAGCCGGCAGCCTGGCAGGCCCAGTGATGGTCGCCATAAAGATGGAGATAATGCTCAAGTTGAAACGCAGCGCCATTGGCAGCGGTGAAAGAACGCTGCCAGCCGGACAGCGTGCCAAACGGATGGAAATCCGAGTAGATGATGGTCCCTCCCTGGCGCAGCACCCGTGACATCTCGGCCAGGGTTTGCCCCAGATTTTTTTCGTGGCCCACGGCCAGACCACAGGTAATCAAGTCGAAGGTGGCGGTGGCGAAAGGCAGGGAGAGGAACGCGCTTCGCGCTAATTGTGAATTGTGAATTGTGAATTGTGAATTGACTGCCTGAACTAACATATCAGGTGAGTAATCCACCCCAACTATTTTTTTGGCCTGACGAGCCTGCAAAAGTTTAATATAACGGCCGCTGCCGCAGGCCAAATCAAGGCAAACTTTATCCCTCAAATCATCCGGCAGCAGGCTGAGCATGGCCCGCTCTTCAATCTCCATCAAGGGATTATGAGCGTACGCCGGGTAATTTTTGGCCCACTGGGCGTAGCCGGTGAGAACATCAACCGAAATGGGTTTCTCCTTGCGCTTAAATAATTTTGTCAACAAACGCAATTCAACCCCTATTCGGCTTTGCGGCAACCCATCAAATACTCTCCAAAGCGTTGCAGAGAAGCATTTCGCTTTAGATTGTCATCATTAATTTCGATATAATTGGCAATTTCGGGTGATAATGACTCCGTATACTTTTTTTGAGTAATAATCCGTTGCTCTATCTTTGGATTATGTGATTTTAATATCTTCTCCGACAACTCAATGAGATACTCTTTGGCCCCTTTATCCTTCGCCGCTGTACCAACAACTAATTCTGTATTCTTTAGAATCTTCTTGAGCAGGCTTTGAAACTTCTTTGCTCGTTGCTGACGAGGTCCGGCCTGGTTATCACCCCCCGTAAAATAGCAACAAAGACCAACGCCATCAACTAAAAACCAAGCCTCTAACTCTTGCACAGCCCAAGCCAGATGAACTCGTCCCGCCAGTCTGCCTGTTGTCACCTTCTCTAAACGGCTAATCAAAGATTTCGTTTGTCGTCGTCTTTCTTCTAGCATTGAGAGATTATCATAATCTATCACAAAGATAACACAATCATCTTGTTTTAGATAAAGTTCGACCGCTTTTTCCAACCCATCCTCGCCTCGTCGAGGCGTGGCGACTCCATTAAAAGCTCTTTTACCGGCGCTTTGAATTGACAGATTAAGCCCAAAATGAACCACCAGCTTTCTGGCTAAATGTTTGACCGCCTCTGCATCATAATCGGATTCAACTGCCCAAATCCTGACGCTTGGCACAGTTAGTTCTCTATTACATCTTGGAGGAGTTGACTGTCAAAAACGGCGCTACCAATACCAAAATCCTCAATCCAACCTTTTAAGGCTTCTCTATCTTTTTTTACCTCGGCCAGGTTTATTACTTCCGTGCCAAGCCCTGGCCTATTTCGTAAAAGTAAAACTGCCAAATTATCGGCCAAATTATCTGGATTAAACGAATCGAGAAGTTGAGAACTGTGGATAGTAACGATAACTTGGGTTATCTCTGCTAACTTTTCAAGTAAACTACCCACTTCTTTTAGCATAGCAGGATGCAGATTACGCTCTGGTTCTTCCATAACTATCAGGGTGGTTAGATATGGTTCATTTAGAAGAATATAATAAGCAAGTAAGCGTAGTGTCCCATCTGAGGCTTTAGTTAACGGAATAGGATTTTTATATCCTTCCCTCAGTTGTATTACTCCCTTTTCACCAATAATCGTTGTTTCTATAGCAATTCCAGTACAATCTTTAACTGCTTTCTTAACAGCTTCAAATGCTTCTGGATATTTTGAATGCCAATCAATCAGCAAGTCTTCTAGCACTTGACCATCTGCGTCTATATAAACAAGCGCATCTGATGAACCACGAAACTCACGAGCAAGGCCGATATCCCGATTACGCATAAATTCCGGTTTAAAATCATAAAACCCCCAATACTGAAAAAAATCCATTAAGGTACGAGTAACAGGTTTATTCCCATAATCGCCAGCAGATTTCAGGGCTGGTTCTGTTGAACGAAAAGATACAGGATTTACACCATCTTCATCTCTTACTTCGCCTTTGCCCTTTTGTGCTGATATTACCTTTACCTTGCCGACCTTAAGCTCTTCCCTAAGAATTTGTTCTTCTGTTTTAGGCTGCAACTCTAAATAATAACTGGCCTCCATTTCATTAACCAGGAAGTCAATTTTGAAACTGACTGTATTTGCCCCGCCAGCCCAAAGGTAGTTTTTTATATTATCACCAAAAGGTAATTTTCCTCTGATTACTAGTGTTCGTAAAAGCTCTAATGCCTTTATTACATTAGATTTTCCGCTTGCATTAGGACCAACCAAAATTGTCAGCGGCTTCAAAGGCAACTCAACGTCACGCAAGCTTAAAAAGTTTTTAATATGAATTTTATCTAAGTACAGGATTGCATAAATTCGTCACGATTTAATGTATCCGTTTCCTGAGATGTCATTTCGAGCGCCAGCGA
>JAKLJP010000005.1 GCA_023151115.1 Anaerolineae bacterium
GGAAATCTTTAGAATTCAGTACATTTAGCAATGGTCTATCCGTGACCTTCCTAATCCCATTTAGTGAACTCAGTGCCGAGTTTAGATAAATAGCAGGATTTTCGGAATAAAAGGATAAAAACCCTTTAATTCTGGCGATCCTGCTCTATGATTTGGGCAGGCCGCCGGCGCGGCCAGAGGGGGGCTTGCCCCCCTCTGGACTCCCCCCCAGAAAGCAGAACGCGAGAAGCCAGTAAGCAGTAACCAGCAGCCAGCAACCTAAGACAAGATAGGGGCAACTACGACCCGAAAACCGAGAGTGGTGCTTAAAGTTGACGGGTTGGAAGCGGTCGCGGGAGGAGACGCGGGCGTTCCTCTGACTGTTGCTCCAGGCCCCGCCCCGCAGCGTCCTCTGCCCCCCAGCCAGAGGGTCTTCCCGGCCATCGTTAAACCAGTAAGGGTAGGGCCGGTACAGGCTGTGCGTCCACTCCCAGACGTTGCCGGCCATGTCCAGCGCCCCACAAGGGGCCGCCCCGGCCGGATAAGCCCCTACCGGCGAGGTTCCCAACACCCGCCCTTCCAGAGTGTTAGCCTGATCCGGGTCAAATTCAGAACCCCAGGGATAGGGCAGGTGAGCCGGCCCTCCGGCAGCCCATTCCCACTCGGCCTCGGTCGGCAAGCGGAGTTGCCAGGTCCCGGCAGCTAACTCGGCAATGACCTCATCAGGCAAACCGCCGACCGCTGACGGCCGACCGCCATTCACTTCTTCGCCTCCTCGCCTCCTCGCCTCTGCACTCACTTGTTCATTCAGCCATTCGCAGTAAGCCATCGCTTCGTACCAAGTCACCCCTACCACCGGCTGGTTGTCCCCATTGTAAGCCGGATCATCCCAGTAATAAGGTTGTTCATGGGTTTTCAGCGGATACCAGGCCGATACCTGCCGGCGCGCTTCTTCTTCCGACATATTAGCCAGGGCTTGCCAGTTATCCCGCGCCTGCGGGGTGAGACGGCCTTCCTGGAAAAGCTGCTCAAGCAGACCAGGGTTATCTAAAATAGTTTGGCGCTGCTCCATAATGTCCTCGACCGGCCCGCTTTCGGCCAGTTGGCCGCGGCGCCACTGCCAGCCAGTGGGCGTCCAGTAGCGTTCGGTGGTGTAGCCGCCGGCCAGCATAAAACAGCGATATTCGGCGTTAGTCACGGGGCAGCGGGCCAGGTAAAAATGCGCAATTTCAACCGGATGCACCGGCTGCTCGTCGTCAAAGGCCTCGGCCGCGGCGCTGCCCAGGGTAGCAGTTCCGCCGGGTACGGGCAGCAGGTCGGGCAGAATGAACTGCGCCCCGTTGCTGTCAACCGGCTGCAAACGCGGGTCGCCCACCACTGCCAGGGTGCGGCCGGCCTGAAGCCGGGCGCGGCGGTGCAGGGCTGGGTTGGTCAGGTCGGCCAGCAGGGCGGCGGCAACGACGGCGCGGGTTTCCGGGCCAGCCTCGGCCCCACCTTCGACCAGGCAGCGGCCGGCCAGGGCCGGGTTAACGGCCAGCACAGCCTGCACCCAGGCGTCGGGGCGATCGGTCATACCCGCGGCCAAGATGGCGGCCTGTTCCCAGCGGGTGGGCGGGGGTGGAGGGAGCGCATCCCACTCACCACCGCCGGGGGTAGGCATTTCGGCCGAGGTGCGAGGGACGCGCCACAACTCGGTCAGAACTGGGTTATGCTCGCGCCAGCGGGTCAACACAGCGCGGGCGGCAAAATGCTCCTGCAAGAGTTGGTGGCTAAATTTGTAGGTATCGCCCTGCTCGTTCACTTGGCTAAACAAGCCGCTGCGCCAGGCCCGTTCAAAGACCAGCTCGGGCGGAGTTTCAGCGGGCCGGGGCTGTTTAGGCAGGCGCACCTGGGGCGGCAGCAGGGCGAGGATATCGGCGGCGGGCAAGATGGTGCTTTCACCCCGTTCTTGCATGGCATACCCCAATTCAGCCAGGGCAGTCAGGTGGGCTTCACGTTCAGAGTTAGAGGCTTTGGGGTATAACTGCTGCCACAACAGGGTAGCGTAAGCTTTGAACAGTTGGCCTTTGTTGGCGGGCAAGTCGCCGCTGGCCGGGCGGAACAGTTGGGTCAGGAAAAAGAGCGAAATGGGCACGCGGGCCAGCGGCCACAAATCCAGCCGCTCAACCGCTTTTAAAAAAGGGGCGGCCTGACTGCCCAGGCGAATGGCGGCAAAATGCTCAATTTGCTCCGGCTGCAACGGTTCAATCTCTATCCGGGGCAGGCCCAAGGGCTGCTCGTAGTCGCCCTGGTCGCGGCTGGCCAACATGGCTCGGCTGCTGCCGGGAGCGGCTTCGGCAAAAAATTGAGCCACAAAACGCCGCCAGTCGTCGGCCCGTTCACTGGCCGGTTGGGGAGGCAGATAAGGCATTTCGTTCAGGCCGTCGGCCAGCAGCAGCAAGCGGCCTTGCCGGGCCAGGCTCACAAAATCGGCTGCCACCTGGGCTGCCCATTCAGCCTGGGCAAAATCAAGGGGGGTAAGACGTTCCCAATGGTAACTGCCCAGCTCCAAAAATAGGGGCAAACGAGGGCTGTGGCCGGCCAGGTAAGCCTGGGCCGCCGTGCGCACGAGCCGGCGCAAAACGGTGCTTTTGCCGCTGCCGGGCGCGCCCAACAGCACAAAGGCCGGGTGCTTGTGGATGGCTTCGGTCACATCGGCCAGCCGTTCGCGTTTAAGCTGGCGCTGCGGGCCGTCGCCCACCCAGGTCAATTCGCACAGGTGGCCTTGCAGCCCCTCGTCGTCCCAATCCCAACTAAGGTGGCCGGTGAGCGGGATGTACCAATCGCGGGCGGCGACAGCAGCAGGGGGATTAAGGGGCTGGTAAGCCAACAGCCAGGCGGCGTAGCAGCGGTAACGGTGATCAAGAGGCAGGTCGGCGGCCTGGGGGAGTTGGCGGAAAGCTTGCACTAAATGAGAAGGTAAGGCTAACAGGGATTGGCCGTCGCCGCTCAGCAGTTCTAGCCCGCCATCCGGGTGGGGCTTAAATTTAACCTCGCTCCGGCCGGCCAGCCGGGCCAGGTCGTCCAGGCTGGTCAGGACAATTTCAACTTTGTCAATTTTCAGGCCGGTAATGATGTCGCGGGCGGTAAGATTACCCTGGACGGGCACAGAGCCGGTGGAAGTCATGGGTGTTGCTCCAAAATAATAATAGCCAATAGGCAGTAGTCAACTGTTAGTAAGGCTCAATATGTGTCTCAAGGAGCTATCGCTACAGGCACGAGGCTAAAGCGATTCTGTTGGCAAACTAACCATCCGGGGCAAGCTTACCTTTGCTCCATCTCCGCGCGGCGATGAATTCGCCGCGCTAGAAAACAGCGCCCGATCAATCGGGCTAATTTTTGAGCTTCAAGTCCGCTTCAGCGGGCGCTGTTTATTAGCCGGGGTGATTTATCCCCCGGCGGTGGCCGCCTAAATTCAAGCCGCTGGTATCATTTGAGTTTGCCAACAGAATCCTAAAGCCGTCGTGCTCAAAGAACGAAGCCCGGTTGGGCTAAAATTGACTTTTTCAGGGCGCTTCAGTGTCCTTTGCCCTCTCAGCCCGATGCTTCAACATCGGACTATGGGTGGTGATATGTCAACTCCTTGAAATCCATCATCAACTGTTAATTATTCTGGCCCCGGCCTGAGCGTCAACGCTGGGTTTACCACAAAGGCCGGGGCGGGGTGAATATAGGGCCGGGCGGCTGGAGAAACGGCCAGTCCCTCATGTCATTTCGAGGCCGTAGGCCGAGAAATCCTTACCGCGCCGTATTGGCCTCGGAGATTTCTCCCTTCGGTCGAAATGACATGGCTGAGTAGTTACCTTTTCCCTTAACCGCGCGCGACCGGGATTGAGCCAGGCTATCTTTTTGAGCCTCGCTGCCCGCCGTAACGACCAGCTATACCGGCAATATAAAAGTTAGGGGCAACTACGACCCGAAAACCGATATTGTTGTTGAAGTTGTCGGGTTGGTTGCGGTTGCGGTAGGAGACGCGGGCGTTCCTTTGATTGTTGTTCCAGGCCCCGCCCCGCAGCGTTTTCTGGCTCAACCCCGGGCTAATTGTCAATGGTTAATTGTCAATTGTCAACTGTCAATGGGTTGTTCATGAGACATTATCAGTAATAACAAACTTTTGACAGGATTAACAAGATTAACAGGATTATTTGCTGTTTTTCATCTTGTAAATCCTGTTAATCTTGTCTAATTTTTATTTCCGATAACCTCTATGGCAAAAACAAGGTTTGGGCAGCTTGATACAGGCCGGTGGCTATGGTCAGAGCTTGCAGGATGAGCGGCCCGGCTTTACCGGCGGCTTCCAAAGCTTTACCGGCGTCGGTGATAAACTCGATGGCTTCGCGCAAGCGGTTGATAATCTTTTTGGGTAAAGGCTGCGCTTTCTGGCTTTCGGCGGCGGCTTCGTCCAGGGCTTCTAGGGCGGCCTGGGCCTCGGCCGGGCTGTCCGCTTGGGCGGCCAGGCCGGCTAACTCTTGCCGCAAAGCCTGCAACTCGGCCAAAAAGCTGTCCCGGTCGGGGGCTTGCGGGTTAAGGTAGCGAAAGCCGGTGATGATCTCCTGGGCTTCCACGCCCTGGTAGCCGCTGACGCCTCCGGTGCGCCAGCGCTGCATGGCCTCCAGGGCGGTTTTAAGTACGGCGTCGCCGGCCGCGCCTTCGATGTCAACGCCGGTAACAATTTTGCCGGTTGCTACTACCTTACCTGCGGCGGAGGTCACACCGCCGGTTTGAGATTCTTGGGTCATGGCTTGCTCCTTTGCTAAGATTAAATGCGGCTTAAATTTGGGACCTACCCCCGTTGGTACTCTCTCAATTATACCACGAGCCAGGAAATGAAAAAACAGTTTGGAGGATATCTCCTTCAAAGCTGAATTCGGGATAAAAATTTAGCTCACGGATTCACACAGATTGACACGGATTTGACCGTCCGCTGACGCATGGGGATGCGTCAGCTACGGAAATTTTGAAATGCGTTGGGTATAAAAATATGCTTTTATCTGTGTTTATCTGTGTTCGTCCGTGAGCCATTTTCCCCGCTTGTCGCTTATCCCGAGCTGAGGTTTCCGGCTATGACAAAAATCAGCCAAAAAGATGACATGTCACCCTTGACGCCTCACTTTGAATATGCTATATTTTCATTAGCTATCCCCCCCCAGGGGGGAGGGGGTAAGAGAAACAAAGGATAAAACGTCATGAATGAAGAAACAAGCAAGATCGTCAACCGGCTGAAAAGCATCGAAGGGCATGTACGCGGCGTTGAGAAGATGGTTGAGGAAGGGGCCTACTGTATTGATATCGTCAAACAGATCGAGGCTGTTCAGGCCGCGCTGCAAAAGGTCAGCGCCCTGGTGCTTGACCGCCACCTGCACACCTGCGTCACCACCGCCATTCGCGGGGATGACCCCAACGAGCGAGAGCGGGTGATTGATGAAGTTATGGAGTTATTTAATGCCAGGGCTAAAACGTGATACGTGATACGTGATGCGTGATTTTACGTGTCACGCATCACGTATCACGCATCACCTAAGGTGACTGCGTGATTTAATCTATCTATTCCAATCAAGGAGAGTTCTATGCAAACCAAAACCGTCAAAGTTCCTAACATTTCCTGTGGCCACTGCGTCCACACCATTCAAAATGAAGTCGGCGAGTTGGCCGGGGTTAAAAAAGTGGTCGCTGCGCAGGATACCAAGCTGGTTACGGTCGAGTGGGAAGCGCCGCAGACCTGGGACAACATCAAGGCGCTGCTGACCGAGATCAATTATCCACCGGAGAATTAGGGGGCTGGGGTTAGGGGTCGGGGGTTGGAAGTAGTCTACTCCGGCCTCAATTGACCCGACCACCCATTTTCGCTGAAATGATTGAAGACGATGATACAAAGAATATTGCTACTGATGGCGTTGATAGGGTTGCTGTTACCCGCCTGTAGCGGAAACGGTATCCCAGCCCTGGGCGTAGCGGGAACGCCAACAGTGGTCTTTGTTTACACCGACGGCTGACCTCCTTGAGCAGAGATGAAGCCCATCGTGGATGGGCTGGAGCAGAAGTACGGTGGGCAAATTGCGGTACAGCGGATTAATGCCACTGAAGGGGATGGCCCGGCGGTGATGAAAGCTTATCATATTTTGGGCCATCCCGTCGTTTTGATTTTTGACCGGCAAGGCCAAGAAGTCAAACGCTTTGTAGGGCCACAGCCGACTGAAGTGGTTGAGGAAGTTTTACAAGATACGTTAAAACGTTGAAGAGGGTGTTATGGCTGAACAGAGACAACTTACCATGCCTGTCTTGGGCATGACCTGCGCCAACTGTGTGGCCGCAGTAGAACGAAGCGCCAAAAAAATTGAGGGCGTCAGCGAGGCGGTGGTGAATTTTGGCAGCGAGAAGCTGACCGTCAACTACGACCCAACAGTGGCGTCGCCCCAGGCCGTCATCGAGCGGGTGGAGAAAGCCGGCTATCATGTGCCGGTCGCTACGCTGGAACTGCCCATCACCGGCATGACCTGCGCCAACTGCGTCAGCACCGTCGAGCGGGCGTTGAACAAAAAAGTACCCGGCATCCTCGAAGCAACGGTCAATTTTGCCACCGAGAAAGCGACGGTCAAATATATCCCTGGCGCGGTCACGCGGGCGGATATGGTGGCTGCTATCGAGCGGGCCGGTTATGGGGTGGTCAATGTTGACTCCGGGGTGGAACTGATAGACGCTGAAAAAGAGGCGCGTGAACGGGAGATTCAGGATCAGACCCGCAAATTGTGGGTGGGGGTGATTTTTACCCTGCCCTTGTTCCTGTTCAGCATGGCTCGTGATTTTGGGCTGGCCGGCCATTGGGCGCATGAGGCCTGGGTGAATTACGGGTTATGGTTATTAGCCACGCCGGTGCAGTTTTACACCGGCTGGGATTACTATGTGGGCGGTTTCAAGGCCCTGCGTAACAAATCGGCCAATATGGATGTGTTGGTGGCGCTGGGGTCGTCGGTGGCTTATTTCTATTCTATTTTTATCACGGTGGGGTTGTTGGGCGGACACGTTTACTTTGAAACATCGGCGGCCATCATTACCCTGATCAAAGTCGGCAAGCTGCTGGAGGTGCGGGCCAAGGGCAAAACCAGCGAGGCAATCAAAGCGTTGATGGGCTTGCAAGCCAAAACCGCCCGTGTCGAGCGCGACGGGGTGGAGGTAGACATTCCCACCGAGCAGGTCGTGGCCGGGGATGTGGTCATCGTCCGGCCCGGCGAGAAAATCCCGGTGGACGGCACGGTTATCAGCGGACGCTCGGCGGTGGACGAGTCGTTGCTAACCGGCGAGAGTCTGCCGGTTGACAAAAAAGCGGGTGACGCCGTGATTGGAGCAACCCTTAACAAGCAGGGCTTGCTCAAAATCGAGGCGACCAAAGTGGGCCGCGAGACTGCCCTGGCCCAAATTATCCGGCTGGTGGAAGCAGCCCAGGGTTCCAAGGCACCGATCCAAGCCCTGGCTGATAAAGTGTCGGCAATTTTTGTGCCGGTGGTTATTGTGATTGCCCTGCTGACCTTTGCCGCCTGGTGGTTGGGGGGCGCCGGGTTTACCGCCGCCCTGGTGCGCATGGTCGCGGTGCTGGTCATCGCCTGCCCCTGCGCCCTGGGGTTGGCTACGCCGACGGCGATTGTCGTGGGCATGGGCAAAGGAGCCACCCAGGGGATTTTGTTCAAAAACAGCGCCGCCCTGGAAAAAGGTCATGCCCTCCAGGCGATTGTGCTGGATAAAACCGGAACGATTACCAAAGGCCAGCCGGCGGTGACGGACGTAATTGTGAATAGTGAATTGTCAATTGTAAATGGTGAACGGGAAAAGAGCGGAGATAATTCTTCTTTCATCCTTCATCCTTCATCTTTCATCCTTCAGTTGGCTGCTTCGGCGGAGCGCGGTTCGGAGCATCCTTTGGGTGAGGCAGTAGTGCGGGCGGCGCAGGAGCAGGGGTTGGCCCTGAGCGAGCCGGTTGGTTTTGAAGCGATTGCCGGGCACGGCATTGCCGCCGAGGTAGAGGGTCACAAAATCCTGATTGGCAATGCCCGCTTGATGCAGACTCAAAATATTACGCTCAACGGGCTGGGCCAGAAGGCGCAGCAGTTGCAGAACGAGGCCAAAACAGCTATGTGGGTGGCGGTGGATGGCCAGGCGTCGGCGGTGATTGGTATTGCCGACACGATCAAAGAAGGCTCCAAAGAGGCGATTGCTGATCTCAAGCGGCAAGGCTTACAAGTAGTGATGATGACTGGTGACAACCAGGCGACTGCTGAAGCCATCGCCGCTGAAGTGGGGATTGATCGTGTTCTGGCTGAAGTTTTACCAGGTGACAAAGCGGCTAATGTAGCCAAACTGCAAGCGGAGGGATTGGTCGTTGGGATGGTTGGCGATGGCATCAACGACGCCCCGGCCCTGGCTCAAGCCGATGTCGGCATTGCCATTGGCACCGGCGCGGATGTGGCCATGGAAGCGGCGGGGATCACGCTTATCAGCGGCGATTTAAGGGGAGTGCCCAAAGCTATCGGCCTCAGCCGGGCGACAATGCGGATCATCAAGGAGAATTTGTTCTGGGCCTTTGCTTACAACGTTATTCTCATTCCAGTGGCTGCGGGGGTGCTGGCTTTCTTCCCCGGTTTGCCCGTATATCTGCGGGAACTGCACCCCATCGCGGCTGCGTTTGCCATGGCTTTTAGCTCGGTGACGGTGGTGGGCAACAGTTTGCGGCTGCGGGGGATGAAGATTGGATGAAACCGGCCACGATTCTGGTTATTGACGACGAACAGAGCATTTTGAATATTGTCACCGCTTACCTGCGGGCTGAAGGTTACACCGTTCACACCGCCAGCGATGGGCCGGGCGGGCTGCGGGCAGCGCGGACGCTCAAGCCGGATTTGTTGATCCTCGATATTATGCTGCCGGGGATGGACGGCATCGAGCTGCTGACCCAACTGCGCCGCGAGTCGGATGTGTACGTGATAATGCTGACGGCCAAATCGGAGGAGACGGACAAGGTGGTGGGGCTGTCGGTGGGGGCAGATGATTACCTGACCAAGCCGTTCAGCGCCCGCGAGTTGGTGGCGCGGGTCAAGGCGGCGCTGCGGCGTTATGGGCAGAGCAGTGGACCGGCTGAAAGCGGCATCCTGACCTTCCGCCGGCTGCGGATTGACGCAGGAGCGCGGCGAGTCTGGAAGGATGACCTGCCGGTTGAGTTAACAACGATTGAATTTGACCTGTTGCACGCCCTGGCCGAACATCGGGGCCGGGTGTTGAGCCGGGAGCAACTGCTGGAGCGGGTCTGGGGTCACGATTTTTACGGCGAAGACCGGGTGGTGGATGTTCACCTGGGCCACGTGCGCAAAAAAATTGAAACCGACCCGGCCAACCCGGAATTTATTATCACCGTACGCGGGGTGGGGTATCGGTTTGAGGGTGAGTCAGAATAAGAAATAAGAGATTAGAAATAAGAAGTTAGCAAACCACACTATGTTTGCACTTTTCATAACCAGCCAAAATTTGAACGCAGATGACGCAGATTCAACTGATTTTCGCTGATTTTTTATAAATTTTTCTGTGCCAATCTGCGTTTATCTGCGTTTATCTGCGTTCTATTTAAAAAGTGCAAAGGTAGTGCAAACCAGCGGCTGCCCTTCTAATTTCTTATTTTTTATTTCTTAATTCTCACTTGGCCTGGAATTCACATGAACGAGGGACTCTTCTCAAAACTAAAAACCCGGCTGGGCTGGAAGCTGATGGCTTCTTATTTGATTGTGATTCTGGTTGGGGTGGTTACGCTGGTGGTAGCGGTCGAGGCGGCCATCCCGACGGCTTTCAACCGGCATTTGCTGGGTATGCAGCAAATGATCGGCAGTGTGCATGGCATGGAAGAGATGAGCAGCGACCTTTTCACCAATTTCCGGGCCGCCGTGACCGAGTCGCTGCTGGTTTCGACGACAACAGCACTGGTCAGCGCGCTGATTGTCAGTTTGTTTGTCTCGCGGCGGGTGGTTACGCCCATTCGCCAGATGATGGAAGCCAGCCAACGGATCGCCGCCGGGCGCTACCAGGAACGGGTCGAGGTCGTCGGCGTGGATGAACTGGGCCAACTGGCTCACAGTTTCAATCAAATGGCCGCTACCCTGGAACAGACGGAAGCCATGCGGCGCGACCTGATTGCTAATGTTGCCCATGAATTACGCACGCCTCTGGCCAGCATCAAGGGTTATATGGAGGGCATGATTGACGGCGTTCTGCCCGCCGAACCCGACACCTACCAGCAAATCTACCACGAAGCCGACCGCTTGCAGCGGCTGGTCAATGATTTACAGGAGTTGAGCCGGGTTGAGGCCGGGGCCTTTGAACTGAAACGCCGCCCCCTGACTGTTACGGAATTGATCCCGCAGACCGCCGCCCGGTTGCGTCCTCAATTTGAGGAAAAAGGGGTCAACCTCACCTTAAACATCCCCCCTGACTTACCCTTAGTGTCTGCCGACGAAGACCGGCTTAATCAGGTTTTGCTTAACCTGGCCGGCAATGCCCTGCAATATACTCCTCCCGGCGGCACTGTCACCATTACCGCCCAGGTTCAACCTCCCGCGGACCTGCTCATTTCCATCCACGATACGGGCGTGGGCATCTCCGCCGAACATCTGCCTCACCTGTTCAATCGCTTCTATCGCGTGGACAAGTCACGCAGCCGGGCCGGCGGCGGCAGCGGTATCGGCCTGACTATTGCCAAACACCTGGTCGAAGCGCACGGCGGCCATATTCGGGCTGAAAGCCCCGGCGATGGGCAAGGCAGCACCTTCAGTTTTTCACTTCCCCTGGCGTAATCCCCTTCAATTCTTTACACAATCTTCATAAAACCTTTGTTCAATCTTTAAGCAACCTTTTTATACTACCCATATAAGGTTAAAGAGGGCGAGTCAGCAATGATAGGCACAGAGTTAGGGCCAGGGATAGGTGAATTGATTGCGATGCTGCTTTTTTGGGGCGGGTTAATTCTGCTGGCTATCTGGCTCATGAATCTGCTCTTTCCGGCAGCTCCGCATCACGAGGACAGTAACAAAAACACTGGTGAGAAAAGGTAAGTTCCTATGATAAAAGGCAACTGCTCAGGCATGTCAGCCACTCGACAAGCTCAGGACAGGTTTCGGCCGAAGGGAGAAATCCCTAAAGCCTATGTATCACTCCGGGGATTTCTCGGCCTTTGGCCTCGAAATGACAGGGGAGTACATTTTAACCTCTGGTACAGCTTGGTTTTGCCACTGCTATTTTTGAGTCTGGTTGGCTGCAATGAGGGAGCGTTACAGCGGCTCCCGCCCACCCCCAAAGTAGCCCAGGTCAAACTGGCAATGGCCCCTACCTCAGATCTGCCCGGTTATGCCCAAGAAGCCGAGCCGCGAGTCCGGGACGCCTATCGCTTTGCTGTGGCCAATCCAGAGGTTATGACCAAAATCCCATGCTACTGCGGCTGCGGGGCGATGGGCCATGAACATGCCCTGCACTGTTTTGTCAAGGATATCGCCCCCAGCGGTTACATTGAGTTTGATAATCACGCCGCTGGCTGTGGTATCTGCGTGGACATTACCCAGGACGTGATGAAGATGATGCGCCAGGGCGAAGAACTGAAGGCGATTCGAGCCTATGTAGACGCGCAGTACAGTCAATTTGCCGCGCCCACCAACACCCCGCCAATTGAATGATTGGCCTACAAATTCAAAATTTGGAGAAACATTAATGAGCAGAAAATCAAGATCGACTCACAAACCAGAGCCAGCCCGCCAGCCAGCCTGGCTGCCAATCATCGCCGGAGCAGCTATTCTGCTGGTGGTTATGGGCCTGGCCCTCTGGTGGAGTTCCACCAACTCCGGCCCGGCGACAGCTCCCCAGGCAGGCAGCGGCGCTCCCAAACTGGTGGTTGATCGCACCAGTATTGATGACGGTTACGTTAAATTTGGAGTACCGGTCCAGGCTACCTTCAAGTTGAGCAACAACGGCAGCCAGCCGCTGCAAGTGTTGGGGGAACCAAAAGTAGAACTGATCGAGGGCTGCTGACCGCCCCGCGCGCTCGTCAGTTCGACGACAATTCAACCGGGGCAGGAAGCTGAATTAACCCTGGCTTACAGCATGTCTGAGGGGATGGGCGGTCCCCATGAATTTCACGTCCGGCTGCGCACCAACGATCCGCTGGAACCGGAAAAAGTGCTGGTGGTGAAATCTAACTGGGGACCGTAGTAGCCGCGATAAAAAATCAAGCCTTATCAGTTTCAGGTTCATGTCATTTCGAGACCGAAGGTCGAGAAATCTCCGGGACGCAACCTATAAAAGTAAGCTGTCGGGGATTTCTCCCTACGGTCGAAATGACATGGCTGAGTAGTTGTGACCTATCAATTTTAAGGAGCAAAAGTATTGGTGAAAAATTTATGGGGGATGGTGATTTTAATCGTAGTTAGTTTCTTGGGTGTAGCGTGTCGTGATTCATCGGCCGCTGTTCGCATCGCCCAGGCCGGCGAGGCGCGCCATCAAGACAGCCAGATGGAACACAACATGGCAAACGATAGCAGCCACGACGCGGAACATAATGATGGTCATGAACATTCGGGGAGCGCAACTCACATCCATGCCACCCCACCGGAAAGCTATGCTAAACTGACCAATCCTTTGACTGACAATGCTGAGGCGGCAGCCAGCGGCAAGACTATCTTTGAGACTCAATGTGCTGCCTGTCACGGAGCACAGGGGCGCGGGGATGGACCGGCCGCCGCTGCTTTGAACCCTCAACCGGCTAACTTGGCCGACCGCAAGATGCTTGAGAGTTTGTCAGATGGATACCTTTTCTGGCGGGTTAGCGAGGGCGGCGCGATGGCCCCGTTTAATTCGGCTATGCCGGCCTGGAAAGCAACGCTATCGGAGGAACAGCGCTGGCAGGTTATCAGCTATGTGCGGCGGCTGGGCCGGTAAAAATTTTAGGATAAACGCTAAATAGAAGCAACTGGATGAAGTAGTTCTATTCGGGCATTCTCCTTGTCCGAGTTCAGTTTTGTGCTCACCACATGCCAGCCGTTGCAAGCAGGACAATGCCACCAGGTTACATAAAAACCCGAGATCGAGAACTGTTTTGAGCCATATTCTAACACTCGCACGCCTGTGACTGGGCAGTACGCTTGAATTTCCTGACTTTGTTTTGAGGCTTCTAATTCATTCATTTTTCACCCTCTCCTCTACGAGATAATTTTTGATTATTTGTTTGTCGCTTGTCTATTTGTCGCCCTTACCATTACCGTTGCCGCCGCCGTTACCACCATTGCCGTTGCCACCTCCGCCGCCGCCATTGTTTCCATTACCAGATTGACCACCACCGCCCCCGCCATTGCCGGAGGAGAGATTGACGGGAGAACCTCCACCCCCGCCGTTATTCTGGCTGTTGCCGCCGGCTACACCGCCGCTCTGGCCAGGGTTGTCCTCATCAATACCGTCGAGATCATTGCCATGCCCGCGATCATGGTCGCCTGTTGAAGCAGAGCCGTCTGAGGTACCATCGTTATTGGCGCTGTCATCGTTACCATCGCTATTACCCTCATTGAGGGTACCCTCCCCAACTGTCGCGCTATCGGTAATTGTGCTGGTGCTCGTCGGCGTTGGGGTAGGAAGAGGCGGCAGGGTATCCCCCAGGGAAGGCGGGGCAGTAGGCAGTTTGTCGCCTACGGATGAGCCTGCGGCCGGTAAAGTGTCACCCAGCGCAGAGGTGGTCTCAGGTTGAGGCTTGGCTGTCGGGGCTGAAATGGGCACGGCTGTGGGAGGCGCTGCGGCGGGAAGGGTTACGACAAGCGGCGCCGGCTGGCTATTGTTAACATCGGAATTGGTCCAGGCGGAACTCAACAGCATGAATAAGCCGAGACCTGTACCGAGCATTACCAGACCAATGCTTACGAGCAAAACTTTTGGCAGCCCCAAAGGCGTGATGCCACCCCCATTCACCGCCGAACCAAACCAAGTCGTTAGCTGCTGTTGGAAAGCAGCCAGAGCTGCCGGCTCAGGTTGGAATGTAACCTGTGACAATTGCTGTCCTAAGGCCAGCAGCTCCGGCAAATGATCATAGGTTGGGAAGTCAGCGGCCGGTTGGCCGCCTAACATACGATCAATTTGCTCTGAGAAGAGATCGGCTAATTGTTGCTCATCCATCCTTAAACCTCTTCTAACTGCTCTCGCAAACGACGCATCGCTCGCCATAAAACCACGCTTACATTTTTCTCCGACAAATTCATGATCTGCCCAATCTCCTGATTGCTCAAGCGGCCCGCAAATTTGAGGCTGATGACTTCCTGATCTCGCTCGCTTAAGCGGGCCAGACCGGCCAACACATTGGCAAGGGTCTCTTGCTGAATCACCTGTATTTCGGGTGATGACTCCGGTTTTATCACATCTTCTGGTAATTCATCTTCGCTTTCCCAATGAGCATGACGCTGGCGGGTACGATAATGGTTAGCCAACGTATGATGAGCGATACTGAATAACCATGTTGAAAAAGCGCCTTTGACGCGATCGAATTGTTCTCGATGGGTGTAGGCTTTTTCAAAGACAAGGCTAATCAAATCCTCGGCATCTTCCGGGGTACTGACCCGATAACGAAGATAGGTGTAGACGCGCGCATAGTGCTGCTGAAATAACTCAGCAAAATCTAATTGAGACCCGGCGGCATCTCTTTTCTGCGCCGGGTTTTTGACCATTATAGTAGACAAAATTCCACCCCAGGTTGGGCCCGTTTAGAAGTGGTATCATATAGTTATACACCGAACCGGCAATTTCACTACACCTTGAACCCAGGATTTGGTCAAATACAAGATAGACTTTTGGTACTATCACCGCCCATCTTGCTGAAATTTACAAGGATTATCTTCACATTTGTGGTCGCATCCGATTTATGACACAATATAAGCTATGACAACTCAGACACAAATTACTTTACCTGTTATCGGCATGACCTGCGCCAACTGCGCCGCCACCATCGAGCGCAACGCCAAAAAGGTGACGGGCGTTAGCGAAGCCGTGGTCAATTTTGGCACAGAAAAAGTGACGGTCACGTATGACCCCACCCTGGCCACGCCGCAAGCCATCATTGAGCGCATCGAGCGGGCCGGCTACAAAGTACCTGCGCTTCCGGCTGACTCCCCGGACGCACTGGCCGATGCCCGCGCCCAGGAAATCAGCCAGCAAACCCGCCAGTTGTGGGTGGGACTCTTCTTCACCGGACTGGTCTTTTTGATCAACCACAACTGGCTGATGTTGTTTATGACCGTTTACGGCTTAGGTTCGCTGGAACAGTGGGTTTATCCCTTCTGGGTCAATGTGGCTCTGCTGGTGCTGGCGACGCCGGTGCAGTTCTATACCGGCTGGGACTACTATGTGGGCGCGTTCAAAAGTTTGCGTAATCGCACCGCCAATATGGATGTCTTGGTGGCGCTGGGGTCGTCGGTGGCCTATTTTTATTCGGTGGTGGTGACGGTTGGCTTGCTGAGCGCGCCGACTTTTTTTGAAACGTCGGCCCTGATTATCACCCTGATTAAAGTCGGCAAGCTGCTGGAGGCGCGGGCCAAAGGCAAAACCAGCCAGGCCATCCAGGCTCTGATGGGGCTGCAAGCCAAGACTGCCCGTGTGGAGCGGGCCGGCGTCGAGCAGGAAGTGCCGGTCGAGCAAGTTCGGATGGGCGATGTCGTCATTGTCCGGCCCGGTGAAAAAATCCCAACCGATGGGCGGGTGCTCAGCGGCTACTCGGCGGTGGATGAGTCGATGCTGACCGGCGAAAGTATGCCGGTAGACAAACAAAGCGGCGACCCGGTTTTCGGAGCGACCCTCAACCAGCAGGGGCTGCTCAAAATCGAAGCGACCCAAGTGAGTAGTGACACGATGCTGGCCCAGATTGTCCGGCTGGTTGAAACCGCTCAGGGTTCCAAAGCGCCCATCCAGGCGGTAGCCGATCGGGTGGCGGCTATCTTTGTACCGGTGGTCATTACTATTGCTGTCGCGACCTTTGTTGTCTGGCTGGCCAGCGGGGCCGGCTTTATCCACGCCCTGGTGCGGCTGGTGGCCGTGCTGATTATCGCCTGTCCCTGCGCTTTGGGGCTGGCCACGCCTACGGCGATTGTCGTGGGCATGGGCCGGGGGGCCAGCCAGGGCGTTCTCTTCAAAAACAGCGCCGCCCTCGAATTGGCCCACAGGCTGCAAACCATCGTCCTGGATAAGACCGGCACCATCACCAAAGGCGAGCCGGGGGTGACAGAGATAATTGTCAATTGTGAATTGTCAATTGTGAATTGTGAACGAGGAGAGACCGGGGACCGAGGACCGGAGACCGGCGATAATTCTTCTTTCATCCTTCATCCTTCCGCCTTCATCCTTCAGTTAGCTGCTTCCGCCGAGCGCGGCTCGGAACATCCGTTGGGGGCGGCGATGGTGCGGGCAGCGCAGGAGCAAGGCTTGGTTCTGAGTGAAGTATCTCATTTTGAAGCATTTCCTGGGCAGGGGGTAGCGGCGGAGGTTGACGGTCATCAACTTCTTTTGGGCAATCAGCGTTTGATGCAGGCGCGACAGGTGGACCTCAACGGCCTCGGTGAGCAAGCGCGCCGGTTGCAGCAAGAAGCCAAAACCGCCATGTGGGTTGCCGTTGATGGGCAAGTGTCGGCTGTTATCGGCCTGGCCGATACGGTGAAAGAAGGCTCAAGAGAAGCGGTGGCCGCGCTTAAGAAACTGGGCCTACAGGTCGTCATGATCACAGGCGACAATTCGGCTACGGCCCAGGCCATTGCCGCCGAGGTAGGCATTGACGACGTACTGGCTGAGGTTTTACCCGGCGACAAAGCGGCCTATATCGCCGCATTGCAACAAGGCGAGGATGCGAGGACGCGAAGAGGCGAAGAGGCGAGTGTCAAGTGTCAAGTGTCAAGTGTCACGCATCACGCATCACGTATCACGCATCACGCACCACGCTTCATCGGCATGGTCGGCGACGGCGTTAACGATGCGCCGGCTCTGGCTCAAGCGGATGTGGGCATTGCCATCGGCGCGGGGGCGGATGTAGCGATTGAGGCCGCCGGAGTCACCCTCATCAGCGGCGATTTGCGCGGTGTACCCAGGGCCATCCAGCTCAGCCGGGCGACCATGCGGATTATCAAGGAAAATCTGTTTTGGGCGTTTGCCTATAATGTCTTGCTCATTCCTATCGCTGCCGGAGCGCTGGCTATCTTTCCGGGGCTGCCGGTGTATTTGCGCGAGCTGCACCCGGTCGCCGCAGCGTTTGCCATGGCCTTTAGTTCGGTGATGGTGGTGGGGAATAGTTTGCGGCTGCGCAGGATGAGGATTGGGTGGTAAAGATGGTTGCGCCGGTTCGATATACCTCTCAAAAACAGCAAGAACGAATCAGCCGCCGCCAGTTGTGTGAGCGGTTGGATGCGTTTGGTTGGATAGCCACGCCGCCTGATGAAGATTTAGGCGAGGATTTTATTGTTCACATCTATCTTCAAGGACGGGCTACCGGCGTAACTTTTCACCTTCAACTAAAAAGCGTCACCAATTTGAATGAGAGGCGCAAAGGCGATTATCTGGTCTATGATTTTGAGGTCAAAGATTTAAAGCATTGGGAAGCATTTAGTTTGCCGGTTGTCTTGATGGTGTGGGATATTGAACTGCGGGAAGGGCGGTGGGCATTGGTTGATGAGGTTATTTCTGACCTTGATCAGCGACGGCCAAGGTGGCGTAATAATAAATCCAAAGCGAGTGTTTATATCCCTTGGAATAATAGGACTGATGATACAGGTCTTATACAGCTTAAAAAAAGTATCGGACGATATTTCTATCCTTTTATCGCCAAAAAGAGAGAACCAGAAGTTGAAATAGGACTTGATTTTCCAGACACAAAAGAGGGTCAAACGGCTCTAGCCGATTTCGACAATTTCTTGAGAAATGGCGGGCAAATCACAATTGAAGGAGAGTTTGTATCTGAACTCAGTCTTCCTGAGTGGTATACTCTTTGGTTTGGTGAATTTGATCGTAATAAACTAAAAGTCATAATTGAATTTCCAATTCCTGATAAAACTTTTCCAGTTGCAGTAACTATGTTGAGCAACAATGGAAAAACGGTTTCCATCCCAAATATTGAACTAAAAGTAATAAGATATGGTTTAGAGTCAGCAGAGCTTTCAAATCAACATCAAAACTCACCCTTACATTTTCGCTATACTATTCCTAAATCTGATGAAAAAGTTTTTATAAAAGTAAATAATCTTGGTTCTGATATCTATACAGTCCATAATACTGCAAACTTCTTACAGGCTCTTGCTGATGGCGGAACGTTGAGGTTTACCTTTCTTACCTTAAAGAAGATTGTTTCGCAGAATATTGTTGTATCTCCTCAACCAGAAAAGAAATTTAATTCCGCATATTTAACGCTTATTGATAAGCTTTGTCTAATCCAAAATAGAACAGGCCAATTTCTTCCAGTTCCTGATAGAGAAATTTCCGGCAAAGAAGTAAAAGAAATTAACAGAGTTGTAGAAATCATTGAGCGGGGTAAAACAATTATCCAGGACTACGAGATGAAAGGTGAATTTGAAGATGAGGCTCTTAAATTAATATTAAATGCATTTCAGAATAATGAACCAGTTAAAGTTCAAGCATCTTTTGATGGAAGTCTAGCAAAAGTTTTGGGGATAGAAATTCAAACGGGGCCAGGCACTCGATGGAGTACAGGTAGACCCAAGCTACCCATTACTGAATCCGAAAAAGTTACTGTAGAGTTTGTTGATGTAGAAATTATTGACGTTTTCTTAGATTGGTATAAAAAAGAAGCCCAACGACTCAGCCAACTTCTGGCCGAAAGATTTGAGGTCGAGGCAGTTTACCTCTTCGGCTCATTGGTTTGGAGCGACATCCACACCCCTGAAACTGATATTGATTTAGCGGTCAGTGGTCTGCCAGAAGAGCGATTTCTTGATGCCGTCAGTTATCTGGAACGAGAAAGTAAGTTCCCAATTGACTTAATAGATCTGAGCAAAGCGTCCGATCACCTGCGCCAACGTATTCTGGCAGAAGGAAAGTTGCTTTATGAGCGAGAACCGGTTGCAGCGTTTGGCTGAAGATTTAGCAGCTGAGTTGACTGAGTATCAACAACTCAAAACCGAAATTGCTCAGGCCCAGGCTCGCATAACACACGAGCCGGATAGCTTTGAATTACGAGCCATTGGCAGTATTCTGCACGATGTTTACAGTGGCGCAGAGGGTATTTGTCAGCATATTGCCAAAGAAATAGATAGAAAGCTTCCAGTTGGGGCCAACTGGCATCGTGATTTGATTGATCAACTGGCTCAACCCCTGCCAAAAACCAGACCGGCAGTCGTTCAAGCAGAAACGGCCACGCTCCTCGAAAAGTATCGAGCTTTTCGACACGTTTTCCGCAATGTTTATGGTCCCAAATTGGATTGGATCCAGATGAAACCTTTGTTTGATGAGGCTGATAGGACTATTGATACTTTTGCGGCTGACATTGAACAATTTATTGCATTTTTGAGCTTGATCACAAATGATAGTTTGGGGGATACCTGATGAGTCTTTTCGAGACAATCAAAAAAGTTTTTACCGGTGACGAAAAACCAGACCGACAAGAAGCTTCAACTCCTTCAAAACCAACTCCACTATCCGAAGAAACCTATATCGCCGCTATCGAAGCGCAGCGGGCCGAAAAAGATAGTTACTTCCGGCGCGATCCTTATGGACCCATTGAAGACCGCACAAACTTCACCGGCTTGAGTTATTACCCGCCCAATCCGGCCTTTCGGTTCAGCCTGCCCCTCCAGCGGTCCGAGCCGGAGCCACTCACCTTTCAGACCAGCACCGGCGATGAGCGCGTCTACCAGCGCATCGGCACGGTTGAGTTTGAGGTTGAGGGGCAGCCGGCCAAACTGGCTATTTATAAATCCGAAGATTATGATGAACTGTTCCTCCCCTTCCGCGACGCGACCAGCGGCGTGGAAACCTACGGCGCAGGTCGCTACCTGGAGCCGGTGGAATTGGGCAGCGGTGAACTACTGCTAGATTTCAACCTGGCCTATAATCCCTATTGCGCCTACTCCGAGGCCTACTCTTGCCCGCTACCGCCCGTGGAGAACTGGCTCAAAGTGCCGATTCAAGCCGGCGAAAAAAATCTATAAAAAGTAATCGGCAAAGGCGTGATGGATAAAAGCCTGGTGGTAGCACAGGAGTGTTCACGAACCTGGGGCACACCGCCGATAATGAAAATCTGGAGTGCAAGGCTTGCCTTGCGATTTGGCAAACCAAGGTTTGCACTCCTATTTACGAAGGAGAGCAAACGCCTGTCCGGGACCGGTTTGCAACTGCCGGTCGTAGCCACTTACTTATCCTCTGGTTGGGGCGCCTAAATACCGACTCCGCCAATTTGCGGATTGACAGGCCAGCTCAGGCATGTTAAGCTGGTTTAATCCTCTCCGCTGCTGTTCTTCAACCCCATCTGACTGCCTCAGCGAATCTTCAGCGCAGCATCAGCCCAACTTCAAGTATTTTGCTTGGTTCAAGGGTAATATCAACAATTGAATAGCAGCGTACCCTAACGGTAAGACCCTTAATCACAGCCTAAACTGCGTAACTCATAATTCCGTTAAAAATAATCGTTAAAGGAGAAGTTGAGTCATGCTAACCTCGCTAGATATCCAAACGACCAATGAGATTAAGCTAAAAATTTTGGATAATCTCCAGGCTAATATTTTAAAGTTTCATCAGCGTAGAGAAGCCTACCATCTTTTTGTGCGCTTTACAAAAGAGATAGACAGGATCAAAACGTGGATTCAAGGTTACGCTCAAGAGCGTGTTACCTCGGCTGCAAGGCAAGTAGGGATAAATTCAAAAAACGGGGGTGCAAACAATACTGGGGAACTGTTGAGTTGTTTCTTCTTATCCGCCGATGGATACCGGGCGCTCGGCTATTTGAACAACCAGTTGAGTGAACAACCGTTTCAGGATAGTTCCTTCCTAAATGGCATGAAGGCGCGTCAAAACTGTTATTTCAAGCAACAAGACCAGTGGTGGACGATTGACAACAAGGATCCCCTTTCTAAGGATTGGCAAAATTTTTATCAGGGAAAAATCCATACCATGTTGCTCCTAGCTCAAGATGCTAATGAAGATGAACTCAAGGATAGAGTAGTATCATTGCAGAGATATTTGAAAAGTGAAGGTATTGCCGAGGAAGTTTGGATTGAACATGGCCGACGGTTGTTTGACGATAATGGTAAGGATATTGAACACTTTGGTTATCGAGATGGTATCAGCAACCCATCATTTTTCTCAAGGGAAATCCCCATAAACCAGGTGGAAAGTTTTAACTTATCAGCCGCTCAAAATCTGGTTCTGGTTCCTGACCTATTGGCCACTGAAAAGGACTGCTATGGGAGTTACTTCGTTTTTCGTAAGCTGAATCAGGACCTAGAGGCTTTTAGGGAAAGAATCATGCAGTTGGCCCGGCATGATCATGAGGCTCAAGCATTGGCCGGGGCGCAAATGGTTGGACGTTTTACCGATGGGACGCCACTTACCCGCTTTGACCAACCGCAAGGTTCAGAGGGCGATACCCATGATTTTACTTTTGAGGGTGACGATGGTCGCCGCTGCCCTTTATCTGCCCATATCCGCAAGGCCAACCCCAGAGATGGGAGCGAGCACACGATCCAAATTGTGCGGCGCGGTATCCCTTATAATGAAGTTGACGCTGGTACGGGCAGTGGCAAGGGCTTGCTTTTTATGTGCTATCAGCGCAGCATCCAGGCCCAATTTGAGTTTATTCAACGGCTGTGGATAGATAATCGTAATCACCCACTTACCGGAGCCGGCGTTGACCGCCTGGTCGGACAAAAGTGGTCTGAGAAAACTGATTTAAAATATCCAGTCACTCTAAAGGGTGGAGAATATTTTTTTGCCCCTAGCCTTAGCTTTTTGAAGACAATGCCATAATTTAGCTTATTATCCCCCCACTTGAACGGTAGTTTTGCTATTAAAAGGAGAACAAATATGATCGGTGAAACAGGTAATATTCGAGTGTTATTTACGGTTATTTGTGGCGCTCCCAGCGGTTGCCCAAGAAACGAGCGGTTAGCAGATTTCAGAGAAAAGTTGAGCAAACCAGAGGATCCAAAATTGGTTCCTCAATGGCTTCTGGAAAGAAAAGCCTTTATGCTTTCCCTACAAGCCAACCACCTTTTGAGTGACAATGAGCCGAACCTTATAGACCTAAGCCACTACCAGGCGGCGGATAATCACAGAGATGTATTTGTAGGGATGGCACAAGTGCCTGATCAGATTTTTGCCAGACATAAAGAGACTTTTTTACTAGAGGTAAGAGAACCTGAGGGTCGAGACTATTTAGATGAGATGTTTAGCAAAATCTTCCACGACCTTAATGAGGAAGGGGATAATGATTTTGCCTGGCTTACCTGGACAATAGTGCCTTTGGTAGAGACTCTTGAAGGAAGATTCAACCCAGGCGGTATGGCCGGGCATGGGAAGGGATAGTCTAACCGGAAGATATACCCCACGCATTTCAAAATTTCCGTAGCGGATGCATCCCCATGCGTCAGCGGACGGCATAGGGATGCCGTCCTACGGAAATTTTAACGTGCGCTTAGTATAATATGGCGTCAGCCTTCGAGAGTGGCCAAGTTATTCCGTACCAAGTTGGTGTCGGTATGATCACGGCCAAATTGAGTTTCAAGAATAGCCAGGGCACGCTCATAGTAAGATCGTGCCTTGGCCTGATCTCCTTGAGCTTTCAAGAGTGTCCCCAAGTTATTGAGGCTTTGCGCTGTAAGGTGATGGTCATCTCCCAAAATTTTTTGCCGGATAGCCAGGGCCTGTTCGAGATACTGCTGGGCATTGTCCAAATCTCCGCGCACTTGTAATACTCCCCCCAGGTCATTGAGGCTGTCGGCTGTATCAGGGTGGTCTATTCCTAGAACCTTTTGCCGGATGGTCAAGGCTTGCGCTAAATACTGTTGGGCGCTGTTCAGATCGCCTACAGTCTGTAGCAATCGTCCCAAAAGGGCCATACAAATAGCGGTCCTGGCATGTTCTTTCCCCAATGTTTTTTCTCTGATGGCTAAAGCTTGCTCTAAATAATAACGCGCCTTTTCTAAAGCTCCCTGATCTTGGAGGACTGACCCCAGATTACTTAAACTTTGAGCCGTATCAGGATGTTCTGGCCCTAATACCGCGTACCGAATAGTCAAGGCTCGCTCGTGATAGGGTTGAGCTTCAGCCGGCAATCTCAACTCCTGGAACAAATAGCCGATATTGTTCAGGTTGAGGGCCGTATCGGGATGGTTTGGCCCCAACACCTTCTCATTGACGGCCAGGGCTTGCTCCAGATAAAAACGCGCCTTAGTTAGATCGCCTAAGTCCAACAAACACACCCCCACATTATTAAGATATTCGGCGGTGAGAGGATGTTCTTGTCCCAAAACTTTCATGCCAATCGCCAAGGCTCGTTCGTAATGCAATTTTGCCGCCACTAAATCTCCCTGCTCTATAAACCACCGGCCCATATCATTGAGGCTTGCGGCTGTATCGGCATGTTCTTCTCCTAATATTTTTTCTCTGACAGCAAGGGCATGTTCAAAATAGGGTCTTGCCCCGGCTAGATTGCCTTGGGCCCGTAAGAGATTGCCCAAACTGTTAAAGCTGTAGGCCGTATCAGGATGTTCTATACCCAAAATTCTCTGCCGAATGGCTAAAGCTTGTTCAAAGTAAGGTCTTCCACTGGCATAATCGCCCACGTGTTCCAAATGCCACCCTAATTCATTACACAACTTGGCGGTTAACAAATCCTCTCGGATCAAAGCGGCCTGAGTAACAGCCCGCAAGTGGCTTTGCCAGGCCAACAAAGGCGCGGGGTAGCCAGCAGCATTGACCCGCTTGGCCTCCTCATACAGCGCCACTGCTACCGCCTCCCGCGCCGACTCATACTCGGGCAGGGCCGCGTTGCGGATAAAGGCTACGATCAAATGGTGCAAACGCAGGGTATTACCCCGTTCCGGCCTGATCAGCCCCAATTCCACCAGGCGGTTGACCCCATCCTCGGCTTGCAAAGCAACTTGCAGCTTGGCCTCGGGCAAATGAAGCGTCAATTTCAACAAATGATAGGGAATCGGTTCGCCGGGGGCGAGGCAGGCCGCACGGGCCAAAATTCGTAAGGCTCAGTGATCGGTGGGATTGGTTGGGTCCAACTGGTCAAAACTGAGAGCGATGGTGCGATAGACATTTTGAACATGTCCGGTGGGTGAAAAGCCGCCGCCTTGCAGCGAAGGGTGGTCGAGCAAAGCCGGATCACGTAACTGTTCCAAATATTGAGCCGGGCTGATGGTGCGGCGATAACGGGCCAGGTAGCTGCCCGCCAGGTGGAGCGCCAGCGGCAAATCACCCAACTCGGCCGCGATAGCGTCCAGGATCACGTCGTCGGCATCGGGTTGGTGATTGCGCAGCAAAGCCAGACTCTCCGAGCGGTTCAACACGTCGAGCGGCAAAGAATGGACGCCTAATTCCAAAGACCAATCGGCCCGGCGGGTCGTGACCAGCACCCGGCAGCCGCCGCTGGCCGGACGCCACTGGACCAGCAGGGCCGGGTCTTCGCAGTTGTCAAATACCAGCAGGCGGGGGATAGGCCCCTGCCAGGCGGCCTGGACCAACCGCACCTGTTCCTCCAGGGGGCGCTCGCCAAAGTTGGGTTGCAGCTCCAACGCCCCGGCCCCCCCACAGGCCGCAATCTCCACCGGAATAGCCTTGGGATCGGCAAAGCTGAGCCAGAAGACGCCCCCAGCAAAGAACTGCCCATAACGATGGACAAACTCGCTGGCCAATTGAGTTTTGCCCATACCACCCAGGCCGGTGGCGGCGGCGGTTTCTAAAGCCGCCTGACCAATGGCAATAGTTTCACCACCCTTGATCGCGCGGGCCAGCCGCCGTAAGTCCTCCCGGCGGCCAACAAACAGAGGATTGCGGCCCAACGGCATGCGCGAGTGGCGCGGCAGCGGTTGAAGCGAGGGGATGAAGTCGAGCGGTAGAGCGGCCAACTTCTGCTCAGCTTCAGCCTGGGTTAAAGGTTGGGTCGTTGTGACTGACCCGGCCTGGCCAGCAGCCATTGCCGGGGGTCGAACCTGGTCGAACATAGCCGCCAGGTAATTAGGCGGGATATTCGGGTCAACCGGTGGGCGGCAGAAAAATTCATAGGCCAGGGCTGCGCCCCAGAAAGCCAGTTGTTTGGGTAAGGGGCTTTCGGGGGCGTAATTAAGATTTTTAAATTTAAGCGCGCCCAACAAATGCAGCGCCAGCCCTCGATAATACTCAGCGGTTTGGCCGGTCTCGAAAAGATAGGGGCGGGCTGCCCGGCGCAGGGTGATGAGCATGGCCCAGCTTTTTTGCAGCTCCGCGTGGGTCAGGACAGGTTTGATAGAAGCCGATAGAAAAGCAGCCCCATGAAGCTGCCAATACAGATAGGCCAGGGTAGGCAGAGGCGGCAGATGATGCCGAACAATAACAGCCGGGAGCAGTTTGGTAACAACCTCGGTTTCCAGGCAAAACAAATCATGCAAAATGTGATCGGTCTGCGCTTCGGCAAAATCAATCAGGCTGACCATGCCTGTCTCCGTCTCGACCAGAATATTTTCCAGGTTAAAATCCCCGTGAATGGAAGCGACATTCGCTCCACCGAGATGATGAAGCAGATGGGGTAAGGCCAGGAGGGGGTTGGGCAGGCCAATTTCAGGCGGCGAGGTCAGAAACAGGGTGGGCTGGTCAAGGTGTACCTCCAACCCCAACGCCTGGCGGGCTTCGTGCAGCAGCCGGCTGGCGCGGGTTTCCACCACCTGCCCCTCCACCGGGTCAAGTAGCTGGCCGGCCTGATAGGTGGTTACGTACTGTACTTGTTCAGCAGGGAAACGGCAGCGCAGGGTATACACCGGCGGTTCGGGCCGGTTCAAATCCACCGTACAGGTGGTCGGGTCTACTTTATTGACCACAAAACCAGTCAATCGAACCGGCTCACCCACCTCCATCGGCTCGAAGGACAGATTTTCAGGCGTAATAAGGCGCGGGGCCATAGCGGTAGCCAAAGGTTGAACTTGAATTACAAAGTTGACCGGCAGCACCGGGTCATAACTGGAACGCCAATCAAATTCCTGCTGAGGTTGGGCGTAGCTCCAGATGTGGTGCATAATCCGCAGCAGCCGTTCCAGGACCCAACTGGTATCTTCAGAGGATCCAGTCCGCCGGCTGTAATCACGCAGGCTGACCACCTCAAAATCACCCGCCCCCATTAAGGTGTAACGCAGGCCCCCCCAGCCAATCTCCGGCAGCAAAACCGGCTCAGCCCTGATTTCCGCTACATAGGGTAAGCGCCGGAGAATATGCCGCTGATAAGCCTGCCATTCCCTTTGGATAAGGCTGAGGGTGGCAATCTTCACCACCACCGGCAGTTCAGGCGTCCCATTGGCGTTGACCCGCTGCACTTCCAGCACCCGGCTGCCGCTGAGTCCGGCCCCAAACTCCTGGCGAATAATGAGGCGGCGGTAGCCGGCGAACATTTTTTTCAGGACTTGTTCAATTGCCAGAGTTAAGGTTAGTCTGGTTGGATTCTCCAGGGATGGGAACATAGGTCTGTCCCTAATATTGTGAATTATCTTTCATCATTCACAATTTACAATTATTCACTCCGGCTTGCCCTCCGGGAAAAATTGATACCCGCCAGGGCGACCATGCCATGTGATAAAATAACGCGGTTTGGCCGGATTGGATTCTAACTTCTTACGCAGGCTGGCCATGTGGACCTGCAGCGCATTGGGAGTAATCCCGGCGCGCTGTTCTTCTTCGGGCCAGGCATTGTCAATGATATCATCGTGAGTGTGTTTGATCCGGGGGTTATTGACCAAAAAGCGCAGAATCTCGTATTGCAGCGCGGTCAAGCCTTCAACCACCTCCTGGCCCTGATAAACCAATTTGGCTTTTTCATCCAGCCAGATACGGCCTCGCACCCGTCCCTCGATCTTGCCAACGTAGGCCGCCAATAACTCGCTGGAGATTTGCCAGCCCGGCCCGGTTTGATAACACAAACCCTTGGCCACCAGGCGACGTAAGGGATTATGCGCTCGTTTGGCCAGGCTTTGGAAGGCTTGCGGTAACTTTGAGGAGGCCGCCGGGTTAAGATGAGCCTGCAATTTTTGCAGTTCCGATACAGCCAGTTGTTCTTCTTGAGTCAGGCCCTGCCACATCCGTTCCAGCCGGTAGCGAATCTGACCCTCTTGCAGCAGCGTCTCGACCCAATCGGCGGCAGCAGGCCGGTCGGGTGTAGTCAACCACCAGGCTGAAACAGCTTTGAGCAAAATAGGAAAACGGCCGCTCAGGGCGAGCATGGTCCTTAATTCGGCTTCGGGCGGTTGAGTGAGGGCTGGGCGCAGTAAACGAGCCAGCATGAATTGGGCGTCGCTTTCATTCATCGGACCTACCCAGCACACATGGTTATCTAACAGCTCGTACATGTCTCCCAGGCTGGTAGGGTCGGGCAGGTAAATTACTTCCTGCAACATCCCCACCAGAAAACATAGGGTATCTTTGAAACTGTCGCGCAGGCCGCGTAGGGTATTGATCATCTGGGGAGGGGCCACCTGGCAGAAACGATCAAACCGGTTTAAGACCAGGACAACCTGCACCTGCTGCTCCTGAAAGAGGCGCAGCAGGTCATATAGTGCTCGCTGGGGTAAAAAGGGGTCTGTAGCGGCCCGGTTTTCCAGGTAGATTTCGTTGATAGTTTGCTGAAATGGCGGGTCAAAACGCTCGCCAACCCAATAAAAAGCGTGGAGAATAGTGCGGTACAGGCTAGAAAGATCATGAGCCGGCAGGTTGTAGAAGTCAACCGGAATCAAAACTACCGGGCCGGTTTCCGGTGGCAAGTACTGCCGCAGCGCGTCAGGCCGCTGGCACAAAAATCCCAATAGATTCGAGCGGCCGCTCCCCACCAACCCAACCACCGAGCCGCTCTCGCCCGCGGCAATCCAACTCGCCAGGGTTTTCATTTCCCCGGCGCGATAGGTCACAGGATATGATGCCCAGCCCCGGTCTGTGGCCATAGTGTTGTCCCCCACCTGCTGATTTACATTATAAATCTTTTTTTCAAAAAAATCTATTACTTTTGCAATCTTTGGGTGTAAACGGTCAAGACTCAGGATTTCTTCAGCCTGTCCAAAAGAATCCCTTCTCATTTAGTGATAAGCTAAGGCTCAAAGAAATGATTACTGTCCCCATGTGGCTTAGCCGGAGGTAAAGCAATGAGCCTAAATTACTTAACGAATGATGTTCTTAAACAAAGTCCCGATTTTCGGGCAAATATGGCGACGGCGGTTGGGGCGGCCCCGGTCATTGCTGTGCAGACTGACAGCGAAAAGGCTGTGCAAGAGAACAGCGCCAACAGTGCCATTACCAAGCTGGTTAAGTACATCCCAACCGAGTCGGTGACGCTCTATGTGGCGGCAATTGCCGCGGCCCCATCCCTAAACTCGGTCTGGCCCTGGATTACTACAGAGGGCATCTACTGGTTCTTCGCCGTTTTGACGCCGGTGCTGTGGCTGGTGATTTTGATGAGTAAGCGCAAAGCTGAAAATCTGCCCCCCCGGCCCGTTGTTTCAGGCTGGCTGGTTTGGAACATGGTCGCCTCGTTTGTGGCTTTTGTGGTTTGGGCGCTGGCTGTGCCCAGCGGACCTTATCTACAACACGATGGCGAGGGTGTTGTGGCCGGTTTTCTGGCCCTGGTTATCTCATCACTGCTAAGCATGGCCGATCCTTTGGTGGGGCGTCCCGTAAATTAGCCCCAAATATACAGGTTTGAAGAACAAACCGGCTTCTTTAAAAAGTAAAAACTTGAGCAGAATCCTCCTACTCCATACCGGAATAAGCCATGCTTCCTGATTTCATCTTGTACCACGAGAGGTAAATTCATGCCCTGTCTTGTCTCTGATCTGCTCGGCTCTGCTGAAGTTGTGGCTCAAATTACAACCTGGGTGCGCCAGGCTGGCCTGATGGGGCTGCGATATTTCAACAATGTCACTCCGCAAATTAAGCCCGATCAGACCCTGGTGACCCAGGCCGATTTAGAAATCGAACAATTCTTACGAGAGCGACTTCAAACTGCGTTTCCCACCCACCAGGTGCGTGGAGAGGAAGAAAGCTGGCCTCAAACAAGTCAAACAGCCGACACTATCTGGGTGCTTGATCCGATTGACGGCACCACTGCTTTTGTGCAGGGGTTACCTGGCTGGGGTATTTCGGTGGGGTTATTGCACCGAGGACAACCCTGTTTCGGCGCTTTCTATATGCCCTTATTGGATGATCTGACCTATACCGCCATTCAGGGTGAAGTTTACTGCAACAAACGCCGGCTGCGCCAATCGGTTCGCCAGGATTGGGGGGTAAAGGGTTTTTTGGCCATCAACGCCAGCGCCCATTATGACTTTCAAATCGGGGTGCGGCGGACCCGGGCCATGGGCAGTATTGGGGCCAGTTTTGTCTATACGGCTCGCGGGGCGGCGGTGGGAGCCTTTATTCCCAAAGCGTATGTGTGGGACCTGGTAGCAGGCGCGGCCATTCTCAGCAGAACCGGCGGAGAGCTACGTTATCTATCCGGCCAATCGGTGGATTACCTGGGATTGCTGGATGGTCGCTTAACGTCCGAACCGCTGCTGGCCGCCCATCCTGATTTGCAGGCTGAACTGCGGCATGGAATTCAGCCGGGACACCTATCATAAATTTGAAACGCACCCAGAAGTTGCCTCTTTCTTGACTTTAAATTCACGTTAAAGGTATAATCCCTACCGAATAAATTCAGTAATCACCACAATTTAAATCTAACTATCACCACAATATAAATCAAGAAAAGTTGGCATGCACAGTGGTTTCCCAAGCACCCCTCACTGTGCCATCCCTATTCAGGACTTCAAGGGAGACAGTTGACTATTAATCAACGCCGATTAAGGATTTGTTTTTTTTTCGCTTTGTTTCTTGGGTTTGCCTGGATAGGACGGGTTCAGGCAAGTGGTCCCCTTCAAGAAAGCACTCCCGATAGTGAATGTCTGGCCTGTCACAGCCGGCCCAATCTCACCTACGAATTTCCCTCAGGTGAAGTTTGGTCACTGTATGTTGACCAGGATAGCTTTCATGCCTCTATCCACGGCCAGGAGGAGCTTGCCTGTACCGACTGCCATACGGATATAAGCGATTATCCTCACCCGCCGCTCAAAGCCAACTCCCCCCGCTTTTATGCTCTGGAACAGTATAAAACCTGTGAAGGGTGTCACGAAGAGGTGTACCAGAAGTCGTTGGACAGCATTCACGCCAGAGAAATTGCCTCTGGTAATTGGGATGCCGCCGTCTGCACCGATTGTCACGACCCTCACGCCACTCAATCGCCCAATCAGCCGCGCACGGCCATCCCGCTGACCTGTTCCAAATGCCACTCCGGGATTTATAATGAATATCTCGACAGTGTTCACGGCCAGGCCCTGGTTGACCAAAACAACGCCGATGTGCCGACCTGCATTGATTGCCACGGCGTCCACAACCAGGAAGACCCCCGCACCACCGAGTTTCGCCTCAACTCGCCCAACCTCTGCGCCGATTGCCACGCCGACGAAGCCCTAATGAGCAAATACGACATCTCCACCCACGTCTTCGACACCTACGTGGCCGATTTCCACGGCACGACGGTAACGCTGTTTGAGCGCCAATCGCCCGACCAGCCCACCAACAAACCGGTCTGTTACGACTGCCACGGCGTCCACAATATGAAAAGCCACGACGACCCCGCAGCCCAGGTCTCGCATGAACGGCTGCTGCAAACCTGCCAAAAATGTCACCCGGATGCCACCGAAAATTTCTCGGCTACCTGGCTAGGGCATTATGAACCGGATATTAATAAATATCCCATGGTTTATTTTGTAGACCTTTTCTACAAGATATTCATCCCGGCCGTGCTCGGTTTTATGGCGGTCTACGTGGTGAGTGACGTAGCTAGTAATTTTATCCGGCGGGTGTTTGGCCGGAATAAACGGGGAGCGGCCTAACGATGACGACTCAAAAAGAGCGCTATCTCCGCTTCACCCTGGCCCAACGCCTGGAACACTGGATTATGATGGTTTCGTTTACCATCCTCTGCCTGACCGGGCTGCCCCAACGCTACCCCCTGACTACCTGGGCCGATTGGATTATCCGCAACCTGGGGGGCATCGAAGCTGTGCGCATCATTCACCGGATCTCCGCAGTTGTCTTTATGCTGGTCCTGCTTTATCACATCATCATGGTTTTCTATCGGGTCTATGTTTTGCGGGTCCGCCTGACCATGCTGCCCGGCCTCAAAGATGCGCTTGATCTGCTCGACAGCGTCCGCTATCAGTTGGGGCTAATCCGGCAGCAGCCCAAACTCCCCCGCTACACCTTTGCCGAAAAGATGGAATACTGGGCCGTTATCTGGGGCGGAGTCATTATGGTCATCACCGGCTTTATGCTCTGGAACCCCATCGCCACCACCCGATTTCTGCCCGGCGAATTTGTGCCGGCCGCCAAAGCGGCCCACAGCGCTGAAGCGCTGCTGGCCTTCCTGGCGATTATCATCTGGCACTTTTACTGGGTTCACCTGAAAGTTTTTAACCGCTCCATTTTCAGCGGCTATTTAACCCGCGAACAGATGCAGCACGAACATGCTGCCGAACTGGAAGAGATCAAGTCGGGCCGGATTCCGCCCCCGCCGCCCCCCGAAGCGAAACTCCGCCGCGAGCGTATTTTTGTGCCGGTTGCCTCGATCACGGCGGCAGTGGGGCTGGTGAGTCTGTACGGTTTTGTGACCTTTGAACAAACGGCCATCACCACCGTCCCGCCCGCCGAAACCGTCGTCGCCTTTCTTCCGGCCACGCCAACCCCTACCCTTACCCCCAGCCCAACGCCCCCACCAACTCCCACCCCTCTTGGCGGGGTGGCCGAGCCGGTCAGTGTACCCTTAATTACCCACCCTCTGGGGGGACGGGAAGATTGTCAAGAGTGCCACGCCCTGGCTGGCCCTTTACCTTATCCAGAAAACCACGACGGCTGGCCGGTTTCGAGCTGCACCGTCTGCCATTCCACCGAGCAGGAAAATCCCCCACCTCCACCGGTTGAGCATAAACTCCAGGGGCGGGAAGATTGCCTAAAGTGCCATGAACTGGACACCTTGCCTGAGAGTCACCAGGCCGCCGACTTTACTAACGATAACTGTTTAATCTGTCACGCGCCGGCAGACCAAACTATGGCCGAGGCAGACCCAACCACCGAGCCTGAAACAGAGCCTACCGCCGAAACGCCAATGGGAGCTGTTAGTTTTAGCGCGGATATTTTGCCGTTGCTTGAGGAAAACTGCGCTACCTGCCACGGCAGCATCGCCATGGGCGATTTGGATGTAACCAGTTACGAGGCGCTGGTCAAAGGAGGGGCAACTGGCCCCTCGATTGTACCCGGCTCACCCGACCAAAGCCCACTGGTGACAGTGATTCAAGGCAATCACTTGGGCACGCTGCCCGAGCCTGATTTGCAAAAGCTCATCGCCTGGGTTGCCGCCGGGGCCGAGAATAATTAAAAGCCCGATGATAACTATCCTATAGTTAGGTGACATTTGTTACTATTCAGGTGCATATAAATTTTATAAAATAGGGGTGCTTTTTTTAATCTAAGATTAATCTTACGCTCTTAACTCGGTTGCCGTCAATTCCACGGGAGGAAGCGATGCGCAAAATCATAGGGTGGTTCGCCGGTTTACGCTGGCCTGTCCGCTGGCTGGTAGCGGTGCTTACAGTTATTGTCTTATTTCTGCTGGCCGTTACGGTCAGTGCGACCACCTGGGAATATACCAACAGCCCCGAGTTCTGCGGCACGGTTTGCCATACCATGCCGCCCGAATACACCGCCTATCAAATTTCTCCCCACGCCCGCGTTGATTGTGTGGATTGCCACCTGGGGCGAGATTCTATTCTGCTGACGGTGCCGCGCAAAGCCAGAGAAGTTACCCACGTCATTAATGCCCTCACCCAGGCGTACGAACCGCCCATTTACGTCAAAAATCTGCGCCCTGCCCGCGACACCTGCGAGCGCTGCCACAACCCCGATAAATTCTCCTCCGATACTTTTGTCCAAATCAAACGTTACGCTGACGATGAACCCAACAGTCAACAGAGCATCTTCCTGATTCTCAAAACCGGCGGCGGCACCCGGCGCGAGGGTCTGGGCCGGGGTATTCATTGGCACATTGAAAACGAGGTTTGGTACTACACTGACGACCCGCTCAAGCAGACTATCCCCTACGTCAAAGAGGTAGGGCCGGAAGGGCAGGTTGTCGAGTATCTGGATGTCGAAGCCGGCCTACCGCCCGACTTTGGTCGAGAGGTGGCGGACAAGTTGCAGCGGATGGACTGTATTGACTGCCACAACCGTATTTCTCATCTGTTCCGCTCCCCGGCCGACGCTATAGACCAGGCCCTGGCTCGCCAGCAAATTGAGGCGACCATTCCCGCGATAAAAGAACAGGGGATTCGGGTTTTAAGCCAACAGTTCCCCAGCACCGCAGAAGGTTTGAAATCTATTGCAGCTTTAGAGGGCTGGTATCAGGAAAACTATCCTGATTTTTATAGCCAGCATAAGGAGCCGGTCCAAAAGGCGGTGGCTGCCCTCCAAGAAATTTTTACGGTCACGGTCTTTCCTAATATGGGGGTTGGCTGGCAAACCCATCCCAACAACCTGGGACACAAAGAATTTCCCGGCTGCTTCCGCTGCCACGATGGCAAGCATACCTCACCCACAGGCCAGACGGTGCGCCTGGAGTGTAACATCTGCCATTCCATTCCCGAAATCGTTGATGATAAAACGAAGCGTGCCCCGCTCATCAGCATTGACAAACCGGATGAGCCGGACTCCCACCGGGACTCCAACTGGCTGGCCCGCCATCGTTACCAATTTGACGAGACCTGCGCCGAGTGTCACGACATTAGCAACCCCGGCGGCGCTGACAACAGCAGTTTTTGCGCCAACAGCGGCTGCCACGCCACCGAATGGAAATTTGTCGGCCTGGATGCGCCGGCCATTCGCGCCCTGGTTGAGCCGCCCCCAGTACCCGGCTCCGGCGAACCCCGCCCCGTACCGCACCCCGTTGGGCCGCGCACCGACTGCGCCATTTGTCACGACGCCGAAAGCGTCCGGCCCGTTCCAGCCGAGCATCCCGGCTACGAGCAATCGCTCTGTACTTTGTGCCACCAGCCTACCTTGACCGATAAGCCTGGCGAAGCAGTCGCCAAAATCTCCGTGCCCGACATTCCCCACCGGGTCGAGGGCCAGGAGGAAAAGTGCCTGACCTGTCATGAACCGGATGCCGTTTCGCCCTTCCCGCAGAGCCATGTCGAGTGGCCTACCGAAACCTGTCTATTCTGTCATCAGGCAGCGGCGATAACGGAAACCGAGGACGAGGAGGGCCGGCCCAAAATTCCTCATACCTTAGAAGGGCGCGAGGATTGTTTGCTCTGCCACAGCCTGGACAGCATCAAACCTTTCCCGGCCAACCACGAGAACCGCAGCGTGGAGAAGTGTCAAAACTGTCACAAGCCGGAGATTGGAGATTAGAGATTGGAGATTATTTAATCTCTAATCTCCAATCTCTAAACATAGTGAAAGGAGGTGGTTATTAAAAATCATCCAAATTCTCCCTCACATATCGCCACAGTTGTCGAGGGATAACTATCTAAACTCAGTTGATCCAGATTTCCCGTAGGGTGGCATCCCTATGCCGCCCGCTGACGCATAGGGATGCGCCAGCTACGGTAAAAAATTGGATCTACTGATACTCTAAACGAAAGGGGGTTGACTGTAAAATTATTTTGATATTTATCAAAAATATGAACATGAAACAAGTTAACTAATCGTCAGGAGGTGAGTGTTACTTATGAAAAAATTGATAATCCTGCTCACCGTCGGTTTAGGGGCAGCCCTTGTCTTAGGGGTTGTGTTCTACGCCAACCAAACCACCATCGAGTTAGTCAGCGCCCAGGAAGCGGTAGAAATTCCCTTCCTGGAGGAGTGGCAGTCTTCCGGCCACGCTGACGCTTCGGCTGAGGCCTTTGTGCATTGGAATGAGGAATCTCCGGCGGAGATTCCCGTTGAGTGCGCCAAGTGCCACAGCACGCCCGGCTACCAGGATTTTGTCGGGGCGGATGGCTCGGCGGCTGGTGAGGTAGACGCAGCCGCGCCCATCGGCACGGTGGTCGAATGTACTGCCTGCCACAACAATGCAACGCTGACCATGGATAGTGTGGTCATGCCCTCTGGTGTCGAAATTACGAATTTGGGCGACGAAGCCCGCTGTATGCAGTGCCACCAGGGACGGGCTTCCACTGTTCGGGTTGACGAAACCATTGCTGAGGCCAACTTAACCGACGTTGACACCGTCAGTCCAGATTTAGGTTTTACCAATATCCACTACTACGCAGCAGCAGCCAGCAAATATGGTACCCTGGCCAAAGGCGGCTACCAGTATGAAGGGAAGTCGTACGATGGCAACTTTGCCCATGTGGAAGCGTTTGACACTTGTATCGAGTGTCACGACTCTCACACTTTGGAAGTGAAGTTGGAAGCATGCCAGGGCTGCCACGAAGGGGTTGCCTCGGTGGAGGACCTGAAAAACGTGCGTATGGAAGGCTCGCTGGTAGACTATGATGGCGACGGCGACACCGCAGAAGGCATCTACTTCGAGCTAGAGGGGCTACAAACTACCCTGTACCAGGCCATCCAGATCTACGCTATCGAGAACAACCAGACGCCCATCGCCTACGACTCGGCCACGCATCCGTACTTCTTCCTCGACACCAACAAGAACGGCCAGGCCGACCCCGACGAAGCCAACGGTGACAACCGCTACAATGCCTGGACCGCTCGCCTGGCTAAAGCTGCTTACAACTATCAGATGTCTCTCAAAGACCCTGGCGCCTATGCTCACGGTGGCAAGTATATCATTCAACTGCTGTACGACTCCATCGAAGACCTGAACGCCGGCCTGTCCAAACCCATTGACTTGAGCCAGGCCAACCGCATTGACGATGGTCACTTTGCTGGTTCGGAAGAAGCTTTCCGCCACTGGGATGAGGATGGCGAAGTACCGAGCGCATGCGCCAAATGCCACTCCGCCGAAGGGTTGCCAACCTTCCTGAAGGATGGGGCCAATGTTTCAGTGAATCCATCTAATGGCCTGCAATGCGCCACCTGCCACAACGACCTGACCACCTTCTCCCGCTTTGAAGTGGCTGAGGTCAAGTTCCCCAGCGGCGCTACCCTCAGCTTTGGCGAAGCGGTTGACGACAACCTCTGCCTCAACTGCCATCAGGGCCGCGAGTCAACGGTCAGCGTTAACAGGCTGATCGAAGGTCTTGACCCTGACCAGGGTAATGAGAAACTGCGCTTCCTGAATGTCCACTACTTTGCCGCCGGAGCCACCCTCTTTGGCGGTGAAGCTCAAGGCGCTTATGAGTACGAAGGCAAAACCTACGTCGGGCGAAATGAGCACGTGGAAGAGGCGGCTACCTGCACCCAATGCCACAGCACGCACGGCCTGGAAGTTCAGGTACAACTGTGCGCCGATTGTCACGACGGCGTCGAGACTGAGGAAGACTTACGGGCCATCCGCGAGTCTGGCGACGACTTCGACGGCGACGGCGATACCGAAGAAGGTCTGGCCGGCGAAATTGACACGATGCGTGAAGCCCTGTATGCAGCCGTTCAGGATTACGCTGAGACCGAGGCCGGCGCAGCGCTGGTGTACAACCCGCAGAGCTATCCCTACTTCTTTGCCGACGCCAACGGCAACGGCGAAGCCGACGAGGAGGAAGAGGCTTATTCAGCCTGGACTCCCCGCCTGCTGCAAGCTGCCTACAACTACCAGTACAGCACCAAAGATCCGGGCGCGTTTGCCCACAACGGCCTCTACATCCTCCAGGTAGTTTATGACAGCCTGGAAGATCTCGGCGCTGATGTGAGCAGCATGACCCGCCCATAGGCGTCACTGGACTGCCGCCTAAGCAACACCCCAGACCGGGCAGCGCAAACTGCCCGGTCTTCTTTTATCCCCTATGGATGGGGCAAACACCCCATAATTCCCTATAAAAACTGGTTACATTTTGCCCCTCTACCAGATCCGTTTAACACCCCAAATGGGTGTAATCCCATATAGAACCTGCCATCCAGGCGTGTTACAGTAGTGATAAGGAAGTTCTATCGTTACTACTCATGTCATTTCGACCGAAGGGAGAAATCTCCGAGGCCGATGTATCGCTGTAGGGACGCTTTGCGTCGGCCTATAGCCTCGAAATGACATGGCTGAGCAGTTACGTTCTATCAACATAGAGAAACGGAGGTGGGTTTAAAATGTCTACAGAACTGTTCCTCACCACAATGGTTTTAATGGGTCTGACCATACTTCGCTTAGGGGCGCCACTTTTGCTGTTGTGGCTGCTGGGCAAAGGTCTGCGTTACCTGCAAACAACATTGCCGTAGACGCCTCCCTAAAATCAAATCCCCAAGCCTGTAACAGAAAAAGTAGGAACACAGAGAGCAGGGAGAAGACTCAGAGCTTCACAAAGAATTGAGTAATTTTTATCTCTGAGTCCCTCCGTGTAACCCTCTGCGAAGCTCTGCGTAACAGCTATTTCGAGGAGTCTGGTATGTATAAAAACACCGTTTTCAACCTCAACTTTCCAGCCTGGCGCTGGCTGCAACTCGGCAGTCTGGCGCTGCTGCTTTGTTTTTTTTTACCCACTCTTGTTTTGGCCGAGTCACCTGAATGTGCCAAATGTCACGAAGATGAGAGCGCCGCCTGGGAAAACTCACCGCACGCCAACACGGCCGACGGCGCAGTGACCTGTGAAGATTGTCATGGGGCTTACGTCAAAGGCCATCCTAAAAAGGGGGTTATGCTGTTGGGGGTTGATTCTGCCTTGTGCCAACAATGTCACGCCGACACCCATCAGCAATGGCAGGCCAGTTCTCACGGCCAGGCCAATGTGCAGTGTATCAGTTGCCACCTGTCTCACTCGCAGGAGTTCCGCTTGACCGATGAGTTACTTTGTACGTCCTGCCACCGGGCGGACCTCAAAGATTTTAACCATACCACCCACGCTCAGGCTGATTTGTCCTGCACCGATTGTCACCTCTCATCATTACCCCCAGACTCCCCAGAGGCAGCCAGTTTAGCCGAAAAAATACCAGCGAATCACAGCTTTGCCGTCGCTTCGCAAGCCTGCCTTGACTGTCACGAGCAACGGGCTTACCAGACAACATTCCGGCCAGCCACCAACTCACCCAACCCGCCCAATGACCCCCTACCGGAATTACAGGCCAGGCTAAAATCCATCGAGCAGGATAATCAGTCACTTAAAGGACTGTCGGTGGCCGGCCTGGGTATAGGTCTGGGTATCGGCGGTATGCTGGGCATTATTTTTGTGATGGTGGCCGGCCGCCTTAGTTATAGGAGCGAAAAATCATGAGCGATCTGCACCCGCAAAAAATCTCACGCCGTGATTTTCTAAAACAAGCCGGGGCCGGGGCTGCGGCGCTTACCGGAGCGGGGACGCTGGCAGGTCAGGCTAAAGCCGGCAAAGCGCCGGCGGAATCAAGTTGGGCGGTATTAATTGACCTGACCCGCTGCACCGGCTGTGCATCCTGCGTATTGGCCTGCAAAGCCGGCAACAATCTGCCCCATCCTGATGTCGTCGCCACCAGCCTCGACAGCGATGCCTTCACCTGCCTGGAGACGCGCTCATTGGCCGAAGGTGGGGTCGGTTACGTTAAGCGGCAGTGTATGCACTGCCTCACCCCTGCCTGCGCCTCAGCCTGCACGGTCGGCGCGCTAACCAAAAGCCCGGAAGGGCCGGTAGTTTACGACAGCAGCAAATGTATCGGCTGCCGGTACTGCCAATATGCCTGTCCCTTTGGCGTGCCCACGTTTGAGTGGGAAAATCCGCTGGGCTTGATTCGCAAGTGCCAATTTTGCCAGGCCCGCCTGGGACAGGGACAAAAGCCGGCCTGTGCCGAAGCCTGCCCCAACGGGGCGCTGCGTTTTGGCCGGCGCGACGCCTTGCTGGCCCAAGCCCATGCCCAGATTGAGTCAAACGCGGGCCGCTACGTGCGCCGCGTTTATGGAGAGCATGAAGCCGGTGGAACTTCCATGCTGTATCTATCTGCCGTGCCTTTCGCCGAACTTGGCTTTCCCCAACTGGGGCCGGAGCCAATCCCCCACCAGGCTGAAACCGTGATGCAGCAAACGCCCCTGACTGCGCTCACCGTCGCCGGGCTGGCCAGCGCGTTGGCCTGGTTCTTGCAGCGGCGGCAAAAACTGGCCGCTGTAGCCATGAAGGAGAATACTCCATGACCACTTTGATCACCCGCCAAAGAATAGAGGACTTCCCCCTGACCCGCACCGCTCTGATTCTGAGCCTGCTCGCTTTGCTGACCCTGGCCGGGGTGTGGGCCGGGCTGGGTCGCCTGCTACTGGGGTTAGGCGCAACCACCGCCCTCAGCGACGGCTACCCCTGGGGCATCTGGATTGCTTTCGACTTTGTGCTGATTGCCTTTGCCGGGGCCGGGTTTACCATGGCCGGCCTGACCCACGTGCTGCGCCAGCACCAGTTTGAACCGGCCCTGCGTCCGGCCATCCTGACCGGCCTGCTGGGCTACACCGCTGTGCTGTTACTGCTGGTGCTGGATTTGGGCCGACCCGACCGTTTTTACAATTTCATTCTTTACTGGAATCTGCACTCGCCCCTGTTTGAGATTAGCTGCTGTGTCTTGCTGTATACCATTGTATTGGTCCTGGAAACCGCGCCGTTTCTCCTGGAACGATTGGGCTGGACCCGCTGGCTCTCGCTGGCGCACAAAGCCATCACCCCTATCGCCATTCTCGGGGTAACGCTGTCCTCGCTTCACCAATCCACCCTGGGCACACTTTACCTGAATATGCCCCACCGTCTCGACGCGCTGTGGTACAGCCCGGCCCTGCCGCTGCTGTTTTTTGTCTCCTCGATTATGGCTGGGTTGAGTTTGACGATGCTGGCCTATTTATTCTCAGCCCGTATTCTGGGGCGACAGGTTCAGCCGGGTCTCCTCGCTGGACTGGCGACAGGCGCGGGCTGGGTGACGCTGGTTTACACTCTGCTCAAACTGGGCGACCTGGGGCTGCGCGGCCAATGGGCAGCCCTGGGCAGTTTCGACGCCATGAGCCGGCTACTCTGGCTGGAATTGGGGCTGGGGGCTGTAGTTCCCGCGGCGCTCCTGCTCCTGCCCATGCTTCGTATTCGGTCCTGGAGCCGCTGGCTGGGTGTGGGACTCATCTTGTTTGGGGTGCTCATGAACCGCTTCAACGCCACCATGTTCGCTCAAACGCCACCACCGGGCACACCACCCTACTCACCCCATCCCGTCGAGTGGCTGACGACCATCGGCATCCTGGCCGGGGCGGCGCTGGCCTGGTACGTGGCCGTGCGCTGGCTGGTAATTTTTGAGCGCAAATCCTCGGCCTAATCGAGTCACACTATTTTAAGGGTCCACAAATTTCGCAGATGGACACAGATGAAAAATCTATGTCCATCTGTGGACTTTTTATTTCTGCACCACCTTTACACTTCTTAAATAGAACGCTGATACATGCTGATACAGGCTAATTTACGCAGAGATATTCAGAAAAATCAGTCAAAATCTGTAGTAGTCAACAAGCCATTGGACTCAAATATCTCACGCAAAGCCGCAAAGTCGCAAAGATTTTCTTGTACTACTCAAGACTCATGTCATTTCGAGACTGAAGGTCGACGCGAAGCGTCCCCAAGGCGCAACACATAAAAGTAAGGTATCGGGGATTTCTCCCTGCGGTCGAAACCTGTCCTGAGAACTTCCTGAGCCTGTCGAAGGGTTTGTCGAATGGATGACATGGCTGAGCAGTTACAGTTTTCTTAGAACGTGTTTCTTAAAAGAGAAACCGGGGTTTTGCCTCCAGTTTAACATCGCTTTGGACCAAAAGGCAGCCGCTTTAAGGCTTAAAAACCCGGTTTCTGCGCCTGAAAATGCAGCGAAACGATTTAAGAAACACGTTCTTAGCGTTCTTGGCGGCTTCGCGTGAGATTTTACGGTTTCAAAGGGGATGGCTGGCTAACAGCGGGCGGCCTAACTGCCCATAGAGGAATACCGGGCAGTCGTAACAGGGTTCCGGCAAGTAGCCTTCGGGGGTGCGCCGGGCCAGCCAGCAAGTCCGGTGGGGTTGTCGCCAGGCCACGCACCGGGCGCGGGTGGCTTCATCACAGCCTTTGACCACCCAGCAGGGCTGGTCAAGCTGGCGCAACAGCGGTGATTTAACCGGCTCCGGTTGGGTCTGATATTCCGCCTGCTGAGTCTGGGCTTCAGCTTGCCAGCGGGCGTCCAGGCGGCGCAGCCAGTAGCCCACCAGCAGGACCACCGCCAAGGGAACAGCCAGGCGCAGCATAAACATGCCCAAGATGATAATTACCTGCCACCACCAGTCCACGGTAAGATTCTCCCAAATTGACGCCCGGATAAGGGTTTCACCTATCACTACTAAAACCTTATCACACCTGGGCGCAGTCGTCTATTGGGGAATCACCCCATTTTGGCGGTGGAGGAAATCAGCCGAGGTTAATCAGCCCCTTTTCGATGGCATATTTGACCAGCTCAACCCGATTGTGCAGGTTCAGCTTGCGCATAATGTTTTCCCGGTGGCGGTCTACTGTTTTGGCGCTGATGACCAGCGTTTCGGCAATTTCGCGATTGGTCAGGCCCTCGGCAATGCAGGTCAGCACCTCGCGCTCGCGGGCGGTCAATTCTTCACCCGGCGGGCTTGCGCCCGACTCGGCCCGCTGTAGAAAATCCTTGACCAGCAGCTTGGCCAGGGTTGGATAAAGAAAGACATTCCCCTGGCTGACCACTCGAATGGCATCCACCAGGTCATCGGGGGCGGCTCGCTTAGGCACGTAGCCCGACGCGCCGGCATTTAACATCTCAAAAAAGTAATGCTCATCCTCGTGCATGGTCAGGGCCAGCACCGCTACCTCAGGGTTTGCTTCTTTAATCCGCCGGGTCGCTTCGATGCCGCTCATGCCGGCCATGACCACATCCATCAACACCACATCAGGCTTGAGCTGGCGGACTGCCTGGAGGGCTTCTTCGCCGCTGCCAACTTCGCCCACAATCTCCATATCCTGCTCGGCCATAAACAGCATGCGCAGCCCGGCCCGCACAATTTGATGGTCATCAACCAGCAGCAGTCGTATCTTCGACATGTCTCACCTCCCCTGGCAGCGGAACTTTGACTTGAATACAGCTACCCCGCCCTGGCGCTGCGTCGAACTCGCACTGCCCACCCAGGAGCAAAGCCCGTTCCTGAATCCCAATCAAGCCCCAACCTCGATGAGGCTCCCGCTTGTAAAGCGCCTCTTTGGGGTCAAAACCCTGCCCATTATCCCGAATAATCAGGCTAACGTGGGCAGGCGTAAAACTCAATTTAACCTCGGCTTGCGAAGCCCTGGCGTGCCTGGCAATGTTGGTCAAGCCTTCTTGGGCAATACGGAAAAGCACAATCTCGTACTCTGTGGGCAGCCGCACCCGCGAACCCTCCAACACAAATTCGGTATGAATTGCCCGGTGTTTTTCAAACTCTTGGGCGTACCACTGCAAAGCGGGTACCAACCCCAAATCATCCAACTGCGAAGGGCGAAGGCCGGCGATAATCTGGCGCAGCTCACCCAGGGCGTCGGTGCTAAAGGCTTTTAACACTTTGACCTGTTCGGCCGCGCCCGGCATATCGCTGGCTAACAAACTTTCCACGCCGCGCAGCCCCAGGGCAATCGCGGTTAGGGATTGGCCGGTGGCATCGTGCAGTTCACGGGCAATACGCTGCCGCTCGGCTTCTTGCGCGCCAACTACCTGGTGCAGCAGTTCGGCCAGGGTACTCTCTCGTTCCTGCGCCTCTTGATAAAGTCGGGCATTTTCCAGCGACAACCCCAATTGCTGCGCTATCCCCAAAATCAACTTAAACTCGTCAAGCGACAGGCCGGCGCTGGGTGCGTTCAATTGGGTTCGGGTTAGGGCCAGGCTGCCTATCACCCCCTGCCGGGCAGGCAGCGGCAGGCTAATCATCACCACCGGACTCTGATAATCACGACAACGATGCTGCTGTTCCGGCAAAAATTCAATGATCCGACCATCCACATGCCGGCACATCGGCAGATTTTTAGACACGCTTTGCTCAGCCAGTTTTAAAACCTGCTGGTAGAGCGACGGCTCACCGCCATTATGACCGCTCTGGTCCAGACCTAAGGCGGCCGAGGCTTGCAGGCCGCGCTCCTGGTTGACCAACAGAATCATGCCGGCTTCGGGAAAGGCCAGGCTATGCACAATCTTTTGCAGCGCATTTTGCAGACGTTCAGTCAGGCTCAGAGGGGCGGTCAGCAGGTTTGACAATTCCAACAGCAGGCCGAGTTCGTGGGCGGTTGAACGCAGCGACTGGTTGAGTTGTTCCATCTGCTGGCTGATTTGGCGCTCTGTTGCCAGGACGGCCATCTGAGCGGTCAGTTTAGCCTGGTTAGCTTCGGCCAGCCGGCGACGGCTTTCCAGTTCAAAAACATCAAGTGTGCGCACCATAAATATTGCCATCCCCATCGCCATAAGCCCCCGGAAAAGCTGCACCGGAATGCCAAACCACTGCCAAAAAAGGTCACTATTTATGATTGTGGAAGGCGGTAATATGGTGGGCCGGACAAATACCTGGCCGATAACCCCATAGAAAAAGAGGGCTGTGGCGCACCAAACCAGGTCGCGTCCAAATTGAGGCAGCGCGTGGTCTCGAAAGGTTCGTTGTTGAGCCATCAAGGCCCAGGTACTTAACAAAGCTCCCGGAATACCCAGGCTGTAGCGGGCCAGGACATCAGCCAGGGCTATTCCTTCCAGCAGTGTGGGCCGAAGGATGAAATTTGCCAGCAGGCTACTCCCACCCCACACCCCCACCATGGCCAGAATCAGGGTATAGACGCGCCCTTGCTGCGGGGAATGACCCCAGAGCAGCAGCGCACCAAAAGCAAACAACATTACAAACGATGCAACCAGCACCAACAATCGCAGCAGTTCGTGAACCGGCGTAGGGCTGTAGCTGCCGGATTGTTCGGCAATTTTCTGAAACATCTCAATCCATTCATGCCCGCCGTGCAGCAGCCCAAACAAGGCCAGCGGACGAATGGCCCGCACAAAGGTAAATTCGGAGGCCCGCCGGCTGGCCAAAGCCAGGGCCAGCCCCAAAACAAAAAAGGCCAGACCATAAAAAAAGAAAATAACGACAATATTTTTGACAAAAAATGCCGAGATAGGGTTCATCTCATCAAACGGTCATCATCTTAGACGTAATTTGAATATACGTCACTCCGGCTAAATCCGCAATGACTCGCCGGGCATATGTCAGGCAGGTTTAGTCAAATTGCTGGACTGGATGGGGCGCAGTGAAGCCAGCGCATCAGCCGGCCAAGAATTAAAATAGGCCCTTTAAATTTGCCTCTGCTCATAAATTCTTCATAATACGTATGGAGAGAGAGGTCGGCTCATCTGTGACCGTCAAGTAGTGCCCATTATTTTTAGTAAATTTTTCACGACCAAAAAATTCAGTTTATTCGATAATGAGGTTATCCAAGTAATTAGAGCCGGCCCCTGAGCCGGTGCGTCGCCCAATTATGCCCAAATCTCCAAAAGTATGTTTCTTTTTTTAACCCTTTGGCTACTCCGACGGGGTGGCTATCAGTAAGTTGTTAAGCTGTTTTTAAACCAGTCTAAAAACCTCTCCTCCCGGTCCAATTCAATCGTGGTGAAATGAGTATGGCTACTGACGTCCATGCCCGCGAACAGCGTCTGCGCAAGCAAGCCGAATTACAATCGCTTTATCTGAACCTGGCAAATTTGAGAAAGCAAGAAGCCAGTTATATCGAAGCCTCGGCAGGCATGCCCGATTTGCTGGTTCACCAGATTAATGAACTACGCCAGGAAATTAACGGGGTTGAAAATGAACTGCTGGGGCTGAACGACGAGTCGATTCAGGTTCCGGCGCGCCAATTTTACCGTGAAGCAGTTGAGGCTGAGTTAGCGGGCGACACCGAAAAAGCGATTAAGCTTTACAAAAATGCGGCCCATTACAACCACCCGGATGCGGGGGCGGCCATTCGCAGTGTACGCTATGCCCGCAAGCTGATTAAAAACCGGGCGGGCAGCAGTGGCAAAACCTGGACGCCGGCTGACTCCGCCAGCCAAACCAGAAACCGGGTGTTGATAGGGCTGGCGGGGCTGTTGATTTTGGTACTGGCCGCCATTTTCTTGATCAGCGGCCAGCTTTTCTCTCCGCCGCCGGAAGCAGTTTCAGCCGAACCTGGCCCTACCCCAACCCCACCTGCCGTGATTCTGATCATTCCGGCCACGGCCACCCCCCTACCCACCCCGCCGACACCTACCGTTACCGCTACACCTGTTCCTACCGATACTCCCCCCCCCCCCGATACCCCCACCTCTGAGACCTTACCAACCGAGACCCCCACCCCTGCCCCCACCCTCAGACCGGCCCCCCGAATTATTGGGCCAACCAATAATTTAGTCTGGTTGGATGGAGCCATTGTGTTTGAGTTTGAAGAGCTAGACCTGGCCTTTGACGAATTGTACTGTTTGAACACCCTGCGCGGCTTCGACCAGAACAACACCGAAAACTGGAGTTTCCCGGCGACCGGCAACAAGAAGCCGGCTATTCCCATCGAGGCCAATGTGATCCGGGTGGCCAAAGCCCAGAATATGCGCTGTATTGTTTGGTCGGGCAGCATTGGCAAAGGCTCGTGCGACAACATTATCAGCTATAGCACCGAAGAACGGGTGATCGGCCTGCCGCAGCCGTGTAACTTTAAGTAGAAGGTAATTGTTCGGCCATGTCATTTCGACCGTAGGGAGAAATCCCCGACACCTTACTTTTATCTATTGCACTCTGGAGATTTCTCGACCTTCGGTCTCGAAATGACATGAGCCTGAGTAGTAACAATAGAAGTATCAAACGGCGTACCCCAAAAATCTTGAGAAATCTCTCTGGATTTTTTATTTTCCCCCATCCATTCTAGCATCTACTATATCTTGTGTTATAATGGTAGTTAAACCCCATATATAGACAAGTCAGCTCCAATTACTTGCCATAATATTTGAACCCTCTCTTCCTCTGTGGTAAAATTAAATTGTCATAATATTTGGAGGCGTATGGAAGCGTTAAAAGAACGGATCCGGCGCGAGGGCCAAAACCTCGGCGGCGGTATCCTCAAGGTGGATAGTTTTATCAACCACCAGGTTGATCCGGCCCTGATGCTGGCCGTCGGCGGCGCGCTGGCGGCTCATTTTGGCGCGCTGGGTATTACCAAAGTGCTCACCGCCGAAATTTCGGGCATCGCCCCCGCTCTGACCACTGCCCTGGCCCTGGGGGTGCCGGTTGTTTATGGCCGCAAAACCAAGCCGATTACTATGCCCGAGAAGATCTACACCGCCAACGCCCCGTCTCATACCAAAGGCCAGGAAGTCCAACTGATGGTTTCCTCCGAATTTTTAGGCAGCCAGGACAAAGTCCTGATTATTGACGACTTTCTGGCGACCGGCGACACCATTTTAGCCCTGGTGCGGCTGGCCCAAGCCGCCGGGGCCGAAGTGATCGGCGTGGGCGCGGTCATCGAAAAATCATTTGAAGGCGGCCGGGCCAAGCTGGAAGCGATGGGTCTGCGCGTCCGCTCTCTGGCGGTGATTACCCGCATGACCGACGACGAAATTATTTTTGCCGAAGGAACGTCACCGTGAGGTCCAAACCGCGCGAGGCTGTGGTTATCCTGGATTTTGGCTCGCAGTACAGCCAACTTATTGCCCGGCGGGTGCGCGAACTGGAAGTTTACTGCGAATTGATTCCGTCTCAAGCGCCCATTGAGGAGATTACGCGCCTCAACCCGCTGGGCTATATTCTATCGGGTGGGCCGGCCAGCGTCTACGCCCCCGACGCGCCGCACCTCCAGGACTTTGTCTTAAAAAGTCAAAAGCCGATCCTGGGCATTTGTTATGGCATGCAATTATTGGCTTATCACCTGGGTGGCCAGGTTGCCCCCGGCCCCGAACGGGAATACGGCCCGGCTGAAATAACCATCACCGACCCGCACAATCCTCTCTTTTCCCAACTCCCAACGCCCAGCGCCCCCCTTCAAGTCTGGATGAGCCATGGCGACCGGGTAACGCGCCTGCCGGACGGTTTTCGCACTCTGGCTCACTCCCCCAATTCGCCCCAGGCGGCGGTTGGCGACCCGGAGCGAGGGCTGTATGGCCTCCAATTTCACCCCGAAGTGACCCATACCCCCCAGGGAAAAGCGCTGCTGCGGGCCTTTTTGTACGAGGTTTGTGGCTGTCACGGCGGCTGGACTCCCGGCAACTTTATCGAAGAGAGTCTCGGCCAGATTCAGGCCCAGGTGGGTGCGGGAAAAGTGGTTTGCGGCCTGTCAGGCGGAGTGGACTCGTCGGTGACGGCGGCGCTGCTGCACCGGGCGATTGGCGACCAGTTAACCTGTATCTTTGTCAACAATGGGCTGCTGCGGCAAAACGAGCCGGAACAGGTGGTCCAAACCTTTCAACAGCAGATGCACGCCCACCTGGTTGCCGTTGACGCCACCGAAGATTTTTTGAGCGCCCTGGCCGGCGTGACCGACCCGGAAGCCAAGCGCAAAATCATCGGCGAGAAGTTTGTCCGCATTTTTGAGGCCGAAGCGCGGCGGCTGGGCCAGGTTGATTTTCTGGCCCAGGGAACGCTTTACCCGGATGTGATCGAAAGCGCCAATCGCCACCAACAGGCCGGGGCCGCCAAGATCAAAACGCATCACAACGTCGGCGGGCTGCCGGAGGACATGCAGTTCCAATTGGTTGAGCCGCTGCGCTATCTCTTCAAGGATGAGGTTCGGGCGGTCGGCGAGGCGCTGGGGCTGCCCCGGCCAATGGTCTGGCGGCATCCTTTCCCCGGCCCCGGTTTGGCCGTGCGCGTCCTGGGCGAAGTTACCTGGGAGCGGCTGGAAACTCTGCGCGCCGCCGACGCAATTTTGATTGAAGAACTGCGGGCCAGCGGTTGGTATGACCGCACCGCCCAGGCTTTTGCCGTTTTGCTGCCGGTGCAGAGCGTAGGCGTGATGGGCGATTTTCGCACCTACGCCGATGTGATTGCCCTGCGGGCCGTCACCACCGACGATTTTATGACCGCCGACTGGGCCCGTCTGCCGGCTGATTTGCTGGCCCGAGTCAGCAACCGCATTGTCAACGAAGTGCCCGGCGTCAACCGGGTTGTTTACGATATTAGCAGCAAACCACCGGCCACGATTGAGTGGGAGTAACAAAGATTGGAAGGCTGGAAGGTTGGATGGCTGGGAAAGAGCCAAGCTTCCAACCTTCCAGTCTTCCAGGCATCATCACAGAAGTGTCAAAGAAAGTCCGAGGTGTTCTATGACCGCCGAAATAACAACCGTCATTGGCCAGCTCAATATTGTGGGAGGCAACTGGCGCGGCGACGCGCCCAACCAGGTGGCTGTGCGCGAACCAAAATCGGCGGGGTCGCCCGGCGCAGGTAAGGGTGACTTGTTTGTGCTGGTTGAGATCCGCGGGGCGAAATCCGATTACAAAACCCTGGAACAAAAGCTGGCCGGCCTTATCCGCGACGCCTATTATCTGGATCGCGGCTCGGTGACGGCCAGTTTGCGCCGCGCGCTCCAGGCAGCGGGCGATCAACTGTACCAGCGCAATCTCCAGGTGAGTGTGGATGAACGGCTGGTGGCCGGAGTGGTGGCAGTGGTGATGAGCGGCGAGGATGCTTTTGTGGCTCAAATTGGGCCGGCGGCCCTTTTTGCTGTGCTGGGTGATCATATCCAACGCCATCCGGCCCAGTCGGTCTGGCTGGATGAAGCGCTGCCGCCTCCCCGCCCAGGTCGCCGCAGCGCCGAAGCGGTGAATGACTCGGCGTTGGGCATCAGCGCCATTATCGAGCCGAATCTCTGCCATTTGCGGGTCAGCCCTCAGGATATGCTGGTGCTGGCCGACAGCGGCCTGGCCGGTCAACTCCCCTTAAGCGATGTGGTTAAAGCGGTGGCCGGACGCAACATTAAGACGGCCATCAAAAATTTAGGGCAGGTCGCCCAGGCCAGCAACTGCTCGGCCCTGGCCCTGCTGGTGGTCGAAGAAACAACCTCAACGTTTGGCTCGCTCTTGAAGAAGAACATTCCGCCGGTTCCGCGTAAAGCCGCACCTACCACAGAGTCTCCGGCGATGGTTGAGGCTGTCGCTGCAGCGGAGCCGGCTTTTGAAACCGAAGCAGGGGACAAAAAAGGCAGGTCAATTTTCCAACCCAGGGTGGAATGGCTGGGCGTTTTCTCCAAAAAGTCAACCCCGGTTGGCGAGTGGGAAGAGGACGAACCATTCGCAGAGACGGTCACAGAAAACGAAACTCCTCCTCCACCTGCCAAAAAAGGCAAGGAGGCCAAAGTTGCCAGGAAAACCTATGATTCCGAAGAGAAATTGACGTGGGACGCCAGAGAAATGGCTTCAGTCGCGCGGGGGTCAAACTTTGAGCCGGAACTGCGCCGGACGCCGCCGGGTGAACGCACTCAAATTTTGCAACGGTTGGGCATGCTTATTTTGCTGCCCATCATTCTGCTGGGGCGCGGCGTGGCAGCTTTGCTCCACCGAGATAGTGAGCATGGTGGCCATACTCGTCGCCAGGCGGGATCGCAGGCCTACCGGCGTGAACCCGCACCGGCCGGAAGCCCCTCGTGGAAATTGCTGCTTTACATTGCCCTGGCTATCCCCTTGCTGGTCGGGCTGATTGTCGGCGTGATCTATTGGCAAAAGGGCCGGCAGCAAGAGGCTGAATATACTGCCTTTATCACCAACGCTCAGGCCAAATTTCAACAAGCCCAAACCAGCGACCCCAGTGCAGCCCTGGGTTTGATGGCCGAAGCCGAGTCATTGCTGATTGAAGCTGAAAAAATCAAGAGCGGCCAGCCCGAAATTATTGAACTGCGCCAAAAAATGGCCGAACAGACCGACAAAGTGGGCAATATGCAGCGCCTGTATTATTTGCCCCAACTCCGCCAATACACCGACGAAGGGACCAACCTCAAGGGGCTTTTGGTGCAAGGGGTTGAACTTTTTGTGTTGGATGCCGGCACCGACCGCGTTTTTCACCATCGTCTGGACGATTTGGGCGAGGCGTTACTGCCGGATGACCAATCGCTGCTGGTGGCATCGCGGGGGCAGGCCGTGGAAAATATAACCGTCGGCGATTTGCTGGCCATGGCCTGGATGCCCGCCGGGGGCAACCGCCAAACCAGTGATTTGATTGTGCTGAACAGCACCGGCCTGCTGGAATACAACTCCAGTTGGGGCATTACCACCTCGGCCCTGGCTACACCACCCACGCCCTTTGTGCTGCCGGTGGCAGTAGACAGCTTTTTTGGCAACTTCTATATTTTGGACCCGCAGGCTAACAAATTGTGGCGCTATCTACCCACCGCCGATGGCTACAGCGCCGCGCCCGAAAGTTACTTTCCGGCCGAACCGCCGGTGGACTTGAGCCAGGCGGTTGATTTGGCTATTGATGGGGCCGTCTACATTCTTTTCAAAGATGGGCAGATTGGCAAGTATGAAGGCGGCCAGGCCGTTGGGTTCAATCTGACCGGGCTGGACAAACCGTTGAACAACCCGGTTGCCATCTTCACCGCGCCCAATGAGTCGGTGCAGCACATCTACATCGCCGATGCCGGCAACCGGCGGGTGGTCCAGTTGAATAAGGATGGCAGCTTTGTGCGTCAATTCAAACCCCGCGAAGGCGAAGGGGTGTCGTTTGCCAATTTGCAGGATATATTCATAGACGAAATTGGCGGCCGGATGTACGTGTTAGACAGTAATAACCTGTATCTGGGTAATATTCCCAACCAGTAATTGGGGCGTCCAAATAACTCTATAACCCTCCAAAAACCTCGACCAAAATCGAGGTTTTTGTATTTTTCTTCAGTTTGTTTCCATCAGCCTATTCACATTTGTCAATAAATTTTCACATCATTGAATTCAATTTGACAAGATTCTAAAAAGGTCTTATAATCTGCTCACATTTGCTAATAACAATTCACATTTTTTACTCAGGTCTTATCATGGAAGATGACCGTTTGGAGCTACTAGGGCAAGTAGCATCTTGGTATTACGAAGACAACATGGACCAATCTGTTATTGCCGAACGGATTGGAAAATCTCGCTCCATGGTTTCCAGGATTCTCCAAGAAGCCCGTGAAATGGGCCTGGTAGAAATTAAAGTAACCTTTCCCCTCAAAAGAGATACCGAATTAGAATCCCTTCTCACTCAAACATTTAACCTCAGGCAAGCCTATGTTCTGGCTAATCCTCCTGATAATCAAGACCTCCTCTGGCAGCGTTTAGGCAGTTTGGGAGCGCGCTGCTTACAAAATCACCTCCATGATGGCATTAAAATTGGCTTGGGTTCAGGCACGACCGTTCACCAGGTTGTCCGGGCTATGCCCAGGGTGGAATTGAAGGAAGCCAAAGTTGTGCAGATTTCGGGCGCTATCGGCAGCGGTAGCCCGGTATTCGATGGGTCCGAACTTGCACGCTGGTTATCCGAGAAGTTATCGGCCAGCTACCATGTGCTTTATGCCCCCCTGGTGGTTAAAGATGAGGCTCTGGCCGAGTCTTTATTACAAGACCCGACCATTGCTAATACCTTAACTGAAGCCAGCCAAGTAGACCTGGCCTTGATTGGGATTGGCACACTTGATCCTTCGCTATCCAGCTTACAGCGAGTTGGCTATCTTAACAAAACAGATTTGGCGGCCTTGCATGAAATTGGGGCTGTCGGTGATATTTTGTCTCGCCATTTTGATGCAGAGGGCAACCCGGTTGACCTGCCGGCCAATCGCCGAGTGATTGGCCTGGATTTAGCAACTATTCACTCCGTTCCTACCGTTATTGCCGTAGCCGGTAATGCCATCAAGGCGCCGGCAATTCTGGCAGCTTTGCGGGGCAGCTTTGTTACCGTATTAGTTACCGACAGTCTAACGGCCACAGAGGTTTTGGCCTTACACGGAGGGTAAAAACTATGGATCTAATTACCAACCATCCAGGTCTCATCTTCTTAGCTTTAGGCGTATTGTGGCTCATGCAATTTGGTCTGGGTTATTGGCAAATGCGTCGTTTTTACCAACGGATGATTACCCTGCGCCGCAGCGGCTTGACTGCCATTGGGCTAAGTGGAAATCGTTACAAGGGACGAGCCTATGCAGTGCTGACCATTGGCGAAGAGGGCCGGATTATCCATGCTGAACACTTTTCCGGCTGGACGGTATTTGCCCAGTTAAAGCCGATCCCGCAATTGGTCGGGATGTCGCTGCCAGAACTATTAAGCCAGGAGGCGACACTCCCCGTCTCTAAAAAGCTGCGGTCTGCCTTCGCTAATGCCGCCAGGGATTTGCAAGCAGCGCGAAATGAAGGAAACGTCAGCACCTTTTCCCATGTCAACTTAGGCATCAGCTAATTATTGGATAAGTTGTAACCTCACTTCAAACCCGAACTCATCACTGGACTCCTCAAAATTTATAACCGCAGAAGTAAGTTACAACGTTGTAACGGAGTAGGAGGCGCCTATTAAGACAATACCATTTGAGAAGCAAGACCAAAACTTTTTTGTGGTAAAAATCTTAAAAATATAAACCTGAGGAGATTTACACTATGGATTCGTTGGTTTGGTTGGCCGAGCATTTTATCGGCATGTTTAAGCAAGGCGGTGAAGTATTTGTTGGCCTGGTCACAGGTATTGTCCCGCTGTTAATCATCTTACTAACGGCAGTTAATGCGTTGATTGCCTTGATTGGCGTCGAGCGGATTAACAAAGTAGGCGAGTGGGCCGCTCGTCCCGGCTTAGTTTTTTACCCCATCCGTTACCTGGTCTTGCCGGTCTTGTCGGTCTTCTTCCTGACCAACCCGATGGCTTACACCATGGGCCGTTTTTTGCCAGAGCGGTATAAGCCGGCTTTCTACGACGCCGCCGTCTCGTATGTCCACCCCCCGGTCGGCATTTTCCCCCATATCAACCCCGGTGAACTGTTTGTCTGGCTGGGTATTGCAGCCGGTATTGAAACTCTGGGGCTTTCGCCTATACCGCTGGCAATCCGCTACTTGCTGATTGGCATGGTCGTTATTTTTATCCGGGGTATTGTCACCGAGCGGATTACGGCCATCATGTGGGCGCGCAAGAGTGAAAGAGAGATGGCCGCAGCGGCTGCCAAATAAATAAATTTAAGAGAGGTAAATAATCATGGAAAAGTTTCTGGCAGGTTTCGGACGTGGTGTTGGTAAAATCGTCGGCACCCTGTATCAAGCAGGGCGTGAGTCAATTGATCAGGTGCTGAAGAATATTCTGCCTTTTATGGCTTTTATTTCGCTGGTGATCGGTATTGTCGTCTATACCGGTCTCAACGATATTGTTGCCGGCGCTCTGGCGCCGCTGGCAGGTAGCCTGATAGGCTTGCTGATCATTTGTGTTGTCTGCTCCATTCCGTTCTGGTCGCCGTTGTTAGGTCCGGGCGCAGTGATTGCTCAGGTTACGGCCACGCTGTTGGGCAGTACCTTGATTGCCAATGGCTCTGTTCACCCCAGCATGGCGCTGCCGGCCCTGTTTGCCATCAATCCCCAGGTTGGCTGCGACTTTATCCCGGTGGGCATGGCTTTGGGTGAAGCCGAACCGGAAACCGTTGAAATAGGGGTACCGGCCATCCTCTTCTCCCGCATGATTACGGGGCCAATTGCAGTGGTTCTGGCCTGGTTAGCCAGTTTTGGATTGTACAGTTAGTTTTGTTAAAAAGTTTTACAGAAGTTGGATGCTGCGGTTAGCGGCCTGGCTAACCGCAGCATCATAGCTCATGATAAGGGAGGAAAAACATGGGATTCTGGGATAGTTTTAAGAAAATCATGATTGGTGATGCGCCAAAGCCGGAGGAAAAAGCAACTCCGCCGGCCGTTGAAACCGCAACCGAAACGTCGGCTGCGCCCGCTGCTACTGCGCCAGCGGGGGACAGCCCTTACCGGCGCGTAAAAATTGCGCATGGGGCGCGCGGCTGGGGCGGCCCCCTGATTATAGAACCAAAACCCGGCAAAAATTTAATTTACTGCGTTACCGGCGGTGGGATTCATCCGGTAGCTCAACGGATTGCCGAGCTAACCGGCGGGCAGCCCTTTGACGGCTTTCGCTCCAAGGCCGACTTTGAGCAGATTGCCGTCGCCGTGATTGACTGCGGCGGCACAGCTCGCGTCGGCGTATATCCCATGAAAGGGGTCCTCACGGTAGATATTCATGCGACTTCACCTTCTGGCCCGCTGATGAAATACATCAAAGAAACCAACTTTGTATCCGGGGTGACGGTTGACAATATCACTTTGTTGGATGAATAAGCTGGTCTGGAACTTAGTAATCGTCTAAAAATAAGTTCCCCCAAATTCCTATGAGTTCCGAGGGAACTAAGGGAACTGGTAGGAACTCAAAACAGGAAGTAAATTTTGAATGCTTACTTATTGTTGGTTGGTTTGAAAGATTATTAGATGACTATTACCAAATATGAAACCCAAGTAACTAAACTGGGCCCGGTTACCCAAGATTTTATGGCTGAAGGCATTCTGGTTTTCTTTCAAATGACTGTCCCCGATGAACTGGCCGAAATTGCCATTTTACATACTCACAACAAACTTCAGCAAGAGGTGGTGGCCGGCGACAAGTTAATTATTGATGATTACGTCCTGCCTATTTTATGCGTGGGTGAAGTCGCCAACGAAAATCTAGCCAACCTGGGGCACTTTGTGGTCAAATTCAATGGTCTGACGCAGCCGGAGATGCCCGGCGATATCTCCGTGCCAAGTGATGCTCCTATCCCTCCTATTGCGCCAGGCACAATTATCAAAATTGTGGGTAAAAAATAGCTTGAATAAACTTATGCATGGGGGCTGATTTCTCTGTTAAAGGTTTAACCGTTGAAAGGCTAAAAAATGACGCTTCAAAACTTGCTTAAGGAATATCAGCAGGCCGGTAACTTGGTCAAAGTGGGCCTGGTGGGGGCCGGCCAGATGGGCGAAGGGTTGATTTGCCAGATGGAAATGATGTACGGCATGCGCGCCTTTGCTGTGGCCGATGTGGTCCCGGGGCGGGCGGTTCAGGCGTTTCAATCTGCCAACTTACCTGATGATCAGATTGTCGAAACAAATCGGCTGGATCTGGCTGTGGCGGCGATTGAGGAGGGACGCCGGCTGGCCACCCAGGATGCCTCCCTCTTGTCTCAAATCCCCCATTTAGACATCATTGTTGAAGCCACCGGCGTTCCCGAAATTGGGGCTAAGGTTGCCCTGGATGCCATTCTTAACCGCAAGCATGTGCTGCAAATGAACGTGGAAACGGATGCTACGGTTGGCTATCTCTTGCGGAAGATGGCCAAGGCGGCCAATGTTGTCTATACCCTTACCGCCGGCGATGAACCCGGCACCACCATGGAGCTGTTTGATTTTGCCAGCAGCCTGGGCTTTGAAGTTGTCTGCGCCGGCAAAGGGAAGAACAACCCGCTTGATCGCACCTCTAACCCCGACACCGTAGCCGAAAAAGCCAGAATGAGACGGATGAATCCCAAAATGTTGGCTTCTTTTGAAGATGGCACCAAAACCATGGTCGAAATGACCTCTCTGGGCAATGCCATTGGTTTTGTGCCCGACGTGCGCGGCATGCATGGTCCCGCAGTTACGGCGGCTACTTTGTCAAAGGTGTATGTTCCCAAAGAGGATGGGGGAATTTTGAACCAAACGGGGGTGGTTGAATATGGCCTGGGAGTTTCTCCCGGTGTGTTTGTTGTCTTTACCACCGACCACCCCAAAATTATCCGCGACTTGCAGTACCTCAGCATGGGCAGCGGCCCTTATTGGGCGCTCTACCGGCCCTATCATCTGACCAGCCTGGAAACACCTATTTCTATCGCTCGCGCCGTATTGAAGGGCGAAACGACCGCAGCGACCGACTACCCGCCTGTAGCCGAAACAATAACGGTAGCCAAAAAAGATTTAAAGGCCGGTGAGATGATTGATGGCCTGGGCGGCTTCTGTGTCTATGGGCTGATTGAACGAGCAGATATTGCCCGCCAGGCAGGACTGTTACCGTTGGGGCTGGCCCCGGGCAGCCAATTGTTACGTGATGTGGCCCAGGGTGAGCCGCTCACCTACGCCGATGTCAAAGTGGATGAATCGCTGACCATTGTTCATTTGAGACGGCTGCAAGACCAACAAGTGGCCGTTAACAACGGAAAATAGGGGCTGAGGGTTAAAAATGGTCGAAACAACCATCACGATAAACCATCCGGTTGGCCTGCATGCCAGACCTGGTGTTACTTTTGTGCAAGCTGCCAGCAAGTTCCAATCAAAAATTTTTCTGACAAATCTGACCCGCAACTCAACCGAGGTGAACGCCAAGAGTATTGTCAGTGTGATTAAAGCAGCCGTAGCCCAGGGTCATACCATTCGCCTGACGGCTGAGGGCGAAGACGCTCAAGCAGCCATAGATTCTCTGACCCAGTTGATTAACGATAATTTTGGCGAGGCTGTGGGCTAAGTAGTTGCGCCTACTGAAGAATATACTCCAGCTCTTTCAACCTGGCCCGCACCGCTTTTTCCTTATTGGCCGGAATGACCAAAGTTTTTTTATCAAATGCCCGGCAGATTTTACCTAGAACGGGGTCAGACAGGGCCAGGTCCAGTAGTTCGGTGGATTTGGCTTTGATAAACAAGGCCGGCTCCCCACGACTGAAAGCCTGGCTGTTCTGGTTGATCCGTTCCAGCCAGGCCAGCACCGGCGGTGGGAGTGGCCCGCTATTTCGTTGGCTCAAAAAATCGGCCAGATGGGTTAATTCCTGGCCCTCTTCCAGCGCAGTCAAGAGGCGCTGGGTGTCCAGCCGGTAAGCGCCGTTGCCCAGCGGCACGGCCAGCAGATCCAAATCGCGGCGGTTGTTGGGGGTCAGGTTAGCCGGATGGGTCACGGTCAGGGTCAAATCGGCTGAAACGGTAAAAAGAGAGGCAGCCAGCGGTCGAGATGGAATATACTCGCCGGCCTGCCCCAACAAATAGGCCCCCAACGGGTTGATCCGAAAATATCTGAGGCCGTCATACAGGCTAAAAATCTCATCGCTGTAGGGCGAACTGACCGCGGATTTGGCCTCTTCCGGGCGGGTGTAGAGCAAATCCAGCGCCCCGATGCTGCCCAAATATTCCATCAAGATCACTTTAATATACGAACCTTTGACCACCGGCCAGTAGGTATCGCTGTAGAGCGCGCCATACTCTTTATGGCCCACATACAGGCTGCTGTAACCGGTTTTCTCCACCGCAAAATCAAAGCGCCAGATTTTGATGGCCCGATAGAAATCTTCCAGGTCAATCCAGACGCCGACCGGACACCACGACAGGGCTTCGATGATTGGCTCGCGCCGGGAGGCCGGCGGGGTAAACAAGGTAGTCCGGCTCTTCTGGCCTTTGAGCGCCGAAATGCGGCTCAACTCGTCAAAACTGCCTGCGCGAGTCCAGCTTTCAAAGGCTTCCAGCAAACTTTCGACATCCTGGGTTTGATAAAACTTCTGCCCCAGCGGGGATAGCTGCGCGTTACGATTGCGACCCGTTTTGACCAGGCCCGACTCGCGGGCGAAGACATCCAGGCCAAACGGACGGATGGTTTGGTTGGCCCGATATTTTCCGTCAGGAGGAAGCGGTAAAAAATCGCCTTGCAACAGGCTGGCCGCAATTTGTTTGATCCCGGCCAGGGTAGCCCGGCCCGAAGTGTCGTCGGTGGTCATTTTGCCTTCATGGACTAACCGCAAATAAGCCACCAAATCGTGCAGCCCGGCCTGCTCGGTTTCAGCGCAAATAAGCTCAGCCGGTCTGCGGAAACGCCCCGGCGTTGTTTGGGGCGCCTGCAACACACCTGACACCTGAAATTTATCGGGCGGGGGGACCAGGTTTTCCAGCAGCGGCAGCAAATCGCCGGGCAAAACAGGATTGTAAACGTTAAAGGCGTGGTAGGGGGTGGGGGTGTACAGAAACAGGTCCAGGAGAATCGGCTGGGCTTGCCACGACCATCTGCTTTGCGGGCGCTCCGGCAGCGAACCGTATTGGGCCACAAAGGCCGAAGCGTTAAACTCGCCTCCGTTGTGGTAAGCCGAAGCCACCGCTTTTTTGGACAAATCGTCCAGCTTAGCCCACAAGCCCCGCAGCGAGTCGGGGGTCATGACCACCTTATGGATACAGCGCACCAGGTCATCTTTGCGGGTCTGCTTGGAACAGCCGCACAGCCCGGCTAGACGCTTGAGGGTATCGTTGGTTTGTTGGTAAAGTATCTCAGACAGTTCCATTTTGAGTTAGCAGGTAAAACGTTCCACGTTCAAACGTTTAACTTTCAACTGACTCCGTATCATCCTTAAAAGCAGCCGCTATCGCCGCCGCGCTGATGGCGCGGTAAGCCGGGCCGAGAAAGTGCTCAATATCTTCGCTCAGAAATGAAGGCTGGCCCAGGCGCTTCAAGATAGGCAAGGGAGTGATGGGGGGCTTAATGGTTGTTTTGAAATGAGTCAACGGCTGGCCCAACTGCCAGAAGTGGCCCACACTTTCGGCCAGGGGCGGCCCAACGTCCGCGATCTCCTCTTCTGCCTCGTCCTCCGCCCCGCCCGCCGCCCGGCGTTCGCGCAGCCCGGCCAAAATCTGTTCCTGGGTCCGCCCGCGCAGCCGGAAAAGCAGAAACGGGTCTTCGTCAAACTGCTCGCCCAGAATATAATGCACGGCGGCGATATGCTTGCACGGGTTCGACGGGTCGGGGCAGCTACACTCGGTGATCAACTGGCCCCGTTTTTCCGGGAAGAGGCTGACTTTGGCCGCCTGAAAAGCCTGCTCGATCTCCTGCGGCATCTCCCCGGCCAGCAGTTGGGCGGTGAAAATGGCCTGACCGGCCAGCGCGTCAATGACCTGTTCCCACTGCTTATCGGTCAGCGGGGTCATCTCGATGGTGATTTTATAAGGCCGGCGTTCTGACCCCTGCACTTTGGCGGCAATGCCGGTCTTGGTCTCCTCAATCGAAAGGACCTGTCCCTGGCGGGCATAACTGCGCCCGCGAGTCAGCCGGCCCCGGTCCACCAGCCGCTCCAGGGCGGCAATCCAGCGGGTAGCCCACCAATTTTTGGCAAAATCGCCCCGCTTGCTTTTAGCCTTGATGCCCTGATCGGTTTTGATGGGCTGGCTGGACGGATAATAATCGTAATAATCGTAGCGACTCATAAGCAGTCTCCCGTAGGACAAGCTGTTAGCTTGTCCCAGTCCGTTAGTTTGTCTCGGTTACGGACAAACTAACAGTTTGTCCTACCCTAACCTGGACGAGCCACCTATGGCCAAAAAGGAACACAGAGCTACACAAAGACTCCACAGAGGCACACAGAGAGTTCTAAAAATTCCTCTGAGAAACTCTGTGACTTCTCCGTGCCTCTCTGTGTAACAACTTCTTGCTCATTGTACAAGAATCTGACTCGTAAGGTACTACTGCACTGCCTCGCGGCGCAAAGCAACCAAATCCCGCAGCTCATCCGTCGAAAGCTCGGTCAGCCAGTTTTCGCCGCTGCCGATGATGCTCTGGGCCAGGGCTTTTTTGCCTTCAATCATGTCGTCAATCTTCTCTTCCAAAGTGCCGGCGCAAATAAATTTATGCACCTGCACATTGCGAGTCTGCCCAATTCTAAAGGCGCGGTCGGTGGCCTGGTTTTCCACCGCCGGGTTCCACCAGCGATCAAAATGGAAAACGTGGTTGGCGCGGGTCAGATTGAGGCCGGTGCCGCCCGCTTTGAGCGAGAGGATAAAAATCGGCGGGCCGTTGTCCTCTTCCTGAAAGCGTTTGACCATGACCTCGCGCTTTTTGACCGGCGTATCGCCGTACAAAAACAAACTTGGTACACCCAGCGCCTCGTTGAGATGCTCTTTGAGCAAATGGCCCATCTCGGAAAATTGGGTAAAAATCAGCACCCGGTCGCCCACCGAGACCGCTTCCTCCAGCATTTCGGTCAGGCGGGTCAATTTGCCGCTACGCGGCTTGTCGGGGTCAAGGGTGAGGGTGTGCCCGTCGCCGACCTGGTGCAAAAATTGAGCCGGATGGTTGCAGACCTGTTTGAGCTGCATGAGCATGCTCAACACCAGGCCCTTGCGCTCGATGCCCGACGACTCGGCCAGCCGTTCCATCACCTTTTGCACCACCGACTCGTACAGGGTGGCCTGCTCCTCGGTTAAGTTGCAGTAGACTTTCATTTCCTGCTTTTCGGGCAAATCCTGGATCACCCGCGGGTCGGTTTTGACCCGGCGCAGAATAAAGGGCGAGGCCATCTTTTTCAAACGGCCAATCGCCTCCTCGTCTCCGTAGCGCTCAATCGGCAGGGCGAAATTTTGGCGAAAGCCGTGGCGCGAACCGAGGTAGCCCGGATTGAGAAAGTGCATAATGGACCACAACTCCGACAGCCGGTTCTCCACCGGCGTGCCGGTCAGAGCCATGCGAAATTGGGCCGGCAGGCGGCGGATGGCCTGGCTCTGCTTGGCTTCGGGATTTTTGATGTTCTGGGCTTCGTCCAAAATCAGCCCAAACCAGCCAATCTCTTTGAGCGTCTCGGCGTCGCGGCGGGCGACGGCGTAGCTGGTCAGCAACAAATCGGTTTTTTGGGCCTGCTGCTTCAACTCATCGCCGCGCAGCCGGGCCGCGCCCTGATGAATGTGGGTGGTCAAAGCGGGAGCAAAACGTTCCACCTCTTTCTGCCAGTTGAACACCACCGAGGTGGGGCAAATCAGCAAGCTGGGGCCGGGCAGCGCCCCCTTTTGCTCTTTTTCGCGCAGCAGCATGGCAATCGTCTGGATGGTTTTGCCCAGGCCCATGTCGTCGGCCAGGCAAGCGCCCATACCCCACCGTCGTAGAAAATCGAGCCAGGAATAGCCATACTGCTGGTAGGGCCGCAGTTGACCCTGCAAACTTTGCGGCTGAGGCAGCGGGGTCAACTTTTCATGGCCGGTAAAACGCTCCATCCAGTCGGCCAGCCAGCCCTCGTACTCTACCTTCTCAACCGGCAGCCCTTCGACTGTTTCGGTTGCGCCCAGGCCCATGCGCACGGCCTCGTTCAGCCCCACTTCGGCTTCCAGGTTTTGTTTCTCCCAGAAGCGGATGGCCGCCTCGATCTGCTCCGGGTCGAGCTGGACCCACTGCCCCCGGATTTGGACCAGCGGCGATTTGAGCGCCACCAGCGCGTTGAATTCCTCGCGGGTCAGGGTGGTCTCGCCCAGGGTCAGTTCCCACTTGTAGCTAATCAGGTTTTCCAGCGACATCGCGCCGGTGCTGGTTTCGACCTTAGCGCCTTTTTTGGTCCCCATTTTGAGCCGGACGCCCAGGCGGGTGCCCGGTTTGTTCCACCAGGGCGGGACCAACACCCCAAATCCGCTGCCTTCCAGCAAGGGTGCGCTTTCCCGCAAAAATTTAAAAGCATCGTCGGTAGAAAGGGGCAGCGCAACCGGCGCGCTTGTTTTTAGACCCGCCCGCAGCGGCTCGAACAGGCGGGCGGCGTAGCCCAGCCCGGCCAGCAGCTTTTCCTGCGGCTGTTCAAAGCGGCGGTTGAGCGCAGTCAACACATTGCCTTTGGTCTGCCAGACCTGCTGCGCCGGCACCAGCAAACTGGGGTCATCGCGGGCCTGCAATAAATAGTGCAGATTCCAATTCTTTTTGGCGGCGGACTCGGCCTGCTGCGCTGGCGCTTCCAGCCGGAAGGCCACCCGGAAGGTTTTATCGCCGGCCACGTGGAGATTGCGCCGCCAGTTTTTATGGCCCTGGCTCAAGTGGCCCAGTTGGGCCGTCGAGCCGCTGACCCTGGGGTTGGCATTGAACAGGGAAGCTAGCCAGTTGTAAGCTGCATCCGTGCCATCACTCCTTTTCACCAGGGGGGAAACCGCCGCCGCACTCCACTGCCGAGCCAGGGCGTCGGTCATGGTGTTGAGAAAGGTATCCAGCACGGTGCGCGGGGCAGGTGCGTTTTCCGGCTTGTCGGTTTCTGCCCGGCAGAGGGGCGGCATCGCTTCCAGCAGCCGGGCCAGGCGCGGGCCGTCCTGCGAGCCATCCAGCACCGGCAGCCAGCGGGCGTGAAAGATTTTACCCTGGGCGTCGGCCTGGGCCAACACCGGCAATAGCTTTTGCTGGGCCAGCGTTTCCAGGACCAGGTTGGCGACGGAGTGCCAATAATAAGTCTCCGCGCCCAGGACCAGGTGCGGTGGTAAATTTTCAGTCCCGGCCAGAGCAGTCAGCAGATCAAAGGCGGCCACAGGCGGCAGCCACAACCCGGCCACCAGCCAGGGCGTCAGTGTAGGCGCTTCGCTGTCCACAATATCCCAATCGTGCTGCAACTGCGGCGATGGCTGCGGGCCGGATTTGAGGGTGGGCAGGAGCAGGCTGACCAGTTTTTTCTCGGCCAGCAGCGCCTCTGCCGCCAGCGGAGCCAGCAGCGGTTTCAACAGTTCCGGGGCAGCGCAAAAGGGATGAGGCGCTCCCTTTTTGGGTTTGATTTTAGGCGGCTGTCCTTCCGAACTCTCGGCCCAACAGAGCATGCCGGCGGTCTCTGTTTCGGTGGGCCGGGTTGGCGGGTGCCAATGAAGGTGTAGAACGTACATAGTGACTTTCTTTCAGATCGTTACGGATTTGAATCCGTAACGGTTTTTGCGGACTTAAGTCCGCCAATTACCCATGACAGATACATATCTGTCACGCTCGAATCAAAGCTTTTCAGATGTCCTGACCCTGGGGCAGCATGACCAAATCCCGAATGGTCACGTGAGGCGGCTGTGAAAGCATAAATACTACGGCTTCAGCCACATCCTCGGAACGCAAACTGGCTCGCTCTTTAACTTTCCGGTCAATCGCGGCGGGGTCGGTAAAGCCCCATAACTCGTTGGCGACCATGCCCGGCGCAATGGCCCCCACACGGATGCCGTGGGGCGCTACCTGGCGGCGCAGGGTATGGACAAAGCCCTGAATGGCGTGTTTTGAAGCGCTGTAGACCGGCTCCCATTCAATATCAACAAAGCCAGAGATGGAGCTGGTCACCAGAATATCCCCGGATTTTTGGGCGATCATCGTGGGCAGGCTGGTATGGATACAGCGCAGCACGCCGTCAATATTTACATTCATCAGGTTGGCCCAGGCGTCCGGGTCGCCTTCCGCCACCTGGCCCGGAATATAAATGCCAGCATTGGCAAAGAGAACATCAATCCGGCCAAATCGCTCCAGAGTTTGGGCCACCATTCGGGCCACATCGGCCCCGGCGGTGACATCCGTCGGCACGGCGAGCGCCTCGGTTCCCAGTTCTTCGGCCAAAGCATGCAGTTTTTCAACGGAACGGGCGGCCAGGGTCAAGCGGCAGCCCAGGTGCGCTAACGCGCGGGCCGTCGCCGCGCCAATACCCGAACTTGCGCCGGTAATAATAACAACCTTTCCCGCCAGAGCATGCTCCATAAGGAGGCCTCCTTAAAATTGTCACTGAAATTATAACATATACTAAGCGCACGCTAAAATTTCCGTAGGACGGCATCCCTATGCCGTCCGCTGACGCATGGGGATGCGTCAGCTACGGAAATTTTGAAATGCGTTGGGTATAAATGGGAAAGAAGCGGTATTTCGGGGAACTTTACCACCCCTGGGCCAGCGCCTTGCACTGCTCATAGTGGGCATCCAACTGCGGGCCAAGCAAAATGAGGGCCGTAACCCGGCGAGCCAGGTCACGGAAAAGACGGAGTTCGGCCTGCGAGAGGGGGCGGCCCAAATCTTGCCGATGGCGGTAAGACAGCCACTTTTTGAGCACCGGGTAGCCGCCGATCACATACTGCCAACTTGCCAGAGGAATATTTTGCCAGCGCGGCCGGTGGGCTTGTTCAGTGTTCCAGATAATGTCGAGGGTATGGCTGCCGCCCAACAGTTCGGCCAACTCAGCGACAGCCAGCCCCAACGCCGCCGCTTCCGCTTCAAGCCCGGCCTGTTCCTCCGGGGTGCGCGGGCGATTGACGGTTTTACCAACGCCGCTGTAATGGACCGTCACCTCCCGCTCGGCCTCGGTCTGGTAAGGTTCAGCCAGGTAGCCAACCCGGACCAGGGCCGGGCGAATCTGGCCGGCGATGACGCCGACCACATCTGTCTCTGGATTGAGCAAGGCCGCCACTTGCTCGCCCAGGGCCGCGCCGGTTTGCAAAACGGCGGCGTCTTCGGGCATGGGCAGGCGCGGCCAATCGGCCCGTAGGCCATCGGCCTGTTCTTGCAGATAAGCCGGGGCATAGCCGACAGCCAGGGCGTGCAGCCAGATCCAGGCCGGGATGTCGGAATCAGCCGGGTTCAGGCCCAAGCGCTGCAAATAGGCGCGGGTCGCAGCAGAGAGATTGGGGTTGAAGGCGTCGCCACTGCCGCCGTTGCCGCCCAGGGCCGAGGTGCGCAGCCAGAAGGGGAAGGCCGAGGCATCGGTCGTCAAAAGATGATCGTCAAAGAGATGGCTGACCAGGTAAAAGGGCGGCCCTTCGGGGGTTTTGACGCCTTTGACCCGGCTGAGCAAAAAGCGGTTGCCGGCCCAGGCTTGCGCCAGCAGGCCGGGACGGGGTTCATTCCAAAGCGGGCGGATTGGCTCAATGTAAGCCCAGCGATGATCCAACGGCTTGAAGGCATAAGGGGTCAAATTTTCCGGGCGATACCGGCTTTCTTTGAGTAATCTCTTGCGCGTTGCTTGCGGGTCAAAACGGGCCGCCGGAGACATCAGGCCGGGGTGCAAGGCTTTGATGGCGTCATCACTTTGCTGCGGGTCGAAATAGGCCCGCATGCGCTGCTCCAGCGGGTCGCGGTCAATAGAGATGAGGGCAGAGCTGCGTTTTTCCATCAGGCCGTTGCCGGGCGCGGCGGCGGCCAGGTCGGTCAGCCGGGGCCAGGTGAGGTAAGCGCCGCTGCCCCCGGCGGGGCGCAGAGCGTAGCGGGTGGCTGCGGTGGGGTCAACCAGTGCGTATTGACCGGCAAAGTCAGCCACCTGGAGACTCTCTAAAAGTTCCTGCCGCTTATCCTCAGCCCGCCCCGATTGGCCGGGCATTCCCCAAATATCTCGGTAAAAAACCTGCGGCGTCTCACTCAAAGCTGCTGGCTGACGCGCCAGGATACTAATGGCCGTGCCTACTTTGATACCGGGCGAACCCGGCCCCATATCAAAAATCGTTTCGCAGGTGTTGCCGCTGGGGGTGCGCTCAGAAACCAGGCGATTACCGTGCAAGTTATCTATCCAAACCTGGTGAAAATTTTTCAAGATATGCTGGCGCATGACAGTGTAGGACGGGCCTTCAAGGTAGGAATTGTTAGAAATATAGCAGACAACCCCCTGGCCAACGCGGCCGCTTTCGGCAATTTGACGCTCGGCCAGGCGAAAGAAGCGCACGTACAGGTCGTCAAGATTGAACTTTTTGATGCCCCAGCCGCCCTGCTCAACCGGGGCGTTGAGGCCCTGTTTGTACGGCTCGACCAGGTTGGCTTCTTCGGCCTCGCCCACCCCGGCAAAGGCGTTATAGGGTGGGTTGCCCAGGATGACCAGGATAGGGGCTTCGCGTTTGACCCGGTCGGCTTCGGCCAGTTCCAATTCCAGGCCGGGGAAGCGGTCGTGGATTTCGGCGATGACCTGCTGCAGCTCCTGGGGTTGGGCCGTCCAGCCGGTCAGGGCGTTGGTCAGGTAAATCGGCAGCCGTTCATACGCACCGATAGCAACACCCTGAGAAGCCAGGTAGTAGCCCAACTGCAAATGGGCAATCACAAAGGGGGCGGTTAAAATTTCAAAGCCGATGACCCGCTGCTGCAACGCCTCCTGGGTTCTGATGATGGCTTGTCCACCCTCGCCTTTGTCGAGCAAAATTTGATGAATAGTCCGGGCCACTTCCAGCAGGTAGCTGCCCGTGCCCACGCACGGGTCCAGCACTACCACGCGGGGGTCGGCCAGGCCGTCGGGCAGATTGAGCGATTCTTGCAGCAGCCGCTGGATGCGGGCCACCTGGTAGGCCACAATTTCGGGCGGGGTGTACCAGACGCCCAGCCGGTCGCGCAGTTCGGGGTCAAAGGCGGCCAGGAAGGGTTCGTAGAAATAGGTGATGGCCTGACCGGCTTTGAATTTTTGGAGCAGGGCAGCCCGTTCGACCCGGTTGAGGGTGGCGGCAGCCCCGTCCAGCAGGTCGGTTAGATTCAGGCGGCGCAGGCGGCTGGGCCGGGTAAATTCGATAAAGAGCGATTCCAGGGCCGGCACGTTAAGCAAGTGGGCGGTGATGCGCCAATCAAAGAGCTGTTCAGGCCGGGCCGTTTCAGCCCAGAGCACCCAGGCGCTAAAAAGACCGTAAAACAGAGTTTGCACCAGGGAGGAGCGAAAGAAGAGCCGTTCGGCTTCGGCGGTTTGAAAGTGGATGCCCAGGACGCCTTCCAGGGCCTCGCGCAAAGCGGCCAGGTCAGTTTCAGGCAGGTCGAGAATGCGCTGGCGGGCCAGGCGGGCATAGTAAGCCAACTGCTCGGCCAACTCGCCGGGGTCGCTGATGAAGGTACTGCGGCGCATAAAAGCGGCCAAAAAGTCGAGCAGTCCGGCCTCTTTTTCCTGGACCAGGTGGGGAATGGGCCGGGTCCAAAATTCAGTCTCACTGGCCGCCAGCCGGAAGGTGTCTTCCAGACGGCTCTGGCCGGTCAATTCATTTTGCCCGACAACCACAAAATCACGATAGTTGGTCACCAGTACCAGAGATGTTTTGTTCCAATATTTGGTTACTTGCGGCCCGGTGGCTGTGCGCCAGGAGTCGTCGCTGGTGGGTTTGATTTCGATAAGCGAGCGCAGCGGATTGGCCAAGCTCTTCTCAAAAACGCCCCCGTCGGGCAAGCCGGCTCCCTGCCCGGAGACCTGAAGGACGGCGTAAGTTTTGGGGGTGAGGGTATCGCCTACACTATTCAGTAATGTTTCCAGGGGGCCATAATAGCTGGTTTCGGGGGTAGCCGCGCCGCTGGCTTTGATCTGGCGCATGGCTTGCAGGTATTGGGTGAGCGGACTCGTCATAATAGATGAGTGGGCTTGGGTGCATTTTTGCGTAAATCAAGCAATTCTGTGGGTAGCGCCGGAGAGGATACCTTCGCGGCCGGTGAACGGCTCTTTGATTTTGAGACCGCCTTTTTGAATTTCAAAGCGGCGGATCTCTTTTTGATGGGCGCTGCCGCGCATTTTCATCACGGCGATGGCTCGCTGCATACTGCTGTCTACCTCAACATAGCGGAGCAGCATAACCGTATCTACCAGGAAGGGCAGGGTGGCCATGCGCCCACGCTGTACTTCAAGCACATTGACGGCCTCATCCAGCAGCAGCGATGTCATACCCTCTCGTTTGAGGGCGTTGACCAAGGTGTTGAAAGTGTCACGCAGTTCCTGGGGATCTGTCGTCAGCCGTTGAAAGTGGGCCGCGCTGTCAATCACCACCCGTTCGGGGGCCAGGGTGTGCAGCATCGGGGCTAAGGGGCTGTCGGGAGATTTGAGGCTGCCTAAAAATACTTCCGGCGAGGTAAAGAGAATCCGCAGCAGGCCGTCTTTCTCCAAAGCTTTCAAATCCCAGCCCAGTTGCAGGGCATCACGGATGAGCGAGGCCGGAAATTCCTCAAATGAAACCATCAGCCCCGGCTGGCCAGCTTTGATCCCGGCGATCAGAAATTGCAGCCCCAGGGTGGTTTTACCCACACCGGGCGCGCCGCTAATTAACGAGGCTGAACCAGACAACAGGCCGCCGCCCACCATCTGGTCCAAATCGGCCGAGCCAAAGGATAATCTTTTTTTAGGCGTCACTGTGGGCATGAATTGACCCTTTCTCACTTTTCAGGATAGGCTGAAGCGTGAGTATTCTACCTCAATCGTCGCCAAGTTTCAATTGCCAGTTAATAATTTTAATCTGGATCGCGTCGTCGCTGCTGCACGGATTGGGGATACAGCCCTTGCGATCTTCGTCGTTGATATCTTCTTCTTCCTCATCTTCTAAGGCTTTGCAATGCTTCGGGTTTATGGCGTAGATCGGATCGGTGGTAAATTTAAACTCCTCGCTGGCGCGCTGCCCGTTTTCGACCACATAGGCAAACCAGTTGTGTGATGAAGAAGCCGCCACCTTATTACTGCCGGGCAGAAGTAAAGCGCCATAACGTCCGTTGCCGTCGGTGCGAACGGTAAACAAGCTGCCGGATACCCCCAGCTCGCCATACTGAATCTGGACTCCTGCTTTGGGCAAACCGTCCGGCCCGTTGACCGTACCTTTGAGGCCCACATCGGCGCAGTTGTTCTCGCTGGAGTGAGATGAAACCACGTAACCAAATGGGGTGGGGGTGGCGGTGGGCGGCGGCGGCAGGGTAGGCGGTACACGAGTGGCGGTGTCGGTGGGGGTGGGGGTCAGGGTGGGGCTGGGGGTTTTGGTGGGGGTGGGGGTACGGGTGTCGGTGGGGGTTTTGGTGGGTCCGGGGGTGCGGGTGGGGGTGGGCGTCCAGGTAGCGGGGTAGGATTGATCGGGTGTGGCTACAATCACAATTTGGGTAGCTTGAGGTGGTGGATTTCTCAGGGCAACTTCGGTGGCCCGGCTGGGGCTGAGGGGATTAAACGGAACGTTGGGCTGAATAAAGATGGTGGCGTAGCAGAGCACCGACAACAGGGTCATGCCCATGGTCAGGGCCAACAAAACTGTTGTCCAACGATTGTCTAATCTTTGAGTCGTCATCTTACATTACCTCACTGTTTTTAAGCAAGACACCTTGTGTTATGTGTCCTACCGCCGAACAACTTCAGTCTGTTACTCAGATATACTCAGTAGATCCAAATTTGAGGAGCCAGCACGCCCACGTGCGGCGGCGTTCGGCACGAAGGCGTGCCCGCTTCGCGTCCTCGGAAAATTGGATATACTGATACTGCTATTTAAGGTAACTCTTCACAAGCAATGCCGTTGCGGTCGGGGTCCAGGGCATCGGTATTTTTATTGCCGCCGCCGGCAGCGTTATAAGCCGCCTGGGCCTGGGCCTGGCTGGCAAAATCGGAACATTGTAACGTCCGGCCCAGGGGTAAATCTTCACAGGCAACACCATCTTTATCCCGGTCAAAATCGTAAATATCCACTCGCGGGCCGCCCACAGCCTGGAAGAGGCGCTGGGCATCGGCCTGAGTTGGGCAGTCATTGCAGGTTCGTTCGACGATAAAACTTTCATAAGGTGGAATACATAGATTCAGGCGAGGGGTCGGCGTAGCCGCTCTAGTATCAAACTCTTCCGGTCGAAAGACCACATGCTTGATATTGGTGGCATCTTCGCTGGTGCAGGGATCAGGGATGCAGCTATTATTGTCGTTGCCGTTGCCGCTCCCATTATCATTACCGTTACTATTGTTATCATTACTATTGCTGTTGCTGTTGTTGTTGTTATCGTTGCTACAGCTTTCGCTGGGGTCGGCATACAGCGGATCGGTAGAAAACAGGAGGGCTTTGCTCACTTTTTGCCCGTTTTGGATCAGGTAGGCAAACCAGTTATGGGACTTTTGGGAGGCACTTTTATTGGTGCCGGGAATGAGCGTGACACCATAAAATTCGTGGAACTCGGTGGGTCCGGTTTGGAAGACACTGCCGCGAACTCCAATTTCGCCATATTCCACTTGAAACCCGGAAATCGGTTCATTGTCTGCGCCAAAAACCGAATATTTCATTTTGATATTCGCGCAGTTATTTTCGCTTTCGGGGCCGCTTTGAGCCATAAAAGCATAGGGCGGAATTGGGGTAAAGGTAGGCGGAACGACCCGGGTCGGGGTTCGGGTGAAAGTAGGTGTGCTGGTGGGGGTGTCGGTTTTGGTTGGGGTGGGAGTACGGGTTTCCGTGGCGGTTTTGGTCGGCGCCGGGGTCGAGGTGGCGCTGGGGGTCCAGGTAGGCGGGTAAGTAGCCACCGGGGGAGGCGTAGAAGTAGCAGTGGGCAAACCGGCCAGGCGAGTGGCGGCAAGAGCGGTAGCACGATTTGGGCTTAAGGGGTTAAAAAAGACATTGGGGTTTAGAAATATGGTTAGCAAGCACAGCAAGGTTAACACAATCAGCCCAATAATCATAGCCAATAAAACGGTAATTAAATTGCCTAAATTCGACATACACGCTCTCCTGAGAGGTTACACGTGGTAAGGTTACAAGTTGGAGGTTGATACTTGTAACCTTTAACCTTTAACGTTGAACTTTCAACCCCACTCACTCTGCCGAAATCAAACGGTACATCTCTCGACCCGCCACCTGACCCATGCCCGTAAAAACGCCCAGTTCAGGTTGGGTAGCTATCAACTGGTTCGTGGCCTCTAAAAGTTGTTTACGCCGTTGTTCTTCGGGGTAGTTAGGGTAACGCCCCAATTCACCCGCCAGAATTTCGCGGCGTAATCTTTCCTCGGTGGCTTTGTCAATTTGAGAAAGTTCGGGCAATGCCACAATCAAATCGGCGTACAAGGCATACAAAGTTTCGTAGGTTTTGGTTAAATCAGCCCGAATTTGTTCAGCCTGAGCTTCCCACTCCGGGACCAAACTCAACCCGTAAGCGCCGCGAGCAATCCGATATTTGGTGGATAACCACTCAATCTGGGCCAGGGTAATATCTATTTTTCGGGATAGCTGAGCGGCTGCGCCCAACTCCTGAGCATAAAAAGGCAATTTTTGGGCATCTTCAGCTACCAATGCCTCTTTCAAAGCATCTTTGGCCGATTGAGGGGCATTACCACCTCGCTCCACCAACAGCGCCGCCAACTCTTGTGCTCTGCTCCAGCGATTGGCTTCGGCCTCTTGCAGCGATAAGGGTAGGGCAATCGTCTCGCTATTTTGCGGTAAAATAACTAACTGCTCGAAATTGCCGGTCAGGCTCTGCGGCCTGGCACTGAGGTTGAGACTCTGCCGGGCTAACTCTCTGGCTTCGGCCAACCTATGCTTTTCATAAAGAATTGTATAATCCTTTTGCAATCGCTCAAACACCCCCCGCCGATGGGCGCCCTGTAAGAATGGACTTTTGGCGGCCACCACAAAAGCCTGATCTAGATAAAATTTGGCCCATTCGGCCTGGTCGAGGGCCATTAATTTTTCGGCGGCCTCGACAAAAATATCCGAGCGTACCGTGTCGGCCAGGTTGGGGCTGAGCGTCCCAATCAAACCGGCCATCTGATAACAAAACACGGCTTTTTCAGGGCTATTATTGGCTTGATAAGCATCGCCCAGCAGCAGAAAGTCGCCGGCGCTTTCTTTGTCGGGTAGGGTCGGGCGGTACGCCAGCGCAGCCAAGGCCGTTTCGGGCCGGCCTTTACGGATGGCCTCGATAATGACATCCGCCTCTGACACCCCCCCCAGCGAGGCCAGCGCCAAAGCGGGGTCAATCTCTGTTGGGTCAACCGTGTTTAGCGGGGTTCTGCCTCTGAGACTCGTCCCTCCGGCCGATTGGGCCAAACCAAATTGGCCGGAAAACAGAAACGCGCCAACGGCAATTAGTAAAATAAACATAATGATTGTTAACGTACTAACGACAATGATTAAACCCAGATAAGGATTTTTTCGCTTAACCTGTTGCATAGCGTTTTTGTGAGCTTTCCTCTATGTAAGATAAATACAGCTTTATCCTACCACAAAGAGGCTCAAGACGCGAAGAGGCAGTCTATCTCCCACTCTCGGCTTATACCAGTTTTGGAACATCCTTTAACAAGCATTTACCGCTATATGTTGACAGATTCTTTACCTGCTCCACAAGATATAGTAGTCTGGCAGACTATGCCCATATCATTATACCCCTATCTTACCGAATTGGCAATTTGTATTGTAAAATTTTATGTAAATAAAGATGTAATATTAATACGCCCTGTTATCTCTAAAGCTTTACGTTTTAACCAGATTATAGTAGAATTGGCCCGTTTGCGGAGTCAATTGATGACCTTCTCTATTCGCCCCGTGACCACAATTGAAGAGTGCCGGGCCATGGAACAGCTCAATATCGAAATTTGGGGCACCGTAGATCGAGATGTCAACCCCAGCCACATCCTGCTGATTATTGCCAAAGAAGGCGGCCTGGTACTGTTAGCCTTAGACGATGAGCAGCCCATCGGTTTTTCATTGGGGCTACTTGGCCTCACCGAGCAGAACCGGCTCAAAATCGTCTCTCATATGACCGGGGTGCTGCCAAAGTATCAGAGCAGCGGGGTGGGGTATCAGCTAAAGTTGGCCCAGCGCCAGGCGGCCTTAGCTCGCGGCTTTGACCTTATCACCTGGACCTTTGACCCGCTGCAAGGCCGGAACGCCTACCTGAATCTCAATAAATTGGGCGCGGTCTGTAACACTTACCTGCGCCATCTATACGGCGACATGCCCGATGCGCTCAATCGCGGCATGCCCAGCGACCGCTTTCGAGTAGATTGGTGGATTGCCTCGCCTCACGTAGAGGCACGCCTGGCTCGTCAAACCAGCGCTCCCGATGCCGCCATCCGGGCTTATCCTCTGATTAACCCTACTACCCGATCAGAACAGGGCTTCCTGGCCCCGCCCCCCACCTTCGACCCACCCAGTTTGCCTTTCTGTCTGGCCCAAATCCCGCCCGATTTTCCCTCTCTCCGTGCAGCCACCCCCGACCTGGCCGTGCGCTGGCGGCTGCACACCCGCGAGATTTTTGAAGTCTATTTTGCTGCTGGCTATACGATTGTTGACCTCCGGCGCGGCGAAGACCGCAATTTTTATGTACTGCAAAAAGATTGGCAGCCGGGAAAAGATAAGTAGTTGAGGAATATAAGCTATGAAAATTGAACGCATCGAACTGCACCACGTCTCCCAACCGCTGGTGGCCCCGTTTCGGACCAGTTTTGGAACGCAGGTGACACGGTCTTGCATTCTGGTGGCCGTTTACAGCGAGGGCCTGATAGGTTGGGGTGAGTGTGTGGCCTCGGATGACCCCGGCTACTCCTATGAAACCATCAGCACCGCCTGGCACATTCTGAGCGACTTCTTGATTCCACCCAACCTGGGCCAAGAAGTGACCGCACCTGAAGATGTCACCGCCCGCTACAAAGGCGTGCGCGGCCATCCGATGGCCAAGGCCGGCCTGGAAAACGCCGTTTGGGATTTGTTGGCCCAGGTCAAGGGTGTTCCGCTCTCAGCAATGTTGGGCGGTCAGCGAGAGCGGGTTGAAGTGGGGGTCAGTATCGGCATTCAGCCCAGCCTGGCCGAGCAGCTTGAAAAGGTAGACCAGTTCATTGCCCAGGGCTACCGCCGCATCAAAATGAAAATTGAGCCAGGCTGGGAGCTGAAACCGCTGGCAGCGGTGCGCGAGCGCTACCCGAACCTCAAGCTGATGGCCGATGCCAATTCCGCTTTCAGCCTGGCCGATGCGCCCCTGTTCCGCGAGATGGACGCCTTCAATTTGCTGATGATCGAGCAGCCGCTCGACCACGACGATATTGCCGACCATGCCAAATTGCAGGCCCAGATCAAAACGCCGCTCTGCCTCGATGAAAGTATCCATTCGCCCCTGCACGCCCGCTGGGCCATCGAAATCAACGCCTGCCGGATTATCAATATGAAGGTGGGACGGGTCGGCGGTTTTAGCAACGCTCTGGCTATCCATACCCTGTGCCGGGAGGCCGGTATCCCCCTCTGGTGCGGCGGCATGCTCGAAACCGGCGTGGGCCGGGCGGCCAACCTGCACCTGGCCTCGCTGCCCAACTTTACCCTGCCCGGCGACATCTCCGCTACCGACCGCTACTACCACGAAGACATCGCCGAGCCGGATTTCAAACTGAATGTCGAGGATTCAACCATTACCGTTCCGGCGGGACCGGGGATTGGGGTAAAAGTGCTGCCGGAACGACTGGCAAAAGTGAGAGTACGGCACGAAGTTTTTGGCTAACCATCACGAATTAACCCCTTCCTGAAAAAATAGACCACCGACCGCCGAAAGAAATTTCATTATCGGCGGCGTGTCACAAACTCGTGAACACTCCTTAAAATTCAACCTGTCATGAGACAATATCCCCTCCTACGAATACGTCCCAGATTTTAGGCGTAGAGACGAATGGCCATTCGCCCCTACAGGGCATACCTAAAATTTGGGGCGGAGACTCTTCCTGCCGGGCAGGTGGTCCTGTTTGTCACCACCCCAAGCCGCCCCATAACTCAAAATAACAATATCAATTCCCTGGCAAATGGCTACCATGGGACAGATTTCCCGCTCTGCACGGGACACTGTCTCATGACAACGGGACGCCAAGAGTGTTATGCTGAGGTCATCAATCAAACAATTTTTTAGCTAACGCAAGGAGAAAAAATGACAACCAAAGTAATGACCAAAGCGACAAATCAACCAGCCACAGGCATGATGACTCCCTTCGTGCTGGGCACGCTGGGAATGATTGGCGCTCCGTTTTTGTTTATCGAGGGGCTGGCCCACGGCTTTAATATGACCCAACCCACGCCTCTGGGGGGTTTTCTGGAGTTGTTTTACCTGGGTGGGTGGATGTCTAGCATCATTGGCCTGGGGATGCTGCAAGCAACCGGCCGGGGCAAAGGAGGGAAGGTTATTCTCGGCCTGCAACTGTTGGGATTAATTTTGGCTACTATCTTCTCGGTGTTTAACATCGTCTGGCCCAGCCTTAGCCCCGACACACTGTTATACCAGATAACCGATACGGCCTGGCCGCTCAGCCACACCTTTATGTTAGTGGTCGGTGGGGCGGTGTTAATGGCTAGACGTTTGTCAGGTTGGACTCGCTTCGCCCCGCTGGCTTGTGGGTTGGCTGTACCGTTGTTAATTGCAGTTGGCATGATTGGCGGAGAACAGGCTATGCTTTTCTTTGGCCCTTATACCTGGGTGGTGTTTTCGCTGCTGGGATATGCAGTTCGCACGGGAAAACAGTTGTAGCTGACTGGCTGCTTATTATCCTTCGCCGGTCCCACGGGGAGGCTTCGCACTCTCCCGTCCCCGGTCCTCAGCCGTATTTATAGAGGAGTGTTCACGAACCTGACGGCACACCACCGACGCGAAGCGTGAAAATGGAGTGCAAGGCTTGCCTTGCGACTTGGCAAAGCAAGCTTTGCGCTCCGGCAGTCTATTTTCAGAGGAGACCAAAATGACAACCAAAGAAATAACACCTATTGCGAATATAGTGATGCCCGCTCAAACAAAACACCGCGATTGGCCCCGGCTGGTTTTTTCCGGGGTGGCGGGATTAGTCGCCCTACTCTTACTGGCGATGGGTTCTTTGCATGGCCTGGTGGCTGTCTGGGTGCGCAGTTGGGTTGCCAGCGAACCGGGTATCCACCACCCGGAAATGCATCTGTGGCACGACGCGCAGGTTGGAGCGCTGGTGGGGATTATGATTGTCGGCAGCTTGCTGGCCTTACTCTGGCAGCCCCGCCAGCAGCCCCTGGTGGCTCAATTTTTGGCCCTGGGCAGCCTGTTGTACCTGCTCATGCTGGCCCCTTTTGATCCGGCGGCCGCGCTTATCTTGGGGATTCTCCTGACCATCCCGCTGGCCTGTTATCCCACCCTTCGCAACCTGGTAAATTTCCGCCGGACAGAACCGTTTAGCTTCGCTTTCCTGGGGTTGACTTTGCTGATGACGGCCCTGATAATCCCCTCTGCCCAAACCTGGCTGCAACTTCAGCTATTAGATACAGGAGAACATGCCCTGGCTAACCACTGGATTACCGGGGTGGCGTTAGCCGGGGTGCTGAGCCTGGCCGGATTTTTGGCTGCAACCAAGCGTCCGGGCTGGCCCGTCCTGGGGCTGCTGGTTGGGTTAGCCTTACTCCACCAGGGCGCAGCCGCGCTGACCTTACCCGATCAGCCGGGGAGTTTGGGGCTAAACGGCGGCGTGGTCGCCTTGATTGGGGGACTGCTCTTTATCGGTATAACCGGCCTGGAAATGCGGAAGTCGCGGTCCAACTTGTCGGAGGAAGCGGGTTGATTTATAGTGTTAGTATGCTTGCCAAACAGGATGTTGAGATGAGGCGGCCGCAGTGGCTAAAAATGGGGGCGTTTTTTCTGACCTCCGTTGACGTGGGCCTGGCGCTGCTGGTTGTGCTGCTGGTCGCTTTGAATGGGGAAACGTCCACCAGAGCTATGTCCAGTTTGGTCGAACTTCCGCCCTCGTTATCATTTTCTTTGGTTGGCGTGCTCATCATTGCCCGCCGGCCCGACCACATCATCGGTTGGCTGCTGTTGCTGATTGGCCTGCCCCTGGTGTTGGAACAGTTTGGTCTGCAATACGCTACTTACACCTTCTTGACCCAGCCCGGCTCGCTGCCTGGTGGAGACTTTGTCATCTGGCTCACCTTTGGTGTGTGGGGCTTAAGCTATGGCGGAGTTGCCTTGCTCACCCTTCTTTTTCCCACCGGACGGCCGTTGTCGCCCCGCTGGGGCTGGGTGGGGTGGCTGACCGTAGGCGCGGCAGGGATGTGGCTTATCCTGACCCTCATTGCCCTGTGGCCCTACCGGGGACCTTTGCTGCTAGAAGAGACGGCGCCGCCGGGCCTGGAAGGGGTTCAAGGGGTGGGACTCGGCCTCCTCAATTTGATTACGCTCGCTTTTCTGGCGGCGGTGGTTTCGGCTATTATGCGGCTGCGCCGCTCCAGCGGCGTCGAGCGACAGCAGCTCAAATGGTTTGTCTATGCTGTGAGCCTAACGATTGTCGTCATGCTGATGCTAACGGTTTTAGTCAACTTTGTCCCTGAACTGGTGGGCGAAACAGGGCAAAACCTCGCTAACCTGGCTTACTCTTTCGCCTTTAGCGCCATCCCGGTTGCCATCGGCATGGCGATTCTGCGCTACCGGCTGTGGGATATTGACCTGATTATCCATCGTACCCTGGTTTACGGCTCTTTGACCGCCAGTGTGGCCGCCCTCTACATCCTGGTGGTGGGCGGGCTGGGTGCATTGTTCCAGACGCGAGGCAATTTATTCATTTCCATCCTGGCCACCGGCCTTGTGGCCGTGCTTTTTGCCCCCCTCCGTGACCGGCTTCAGCGCGGCGTCAACCGGCTGCTCTATGGTGAACGCGACGACCCCTACGCGGTCCTATCACGTCTGGGCCGGCAGCTAGAAAATACGCTTGCGCCCAATGAAGTGCTGCCGACCATTGTGGCGACGCTCAAAGAAGCCTTCAAGCTGCCCTACGCCGCCGTTGCCCTGGACCAGGCCGAAGAAAACACCCTGGCAGCCGCGGCCGGCACGCCCACACCCCAGCCATTTTGTTTGCCGCTCACATATCAGGGCGAGCAGCTCGGCCATTTGCTGCTGGGCGCTCGCGCTCCCGACCAGGCGTTTACCCCGGCCGAGCAGCGGCTGCTCAATGACCTGGCCCGTCAAGTGGGAGTGGCCCTGGCCGCCGTGCGTCTGACCACCGACCTGCAACGCTCCCGGCAGCGGTTGGTCACGGCCCGCGCCGAGGAACGCCGCCGTTTGCGGCGCGACCTGCACGATGGGCTAGGTCCGCAATTGGCCAGCCATGCCCTCAAACTTGAAGCCGCCCGTGATCTCATCCGCACCAACCCGGAGCGGGCCGAGACGCTTTTGAACAACCTGATTGAAAAATCGCAGGGGATTGTCAGCGAGGTACGCCGGCTGGTTTACGACCTGCGCCCGCCGGCTCTGGACGAATTGGGTCTGGTGGGGGCCATCCGCGAGTATGTCGCCCAAAGCGGCGTCAACGGCCTGCAAATCACGCTGGATGCGCCGGAACGCCTGCCAACCTTACCGGCGGCTGTGGAAGTTGCGGCCTATCGCATTATTCAAGAAGCGGTCACCAATACTATTCGCCATGCCCGGGCCAGGACCTGCCGGGTTAGCCTGACCCTGACGGACGAACCGGCGGCCCTGGACCTTGAAATTTGTGACGATGGCCTCGGCCTGCCCGCCGCTTATCATGCCGGTGTGGGCCTGGCCTCCATGCGGGAACGGGCGCAAGAGTTGGGCGGCAAGTGCGAGGTAGAAATGGCAACTAACGGCGGCGTCCGGGTGTTGGCTCACCTGCCGCTGCCCCAGGAGTAACTGATGGAACAAATTACTGTCCTCATTGCCGATGACCACGCCGAATTTCGCGAGGGGTTGGCCGCCCTGCTAGAAACAGCCGCCGATCTGGAACTGGTCGGCGAAGCCACCAGCGGTGACGAAGCTGTGACGTTAGCCGCCCGGCTCCAGCCGGATGTCATTTTGATGGACATCAACATGCCCGGCCTCAACGGGATTGAAGCGACGCGCCGCATTCTGCACGGCAGCCCCCACATTGCCATCCTCATCTTGACTATGTTTGAAGATGACGACTCGGTTTTTGCGGCGGTGCGGGCCGGCGCGCGGGGCTACATTCTCAAAGGGGCGCTGAAAGCTGAAATTTTCCGGGCTATTCGCGCCCTCAGTCACGGCGAAGCCATTTTTGGCCCGGCCATTGCCCGCAAGTTGATGAACTATTTTGCCGCGCCCCGACCCTCCGCCCCACCCCAAACCTTCCCGGATCTGACCGAGCGGGAGCGCGAAATTCTGGCGATGATGGCCCAACACCTGACCAACCCCGAAATTGCTGAGCGCCTCTCCATCAGCCAGAAAACCGTCCGCAACCAGGTCTCGAACATTTTGAGCAAGCTGCAAGTCACCGACCGGGCGCAGGCCATCATTCGGGCCAGAGAAGCCGGGCTGGGCACATAGGACGGAGGATGCAAGGTATTAAAGACCCCCTTCAAGATATTGCCCAAATCCGCTCCCGCCTCCTCACCTGGTATCACCACCACCAGCGTGACCTGCCCTGGCGCGGCGAAACCGACCCCTATCGCATCTGGATTTCCGAGGTGATGCTGCAACAAACGCAGGTTGCTACCGTCATCCCCTACTATCAGCGGTTTTTGGAACGCTTCCCCACCCTGGCCGATTTAGCCGCTGCGCCGCTGGAAGCAGTCTTGAAAGCCTGGGAGGGCCTGGGCTATTACGCCCGCGCCCGCAACCTGCACCGGGCCGCCCGCGAACTGGTCGAGCGGCATGGGGGACGTTTTCCCACCACCTATGCCGAACTGCGGACGCTGCCCGGCTTTGGCGAGTACACGGCGGGGGCGGTGGCCTCGATTGCCTTCGGTGAGGCGGCGCCGGCTGTGGATGGCAACGTCAAACGGGTTTTGGCCCGTCTGTTTGCCTTGCGGGAAGATGTTAGCCGGGGCCAGGCGGCGCGGCAGCTTCGTGAAATCGCCGCCGCTCTGGTTGATCCCCAAACTCCCGGCGACTGGACCCAGGCGCTGATGGAATTGGGGGCAACCGTCTGCCTGCCGCAAACGCCCCAATGTCTCCTGTGCCCGCTCAACGAGTTGTGCCAGGCCCGCCTGCTCGGCCTGGAACGAGAACTGCCGGTCAAGCCGGTTAAAAAGGCGCTGCCCCATTTTGACGTGGTCGCCGCAGTGCTGCGCGAAAACGGCCGGGTGCTGATTGCCCAACGCCCGCCGGAGGGGATGTTGGGCGGTCTTTGGGAATTTCCCGGCGGCAAGGTAGAAGCCGGGGAAACCCTGGCCGGGGCGCTTCAGCGTGAAATTCGGGAAGAGTTGGGTCTGGAGATAGCGGTAGACGAGCCGATTGTGACCGTCAAGCACAGCTATACTCACTTCAAAATCACCCTGCACGCCCTGGCCTGCCGCCTGCTGGCCGGCCAACCTCAAGCTCTGGGCGTAGCCGACTGGCGCTGGGTGACGCTGGCCGAACTCGATGCTTTTCCTTTTCCTCGCACCGACCAAAAAATTATTGCGGCGTTACGGCGGACAACCGGAGAGTTATAACTTTTCAGAAAAAGATTTTGAGTTCGTAGTGACGACTTCAGTCGTCCAGGCCAGTAAAAAACGACTAAAGTCGTTACTACATATAACCCGGTTCCCCGTCCTCGGTCTCCGGTCTTGGGCGGTTCACAAGCTTGTGCTATACTTCTGCCTAATCTTACTCAGGAGCTTTCTTATGCTGCTCGGCGCACACATGTCTGTTTCCGGCGGGGTTGACACCGCCTTTGAACGGGCCATCGCTATTAACTGTACTGCTCTGCAAATTTTTACCAAATCCAACCGCCAATGGCAGGCCAAGGATTTGGAAGCGGAGGCCATCGAGCGTTTTTTGCAGGCCCAAACAACCTGCGGCCTGCCGGTAGTCTGCCACGCCAGCTACCTGCTCAACCTGGGCACCCCCGACGATGCCATCTGGCACAAATCTATCGAAGCCCTGATTATCGAACTTCAGCGCTGCGAGCAGTTGAAAATTCCTTATCTGGTACTGCACTGTGGCGGGCATATGGGCAGCGGCGTCGAGGACGGCCTGGCCAGGGTAGCCGCGGGATTGGACATTGCTCACCAGCGCCTGCCCGGCTATCAGGTCAAAATAGCCCTGGAAATTAGCGCCGGGCAAGGCACCCACCTGGGCGTGACCTTTGAGGAAATTGCCGAGATGATTCGACTTTGCCAGGAACCAGAACGCCTGGCCGTCTGTTTTGATACCTGCCACGCCCTGGCTGCCGGTTATGAATTTCGCACCCCTGAAAGCTACGAAGCCATGATCGCCGAATTTGACCGGGTCATCGGCCTTGACCGATTGACTGTTTTTCACGTCAACGACTCGGAAAAAGATTTGGGCAGCCGGATTGACCGTCACACGCACATCGGCGAGGGCTGTATCGGCCTGGAGCCGTTTGGTTACTTTTTAAACGACCCCCGTTTCAAACACATCCCGTTCCTGCTGGAGACGCCGGTTGACGATGACCCCGGTGACAATATTCGGAATTTGGAGAAACTGCGAAGTCTGGTGAAGAGTGAAGATGGTAGATAGAAGATGGTAGATGGAAGATAGAGGATAGAAAATTAAAACTATCCTCTATCTTCTATCCTCTATCTTCAGCGGATTAAACGGTGAAACAGGAGGAAAGAAGTGCAGCTCAATAAAGAACACTGCACCGGCTGCGGCTACTGTGTGCTGGTCTGCCCCTATGATGCGCTGACCAGCAACGGTTGGGCCGAGCTGATTCCGGCCAACTGCACCAACTGCAACCTGTGTGTCTACGCCTGCCCCAGCGATTGCTTTACCCCGGAACCGGAATTTCCGCTAAAACCTTACCGGCCTCGGGTTAAGGATGAATATGATGTGGTCGTCATTGGCAGCGGCCTCGGCGGGTTGATGGCCGGGGCGGCCCTGGCGCGGGCGGGCCGGTCGGTGGCGGTTTTTGAAAAGTTGAGTTTCCCCGGCGGGCGTTACACCGAACTTGATTACAAGGGCGCAGCCGTAACCACCGGGGCATGGACCAACCTCGGCCCCAAGAGTCACATTGGCCGCTTTCTGGCCGAGTTGGGCATCGAGTTGGAATACACTTCTATCGGCGATGTCGGTCTGGCCGAACAGTATACCCTCCGCTTCCCCGATGGCCGCCATTACGCCAGCCTGTTCGATTTGCTGACCCCAGCCGCGCGGAAAGCCTGGCTGAAGGCGGTGCTCAGGGGACGCGATGAGGCGAGGACGGGAGGACGCGGGGGGGCGGGGGAGCGGGGGAGCAGGGGAGCAGAGGAGGAATCTAACCCAACCCTCCAACCCTCCAACCCTCCAACCCTCCAACTTTCCACCCTCTCCGCCGCCCACTACATTGCTCAATTCAGCAGTGATCCTGATTTACTGGCCGCGGTGGAGGCGATTGCAGCGACGGCTTCGGGCCTCAGCAGCCAGGCTATGCCCGCCAGCGAGTACATCCAGATTACCCTCGACGGCCGCGAAGCCGGGCGTGATTTTGCTATGCCCGTCGGTGGAGTACGGGCTATTATCAAGGCGCTCACCAAAGCTTTGCGCCAGGCCGGCGGCGAATTGTTTGTCCGCAGCCCGGTGGCCCAAATCCTGCTCTCCCCTTCCTCTCAGGGAAGGGTTGGGGGAAGGTCAGCTTACGGCGTAAAACTTGCGGATGGGCATGAGGTGCGCAGCCGAATAGCCCTGCATAACGGCGGCCCCCGCCGCTTCATCCAGTTGGTCGGCGAGACCAACCTGCCCCCCGATTACCTGGCCCGGTTGACCTCGCTCAAAGGGGTGGAGTGCGCGGCCCTCTTTGGCGCGACCCGCGAACCGCTCTTTGCCGGCGCGCCCATCACCATGACCCCTTGCTGCCGCCGGGTGGTCGGCGTTTTCGCGCCGACGCTGTTGGACCCCCGGCTGTCTAAACATGGTCTGCACCTGTTCGATGCCTTTTTCCCCGTTTACAGCGACGACCGCACCGCCGAACTGGAATTAGCCCTGGCCGACCTGCGTGCTCTTTTCCCCAACTTTGATGAAGTCGTCGCGTGGACCGTGCCCATGTTCTTCACCGGAACCTGGCCCGGCACGGAGTCGGGCCAAACCTTTGGCCAGATTGGCGATGACCGGCTCGATCCGGTCACGCCGATTCAAAACTGTTTTTTGGTGGGTATGGATGTCAAAGGTTCTGGCGTCGCCGGGGATTTGATTCCGCTGGGGGTGCGGCGGGTGTTGGAACTTTTGGGTTGAAATCAGGGCTTTATTCCTTCTCCAGCCAGCCCAGCGCAAAGTTAGGATGCTCGGTCAGTTCCTGGGTAGTGGATAGTTGCTTCTCGACCGGAGCGTGCCGGGAGCCAAACCAGGTAGGCCGTACCCGAATGGTCTCTTTAACGCAGGGATTTACATGCAATATTTGATTAATACCGCCAACTTTGAGCCGGCCTACCTGGAGCTACATCGCCGCGGCGAGCTGTTAGAGCGGGCTAAAACCGCCCTGGCCGGCCTGACCGACTGCCACGTTTGCCCGCGCGACTGCGGGGTGGACCGGCTGGTAGACAAAACCGCCGCCTGCAAGACCGGGCGCTATGCCCAGATAGCCAGCTACTTCCCCCATTTTGGCGAGGAAGACTGCCTGCGCGGCTGGAATGGCAGCGGCACGATTTTTTTTGGCATGTGCAACCTGCGCTGTGTCTTTTGCCAGAACTTCGACATCAGCCAGGCCGGCAAGAGTCAGGAAGTCAACGCCATTGAATTGGCCGGCCTGATGCTGGAGTTGCAGGATCGGGGCTGCCACAACATCAACTTTGTCACCCCCGAACATGTTGTGCCGCAGCTTTTGGAGGCGCTGGTGGTAGCCGCCGAAGCCGGGCTGCGCCTGCCGCTGGTCTACAATACCTCGGCCTATGATTCCATGGAAAGCCTGCGCCTGCTCGATGGGGTGGTGGACATCTATATGCCCGACTTCAAATTTTGGGACGCGGCCCTATCGCTAAGGTATCTTAAAGCCAAAGATTACGCCGAAGCGGCCCGGCGGGTCATCAAAGAGATGCACCGCCAGGTGGGGCCGCTCAAGTTTGACGAACGCGGCCTGGCTAAGCGCGGGCTGCTGGTGCGCCACCTGGTCATGCCCGGCTGTCTCGACGAGACGCGCCGGATTTTGACCTTTCTGGCCGAAGAAATTGGGCCGGAAACTTACGTCAACGTCATGGCCCAATATTACCCGGCGGGGAAGGTTAACGCCGAAAAATACGCCGAAATCAACCGCAGCGTGACCACACCCGAATATGAGGCGGCGGTGCAGATGGCCCACAATCTGGGCCTGCGCCTGGACATGCGCCGGCCGCGTGGTGGGTAGAGCTGAAATCTTACGCCACTCCGGTCAATTGCCGCAACTGCCTGTTATCATCACTTAGTACCAATACTTTTCAAATAAAGCCGTAGCATAGGGCCTTGTGCCCGCCCGCAAGGGGCTAAACTACGTTATTTGAAATGTATTGCACTTAGTACCTATCCGAAAACCCGTGTGACGCAGAAGATGCGTCATCTACAGAGGTTTTCGGATAGGCTCTTAGTAACGATTAGCCGCGACCAAGAAACCGCCAATAACAGGCAGCCTCAAAAGGCCAAAGTCTCCTTCGCGTAAAAGCGCGCTCGGGGCCTCGGCTCCATGTGCTGGTTAGCTGCGGCCTGGCCTACAGACTGGCCTCTATCTCCAATAGCCCTTCCCCAAACGTATCCCATTCCTCGGAACCAAAACTCGTATCTATCAGCCGGCTGTAGTGATATTCTTCAAAAAATTCTTCCAACGCCTTTTCACTCCCCTGTTTCACCGCCCGTTCCCACTCCTGTCGAAATTCTATTGCCAGCCGTCTGGCTTCTTTATACCCGTACCGCTCAATATTAAACTTCTTGTGGTAGCGCTTTTGTCCCTCTGGCCCGATGGGAATGAAGGCACACCAGTACTCCACCAACCGTTCTTTATCCCACCGATGCGGATATTTGGTGTAATACACGCCTTGAACCCCACTGGTGTTGCTGCTCAACAGTTTGCCCTGATGATAGGGCTGATTGCTGGGTACGCGTTGGGCAGGATGACTTTCCTCATAGCCTTGCAGATAGGCTTTGGCTGCGGCCAGGGCTGACTCTGACCCGCCGTACTGCCCGTCACTAAAGAGTTTGGAGTGATAGCCTCGTTTGCCCCTGCCCCGAACTTGCCAGCCGTGGGTACCATGGGGCGAGTTTTTGGGTTTATCCAATCTAACAATATATGCCATTGCTCCATTATAGCCTTATTTTGGCCGTTCCCCCTTCATTCAATAACTAACGCTGCTCCTCAGCGGCAAACCTATTTTAATTCAAAACTAGCCTAGCCCAAAATCGCTTTGAGAGATATTAGCCTGTTACTCCCAACCAACAACCCCAAGCACACCAGCAGAGCGGCGAAAGAGATAGCTGCGCCCAGCCAAAAACTTGTGGGGCTGAATACCAGTTCAACCGTATGCTGCCCCTGTGAGACAACCACGCCTTGTTGAATGACATTGACCCGCAGCAGTTCCGCTGACTGATTATCAATTTTGGCCTGCCAGCCGGGGTAAAAAATCTGGCTAAAAACTAACAATTGCCGGTCTGAAGCGTTGACTTGAGCTTGCAGATAGTTGGAGTCAAGGGCCAGGAGGGTCACACTTGAGGTAGTTGGGTCAGTGCGGGGCAGGTCGAGGGGGGTGGGCACGACGGCAGTCCGGCGCAGGTCAAAATCGTCGCTGGCCAGGCGGCTGATAGCCTCATTGTCGCCGGCAATCACCTCTGTCCGTCCGACAAACCAGGCGCGGGGAAATGGGTCGCCCATTTCGAAGACCTTGAGATCGCCCTCTTCAAAAACGGGTTTCAATCCCGCGCCGGCAATATCGCGCTTGTCCAACACATAGCGCACGCTCAGCAACTGCCACAAACGCCAGGACGGCATTTGCCGCATAAAATTTTCCACCGAGGCCAGTTGTAACGGTGTATTACCGGTCAAATCCTGCAAATGATAAACCGAGGCGGCGCTGTTGCCGCCGGGCAGGAGTCCACCGCTGACGATACGGGTTGGAAGGTTGGAAGGTTGGAAGGCTTGTCCTGAGCGAAGTCGAAGGGTTGGGAGGTTGGTTTGGAGGAATTGGACGATACCGTTGGGGGTAAATGGGGGTGGGGTGGTGGGTTTTTCCAGGTTGAAGCGCCAGTTGACGGTGAAAAGGTTGAAGGCCAACCAGAGGGCGAGCAGGGCCATGCCCCAGGGGTGGCGCAGCCAACCCCGCGAGCGGAGCAGGAGTAAAAGCAGCGTGCCCCCCAAAATAATCAGGCCAAACAGGTGATGCCACAAGACCCCGTAAAACAGGTTGACCTCATCGCCGCGGGCAGTGGCGACAGCAGAACCATAAATAAAAAAAGCGGTCAAAGCCAGGGCGATGGCCGCAATCCAACGCAGGCGGCGTTCAAAGCGGGTAAAGGTAGAGCGAGCCGCTTTGGGCAGCGGGCCGGTCAGAAAAAATGCCCCCCAGCCGGTCAGCACCGCCGCGCTGAAACTGTACACCAGAAACGCCCGTTCCTGCTGGCGAACCGCTTCAAATCCCGGCATAAACAGGTAAAAAAGAGGATACAAGAAAGTGTTGCCGCCAAAAGCCAGCAGCAAACTGACCAATCCAGCGCCCGCCCAAAAAAGAATAGGGGGTCGGGGGTTGGGGGTCGGGGGTCGGGTGAGAGCCAGGGCAATAAGAACGAGGGAAACAATACCAACGTACTGCGGTGAGCCGCCGAAAAAGCCGGGGTAGAGGATGGCGATAAACTCGTTGAGGGGCAGCCCGGCGGAGACGGCTTGATAGGAGAGGTCGGCCCGGAGGGAGTGAGCAATAAATTCGCGGGTGGGCAGGAGTTGAGCGGCGGCGAGGCAGACTCCCAGGACGACCATAACAAGCCAGGGGATAAGAGAGACGAAGAGGCGTGAGGTGTGAGGTGTGAGGCGTGAAACGTGATATGTGGTACGTGGTGCATAAATCGTAAATCGTAAATACAAAAAGTAGGCCAGGCTAAGGTAGAAAATGTAGAGCACGGTTTGAGGGTGACCGGCCAGGATGGCAAGAGCAAAGGCGAGTGCACCCCAATAAGGAGCAGGGGAGCGGGGGAGCAGAGGAGCAGAGGAGCGTGAAGGGTGGAGCGGAAGGCGGGAGGCAGGATTATTTGTTGGTTGGTTATCTTCAACCAATTGCCTATTATCAGTCGGCGGTCGGCGGTCAATGGTCGGCGGTCTTACGATGGCGGCGCTGATGGCCCACATGACCCAGGGCAGCCAGGCGCTGGTTTCTAAAATGGTGAGTTGCTGCACCGGGAAGCCGGTGAGGTAGCTGCCGTAGGTAAAAGCCAGCGAGGCCATCAGCCCGCCGAAGCGGGCGCGGCGGAGGGAGGCGGGGAGGCGAGGAGGCGAGGAGGCGAGGAGATAGGAGCGAATGAAGAGATAGGTTCCAATAGCGGCCAGAGAGAAATGAGCAATCACCTGTAATTCCAAAGCCCATAAGGGAAAGCCGAGGCCGCTCCAACCCAAGATAAGGCTTTCCAGAATGTGCGGCGGATATAAAGCCCCCGATTGAATATCGGCCAGGGCGGGCTGGCCGCCAAAGAGGTAGGGGTTCCACAGCGGAATTTGGCCGCGCACCCATGCCTGGGCGGCAAAGGCACGCAGGGGATAATATTGCTCGGTAAAGTCGCCGGCGGTGATAGCCATCCGGTCGGCGGGATTGGGGGTGAGGAGCCGCCAGAAGAAAAGGCAGGGCAGCAGGGCTAAGATGATGACGAGGAGAAGGTCAGGCCAACTTTGATTTTCGATTTTCGATTTTCGATTTTCGATTTGTTGGGTCACAAAGACTCGACGGTTAGGCAACTCCAAGAAAATAATCACTCAATATTTGTGTTGCGTGTTGCGTCTTGCGTGAGGTAAAGCAGACGGAACACGCAACACGTTTTGGTTAATTTAAATCTTGGAACTCCCTTAGTGTAATTCGGCGCCAGCTTTTTGGCTCTGTTGAGAAATCATCTGGTAAAGCTGTTCGGCTACTTCCCGGTTGACCGCTTCATTGGGGTGAGAGTCTATCGTGTTCACCATCGTCGTGGCGGGATCACGCCCAGCCAGAAGTTTGCCGACATCGAGCACAGGGATATGGTGGGTTTGGAAAAGGTCAATCACCGGCTGAATCAAAGGTTGGCTCTCCTCCACCGCCGCCAGGTTTGGAAAAACAACCACAAAGAGCGGAATTTGCTCCGAGGCGGCGCCCTCAATAATTTTCAAAAGTTCCTGTTGATGCCGCCAGGTAATATCGGGGTCGGCGCTAATTTTTTTCAGCCAGTCGTTCCAGTAAACCTCAGCCCATTCTTGCGGCCCCAGGCGGATAATGCGCCAGTATAAAAAGTTAACGGCGTGGGAGTTTTGCACCAGAGGCAACAACCAAGCCGGGGGGGTCTGCCGGATGGGGGGACGCTGCGCACCGGTTTGATAGGCCGTGCCTTCAATGTCGTTGAGGTAATAGGACAACACCAGGATGTCGGGGTTATAAGGGTAATTAAGAATGGCTTCCACTTCGTCAACGGTGTCCCAGCCCGGCGAGGCGACGTTGAACACTACATAATTATCGCCCAGGAGCCGGCCAAGCTGGTTGGAAAACCGATCTTTGGGGTCGGCAATGCCGGAGCCGGCGACAAAGGAATCGCCGACTACCATCACTTTTGTTTTGCCGGCTAATTTCTCCGGGGTCCACTCCACATCGCGATAGCCCAGAGAATTTTCCTGCCAGTATCGCTCGTACCAGTTTTGAGAAGCCAGGGTGTAACGGAAGCTGTCGGATTGGGCGAAAAAGAGTTTGAAGCCAAGTTCAAGGGCCATCAAGGTGAGGAAGGTCATCAGGAGCGACACTAACAGGTTTTCAACCAGATTTCGCCTCTGGGTTGACTGCTGCAACTGGCGGCGAGCCAGCAGAAATAGAAGGGCAAAAAGCCCCACCCCACCGACAAGAACCAGAGTATAGATAAACCAATAATTCATGCTAATAATCTACTGCCAACATATCAAGGCTTGTTAACCTAATTTCGCCGTTGGCTGTATTGGGCACAGCCAGGCGCGCGCCATCGGCCAAATTGTACAGCCCCACCACCAGATGGCAATTGGTGGCCGATAATTGGGGCGGTAGGGGAACAACAATTTTATCGGCGATGATTTCAGCTTTAGCCCACAACGAGGTCGGGTAGCGGCCGCCGCCGGTCGGACCATCTTGCTGCGCCAGCGTCTGGCCGGCCTCATTCCGCAGGTGAACAAACGTGGTCCAATCAAGAGAGGTGGGGGCCAGACTCTCCCAGTACAGGGTTAACTCCAAAGCGCTATCCAGCGGATTTAAATCATAACCCCGCAGCAAAATCAGCGGCGGCTGGCCCAATTGAACGGACACCTGGGTTTGCGGAACTACTTGGGCCGGCGATAACACTACGCCTGGCGGCGGCCCGCCGATTTTAACCGGGCCAATGGTCACGCTGGTTGTCTCGCCGGGCTGTCCGTTCAAAACCAAAGGCAACGACACCGCGGTCCGGTCAACTTCCTCGTACAAGCCCAGGTTGAGCCAATAAAGGCCGGGTGGGGTGGACGGGTTTACCGGCAATTCAAACCCATCCACCACCACTTCTTGCTCAAGCCAGTTATAGGTGTTATAACCATCGGCCGGGAGGCGCTCGGCGCTGCCCCAAACCCGATGCTGCTCGTCTAACAATTTGGTAAAAACAGTGTAACTTTGGGCCATCGTTCGCAAACCCTGCCAATACAGTGTGACCGGTAGCCCTTGACCAACTGGCAGGGAACGCTGCGGCAGTTCGTAACCCAACAGCTTCAGGCGATTATCAAAGTTGCTTTCCAGGCGATAGGTCATCGCCGGGGGAGTCATCAGGCGCGGCTTTTCATTGTGAATAGTTAAGACCGGGGTGGTTTCCTGGGAAGCAATCACGCTATCGTTCTGCCACACTTCCGCTCGTAAACGATAGAGGCCGGGCAACCACTCCGGGCCAACTCTAAAGGCATCTATATGGGCAGAGATCTGCTGCGCGGAATAGACCTGGCCGCTGCCGGCCACCAGCAGCCACTGCACCCGCTGGCCGGGACCAGGCTGGCCTTGCCACAAAATGGGGATGGTCATACGCGGACGATATTCTGGCAAATCCAATTTGCGATAATCCTCGGCCCGCCAGATTTCAAAACCACCAACAACTTCTCGCCCGTCCACTTGAACAGATAAGGTCTGGTCGAGTTGAAGACGGGGCATTGGGGGTAAGGTCACATCGGTCAGGATAAACGCATCCGCGCCCTCGACTCGCAGCGGTCCCTGAGCGTCCCGCAGTTGAAGTTGAACCTGATAGTCGCCCGGCGGCAAATCTAGCAGGGGCAGCCAGAGGTCGTCGCGGATAGTCTCCCAGTTTTCCCAAACGCGTGTAGGGTATCGCCCGTTGAGGGGGTAAGCTGTCCACTCTAAAAGGGGCAAATCTTGGCGTAGCAAACGCAACGTCAGGAGATAATCTTCGTCGGGATAAGTGGGCGCCTGCCAGTACAAGCTTACCTTCAATGCGCCGGATGCTGCTAAAACTTGCGCCTCGTAACCCCGGAGCAGTAAGTGCAGTCCAAAAGATTTATTTAGCGAGTGTGGGATGCGGGCCAGCGTTTCGGGCGTGGTTCGAACAGGTAGAGGGGGTAGATAAGCGGTTGTCATCTGCGCCCACTGCACCAGACTCCAGACCATTAGCCCACCCACCAGGGCCAACGCCAGCCAGCGCCGCATCTTGAGCCAGGGTTGGACCTGCCAGCCACAGATAATTATCAGAGGCAGTGTGGTGGCGACCGGAAATAAAACATGGCGGCCCTGGGCGGTCCAATCCACTTTGCCCTGAATTAAAAACCGCAGCAGGGGAAAAACTGTAAAAAGGCAGATATGGCTGATCAGCAAAACCAACCAGGTACGTTTATCAGGTTGGCGTCGCCAGCGTTGGGCCAGACCCAGCGCTACCGCCAGGCTTAACAGGCCCACCCCCCCCGGACCCATCACCCCCAAAGGGTAAGCCCCGCCGATTTCCGTCCCCCAGAAGGTGCGATAAATTCGCCAGGCCCAGGCCCAACCCGGCTCCGGCACAAATTCCAGCGAATTGCTGGCCCCAATCTGGCCGCCGGTCAACAGATAAGCGGTATAGTTCTGGCTGGCGTCAATCCCTCCGGCTATGATCGGTTTGAGCAAACCGGCCACCAGCCCCAACTGCTCCACCTCATTAAAATTGAGCAGCAAAAAGAGAAACCACCAGCCAGAGGCTAAGCTGGCCGTGAAGCCAGTCAGGGTCACTCGTTTCAACCAGCCAACCCAGCCCCAGCGATAATGCCAGGACTGATAGGCCACCACCCCTGCTACCTGTAGCGGCAAAATGACCGTGCTATATTTAGCTGTAACCGACAACCCCAGCCACAAGCCCAGCCAGGCGTAGTTTCTCCAGCGGATATCGCCCTTGAAAATTTTGATCAACACCCAAAAGTACAAACCGGTTAACAACCCCACCAGGGCTTCGTAAGATAAGGCCGAACTGATAAAGATAAAGGTGGGTACAAAGGCAATGATGGCGGCGGCCAGCGTGGCCAAGCGATAATTTTTCGGCCAGATTTCCAGCGCCGTAAAAAAAGTTACCCCAATAATGCCCACACCCAGCGCCATCGAAACCAGGCGACCCAGCCGCCACATTAACACATCGCCCTGGTAAGGCCACAGTTCGTCTTCGGTATTGGCCAGGCGTTTTGTATCGAGCAGCTCGCGGGCCAGCTCAAAACGGGGCGACTCCCACACAAATTTTAGACGGGGTGGACCATCGCTCCCGCTCCAGCCGGTCAAGGCGGCCACACCGAGGTGGTACAACGGCGGCCAGAAGGAAAGATAGCCTGCTTCATCCCGTTCTGCCTGGTTCAGCGGTAAACGGCCATGCCGGGCAATGAAGCGACTGTAGAGAAAATGAGCCACCTCGTCAGGGGCTTCGTGCAAGGGCAGCCACAGATTATGGACCAAGCTCAGGCCACAGTACAGCACCAGCACCAGGCTTAAACGCTTATAAGCTGTTTTCATGACCCCGGCAGCTCCAACGTGGTCAACATAATTTCACCATTGGCCGAGCTGGGTACAGCCAGGCGCGTGCCATCGGCCAGGTTATACAGACCCACGACCACCTGGTAAGCCACGGCCGGCAAGTCGGGCGGTAAGGGTACAATGATTTCATCGGCCACAACTTCAGCTTTGTCCCACAGAGAGCTGGGATACTGCCCACCGCCCGCCGGACCATCTTGCTGAGCCACCGTCGCACCCGCCTGATTACGCAGGTGAACAAAAACCGACCAATCCACCTCGGTCTGCGCCAGGCTTTCCCAGTAGAGGGTCAGGGGTATCGCCTCTTCTGAACGAGCCAAATCGTAGCCGCGCAGTAAAATCACCGGCGGTTGGCCCAGTTCGATGGATAAGGGTATTTGGGGGGTGACAGTTTCACTTGTCCGAACCTGAACCGGTGGGCCGCCAACTTTGAGCGGGCCAAGGGTCACGCTGGTCATCTCGGTAGCCTGTCCTTCTTGCCAAAGCGGCAGTGAGATGGCCTGGCCGGCCTGCTCCAGGTACAACCCTACCGAGAGATGATAAACCCCATGCGGGGCAGCCGGATCAATCGGCACGGCAAAACCGTCAGGTACCACCTCGTTGGGAACCCACAAAAAGGTGTTGTAATTCTCTTGCGGCAGGCGATCATAACCGCCCCAGGCTTTCCCGCTTGAATCTACCAGCCGGACAAAAATGGTGTAACTTTCTCTCATTTGGCGCAAGGCCTGCCAATATAACACCAGCGGCGCCCCCTGCTCCGGCTGAACGCGCCGGGTGGGTAGATCATAACCCAGCAGCACAATTTCATTGCCAAAGTTGGCTTCTAGCCGCTGGGACATAGCGGGCGGCTCAAACGAGATGGGGCGATTTTCAACAGTTAGCACCGAGTTGCTAATAGCGCGGTCAAGCAGTTGATTTGACTGCCACAATTCTGCTTCAAGCTGGTAAGGGCCTGACGGCCAATCATAGTCTACGACAAAAGTGTGCAACTTACCCACGCCCGTTATTGGCTCCCGGCGTTTTTGATCAGGGCCGACCAGCCACAGCCGCGCTTCAACCCCGGTCAGGGTAGGGTTGTATGATACGGTGATGGGAATAGCCGCTCGATAACGATAACGAGGTTGGCCCAAAACTACCGTGCCGGACTGCCACACATCGAACCCGGCCAGCCCGGATTTCTCCCCAACCAGCGCACGGCTCGGCGCAGAGGCAGGAGCAGCGGCTATCACCACCTGGCCTAAATCTACCCTATCCATTCCACCCGCCGCCAGGGGTTGCTGCCAACCCACCAGTTGCAATTGCAATTTATACTCACCGCCCGGTACTCCCGCCAAGGGCAGCACAATTTGATCGTGCATGATGTCACCCGGGTCCCAAGCGCGCACCGGGTAACGTCCTCCAGCAGGATGAGCGACGGTTTCGGCTATAATCTGAGCTTTATTATCAAGCAAACTTACCTGAACAGTGTAATCTTCGTGGGCATAAGCCAGCGAGCGCCAGTAGAGCGTTACAGCCAGCGCCGAATTATCGACGGTCAGGCTTTGGTCATAGCCCAGCAATTCAAAACCATCATCGAACCTTACTTGTAAGGGCCGGGCCGGCTGGTCGGCCAGGGTGGGCAGGGTGCGTACCGGCAGGGGCGCGGGAAAGCCGGTGTAAAAATGATAGGCTGTAGACATACTTAACGTTAACATCAGGCCCACCAAACTGGCAAGACCCCAGGCGCGATACTTCTGGCCCACTGCCGCCGTCACTCCCCAGGCCAATAACAGGCCCAGCGCCGGTGCTGCGGAGAAAACCAGATAACGCGCCTGGGCTGTATCGTTGATGCGCCCGGAAAGGAGGAAACGAATCAGGGGAATGGGTAAAAAAATAAAAAGGTGCAGCCACAACAGGCCCAACCATAACCGGTGCTCGCCCTGATTCCGCCGCCAGATAAGCCCCCAGCCAGCGGCGGCCAACAGACAAATAACAAGCATCAACAGCAGGGGGTAAAGCGGCGGGTATAACGGCGGCGCGCCCACTATCTCGATGATCCAAAACTTGGTGAATAGGCTAACCAGCCAGGTCCATAAAGAACCTTGCGCTTCGCCTTCTACCCGGTCCGCCTCCGAGGCCGTCCCGGTCAAGACGCCGGCCAGAAAACCCACTCCCGGCAAAGATTCATCCCCGGCAATGAGCGGGCGAACGATCCCGGCAAACCAGCCGTACTGCTCAATCCTATTAAAGTACCAGGTTTGAAAAATAAACCAGCCGCCAGAAGCAAGCACAGCGGCCAGCGCCGCCACTGCCAGGCCGCGCCGCCACTGCGCCCAGTGTTGGCGCTGCTGCCAGACAACCCAAGTCAACACCAGCACAAATTCCAAAGGCAGCACTACGGCGCTGTATTTGGTGATGACCGCCAGGCCCATCAACAGGCCAACCAGCGCAAAATCGAACCAACGAGTCGGCCCTTTTATTAGCCGAACCAGGCCCCAAAAATACAGGCCAACGACCACACCCAACATCGGCTCATCACTGAGCACGGCGCTGATGTAAGTAAAACAGGGAATAAAGGCCAGAGTAGCAGCGGCGGCCAGCGCCAGTCCAAACTGGCCGGGAAATATCTCCAGGGCAATTCGGTAGCTTAGAACGATGGTGATAGCCCCCAGCAGGACCGAAATCCAGCGACCGATCATCCAGGCTAAAAAGATACCGGCGTAAGGCCAGGTTTCATCTTCAGTCCGCACCAGCATGGCCCGAGGCAAAACCAAGTCAACCAGCCTGCGCCGGGGCGACTCCCAGGTTGTTTTTAAAGTGGGCGGGCCAGCCGTATCAATCCACCCGGTAGCCAGGGCGACCAGCCCGTAATACAGAGGGGGTTGGTCGGCTTTGTAGCCGGCGGCCTCTCGTTCGGCTTCGGTGAGGGGCGGGCGACCATGCTCGACGATAAAACGAATGTAACTAAAATGAACGTATTCGTCGGGGGCTTTGCTTAAGGGGATATTGACACTATTGAGCCAGGTCAGGCCGGTATAGATGATAATAATGAGCAGCAATCCCAACCGGGCCGGCCAGTTGGGACGGAGCACAGAAACATCCCCACCCATGCTTATGGCCTCACCACTTCTATCGGCCCAACCGTCACGCTGGTTACTTCGCTCATTTGTCCATCAACCACCAGCGGCAAATTCACCGCGCTTTCGCCTACGGTTAGATAATAGCCTACATTTAAATAATAGTGGCCGGGCGGCGCGTCGGCCTGAACCGGCACGGCGTAACCATCAATGACCACCTCGCCGGGGGCCCAGAGCAAGGTATCATAATACTCCAACGGCTGGCGATCATAACCGCCCCACAAGGCTCCCTGGTCGTCCAGCAAATGATTGAACTGGGTAAAACTGGCCTGGGGCGACCGCTCCGGCGGCGCTTGCCAATAGAGCGTGATTGGAAAAGACTCCCCGGCTTTTACCCTGGATTGAGACAGGTGATAGCCCAACAGCATTATCTGGTTGGCAAAGTTGGCCTTTTTGACCGTCTCAACAGCGGGCGCTTCAAAGCGGCGCTGCCACCAGTTTTCAACCTTCAACAAAGGTTCACTGAGCGCCTGGCTTCCGCTTTGACCGCTTTCCGGCAAGCTGACCTGCAACCGATAAGTTCCACTTTGCCAGCGGGGGCCGATAACAAAGGAATAAATATTGGCTTCACTTGACGAAGCCGGCCACACCTGCCCGGCTTCGTCAACTAGGGCCAATTCCAGGTTAGAATGGGAGGTAACAATGGAGATCGTCGCCGGGTAACGAAAAGTCGGCCGGCCGGAGCGACTCGGACCATCTATCTGCCACACCTCAAAATCAAGCTGGCCCGGCTGAGGGCCGCCAAGCTGCATGTGCCTGGAGAATGAAAGAGGGGGTGTTTGATCCAGCACCATCTCAGCTAAAACAAGCTGTTTATCGCCCTTAATTTGCTCGCCATTCCCATCGCTGCGGTCTAGCCCCGGCTGCACCACCAGTGGTCCCTGGCTGCCGGCCAATTGTACCTGCACCTGGTAGGTATCCGCCGGTAACCCGCCGATGGGTAAACTGAGCCGGTCAAAAACGGTATCGCCTGGGTCCCAGGCCAGGGTGGGGACCACACCTCCGCCGTGGTAGCCCATCCAATAGGCTACCACCTGATTCTGCGAGTTAAGCAGCGATACTTTTAACAAAAAGTTTTCTTTGGTATAGGTTATGGAACGCCAGGCCAGGTTAACCACCAATAGGCTCTGGTCGGGTTGGGGCTGCAATTCATAACTAACCAATTCCACGGCCTCGCCAAACTGGGCCTTAAGCGGATGGGAAAGCCATGCGGCGGCTTGCGGCACAGTCCGCATCGGGATGGGGGTGGGGGTAAAGTGGTACAAATAAACCAGATGCGCCCCCGTCCAGGTTAAAAAACCGGCCACAAAAAGGGCCAGGCCCCAGGGTCGCCAGCGCGGCGGCAAGGCGACAGCCGTTCCCCAGACCACCAAAATAACTACGGCGGCAAAAGCAGGGAGTAAAATATGGCGGCCCTGAGCAGTTTCGCCGATCCGGCGGGTCAAATTAAACCGGAGCAGGGGCAGAATCAAAAAGATGCCAATATGGAAGAGCAGCAGTAGCAGCCATTTACGGGCCGGCGGCTCGACCCGCCCAAGCCGCCACAGCCCAAAACCCGTTACCCCCACCATTAAGGCCACAAGAATGAAAATAGAAGGCGCTAACGGAATAATTCCATCAATACTCTCGCCCCAAAAGGATTGGAAAGTTTTCTGAAGCCAGCTCGAAAAAGTACCTGCTTCCCGGCCGGCCGGAATACCGGCCAGGCCGATTTCGCCCCCACTGAAAAAGTACCCCAGGCGCGACAGGGTAATATCCGGTCCGCCGGTAAAAATAGGGCGCAGCAATCCGGCCAACCAACCTAACTTTTTGACCTCGTTGAGATACCAAAAGTTCCAACCAAACCACCAACTTGAGGCCATTACCGCGCACATCCCTACCAGGGCTGTGCGCCGAAACCACCACCAGCCTCCGTAAGCGTGCCGCCAGGCCAAAACCGCCAGCACCCCTATAACTTCCAAAGGCAGAATTATCGTAGTATATTTGACGGTGACTGAAAGACCCAAAACCAGACCCATAGCTCCATAAAGCCAGCCCTTATCCGGTTCTTTAACGGCCAAAATAACCACCCACAGATACAAGGTGGTCAAAGCCGACATCATGGTGTCCTCATTCATCACCCCACTGATAAAGGTATAGGTGGGCCAGAAGGCGGCCAGAGCGACCGCCGCTATCCCTAACCAGGGTCTATTAGGCAGTAGCTCTAAACAAACCCGATAAATAAGCCACAAATTAAGCAAGCCAAACAGAATGGATAACCAACGCCCCACATGCAACACCAGGATTCGTCCCAAAAAGGGCCAGAGTTGGTCCTCGGTGTACAGATAATACCATTCCTGGCCGGCATCTATCACTCGGTAGCGAAAAGAATCCCAGAAAATTTTGATGTAGGGCGGCCCACTAACATCTATGCCCATCAACCGGCTGATTTGAGCCAAAATGAGGTGGTAAAGGGCCGGCCAATTCGAGTCTTTCCCAATTAAATCTCTTTCCTCATAACTTACCGGCAGTCTACCCTTGTTAATCAGAAATTCAGTATAGGCTAAATTTGTTTCCTCATCCGGCCCCTTGTTAAATACCGCCACATGACTGATGGTAAAGGTTACGCTGAGATAAAGGATAGCTATCAGCAGCAGAGATAAGCGGGGTAGGATTTTCATGGAGCCTCTACCCCCACTTTAGCCAGAACAATTTCCCCATTTAAATTCTCAGCCACACTCAAGCGTAGACCTGTTTGAAAATCGTACATGCCCACCACTATCTCGTATTCTCCTGGAGCAACATGTTCCAGGGGAATACCGATTTCATCCTTGATAATTTCGCCCGCATCCCATAGGCTGGTCGGATACGCCCCGCCGGCCGGAGGATTATCCTTTTGGGCCACAGTTTCTCCGGCGGTATTGCGCACATGGGTAAAAACGGTGTAGTCGGTTTGAGGAGCAGCCAGAGCTTGCCAGTAGAGCTTAAGGTGGAGTAGGTTGGAAGATTGGAAGGTTGGAAGGTTGGGCTTGGAACTGGACCCACTCTTAACCGCCGCACCGGCTTGCTGATTCATTAGATCAAAACCCAACAATTTGATTTGATCTCCCAAGACAATATCAAGTTCATATTGTGGGTTGGCCGCAGTAACCGTAACCCCCGCCGGTGGGCCCCCTACTTTAATGGGGCCAATCATCACTGCTGTTGACTCCGTTGGCTGGCCGGTTTCGGGGTTGATGATGGCCAGTGATTCAGCCTGTTCTCCTACCTGCCGGTACCAGCCCAAGCTCAGGTGATAAACCCCTGGCGGCGCGGCGGCGTCAACCGGCACGGCAAAACCATCGGTGACAATCTCGCCGGGGGCCCAAAACAGGGTGCTGTAATTTTCTTTGGCCCGGCGATCATACCCACCCCAGGCCATCTCTTGATTATCTAGCAATCGCTCAAAAATGACAAAATCTTCGCCCAGCCAGCGCAGTCCCTGCCAGTAGAGGGTGAGGGGCAGTCCTTCCCCCGGCTGAACCCGGCGCTGGGGCAAATCATAGCCCAATAACTTTACCTGGCCGGCAAAATTAGCTTCCAGAGGATGAGTCACCAGCGGCAGTTGAAAATTCCGTTGGCCAGGGGCAACCCGTAAAACAACTTCACCTTCAGGCTGCCAGCGATACTCTCCCGCCGGCCATTCCGGCTCGATGATAAAGTTGGCCCAGCCGTTGCCAGTCACTACAGCAGCACGGGATACGGCATCCGGGCCGATGAGTTGCAACGCGGCAGATGGAGAGGAGAAATCGGCAGACGTAAATTGGGCTGTTTCTCGTTCTTTAAACAAGGGTAGGGATGAAACTACTTGTCCTTCTTGCCATAAAACCCAGGCGCTGGACTCGTTGTACCGTTCATTTACTGGCTCGGTCAGGGTATAGGAGGAGAGCGTTTGCCAATCAACCACCGGCCCCGATTGACCCAAAATCCGCAAGCGCAGGTCATAATCTCCCCGTGCTAAGCCGGCTAAGGGCAGCCAGGCTTCATCACGGATAGTATCTCCGGCTTCCCAAACACGGGTGGGATAGCGAGCCTGCGTCTGATAGCCCAGCCAACTTGATCGAGTCTGGCCTTGCCCATCTACCAGGGCCAGTTCCATTTGATAATCCTCCGGCGCTGATGCTAGACCGCCCTGCCAGAAAAGAGTGACCCGCAAGGCAGAATCAACTTGCTTCACTTGGGTTGCAACAAGCGCCGCGCCTCCCGGCAGTTCCACAGAAACCGGCGGGGTAACTGCATCCACCACGGGATAGGGCATAGTTTGGACAGGCAGCGGGGCGGGGTAGTTTTGCCACATCGAAAGGAGTTGGAGAATCGAGCCGGTCAGGAGTAAGCTAATGAGGGCTTGAAACGTGAGGCGTGAGGCGTGAGGCGTGAGGCGTGATAAACCCCAGACGAGCAAAATCACAACCGCCGGGCCGGCCAGGAAGAGGATATGGCGGCCTTGAACGGCTTCCAGGGCATCGCGGGCCCCAAAAAGGCGAATCAACATCAAAGGGACAGGCAATGAACAGTGCAGTAGCAAAAGAGAGAGGAGGCGGCGACGCGAAGCGGGCGCAGAAGCAAGGGTTGATCGCCACCCAATCACCAGGCCCAAGACGCTTACCAGGGCTATTAGCGTCATAGCGATAGTAAACCCATCAAGTAGAGATGGTTGGCCGATGGGGTTGGTCCAGAAGGTGGCAAAAAATTGGGTCAAGAGCTGCCAAAAGGAGTAATGCTGCTGGTCAATATGAGCCGGCGGCGGCGCCTGTCCTCCGCTGACCCAGGCAAAAAGCTGCTCCACCGTGCGGTCGCTGCCGTCGCCGCGCAGTAGCGGGGCGACAACCCCCAGTACCGGGCCATAGGTTTCGACCTCATTGAAATTGACGAGTAAATAGCCAAACCAGGGACTGATGACCAGAATAAAAGCCAGAGTTGCCTGTCTTAGTTTTAGCAGAGGGGAAGGTTTGTTTTCTCCCCTGCCCCCCTGCCCCCCTGCTCCCCTGCTCATAAAGGCCAGGAAGATAATTTCCAGCGGCAGGAGGGCCGTCAGGTATTTGGTCAGCAAAGCCAACCCCGCCAACGCACCCAGCCCCCAAAACCCCCACCGCGAATAATAACCTTTGGCTATCCGAAGGCTCAACCATAAAAACAGCGAGGCAATTAACAAGGTCAAGCTGTCGTAATTAAACAGCATCCCGGTGAACAGAAAGCGGGGAATGAAGGCGAGAAAGGCGGTAGTAGACAAAGCCAGCAGAGGGGCAGGGGTGCGGAGGCGCAGGGGGGAAAAAGCCAAATCTCCCCTACCCCCTTGCCCCCTTGCTCTCCTGCTACTTGCTACCTTGCTACTTGCTACCTTGCTACCAGCAAACACCTCCAAAGCCAGCCGATACGTTACTAACAACGTTCCCAGGCTGAAAGCGATAGAGAGAAAGCGGCCCAGATGCCAGACCAGGATTTCCTGCCGCCAGGGGAATAGCTCATCTTCGGTGTGCAGAATGGCCTCGGAGCGAGGGGCCGGGATAATCTGGCGGCGGATATGTTCAGGCTCAGCCCGGTATTTGAAGGTAGGCGGGCCGGCCGTCTCAATCCAGGCAGTCGCCGCCGCAGCGCCGAGATGGTAGAGCGGGGGCCAATCGGATTTATAGCCGGCCGCTTCGCGCTCGGCGGGGGTGAGCGGTAATCGGCCCTGCTGGGCAATGAATTGGGCGTACCAGTAATGCGCCCACTCATCCGCGCCCCGGCCGATGGGGGTCACAATGCTGTAAACTGCCGCCAACACCAGGTAAATAAAAATAATCAGCGTTAAACGTTGAACGTTTGAACGTTTAACGGATTGCCACATCGGTTAATTTAACCTCGTTAGCCGGATGAGCGGGTATCACTAACCGCTGGCCTGTTTGATAATCGTACATTCCTATCACCAGCGCGTACTGGCCTGCTGTCAGTTCGGCCGGCCAAGGAATGGTGATGGTATCGGCAATGATTTCGCCGGGGTCCCACAGGCTAGTGGGGTACGCACCGTTCAAAGGCGGCTGGTCTTGCTGGGCCACCGTTTCACCGCTAGCGTTTCGCACGTGGATAAAGGTAGTATAGTCAACCGGCAAGGGCGATTCAGAGCGCCAATATAACTTAATTGACAATTGGCAATTGACCGTTGACGGTTGACAATTATCCCCCTCCAAATCATAGCCCAGCAGGGTCACATTCGACGCATCGCCGAAGGGCTGGTTGACCTCAGTTTGAGGTTTGGCCGTGGTCAGGGTTGCACCGGGGGGCGGGCCGCCCACCTTGATCGGGCCGATAATGACGGCGGTGGCGTCAATAGGCCGGCCATCCTGCACCAGGGGTAAGGACACCGCTTGCCGGCCTACCTGTTGGTACAACCCCACATGCAAATAGTAAACGCCGGGTAGGGCCTTGGCCTCCACCGGCACGCCAAAAGCATCGGTCACAATTTCGCCGGGGGCCCAGTAAAGGGTGCGGTACCCTTCCTGGGGCAGGCGGTCGCGCCCGCCGTGCGCGGTTTGATCGTCGGCCTTGATCAGCTTGGTAAAGATGGTGTAATCATTGCCCAGCCAATCAAGCCCTTGCCAGACCAGGGTCAACGGAATACCGCCACCCGGCTCTGCGCGATTAGCGCCCAGGGTGTAGCCGAGCAGTTTGACCTGATTGGCAAAGTTGGCCTCAACCGGTACATACTTTCCTTGTGAGGGGGGGAATTCAGGGAGGGTAAATTGGCGCTGCCAGCGATCAACCACCGTTAAAACAGTGCTGGAATTAACTTGCTGCTCTCCGTCGTCCGGGGATGTCAGGCTGACTTGCAAATGATACTTGCCGCCGGACCAGTCGGGGCCGACGATAAACAGGGCAGTGTTGTTCAGTTCCCGGACCGGCGCAAAGCCGGGACTGCCCTCCGCCCCGACCATGCGCACCTCGCGCTGCTGGTCGGGCAGCAGCGGGCTGAGGGTGACCAGGACCGTTTCCCGGTAGCGAAATTCGCGGGGGGTTGTTAGCGTCTGCCCGTCCTGCCAGACTGAATAGCCGGCAGCGGCAACAGCCTGCTCGGCAAAGGCCAGGCTGTTGTTGAACGTGCGAAGGGCGGTATCAGGTAGGGTTAGCCGGGTGAGGGCTAAGGGCATAACCTCGGCTTCGGGGGGATAATGCCGGCTGGTCGGAATAAGGTTGAGGCTGAGCGCGTAATCGCCCGCCGCTAGACCCTCGATGGGTAGCCAGATGGTATCGCGCACAATATCGCCCACATCCCAGGCGCGGGTGGGGTAGCGCCCCGCGGCGGCATGGCCTAACCACTGGGCCTGAGGCTGGTCCCCATCGTCGAGCAGGGTGACTTCGGTTAGATAATCGGTCGGGCTGAGGGACGTCGCCTGCCAGATCAGGTCAAGCCGGAGGGTGCGCCCCGCGTCATCAAGCTGGCTGTTATACCCCACCAAGGTCACAAACTTATTGAGCGGTCGATTCAAAGAGTGGCTTGCCTGCGCTCTGGCCTCCGGCAGCGTCGAAACGGGCAGCGGCGGCAGATAAGCCCAGGTCATGGCCCACAGATGGGCGGCGGTCCAGATGAGAAGCAAAAGGATGGGCAGAAAAACAGCGAAACGGGAGAGGTGATAGGTGATACGTGAGGCGTAAGGCGTAAGATAGGAAATATAATCCGTAAGCCACAAACCGAAACGGGTGAAGGCTGAGGCTGATTTTCGGCGCAGAAGCTTTCTCGCTCTGGCTTGCCGTTCCTCCGTTTCCCGGTCTCTCTGCCTGGTGGTGATTCTGCTCAACGCTGCCTGGATACCCCAAATGAGTAAAATAGCAAAGGCGGGGGCCGCCAAAAAAAGTACATGCCGGCCCTGGGCCGTATCGGCCAGACTAAAGGTGACGGCATAACGCAGCAGGGGTAGGAGAAGGGGCATGAACAGGTGCAGGACGAGCAGGGATAAAATCAGAGAGGAGTAGGGAGTAGGGAGTAGGGAGTAGGGAGTAGGGGTTGGAGACTGGGGCTTGGAGGTTGGAGGTTGGAAAACATCTCCAGTCTCCGGTCTCTGGTCCCCGGTCATAGTGATGAGGCCGTGAACTGCCAGCAGACACAAGGCCAGGGCCAGGGCCGGGGCTACTGAAGCGAGCGGCTGCACCGTTTCGATGCCGACCATCCAGAAAGTGCGGAACAAAATCGCCGCCCACTGCCAGGGTGGACCGGACTCCAGGTTCTCGATGGCCCCGGTAAAACCGGCTTTGCCGCCGGTCAAAACGCTGAGGAGTTGGTTGGTGGTGGCGTCGCTGCTATCGGCGGCGATGAGCGGGCGCAGCAGACCCACCCACAATCCATCTTGGGCGACGGTGTTGAAGTGATAGAGCACAAAGCCGAACCAGAGGCTGAGGACGGCCAGGGTTGTCGCTAATGCGATCAATGTTGCCTCCAACCAAGCGTGGTGCGTGGTGCGTGGTGCGTAGAGGGTTTTGGTGGCGCGAGCGATGAGCCAGAGGGCAAGGATCAGCTCCGGCAGCAGGATGAGGGCGCTGAGTTTGGTCAGGATGGCCAGGCCGGCGAACAAGCCGAGGAGGAGAGCGTGAAGCGTGAAGCGTGAGGCGTGAGGCGAGGAGGCGGTGTCCTCTATTCGCCCATTCGCCCATTCGCCTATTCGCTTATTCGCCAGTCGCAGCAGCAGCCATAAGAAGAGGGCGCTAAAAAAGGCGACGGTAGTTTCGTAGTTGAGCATGGCCCCGGTCAGGCCGAAGCGGGGGATAAAGGCGACAACAGCGGCAGCAGCCAGGGGGAGCCTGAGGCGTGAGGCGTGAGGCGTGAGGCGAAGAGGCGAGGAGACAGCTAGAGTTGATTCTCGTACCATCGCGTCCTCGCCTCCCCGTGTCATCACCTCGCGGGCGATGAAAAAAGTGACGGCGACGGTGGCCGCGCCAAAGAGGATGGCGACCCAGCGGCCGGTGTGCCAGCGCAGAATTTCGGCGCGGTAGGGCCAGCGCTCGTCTTCGGTGTTGTAGAGGCCCCAGGCGTGGCGGGTGCGCTCGATCAACTGGCGGCGCGGGTGATCGCTGACCCGCTTGAGGAAGGGCGGGCCGGTAGGGTCAACCAGGGCCGCCGGCAGCGCGGCCAGCAGGTGATACAGCGGCGGCTGGTCGGATTTGTAGCCGGCCTGGGTGCGCTCCTCCTTATTGATCGGCAGGCGGCCATGTTCGGCGATGAAGCGGACGTACTCATAGTGGGCCAGTTCGTCCGGGCCGGTGGTTAGCGGAGCAAGGGCGGCGTAGGTGAAAGCGGTGAGGAGGTAGAGGGCGAGGAGCAGGGTTAGGGCCAGGGTTTGAATGGCGAATGGCGAATGGGGGTTAGGGGTGGAGGGGTGGAGGGGTGGATTTTGAGGCTGTGATTTGTTTTGTTCCATCATTTGCTGTAGCGATCTGCTTAACTTTAGCCTTTGGCGCAGCCCGCTTTTTCTATTATCTTCTACAGTGGTCATCAAGCGCATTATATCATCGGGCGGAGGGCTGACCAAATAAGGTGGCAAAGACCGTGCTGACCGTGATGGTGGCGTAGTGCGGGTAGGGTGGGGTTTGGGTGGCGGCTAACCGCATCACCCCCGGTGGATTGGACAGCACCGCCGGGATGTCCCAGGCGGAGTCAAAGGCCCAGCCTTCCAGGCTCGTATCAAAGGTCAGGCGGGTGGCGCTGGTCAGGCGGGTGGCGGCGTCGAAGGTGTTGGTCAGCACCCCCGTGTTGAGGAGGTTGCCGGTGGCGATCCAAGTATACGTCTGGGCGTTGGCGTTGGCAATCCGGTTGGCGTTGCCGGGTGCGTTTCAAATTTTGACGAGTTTATTTACAGCCCGCGTTCAGAGCAGGATTGATGGAATTTAAGGATAATTTATCTTTAAATTCCATCAATCCTGCTCTAAATTGGGTCTGCACTACCTTTGCACTTTTTAAATAGAACGCAGCTAAACGCCGATAAACGCAGATTGGCACAGAAAAATTTATAAAAAATCAGCGAAAATCAGTTGAATCTGCGTCATCTGCGTTCAAATTTTGGCTGGTTATGAAAAGTGCAAACATAGTGTTAGAATTGATCGTTGTGCTCTAGTGAGATTTATCTCGCTAGAAGCCACTAAGTACAGCTTTGCCTTAGTTCGTGACGAAATCAAGGCGAGTAGATACCTCCACAGAAGTCATATCATTCCGACCGGAGGGAGGAATCTTCGTTATCACCGCCGAAAATGTTATAGCGAGCAAGAAGATTTCTCGCTGGCGCTCGAAATGACATCTCAGGAAACGGATACATTAAATCGTGACGAATTTATGCAATCCTGTACTAAGTTTCCTCCTTCCAGAAATGCCCATACTATATCCAATGCTGCTTGCATAGAGTGAGAATCACCCCAATGCTCCATAAGCACGAAAGCGTGATAGTTTGGAATAAGACGCTCGCAGCAAGAAGCGGCGAAAGCGATGCAGTGTTTATGGGGTAACATACTCAAAGTTTCGAGCAGTGTATTCTTATTCATCATTAACAACCTCGTTTATTATTCCAATGGACTGACCGGTATAGCACCAGTATCAAACATTTGTTGCGCACACCCTGGACAGATAGGACGACTTGCTGTTCCTTCAAGGGGTTGATAACCCCAAAATCTCGCATACTCCAGTGCGCTCTGCTCGGCATGGATACGGCGAATTATCCCACCCATAAGTCACCCCGTCAACTTGTAAAGCACAGACCTTAAAGGTCTGAGAGACCTTTAGGGTCGCTCAAACCACGTACAGGTCGGGTCTTGGTCACAGAGGGCAGGGGGCTGCTTATTACGAGCGTATTAGTGCCTTAGCAATTGAGTCCTTGTACATTGAGCAAGAAAATCTCACGCAAAGTCGCCAAGAACGCCAAGAAAAATTTATTAAAAACCTTTGCGTCTTTGCGCCTTTGCGAGAGAATCCTTTTTGGTTCCGGCTTGTCCGGGTTAGTACCTTATGAGTCAGATTCTTGTACAGTGAGCAAGAAGTTATTACACAGAGGGACAGGGAGAAGTCACAAAGTCCCACAGAGGAATTTTTATCGCTTCTCTGCGTGTCTCTGTGAAATCTCTGCGTAACTCTGTGTTCCTTTTTGGCTCTGGCTTGTCCAGGTTAGGAATTTGGTTTGAGTCTTTTTTCACTCAACCACAAATTGAACCAGCTCGGCAAAATCGCCGCCGCTGTCAACGGGCAGGCGCTGGCCGGTTTCAACCTCATAAAAGCCGGTAATGAGGCGGTAGTCCCCGCGAGGCAGGCCCGTGTCGGGCAGGGGTAAAGCGAAGGTATCGGCGATGATTTCCCCGCGGGACCACAAATGGGTGGGATAGAGGCCGTTGAAGGGCTGGCTGTCCCAACTGCTGACAACCTGGCCCTGCTGATTGAGCAGTTGCAGGAAAACGGTGTAGGGTTTATCGGTGGGCTGGAGAGACTGCCAGTGGAAGGTAACAGGGAGGGGGTTCGGGGGTTCGGGGTCAGGGGTTGGGGAGACCGTCACGCCAATGAGTTTGATGGAATCGGCGAAGGTGGCGGCGAGGGGGGTGGCGGGCTGGCGCGGGTCGCTGCCGTCGGGGGAGACGTAGAAGAGGCCGAGGTGAATCTGGTCAAGGGAAGGATGAGGGATGAAGGATGAAGGATGAAGGGAAGAGTCATTCTTCATTTCATCCTTCTGCCTTCCGCCTTCCGCCTTTACAATGGCTAGGCGCTGGCCGGTTCTATCGTCAAAAAAACCGAGGCGGACTAGATAGGGGCCGGGGGCGGCGTCGGGGCCAACCCAGAGGATGTGCTGGCTCGGTAGAATACCGTTGGGCCGCCAGCGGTACATATCTTCCCGAAAGGCTTCGCCTTCCCATTGGTTGATGGGGTTGCCGGCGCGGTCAATGAGTTGCAAAAATAAGCGGCTGTCAAAGGTGGTATCGGTCAGGCTGCGCCAGTAGAGATTGAGGGTCAGCGGCTGGCCGGGCTGAATAACAGCCGGCAGCACGTCATAGCCGGTCAGTTCGGCCAGGTTGGCCCAGTTGAGGCTGATGGTTCGCTCCGGTGTGGTTTCGGTGAACATGGGCAGTAACGGCGTGGGGTCGGCCAGGGTCCGCAGGTGGGCCAACTCCCCGCCAAAGCGGTCCCGATAAATTTCCGGTTCACTGTTCGCCGCCAGTTCATCCAAGGCCGCCTGCTCCGCCGGTCGAGGCGGGCGTGAAACATAGGCCGCGCCTTGACCATCGGCCTGGCGGCTTAGCCAGACCCAGGCCGGCGAGGTGGGAATATTGCCCACATTGAGCATCCGAAAATCGTTGGGCAGCGTAACCAGCCGGACCGGGCCGCTCAGGGCCTCAGCCGGGGCGGGCTGCTCGGTAAAGTAATCGTGCAGCAGATAACGGGTCGTCGGGTGGACATACAGTTGAAAAGGAATCGCTACCGCCGTGTCGCCGGTCTGCTCAATCACATGGTTGATAAAATCAACCAGCGGGCCGTTGTATTCCACATACGTTTCTTCGGCTCTGGCCCAGCGGTAGAAGTAGTCAAAGGTGGTCAGGCCGGTTTCGATGAGGAGGAGGGAGATGAACAGGAGAGGCGTGAGGCGTGAGGCGTGAGGTGTGAGGCGTGAGGCGTGATACGTGATACGTGATATTTCTGTTAGTCCTAACGCAAAAATGATGAAGTAGATCGGCAACAGGGCGGACAGGCGCAGGGCGTGGATGGGGGGGACGGCCAGCAGGGCCGGTAAAAAGAGGATGAGCAGTGCGCTGACCAGAAACAGGCAGGCATCGCGGCGAAACCGGCGCAGGCAGAGGATCAGGCCGGGCCAGAAACCCAGCCAGCCCAGCCAGCCGAGCATGGGCCGGCCCGGCAGGTGATGCCGCCAGTTGGGGTCGCCGCCGTCAACAAACAGGCGCACGGCGGCGAAAAGATGCTGCAAGAGTTCGCCGGGGGTGTCGGGGGTGAAGAAAACGTCGCCGGTGCGGGCCGAGAACAGGGCCGGGTTTTGATAAAATATCCAACCCAGCGGGGCAAAGACAAGCGCCGAAACCAGGGCCATAATGCCTAACGCCAGCCATAGGTTGTTACGCCGGGCCGAGTCGCGCCAATTTAGCATTGTCCAAACCAGGGCAAACCCGGCAAAAACCAGCGGCAAAGCCCGCGCCGACAGGTAGGTATACTGGCTGAGGCCCAGGGCAAACCCGGCCAGGGCTATCCACCCCGCCCTTATCCCCCCCCCTTTAGAGGCGGGTTGCCAGCCGCGCCAAAAAGCATAAAAAACCAGCCCGGCGGCCAGCGGCAGCAAAATCCCCCGAAAGCCGCCCCGACTCAGGCTAATGTGCCAGAACGAAGTAGCCAGAGCAGCGGTAGCTACGTAGGGCAGCCAGGCTGAAAGGAGATTAGACGCTTCGCCTGGAGATTGGAGACATCGTACCCTTTGGGTATTGGAGATTGAAACCTGAGACCTGACCCCCGACCCCCGACCCCCGTCCCCCGCCTTAAAGAGTCGCCGGGCCAGGATGTACATGAGGGGGATGGTCAGCGTGCCGGCCAACGGCCCGATGAGCCGGGAGGTGAAAGGGTGCGCGCCAAAAATCCAGATAAAGACGGCCTGCAAATAGATAAATATCGGCTCGCGGCCATTGTTGCCGGCAAAAAAGAGCGGCCACGGCCCCCCGTCAAGCAGCCAGGCGGCGTCCATCGAGTAGTAGGCTTCGTCGTACCATAAGCCGGGAGGGATGGTCGGTAGCTGCCAGACCCGCAAGAAAAAAGCTAACAAAATGAGCGGCAGAAGAATTTTATAACGTTTCAAGGTAACTCAATCGGCTCCAGCGGAATTTCGTTAGCCGGGTTGTCCGGCACAGCCAGGCGCTCGCCCGTAACCGGGTTATACAAGCCTACCACCGGGGTGTAGCGGCCCGGCGGAACGTCAATCAGGGGCAGACTAAGCGCATCGCCAATAACTTCACCTACATCCCATAAACCGGTGGGGTAGCGACCTTCTGCGGGAGGGCTGTCTTTTTGGGCAATGTTCTCATTAGCCGCATCTCGCAGGTGGAAAAAGGTGGTGTAATCGGCAGCAGGTGTAGTCTCTGCCTGCCAGTACAACTTAATTGACAATTGACAATTGTCAATTGTCAATTGACAATTGTCTGCTACATCATAACCCAGCAGAGTGATTTGATGACCCAATGTTTGCTCAACTTTCACCTGCGGCTGCGGCTGTTCAATCACCAGACCGGGCGGCGGCCCCCCCACCTTGATTGGCCCCAGGCGGATACTGTTTTGTCCGGTAGGCTGCCCGTTTTGCAGCAGCGGCAGCGAAACCGCCCCCCCGTCCGTTTCCTCATAAAGACCCAGGTCGAGGGTATAAATGCCGGGGGGCGCAGCCGGGTCTACGGGCACGCCAAAAGCATCGGTAATAACCTCGCCGGGAACCCACAACAGGGTGCTGTAGCCATCACGCGGGCGGCGGTCGTAGCCGCCCCAACGGCGCTGTTGGCTGTCGAGCAAGTTATCAAAAATTTGGTAATCCGCGCCCGGATAAGTCAGGCTTTGCCAGTAGAGGGTTAACGGCAGGCGCTGGCCCGGCTGGATGCGCCGAGTGGGCAGATCGTAACCCAACAACTGCGCTTCGTCGTTAAAGTTGGCGACGAGCGGCTGCGGGATAGGCGGCGGGGTGAAATGGCGCGGGGGCAGGTCAATCAGCAAGTCACGGCAGCGGGTTGAGCCGGCCTGCACCTGATACCGGCTCGACCAGTCCGGCCCCACCATAAAAAAGTGCAGTTTTCCCAGAGAGGCCAACCGCTCCGGCGCGGGCTGCATCGCTCCGGCGGACAGGGCCGTAAGACGGGGCGGCTCCGGGCTGATGAAGGTCAAGGTAGAGCGCAGGCGGTAGGGCTGGCTAAAAATAGAGCCGGGCCGGCCTTGAAACCAAACCGCGCATGGGTCGGGGGCGGGGTAAGTGGCCTGAGCCAACGTGACCTGTCCCAATGCCACCCCCTTTTCCCCAGCCAGAGGTTTGCCCGACCGGTCGAGCAAACGAAGCTGCAATTGATAGGCGTCGGGCAACGAGCCGGTCAATGGCAGCCAGTGGGTATCTTTGATGATGTCGCCCGGCTCCCAGGCGCGGGTGGGGTAACGTCCCTGCACCGGCTGGCCCAGGGTGTAGCTGACCAGCAAGCCGGCCTGATCCTGCAAGCTCAATTCGATCAGATAATCGGCCGGCATAAAGGCGCTGGCCTCCCACCACAGGGTTACTTCTAATGAAGCGGAGGAGGTTTCACGCCACGAAACACCTGTCAGGCGCATGCCCTCGGCCAGATTCTCGTCCAGGGGGTGCAGGCCGGCGGGTAGGGTGGGGGGCGCTTGTTTCACCCAAACCGGCATCGGCGCAGGGTAGGCCGCCGCCGCCCAGCCCACCTGGCCCAGCCCACTCCACAGCAGCAGGCCAACTACCAGCGCCGCTCCCAACCGGCCGGACCAGTGACTCCAGCCCCAGGCCCACAAAATGGCTATCGCCGAAGCAGCCGGCAGCAGCAAATGCCGCCCCTGAACTGCCTCGCGCGGATCATAGGAGAAAAGGACCCGCGCCGCCAGCAGCGGAACAATGAGAACGGTGTGCAGCACCAGCAAACTTAGCCAGATGCGGCTGTCGGCGGCAGGCTGTCGCCAGATGGGCCACAAACCGGCCAGGCTGACCAGCGCGGCCAGGCTGAAGGCCAGGGCCAGCCAGGGCGATAGGATAAAGCGCCCGGCCACCGGCGCTGCCCAAAAGGAGTCCAGCAGTAATTGCGTGAGTTGCCAATAATCACGCGGCAGGGGAGAGCGAGCCGCAATCTCGCCCTGTTGCCCAAAAAGGGAGGCGGCAATAGCCACGGAGGTGGTATCACTGCCGTCGCCCACCAGCAGCGGCTGCAATACCCCTAACAGTGGCCCGTGAGTATCAATCGTATTAAAGTGCCACAGCAAAAAGCCAAACCACCAACTGGCGGCCAACAGTGTCCCCGCTCCGGCCAGCAGCAGGGATTTGGACAGGAAACGCCAGCCGGAGAGTGCCGGCTGATGCTGCCGCCATTTGAACCAGGCCAGTCCGGCCACGCCGCCGATTTCAAAAGGCAGTAAGATGGCGCTGTATTTGATGGTAATGGCCAACCCGGCCAGCAGCCCCAGGCTGAACCACCAGCGGGCCTGCCGCGGCCGGGCAATGGCTTGCAGGCTGACCAGCAAGAACAGGGCGCTCACCGCCGCGCTGAGACTTTCGTAGGTCAAGACTGAACTATGAAAAACAACCGCCGGAATAAAAGCAACCCCCGCCGCCGCCAGCAGCGCCCGCCGGCGGCTGGGCCAGAGGGCTAGGCTGGTCAGGTAGGTTAGCCCAATCAGCGCCAGCCCAAACAGAATTGACACACCTCGTCCCAGATGCCACAGCAGCACCTCGCCCCGGTAGGGCGGCAGTTCATAGCCGCTGTGGACCAGGGCATAAGGATTGGGCCAATTATCGGCCAACTGGCGGCGGGGCGAGTCGAGTGGGCGGAGCAGCCGGGTCGGCTCCACCCCGGCGGTCGCAGCGGCGGCTAACAGATGATAGAGCGGCGGCGCATCGGCTTTGTAACCTGCTTCGGCGCGTTCGGCCAGGGTAGTCGGCAAATGCCCGTGTTCGGCAATAAAACGGACATACAGAAAATGCGCCCATTCGTCGTTGCCAACCGTAAGGGGCGCAACAATACTATGAGTGGCAGCGAGGGCGAGATAAATGAGCAAAATCAGTCCTAAAGCCAGATGTTTTTTTAACTGAGAGATGAAGGACATCAGGGTTCTGTTATCTGTATAGAAGTATTCATGGGCCTGTATGAAAAGGTAGCAGGTAGCAGGGTAGCAGAGGTGTCTGATTTCCCCGTCTACTGTCTACCGTCTACCGTCTACTGTCTACCGTCTACTATTTCCAATGGAGTCAGGCGCAATTCGTTAGCCGTCTCTCCCAGGGTAGCCAGCCGGTTGCCTGTAGCCAATTCGTACAAGCCAATAACCGGAACATATTGGCCGGGCGGCATATCTTCGAGCGGCAAGGTGATTTCATCAATAATAATCTCGCCGGGGTCCCATAGGCTGGTGGGATAGCGACCGGCGGCCGGTGGGCTGTCTTTCTGGGCCACCGTTTCATGGGCGGCGTTGCGCAGGTGAAGGAAAGTGGTGTAATCGGCCAAGGGGATTGTGTCCGCCTGCCAATACAGCCTGATTGACAATTGACAATTCATTATTGACTCTTGACAATTATCCTCCTGGTCATACCCCAACAACGTGATCTGCTCGCCAAAAGATTGGTTCACCCGGAAGTGGGGAGCGGCGTTACCTCTTGTCACTCCCGGCGGCGGCCCGCCCACTTTGAACGGGCCAAGCACTACGGCGGTGGCCGCGGCCGGTTGACCGGCTTCGACCAGGGGTAATGATTGAGGCTGCCCCCGGTTGAGCTGATACTGGCCCAGGTGTAAAAAATAGACTCCCGGCGGCGCGTCCGGTTGAATGGGCACGCTGAAAGAGTCTACGACAATTTCGTTTTTTGCCCACAAGATAGGGCTGTAAAAGCCGGCAGGGTAGCGATCCACGCTGCCGTAGGGCTGCTGGTTGGCGTCGAGCAGGACGGCAGAGGTGAGCAAATCGGGCAGCACCGGGGCCAGGCTTTGCCAGTAAAGGGTCAAGGGCAGGCCGCCGCCCGGCTTGACCCGGCGGGTGGGCAAAACGTAGCCCCGCAATTTTACCTGGTTGGCAAAATTGGCCTCCACCGGAGTGTATCCCCCCGGCAAGGCGGGCAACTCAAATTGGCGCGCCGCGTTGGCGACAGTTAACAGGGGTTCGGTTTCGTAACTGTCTTCGCCGGTGGCCAGGCGCAGGCGATAAGGGCCGCTGGGCCAATCGGCCCCGACGATAAAGATAGCGGTGGCGTCGCTGGTTGCTTCAGGCAGGCGGGCAACCTCATCGGGGCCAACCAGAGTCCAGGTGGGTTCGGGGTTAAATGGTTGAAAACCAGACAGGGAGGATTGAGCGGACGCCGAGGTTTCAGTATAGCTCCAGGAAAGCGGCAGGGTTTGACGGTGGCGGGCGGGGGCGTCGTCTACCCACAAGCGGTACTCGATGTCGCCGGCCAGCCGGGCTGAACCGGCAATGGGCGGGCGGTTAGCCAGGGGTATCTGGATAAATTGAAAGGGCGCTTTAGTTAGCGGCGTATCTTCGGCTTCGCGCAGCAGGTTGAGCTGCAACTGGTACAGGTTGGCCGGCACAGCGGCCAGGGGCAGGGGCAGGGTATCGCGGATAATGTCGCCTTTGTCCCAGGCGCGGGTGGGGTAGCGGCCATTGAGCGGGTGACTGAGCCAGGTAAAATGGGGATGGTCAGCTTCATCTACCAACTGCACTTGAACCCGATAATTCTCCTCCACCGGCTTGAGCGCCTGCCAGTAGAGGGTCAAATTGATGATGGACTGGGCGGCATCGGGCGCAAAGTCGTAACCCAACAGACGAATCGCTTCGCCAAAATCATGCTTGAGCGGCTGCGGAATCGAGGCGGCGTCAAAGGTGGTAGTTCGCACCGGCAGGGGGGCCGGATAGGTTGCCGCCATATACCCAAGCTGCCAGAGCGACCAGAGCAGTAGGAGCAGGGCAGGCAGGAAAAGGAGGATAGTGGATGGTGAATAGTGGATGGTGGATAGTGGATGGTGGATAGCACGGGTCTCGTCAAGTGAGGCCCCTTTTCGATCTTCTATCTTCAATCCTCTATCCTCTATCTTCCATCTTCTATCTTCTATCTTTTGCACCAGGGTGGCCCAACCCAACACCAACAGAATTGGGATAGCCTGAGCGGCGGGAAACAGAAGATGGCGGCCCTGGCCGGTTTCCAGAATGTTGCGGGTGAGAAAAAAGCGCCAGATAGGAAAGGGTAAAAGCAAAAGAATAATCAAAGCGAGTAATCCTAAAGTGACTCGCATCTCTGGTGAAGCTGCACGCCAGAACTGCCATAACCCCACCAGAGCCAGCCCGGTGAAGAGCAGCACCAAAATATAGACCCAGGGGAAAAGCGGGTCAAATTCTAAAACAGGCACACCCCAAAAGGTTTGGAAAAGATAAGTAAGCCAGCCTCCAAAAGTACCGGCGGCGATAGCGCCCGGTCGTTCCGGGCCGGTAAATTGCTCACCGCCAAAGAGGGCAAACACCCGGCGCATGCTCACATCAGGGCCGGAAGCAAGAATGGGTTTGAGCAGGCCCAAAATCCAGCCATCGTCTTTGATGGTGTTGAAATGATACCCAATCCAGCCAAACCACCAGCTTGCCCCGATCAGGGTGAACAGCCAGGTCAAACCGACCCGCCCAAGCGCGCCCCGCCACGACCACCCCACCTGTTTGACCCGCCACATCACCAGCGGGATGATGACCAACGGCAGCAGGCCGGTGCTGTACTTGGTTACAATGGAAAGACCCAGCGTCAGCCCCATAAAAGCATACAGCCACCAGCGATCATCGCCCCGGATAGCCCGCAGCAGCAGCCAGATAAAAACAGCCGAGAGCAGGACAAACAGGCTGTCGTCGCCAAGCATAGCCGAGGTGAAGAGGTAGCGGGGGGTGAAGGCGAGGAGTGCGGTCACGGCTAAAGCCAGCAGGGGAGGAGGCGAGGAAACGTGAGGCGAAGAGGCGAGGACGTGGAAAGTTTCGCCTCCCCGCCTCCCCGCCTCCCCGCCTCCCCTGCTCAATTCCAGCGCAGTAAGATAAGTAAACCCCAACGCACCGGCTGAGAAGACAATCGAAACAAACCGCCCCAGGCGCCAGGCCAGGATGCCGTCTTGCCAGGGCCAGGCGGCGTCTTCGGTGTAGATAATCAGGCGGGGATAGAAGATTTCACCCACCAGTCGTCGCCTGGGGGACTCGCCCACGTCTTTAAGGTGGGGGCGGGTGGTGTCAAGCGGACTGACCAACCAGCCGACCAGCAGGTGATACAGCGGCGGCCAGTCGGCGCGATACCAGGCCTGCTGGCGTTCGGCAGCATCTTGGGGCAGGCGTCCTGTTTGAGCAATAAAACTGAGGTAACGATAATGGGCCAGCTCATCTTCCCCCTGCGTGATGGGAACGATAATGCTGTAAAGCGTGGCTATAATGAAGAAACCAACCAGGATAGCCCACCAGCCCTGTCTCCACCCTGGGTGGAATCCAGGGCCGACAGAAACCGCAGAGCCAGGTTTCAAGTTGGCCGGTGCATGTTTTAGCCGGGGTTGCTTGCCCATAGTAGGGCCTATTTTAGTGGCAACGAGGCGATTGGGCTAATTTGGATAAGGGAGGGGTTTTAATCAGAGTGGGAGTTCAGCGCCGATAAAACAGCGTCAATATCTTTATAAATGGCAAAAAAGTCGGTGGTGCCGGCCAGCTCAAATACCCGATAAATATTCTCCGGCACCGAGACCAGGGCCAGCGTCAGAACTGTCCGCCGGGCATCAACCAGGGCGCGAATCCCGGCGATGGTTAGCTCACTGAGATTCTCCATTTTTAGCACAACTTTATCGGTTTGATAGGTTTGCAGGCTATGGGCCAGATGATCTCTAAACTGCTCAGTGGCGTGCGCGCCAAATTTTCCCGAAAGGGTCATAAAGATGACGCCCTTTTCAACGTGATCGTTTATTGAAAACTCGGAAACTGTAGGGGGGTTTTTCAGTTCAAGTTCCAGCCCTTCCTGAGCCACCAATACCTCCGGCGCGCCCTGCTGCTGGCCCAGGTATTCTTTGGTCTCCTGCCAGACCCGCATAATCTCGGCATCGGTCGAGGCGGGATCATGATGAAAAAGGAGGAGGCGTTTAACATTGGCCTCTTTAGCAATATCCGCGCCAATCAGGGCGGAGCTGTGGCCCCAATCTTCTTTTACAAAGGACTCGCGCACCGAAAACATGGCATCAAAAATGAGGACATCGGCATTGGCGTAAAATTTGCTGTACTTCATGGTGCTGGTGTAATCCAGGCTTTTGTACTCACCGTCGGTCGCTAAAATGGCAATGGCATTGTCGGCCTCAACCCGATAGGCATAAGCTTTGCCCGGATGTTTTAACTCGATATTGGTAATGGTGGCCCCGGCTACTTCTACCTGAGCGCCCTCATTAAGCAGGTGATATTGAAACGAGGCCGCAATTTGATGGTATTGCAAAGGGAAAAATTCTTGCTCCATCTGTCGCGCCAAGACATCCGGCACGTATTTATGCACGTGGTAGACATCAAAAGTATTGCCGGGGACATGAATCGGCTTGAAGAAAGGCAAACCTTGAATATGGTCCCAATGGGTGTGGGTAAAAAATAGATAGGCATGACCTTTGCCCCGGGCAAAGCCAAACTTTTTGGCCCAGGGATCGCTTTCATCCATCAGGTATTCACCCAGCTCACGAATCCCTGAGCCGGCATCAAAAATGATCAGTTCATCGCCCACCTCGACCGTTACACAAGTGGTGTTGCCACCTACGGTACTGGCATTAAATGATAAATTAGCCGCAAATTCCCGGATGGATTGGGCATTGAGAAGGTTAATTTGTTCACGGCCAGCCGCTTCAAGCGCAGCAATAATTTTCTGTTCAACTTGCTCAGGCTGGACCGGAGCCGGGATGGAGCCTCTGGTGCCCCAAAATTTCAGCAGCATATATTTTCTCTCGATTGGATATTTAGCGTGACTGAATAGCTGCTCCCGAATTTGGATAAAACTACAAACCTGGGAGGAAAATAGTTTTACAATACGGGCAGATAATCTTTGTTAGTTAACTTAACATGTTAACAAGGAGTTGGCAATAGTCTAACTGTCCTGCCTTTCAGGTATGATACTCGGCATTAATTTCAACATATTTGTAAGACAAATCACAGGTCCAAACGGTCGCACGGGCTGGTCCTACCCCCAAGTTAGCTATCAGCTTGACCTCATCCGTTTGAGCCAGCCAGTCATGGGCCGCCACCGCATCGAAGGGCAGCGGTTCTCCAGCCGCTACTAGCTGAAAATCGCCCAACCATAGAGAAGTACGGCTCGGGTCAACGGTGGCCCCGCTGCGGCCAATCGCCGCCAACGCTCGGCCCCAGTTGGGATCATTGCCAAATAAAGCAGTTTTCATCAAGGGCGAAGTGGCTACGGTTTTGGCGGCAGCCTCAGCTTCCGCTTCGGTGGCCGCCCCTTCCACGGTAATTTCCACCAATTTGGTCGCTCCTTCACCATCGCGGGCTACCGCTTTAGCCAGAGCAGCACAGACTTCGGTCAAAGCCGTCGCAAAGGTTTCAAAGGCGGGAGATTGGACGCTTCGGGTGGAGATTGGAGGATTGCCCGCTTGCCCAGAGGCCAAGACCAGTACGGTATCGTTGGTACTGGTATCGCCATCCACGCTGATTCGGTTAAAGGTACAGCCCACTGCTTGTTTGAGCGCGGCTTCCAGAGCCAAGGATTCTATAGCCGCATCTGTTACCACTACAGCCAGCATGGTGGCCAAGTTGGGATGGATCATACCGCTTCCCTTAGCCATCCCACCCAGATGAACCGGCCGGCCCTCCACTGTTGTCTGAACAAAGGCTTCTTTGGGCACAAGATCGGTGGTCATAATCGCTTCGGCGGCGGCGTGGCCCTGTTGACCTGCTTCGGTAAAGATGCTGTCGGCGGCGCGGCGGATGCCGGTTGCCAACTTATCCATCGGCATTTTCTGGCCGATAACCCCGGTGCTCATGACAAAAACAGTGTCAAGCGGCAGTTGACACGCGCTTTCGGTCCAGCGGGCCATTTGCTCGGCATCGGCCAAACCCTGGCTTCCGGTTACGGCATTGGCGTTGCCGGCGTTGATTAAAACAGCCTGCAATTTCCCCCCGGTACGCTCCATGAGAGCTAAATCATATAAGACAGGGGCAGCCTTAAAGGCATTGGTGGTAAAAACAGCAGCAGCCGTACAGGTGCGGTCAGCCAGAATCAAGGCCAGATCAGGCTTGCCGGATTGCTTCAGGCCGCAAGCGACACCCACAGCCCGAAAGCCAGGGACTCGAGTCACGGCGGATTTTGAGATAGTCATTGCTCTTAGGTTGCTCCAAATAGTTAAAATTTACCTATGATTTTATCACACTTTTTAATTATGGCCTAACCCGGTCTGATTGACGCCTATAGTGCTTCGTGATATACTCTGCCGCAATTCAAGGGGGCGGGCAATATTCTGTTGCCCTGTTTTTTCCCCGTAGTGTCAGTAGTTGTGGCAGTGCTAAGAACCTATCCGAAATCCGTAGGTTGGCATCCCTATGCCAGCCGATGATGCATAGGATGCGTCATTAGAGGTTTTCGGATAGGCTCTAAATACAAATTTTTATGTTCTTTTAACAAGGAGGTTACATGGACACGATCAAGTATTTTTTGTCTGAAGATCGCATTCCCCGCGCCTGGTACAATATCCAGGCCGACTTACCTACCCCTGCCCCCCCCGTTCTTCACCCCGGTACCGGCCAACCCATTGGCCCCGGCGACTTGGCCCCGCTCTTCCCAATGGCCTTGATTATGCAAGAGGTCAGCCAGGAACGTTACATCGAGATTCCCGACGAGGTGCGGGATGTCTACCGCCAATGGCGGCCCTCACCCCTCTACCGGGCGCGGCGGCTGGAAAAAGCCCTCGATACCCCGGCCAAGATTTACTACAAGTATGAGGGGGTGAGTCCTGCCGGTTCCCATAAGCCTAATACCGCCGTCCCCCAAGCCTACTACAATAAGGTTGAAGGGGTTAAACGCCTGGCTACCGAAACCGGAGCCGGGCAATGGGGGTCAGCCCTGGCGATGGCTTGCGCCTTTTTTGGGCTGGAATGTAAAGTTTTTATGGTGCGGGTCAGCTACGATCAAAAACCGTATCGCCGGGGCTTAATTGAGGCTTATGGCGCCCAGATAAGCGCCAGTCCCAGTAACGAAACAAACACGGGCCGGGCTATTCTGGCCGAGCACCCTGATTCCACCGGCTCGTTGGGCATCGCTATCTCCGAAGCCGTCGAGGTGGCGGCTACAGACCCGAATACCAAGTACAGCCTGGGCAGCGTGTTGAATCATGTACTGATGCACCAGACGGTCATCGGGCTGGAAACGCTGGAGCAAATGGAAATGGCCGGTGACTACCCCGATGTGATTGTGGGCTGCACCGGCGGCGGCTCTAATTTTGCCGGGATAACCTTTCCCTTTATCGGGCGAAAACTGCGCGGCGAAGCCGACGTGCGAATTGTGGCTGTAGAGCCGGCAGCCTGTCCCAGCCTGACCAGAGGCCGCTATGCCTATGATTTTGGCGACACCGGCCATTTGACTCCATTGGTCAAAATGCACACCCTGGGCAGCACCTTTGTGCCGCCCGGAATCCACGCCGGCGGCTTGCGCTATCACGGCATGGCCCCTTTAGTAAGTCACCTGCTGGAATTGGGCCAGATTGAGGCTACCGCCGCCGAGCAGCTAGATGCCTTTGCCGCCGGAGTTCAATTTGCCCGCGCCGAAGGGATTATTCCGGCCCCCGAAGCCAATCACGCGGTAGCCGTCGCCATTGCTGAAGCCCTGCGCTGTAAGCAAGAGGGCGTCAGCCGGGTTATTTTGTTCAACCTGTGTGGTCACGGCCATTTTGATATGCAAGCCTATATTGATTACGCAGCCGGAAAACTGCAAAATTACGCTTATCCGGCCGAAGAAATTGCGATGGCCCTGGCCGGTCTGCCAACTGTGGCGGCTTGAGAGTTGGCCGTTTAACTGAAGTAAAAACCTCGCCTCTTTTGGAATTCAGGGGGTCAGCGGCAATGTGATGCGGGATACGTGATTAAGGTTATTACGCATCCCGCATCACATATCAGGTCCAAACCCCACGAAATCCTGAAGAACCTTAATTTTTTGAATGGGCATGGCCGTTGTTCCCCCTATCAAGCACCTCTCGAACTTTGCGGGTGAGGGTATCGGGAGTAAAGGGTTTTAAGATTAGACTTTTAAGCATATCCTCGGAGGAGAGGTTATTTTCGAGATAACCCGAAGTATAAAGCACTTTGAGTTGAGGATAGCGGCTGGTTAAATCAGAGGCCAGACTCTGACCATTCATGCCTGGCATAACGACATCTGTTAGCAAAAGGTGGATACTCTCCGGCTGCGCTTCCTGGCAGAAATGGATCGCCTCTGGCCCGCTGGCCGCCTGATGAACTTTGTAACCGTAGGCTTCCAGGATGTGACACATAATTTCCCTGACGGAAAGTTCATCTTCCACCACCAAAATTGTTTCAAAGCCGCCAGATACTTCATCTGGGCTACTGCTTTCCTGGGGCAGTTCAGACAATGTTTTTAACTGCGGCAGATAAATTTTGAAACTAGTGCCGCGCCCCGGTTCAGTCTCAACCCAAATATGACCGCCATGTTGTTTGACAATACTATGTACTGTAGCCAGTCCCAGGCCCGTTCCTTTGCCTTGCGCTTTGGTGGTAAAAAATGGCTCAAAAATATGGGCCAGAATTTCCTGGTTCATACCTACCCCTGTGTCAGTTACGGCCAATAACACATAGGAACCTGATACTACTTCGGGATACGCCCGAACCGTAGCCTCATCTAACATCACATTATCCGTAGCAATAACCAGTTTTCCTCCCTGAGGCATGGCATCGCGGGCATTAACGGCCAGATTAAACATGATCTGTTCAACCTGTCCAGGATCAGCCATCACCTGGGCCAGGTTGGGGTTAAGGTCTAAAGTTAGCTCAAGATCTTCGCCAATCAACCGGCGCAGCAATTGATGGGCATTATTTACCACCTCATTTAAATTTAAAATTTGGGGTTGGAGCGACTGCTTTCGACTGAAAGCAAGAAGCTGCTGCGTCAGGGCCGAGGCGCGCTCTCCCGCTTTTTTGATCTGTTCCAGATCGCGGCGGTGCGGGTCCTGAGGGTCAGGATAGTGAGTTAACAACAAATCGCTATAGCCATTAATAACCGTTAGCAGGTTATTAAAATCGTGAGCAATCCCGCCGGCCAGCCGGCCAATCGCCTCCATTTTTTGTGACTGGCGCAGTTGTTCTTCCAATTGCAATTCGCCGGTCACATCCTGCTGAATGCCGACATAATTAACCGTGGTCCCATCGTTTCCTCGCACGGGGATAATCGTAACCTCGGCGGTATAGAGGGCGCCGTCTTTCTTTTTATTGATCATACGCCCGTGCCAAACTTCTCCGGTATAAAGTTTGGCCCAAAGTTTTTCAAAAAAGTCAGGCTCGGGCTGGTCGTGCTTGAGGAAATCGGCATTTTGACCGATAACCTCACTCCAAGTATACCCGGTGATGCGTTCAAAAGCCGGGTTGACATGAGTAATCGTGCCGGCAGGATCGGTAATAATTACCGCTTCGCCGGCCTGGTCAATGGCTGCGCTCAACTGCTCACGGGTTTGGATGAGCAGTGCGCGGGCCAAGACCCCGGCCACGTGATCGGCCACACTCCAGACCAGGCTGATTTCTTCGGACGAAAATGAATGCAATTGTTCACTTTCCAAGTTCAAACAACCCACCACTCGGCCTTCGACCAGAAGAGGCAGCAGCAGTAGCGAAACCGTTCCCCGCTGTTCCAGCAGGTGCCGCATTTGGTTTAAACGCGCCTCGGTCTTAATATCGGTGACAACCAGTGGGCAGTGATGCGTCAGCAAAAATTGGTGGGGCGGACTCATCGAAACCGAAACAAGGCTATACAGTTGGCTGGGTATATGGCGAGTGTTGTATTCAGCCACAATACGAATTTCGGTTTTGGTTTCATTAAATAAACCGGCCGTAGCATAGGATATATCCAGAGCGTGAACCAATTCGCGGCAAACCACTTCCAGAATTCCCTCCGGTTCCAGGCTGGCCGCAGAAGCGGCAATAATCTGATTGAGTAACATTAATTCGCGGTTGCGGCGCTTAATTTCGGCTTCGGCCTGTTTGCGTTCGGTAATATCCCTGGCAACCAGCATAAACTGTTCAGTCTGATCACCAGAATTGAGCAGTTGCGAGATAGTCACTTCGGCTGAGAAGTGACCCCCGGAATTTTTTAGTAGGGTACACTCCAGGGTGTGGGCTGAGTCTGGGGAAGAGGTTTGGCGTAATATATCCAGAACTTGGAGCCGATCCGGGGGGGCAATTAATTCCAGCATTGGATAGCCCAGCAGGTGATGCACCTTGGCAAAGCCATGTAACGCGGCGGCTCGCCGGTTACAAAATAGAATATTAAAGTTAGCATCGAGCAGAATAATGGCATCAGGCGAGGTTTCCACCAGGGTTCGATAGCGTTCTTCACTGGCCCGCAGGGCCAGTTCTGCCTGGTTAACCCGCAGCAAGTGCCGCACCCGCCGGCGCAGTACGGCCCAGTGGATGGGTTTAACAACATAATCGCTTGCACCTGCTTCAAAAGCCGCGCTCACCGATTCGGCATCATTGAGCGCGGTGATAATTAAAATAGGGATTCGGTCGCCGCCCGGCAGTTGGCGCAACCGGATGCAGGTATCAAAGCCGTTCATTTCCGGCATAAGGGCGTCAAGTAAAATCAGATCGGGGGGACATTCCTGGTACAACATCAGGGCTTGTTCCCCATTCTCTGCCTCAATCACGGTATAGCCATCCCGTTCCAGCACATACCGGGTCATCCGTCGAATGGAAGCATCGTCGTCAACAACCAAAATTAAGCCTGAAACTAGTTCTGATCTTGGATGAGTCATTTTTTTCCTTTATATGAGTTACGCAGTTCCAAGTAGTTTAGTCCCTCGTGGGCGGGCACAAGGCCCTAAACTACGGCCCAACTGCGTAACTCCTACTTTATTACTTCGAGAGCCAATTTGACCCGCTCAAATTCTGTTTCTAATGCGGCCAATTTTTCCAATGCTCCCTCCAACTGCTCCGCCTTGCCCATTCGTTCCAATGTTTCGCACATGGCAGCAAAGCGCACCGCCCCCAGATGAGAACAGCTTGGCTTGAGAGTGTGGGCTGCCCGATACAATTTGCCGCTATCCTGAGTTTGCAAGGCAGTCCGCATCTCGGCCAGCAGGCCTACCGCCGATTTAACAAATAAATCGCTTAGTTCGGCTATCACTTGGGGAGCTTGATCCCCCAGCAGGTCGTGCAATTCGGCCAGTGTGTTGGCATCAAGTACCGCTTCGTCGGGCGCGGGTAAAGCACCATTTTTACCCTGCTCACCGTTCAAATGGCTCGCTGGCTGGCCGTCGAGCTGTTCAGACGAGGGCCTAACCTGATCCAACGCCCGGGCTAGCTCCTCCCGGCGCACCGGTTTGCTGACATAATCATTCATACCGGCGGCTAAACAACGCTCACGGTCTCCCTGGAGCGCATTAGCGGTCATCGCAATGATCCAGGGGCGCGACTCGGCCGGCCACTGCTGACAAATTAGCTGAGTAGCTTCCAGGCCGTCCATTTCCGGCATTTGCATATCCATCAGCACCACGTCATACTTCTGGCGAGTCAAAGCTTCCAGTACCTCTAACCCGTTGGCGGCCACATCGGCGGTGTAACCGAGATTTGCCAGCATATGCAAGGCTACTTTCTGGTTCACTACATTATCTTCGGCCAGCAGAATACGCAGGGCACGCTGCTGACCCGGCTGAGGATTAACCTGGGGCAAACGGGGACGTTCGGGTTTGACCTTTACCGGCTGCCCCTGGAAGATATTTAGGAGCGTATTGTACAGTTGGCTGGGTTTAATGGGTTTAGTCAATGAAGCGGCCAATTCGGCCTCAGCCGCCTCGCGGCTGCGATCGCGCCAGCCAAGCGAAGTCAACATGACCAACGGCAATTTTTGCGCGTCTGTTTGTTTACGAATTTCAACAGCCAGGTCCAGGCCATCCATTTCGGGCATTTGCATATCCAGGATGGCCAGATCAAAAGGATCGCCGCGTTGAAGCCAGGCCAGAGCTTCGCTGGGGGAAGCGGTGGCTCGCGGGTGCATGCCCCAGGCCCGGCTCTGATGAGCCAGAATGAGGCGATTGGTGGTGTTGTCATCCACAATCAACACACGCTTACCGCTTAATTGAGGCTGCTGCCCCTGGAGATAAACCCGCGTTTGGCTGGGGCCAGCTTCGGCCAGAATGGTGAAGTGGAAGGTAGAACCCTGGCCGGGTATGCCTTCGCTCTCCACCCACATGGTCCCGCCCATTAGCTCGCTCAACCGTTTGCTGATGGATAGCCCCAGGCCGGTACCGCCGTATTTGCGGGTAGTTGAAGCATCCACCTGGCTGAAAGAATGGAAGAGGCGATCCATGCGGTCGGGCGGTATGCCCAGGCCGGAATCACGCACGGCAAAGTGAACTTCGTAGAGCGGCCCCGCATCGGCCTGACCGTTATTAGGCTTGGATTTGAGGACACGGCTCATCACCGACAAAATAATCTCGCCGGTGTCGGTGAATTTGACGGCATTGTTGAGCAAGTTCACCAGGATTTGGCGCAGGCGAGTCACATCACCTACCAGAGCGCTGGGGGTCAACTCGCCAATGGTATAGGCCAGTTCCAGGTTCTTTTCGGCCGCTTTAATGGCTACCAGATCCAGCGCACTCTCGATACATTCGCGCAGGTCAAAAACCTGTTTTTCCAGTTCCAACCGGCCCGCCTCGATTTTGGAGAAATCCAGAATGTCGTTAATCAGGGTTAGTAAGGTATCGCCGCCGCTACGGATGGTTTCGGCAAACTCCTGCTGTTCGGCAGAAAGGGGGGTATCGAGCAGCAAACTGGTCATGCCAATAACAGCATTGAGAGGGGTGCGAATCTCATGGCTCATGTTGGCCAGAAATTCGCTTTTGATCCGCGTGGCCGACTCGGCTGCTTCTTTGGCTTGTTGCAGTTCCTCTTGTGCTTGTTTGAGGCTGGTAATATCGTGAATATAACCCAGTATACCCTGCACATTTCCGGCGTGGTCCTTATAGGGGATTTTGACAATACTTTGAATACGGCGCTGGCCGGCTATTTCCAATGTTTCTTCGGATATAATTTTAGCTTCGCCTGTCTCTATCACTTCATCGTCACTCGGCCAGAAACCGATGATTCCTTTTTCCGGGTTACCTTTGACAATATCTTCAGGAAAGCCTAATTCCAAATCGTTTTTGCCGATAAAATCTTCTACCCTTAAGCCCATAGCGCGAGCGTGGCTCTGATTAATTAAGCGATAACGATGATCCAAGTCTTTCAGGAAGATCCAGTCGGGGGTTGCATCCATAATGGTGCGTAGCAGGGCCTCGTTTTCTCTGAGCGCCTGTTCCGAGCGTTTCAGTCCGGTGATATCGTGGACAAAGGCCAGCACGCCCCAGACATTTCCTATGGCGTCTTTAAGGGGAACTTTGACCGTGCTTAACGTAAGCTCCTGTCCCTTGATTATGGCCGGTTCTTCAGCAACATATTTCGGCTCCCCGGTTTCCATCACCTCACAATCGTCGGGCCAGAAACCCCGAATACCTTTGGCCGGATTACCCTTGACGATATCTTCCGGGACACCCAAATCCAGGTCAGTTTTACCCACCAGATAATCGGGCGCCAGATCAAATAAACCGGCATAGGCTTGGTTGACGAGTTGAAACCGATGGTTCTGATCCTTGACAAAAATCCAGTCGGGGGTGGCATTAATAACCGTGCGCAGTAAATTGTGTTCTTCAGCCAGGGCTGCGGCCATTTGTTTGCGCTCGGTAATATCTTCGACCATGCCGACGGCAAATTGAGGCTCATCGTTCTGGTTACGAATCATGGAAACGGTCAGATTACCCCAGATCACTCGGCCATCCCGATGAAAGTAGCGCTTCTCCAACTGGTAATAGTCGCGCCGGCCGGCGATTAATTCCTGATACAGCTCCATATCGGCAGCGGCATCATCAGGATGGGTAAATTCGGTAAAAACCATGGCTTGCAACTCGGCGGCGCTGTAGCCGAGCATCTGCTGTAAGGCGAAATTAGTTGTGACCGGACGCCCGGTCAGATCTACCAGGGCCATACCGATGGCGGCGCTGTCAAAAATGGCTTTGAACCGGCGTTCGCTTTCCCGCAGCGACTCTTCCATCGCTTTGCGTTCAGTTATATCCCGGCCCACTCCGACCAGCCCGATAATCTGGCCCTGGCTGTCGCGCAAAGGCACTTTAGTAGATAACACCCAGCGCGTTTGTCCGGTTTGCGCGTCTATCAGCGGCTCTTCATAATCCACCAATCCCTGACCGGATTGGATGATTTTTTGCTCGTCGGCAAAATATTGCCGGGCTAACGTTTCCGGGTGAAAATCAAAGTCATTCTTGCCAATAAGCGCTTTCGGCGTAGATACCCCCAAGTTTCGAGCCATAACCGGGTTGGCAATGATAAAGCGGCTTTCAGCATCTTTGAAATAAACTTGATCAGGCAGGTTATCAATCAGGGTGCGCAACAGATGGCGCTCGCGCGCCATCGCTTCCTCAAACTGCTTACGTTCGGTCACATCAAGGATGAGACCCTGAGTATATACAACATGTCCGGCGGCGTCTCGTTCAATCACCGTCCGATCGTCTACCCAGTGTACCTGGCCCGCTTTGGTGATAATCCGGTATTCCAGCTTAAACCGATCAATTCCCCCGGCCGTATAGGCTTGTATTTCCCGGTCAATCCGTCCTACATCTTCGGGGTGCATTATCGAGGCAAAGGATAACGCCCCAGATAGAAACTCTTCAGCCGTGTAACCGAATTGGGTTACATTCTGAGAAACAAGCTGGACCGGCCAGCCTGTTTCCGCCGCTGCGCTCCGGCGGAAAAATACGGCGGGGCTGTTCTCAACTACTCGTAACGTTTGGCGCAAACTCTCTTCGGCCTGTTTGCGCTCGGTTACATCACGCAGGATACAAAGAACTTCATCCAAAACAGTGTTGATCAGGCGAGCCTCAAAATATTTAACTTCATCCTGGAAAGACTGCGAATACTCAAAAATTTGCATCTCGCCGCTTTCGTAAACTACTTCCAGGTGGGCGGTAATCTGTTCGGCCACGTGAGAGGGCAGGGTTTCACTGAGCTTTTTAGCGACAGGCCCGTTTTTTGATGCCGCTTCACCCAGGGCATGGAAGGCGATATAATCACCCTGGCGATTGATCCAGAACATAAAGTCGGGGATGGCGTCGAGGATAGCCCGCTGGATGGCTTCGCTGTGGCGCAGGGCTTCCTCGGCTTGTTTACGCTTGGTGATGTCCTGGTTAGCTCCCACCGTTTTAACCGTCCGTCCCTGCTCATCTTTGATAACCCGGTATCTGACCAACATGTAACCTTCGCTCCCATCGGCGCGAATGATGCGGTGCTCAACCTGGCTTGCATAGGAGGGATCGGTCGTTTTGATCGCCTTCTCAGTCTCGGCGCCAACGATGAAAACATCGTCTGGATGGACAAACTTTTGGGCGTACAACGCCGCCGGCATCTGATAGCCGCCTTCTTGTGCGGCGCTGGTATGAAACAGGGCATAGAATTGGTCGTTGAAGGTGAAGGTCTGCGTGGCTATATCCAATTCCCAATGGGCTAACCGGGCAATATCCAGGGCTTCAGCCAGTCGCGCTTCATTTTCGCGGAGCGCCTCCACCACCCGCTTGCGTTCGCTAATATCTCGCGTCACCCCCACCAGGCCGATTACCTGGCCCTGGCTATCCCGTAAAGGAATTTTGCTGGTTAGACTCCAACCGATAACCTGGCCCCCCTCCACCCGAGGTTCTTCCCGATCAATAAGCGGCTGGCCTGAGCGGATAACGGCCATATCGTCGTCGTACCACTGTCGGGCCACTTCAGCCGGATAGAGCTCCAGGTCAGTTTTGCCCAGCAATTCTTCGTTGGTTGTTTTACCTGCTCCTTTTATGACAGGGCGATTGTGCAGCAGATGGCGGCCTGCCCGGTCTTTAACATAGATCGAATCGGGGATAGTATCAATGAGAGCCCGTAATAAGTTGCGCTCTTGGGTCAGCGCATCCTCAAGTTGCTTGTGTTCGGTGATATCTTCTTTCACCGCCAGAAAATGGGTAATCAGCCCAGCGGCATCTTTGATGGGCGAAATAGAAGTTGACTCCCAATACAGCTCTCCGTTCTTTTTCTTGTTCAGAAACTCACCGCGCCATTCTTTGCCGGCGGTGATGGTTTGCCACAACTGTTGGTATTTTTCAGGGGGGGTCTGGCCTGATTTAAGGATACGGGTGTGCTGGCCCAAAACTTCTTCAACCGTGTAGCCGGTTGTTTCGGCGAAGCGAGGGTTGGCATACTCAATATAGCCCTGGGGATTGGTAATAACAATAGTGCTGGCGCTCTGCTCCACCGCGTGTGACAGCTTGCGCAATTTCTCCTCGATTTGTTTGCGCTCATCGATATTCTGGATCATGCCAATCACAAAGAGCGGCCGCTGCTGTTCATCGCGCACCAGCGAAGCGGTGATATGGCCCCAGACCACCTGCCCATCTTTGTTAATATAACGTTTCTCCATTTGATAAACAGCTCGCTCACCCCGAACCAGTTCTTGAAACAGGCTGTCCGTCTCATCCACATCAGTCTCATAGGTTATCCCCGTAACGGTCATCTGGCGCAGTTCTTCGGCGCTGTAATTCAACATTCTTTGGAAAGCCTCATTACTAACCAGGATTTTCCCCTGCATATCGGTCAGGGCAATCCCCATCGGGGCCGCCTCAAAAGTGGCCTGGAAAAGAGCTTCACTTTCCACCAGAGACTTCTTCATACGCTTGCGCTGCGCAAAATCCAGACGAATAGCTAGTATTGCTCCGATAGCCAAAGCAAACACCAGCAGGCTACTGCTAATGATGATCGCCTGGGTGGTCTGAGCCTGACCTTCCTTAACTACTGTGTGCTGGGCTAAAAGGGCCGTATACTCTTGGTAGGTCTGATCTATCTCGTCATGAATAACATCCATGATCTGCTTGCTTTGATTGCTCCAAATTAAATCCACCGCAGTCGTCCAGTCCACTTGAGGCCGGGTTTCGACAACGGTCCTGGTAATTTTGAGTTTACGGAGAATCAACGGTTCCAAAACATTAAAATGCTCCTGCAAGCGCGAATCTTCCCCGGCCAAAAGGCGAAACTGCTCTAATTCTTGCCCGACCGCTTTAACCGCTTCAGTATAGGCTGCTAAATAATCCTCATTCCTCGTAACCACATACCCCTGCGCACCTGTTTCGACATCCTTTAAATGGACCAGGATATCCTCAAGCCCGGACAGAATTTGGTAGGTATTCGTTTCTTCCTCATCCTGCTCAATCAGTTCAGCCAGACTCCAATAAGAGGCCAGGCCAACCACAATCAAGAGAAGCAGCGCGACCCCAAAACCAAACAAAATCTTATTTTCTAACGATAATTTCATGCTAAACCTCGCCTGCGCCGCAGTTCAGCCAACTCCGGCGCCACATGTTTTTGATAGCAATCGGGGCAAATGCTGTGGGTAAAAGCGGCCCCGAAATGAGCTTCTATATAACTTTCAAGCTGCTGCCAGTAGTTGTCATCATCCCGAATCTTTTTACAGTAGGAGCAAATGGGCAAAAAGCTCTCAAGCTGCTCCACCTGGGCCAGAGCTGCTTCCAGTTCTTTGACCCGGTTTGCCAGCTCGCATTGCAACTGCACTACCCGCACCCCCACCTGAAGCCGCGCCCGCAGTTCTTTGGCATCAAACGGTTTGATCAAGTAATCATCCGCCCCGGCCTGTAATCCGGCCACTATATCCTCCTGCCGGCCCTTGCTGGTGAGCAAAATAAGGTAGAGCGTTGACAAATCAGGGTTTTGACGCATCCGGTGGCAAACCTCGCTCCCGTCCAGGCCGGGCATCATCCAATCGAGGATGGCCAGCCGAGGAGCATCTTCAGCCTGGAGCGCCTGCCAGGCTTCATTGCCATCGGTTGTCACTACGGCCTCATAGCCCCAGGCAGTCAGGGTTACTTCTAACAGGCGGCGTGACACGGGATCGTCGTCAGCAATTAAGACTCTCATCATAATTTTCCTTTTCTACTAAATCTGCCGGCCCAAAGGGTCCGGTTCGGAACCGTTGAGCAGGGTACTAATCAAAACCGGCAACTGCGTTCCAAATTCTGATTTGGCCATAAACCCATCCGCGCCGGCTGTTTCGGCGGCGGCGCGATATTCGGGGCTGTCATGCATAGTCAGGATAATGACTCGCGGCGGGTGGGGTTGGGCTTTAATATAGCGGGTTGCTTCCAATCCGCTCATACCGGGCATCGCGACATCCATAAAAACCAGGTCCGGCTGCAAGTTGACCACCTGAGTTAATCCTTCCAGCCCGGAAGAAGCGTAGCCAACTACGGCTACACCGGGCACGGTGGTGAGAAAATGGGTGGCGGCTGTAATAAATTTGGGATTATCATCTACAAGTAAAATCTGGAGAGGTGACATGTTTGCTTCCTGACGGAAATTGAGATACCTCTACGGAACTCATGTCATTCCGACCGTAGGGAGGAATCTCTGTTATCAAGGCAAAAATATTATGGTGGGCAAGAAGATTTCTCGCTGGCGCTCGAAATGACATGCCGGAAATGGGACACATTAAATCGTGACGAATCTACGTAATCCTATACTTAGTTTATTCGCAAACGGCTGTAAAAACAATGAGGGAAAAACTGAGGGTATGAGGGGGAAAAGACCCTAGACGATTTTGGATTTTGGATTTACGCTTGGGTTGAACTAACGCTTTCAATCGTAAATCGCCAATCGTAAATCGTAAATCCTTAGAAACTGTCTATCTAAAAAGTGCCTGAGACAGGAGTGCAAACCTTGGTTTGCCGGGCAAGGCAAGCCTTGCACTCCAGCCTTTCAGACAACCTCTTATAGACAAATCACTTAAAAGTCATACTATCATTGTAGCAGCGACGGCTTCCACGCCGTCGCTTGGCCGGGCGTGGGAGCCCGGCTCGCTAAAAGATTGTACGATGTTTATCTGTTTTGTCTATCAGGTATCCGGGCTAACCAGCCCTACTCGAATGGCATAACGCACCAACCCGGCGATGTCGTGAATATCCAGCCGCTCCATCAATTGGGTGCGATAGGTTTCGACGGTTTTGACGCTGAGGTTCAAAATCCGAGCAATTTCCTTGGTGGTCTGGCCTTCGGCGATAAGCTGCAAAATCTCCCGCTGACGGGGAGTCAACTGCTCAAGCGAGTTCGGCTGGCTGCCGACGCGCTGCACATATTCGGCAATCACGTGCTTTGATACCGCCGGGCTGAGATACATTTCACCCCGCATCACCGCCCTGACAGCTAATTCGAGTTCGGTGGTGCCGGCGTCTTTAAGTAAGTAACCCACAGCGCCGCTGCGCAAAGCCCGCAGTACATACTCTTCGTGGGCGTGCATTGACAGGATAATAATGCGGGTCTGCGGCAACTCATCGAGGGCCTGGGCGGCCGCTTCCAGCCCGTTCAGCCCCGGCATGCCAATATCCATCAAAACCACATCCGGCTGGTGCAAGGTTATCAGCCGCAGCGCTTCCCGGCCGTCGCCGGCTTCGGCCACCACCTCCATATCGGGCAGGCTTTGCAGCAAGGCGCGAAATCCGGCCCGCACCAGGGCATGGTCATCGGCCAACAAAACCCGGATTGGTTTCATGCCGATCTATCCTCTGCCAAAGTCGGGGGCACGGGCAGAAAAACCCGAATTTGCGTCCCCTGGCCGGGTGCGGACTCCAATTCAAAGCGCCCGCCCAACAGCGAGACCCGTTCTTGCATCCCCACCAGGCCCAACCCTTTGCCATAAGCCACCCGCTTCAGGGTCGGCTCGACTTCAAAACCCAGGCCGTCATCGCCGATGACCAACTGCAATTCCTTGTCATGCTGCTGCAAATCAACTTGAATAGTTTGAGCCTGGGCATGGCGCAAAGCATTGGTCAGCGCCTCCTGTACCAGGCGAAAACAAACCGTTTCCAGATTGGCCGGAAGCTGTAGATTGGACGGGGTGACAGTGAGCTGTGCGCTCAGGCCCGCCCAGCTAGCCTGACGATCCAAATACCAGCGCAGGGTTGCCACCAGGCCCAGGTCGTCCAGGAGCGAAGGGCGTAAATCGAGTGAAAGGTTGCGTACCTGCTGGATGGCCTGCTCCACGATATCCATACTCTCCTGCAAAGAGGCAGTCAGGTCCGAGACCCCAGAGCGGCGCTGCATGGCTTGTAGATTTATTTTCACGGCGGTCAGGGTTTGGCCGATCTCGTCGTGCAATTCGCGGGCAATGTGTCGACGCTCGGCTTCCTGTGCGTCAACCAATTGCTGCGAAAGGAGCTGCAAGCGCTCAAATAAACGGGCTTTGACCAGGGCCACCGCTGTCAGGTTGGCAAAGGATTGCAGAATTTGCAGCCGGTTGGGGGTAAAATAGTCCGGCTGGCGGCTATAGACGCTCATCACACCCAAGACTTCACCATTGTGGAGCAGCGGCAGGGCGGCTAGAGAATAGGCGTCGTCAGTCAAAGCGGCTGGTTGGGCCTGCCTGGCCTCAGGCTCAGAATAGCGACTGGCTACTGCCTGGGTGGTATGGATAGCTTGACGTATCAGCTCTTGCCCGGCGGCGCTACTGGCCCCAACCTGATTGAGCGGATGTGAGTCGCTATGATCGTGAGGGGGATAGACGGCCGCAGGATGAATCTCGTCTTCGTCGTTGGTGAGCACCCCCACCCAACTCAGTTGCAGATCAAACCGGCTGACTATCAACTGGCAGGCCGTTTGCAACGTTGTCTCGATATTGTTTTGACTCAAAAAGACCTGTGAAGCCTCAAAAAGTACGGCCAAATCGGCCGCATTCTGGCGCAGCGCCTTTTCAGCTTGCTTAAGCTCTCCAATTTTTAGGTTAAGGTCACGGGCATAAAGGATAGTTTGTTCGTAAGCAATTTTCAGTTTTTGGGGATTATCTGTGAGCGAGGCTTCAACTGGGGCAGGCTCAGTCAAATTAATATCGGCATCGGCTGGAGGACCTTTGGCCCTTGAATCATCCATAACGATCCTGTTCCAAACTATTGCGGAAGTTGCAGTACATAGCCGCGTTTCCGCACAGTATGCAGCAGCGGTGCGTGCGGAATCAGGGCATTAATTTTGTGGCGCAAACGGCAGATATGAGGCCGGACAATATTTTGGGCTTCTCTTTCGCTGGCGCTGTAACCCCAGCCGGTCTGGATAAGATCACGGCAGGAAAGAACCTGATCGGGGCACATCATTAAACTGGCTAAAATAGCCGTTTCACCTTCGGTCAAGTGTAAAGATTGTGTCTTTTCACCCGCGACCATTAACAATCGTTTATGGCGGTCAAGGGTGAGCGGATGCAGATAAAGGGTGTCCAAAAGGTCGGGCGGTATCATTGCCGGAGCCGAGGCGGGTTCTGTCTGGCGCAGCGCCTCCAGGGCCTCACCCATCACCTCGACCAGCCGCTGGCGCTGACGCTGTGCAGCTCGTTTTTCCAGAGAGCGGGTGACTACTCTGGCGATTTCCTGGAGGCTGGCCGGCTTTTGCAGGTAATCTATGGCCTCGGATTTTACGGCGGCGATGGCGCTTTCCAGGGTGGCGTGACCGGTCAGGATGACAATCAATAATTCCGGACACAACTGGCGAGCGCGGGCCATCACTTCGATGCCATCCAGACCGGGCGGCATGCGCATGTCCAGCAGCATCAGGTCGTAAACATTTTGGGTCAGCATCAGCAGTGCCTCCTGGCCGCCGGCTGCTTCCGCAACGGTATAGCCCAACAAACTCAGGGCACGGCCCACCGACGAGCGGATGTTGGGTTCATCGTCGACAATCAACAAACGAATCCCCAGGTTAGTTGGCGCGTAGGTTGAGGGTGTCATCTGTTATCTCCATAGTTGGGGCAAACGGCAGCGCTACGGTAAAAGCTACCCCCTGCTGGTTCGCCAAATTCTGCGCAGTGATTGAACCGCCGTGCTGATGCACCAGGTTCTGGCTGACCCATAAGCCCAAACCACTACCTTCGGGCTTGGTGGTAAAAAAAGGTTCAAAAATGTGCGAGAGCGCATCGGCGGGAATGGCCGGGCCGCTGTTGCTAAACGTAATAAGCACTTCATCCTGGCCCGGACAAACTGTTACCTGAAATTGTCCTTTAGGCGGCGTGGCTTCGATGGCATTAATGGTCAAATTAAGAAATACCTGAACCAGTTGATCGGGCGCGGCCAGAATGGGTGATACCTCTTGCCACTCGGTTTTGAGCTGAATTTCGCGCTGTTTGAGTTGGCTGTCGGCCAGAGTGAGTACATCGCGCAACAGATTGGCTACTTGTACGGGGCGACGCGCCACCGGCCAGGGGCGGGCCAGGTTGAGAATACGTTGGGTAATATCGCTGAGCCGAACTACCTCCTGGCGCATAATCTGGAGAAACTTTTTATCTTCGCCCGGCTCCAGCGAAGCTGAAAACTCTAACATCAAATCCAGATGCCCGCGCATAGATTGGAGCGGATTGTTAATTTCATGGGTCAAAGCCGCCGACAAGCGCCCCAGGGTCGCCAGGCGTTCGGCCTGCATGGCCTGTTCTACCATGCGTTTGCGTTCGGTGATGTTACGCACAATCCCCAGCACTTCAGCCCGGCCACTGCTGACCAGGCGGGTTTCGTAGTCCTGGTAAAAATGGGGCATTTGCCAGCGAAATTCAAAAATCTGCTGCACCCCCGACTCCAGCGCCTGGTTAATGTGCCCCAGGGTCAGACGCGTGGCCTCTAACGGTAGAATTTGGGCCAGGTTCTGGCCTATTTGAACCTGAAGCGGCCACATAGAATCCTGCTCACTGCCCCGGTGATAATCCAGCAGGCGCCCTGTTCGGTTGGCGCGAAACATCACATCAGGGATGGCATTGAGCAGCGCTCGCTGCCGGGCTTCGCTCCGGCGCAGTTCGGCTTCAGCCCTGGCCCGTTCCCTGATTTCCTGTTGGGCCTGGTCGTACAGCCGGGCGTGTTCCAGGGCAATGGCCGCTTGTTGAGCAATACCCTGGCACAATGCAATCTCATCCACCGTAAACTGGCGGGTGCGCCGGCTTTCCCACAGTTCGGCAAAAGCAATAACCTGGCCTTTAAGTTGGAGGGGGATATTCAAAATCGTTTTCACCCCAAACGCTTGCATGTGCCCGCGCCTGTTTGCTCCTGCGGGCAACGCTTCTAGATGAATTTCTTCCGGCTGCCCCGCCAGTAAGCGCTGGAAGCCGTTGGAGAAATCTCGCGGCAGCGCGTAAGTAACGCCCAGGTCAGATACACGTTCGTCAGCCGAAGCAGCGGGGCCAAAATATTCGGCCAGAACGGTCGAAGTCATGGCTTCCGGCTCAAAGCTGCAAATGTAAGCGCTGGTCGCATCCACCGACCGCCCCATTTGCTCAGCAATTTGACGTAAAACAACATCCAAATCAAGGGTCGAAGAAATAGCGGTGGTGGCTTTTTGCAGGGCAATCTGCTCATTAAGCCGCCGTTTAACTTCGGCGTAAAGCTGGGCATTTTGCAAAGCGCTGGCAGCCTGGTTGGCCAGCATTTGGGCTAAGGCAATGGCCTCGTGGCTAAAAACCCGCTCAACCCGCTCATCCACAATCAGGATCAAGCCGACCACGTGATCCTGAAATTCCATTGGCAGCAGCAGCAGGCGCTTAGTTCCGGCGGTTCTCCAACCCGGAATTTCAACCAAGTTTTCCCCAGGGTTCAGGATAAGCTGCTGGGCGCGTCGCTCCTGTATCACCTGTTTAATCAGCGGCACTTTTGCCAGAGGCCAGGCTTTTTCTAGCAAGCTTTCAAAGAGGTGGAGAGATAAACCTTGCGCCGCAATGACCGAGATCGTATCAGCACTGGGGTTCCACTCTGCAATCACGCAACCACGGGCGTCTAACAAATTGGTTATTTCACGGGTAAAGGTGTCAAGGATATAGGGCAAATCAAGGCTGGTGGCTAATGTGGCAGCGGCGTATTGCAAGGTCAACAGCTCAGCATGACGTTGAGCCATCGCTATCTCGATTTCTCGAGAGGCTGCCAGGTTCCGCCGGGCCTCCTCATACAAGCGGGCATTGTCTTGTTCAACCTGCTTACGCTCGGTAATATCAAAAGCCGTCCCCAGCACGGCCGGCCGGCCCTGAAATTCAATCATCCCACCGCTAAAATCAAGCCAGCGTTCCTCGCCCCCTTTGGTCAAAATCTTAACTTCATAACACCCGACCACCGGCTGGCCCTCCTGCCGAGCCAGTCCCCGCTCTTTAATCAAGCGGCGAAAGTCGGGATGAATGATCTCCCAGAAATCCATTGCCAGCAGTTCGCGTTGGGAATAGCCGGTAATCACTTCGGCAGCAGGATTAACATAACAATTCCGTGTTCCTTGATAAATAAAAATAGCGGCCGTCGTCATTTCGGCCAGGGTGCGAAATTTTGTTGCTTCTTCGCCCTGGACCTTTTGATCGGTCAGCTTTAAGGCGTGGCAGTCAGCCTGTAAATCGGCCACCTGCCGGCGCAGCCGGCGTACCTCTTCCAAAAGCTGTTGCCGCGATTTGTCGCTATCTTCCATGGTCCTGCTATCTTCGCCAGAAGGAATTTCGTGTTTACCATTATAAGGTAAGAAAGGGTTCTTTTCAAGACCCAAACATTGGGCCGGGAAAACTGCTTATGTTATAATGGCAGCCTGTTTGATGGTTATGTCGGACACATTTGCTCACAGGGGGAATATGGATAAAGAAAGTCGCGCTGCTCGACGCGCCGCGCAGCGCCAGAGCCGCAGCCAATCACCTCTCTTAAAAATTCCTTTTCAGCAGATTCGCCATCAATTTACACCCCTGGAAACCGTTTCAGCCGAGCAGGTGGAGCAACTGCACCTGGCTTCACTGCGGATTTTGGAAGAAATTGGCCTGGATTTTCTCGACGACGAAGCCCTGGATTTGTGGCAAAAGGCCGGGGCCAAAGTTGACCGCTTGACCCGCCACGTCTGGCTCGACCGCCACCTGGTACTGGAACTGGTAGCCCAGGCTCCCCCAAACTTTACCTGGCGTGCCCGCAACCCGGAACGCAGCCTCGCTGTTGGCGGCGATACACTTATTTTTGCCCCTCACGGCGGCACCGTTTTTGCCGCCAACCTGGATATTGGCCGCCGTCCCGGTTTGCTCAAAGATTATCACAACCTGCAAAAACTGGTGCAGATGTGCAACTTGCTCCACACCAGCGGCGAGCAGTTGATGGTCGCTCACGATGTCGAGGTCTCGGCCCGCCATCTCCACCGCCTGTTGTCTGGCTTCACCTTAACCGATAAAGCTATCCAGGAAGCCGCGCATGGGCGAATTATTCCCAACGACGCTCTGGCCATGGCCCGGCTGGTGTTTGGCGATGATTTGGGCAGCGACCCGGTTCTGGCCGGAGTGATCAATGTCAACAGCCCACTTCGCTACGATGACCGCATGCTGGGCGGCCTGCTCACCTATGCCCGCGCCGGCCAGATTACCATCATCACCCCTTTTATTTTAGCCGGGGCGATGAGTCCCATCACCATTGCCGCCGCCCTGGCCCAACAAAACGCCGAAGCCCTGGCCGGCATTGCCTTAACCCAACTGGCTCGGCCCGGCGCGCCGGTAATTTACGGTGGTTTCACCACCAACGTAGATATGAAGAGCGGCAGCCCGGCCTTTGGCACACCCGAAGGAGCCTGGGCGCTGGTTGTCGGCGCGCAGTTGGCCCGGCGATATAACCTGCCCTATCGCGGCAGCGGCAGCCTCAATACCTCCAAAACGCCCGACGCTCAGGCCGCCTATGAAACTCTGTGGACGCTCTGGCCGGCGATTCTGGCCCGGACCAACTTTATCATGCACGCCATCGGCTGGCTGGAAGGGGGATTGACCGCCTCTTATGAAAAGTTCATCATTGACGCCGAAAACCTGGCTATGTTTGCCCACTTTTTGCGTGGCTTTGAAATCAACGACGAGACGTTGGCCCTCGATATGATTGCCGAGGTTGGGCCGGGCGGCCACCATTTTGGCACCGCCCATACCCAGGCCCGTTTCAGTACCGAATTTTACGAGTCCTTCCTGGCCGACCGCCTGAGCTACCAGACCTGGCGCGAGGCCGGCGCTTTCGATACGGCCAAACGGGCCAACCTGGTCTGGAAAGAGCTGCTCAACCAGTATCAGCCCCCGTCCATTGATCTCGGTCTGGCCGAAGCACTGCAAGATTTCGTCGCCCGCCGTGAGCGGGAATTAGCCGGCGTAGAGTTGTATAGTTAAGGGAGGATTACAGATGAGCTTTTTTGACTCGATCAGAGCGTTATTTGGTGGCAGTTCAAGCAGCAGCGGCCAGGCGGCTGGGGTCTACTGGATTTACGTGCGCTGCCGGCGCTGCGGTGAGGTTATCAAAACCCGGCTGGATTTGCAAAATAATCTGAGCCAAAACGATGAAGGCGGTTACACTGCCCACAAAACATTGGTGGGCAACCATCTCTGCTTTCAACGGGTCGAGGTCATTCTGAATTTTGACGAAAACCGCCGACTGCTCAACCGCGACATCAGCGGCGGCGATTTTATCATTGCCGAAGAATATGAGGCAGCGCAGGACCATACTTAAGCAAATATCAGTTACCTGTAGCTGTCAACCCAAACTCCTGCCCGGCATCCCAAGCCACTTCCCAAAAATACTGTCCTAAGGGGCGATTCACATGCAGATAGTAAGTCGGCGTCTGGCCTTGATCATAACGGGCGATCAAGGCTTTGACTTTAGCGGCGCTGGTTTGAGCGACCCGTCTGCTGGGAAAAACAGTAGGATGAAAATCGAGGCCGCAAATTTTGCTCAGCAAATCAGGCGCAGCCGCTCCTGCCAGGCGCAGTACAGCTTTGCCATGCGTGTAATCGGTGGCGTGAGCAAAGCGCCGGGCCTGGGCAAAAGCATTATCCAGATCGGCAGCAGTAGGCAAACCCGCGCTGGCCGATAGACCAAACAGGTAAAACTCCGCCGGGGTCAGACGAGCCAGCAGCCCTTCACCCACATCAACCAACTCGCCCGGTTTGGCCGGGATTTGGGCAAAATACGCTTGCAATAAATCCCCCGCCTCCCCCTGAATATGAATGACAGGCGCCCCGGTCAAATCGGCCAGGGTGAGTTCGGCCGATGGCGACATTGGAAGTAAGCTGGCCGTAATTGGACTGTGGAAGATAGGGTTATAAGTGCTCATCGGTGGTTCTCCTACTCTTTTGGAAGCGCAAAAGCTTTGCTTTTGCGCTTCCGGTAAATTCAATCCTGCAAACTTTGCAAGGCCAGCGCCATCACGGCTGCCCAGGCCAGCACCTTAAACTCACCCGCTGCCAACGCCGTTTCGACTTCTGCCCGGCTGAGGTGAAGCAACTGCTGTTCTTCCAGGTCGTCCGGCTTGACCTCAGCGACGCGGCTGGCCTGACGAGCCAAAAAAAGGTGAGCGACACCCGCCCCGCGATTCCCGTCTACGGCATAGCGGCCCAAGTTCAACCAATCGGACGACTCGTAGCCGGTCTCCTCCAGAAGTTCGCGCCGCGCCGCCGCCAGCGGGGCTTCGCCAGCATCGAGATAGCCACCCACCGGGGCCAGCGAGGTTCCCTCCACCGCGTACTTGGTCTGGCGGAAACATAGAAATTCATCCTCAACTGTCACCACCGCCACATTGACATAGTCAGGCGTGACCAGCCAGGGCCAATCGGCCAGTATCCGTCCATCCTGCAGCTCGATGGTATGATTTTCCACCACCAAAAACCGGCCGTAGTCGAGTACCTTTTTGCGGGAGAGGGTTTTCCAGGGCTGCATATTCAAGACGCGGAGATTGGAGATCCATAACTACTCAGGCATGTCATTTCGACCGAAGGGAGAAATCTCTGAGGCCGATGTTGCGCTGTAGAGATTTCTCGGCCTACGGCCTCGAAATGACATGACGGCTGAGCAGCTACAGAGATTCTCTAATCTCCAATCTCCTTACCTCAACTCCTCAACCGCTCCCCTGCCGGGTCGTAAAACGGCAGTGACACCACTTTGCCCTGGTGCAGCTCCCCCCGAATACGCACGGTGAATTGAGAGCCGGGCGCGCTCTGTTCCAGCGGCAGCCAGCACAAACCAATAGATTTCTCCAGCGTCGGGCTGAAGCGCGAGCTGGTGATGCGGCCAATAATTTCCAAACCGATGGGCCATTGGGGGTTGGGCCGGACAATCTGGTTGGCCTCTTCTGGAACCAAGGTCGGATCGAGCATTTCATAGCCTACCAACTTATGAGTCACGCCGCGCCGCTGGATACGGACCAGGCTGGGCTTGCCCACAAAATCGGCTTTATCCAACTTGACCGCCCAGCCTAAGTCGGCCATGAACGGATCAGTCAGGCCATCGGTATCTTGGCTAACAATAAAGTGACCCTTTTCCAGGCGCATAATCCGCTGCGCTTCCACGCCAAAAGGCGTAATGTTGTAAGCCTGACCCGCCGCCATGAGCGTTTCCCACAGGTACAGTCCGTAACCCGCCGGGGCGTGGATTTCGTAACCCAACTCGCCGGTGAAACCAATCCGCAACAGAATGACCGGCACACCGGCCACCGTTCCCTGGCGGACGCCCATATAGGGGAAAGCTTCGTTGCTCAGGTCAATGTCCGTCAGCGGTTGGAGCGCGGCGCGAGCATGCGGGCCGGTCAGGTTCATGGCGGTATAGGTATCGGTCAGGTTGGATATGTGAACTTGGTAGTTCCAGCCTGACTGCAAATTCCACTCGAGGCCCTCATACACCGCTTCGGCCCCGCCGGTGGTGACGGTGATGTACCAGGCATCATCGCTCAGCCGGGCGGCCACCCCGTCGTCGGCCACAATGCCTTCTTCGTTAATCATCAAACCGTAGCGGGCGCGGCCCACCCCCAGGCCGCTCCATTTGTTGGTGTACAACCGCTCCAACAGCGCCGGAATATCCTTGCCCCGGATGAGCAGTTTGCCCAGGGTGCCGACGTCAATCAGGCCCAGACTGTTGCGCGTACCCAGCACCTCCGCCGCGGGGTTGCCGTAATGGTCGGGGCGTTTCCACAGGCCGGCGTTCATCAGGGTGGCCCCTCGCGCCACGTGCCAGCTATGCATGGGCGTGTATTTGACCGGCTCCATCACCCGGCCCGCCAGCGCACCCAAAGGAACCGGGCTGAAAGGGGGACGGCTGGTGGTTGTCCCGGCCTCGCCAACCGGCAGATGGTTGGCTTCGGCGCAGAGGGCCATGGTGTTGGCGTTTTCGTACTTGCCCTGGCTTGGCCCCATGCTCAAGGTGCTGTACCGCTTGAGCAGTTCCATACTGTTGTAACCCTCGGCCACCGCGTCCTTTAAATCCTTAACGCTCACATCCTCGTCAAAGCTGATAAAGCTCTTTTTGCCGCCGGGCACATGCACCCAGGAGGAGTTGCGTACCGGCTCGACTGCTTTCAGGCTGACCACCTCCTTGCTCAGTTTTGCCGGCGCGCCGCGGCCAAAACCGGCCTCCGCGGCCGCGTTCAACCCGGCCACCTGCCCTTCGAGCAGTTCGGCCAGAACGGTGTGCGTGCCGTTGACCCGCCCGGCCGCGTGAATTTTGGGCGGCAACTGCGCCGGCAGTAATTCAGCCCGGCCCTCCTCATAAGCTGTTTTAGCTTTGGCCTGATTAAGCAAACCCAGCGCCGCCGTCCAGCCCACCGATGTCACCAGCAGGTCGCAAAGCACAAACTCCGCATCTTCAAGTTGCGGCTGTACCCCCCCCCTACCCCCCCCTCCTGAGGGGGGGGTAGGGGGGGGTAAGGGGGCCAGCATTGCCCCGGTTACTTCCTTGCTGCCCTTGGCCCCCACCACCACATAATTGGTTTTGATCTCAACGCCCGCCTGCTGCAATTTGATCGCGGGCGGGCTGTTGACCTCGGCCCGCAGGTCTGCCACCGCCGCCAGTTTGACTCCTGCCGCAATCAAATCAAGGGCCACCTGCAAACCGTCATCGTTGCCCGACAGCACCACTGCTCGCTTGCCCGGACGGACGCCGTACAGGTGCATCAAGCGCTGCGCCGCCGACCCCAACATCACTCCCGGCAAATCGCTGTTGTCGAAAATGAGCGGGCGTTCCAACGCGCCGTTGGCGACCACCATTGTTTTAGCCCGAATCTTGAGCAGCCGGGTTTCATCCTTGACCGCGCCCACCCAGTGGTGATCGTAAATGCCAAAGGCGGTGGCATTCAACTCAATTCGCAGATTGGGCTGCTCGGCGACCTGCCGGGCCAACTTTTCGGCCAGTTCATAAGCTGCTACCGGACCAGACTCGGTTTCGACCGTTTGCCGTTCATAGGTCAGGTGTCCTCCCAGGAAGGGATTTTCTTCCAGCAGCAGCGTCCGCGCCCCGGTTTTAGCTGCGGCCAGAGCCGCGCTCAGGCCCGCCGGCCCCCCACCGATGACCAATACATCGGCAAATTCATACTTTTTATCGTAATAGGCGTCAGGCGCCTCCGTATTGACTTCGCCCAGGCCGGCGGCATTACGCAGCACCTTTTCATAGGTCGGCCACAAGGCTTTGGGCCGGATGAAGGTTTTATAGTAAAAGCCAACCGGCATAAAGCGCGACCCCAGCCCCGTCAACGACATAATATCGGCGTTGAGCGAGGGCCAGGTATTCTGCGGCTTGACCACCATGCCCGGTTTGACCAACGTAGTGCTGGCCCGCGCGTTCGGCTCATCGTCTACCCGGACGATGGTGTTGCTGTCGGCGGAGGTAAAGGCAAATGGGCCGCGCGGGCGGTGGTATTTAAAGGAACGGCCCAACACTTTGACCCCCGCCGCCCACAACGCGCTGGCGATGGTATCGCCGGAAAAGGCCGGGTATTTTTTACCGTTAAATACAAACTCAAATGCCTCAGCCCGATTGATTTTGTGAGAAGCGTGGCCGGGCAAGCGGTTTGAAAGGAGTTCCGCTTTTGCGCTGGGCCCATCCGGCAAGGTAGTTTCTTTATCTTTTTTTCTCATTTGGCCGGCTCCCACACGTAGGTTCTTTCAACCTTGTGGGTTTTGGTGTGGCGTTCGGCCAGAAACCACAGGCCGCAGCCGGCGCGATGGTACCACCACTCTTTCTGAACCCCCAGCTTGTTGCTTTTAAAGTGCAGATATTCCGCCCAGGTCACATCGGCCGTAGCCGCTTCTGGGTTTTTGGGCCGAGTTTTGTATTCGCCCCCAAAGCGAAATTCGGCTACATTCCGTTCCCCGCAATTTGGACAAGTCAAGAGTATCATGTTTATCTCCTCAGAAGCTGTCTGAAAAGCTGGAGCGCAAGGCAAGCCTTGCCCGGCAAACCAAGGTTTGCACCCTGTCTCAGCCACTTTTCAGACAATTTCTCACACTCACCATTAACAATTGACCATTGATCAGTGTCCTACCGACGCCGCCCCTTTTTCACCGACCAGCTTACCCTTGATAAAACGGTCATAGCTGAACGGCGCAATCAAGTCGGGGGTGCGGTTGGTGGCAATCAACTCGGCCATACGTTTGCCGGAAACCGGCGAGGCTTTGAAACCATACGTGCCCCAACCGACATCCACCAGAAAGCCATCCACCGGGGTGAAGCCCATAATCGGGCTGTAGTCGGGGGTCATATCGCACAGGCCGGCCCACTGGCGCATGAGGCGCACCTTAGCCAGCGAGGGGAACAACTCCAGCACATGTCCGGCCAGCCCTTCCACAAAATTCAGGGTGGAATCCATGGAATAGGAGGTAAAGGGGTCAACCTCCGCCCCCATAACCAGCTCGCCCCGGTCGCTCTGGCTCAGGTAAAAATGCAGCGTCCCCGACACCACCACCACATCCAGAAAAGGCTTGAGCGGCTCAGTGACGCAGGCTTGCAGCGGCCGGGTTTCAATCGGCAGTTTGAGGCCGACCATATCGGCAATGAGCGACGCCCATCCGGCGGTAGCATTGAGCACCGTGCCGGTTTTTATATCACCGCGATTGGTCTTGACGCCGACGACCCGGTTGTTTTCCACCTCGATGCCGGTCACTTCTGTTTTTTGGTGCAGATGGACGCCCCGTTTGTCGGCGTCGCGGGCATAGCCCCAGACCACCGCATCGTGCCGGATAATCCCCCCCGGCGGATGGTAAAGTGCGCCCAGTACCGGGTAGCGCGGATGGTCGCTGAGGTCCATAAATGGGGCCAGTTTTTTGATTTCGGCGGGGTAAATCACCCGGCTGTTGACGCCCTGAATCTGGTTGACCTCGGCCCGCCAGCGCATGGTCCGCAGCGAGGCGTCGGTGTGGGCCAAAGTTAGATGGCCGCGCTGCGAGAACATGACATTAAAATCAAGCTCCTCGGCCATGTTCTCGTACAGTTTGACGCTCTCATCGTAAAAGAGAATCCCTTCGGGGGTGAGGTAGTTGGAACGGATGATGGCCGTGTTGCGGCCGCTGCCACCGCTGCCGAGGTAGGCTTTTTCCAACACAGCCACGTTGGTAATCTGGTGGTGCTTGGCCAGGTAATAAGCGCAGGCCAGCCCGTGCGCCCCCCCGCCGATGATGACGACATCGTAGCTATCTTTGAGCGGCGGCTGCCGCCACATTGGCTCCAAGGGTTTGTGGCCGTTCAAGCCCTGTTTCAATAGTTTAATTGACATAGGCTGTTGCTCCTCTCAAAGTTATCGTTGCGTATGGCGCAACCCAGTTCCCAAATTTTGCCAGAAAGTTGGGCCATTTTAACATGTTTTGAAATGGTGTCAATTCACTTGGAGAGGAATACCAATTTAATGATAGTGGCAAAAAATACCAGGAGGGTTTTGTTGAGGATGATTAAATGTCGGTTTAAGGTCAATACTTTTCAAATAACGTAGTTTAGCCCCTTGTGGGCGGGCACAAGGCCCTATGCTACAGCCTTATTTGAAAAGTATTGGGTTTAAGATCACTCCAAAGATTACATATCCCGTGGCTCACGATAATAGCTCAAGAGAGTGCCCACCCCTTTTTCGATTGCTTTCTGATAGGCCAAATTGCCCAACACAATATCGCTGACCGCAAAACCTTTGTGCCAGAAAAGAATCCGCTCCTGCTCCGACTCGCGGCCCGGCTTTAGTCCGGCCACCACCTCGCCGATTTCGCCGCTGATATGCTCGTCGCGCAGCTCCCCAGCCTGGATCAGCCCGGCAAACTGGCCGTACTGCGATTTCTGGCACTGGTTCCAGTCGTCCACAAACATTTTGTCTACGGTAAACGGCAGCGTTGGGGCAACAGACAGCACCGCGCCATAGGGTTGGATCAGCGCCCCCGGCTTGACCCACTCATCCTTGACCAGCACCTCGTGCTCTAGCAAGCGTGAGGCGTCAATGATGATGTCAGCATCGCGCACGGTTTCTTCGGTTGTTTCTTTAACCACGACCCGCTTATTGAGTCGCTCCGACATTTCCCCGGCAAAACGCTCCCGCGATTCGGGCCGCTTGCTGGTGACGCGAATCTCTTCAAAATCAAAGAGCAGGTCGAGCATGGCCACATTGTACCAGGCCGTCCCCCGCACCCCGATATGGCCCAGCACCCGCGGCTTTTGCTTCGCCAGGTATTTCGCCCCGACCGCCGTTACCGCACCGGTGCGCATCCAGGTAGTCAACGTGCCGTCCAGAATGCAAAAAGGCGCGCCGGTTTCGGGCCGGTAGAGAGTAATCAGGGCCAGTTCCGAAGGCAGGCCATACTCATAATTCTTCTGAAAATCGCCGATGACCTTGACTCCGGCCACGTTGACCGGCTCGACGTAGCCCTTGAGGATATTGAACAGCTTCTCCGGGTAAGCCAAGGCCAGGTGATCTTTGGAGGGCATGACCACTTTTTTCTGGCCGTGCGCTTTCAGTCCCAGTTCAACCACATCCATAATTTCTGGCAAGCCCAGATCGAGACTTTCCACATCCTCTTTGGACAAAAACAGAATATCTATGCCAGCCATGACATCCCCCCTTATTGAATGAAGCAGGCCCAAGATTAATATACATCACACGAAACGTCTTGCGTCTTGCGTCCGCTTTACTTCACGCAAGACGCAACACGCAAGACGAATCTTGAGCAACTTTTTTGCAGCTACCTTACGCCTGCAACTCCCGCACTGCCCACCACAGCGATTGATCCTGGTAATCGTAATACTTGGTCCGAGTCAGGACAATTTCGCCGCCGGACATCAAACCTCCCGGCAGCAGACCATTATGGAGCCGGACGTGCCGGTAATAAGTGGGCGATAACTCCTGGGCGGCATAGGCGTGTTTCAGGCTGATGGCCCAGTGACCAATCCCCTGCGGGTGGCTGAACAAGACCAGGTTACGCCAGTTACCCCCTTCCACTTCCAGCGAACTGTAGCTGAGCAGGTGCGGGTGCTGCATAAATTCATTGAGCAGTTCCGCGTCCACGGCATCGAGGGGAGCGCGGTTGGCCTCCGGCCACTTGGTGCCGCAAAAACCAACCACAGTCAGTTCTGTCAGTGTGAGCAGCTCCTCCGGTCTGGCCATGGCAATGCGGTGGCGGCGGCCGCCGCTTTCTTCTAAAAACAGAATATAGGGGCGAGGCTGAGCCGGGATGATTTCGGGTTGGCTCAAGAGCTGGCGCAGTTTGCCAAGCATATACTGTAAATGAAGCAAATCTTCAGCATTTTGGTCAGGGTTGGTAAAGGGCCGGTCAGGCAAAATGTCCGACCCGCCCAAACGAGTGAAGTCCGTAGATGTTGGCATAGTTCTGCAATCCTCTTCGCCTCATTTTACACCCAGGGCGAATGGCTGTTCGACTTGCCAAAGGTGCGGCCCTCGGCAAAGCGGTCGAGGGTAAAAGGTTTGAGTTCCGGCACATTGTCACCCATCAGATATTTGGCTAACAACTTACCCACGCCGGTCATCTTGAAGCCGTGATTGCTGTCGGCGATCATATACACATTGGGGGCCACCCAATCAAAAATGGGGATGTTGTCCGGGGTGAAGGCGCCGATGCCGCCGTTGCGCCGTTCGCGGAAGTTGGGCCGGATGCCCTCAAAACGGCCCATCGTTTGAGCCATGGCCGCGCACATGTAATCGGCAAATTCCGGCTCGGCCTGGTACTCATCGTTGGCGTGGCCGTAGGGGTCGGTGGTGGCCTTGGGGCCAAGCTTGACCGGGATGGTCCCGCCCTGCAAACCGGGCCGGTCCATGCGCTCGTTGCCGTTTTTGTAATAGATATACAAATGGTCCGACAATTCCCGGCCCGTTTCGTCCACTACCGGTGTGTTCATTTTTTCGACATGCAGCACCGGCGGATTCAAGCCATCCGCCGTTAGGTAAGGCTTGTCGTAATAGACTTCCCCTTCCAGCAGCCGCCAGTAGGTCCACATATCTTTATTTTTGACCACGCTGCCATCGGGAAAATAGCAGTCAATTGTCATCGGCTGGCCGAGCATTGCCCAATGTTTGGGCGTCCACGCCCCCAGCCCCCAGATGACCAAATCGCACTTGATGGTCCCTTCATTGGTGTGGACCGCCTTGACCTGGCCGCCTTGTACGTCGTAGCCGGTTACTTCGATACCGGTCACGATTTGCACATTGTGGTCGGCGCACTTTTGGGCCAGGCCCTTGATTACCTGGCGCGTCCCGGCGTAGCCGCTCACCCGCTCGTGCAGGGCCACATCAATACCTTCGGTTTTGAAATCGGGCCAGATTTTTTTGAGGAATTTGCGGGCATCCTCACCCACGTACACGTCGGAGGGGTAACCGACCGAGTTCTGGCTCTGGTGAATCCGCTCGTAATCGGCAATTTGATTGGCCTCACCCGCCGACACGTAACCGACCTGTTGGAACCCAAAGGCCACCGGGTCGTAGGTCCACACATCTACACTGTGGCGCAAAATGGCGTGGATCGGCTCGGTCATGTAAAAGTTACGCACGCAGCCGCAGGCAATCCCCGACGCCCCGGCCCCGGCATACGACTTTTCCAGCACCACCACATCCTTGCCGCTGCCCCGTTTGCGGTTTTCTAGTTCCATCGCCAGGTGCCAGGCCGAACTCAGCCCGTGAATCCCGGCTCCAATCACCACATATTTAATTGATTCTGGTACATTGCTCATTGCTGCCTCCTTTGATTTTTGGTTATGGCAAATTCGCCCTGAGATGGTATAATCGAATTGAATTTATGTTGCGCCAAAAGATAACACAAAATTCAACAAACGTCAACAGTAAGTGGAATACTTGCACATTTTTTAACATCTTGTTGAATTGGTAAGCTCATCCGGAATAGAGGTCAATCATGAATAAGACCCAAAAGTCGCTGCTCATTAATCAGCTTATTCAAGTGGGTGAAGCCGTCTGCCGGACTATCGGGCCGCAATGTGAAGCGGTGGTGCATGATCTGGCCGATATGGAGCAATCCATCGTCTGGCTCAAGGGAACGGTGACCGAACGGAAGCTAGGCGGTTGTATGACGGCGCGGGGATTATCGCTGGTGCGGGCCGGCCGCACCGAAGACAGCTATAATTACACCACCCGCACCCGCAGCGGCAAAATGGTCCGTTCGTCGCTGATTTTTGTCAACGACAAGGAGGGCGAACCTCAGATTTGTATGGAGATTAATTTTGACGCCAGCCCTTTTGTAGCCTTTCGCCGTACCCTGGAAACCCTGGCCGACCCTGCTGAGGCTTACGATTTTCAAGACGCCTTTATTGACGACGCCCCCCAAATGCTGGAAACTATGTGCCGCCGGGCCGTAGAATTTATCGGCAAACCGATGGCCCAAATGGACAAAACCGACCGGCTGCGGGTGGTCCAACTTTTGGACGATGCCGGCGCGTTTGAGATGCGCAAGGCCATTCCGGCTATTGCCAGCTACCTGGGCGTGACCCGCTTCACCATCCACAACTATCTCAACGAAATCCGGGGCAAAGCAACGGATGAGATGTCGGAGGAGTTGCCGGAGGAATCATCCCCATAAAAGATAAACAATGAGCATCTTGTACATCGAACAAGAACTTTGCCACGAATTACACGAATTATGCCTGTTCACAAACAAGTTGGACGTTACGCCAGAGAACGCCGGGGGATAAATCGCCCCGGCTATGAAACAGCGCCCGATAAATCGGGCTTGCCTAAGCCGGATGAATCCGGCGTAGTTTTCTAGCCCGGCTGATTTATCACCGGACGGGTTATAGGCACAGTCGAGCCGTTTTATGCAACATCTTGGCAAACAGGACAGAATTACACGAATTAACACGAAAAATTTGGTGAAAATTCGTGCAATTCGTGGCAAAACTTTTTCGGTTTCGACTCATCCGGGTTGGGAACATTGTTACGATAACTCGCTCTTCCGGCGGGCCACGTACTCCCGCAAAGCCTCCTCGATCCCCGGATCGAGCGGCGGCGCTTCGTAACCGGCCAATAGTTCCTGCCACAGCCGGTGCGCTCGCTGGCTCGCGTCGAGTGACCCCTGCTCGACCCAGGCTTCGTAATTCTGGCGGTCGCTGATGAGGGGCAGGTAAAACTCGCTCCGAAAACGGGCCAGCGTATGCGCCGTCCCCAGGTGATGGCCGCCGGGACCCACTTCAGCCATCGCGTCCAGGGCCAGCGTCTCGTCGCTGACCTCGATCCCGTCGAGCAGGCGGCTCATCATCAGCAGCCCTTCCAAATCGAGCATAAATTTCTCCAAAGAGAAGACCAGCCCGGCTTCCAACCAGCCAACGCTGTGGTGGATTAGATTGGCATGGGCCAGAATGGCCGGCCAGAGGGTCATCTGGGTTTCGTAGCTGGCTTGAGCGTCGGGCAGCTTGGAGTTGTTCAGGCTGCCGCTGCCGCGATAGGGCAGGCCGTAAAAACGGGCTAACTGCGCCCCGGCAAACAACGCCAGCGCGCCTTCGGGGCTGCCAAAGGCGGGACTGCCGGTCTGCATGTCAATATTGGTGGTGAAGCCGCCGTAAATGACCGGCACACTGGGATTGACCAGTTGGGTTAGGGCAATGCCGGCCAGGGCTTCGGCGTTTTGCTGGGCCAGGGCGGCGGCCAGGGTGATGGGACTCATCGCCCCGGCCAGGATGAAGGGCGTGACCACCACCGGCTGGCCGTAGCGGGCATACGTGATCAGCCCGCCCAGCATCGAGCTGTCATAGCGCAGCGGGCTGTTGACATTGATGATGCCCAGTTGAACCGGCTGGCGCTGCGTTTCCTCCAGCCCGCCGAAAACCAACGCGGCCATTTCAATGCAGTCCTGAGCGGTTTCGCGGTTGCGGGCCGGGCTGATCAGGGCCTTGTCGCTGAGGGTAAACTGGCTGTAAACCTGGTCCAGATGGCGGGTCGGCACGGGCAAATCCTGCGGCTCGACCATGATCCCACCGACGATGTGCAGCGGCGGGCACTGCTGCACCAGCCGCACAATCTCCTGAAACGCCGCCAGCGTCCCCGGCCGGCGGCCCCGCTTGAAATCGGAGATATACGGGCAGCCCGCCCCCGGCGCGAAATTGATCGCGTTGCCGCCAATATGCAGATTGTGGGCCGGGTGGCGCGCCCGCAGGGTAAAGTCGGCCGGTGCTTTGGCAATGGCTTCCAACAGCAGCCCGCGCTCGACCCAGACCCGCTTGTTGGCCCGGTCTACCCGCGCCCCGGCCTGCTGCCACAGGTCGAGGGCTTCCTCATCCCAAAACTCCAGGCCCAGTTCTTCCAAAATTCGCAGCGAGCTTTGGTGAATCCGCTCCAATTGTTCCGCCGACAGCACCTCGACCGGCGGGTAGGGGTTGCGTAACAAGCGGAAGGTTTGGTCCGCCAGGGGAGAAGCCCGGCGGCGGTCGCGGCGGCGGGGTGGGTTAGCTCTGGTCACAAAACGTCCTTTTCAGGGAATTTAAGGAACTGGCTCCATAAGAAATTGCGCCAAGAAACCCCGGAGTTGGCAGTCATTATGGATACCTTCGAACAGGCGGTTCAATGGCCCCAAAAACGGGCTGAAGCTAAGTGATATTGAGGTTACAAAAGTGACTCGTTCAGGGTTTGGCAACCATAACCGTAGCGATTTCGATAAAATTACTTCCCTGGTTCGGCCCAGCGCTTACCGCAACTCGCTGCCCGGTAGCTGAGTCATACATACCCACAATTAAGCGATATTCGCCGGGAGGAGCAGCGGAATCAAGGGGAAAGGCATAATCGTCAGCGATCGGCTGCTTGGGCAACCATAAGGAGGTGCTGTACCAGCCGCCTTTGGGTTGATTATCCCATTGGCCCCACACGCGCCCATCCGGACCTAGAAGTTGGGTGAACACGGTCAGGTCGGTTTTAATAGGGTGTTCCGCCTGCCAGAACAGGGTGAAACGCAGCCAGTCGCCTGCTTTAACCGGCTCGGCCTGGCTTAATTGACTCCCCAACAAACGAATTGCCTCACCAAGAACAGGTTGATCAACTGGTTCAACTCCGGATGGTAGGGAAAGCCAGGCGGGGTGAATGACCAGCGGCAGCGACGGAAGTTGATCAGCGGGAATCGTTGCCCCCGCAGCAGTGACAGCCAAACGCTCCTGCCCTTCAGCTGAGGTTACGGAAATGCGCAAACTATAACGTCCGGCTGGCAGCGAGCCAGGCAGCGGCAAGGTCCGTATATCCACTGTCTCCTGGCCGGTTTCAGCCCAGGGTCGAGCGGTATGTTCCAACACCAGCCGGCCAAAAGGGTCGAGCAGTCGTACCGTAGCTGTGTCACCGGCTTGGCCGTCGGCCCATTTTAGAGCCAGAGTTAATTTGTTGCAGGGACTTGGCGTTTGTGGTTGTAAACTATAAGCCAGCAGTTGAGGTCCTGCGGCAAATTTTAGGCTGAGGGGTTGCCATTGTTCAGAGCCACTCTGGCTCGAAAGTGGAGACCCCGGCGAGATTTCCTTGGTTAGCAAGGCAGGGCGGTCAAGGGTAGCCAACCAGGCCCCGGTTACCAAGTCTGCTTGCTGTTCATTTTGCAGCGGCACGAGAATAGACTCGGCTTCACCCGCAGGTGTAACCAGCGGCTCAATAAAGTTCTTGCCGTCTCCCCCGGAAAAAGTCAGGTGGCTGACTCGCTGCACATCGGCTACAAAAGCGGCTACTCCTTCATTATGATAGGTGACTCGCATCGCGCGGGATAAACCATCCAAACCGGGCGCAGGTTTCATGGAGACCTTAATCTGGTCAGGATGGGCCCGACACTGTGGCCGGCCCACTCTCAATACCAACGACTCGCCAATCTGATGCACCTGAGTAAAAGAAGGTAAATAAGCCCGCAAATCGGCCAAAAGTCGCTGCATATCCTCTGGTTTATAGGCTGCCGTATGGAGGATAATGAAGTCAATGCCCAATTGCTGGATGACGTCAACCGAGCGGACATCAGGAAATGTGGCGAACCATTGGCGAAAACGCTCATAAATGGGTGGGGTAAACCCCGTACTGCCGTTAGCTATCCGCCGCCAGTGGTAAGAGGAGTAATACTCGTAGATAAACTCAGACACACCTGTATCAAAAACTCGCTGGCCGGGCTTAGGCGCCCAGATGGAGACGCGATGAGGTAGTTCTAAAACAATCGCATCGGCCGGAGTCTCTGTCCGAAGCCAGGTATATACGGGCGGCGTTTGCGATCCGGTAGGAATTTCCGGTCCAAGTAACGGCGCCGACCACGACTCAAGTAGTATCAGGACGATCAAAACTAAAGCCTGGACTTTAAAACCCTGTTTTATAACTTTAAACAAGGTTGCTGCCCCCCAACCGGCCAAAGCAGCCAGCCCGACAACCACCATAATGCTGTTACGACCCACTCCACGAATGCCCTGAAAAAAAACAACGTGGTCATATAACCAAAAATAAGGCGAATACCTGAGCAGGGGGACGAACCGTGGGCCAAGCGCAGCCTCGTTTACGCCAAAGGAGAGCCATAAAAAGACAAATACAAGGACAAACAGGAAAACAATTGTGGGTAGGGCAAAATTTTGCGCTCCGCCAGCCCGCTTTTGCCGGGGATTCAACCTGTGGCTACGCCGTCGGTAGGGACGAGTCCCTACAGCCAGTAAGCCAAGCAGCGCTAACAGAAGGCCTGTCAGTCCCACCGGCATTAAAGGCTGGGTTTGATGATCTGGTGTCGCCCAGCGGCCAAAGGTCCAACCATAGAGCCAATTATAAGGAATGGCAGTTAGATAATCAGTCAAAGCAGCGCTGTAGATACGTACCTCACCGGGGGTGCGCACCGCTCCCATCACATCGCTAAAGCGGAGATACACCTGCCATATCGGCCCATTGATTAACAAGGTGACCAGGGTCGAGAGGCCGATTGCTAAGCTTAAACTCCAGCGCCAGTAGACTCGACCGCTCAAAACATAAACCAGGGCCAGTAAGGCGCAGGCAATAGTCAAATTGAGCGAGTAATGAAAGCCGGAAAGGGCTTGAAAGTTAAAGAAAAGGCCCAGTAAGAAGGGATAACGCCAACCGGGCCGGGTGAGGGTCCAGTGTAGCGCGAGCAGCGCCAAAGGCATCCATTGGGTGACCAGCAGTTCCAAATGATTGAAGCGGCCAAAACGGTTGGGGGAAAAAGCAAAAAGGATGCCGGCGACCAGTCCAGCCCAGCGGTTCCCCGTCCAGGCCGTCACCAGTAAATACATCCCATAGCCAGACAGAATAAAGGTAAGCAACACTGATACATTCAGCCCGACCAGGTGGCTGTCACTAATGAGCAGGAATGGCAAAACCTGGGCCGACAAGATGAAGAAGTGTTCGCTGTAGGCCAGGGTAAGTGGGAAAGGATAGAGAATATTGGTGTTGAATATATTGGCCAGGGCAGTTGGCCCACCGAGCCAGGCATGAACATTCCAGTACAAGCGCCATACGTTCAGCAAGGGGTCGTTGGGTTCAGGCGCCATCGTAGTGAGGCTGATAGAGAAGGGATAGAGCATAATGAAGGTAAAGAGGGTAAAGAGGCCAAGGATGGCCCATTCTCTGAGATGAAAGGTGAGACGTGATAAGTAAATTAATGATTTTAGTTGCGACATTTATATAAATCTGGGTTTGATCGTTTTTCTTTTTGAGGTGAAAAAATGCGCCTTATCAGAGACCAGGCTCAAAAGGAGACACAGTAGATCCAATTTTCCGAGGAGTGAGGCACGCCCACGTGCCGAACACCGCCGCACGTGGGCGTGCTGTCTCCTCAAATTTGGATCCACTGAGACTGGTATTACTTTCCTTCATCAGCGTCCCTTGGGTCAATAGAGCTTCCATTTCTGGAATGACCATTATTGTCGGGGCAACCCAATTGCGCCGAGATTTTCCGCGCTGTTTCGCGCAGCGGCCCTACAAACGCCTCGATTTTATCGGCCTCAAGGCGATAGGTTGGCCCGGAGATGCTGACCGTAGCCACGACCCGGCCGAGATGATTGCAAATCGGCGCAGCGATGGCGGTCAAATCTTCTTCAAATTCTTCGCGGGCCACGCCATAACCCTGCGCCCGGATTTGAACCAGGGCTTGTTCGAGGGCCTGGCGGTCAACAATGGTCTTAGCGGTGTAGCGCGTTAACTTTGGGGGTAAAACGGCGTCTCGCTCGGCGGGGGTCATATAAGCCAGCAGCACTTTACCGGTCGAGGTGCAGTGCAGGGGGGTGCGCCGGCCCAGCGAGCCGACGTAGCGAATCAGGCGCGGGCTGGCCACCCGCTCGATGTTGACGCACTCGGCCCCATCCAGGATGGTCACGTTGATGGTTTCCTGGGTCAATTCGGCCAGGCTGACCAAGTGGGGATGAGCCACGCGGCGCAGGTCAATATGTTCCAGGGCGTAGCCGGCCAAGCTGACCAGGCCCAGGCCCAGCCGGTACTTGCCGGTTTCGCGGTTCTGCTCCACAAAGCCTTCTTGCAGCAGGGTAGACAGCAGGCGCGAGACGGTGCTTTTGTGCAAGCCCAGCCGCTCACTGATGGCTGTCACCCCCAACTCAGCTTCGGCCTCGGTAAAGCTACGCAGAATGGCCGCCGCCCGCTGAACGGATTGGATGCCTGAGTCGGTGGAGCGTTTGGTTGGGGACATACTGCTCTCTTTTGTCATGAAAGTTGTTGCGTATGATGCAATATCGTTCCCATTTATTGCCGGGATTATACTTTATTTCCAACTAGCGTCAATCCCGACTCACCCAGAGGAACAGGGAGATTGGAGATTCTTTAATCTCCAATCTCCAGACCGGAAAGCTTATTTATGGAAAATCGCTAAACACTGGCCTCCGCAGGGATGGGGCCTGTTTTGGTTTTGCGGGCAAACAGGGCAAAGCCAATCAAGCGCAGCAGGGCGCTCAGCAGGAGAGCATTGCCCAGCCCAATCTGGTCGGCCAGCAGGGTTCCGAGGAGCGGCGCAACGACAGTTGCCATGTTTTGCAAACTTTGTGACAGCGAGACAAAGGTGGCGCTGTAGCGAGGCGGGACGGTCTTCATCAACTCGTCAAAAAAGACCAGGTTCAGCCCGGCCTGGAAAATTCCGGCGACCCCGGCATACAGCACCAGCCAGCCCACCTGATGGGTCACGGCGACCAAAGCCGGATGCAGGGCCAGGCCAAAAGTGGTCCACAGCAACACAAACCGCCCGCCATGCCGTTTCGACTCGCGCATCCAGAGGTAATAACCGACCAAAACGATGGCCGTCTGGCTGGTGTTGATCAGGCCAATCCAGGTATCGCTGGCCTGCACTTCGTGGACGTAATACAGGGGCAGCAGCGGCAGGGCCAGAGCGGTTCCGGCGGTATAAACAAATTGTTTGGCGATGAAGGCTAAAAAGGCCGGTTCGCCGCGAATGAGGCGAACAAAGCCCTGGAGACGCTGCGAGCGCGACAAATCGGGTTGGGCCGGGGGCGGCTCTGTATCCGGCAGTTCGATGTGGCTGGAGTAGTGGTAGCTAATCAGCCCGCCCACCGACAGAGCGATAAAGACCACCTGATAATTAAACGGAAAACTCAGCCGGTCCAAAATCTGGCCCATGATGGCGACGGTTACAGCGGTGGTAAAACCCAGGATAGACCAGCGCCGGCTCATCAGTTCATAGCGGTGTTCCGGGCCGGCTACGGCGTTCATCACTACCGAAAAGGAAATATTGACCACCGTCTGAGGGATGGTCACGGCGGCCCAAATCAGCAGCACCGCCGGCACAATGTAATCACGCGGCAGCAGAAACGGCACGATGCCGGTGAGGGCGTAAGCCAGATTGGTCAGCAGGCGCGCCCCGCTGAACCAGGGGACGATATTGCGCCGGGTTTGCAAAAAGTAGCCAATCGCCACCGCCAGCAGAAAACCGGCCAGGGCCGGCATAGCGGTGAGCAGCCCCACCTGAAAATGGCTGGCCCCCAGGCGGGCCAGAAAGACCGGCAAAAAAGGAGCCGCCGCACTGGCCAGGCCAATACCAACCGCGTCAATCTGAACGTTGAGAAAATTTTGCCGCTGGACGGGCGTCACCCCGGCCGGAGCAACGGACCAGTGGAAGCGTTTCATGAGGCTCTCCTTGATACGCCTTTGTGGAGGCTCCATTAACTTGCCGGTTCAGCTTGTTTTACTTAACCGACCCATCCGGCATAATAGTGCTGGAAAAGAAAGCGCCGTCAAAATTGGCCCCGGCCGTGTTTGCGCCGGTCAGATTCGTCCGGTCCAGTTCAGCCCCGCGAAGATTAGCCCCACTCAGGTTGGCGTTGGTCAAATTAGCCCCTTCCAAAAAAGCGCCCTCCAGATTAGCCCCGGCAAAATTCGCTCCACTGAAGTTCAAATCGGTCAGCCGCAGCCCTTCCAGGTTTTGGCCAGACAAGTCAACCCCTTCAAAATTATTTTCGCCCTCATAATATTTGTCCAGAAATTCGTCAACAGTCATGATTTCCCCCAGACTAACATAGTACAGATCGTAGTAACGACTTTAGTCGTTTTGGGCAGGTTAAGCGACTGAAGTCGCCACTACAAACTGTAAACTTACTTCCACCCAGGTGTACCAGTTTGGCTTAAAGCTGCATCGTGCCGAGATGAATGCGCAGCGGTTCCAGCGCGGCCCAATCAATCTTGACCCCCAAACCGGGCGCATCCGGCAGCGTAATATATCCGGCAGAGTCCGGCAAGGTCAGACTGGACAAAATAAAATCGCGACGTTCCGGCGTCCAGGTGGGCGGGTCGAAGGGAAACTCGATGAAGGGAGCTTGCGACACCGCCGCCGACACATGCAGGTTAGCCAGCAGCACCAGCCCGTCGCCCCAGGTGTGCGGTGAGTAAATCGCTCCCGCTGCCTGGACCTCTGCCGCCAACTGGCGGGCGCGCAAAATGCCGGTGCTCCAGACCACGTCGGCCTGGTACACGTCGAGCGAGCCGTGATGCAGATATTCGCGCAGTTCGGCAAACTCGCGGTTGCCCTCGCCCCCGGCGATGCGGACTCTGGCTCTGCGCCGCAGTTCGGCCAGACCACGATAATCGTGACGCGGCAGCGGTTCTTCCAGCCAGTAGACATCCAACTCGGCCAGGGCGTCGGCCATCCACAGCGCAGTTTTGAAATCCCAGGGCGCGGCGGCGTCCCAGGGCATCTGCCAGCCCTGGTTGGCATCCACCAAAATTGCCATCTCCGGCCCCACAGACTCACGGACGGCCCGGACAATGGCCAGGTCATCACGCGGGTCGGCGGCGTGGAAGCGCAGTTTGAGGGCCGGAAAGCCCTGCTCGCGCAAGCGGCGGGCCGACTCGGCTCGTTCGAGGGCCGGCAGCCTTTCGCCGGTGGAGGCGTAGGCGCGCACCTGCTGGCTGCGCCCGCCGAGCAGTTTCCATAGGGGCTGGCCGCTGATTTGGCCCATCAAATCCCACAGGGCCACTTCCAGCGGCCACATGCGGCCATAATGAAACTGCAAATTATCCAAAATGCGCACGTGGCGCTCGATCTCAAACGGGTCATAACCGAGAAAGAGTTTTTCGTGCCCGGCAAAACCGAGCATTGCATCACCGGAGCCGACGCCTTCGTAGTCGCCGGCCCGCACCCGAACCAGGGTGCTGGTGTGGCTGGCGCGCGGGTTGGGGTCCCACGAAGCCCGAAAAGGCGGGTCGAGCGGCAGACGGTAGTGATGGATTTCGATGGAGTCAATTTTCATGCGGGTCACTCCGTTTAAGAAAGGAACTGATGGGAACTAAAGGAACTCAAAGGAACTGAGGGGTGAAGCGTAGTTCCGTCAGTTCCTTTCAGTGCTGTTGTTACCCTTGGCGATAAAGTCGCTCATATCCGGCAGGGGCGAGGGCGGCTGCATCTTGCGGGTGCGTGAGCGCAGGTCTACTCCCTGTTGGGCCAGGGTTAACAGCTCTTGCTGGCTGCCCCGAAACCAATCTTTCAACTGGCGGCGGGCAATATTGACGTGCAGTACTTCGTCGGCCCAATCAAAATCTTGAAAGGTGGTCATCAGCGGGTGTTGGGCCACATCACGGCAAAATTCGTACTCTTCTCGTTTGCCGGGCGGATATTTCATCATGGCTGCTTCGATGCCCAGGCCCAGGGCGGCGTACTGCTCCAGGGGCGTCATCTGAAACACATAGGTCAAATCAAAATTGCGGATGGGCATGGCGGCGCGGTCGCCAAAAAATTGCTCGGTAGCGGCTTCGCCAAAAAAGGTGTGGCGCACCTCGTCCCACAGATGGCGGGAGATGTCCACGTAAAAAGGCCAGGGCTGCCCTTCGACCTCGCACAGCACAAAGGCCAGGCCCTCGGCGGCGGTAATTTCGCTCAGACGGGTGGCCAGCATCTGGGCAAAACGCTCGGCGGCCCGCTCATTTTCCACATGCACAAAATCCCAAATCTGGCGAAAAGTGTGGTCGCGGCTCATCCGGCGGGGAATGACGTAGGGGGTAACAGCCCGCACCGGCCGGAGTTGGGTTGAGTCAACCTCGCCGGTCCCGCCAATCCCTCCGGCGGCGGTCAACATATCACGCAGGCTGGTGGCCCAACGCTGAGCCTCGGCCTCTTTTTCCGGCGTATCCACGACATCCCGATAGGCCGCTTCCAGCAGCGGCAGGGTCTCCATTTCTTCGGCGATGATGATTTTGAGCAGGCGCACGGTCGGGTAATCGGCCAGGGAGTTAGTGGCAGCCAGGTAATCCCGGTAGGCTTGCAGCAGGGCCGGCTTGAAGACCAGAGCCAAACTGGCCAGCAGTTCGACCGTGTTGGCGGCGTGCATGGCTTCGTCAAAAACAATTTGCAGCGGCGTCTCCGGCGCTTCGTAGGCTTTCTTTTTGGAAATGCGCAGTTCCGGCAGGCGGCTGCGAAGCTGGTCGGTGTGCAAAGCATCTTCGTATTGCAGGCGGCCCAGCAAGCCTTTGATATCCCACTCCGGCACGGTGACAAGGTGGGCGGCTTGCAGGCGCATCAGCCGTTCTTCGGCGTAAGCCAGGTTGCGCAGCCGAGCGGCGCATTGGTCTACGCTCAGGCCGGGTTGTTTGACGTTGGATAGGCCGGCATATTGGTAAATTGGGTTCATCCGTTCTCTCGCTTTCTAAACATTTTTGTTTTAAGGCAGAGGCGGCTCCCACGCCGCCGGACGTCGGGGTGGAAGAGAGTCCCGCCCTATTCACTCCATCGTTTGTAACGGGAAAAAAGGTCTAACAAAAACTCCTCACCTTCTCGATCAAGCCAATCACTAAGATTCGAGTAGGGATAAAGTTGTAGTGGATCCTCCACTAAACCCTCACGCCAAGGATTGAAAAGAGTATAAGCAACTTTTTGCCAATACATGGTTTCATCGCGAATGACCTCATCCCAAGGATCCCCTTGCCAAATCTTGGCCTTAATTTGGCGGCCAAGTTGCTGGTTGATAAGCGTGACCGTGTAGGAGTTAACCGCATGTAGAATTTGTGAAATCGTCTTTTCCTCGCCTGTTCCTAGCACCACGTGATAGTGGTCTGGCAATAGGCTGTAAGCATCCAAATGAAATCTATAACCCTTTTCGTAGTATTTCCATTGCTCCACCACAATCTGGGCAAATTGAGGGTTGGCAAAACATTTCTGGCGTTGATAAGTGACGCTGGTAATAAAATAGGTTACATTGGCAATAATTGGCCTTGGTATTCGACTCATTGATGCCCTACTTTCCCAAGTACCCCGGCGGCGTGGGAGCCGCCTCTGCTATTTAGAACCTATCCGAAAACTAGCGGGCCGGACTCCCACGCCCGGCCAACAGCGGCGTGGGAGCCGCCTCTGCTATGTTGTTAGCTTTAATAATTCCTCCAACCCTAACTTCCGCAGACATTCGGCGCTGGGTTCGCCGGTGTCGGGATGCCACTTCATCAGCTCATAGTAGCGGCGTTTAGCCCAATTGAATGACTCCTCGTTGATTTCAACCCCGGCCAGCGGCCCATCTTTGAAGGCCCGCATGACCCGTTTTGGCAGCTTGTCGTCGGCGGCGGTGAAGCCTTCGCGCAGGTTGAACAGGCGGGAGAGGGTTTGCGCCCGCGCCCCCACGGCCAGAATATCTTGGATGCTGTATTTGATTCCGGTGACGCCGGAGAGGGCCTCGGCCATGTGCCCGTACTCGTAGGGATAAAAGTGGCAGTTGATGGCGCAGTCCTGAAAGTGCATCCAGTTGACATCGGTGTAAAAGACCTGCATTTTATCTTCGCCCAAATCGTGGAGCGCCAGCGGCCCAACCTTTTTGCTCAAAGCGGCATTGACTCGTTTCAGCCCGCCGCCTTCACTGGCAAAATCAGTATCGTGGATGTTCATCATGTGGTCGGCCCCCACCGGCGCGACAGCGTAGCCCAGGCCCATCGCTTGCTTGAGCCGGGGCTCGTGCATAGGCAGCTCCTGGCCCTTGATGGTCAGGTTGAACGGTTCGGACTCCGGGCCAAAACGTTGACTCATGCGGGCCACGCCTTCGGCCAGCACGGCGCCAAAGCCTTCGCGCCGGCCAATCAGCTCGACCGAGCGCACCACCAGATCGCCGTCGCCCCAGCGATAGGCCAAGCCGCCGGTATCCTCGACAGTAATGATTTCATTTTCAAAACACTCCATGGCAAAGGCAATCGCAGCGCCGGTGGAAATAGCATCCAGCCCATAGGCGTTGGCTAACTCGTTGGCCTTGAGCACCGCCAGATTATCTTCCACCCCACAAGATGGCCCAAAGGCAGCCATGGCCTCGTACTCGGCCCCGCCATAGGCCGGATTGAGTTTGCGGTAAGGGTTTTCATCTTCATTTTCAAAGACCTGTTTGCAGGTGATGGGGCAGGCCTGGCAGGTGTCGCGCTCCTTCAAAAACATGTCGTAGTTGCGCTCGCCGCTGAGCAGTTCCGGGTGCTCAAAGACGGGCTGGCCGAAGTTGTGGGTGGGCAGCGCACCGAAATAGGCCCAATTCATCAGCGAGTCCTGCGTCCCCCGCCCGATGCCGGCGGCAGCCCAGGCAGCCAATTCTTTGTAGTTGGCCCCCAGCCACTTGGCGACCTCAGTCATTTGCTTGCGTGCAGCGACCGGCACATTGATCGTTCCGCGCACGGCTACAGCCTTAAGATTCTTCGATCCCATGAGCGCGCCCATACCGTTGCGCCCGGCAGCCCGGTTGATGTCGTGCATCACCGCCGAGTAGAGCACCCGGTTCTCGCCCGCCGGGCCAATCTGGGCCACGCGGATGCGCTTGTCGCCCAGTTCGCTTTGGAGGGCTTCTTGCGCCGGGGCGGTCAGCAGGCCCCACAAATGGTCCGCCGGACGGATTTCCACGGCCCCATCCTTAATCCAAAGATAGACCGGCTTTTCGGCCCGCCCGCGAATGACCAGCGCATCAAAGCCGGTGCGTTTAAATTCGTGGCCCCACCAACCGCCCGCTTCGGCGCTGCCGATGGCCCCGGTCAGCGGCGACTTGCCGCCGACGCCGTGCCGGCCCGCGCCGGGCAGGTTGCTGCCCTGCATAATCCCCGGCGCAAAAATGAGCAGGTTATCCGGGCTGAACGGGTCGGTGTTGGGAGGTAAATCTCGCAGCAAAAAGTAGGCAATCACGGCCCGCCCGCCGACCAGCAGGCGGTAAAAGTCGTCGCCCGGCTGTTCGATGTGGGTTTGGCCGGTGGTTAAATTGACATGCAAAATTTTTCCGTGTGTTCCACCGATCATCTGAATGCTCCTTAGAAAATACGACCGGGGACGGGAGACCGGTTACAGATAGCAACCCGGTCCTCGGTCTCCGGTCTTCGGTCATCACCGGCAAAGAATTTTCATCGTTAGCGGTGTGCCACAGGTTCGTGAACACTCCTCATAAATAAAGGGGCGAAAAATTCTTCGTCTCCCCTATCATCGCCTCATTTTTGTCAATTCTCTATAGCCTCATCTATTTCTTGATCTTCTTCGTCATCGGTCTCAGGCTCAAGGCCCTGAACGGTAAAAGGGAAGGTGAGGGTAAAGTCGGGCGCATCTTTTAGATTTACCTGGACATCCAATCCCCAGATAATCATAGGGTTGGCAGTGTGGGGGGCGCTGGAACGGGCCTCAAGGGGGATGGTGAAGGAAAAAGATTTTTGCCACAGCCCCAGGGCCGGGTCGAGAGGGACAGCCGGAACCAGCACCTCCCGGTGCAGAATCGTGGTTTCGGTGCGGTGAACGCGGCCTCTGCGGGTCAATGTTTTTCGCCCCACCAGCTCAACTTTGATCTGCTCGGAGGGGATGCGCCCCGATTGATGCCAGACAAAGCCTTGCAGCGTTTGCCCGGCCTGGGCGGTCTCACGCTCCACTTCGACAATAGTTTGCCCTCCGGCCAGCCGCTTGTACAGAGCTTGTCCGCCCAAATAACCCCCAAAAGCAGTGACCAGCGCCGAGACCAGCGCCAGCCCAATCCAGATGAGGCGCATTTCAACCATCCACTCTGTTTCCGGGTTAAAAACCACCAACAGCAAAGGCAAAAAGGGTAAAGCAAAGGCCAGAGCCAACGAAAACATGGGCCATTCCAGGCCCTGGGGCGCACCATCGGCAGACAGACGCACCGGCAGAGCCAACCGGGAAGTTGAGAGCCGGCTCAGCCGCTCCCGCAAGGGGCCGACCAGATTTATTTGGGCCAGACCGCCGGCAAACAGGGCCAGGGCCAGCGCAGCCCAGAAACGGTCGCTGGCTGCGCCGCCGGCATTTTGCCAAATCCGCCAGGCCCACCACAGGGCCAAAAGACAAATGAGCAGTTGCAACAGGCCCAGAAAAAATACCCGGGCGCGTTCCGATTGGGTGGAAGAAGCCGGCAGCATAGTAATATCCCTCTCATCCCTGTTGACTATCAAGTTTAAGCATCTGTCAGGCTTATGCAAATCAGATAAACCGGTCAGGTATGATACACCTTGTTCGAACGATAAACCGTGTAGTTCAATCCGCCTTAAGTGTTCTACAAGGTTTTTTCCGATAGAGACGGCAGAGGTAATGATCTCGATTTTCGGCTCAAATAATCAATCAGCGACAGCGCCGGTGTGGTCATAAAGGTGGTGATGAGCGCCATCAGGACCATCATCGTAAAAATCGTTGGCGAGAGAATGCCCAAATCGTAGCCGATATTGAGCACGACCAGTTCCATCAGGCCCCGCGTATTCATCAACGCGCCGATAGCGCACGAGTCGGCCCAGGATTGGCCGGTGAAGCGGGCGGCGACCAAACTGCCGCCGAACTTCCCCACTACTGCTACCAAAATAATCAGGCCGCAGATCAGCCACAGCGCGCCATTGTTGAGCAGGCCAATCTGCGTTTTGAGGCCGGTAAAGGCAAAAAACAGCGGCAGCAGAATCACCAAGCTGACATCCGCGATACGGGCAATGAGCCAATGTCGAAAGGCCGGAGCCGACGGCATCATCGCCCCGGCCAGGAACGCCCCAAACAGAGCGTGAATCCCGATGACCTCGGTAGTCAGGGCCGACAGAAAGAGAACAATGAACAGCGCGGCCACAAAAGTTTTGTTGACCTGGCCCGGCTGGCCGTAACGGGCGCTGAGGCGTTGCAGCAGGGGCCGCACCCCCAAAAACATCAGCCCGACGTAAATTACCGCCAGCAACACCGTAAAGAGAGCTGTCATCGCCGTACCGGCCTGAATCAGGGCCACAATCGCCGCCAGCAGACACCAGGCCGTCACATCGTCGGCGGCGGCGCAGGTGATGGCCAGCGCGCCCAACGGCGATTGGGTCAGCCCGCGTTCCTGGATAATCCGGGCCAGCACCGGAAAGGCAGTAATGCTCATGGCAATGCCCATAAACAGGCCAAAGGCCACAAACGAGACGCCGCCGGGGGCAAATTGGCTGAACAGACCATAAGCCAACCAGACGCCCAGAAAAAAGGGAAAGACAATGCCGGCGTGGCTGACCACCACAGCGGCCTGGGCTTTGTTTTTCAACAGGCTCACATCCAGTTCCAAACCGATGATGAACATGAACAACAATAGACCCAGTTGGCTAAAAAATTGCAGCGTGGGCAGCGAGTCGGGCCGGAACAGCCAGCCGCTCACCTGCGGCCAGAGCCAGCCCAGCAGCGACGGCCCCAGCACAATCCCGGCGATGATCTCGCCAATCACCGCCGGCTGGCCGAATTTGCCAAAAAGAAAACCGAGCAGCCGGGCGCACAGGATGATAACCGCAATTTGCAGCAATAACAGGCTCAAAGGATGGCCCAGATTGTCGGTCAAACTTTCTCCCCATGCTTCCAGCGGACTTGCCTGGGTTGTCGTGGCCGGAATTTCAAGGCTCTGGCCTGACAAGTCGCGGCCCGCTTCAAGCTGTTTGCCCCGGACGATGATAAACCAGATCAGCAGGCCAAAAATGGTGGTGAAAAGAAGGTAAAAGAGAAAGTGTTTTTTCAATTGGAATCACTTTCTGACGTGGTGCGTAGTGCGTGGTGCGTGGTAGATGGATTAATCTTCGGGCAAGGGTGCATTTTGTAACAGAGCAGATAAAGGTTCGATTTCATAGACTACTCGTTCCTCGTGGATACGCTTTTCTCGATATTTGGGGACCATTTTTAGTAACTGGCGGATAATTTGAGCCAACAGCTTCAACCGATGGTCAATAACAACCTGACCAAGGATGTGACGACTTTTGAAATACCAATCTCGCGCTTCACGGGCTGACCCCAGCGCATATTCGTAAAATCGAGCCTGTTCTTTGCCAGAGGCCCGGCTATATCCTTCACTAATGTTGGCGCTGATACTACCTGTAGCTCGATAAAGCTGATCCGACAGCGAAATCATACTGGGATTTTTAGCCAGTTTGCGCCCATCATACCAGGCCAGATCACCCAGAAATAAAGCCAAGCGATAAACCTCGGTACGCCACAAAGCATCTTCAGTGACCTCTGCCGGTACACTCGCCAACCACTGTTCGTAATTCATAGGTCCGCCTTGAAAAATTTCTTCTTGATAACTCACGCGGTACGTAGTGCGTGGTGCGTGGAATATTATACGCCACGCACCACGCACCACGTTTTACCGATACCCCCCTGGCCGCATCACCTCCTGCGGCAGCAAAATATTAAACTCGCTCCGCACCTGCCGGTCAACTTCATCCGGGACAATTTCCGGGAAGAAGGTTTGTAGGGTCTGGCGAGCCTGGCGGCGGGCGCGTTCGCGCATGTCCAGACTGCCGGCGGCTTCCCAGTCGGCGCGGGTGGAACGGTCGGCGGTGTGGGGGTAATGATATTCGCTGTTCATCAGTTCGAGGGTTTGGGGCTGGCCCAGGTAATGGCCCTCGCCGTTGGCAACTTCATGAATTATATCCAGCGAGAGCGACTCTTCGGTCACCGCCAGGCCGCGCACCAGGCGCATGACCTGGCCGCAGATGTCGTCGTCAATGACGTACTGCTCGTAAGCTACCGCCAGCAGCGATTCGAGCATGCCGGCGGCGTGATGGTTATAGTTGGCCCCGGCCAGGGCGGTCACGGCGGTGGTCAGCCCCTTTTCAAAACCGGCCTGAATATCGGGGATTTTGCTGTCGGTGATGCCGCAGGAGTTGTAGATGGGCAGCCCGTAAAAGTGAGACATCTGGGCCGAAGCCGCGTTCATGAGGGCCAGTTCGGCGCAGCCGCCGAGCATGCTGCCGCTGCGCAAATCCGTTACCAGGGGCATGCCGCCCATCAGGGTCGGGTGGCCGGGATGCAATAACTGCACGTAGGTCAGGGCGGCCAATTCCTCGGCGATGGTCTGGACCAGCGTACCCACCAGCGAGGCCGGGGCCGTAGCCCCCGACAGCGGCGCGGAGACCAGGGCGACCGGAATCCCGGCCCGCACCGCGACGGTCAGCGTTTCGACGGTTTCGGCGGCAAAGCGCAGTGGGCTGACAATCACGCCCAGATTAAAGGAGATAAAAGGTCGAGCGGCAAACTGTTCTTCGCCCCCGGCGATGAGCACGGCCAACTTTTTGATTTCGGCCACTTTGGAGGGAAAGTAGCAGCCGCCCATAACGTGCTTGTGGGTGGCCGTCAGAGCGGCGTAAAAGGTGTTGACGTCAATATCCTCGTTGGACATATCACGGGCCACGACCGGGCGGATGTAAAAATGGATATTGTCCAGCGTTTCGACCAGCCGCCCGATGTCATAAATGTCGCGCAGGCGCGACTCGCGGGTGTGGCCGGTTTCGAGGTCGAGCACCAGCACCGCCGCCCCGCCGGTACCCAGGTGAACCCGCTGCCCGGACAGGCGCAGGTCAGTCTGGCCGTCTTTGCTGTAAAAGATAACCTCGCGGTTGACCGTTTTTAAGGCCGCCTCGACCATCCTTTTCGGGAAGAAAACCCGGTTGCGAGTCGCGTCCACGTTAGCCCCGGCCCCGGCCAAAATCCGGCGGCACTCCGATTCGACTACCTCGAGGCCGGTCTGTTCCAGCACGGTCAGGGCCGCCCCGTGGATGCGCCAGACATCGGCCTCGGCCAGGGGCTTGTATAACCCGCCGATCAATCCCGGCGGGAGCTGGCCGATTTTTTTAGGGCCGCGCTCGCGGCGCTCGCGGCGGCGGTTTTCACGAATTGTCATGGGATTTTCCTCTGCGGCAAAAATATGAAGCGTAAAACGTGATGCGTGACGCGAAAATATTTTCACGCATCACGCATCACGCTATTATCCAATTTTTGGAATGATTTAAATCCTGAGAGCTTATTGAATCGTCGTCACTAAGAAAAAGCAGCTATAATATTCATCGCCGGTGGCCAGACTCCACTGGCCGGTGAAGGGGGTCACGCCGTCGTCGCTGATGGATTTGACCACCACATCATAATCGCCGGCGGGCAGTTCGTAGGTGCCAATCGGACCCTGTTCCGGGCAGGTTTCGGGGCCGTCGCCGGTGTAGTTGGTGCAGGTAGCGCATGGCTCCAGCTCTTCAATCCGGGCTTCGGGGCCGCTGAAAACAATGCTCAGCTTTTCGGGCGAGTCGTTTTGAATGACGACCACCGAGGGGCCGCTGCCGCTGCCGCCGACGCTCTGCGGGGCCGGGATGTTGCCCGCGCCCATCGCCTGGGCCTCGGCCACGGAAGCGCGGGCCAGGGCTGCCGTCGTTTCTTCGGCCAGGGGATGGTCGGGATAGTCGTTTAGGAGCAGTTGGTACAGGTCAATGGCGCTGGTGGGGTCGTTGTTATCTTCATACACCTGGCCGCAGGCCAGCAGCAGGGGCGGCAGGGCCGCTTCCCCGGCCGGGACCAACTCCTGGGCGCGCAGGGCCTCAAAACTCTGGCACACGGGTTGGTCGGCCTGGGCGGCGATGGCTTCGGCCTGGGCAAACAGGCCGGTGGTTTGGCTGCGCACGGTGGGGCTGAGGGGGGTGGTCGGATAGGCAGCCAGAAAATCAGCGTAGCCGGTCAGGGCCGGGCCAACCTCGCCGCCGGCCTGGGCGTCAATTGCTTTTTGCAATTCGTCGCACTCGGCTTTTTCAACCGCCGAGGCTTTGGCCGCCTCGTTGCTGTCGCCCCCTAACCCGCCGCCGCTCAGGGCCGCTTCAAAAAACGGCACAGCGGTGGCGCAGTCTGAATTGAGATAGGCGGCGTGTCCGGCCTCATAATTATCCTGTTGAACGGTGTATTGGTAAAAATTAAATCCGGCGCAGGCGGCGCAAATCAAGCCGACAACAGCCAAAATGGCGCAGCCAATTTGTCGGCCGCGCGATTTGGGTTTGGCCGGGGTTGGAACAGGGGCAGCAGGATCGGTTTGAGACATAATGAGTGATCTCCTTATTCTAAAAAATTGAGATTTAAAACAACAAACTAATCAAGCAGACTGGAAAATGAACGCTCGACGCTGCCTCCTTTCCCTCCCAATAAATAGCGATTGGAGATTGGAGATTAAAGAATCTCTAATGGGAACATTCGGAAATCCTAACGGCGGCTTTGTTACCGGCGCTCGTCCGGCGATGAAGTCGCCGGACTATGCAACAGCGCCCGATCAATCGGGCTAAAGCCGGGTTGACCCGGCGGTGTTGTGTAGCCCTGGCATTCATGCCGGGCGGGCAAGTCAGACAAAACAGTTTCCGAACACTTTCCCAATCTCCAACCTCCTAGATATAAAAACAACTTTCAATCCCGAAACACCACCGGGGCCTGGATGGCGTCGGTGGCTTCGGAGACCTGCATCGTCCCGCCCGAAACGGTCAGGTGCGGCCCACAAACGAGGGTTTCAGCCTGATGGCGCAAAAAGAAAACCCGTAAGCGGGTAGTTCCCTGCCGCATCAGTCTAACCTCGTTGGCGGGGTCAAGGTAGGCCAGGTCTATCTGCGCCGAAGGAACGACGCGCTGCGCCACCACCGGCCAGGGCAGGGCCAGGGCCTCGGTTAATATCGTGCGCCAGCTTTCGGCGCTGCAATGGCGGCCCACCCGTAAGCTGCGCCCACCCCAGGCCTGGTTGTCGCCGTCAAAGCCGGCATATTTGATAAGCCAGTCATCTTTTTGGTCAATGATATCAGCTACGGTTTCCGGCTGCAACAGCCGTGTTTCGGGAATCGAGCTATCCAGCACGGCCAGGGCATCGGGCTGGGCAGCGGCAACTTGCTCGCGTACCACCGGCAAATTCAGGGCGGCCAGGATGGTTTTGCTGTCCAAAATGAACATAGCCGGGTTGAGCAAGGTCGCGCCTTTGGCCTGCCACTGGATAAAATAGTGGAGCTTCTCCGGGGTGAAACAGTCAAAATAACCAAAACGAAAGACCACTGCCTCGCCTACCTCGTCCGGCCAACCGGCAGCGTCAGGGTAGATAAAAGGCTCGAAACCGTAATCACCGATGCGGGCCAGCATATCGTCGAAGTGCCAGGTGATCAGTTTTTCCTTGATGCCAAACTCCGGCGACTGCCAGCGCCGGCCCTGATTTACTTCGGCGGCCATCGTGGCAATAGGCACATCATACAACACGCGCCCGCGTCCGCCAATTTCGGCCAGGGCGCGACAGAAGGCTAACTGTTCAAACAGAAATTCGCTCCACTGCTCGGTGCCAACAAACAACAGTTCCCGCCCTTGCAGGTAACGGGCAAAGCCGGCGGCCAAATCGGTGGGCAGGCCGTAACCCACCTGCATGGCGTGAGCATAGCCGTGGGCCGAAGGGCAGATTTCCAGTTCGGTGGCGATGAAGCGTGGTGCGTGGTGCGTGGTGCGTGATGCGTCTTGCGTCTTGCGTCTTGCGTCTTGCGTGTTAGGTGTTATAGTCTGAGGTTGTGAAATGAGTTCGGGGGTGAGGATAAGTTGGAAATCGGGGCGCACGGACTCCACTCGGCCCTGGCTCATGAGGCGGGGAATGGTGGGTGGGACTTTGTAATTCAGCAGGGCATCGAGACCACCTTTGACTCCGGGGGGAGTCCCATAAAGACCCGTCGCCACGTCGAAGAGCACAAAAATCGCCCGGCCAATCGCCGCCAGGTCGGCAGCGGCTTGAGCAGGTAAGACAAAGGGCTCGGCGGCCGGCAGCCACCAGGCCCCTTCGAGTCCGGCCAAGCTAATGCCGGTGGCGCGCATGCGTTGGCGAAGCAGAGCGAAGTCTTGAGTCAATTTAACTCCGGCCGGTATTTGTGCTTCAAGCGCCGGGCCAGCGATTTTTCCCACAGCTCCGGCTGCTGCTGCAAAGGTTGATGCTCAAGATCAACATAGACCAGCATTTTTACCCCCTACTTCTTTTTTTGGCGTAATTTGAAATTACATCACTGATGATACCCTATTCTGGGCCAACCTTCAAGGGGGCAACTTTAAAAAATTCCTATCGCAATCGGTTTTGCTTTGACAAAGTTATGACTCTTCTTTAAAATCTTTGGCGCGGGTGATCCCCATGATAACTCCAAGATTTTACGGCATTAACGGATTTAATTTTCTTGGAACTGTCTAAAAAAGGTTTAATGGTGGACGATAGTTCAACGGTCAGTACCAGGGGACAGCGGTCCCTTTGCCCCCGGTTGCTGACTCAACCAATCAAATAACCCCCGGTTGGCGGTCCAGCGTTAAGCGCCTCCGGGTTGTTGACCATAAACGGAGGTGTTCTATGGACCAAGTAATCCTCGAAGATGTGCTGGAACAGTTGCGTTCAGCCCTGGAAGCAAATGATCTGGCCACTGCCTCAACCATTATCGAGGAACTCCGCCCGGCCGATCAGGCTGACCTCTTTTGGGAACTAGACGAAGACGAGCAAACCGCCCTACTGCCGGAGTTAAATCCGGCCGATGCGGCTGATATTTTAGAGGAACTCTACGACGAAGATGTCGTAGAGCTGGCCGAACAGCTACCCCTGGACAAACTCATCCAGATTGTCAACGAAATGGAGCCGGATGAGGCCGCCGATTTGCTGGACGATCTGGAACCGGAGCAGGCCCAGGCTATCCTGGCCCAGATAGAATCGGCCATCGAGGTCAAATCGCTGGCGCATTATGAGGACGATACCGCCGGCGGTTTGATGACCTCGGCCTACATTCCGCTGTGGCGGCGCATGACGGCCCAACAAGCCATTGACGCTATCCGCGCCTGGCGGCCCGACGAAGAAACCATCTATTATCTTTTTGTCACCGACGCCCTCAAGCGGCTGGTCGGGGTGGTCAACCTGCGCCAATTAATTGTAGCTGATCCCGCGACCCCCATCACCGAAATCATGGATACTGATGTGGTTTATGTCTACACCGATACCGACCAGGAAGAGTGCGCCGATTTGATGCAGCGGTACGATTTGCTGGCCCTGCCGGTAGTGGATGAACACAAGACCCTGCTCGGTATTATCACCGTTGACGATCTGGTGGATGTCATTCAAAGCGAGGCCGGTGAAGATATGCAGCGAATGGGTGGGGCCGAACCGCTGGACCGGGGTTATCTCGATACCAGCATTTTGGCAATTACCCGCAAACGGATTGGCTGGTTATTGCTCCTATTTATCACCGCTACCCTGACCGGCCTGGTCATGGACTCGTTCCAGGATGAATTGGCGGCCATGGTGGCGTTGGGCATTTTTATTCCTATGCTAATTGGCACCGGCGGCAACGCCGGCTCCCAAACCACCGCTACTATTATCCACGCCATGGCCATCGGTGATATAGATTGGAACGATGCCTGGCATGTCTGGCTGCACGAAATACGTATCGGCGTGGTACTGGGGATGGGGATGGCCCTGGTCGCTTACGGCCTGGCCGTATTTTGGACCCAGGATCACCGGCTGGCTTTGACGGTCGCCGCCTCCATTGCCGGGATTGTGTTATGGGCCACCGGAGCCGGCTCGCTGCTGCCGCTGATAGCGGCTCGTGTGGGCATTGACCCCACCGTTGTTTCCGGCCCGGTGATGAGCACCCTGGTGGATGCCACCGGTTTGTTTATCTATTTTACCATCGCTCGGATTATTTTGGGGCTGTGAGAAGAGGCGAGGACGCGAGGACACCGGGACACAGAGACACCATTATACTTTCGTCTCCTCGCCTCTTCGCTTCACGCTTCACGCCTCACATATCACGCCTCACACCTCACGTTTTACGTTTTACGTTTTACGTGTGGTATAATCTGGCCTGGCAAGCAGGGCTTTGAAAAAATCCTTCGACGTTCTCATTTTAGTGATCCTCGTTATTGCCAGAGTTCGGATTGACACCCTGGCCGATTTGGTGCTGCCTCAACGTCATGAAGACGTGCGCCGGCTGGTGGCCGGTTGGTGGCCGGCGACCAGCCTGGACCGTCTGGCGCACCCGGAGACCGACCCGGTCAGTCTGATGCTGATTGTCACGGCCTTTGGGCTGCTGGTGGTCTACGGGGTGGTTGACAGTTTTGAGGAGGAACGGCGGGCCAAAACGATTTATCGGTTGAAGCTGGCCCTCATTTACGGCATCATCGCTCTGCTGGTTTTTGGCAAAACAATTTTGCTGATCAACCTGCGCCACCTGAGTGGGCCGGCCAGCTATGCCCACGATGGGGGCGTGATTCAAACCGAAGCGACCATTGCCTACTTTCTCCAGGGTCTTAACCCTTACGTCGAGGATTACGTGGACACGCCCATGGCCGAGTGGGGTTTCGACGAGTACCGCACGGCGCTGTACCATTACCCTTACCTGCCCTGGACCTTTATTTTTTCAGCCCCATTTTATCTGTTGAGCCGGGGGCTGCTGGGCTGGTTTGACGAGCGCATGGTTTACCTGCTGCTCTTTGCTTTAACCTTAGTGCTAACGCAGCAGCTTGTCGGCGGGCGGCGAGAAAAATTAATCGCCCTGGCCCTGGTGGGACTCAACCCCATTCTGGCCGTCAGCGTGATTTTTGGCGAGAACGACCCGTTTGTGTTTTTCTGGATTGTGCTGGCGTTGTGGCTGGTTGGTTCCACCTCTCCAGGCCGGCGGCTGGCGGCTTCTGCCGCGTTGGGACTGGCCTGGGCCAGCAAGCCGACGGCCTGGTTTTTAGCGCCCTTCTGGCTGCTTTACCTGCTGCGGGAGGGCTGGGGTGGGCGAAGCTGGCCTGAGCGAATGGTCACGCTCTGGCGGCAAGCCTGGCCGCTGCCGGTCGTTTTTGGCTTGTGTACCCTGCCCTGGTTTGTGTGGAATCCTGAGGCCATGATTGACGATGTCTGGCGCTGGTCGGCCGGGCAGGGGCCGACCGGCTATCAAATCTGGGGTTGGGGGGCCAGCAACCTGGTCCTGGCTTTGGGTGGGGTGGCAGACCGCTTTCAGTATTGGCCCTTTATCATCCCTGAGCTGCTCATCGGCGGGCCGCTGTTGTGGTTTTTGCTGCGCCGGCAGCTTCGGCATAACACGATGGGAACCATGTTATATGGTTACGGGATATTGCTGCTGGTCTTTTTTTTCGTGTCTCGTTTTCTCCAGCCGAATTACCTGGGCTATCTGGCGGCGGTGTTGACCCTGGCGTTTCTGGCGGAAGAGAGGCGAGGAGGCTCTGAGACGTGAGGCGAAGAAGTTCTTCGCCTCCTCGCCTCAGAGCCGAAGGCCCCCTGTGGGCGAGTCATCGTATCTTTATTTTTAAGGAGTCACAATGCTTAACGAAAAAGAAATGGCCCCCGATTTTGAGTTGCTCGACGATACGGGCAAGCCAACGAAGTTATCGGATTTTAGGGGCAAACGAGTCGTATTGTACTTTTTTCCCAAAGCTATGACCAGTGGCTGAACGGTTCAAGCCCAGGGAATCCGTGATGATTTCTCACAATATCAAGAAGCCGATGTGATCGTCCTGGGCGTCAGCCCGGATACGGTGAAGGATCAGGCCAAGTTTAAGGCCAAAGAGAATTTACCCTACCTGTTATTAGCCGACGAAAATCACGAAGTGGCCGAGTTGTATGGGGTCTGGGTGGAAAAATCCATGTACGGCAAAAAGTTCTGGGGGGTGGAGCGAACCACCTTTTTGATTGGGGCCGGCGGCGTGATCGAAAAGATTTTCCGCAAGGTCAAACCAGAAACTCACAGCGAGCAGATATTGGCCGCGTTGAAGGAATAACGGAACTGATGGAAGAAGCCTCTAAAATAATCCCTCGCCCAGACTGGCGCGACAGCCTGACATGGTACACCCACGAGACCACCTTTTGCCGGACTATTAAATTTTTAGGCGGGCTTTATTTCCATGCGGTGGCTGACGTGGAGCGGATCGGTTTTGAAAACTTTCCGGCAACGGGGCCATGTATTTTGGCGGCGAATCACATCAGCAATATGGATGTGATTTACGTGGGCCTGCATGCGCCCCGCCATCCCCACTTTATGGCCAAGGTAGAGTTGTACAAAAACCCTATCTTTGCCTGGGCTATCCGGCTGTGCGGCTCGTTTCCGGTGCATCGGGGTGAAAATGATGCCTGGGCGCTGCGGCAGGCGGGCCGGGTTTTGGAAGCAGGCCAGATTTTGTGCATGTTCCCCGAGGGGACGCGCAGCAAAGGCAAGGCTCAGTTGCGCCGGGGCAAGGTAGGGGCGGTCAAGCTGGCGCTCGATTATCGGGTACCGATCGTGCCGGTGGCTATCAGCGGTACCGAAAAGTTTGGCTTTAAGGGTTGGAAAGGTAACAAAATCAGAATGGAGGCCGGCCCCCCGCTCGATATGGTAGCCCTGGCCGGTTCGACGGCTTATGAGGGGGATACGCTGCGCCGACTGACCGAAGTGTTAATGCAGCGCATTGCCGCTATGTTACCGCCCGCTTATCGGGGTATCTACGCGGGAGGCGCGAGCTAATTTGTCGCTGATCTGTTGGCGAATATCCTGAAACGCATCTTCCAGATAGGGGTAGGCCAGCCACACCGAGGCCAGGCCAAAAATCACTCCAGAAATGGTGCGTCGAAACAGGTCGCTTTGATAAGGGCCAAAATATTTCAAGTAGATCAGCGCCAGGGGACCGGCCAAAAAATAGAGATAGCTGTGCCAGGTGAGATACCTGAACCAATGCAGAATGGCGCTGGTAAGGCCCAGCGCAATCAGGCCGATGGCCCACAGCGCGCCCATCGAGACGCCGCTGGCCAGCCAATCGCTGGCGAGCTGCATGCCGGCATCCAGGGCAATCGGCCACAGAAAAAAAACATACCAGCGAACCTGGGGCGGTTTCAGATGAGGCCGCACCAATCCGTAGCCCAGGCCGCCCAGCAGAAAAGCCGCATAAATGGCTACATCGCGGTGGCAAATGGCGACTTGTTCGCCCAGAATAAAATAGGACCGTGAAGGCAGTTGGTGGCAGGTGGCCCGGTACAGATTATAAAGAATATTGGCCGCATCGGTGTAACCATAGGCCAATAATAGGGGGGCTAAAAAAGGCAGGCCAACGTAAAGAAAAAAGAAGGTATTAAAGACGGCCAACCAGTGATGGGCCAGCCACAAAATCCGCCGGTTCGCCCACAGAGTCAGCTCGCGGGCCGGCCCGGTGACCGGGCGGCGGTGGGAGACTTCGGGGGTCATAAATCAGGGGGTTGCGCCGGGGATGGGTTGGTGAGAAAGGCTTTAACATCGGCCAGGGTGAAAGGCCAGTCGAGTTCAGCCCCGTTTTGAGGCCGGCCCAGAACCGGGATGCGGTCGGTGTATTTGCTGCGAAGATGGCTGTTATGGGCGTGAGAAATGTCTACCAAATCAATTTCGAGCGGGATGTCGAGGGTGAGTTCCATTAACATCATATAGGCATCCTGGCACAAATGGCAGTTTAGTTTGGTATACAAGATTATTTTTTCCATAGCTCATATTATACACAAAAAGCCGGAGATGCAATACCCTCCGGCCTTTCTGTTAATTGTCCCAACCTAAATGTTTTCGAGCAGCCAGGCCGGGGCCAATTGATTGGCGATGGTATTAAAATAGGTAAAGGTGCCGGTCAGCAGCATGACCCCGATGAGAATGATAAAGGCGCCGCTGACCCGCTCGATCAGGCCCATGTGGCGGTTGAGTTTTTTAAGTTGGCTGGTTGCGGCGGTCAGCATCCAGGCGGTAATTAGAAACGGTACGGCTAAACCCATAGAGTAAACAAAGAGATATGACATTGCCAGCCCGACATTTTGCCCCTGAATAGCTAAAGTTAGAATAGCGCCCAGCAGCGGGCCAATGCAAGGGGTCCAACCCGCCGCAAAGGTCATCCCCACCAAGACACTGCGAGCGTAGCTGGGGGTCTGGCCATAACCGTACTCCATTTTCTTTTGGATATTGAAGATGGGAATGGTAATCACCCCCATAATATGCAGCCCAAAAATAATCAACAGCAGGCCGCCAACCCAGACCATATAATCAGCAACCTTGCCCAACGCTCCGCCCAAAAAGCCGGCCGGTGCGCCGAAAACCACCACAAACACAAAGGTAAATCCGGCCACAAACAGGAGGGCGTGGGTAAAGACGTAACTCCGTGGCGGCGCTTCCTCTCCTGCCAGCGTTGAACCGCTCAAATAACCCAGGTAAACCGGGATGAGCGGCAAAACACACGGGGAAATAAAGGATAACAATCCGGCGATGAAAGCGGCAAAAACAGTGATATTTTCGATGCCCATAAGTAATTTCCTTTTAGGTAGTTCCGGGAAACAGTTATTCAATCCGTATTACTTCGTCTTGCGTCTTCCGCGCAAAGCGTGTTACGCAAGATGCAAGAGGTAAGACGCTTTCTCAATCTTACGACGCAAATCTAACGGATTCCTTACTTCAGCCTCAACCTCTTTTATTCGCCATTCCCTTCGCGCCGGGCCAACTGCTCCAACATCTCGACCTCTTTTTGTAAATTACGCTGGCGGTTAACCAGGGTATAAATGTAAACAAAACTCACAATCCAAAAGACGGCATAGCCGGCGGCTAAATAAATTGTGTCGCCCATTGAGAAAATCCTTTTATAAGGTCATACTATTGACGTGGTGCGTAGTGCGTGGTACGTAAAATTAGCGCACTACACATCACGCCCCACGCATTATTGATACAATATCTCCTGCTTAACCGCTTCCACCCGCCGCTTCAAGTTTTCCAATCGAATGCGATGGTACATCAAGGTAATATAGAAAACGGTAAAGGCTACCAGACAGAAGAGGAGGGTGAGCATAATATTATCCGACATGCCAAACCCACCCATAGCCTCGCTGTTTTTGCCGGGGGCCACCACGGCCGGGTGGATGGTCCGCCACCAGCGAATTGCCATCCAATTGATAGGGACCGAGATAGCCGCAATCAGGGCATAGACAGCCGCAAAGCGAGCCTGGCGCTCCGGGTTGTCTACCGCACCGCGCAGCATAAGATAGCCAATATACAACAGCCAACTGATGGTGGAGATGGTCAAGCGTGGGTCCCAGGTCCACCATACATTCCAGGTTGGCTTGGCCCAGATAGGGCCGCTGAGCATGACCATGGTAAAAAAGGCCAGCCCCACTTCAACCGAAGCCAACCCCCAAATATCCCAACGGGGGTTACGGGTGATAAGATAGAGCAGCGCCGCCACCGCCGCCACGATAAAGGCCAAAAAACCGATCCAGGCCGAGGGGACGTGGAAATAAAAAATGCGCTGGGCATATCGCTCGGCCGGAGCTTCCAGGTTGAGCGCATCAGGGGCCCAAGCTAAAGCCATGTACAGGGCGGCCAGCATCAAGATACCGCTGATAAGAGTTAACCCCAACCCCCAGTTAAATCCGCCAGCGGTTAACTCGGTTTTTGCTTGCTGCGTTAAGGCGGTCGGTGTCGCCATAAAATCACTCCAGAAAAGAAATAAAAAACAAGAGATTAGAAATTAGAAATTAGAAAGAGGGCTGCGCTTACAAATTATTCTATTCGCCATTCGCTATTCGCCATTCGCTCATTCTTCGACTACATACTCGAACAGCATAAAAGAAGCGGCGATAAAAATAGCATCAAAGGCAATCAAGAGCGCCAGCCAATGACTGACCTCGGCCAGAGGGGTATTATCTAAAATGGCTGAGGTCAAGCGAACAGCCGCCAACAGCAGCGGCACGATCACCGGAAAGAGCATAATCGGCAGCATCACTTCACGGGCGCGGGTATGAACGGCCATAGCCGAGAACAACGTACCGACGCCGGCAAAACCAATTGTACCCAAAATGACCACGCCGCACAAAAGCGGCAAGGTTGCTGCGGCCTGGTTGAACAGGATGACAAAAATGGGCAGAATAAAAAGCTCGACCAGGCTGATGAACAGCACATTGCCGATCATTTTGCCAAAATAAATGGCGCTGCGATCCACCGGAGCCAGCAGCAGCCCATCCAATACCCCGCGATCTCGTTCCAATACAAAGCTGCGGCTCAAGCCCAACATGCCGGCAAAGGCAATAGCGACCCACAAAACCCCCGGCGCGACGGTTTGTAGATTCTCGGCCCGCAAATCAAAGGTAAAATTAAAGATAAAGATAATCAGCAGCGAGAAGACAAACATGGCGCTGATCATCTCTTTGGTGCGGATTTCGGTGGCGATATCTTTGCCGACAATCGCCAGCACTTTACGTACATAGCCGCCAAAGCCACGCGGCACTGCGGAAGTCGGGATAGAGTTAGGTAAGGGTTGAACCTGCTCGGTCATAGTAAGAATTGTGTCAAGTGTCAGGTGTCACGATACAAAGAACATGAAACTTGACACGTGACACGTTTAATTCGCCGTTACATATTGAAAATACCGCTCACGGACCTCGGCTACAGTCACATCCTGGCGCTGCGCCTCATAAGCGATTTTGCCTTTAGCCAGAATCACCACCCGATTGCCCAGGGACAGTCCGCGCTCCAGATTGTGAGTAGTCATCAAGATGGTCCTCTGGTCGGCGCCGACAGCGGTTAACAACTCATTCAACCGGTCGGCGGCGTGCTGGTCGAGACCCGTGTCCGGTTCATCGAGTAACAATAGAGGGGGATTGTGCAGCATGGCGCGGGCAATGGCTAACCGCTGCTGCATACCCCGCGAGTAAGTTCGCACCGGGTCGTGCTGGCGGCCCCACAACCCAACCTGGTTGAGCAGCAGTTCAATCCGGGCTGAAGGGTGGGGCACATCGTACAGGCGGGCATAAAAACGCAAATTCTGGTCGGCGGTCAGATCATCGTACAGCAGCGTTTTGTGCGAAACCAGGCCGATAAAGCGGCGCAGTTCGGTGGCCGAGTCGGCGGTGTTGTAACCGCTGATGGCCACACCCCCGCCGGTGGGCTTGCTCAAGGTGGCGATGATATGTAGCAGCGTCGTTTTGCCGGCTCCGTTGGCTCCCATAAGGGTCACAAAATCGCCTTCGTTGATGGTCAGATCCACCCCGCGCAGCACCACTCGGGAGCCAAAGGCTTTAATAAGATTACGAATCTGGATCATAATATAATCAAGCCACCGTCGGTACTGGCAACGGTGGAACTCGCGGCGATAGCGATAACCCCACTGCTAAAAAATCACTTACCGGCGGTGTGGTGGTTACGGTCAAAACTGCCTGCCACACCTCTTCCGGTAGATTCCGCAAATTGGTCAGGGGTACATTGAGGGGTGTATCTTGAGAGTGAGCCATTATATGGCTAAAACTGATAAACGTTAAACCAATTGCCCTGGGTAAAGTTCCCGTACTTTGGCCGGTATCTAATCGTAACAAGACGTTATCTGCTAATTCAATCCCGGTAACATGATCACTTCGACCAAAGGAAATATATAACACATCCGCTTCTTCATCATAATTAACTTTTACTTCGCTCATTTTTATTCCTCAAAAGCCTGTAAATAAGCCGTGGTTACAAACTTTTCTTCGCGCAGTGTGCCATCTGGATTAGCGGGCCAACGAAAACGAACACAAACTACCAAATGAGTATTATGATCCGGTAAATTGGCATATGAGCGATAATATGGTAGCCATTCGGATCATAAACATCTTGCCGGCGGCGGCCTAATTTTATCGTTTCAATCAAATAGTCAAAGAATGGTTCTACTTCTGGATGATTATCTGGGTCAATAATATGCGCCCACCGCTCACTGGTCAAGTAAATCTCATTTCCAAAACGGTCACGTTGGGTCCAGAGTTTACCGACTGTCATACTCCAATATCTCTTACGATTGATTTTTGCTATGTATTATGATTGGATTTGTTTTACGGCAGCTAGACTCTCAATTAGAAACCGCTCGATACATTGAAGTTGACTTGCTTTTGATAGGGCAAAAAAATGCACTTCTTCAGATGTAAAGTCTAATTCGTTTATCCATCGCCCTGTTTGGGTGATTCGACCAAAGTCAAATTGGTCACTATCATCTTCAATTATATGGACAGTATTAAAGATAAGCATATGGGGCCGGTCAGTACGAATTCCAATAAAATACTGTTTGGGCCTACCAATTAGATAACCTATCCAATCTCGAGCCATTGTGAATTTGAATGAAGACACCTTAGCTGAAGTGAGTGCTTCATTTAACATTTCCATCAAACTACGTAATGATTGAACGCCACGAATGAATTCCCAAGACACCTGCTCCATCGTCATATTTCTCCCCTGCAAAAATCCTACAAACTGCTTCACCAAGTAAACACTCTCAGGGTGTTGTATCGTTTTACACGATAATTCCACTTCCAACCATTCGGCTACTTGGTACCAACGAACAGTAATGTCAGGTAGTTCCTCATTCTCTTTCAAAATAACAGGGTATCTCGACAAAAAAATTAGACCTGTATTTTTGAAACCGCTATTCGCTAGAGCCTGGCGGTATCGTCGAAGCTGAAATTGTCCTAAACCAGATTCTAACTTTACCTCAATATAAATCAGGCTATCCAAAGTCTTAATTTCAATATCTGGGCGTCCTGTTGATGTTGTAACTTGTGCAGTGATATTCACTAAAGGCACATCCTGAACTGTTAAACTTAATTTTCCACCCGTGAATTTCTTCAAAATGTTAATAGCAACCGGTGGCTCATTTTCGAGTAAATGCTGAACAAGATGAACGAAAGCTTCGGTAAGGAAATTCTCATCCTGTTTCGAGGCCCACCTATACAAATTGAGTAAAAGGTTATTCTGAGTTCTATTCATCTTGTTGGTAAATCTATAACTACTGTCCCAAAATTGGTGTTATCACCCCTCCATCAACTGAGCCAACTCCGCTTTATACTTGGCCCTGGCGCGGTGATAAACCTGCCGATCCAGTTCGCCGGCCTCAAAAACTTCGTCCAGGCGAGCCAGCATCAACAGCAACTTTTGACGGCGCAGGTCAGCATCTTCCGTCGTTGACTCTTGATCTACCGATGGGGGGCGAAGGTAAGGATAACCTACCGCCACAAACACAATCACCGCTGCGCCCAGACCAATGACAATCCAGCGCAGTAAGTTTTGATCCACACTGCCAGCAGGAGCCACAGCGCCGGGAGCAGAAGCCTCGGCGGGGAAGGTCAACTTATCCAGGTCCGTCAACTGGAGGGTAAGGGGTTGACCTTTTTTCAAATCGGCGGCGCTAAAAACAGAGAACGAAGTGCCCTGAAATTCGCCCGTTTCGACAAATTCGAGCTGCTCACTGCTCAACTTGGCTCCTTGCGCTTGCATGAGCACATTGGCCGAGACGACATCGGCGGGCAGCGGCACATTAATCGTCAGTGTGTCTTCATAGGGCAAATTGTAAACGGCAACAATGGACGAGGTATTTTCACCAGGGGTAACGGGTTCGGTATCAGTGTACCCGCTATCTGTCTTAATGAACCGCTGTCCGGTCGGGTCATCCTCAAAGGTTACATTCTGGGCATTGGCCGGCAGAGCGAAGGGCATGGTGCGTCCCTCGGTCCCCACATAGGTTTTGTTGCCCGAATTACTCAGCATAAAAACCTGAACCACGTTGATCGCTTCAGGCTTAAAAGTCATCAGATAGTGAAATTGGGACACACTTACGGCTTCGGCGCTGGGGGTGGTTTCGTACACCTTCAAATCGAGGGTTGTTTCACTACTATTGGGGGTAAAAAGGCCGGGCTGATTGCTAAAATAGGTAATATCTTTATACCGGCCTTCGACCACATACAAAATGGAGTGATCGGTGGGCAGCTTTTCAAACGTATAGTTTCCGGCGCTGTCGACTTGGGTAGTCAGACGTTCAACTTCCACATTGTTCTCGATGATGCGCAGGGTAACCTCGAGATTGCCTAAGGGCTGGCCGGTGCTGGCGTTGATGACCTGTCCTTTCAACACCCCATTGCGCTGCGGCAGCTTAAAAGAAAAAGTTCGAACGTAACTGAGTACCTGACGCAGTTCCTGGTCAGACAAGGAGTTGAGCGAAGTGTGCGCTTCACTGGCCTGGAAGTTGGCCTGTAGTTTGGCTTGACTCCGCTGGCTCATGGCGGCCAGATCGGTGAAACTGACCATCGGAGCCGAAGCTTCCGGGCCATCGCCCGCGCCGCTGCTGCCGTGACAGGCAGCGCACTGCTGGCTAAAAATAGTCTCGCCGGCGGCAATCTCTTCCGGTTTAAGGCTCAGACTCCAGATATAGGCCGTCAAATCCCAAATTTGGGCGTCGCTTAACTGGTTGCCCCAGGGAGGCATCAGCTTTTCAATCCGGCCGTTCTTAATCACATCAAAATTTTCGGTGGGAACATACTGCCAGGCATTTTCAGGATCGGTCATATTAGGCAGTGGGTCGGGGATATTGGCGCTGGCCGGGCCATCCCCTTGCCCGGCCGGACCGTGGCAGGGCTGGCAATTTTCAGCCCACAAAGCTCGCCCGTCCGAAACAGAGGGAGGCACATCAGGGGCTTGAGCCGGCGGCGCAGCAAAGAGGCGAGACGGGGAGGTGTAGATGATCAGCCCACTTAAAATTAACAAAAAAGAAACGTTCAACGTTAAACGTTGAACGTTTAAACGGCATTTCTGTCTCACCCGGTCGTCACCTCGTCAACCGGCTGCAATCGCCTTTTTTCAGGCAGTGCTACGCCGCAACGAGCGCAGAAAGCATCCCCTGACTGATAGACATAACCACAGGCGGGGCAGGCGAGGGCTTGAGGGGCAGCCAATTCGGGTAGGGGTTGACCACAACTTCCACAAAAGGCATCGCCAGGTAAAAAGGCATGCCCGCAGTGAGGGCAGGTAGCTTCATCTACTTCCGCCGGATCAAGTTGAATATTTTTGAGGATTTCAATTTCCGCATCTACTTCACGCAGCAATCCGTTACCATCGCCGGATTGATTTTGCCTCAATTGGGATACCAGCCGCTCAATCTCAACATCCAGCGCTGCCGCCGAGGTAACAGCCGTGCTGTGGCTCAGGCGGTCTATCTGATGACGGATTTCAGCCGCTTCAAATTTACCTTTAGCCAGCAGCCGGTCGTAATCCTCAGTAGAAACTTTACCCATTTCATAATCAAACATGAGGTCTTTGATTGCCGCCAGAGCCGCTTGATAGCGGGCTTGATATTCTTCCATCGTCTGACCAGAGCGGTGAGGCTGGAGCGGCGCTTCAACCTGAGTTTGCTGCCAAAGGGGGTATAAAATTAATCCAAAAGCACCGCCAATTAAAGCGATACTGGCGAGAAGGGTGAAGACATCCATTGGTTGTTAACTATCCTGGGCTGGCGGCGGTGCTATCAACCGGTCCAACAAACCGTAAAGTTGAGCCTGCTCAATTGGCCCAATCTGAACATGGATAATCTGGCCTTGTTGATCAATAAAAAAGGTTTCGGGCACACCGGTGATAGCATAATCTTCAGAGATTTTGTTGCCTAAATCGGGGCCGGAAGGATAGGTGATGCCGTATTTTTTCATGTAAGCCAGGCCCTCTTTATCGGTGTCGAGGTAATCAACCCCTACAAACACCACCCCGCGGTCCTTGTAGTCCTGCCAGGCCCGCTCCAACAATTCGGCCTCTTTATAACACTCTACGCACCAACTGGCCCAAAAATTGACCACAACGACCTGACCGCGTAAATCAGCCAGGGCGATCTGATCTTGCTCAAACTGGTCAAACAGGGTCAAAGTAAAGTCGGGCGCCGGACGATCCTGCAAATCACTTGACTCGATCTTCTGCAAATTAACGGCCATCACGGCAATCAACCCCAGCAACAAAAATGTTCCCAGGATTAAAAAAATGTTTCGACCCATAGTGGATGGTTTCGGTTGGGGCAAGGTTTGTTCCATAACTTATCTAATCCCCCAGGTGCAAATCTTTCTCGACCTGACTCAAATATTGGCTCGATGGTTGGGATGCCGTTGAAATAGGTTCCCGTTGGGGTATGACGCTCACCGGCTGTACCTCCGGTCTGGCCCAGCGCCACAGCGCCCAAATTAACCAGCCCCCCCCGGCCAGCAGGACTATAACCGGCAAAACCCATAGAAACAGCGTTGAGCCATCCTTAGGCGGCTCTTGTAACACCTGGGTGCCGTACCGAGTCGCAAAATAGTCCAATACCTCCTGGTCACTGTAGCCCTGCTCGACTAAATCATTGATTTGATCGCGCCACTGTTCGCATGTCAAAGTGCGGCAGTCGGCCAGGTTGATGCCGGTGCAGGTAGGACAGTTCAGGTTTTTGGCAATCTCGTTGATCCGGTCGTAATCGGGGTCTTGGGCAAAGGTGGGGGAGTAAGAATTAGGGAGTAGAAAGTAAGAAATAAGGAGTAAGAAGGTAAAGGCCAGTTTTAGCACAATTTTAATATGACTCATCACGTTTCCAGTTTCACTTGGCCGGGGCAGCCGTAGCTGGCACTTTGGCTCGACTGGCGACTCGCTCGCTGCTCTCTTGTGAGGCAGGCCAGGCGGCTACCAACGTACCGAGCACGAAGACAATACCGCCAATCCACAGCCAGTTGACCAGTGGATTGATATAGGCTTTAAAAGTGGCGGTCTCGCCCGAACCTTCCCAACCGGCCAGAATCACATAAAGATCATCGGCCAGGGTGCTGCGCTTATCGGGGATGGTCATCGGCTGTTCCTGGACCACAAAAAATTCACGGGTAGGAATCAATTCGCCGGCCGGCTGGCCGTTAAATTTCACATCCAGCAGGGCCTCGGTGATGATTCGATCATCGGGGCTGGCCCCTTCGCGCAGGCCGCGATAGGTTAGCTCATACGAACCAATAAACTCACTGTCAATGGTCATAGTTTCACCCACGGCCAGGTTACGTTGAGTTTCAACCTGATAGAAGCGGCTGCCAACCACCCCAATCGCCACCAAAATGATGCCGATGTGGATCAGATAGCCCCCATAACGGCGGCGATTGCGGCCAATCAGCCGCCACAAAGCGACCGGATAACTTTCGCCTTTGCTGCGATGGCGGGCGCTGACGCCGCGCCAATACTCAATCAGCGTGGCCGCCAGGGTAAAAGCGCACAGGCCAAACCCCAACAACGCCCCAAAAATTTGCACCCCAACTACCGTGTAAAGCAAGGTAATGGTAACCAATCCAACTACCGCCGGCCATAATAAGGTGTCGCCAATCTTTTTCAACGAGGCTCGCCGCCAGGGGATGAGCGGAGCTACACCCATCAGCAGCACGATAATTGCCCACAATGGCGCGGTGGTTTGCTCAAAAAAGGGCGGGCCAACCACAATTTTCTCACCCATCAACGCCTCGGAGAAGAGCGGGAAGTGGGTACCCCACCACACCGCCACTGCCAGACCGATAAAGATCAAATTATTCAACAAAAACACCGACTCGCGGGACAGTAGCGAGTCCATCTCGTTGTCCGAACTTAGCTCATTCCAGCGCGATACAAAGAGGTAGAACGAGGCAATAAACATGAGGCCGATAAAAACCAAAAAAAGCGGGCCGATGGCGCTCTGGGCAAAAGTATGCACCGAGGAAATTACGCCTGAACGGGTCAAAAATGTGCCTTCGATGACCAGACAAAAGGTGAGGATAATCAAGGCCATGTTCCAGCGCTTGAGCATCCCCCGATTTTCCTGCATCATCACCGAATGGAGGAAAGGCGTAGCCACCAACCAGGGGATGAGCGAGGCATTTTCCACCGGGTCCCAACCCCAGTAGCCGCCCCAACCCAACACGTCGTAAGCCCACCAGCCGCCCAACAGCAGCCCCCCACTGAGGAAGACCCAGGCGGTCAACGTCCAACGGCGGGTAGTCCGCAGCCATAAATCGCCGGTTTGGCGGGTAATGAGGGCGGCGATGGCAAAAGCATAAGGGATGACAAAAGAGACAAAACCGATGTAAAGAACGGGGGGGTGAATAATCATACCGAAATGGCGCAGCAGAGGGTTGAGGCCGCTGCCGTCGGCGGGCACAAAATCAAGCTGCTCAAAAGGGTTGGCCACGAATACAACCAAACCGACAAAAAAAGCGACCGTAATCTGGGTGACGCCGATCACATACGGCATCATCACCCGCATCGAACCCCATTTACGCAGCAAAACCAGGGCAGCAAAAATGGACATCAACCACGACCAGAATAACAACGAGCCATCCTGCCCCCCCCACAGCGCCGTGACCCGGTAAAAAATCGGGGCCGCCCGATTGCTCACCTCTGCCACATATTTGGTTTGATAATGTCCGCTAATCAGCAGATATTCGATGATAACAACGGCCACGGTAATCAGGCCGGTAACACCAAAAGCAGCATTGCGAGCGCTGGCTATTAACTCGCCCGTACGCCGCTTAGCGCCTACCACCGCCACTACTGCGGCATAAACGGCCAAAGTCAGGGCTAAAGTAAGCGCAACATATCCAACATTCGGCATAAAAACTCCAATCCTGTAAAACGTAAAGCGTGAAACGCAAAACTTTTTTGAGCAAAATCATTACGTTTTAGGTTTCATCTTACGGCTTCGACCTGTACTTCTTCGATACCGTTTTCTTCGTAGCGACTGGGACACTTCAGCAGGAGAGATTGAGCTGTGAAAGCCTGACCATCATATTTACCTTCAAGGATAGCCTCTGCGCCTTCACGCATTTGATCGGGTTTAGGCCCATTAAAAATCACCGGCATCCGCTGGCCGGTTTCGCTGGTTACTTCAAATTTTAGCAGCAAATCACGGTTGTTGAAGTCAATTGTGGCGGCATCAACTTTGCCTGAAACACGCACAGTTTGATTCTCAATCGCCACACCTTTGGCATAAAGCTCATCTACCGTGAGGAAATAGGCCGCCGAACTTTGCACGCCGGTGTAAATCAAATAGATCACTGCCAGCGCAATAATCACTCCACCAACAACAAACTTGATTTTCTTATTGGCCGACTGTCCGGCAAGCTGCACTGCTGGGGTAGCCGTGGTATGAGCCATCTTTCTTCTCCTATAGTCGGGTTTGTTTCTAGTTTACATTGCTAAACTTAATGCTACTTTAAGAGAATACAACAAATCCGTATCTCTTGAAAAGTGACAATTGTCATCCAAAAGGGGGATAAAAGAGCACTGCGTAATTATAAATGGCGAGAGGGTGGCTGACAAATTTAAATTTAACCTGTCTGTTAAAAAATGAGGCTGGCAGCGACACAATTATGTCACTGCCAGCCTCAGAATATTTTTGCCAAATTTAGCGCGACGCGACCGGCTGCACTAACTTCGCCACTTCGAGCTGCCCTTGCCGGGCGTAATCAATCGCCTCGCCTAAAATTCGAGCCGACTCTTGCGGAGCGTGGAAACCCATCGAGTTTTCGGCCGACACATAATCCAGCCGCCATTGAGCCTTGCGCTGGAGCGCCTGGGCCGCCGCCAACTGCTCGGCCGGAATGCCGGCTTCCTGGGCTTTTTGCAAATCATGGATCAAGGCTACCACTGCTTCCTCGGCCCGGTCCATCAAGGCAAGGGTGCGATCTTGAATGGCCTCGGCCCTGGCTCGCATTTCCTCCTCGGGGAAATTGTGGCAGGTCTGGCAGGCATTGGCTACGTTGAGCAAGGGGCTGCGCACGTGATGGTCACTGACCTTAATAGCCCCTTCACGCTGGTAGGGCATGTGGCAGTCGGCGCAGGCCACCCCGCTGCGAGCATGGATGCCCTGGCTCCACAGTTCAAACTCAGGGTGCTGGGCTTTGAGCACCAACGCCCCGCTCAGTTTGTGCTGCCAATCCTTATGCTGGACTTCATCATAGTAGGCTTCGATTTCTTCAACATTCAAGCCCTTGTCCCAGGGATAAGTAACCAGTTTGCCCTCACCTTTGAAGTAATACTCAACGTGGCATTGCCCGCAGACAAAGGAGCGCATCTCCTGGCGAGTTGCCATGGTATTGACTTCGTATTCCCCTTTTTTGCCATCTTTGCGCCAGCGTTCAATACTGGGCAGATGAGGCAGCGGCTCTTCTGATTGGGCCAAAGCTCGAATACCATACAAAAAGCCGGGCCGAGTCACGCGCAGTTGCATCGTTTCCGGGTCGTGGCAATCGCCGCAAGAGATAGGATGGTCAACCAGGGTCCGAGCCTGGGTATAGGGCATAGCTGAAACCAGTTCAAAACCCTTCAGAATGGCTTCTTGCCGATGAGCTTCGTCGGCGGCTATACCGGCTTCAACTCCGGCCTTGTAATAGGCCGGAATGACCGCCGAGTGACAATGTAAACAAGCACCCGGTTGTTTGACCACTTTGATGCGCTCGGTGATATCCTGGTCAGACAGCATGTAGGCATGGCCGCGATCTTCCCGGTAATCCACGCCAAAAGCATAGCCGGCAAAAATCTCGCGCCAGACCGGGTCTTCATCCAATCTTTGAAACGCTTCGCTGCCGCCATGCCGAGTCCGTTCAATATCTACAGTGCGCTGATAACCGTCGTATTGGCGTGGGTAATTTTTACCCCACTCGGCCGGGTCAATCGTTTCTTCTGTAATTTCCACCACCCGGAAAACATTCTGGGTGGCTTCTTCTTTCCGTTGAGCCACGTTGCCTAGCAGCAGCATCACGCCAACCGTAGCTAAAGCCACCACTAAGATGGTCAAGATATAGATGAGTTTTGAATTTAGCTTCATTTATTTCCCTCCAATAAACTAACGGGCTGGGCCATGCCCAACGCCAGCGTGACAATGCACACAATCTAACATATTCTGGTCATTTCCCGGATGGGTGGCAATCTGGCTCACCAATTCCGCATGACACCCCACGCAGTTTTCTTGCAAAATCGCTTCATTTTTAGGCTTGATCCGAATTGGCTCGTGAAAATCCTGCAAGGTAAACCCCTTAGAATGCCAAAAACCATTTTCCATTTTAGCCAGATATTTGGGGATAAGTTCGTGGGGTACGTGGCAGTCGTTGCAAGTAGCAACGGCTTTATGGCTGCCTTTTTGCCAGCCATCGTACTGCTCGCGCATAATGTGGCAGTTCACACAAGCTTTGGGGTCGTTGGAGAGGTACGAGGCCCCTTCTGCATAAAAAAAGGTAAAGCCCCCCAGCCCCAACAAAACGCCAATACTGCCGCTTAACAACAGGGGCAAAAAACCAAAAGCCGACGAAATTTGCATAAACCCTCCGCCTGAAACCCTCTAACCGAGAGCGGCAAAGCCAACCAACTTTGACAGGTTCAGCCAGTATACCTGTTTTTACTGCAACAGAGTAGTGAGAGATGTCATCAAAAAATGATGACAGAGGTATCCTCAATACCGGGACCTATCTTTACTCTAAAAAATATATCCAAAACAGGAGGGTTTGTCTTTGTGCTGGCGCAAACAAAGAGAAGGATTCAAAGGGAGGAGTGCGGCGAACTGTTAGGGGAAAGGTCTCCCACAAGCCTCAGCAAATTGGGGCGATCCAGGATAACCACTTTTTCCCGGCCGGTTTTTATCAAACCCTGCTGCTCCCATTGGCTCAAAATACGGCTGACCGTGTAGAGGGTGGTGCCCGTCATTTCGGCCAAATCCTGGCGAGAGAGTGACAAATCAATCAGTGTTCCTTGCTCCACGCGGCGTCCGGCCTGGCGCTCCAGGCGAAGCAGCGCCCGAGCCACCCGCTGTTCAACCCGCTCGGTGGCTAACTCGCGATACCGCTCTTGCAGCTCTCTGAAACGTTCAGTCATGAGCCGCAGCGCATTCATCGCCAGGCGAGGATAGGCGGACAACAGTGTGGTAATAGTCGGTTTGTCCCAGGTCAGCGCCAAACAATCTTCGGCGGCCTGGGCCGAAAGAGGATAGGTTGTCGGTCCAGCCAGCAGGGCGACGCTGCCAAATTCTCCGCAAGGAGCCACCATGCGCACCAAAACCTGCTGGCCTTCCGGGCCAATTTGGGTCATCTTGACCTGGCCCTGGGTTAGAATATACCACCGCTCAGCCGGGTCTCCTTGATGAAAGAAAAAGGCATCCTGCTCAACACGCGAAAGCCGGCCGGCCTGGCAGATTGATTGGAGTTCGTTTTCGGTTAAACCCTCAAACAGGTTAATCTGGCGCAGCGCTCGAACATCAAGGTTCGATGAATTGGAACCGGACATGGGCTGTATTTTACCGCATCCCGGCCAAAAGAGGAAATAGCAATTTTATTGCGCTACGGTTGCCCACCAGGGTTTAGCTTCAAGGGGCAGCGGCACACCTTTAATCGCAATCAGGTGCGGGTCTTCATTCAGGGCGCGCATCGCTTTCCAGGTAAAATATTTATCCAGTTCATCCGGTGGATAAACATCTTGCATCGCCTGATACCAATTGACCCGGCCCGTCCGTCCAGGCCCCACCGCCGCTGTTTTTTGATAGTGCCAGTATTCAAAAGCTAAAAAGTGCCAGGTCCAGCTATATTCCTGGTCGTCGTATGAGGAAATACGTTCCCAGCCATACTCACGGCCTAAAGCGGTAAAATCAATATAATAGCCTGACAAATTTTCCTTTTCGATACCGCCCTGCTCCGGCGCTATCCGGGTGCGGGCGCGGGCGCTGTAATCCCAGGGATTCGCCACCAAAGGACGACCGCAGCGCCCGCTTTGATCGGCGCAGCGCAGAAAAACCCGCCAGTAGGTGTTGTTGCTGTAGTCCTCGCGCACAATCTCGTGGGCCAGAACGCCATCCAGGTGATAGTCGAACAGAGTATCAATAGCCCGCCCACTTTTGTGCCAACTGGCGTATTGGCTGGTATCGCTGAATTGGGCCAGGTCGCGGGTAGCATCCGACAGCTTGCTCATAAAATCGTAGCCCACCTCATCTCGGATACGGAAGCGCCAGGCCAGAAACGAGTCGTTGACCGTATCGGCCAGCCAGGGTGTGCCGGTTTCCACATCGTTCATGCGGATCAAATTATAAGGTTCAATCGCAGCCTCACCGTTGGGAGTCAAACTTTCTTCATACAAAATTGAGGGACCGGAATTGACCAGGGTGACAACTTTTTGACCCGCATTGACAACTTGGCCGTGCCAACTGAGCCGGCCTTGTATCATCAACGGCGCGGTGAGCAGTTGGGGCGTTTCATGAGCCGCATCAAGAGTTTGCAAGGCAATAATATCGCCATCCCAGCGATGAAAAACAGCCGCGATGTGGTCTCCCGCCGGACTCCAGGCCGGGCCGTCGGTGTGGCCTAGCCAGGTCACCGAAGCCATCTGCGAGTCTGATTGGGGCAAAAGTTGGGCAACGCCCAATGATTTGGAGGTATTTGTCTCTACTGTAAAGATTTCACGGTCGCCTAAGTTGTCAACCACAAATGCCAACCGTTCTCCCTCAGGCTGCCAGACGGGGAACTCTTCGGCGCTGGGGCTTTGGGTTAGATGAGTCAGTCCGCCGCTGTCCAGGTCGAGCAGATACAAATCCTTGCTGCCCTGCCGCCAACTGCTAAAAGCTAACGTTTGGCCGTCAGGACTCCAGGCCGGGGCAAAATCGCCTGCCGTCGAGTCGCTGGTCAGGTTTACCGCCGCGTCTTCGCCGGCCGCATCCACCAGCCAGATATCCAAATCGCCATTTTGGTACGACTCATAGGCCACCTGTTGGCCGTCGGGCTGCCAGGCCGGCCTCCCATCGTAATGGGGCGAAGTGGTCAGCCGGGTTTCCTCCCCACTCCGCAAATCGAGCACATACACATCCCAATTCTGTTCCCGCCGCGAGGCAAAGGCAAGCCTGGTCCCATCGGGCGAATAGGCCGGGTCGGTTTCTTCAAAGGCATCATGGGTTATCTGGCGCGGGTCAGAACCATCTGGGGCGATGCTGTAAATGTCCCACTGGCCGTGGCGAAAGGCAGCAAAGGCAATCCGCTCGGCGGTGGGAGTGGTTTGAGTTTGGCTGTAAGTTGGAGCAGTGGTGAGGCTGAGGGCAAACAGCACCAGCAGCGGTAAAATCAGGAGTTTCAACAGCGGATTATCCTTGCCCACTAGGGTGAAAAAGCTATACTTTTTCACCCCAGCATCTCATCGAAATAGATAAGCTAAATTATAGGTCGGAGAAAGGGGATGAGTCAAACAAACCCTCATGGCTCAAGCCCGGCCAGTATTTCATCCAGCGACGCCAAGCCGGTGCGCAGTTGGGCCACGTACTGGGCCAGGTTGGTTTCGCTTACCTTAATCGCCAGGGGTACGTTCAAATCCAGGGGAATGGTGGTTGAAATGGGCACACTGCGCTCGATGGCAATTGGGACGCTGGTATCAATCGGCACTTCCACATTGACCGGCACGTTGACCTCAACCGGGATCTCCAGACCCGTACCGAAGGGGTCAACCATCACCGACGTGTGGATGGTCTGTGAAATTGGCACCGTTAGTTGAATCGGCACCTCGAAGGTTTCGTTGAACGGAATTTCAGTTTGAACCGGAAACTCCTGCTGGATGTTGACCTCGTACGTAATCGTTGCCTGCTCAAACGACTCCAATTCGTCAATAGCCTCAGGCAGCCCCGCCCGAACCTGGCGTACCAGTCCCGCTGCCTTTTGCTGAGCTACATTAAGCTGCCAATACAGCCAAAAGTTCAAAGCCAACGAACTTAAAACCAGCAAAAAAAGTAAAATGATGGCAATTTTACCGCCTTTAGTCATAACGTTGTTTCCTGTTTATGGGAATATGCCCTCATTATTTATCAAAATGGTGAATTTGACAACTCACTCTTGCTAATCGGCCAAAACCCTGTTGACAAATTTTGCCTTCCGTGATATTATTTCAATATCAAAATATTTAATATCAAATTACATTCTAATTTGCTTATCAACTCTTTTCCAAGTAAAACTTCAAGATAGTGCGGCAAAACTCAAATTTAAGGAGAGAAAAAAATGACAATTCAAGGCTTGCATCACATTACTCTGGTTTGCTCCGATGCCCAGCGAACCATTGATTTTTATACCCAGGTACTGGGGCAGCGCCTGGTCAAAAAGACGGTCAACTTTGACGATCCCGGCAGCTATCACCTTTACTTTGGCGACGAAATGGGCCGCCCCGGTTCCGCCATCACTTTTTTTGAGTGGCCGGGCGCGCCGCAGGGTCATTGGGGCATCGGTGGAACACACCATTTTGCCCTCACAGTACCGGACTACAACGGCCTGATTAAATGGAAACGCCGCTTGACCGATCACGGCCTGAGCGTAGACGGGCCACTCGACCGGCACTATTTCAAATCCATCTACTTCACCGACCCCGATGGAGTGATTCTTGAAATTGCTACTCAGGGGCCAGGCTGGACCATGGATGAAACCGCCGATAAGCTTGGCACGGAATATCGCCAACCCCCGGCAGAAATGGTGGTCAACAACCGCAACGAGGCCCGCATCAAAGCCGAAACCTGGCCCGAACCGGCCCCAGAGATTACGGCAGATATGGCTCTGCGGCAGGGCATGCATCACATTACCGCCATCGGCGCCGACATTCAGCGCACCCAGGCCTTTTTTGGCGACCTGTTGGGCATGCGCCGGGTTAAAATGACTTCCAACTTTGACGACCCCACCTCAGCCCATTGGTATTGGGGCGTGGGCGATGGCCGGCCTGGCACCTTGATTACCTACTTTGAGCGCGACCCGGCCAAGGTTCGCCGGGCGAAGATGGGCGCGGGCCAGACTCATCACTTTGCCCTGGCTGTGCCCGACGAGGAAACTCAATTGGCCTGGCGCGAAAAGCTGCTCCGGGCAGGTCTGCGCGTGTCGCCGGTGATGGATCGGGTTTATTTCAAAAGCATTTACACCAACGACCCCGATGGACATATCGTCGAACTGGCAACTGCCGGCCCAGGCTTCCTGTTTGACGAAGAAATAGACAAATTGGGTCAGAGTCTTAAACTGCCGCCCTGGTTAGAACAGTACCGCGCCGACATCGAGCGCCGGCTGCGCCCGGTCAACGTCATTCCCTGGTCCGTAGCGGAGGTGGCCTGATGGCGCAGGATACGATTAAAGGCCCGCACCAGGGCCAGCCGATTCTAACAGCAGGAGAGTCATTGGAGCGCGCTCAAGCGGCCATGATTATGATTCACGGGCGCGGGGCCACCGCCGAAAGCATTCTGACCCTGGCCGGCGAACTGGCTCAGCCCGGCTTTATCTATCTTGCGCCGCAGGCCAGCGGTTATACCTGGTATCCCAACAGTTTTATGGCGCCTATTCCCAGCAACGAGCCGGGCATTTCCTCTGGAATGGCGGTGATTGCCGGGCTGATTGAGCGTCTGGCTGAAGCCGGTATCCCGGCTGAGAAAACTATGCTCTTGGGTTTTTCACAAGGGGCCTGTTTGTCGCTCGAATTTGTGGCTCGCCATGCACAACGCTATGGCGGCGTTGCCGGGCTGAGCGGCGGCTTGATTGGCCCAGACGGCACGCCGCGCGACTATCCCGGCTCGCTGGCCGGTACGCCGGTCTTTCTGGGCTGTAGCGATGTAGATTTCCACATCCCCAAGGAACGGGTTGAGCTAAGCGCCGAGGTATTGCGACAGTTGGGCGGAAATGTAACCATGCGCCTGTATCCGGGTATGGGCCACACCGTCAATGAAGACGAAATTACGGCTGTCCGTACCCTTATGAAAGGACTAATTTCTAAAAACCCCTAAAAACTTGGGTTGCGTTGGCTGAAAAATCGGTTTAGTATTAGTACCTTACGAGTCAGATTCTTGTACAATGAGCAAGAAGTTGTTACACAGAGAGGCACGGAGAAGTCACAGAGTTTCTCAGAGGAATTTTTAGAACTCTCTGTGTGCCTCTGTGGAGTCTCTGTGTAGCTCTGTGTTCCTTTTTGGTTCTGGCTCGGCCAGGTTAGGATAAACCAACCCATTTATCCCAGTATGCATCTACCGAGAAAGGATTACTATGTTATCACCAATTGCCAATCAGCCCACGGTTGTTCATCGAACCGTCGCTCATCGCGGTGAAACCGAAAACATTTATCAGGGCGACGAGTGTTGGGAATTTAACTGTCCACATTGTGATTATCGGGCCAGCTATGTCAGAAGTAACTCCACCCTCGTCATCGGCAAGCTGACCATCTGGAATGCGGGCGATCCCTCAGCCCGCCATCATAACAGTTTTGCCTCTGAGGAAAAGGAAGAAGCCTGGCTCACACCCGCCTTGCGCCAACAAATGGAATCTCTTTTGGAAGATGTGAATTTGGATTTTTGACCGATTTCAAGATAATTTGTCTTGAATACAAAAATGCCCTGAAAATTCAGGGCATTTTGTTTTTTCTCTGTTTTCTTTACATCGCCACCAAATGAAGGAGTCAACCCAGCTATGCCAGCCAAGATGCCAGCCTCAGACATCGTGCCAGAAACTGGTTCTCAGCCAACGCAGAAAGCTTTTAAACCCGCCTCTACCAAAGACCTCTGGTCGGGGGTGGGTATCGGCCTGGGGTGTTTCATCGCCTTTGCCTTCGGTGGTGCGGCCTGGTTAAATCCGGGCGCGGTGTTGAACGAAATCAATAGTGTAGGGCCGCGGGGTGAATATGTCCTGCCCTTCTTCCTGATCATGCTGACGTTTCCGCTCTTTCTTATTGCCGCTGGCTACTTTTTCTGGCAAACCTGGCGCTGGTGGCGCGATACCCGCACCTTTGAACAGGGCAAACAAAAAACCACCGGGGTGATTACCCAGCTTTGGGTAGACCCGCCCAAAGGAACAGGCAAAAAATATTGCGTGGGCTACCAGTTTAGCGATAGCCATAAAGCTTTTCAAGAGGTCCACAGCCGAGTCTACAATCGTCTGGCGGTGGGGGAAACTGTCAAGGTGGAGTATGTCCCCGACAAGCCGCAGTTGTCGCGGTTGGACTTGCGTAAATAACCAACGATGAGCAAGCGCAAAGACAGAAAGCAAACCGAAGAACTTTTCGAGAGCGTCGCTCAACTTGCCGCAGGGGGACCGCCCGGCTTACCTCAGACCGGTCACGCCGACGCCCCTATTGCCGACGAGGTTTTGGTTCACTCCAAAGAATTAGCCCCTGTCCTCGTCTCAGCCCCACCGGGGCTGCGCCAAATGAAAAAGTTTCGCTTCCAACTGCTGCATCAGTGGATGCTGGCCCATCTTCAACCGGGCCGGGTGGCCGATGTCGGCGGCGGCAAAGGGCTGCTCGCCTATCTCCTGCGCCAAAGCGATTGGCCGGCCACTGTCATAGACCCGGTGTCACAAGCTTTACCCACCAAATTCAAAGACTTGACCCGCAACAAGCAAATTCATCTGTCCGCCACGGAAACCGTTCCCCGCCTTAACCAAAACTTTGAGCCGGCCATGGCCAGAGATTTTGATATTTTGGTCGCTCTGCACGCGCACGGCTGTAACATCCAACTGATTGAGACCGCAGCCCAATACAGCCGCCGCTTCGTTATTTTGCCGTGCTGCATTATCCACGAGCCGATTTACCCGCCCCTGGGGATCCACTGGCTTCAGTGTGTGGTGGATTACGCCACCCGCGCTGGCTTTAGAGTCCAGCCGTTCCGGTTGAATTTTAAGGGGCAAAATATCGGTTTGTACGGCGTTCCCGATTGATAGCCTGGGACAATTTACTCTTTGCGCCGTTCCGCCCCGCAAGCGTGGCAGAAGTGGGCATCATCGCGCAGGGCTGTGCCGCAGCGATAACAAAATTTACTGGACAGACTGACCGCCGTCGGCGAAGCCACCGGCGCTGACGCCTCGACCCGTTTGGCCGTTCTTTTGGGCCGCCGCGCCACCGGCCTGATTTTTGCCGGCGCCGCTTTTTTGGACCACCCCCAGTACCCTGCTACGCCCAGCAGCAACGCCACCCCAATCCCGATCAAAGTGTAGCCCAGAGTCAAGTTTTCATTGGCCAGTGGCGGTGTAGCCGACGCTGCCGGCGCGACCGGCAAATCGGCGGCGTGCTCGGCAGGAGGGCCCGCCAGATTTTGAGCGGATAAGGTGTCACTGGAGCGGCTGTAGTTAGCCGTGAGGGTAAAGGTTTCGTTGAGGGCTAATCCTGCCACTTCCACCACCCGATACGTCAAGCCATCGCCGCCAACAAAGGTTGAGGCGGGCTGAGGGGTCAAGGTAAATTTCTCTGTCTGAAATGGCTCCTGTACCTGAAAGGTTACTTTTTCAGCCGGGTAGGAGGCCACTCCCTCAAACTTTAACTGTCGCTCCGCCCCCTGTTTGGTCAAAAGCGAGGCATCATAATATTCAAATTGAATTCGAGGGACCGGCGTGGAAAAGGTCAACAGCAGGCTGTTATTCTCACGCTGCAACTGGATGGCGTCTGGGCTGACCTCCACCAGCACGCCCTCGCGCTCCACAGCCACCACGTGCATGCTTTCCACCGACCCCGGCAGCCGAAAGGTCACTTGGGCGGGCAAGGCGGCGGTGGGGGCCAATTCTGCACGATAGATGACCAATGTTTCCGGACGGTCGAACTCAGGCCATAGCTCAACCTCCAGACTCTTCAACGCGATGGGGGTTGATTGGGCTGCGGCCGTCGCCCCGATAACCCCAAAAAAGCCAAGCAGCAACACTGCTGCCTGCAACAGTTTCCACGTTTTACCCATCTTTTTCACCGTAAGCAGCCTCGACAAGGATTTAGGCAGCAAATAACTCGGGGAGATTGGAGATTGGAGATTATTAATCTGAATCTCCACGCAAAGCGTCTAATCTCCTCTTTAATCCACAACTCTTAAGAATAGCTCACGCTCCGATTGTACTGCAAAAATTGTTGGGGGCAAGGAAGCAACAGGCGCAAAGGCCAACTTACCCCCAATATCCCATTGAGTCCCACCCCAAGCTATGTTATAGTGAGTTTAGGTTTTAACCTGCACCTTAAAATAATGATTTCGTCTCATTCGCCGCCGGCTTTGCGCCGGATACGAGTGGTTGACCCTTAATGATGAAACAACAACCTCCGGCCAAAAAACCCTCGGACCCTCGCCAGGCGCGGGCCGAAAGATGGCTGGCCTCAGCCATGAACAGCCCTCACCAGCGCCCCTTGATGCCTCTGGAACCTGAACGTTCTGCCGCTCCCTATTTGGTCGGGGGATTTTTGTTATTACAAATTATTGCGCTGCTGGCCGCTTTACTGATTCTGCTTCCCAGCCAGCCAGCCACTCCACAGCCGGTAGGGGTTATCTTGCCAACTCCTACCCTTACCGTCCCAATCCAGACCATCTTACCGCCACCATCTACCCCGACTCCTCCAACCCTCCAACCCTCCAGCCCTCCAACCTCCCAACTTCCCAACCTTCCAACCCTCCAGCCTTCCACCCCTCCAACTCTCCCCCCTCCCCCCATTTCCCTGAAACTACGTGGCGTCGAAATCACCCAGGGCATCCAGGTTTTTAATGAACCGGAGTTATCCCCCTGTCAGCCCGACCCATATCATCCGGCCCATATTTTCTGCAATAATTCCATTCCTTTAGTCGCCGGGCGGCATACCCTGGTCCGAGTCTACCCTTCCTGTGGCGATACCTGTCCCGGCGGCGATGTCATCGTGCGACTGCGCCTGCTCAAAGATGGACAGGAACAGGCTAACCTGACCCGTCTCCTGCCTGCGGCTACTTTGCAGCGGCTTAATTCGCTGACCCTGCCCAATCTGCGCCAGAGTCTCGATAACTCGATCAACTTTGAATTTTTTCCACCGCCGGCCTGGATGACCGGACAAATAACCTTTGTGCTTGAAACCCTGCCCCAAGACCAACCCGATCAAGCGTCTGTCACCTTAACCCTGACCAAAGATTTTGCCACCCGCAAATCTCTGCGGATCGCCTACTTGCCCATTGCCTACCAAGGGGTGACGCCCCCCGACATGCCGGGGATTGATTACTGGCTGCTCCGCATGTACCCCGTCCCCGGCGTTGAATATTACCGTCTGCCCGTGCCCGACCTGACCTGGCAAGGTGAGCTGAGCAAAGGCGAAATCCTGCGCCAACTGCTGCATACCTATTGGCTTTACACCCAAAGCCAGCCCGCCGATTCCTGGCCCGACCAGCTTTTTGGCTGGCTGCCTCAGGAATTTTACAATGGCGGCGCGGCCGACCCGGCCTGGTGCCCCAACTGCGCCGGGCCGCACTCTGGCCGGGTTGCCTTTGGCGGGCTGCGGCCCGAACAGGACATCGGCGGGCCGCGGGTGCTGGTCCACGAAATTGCTCATAACCTGGGCGCGCAGCATGCCTGGTCGCCCACCCAACGCGAAGACGCCGCCTGCTTCAAAGCCGAGGGGGCGGACATCTGGGTTGACCCTGACTGGCCCTACCTGCAAACGCCCCACACCCAGGAGGTGGGGCTTGATCTCTACAGCAATCCCCCTATCGTTTATCCCGCCTCCGCCTATGATGTGATGGCCTACTGTGCCCAACCCTGGATTTCGCCCCATACCTACTACAAAATTTTCAACAGCCCACTGTTGCAGCCCAACCCTATCGCCGCGCCACTAACCAGTATCCAGCCGCCGGCAGAGAGCGGTCAGACCGGCGTTTTATTGGTCAGCGGCTTTATCAATCCCGACGGCACAGTGACCGAGCCGGAAGTGCTGCGCCTGGAAAGCAGCAGTTTTAGCAGCGCCGCCGGTCTCAATCCACCCCGTGGGGATGATTATTGTCTCGACGTGCAGGCCGCCGACCAGTCCACCCTGGCCCACCACTGCTTTGATGTGGGCTTCACCGATGTTGAAACCGGTCTGCCCACCACCGAACCCAGCCCGTTTTTCTTCACCGTCAACCAGATTGACCCCCAGGCCGCTGCCAAAATTACGGTCAGCAAAAATGACGCGCCGCTGCTCACCTTAACCCCCAGCAACCACGCCCCCAGCCTAACCGTTCTCTCGCCCAACGGCGGCGAAAATCTGGCGGGCCAGCAAACCATCGTCTGGGAAGCAGCCGACGCCGACGGCGACGACCTCTTTTTCGACCTCCTTTTCAGCCCCGACCTGGGCCAAAGCTGGCTGCCGCTGGCGGTGCGTCTCGGCCTAACCAGCTACACCTTTGATGCCGGCCAACTGCCCTCCACTCATGAAGGTCTGGTGCGGGTCATTGCCAGCGATAGTTTCAACACGACGCTGGATGAGTCAGACTCGCCTTTCTCGATTGATTCGGGCTGCGAGGCCCTTCAAAATTGCCAGACCCCCGATGAAACTGAGCCATCCTTGCCCCCCACAGCAGGTTTCAGTTTGCAGGGGCCAGCGACCGTTCAACCCAACCAAATTTTTGAGGTTTCAATCGTGGCTCATGGTCTCACTGAGCCGGGGCTGTTCGGGGCGCAGTTCCAACTCCAGGTTGACCCGGCCCTGGCGCGGGTCAAAAATCTGCAACTGCACCCCGCTTTGAGTCTGGTTGTGGTGCAGTCTATCCAAAATGACAGCGGGCAGGTCACAGTCGTTGCCAGCCGCCAGGGCCAAACTCCTGCCCTGACCGGCGATGTCACCCTGGCGACCCTCACCCTGACGGCGCAAGCCGAGGGTCAGCTTACCCTCACCCTCAGCGAGCTCATCGCCGGTACGCCGGATGGGTCGAAGCTTGACTTGCCCATAACACCCGATTTATCCCTCCGCATTTCCCACAATTGAAGCGCGGCCACAATAGTGGTAAAATAGAGTTCCTCAGATGAGTTTTTGGTCCCATGGGTTGCGTGTTGCCCACAAGTCAAATGAACGGAAGACGCAAGACGAGGCTGATGCAAAGATTCATCTGAATATCTATCCAACCATTTAAGAAACTGAGACAGCCACCGCGATGTGGATTCTGCCCAAAAATTTAGCCGAAGTTAACCCAGTTCTGGCGGCGCTGAAGCCCATTCCCTACTTTTTTTCCCGGCCCGTTCGTATTTTCCAATCCTACCGCTCCAGTTACCTGCAAACAGACCTGCTGGCCGGGTTAACCGTAGGGGTGGTGCTGCTGCCACAGGCAATTGTGTTTGCTATCCTGGCCGGGCTGCCGCCGCAAATGGGCCTTTATTCGGCGATTGTGGCGGCCATTGTCGGCGCGTTGTGGGGGTCTTCCAATCACCTGCACAGTGGACCGACCAACACCGCCTCCATTTTGGTGCTGTCCACCCTGCTGCCGATTGCCGCGGCCGGCTCGCCCGAATATATGGCCGCCGCCGGTCTGCTGGCGGTCATGGTCGGTTTGTTTCGTTTGATAATGGGTCTGGCCCGCCTGGGCATGCTGGTCACTTTTGTGTCCGACTCGGTCATCATCGGCTTTACCGCCGGCGCCGGGGTGCTGATTGCTGTGGGGGAGCTGCGTTCGCTGCTGCGGCTGGAGGCTGGCTCCAAATCCGGTCTGCTCGATACCCTCAATAATATTGCTATGAACCTGGCGGATACTCACTTTCTCAGCCTGGCCCTGGGTTTGAGCACCCTGGCAATCATTCTGTTATTACGGCGCTTTTATCCCAAGTGGCCGGGCCAGCTTCTCGCGCTCGCCACTGCCGCCGGAGTAGTGGCGCTGTTTGGATTGGATCAGGCCGGGGTCAACATCATCGGCGACCTGCCGAGCAGCCTCCCTCCCCTGGCCGATTTGCCCTTAACCAATGTCCAACTGATCGGCGATTTATCGGTGGGGGCGCTGGCAGTCGCCGCGATTGGCCTGGTCGAAGCTACCTCCATTGCCCGCTCGATAGCCACGCAGTCCGGCCAGCGCCTGGACAGCAACCAGGAATTTATCGGGCAAGGACTGGCTAACATCGCCTGTGGCTTTTTGTCGGGCCATGCCTGCTCCGGCTCCTTCAACCGCTCAGCCCTCAATTACGAGGCCAAAGCCCAAACGCCGCTGGCCAGCGTTTTTTCCGGCCTCTTTGTTCTGGTGGCTATGTTGGTCCTCTCGCCGCTGGCCGCCTACATCCCCCGGGCAGCCCTCTCCGCCCTGCTCCTGTTAGCTGCTTATGGCATGATTGACCGCAAAGAGATGGGCCGTCTCTGGCGCGGGGCGCGAGGCGACGCTTTGATTATGATTGTGACCCTGCTGGCAACCCTGTTTCTGCCGCTTCAATTTGCCGTACTCAGCGGCATCCTGATGTCGCTGACTTATTATATCATGAAAACCAGCACCCCTCGCGTCATCAGCGTGTTGCCCGACGATACCTTTAAACACTTTGCTTACCAACCCCACAAGCCCCAATGCTGCCAGCTGGGTATCATCAAAATTTCCGGCGACTTGTACTTTGGAGCGATTAATCATGTCGAAGAAGTGCTCCGGCAAACGATGGCCCGCAACCCCCGCCAGCGTTTTTTGTTGCTGCGGCTGCACGGCGTTAACCATTGCGATATCAGCGGCATCCACATGCTGGAATCATTGCTGCGTACCTGTCGTGAACAGGGTGGCGACCTGTTTTTGATGAAAGTCCAGCGGCCCGTCCTCGGCTTGATGGAAGCGACCGGCTTTGTAGATCAGGTGGGCCGAGATCACTTTTTGTCGGAAGACCAGGCTATCGAGCACCTTTTCTACAAAGTGCTTGACCCGGCCATTTGCATTTATGAGTGTGAGGCGCGCGCCTTTAAAGAGTGCCAGAATCTGCCCAAGCGTTCCAGCGATGAGATTATCCCCCTACCGCTGCTCGCCATGCCCGCCAACGGCGTAGCCGACATTTCGCCCCAAGATTTGTGGAGTGAACTGATGCGCAGCCCGACCCCACCGCTGGTGATTGACGTGCGCGAGCCGCGCGAGTTTGAGCAAGGCCACATTCCCCAGGCGAAACTCATCCCCCTCCCCAAGCTGGTGTCCGAAGCACCCGCTTTACCCTATGACCGCGACATTGTGGTGGTCTGTCGGGGCGGGCGGCGCAGCCAGCGAGCCGCGTACCTGTTGCAACAGAAAAACGGCTCAAAGGTGCGGGTGCTCAAGGGCGGCATGCTGGCCTGGGAAGCGGCCAAGCTGCTTGAGGCAGTTGATAGATAAAGCATCTTCAGGAGATGGAAATGAGTCAATTCTCTACCCGCCATATCGGCCTTGATTTGGTCCGCGTGACCGAAGCGACCGCTCTGGCCGCCGGCCGCTGGCTGGGGCTGGGCAACCGGAAAGAAGCCCATCGCACCGCTACCGAGGCCATGGCCCAGGCGCTGCAAATGGCTGACATCGCCGGGCATATCGTCGTGGGGGAAGAGGGCCGGTTGGGCGAGCATACGCCGCTGGATACGGGCCAGCCTATTGGCACCGGCCATGGCCCGGAGATGGACGTTTTGGTAGACCCGATTGACGGGACCGAATCGGTGGTGCGAGGCTACCCCGGTGCGATTTCGGTGGTCTGCGTAGCCCCGCGCGGCTCGATGTGGGCGCCCACCCCGGCCATTTATATGGAAAAGATTGTGGTGGATCGAGAAGTGGCCGACTTTTTGGTGCCGGAATGTATGGACGCCCCGGCGGCCTGGACGCTGGCTTTGATTGCCCGCGCCAAAAATAAAGCCGTGCGTGATTTGCAAGTGATTGTGCTGGACCGGCCTCGCCACCAAAATCTCATCGAAGAGATTCGCACCGCCGGGGCGCGGGTGCTCCTGCGCTCCGATGGCGATACCGCCGGAGCGTTAGTGACCGCGACCACCGGCCTGGGGGCCGATGTGTTGATGGGCATCGGCGGCGTGCCGGAAGGCGTTGCCGCTGCTTGTGCGGTCAAGGCCCTACGCGGTGGCATGTTGGGCCGGCTGGCCCCGCAGAGCGAGGAAGAACGAGCAGCCATTGAGGCCGCCGGCCTGGATGTCAGGCAGGTGCTCACCTGCAATCAACTGGTCTCGACAGACCAGATTGTTTTTGCGGCCACCGGCGTTACCGATGGCCCCTTGCTGGGCGGGGTTGAGTACCATGGACACATGGCCAAAACCCACTCACTGATGATTCGCAGCGAAACCGCCGTGCGCCGGATTATTCATGCGGAATATTACCTTGAGTAGCGCGGGTAACAAGCCCTTGAAAGAACAAATTTTAAACTTGACGAATCTAACCGATTCATGCTATATTATAGCGTCCCCACCGGGGGAGCCAACCTTATTGAAGGTTATTTCAAAGAGGGGCGTCACCTTGATGTCCCTCTTTCTAAATGCCACGCCGCAAAGCAGGCTTTATTTCTCTAGGGAGTAGAGGGAGAACGGGTCATAAGCACAAAAGAAGAGCGCAGAATTAATGAAGAAATCACCGCGCCGGAAGTCCGCTTGATTGATGACGAAGGCAAACAATTGGGGGTGATGGAAACGCGCAAGGCTTTAGCCATCGCAGTGGAAAAAAACACCGATTTGGTTGAAGTGGCGCCCAACGCCAATCCACCCGTTTGCCGCCTGATGGATTACGGCAAGTTTCTGTACGAGGCCCAGAAACGGGAGCGGGATGCTCGAAAATCTCAAGCTAAAGTAGAAATCAAAGAAATTCGGCTGCGTCCCAAAACCGGCGAACACGATATTAGTTACAAGCTGCGTGACGCTCGCAAATTTTTGGAACGCGGGGCCAAGGTAAAAGTACGAATTCGTTTCCGGGGGCGGGAGGTAACTCACCCCGAAGTGGCCAGAGAGTTACTGACCCGGGTGGCGGAAGAATTGAACGATGTGGCCGTGGTGGAAAAAAGACCTTCGATGGAAGGAATGACCATGCTCATGATTTTGGGGCCGCATACCTAGGTGATTGTCTGCAAATAAGTTTTCAGTTTTGGAGATTAAAGATTGGAGATTTTTTACGCAAAGCGTCTAATCTCCTGACAGGATAAATAATTTCTGAACTGCCCAAGTTCTGGTGAAACATAAAGGAACAATGAGATGCCCAAGTTAAAAACACACAAAGCAACATCCAAGCGCTTCAAATATACCGGCACTGGCAAATTGATGCGCACTAAAATTGGCAAAAGCCACCTGCGCCGCAAGAAAAACAAGCGCGTGAAGGTTCAGTTTGATTCCATGCTGGAAGTCACCGAGTCCGCCATCCGCCGCCGGGTGCAGCGGTTAATCCCTTATGCAGGCAAAGGTAATTAGAGGTGTAGAATGAGAGTAAAAGGCGGACCTCAAACCCAACGTCGTCACAAAAAAATATTAGCCATCACCAAAGGCCAACGCGGCAGCAAGCATCGTTTGTTCAAGCGCGGCAACGAAGCGATGATGAAGTCGCTGGTCTACGCTTATCGTGACCGGCGCAACCGCAAGCGCGATTTTCGTAGTTTGTGGATTACGCGCATCAATGCCGCCACGCGCCAGAATGAGATGAGCTACAGCCAATTTATGCATGGTCTCAAACAAGCCGGGATTGAATTAGACCGCAAAGCCCTGGCCGATATTGCCATGCATGATGCGCCGGCCTTTAGCCAGCTTGTGGCAACCGCTAAAGCAGCGCTGTAAATACAACTGCTGAAATGTAAAAAAGACGGGATCACACCCGTCTTTTTGATTCTTGTGAAATTATCCTATGTGGGTGTGCCTCACTCCACATTGAGGGGCACAAATTAGACCTGCACCTGCATCGGGGCGTAAGCGCCATCGGTATATTTAACCCGGTGATCCCAGACCATAAAACCGGTGCAGCCGGCATCAAAGCAGCCTTTGATCTGGGCCTGAATTTCCGCTTTGCCGTAAACCCGTTTATCAAAGCGATAATCAGGAAAATCCTGAATCCAGGGCCGCACCGCGCAATTAAAGGGTCTCACTCGGTTAACAGCTCGCTGGGCGCTTTCATAGACGACTTCGTAAGGATAGGCAATCGCCAGCTTGTAACCGGGGATACCACTGCCAAAAGTAGATGGGTAGAGCATCGGACAAAGGATGTCCAAATATGGGGCCATACGCTCGATGTCCTGGCCAATCAGGCTGTCATCTTTGCGCCAGCAGGTGTAGCCCAACACATCAGCCGACAACTTGACCCGATAGGGTTGGAGTTGACCACGGGCAATGCTTAAAAAGCCGGTGATAGCGGCCAGGCGTGTCTCTTTGGTGGCTTCCTGAGAAAACTGCAAGGCGCCGGCCGGACTGGGGGTCGGAAAGCGGACGTGGCTAAATTGAACCTCGTCAAAGCCCAAACCGGCCGCTTCGACGGCAAGCTGAATGTTATAATCCCACACCGGCTGGAGAAACGGGTCAACCCAGTTCATCAGCTCGCGGTCCGCCTCGGTGGCGGTTGAGCCGGTCAATTTGACGGCGTACTCCGGGTAATTTTTGGCCAGCAGGCTGTCTTTAAAAGTCACAACGCGAGCAATAGTGTAGACGCCACGCGCTTTAAATTGCTCCATGACCGCCTGAACATCTTTGACCATAGGCCGGTCGGCCCCTATCTCCGAAGCCAGCGGCACTTGAGTGGGGTAAGTTATCCAACCGTCGTCGCCTTTAACATCAAGCACCACCGCATTTAATTCGGTGTTATCCAGTAAATCAAAAATCCGCTGTCGAGTGTCGGCGTGACCGATGGCAAAGTAGCTGACATACAAGGCTCGCGTCGCCTCCGCCGGCCCTTGGGGCGGGAAAGTGGAGTCAACAACGGTAAAAGCGACAGACGCAGGTTTCAACTCGATAGGCGCTTCAGGTCTTGCAACCAGAGGCACAGCCGAAGTGGGAATTCGTATTTGCTGGCCCACGCGAATATGGTCGGGATGCTCGATTTGGTTGAACTCGATGAGGTCACGAGCGGTCACCCCATAGCGGTTGGCAATACTGTTTAAGGTGTCGCCGCGGGTGATGGTGTACACAAAAAATTCATCGGGAGGAACGGGTGGCGGCGGGGTCGCCGGCGGCGGTTCCACAACCGGGGTAGGTTGGGGAATATAGCTGGGAATAATCAGTTTTTGACCCAGAAAAATACGGTCCGACTCGGTCAGCTCATTGGCCTCAAGCAGTTGCGGCACGCTGACCCCATACCTGCGGGCGATGGCGTTCAGGGTATCACCCTGCTGGACTTCGTAGCGAAAGATTTCTTCCGGCTCCGGCGCGACAACCGCCGGCTCGACTTCAACCGAGGGGGCAACTGAGGTAGAAATAGGCCCTGGAGCAGGTTCAACCTCCTCGGTGGGGGCTGCAACTTCTTCTGCCTCGGCTTCAGTTTCAAGCCACACCGGGGGAGAAATAGTCTCCACTTCCTGGCTGACCGGCTCCTCGACTATGGCCAGGGCAGCGGGTTCAGCTGGCGGTTCAACCTCGACAAACGGCTCCGGCTCCTCCGGGGGGACAGCGGGTTCGGGTTCGACCGGCGGGGCGGATATTTCTGGGACAGGCGCAGGGCTGGGCGGCGCTGGCAAGTGGGCCAGCGGCCCGGAAGAGGAATTCCAACTAGCGGGCGGAATCAGCAGTTTTTGGCCCGGCTGCAAGGCAAAACTGGTCTCAATTCCATTAGCCGCTGCCAGCCGTTCATAATGCACATTGAATTTGCGGGCAACAGAAAAGAGTGTATCTCCCGGCTTGAGGATATATTCCTTCGGACCGGCCTCGACGCCGAGCAGGTGTTCATAGCCTGGCGGCGGCTCGGCCCCCAGCCAAACCAAGAAGCGAATGTATAAATCGTTCAGCCTACCGATTAGACCGCTCATCAGGTTGCCTCATTCTCTAAAAAGGTCAGGCTAATTATACCATAGAAGATTAATCAATTCAACATAATCATAATTTAAATAAAAAGAAGGCGATACCCGGCTGTGGCAAGTATCGCCCTTTTTATTTATGGCCCTGGCTTTGATTTATTTTTTTTGGGCATCCGCAGCATTAGCACGCACTAAATCGCTGAAAGCGGAGAACATATCAACGGGTACTGGGAAAATGATGGTCGAGTTCTTCTCTACTGCAATTTCGGTGAGGGTTTGCAGGTAGCGCAATTGCAGCGTCGCAGCTTGACTGCCAATGACCTCGGCAGCTTCGGCCAACTGCTTGGAAGCCTCAAATTCGCCTTCGGCGTGGATGATTTTGGCCCGCTTTTCGCGCTCGGCCTCGGCCTGTTTGGCCATGGCCCGCTGCATGGTCTGGGGTAGTTCAACATCTTTAACTTCGACAATCGTGACTTTTATACCCCACGGTTCAGTCTGCTCATCAATAATCCGTTGGAGCTGCTCGTTGACCTTCTCTCGATGGGCCAACAAATCATCCAGGTCACTCTGGCCGATGACATTACGCAGTGTGGTTTGGGCAATCAACCAGGTAGCCCGGCGGTAATCTTCAACCTGAATAATGGCTTTGCCGGGATCGAGCACCCGAAAGTAGACGACGGCATTAACTTTAATGGTCACGTTATCACGGGTAATGCCTTCCTGGGCGGGGACATCCAGCGTAATTGTCCGCAAATCAACCTTGACCATCCGATCAATAAAGGGGACGATGAAAAACAGGCCCGGCCCCTTTGCGCCGACAAATCGCCCCAAGCGAAAAATGACCCCGCGTTCATACTCCTGCACGACCCTGATAGATGAAAACGCCAGGAACAACAGGATAATCCCAACAAATCCCAAACACGGGACTAAAGCTAAAATGCGCTCCATGAAATGCCTCCTTTTGGGCTAATTGAGAAATAATTAACTTGAGCTTATTCTAAATTATAGTCCGAGAAGGTAAAAACACTACTTTTGATAAACTCGAAATGAAGGTATCAAGAAACGCCAGCAGGGTAGCTGATGTTCTTTTACGGTTTTAGGATTTTTTAAATTTCAAGAAGATTAGGGCTAAAATTGAACTTTAAGCAGTTTGAGAGGTTTGCCCAAAAAGGCCGTGATGTAACGTTGAGTCACTTCGGGGGTTTCAAATTGAGGCCAATGGCTGGCTTTGGGCACAATCCGCAAATCGGCGTCAGGCCATTCATCGGCCAGAATACTGGCATCGCTGAGAGGGACGGTGTTATCTTCCATGCCCCAAATCACCAGCGACGGCGCTTCTATCTGGCCCAGTTTGCCCCGCAGATCGCCTTCACGCATAGCCCAAAAACATTCGGCCCGCACCCGGCCCTGGCCCGGACGGCGGGCGTCGGCCCGGATACGGTGATAATCGGCCTCGGTAATGCCGGTGCGGGCGGCGATAGAAGCCGGGCGCATGAGCCGGTCGGTGACGCCCAACATTTGCGGCTCCAGCAGCGAGACAATCTTGCCGGCCAGGGAAAAGCGTTCCAAAATAGTCACCGGCGAGATAAACAGGTTGATAAAGAGCGATAAGCGGCCGCTGATGGTCGGGCAGAGCAGCACCATGCGTTCCACCAGGTGAGGATGGCGCAGAGCCAGGGTCAGGCTAATCATGCCGCCCATCGAGTGACCAACCAATACGACCGGGCCATCGCTGACGGTTTGGACCAGCCCGGCCAGCAGGTCGGCATAACCGGCAATAGTGGCTCGCTCTGCCCCCGGCGGCGACTGGCCGTAACCGGGCAGGTCAACGGCCAGACAGCGAAACCGCTTGCTGCTCAACAAAGACACCAGCGGCGACATAGCGTACCACGAGCTAGACCAGCCGTGAATCAGCAGGGCTACCGGATGCTCCGGCTTGCCTTCCTCGCGCACATAGATAGACTGGCCATTGATGGAGTAGCAGGTCATGTCGTGACTCATTTTGTAATACCTATGAAATGATCTTCACCGTAGACTGCGAAGCGAGCAGGGATACAGAGTTTTTAATTTTAGAGGACATTTGGCAATTGACGCGGATGCCTCAACCAGATCTGCCGAGCGTTGAAACGCCTGGCCACATCAGGTGTAAGCCGGCTGAAGCGGGCTAGGGAGCCGCTTTTAAGTGGCTTACACTTATTGTAGCCGGGGGCTTCCAGCCCTCGGCGGGCGACGCTGGCCTGAGATTTAGAATTACCCGATACCCTCTTGTACTTTCTCTGTGTCTCTGTGTCTCTGTGGCAAGAATCGAGGCCACAGAGACACAGAGTTTTTAGAGCGGTTTAAGCCGGGATCAGGCGGCGGATTGCGCCAGGCAAGTCTTGCCCCCGCTCGATGTGGAAACGAATAAGGCGGCGGTGATTCTCTTGCAAGGCATTGTAATCCCCCTGGGCCTGGGCCGCGTGCAGGACAGCAAAGGTATATTTCTCGCCCGGAATTTCGACATCGGTGGCCGGGGTGTGAGTAATCTGGATAAAGAGGCCCTTGTTGCCGTCGCCCTTGTGCAACTGCCCGGTCGAGTGCAGGAAGCGCGGGCCATATCCGACGGTGGTAGCAGCCCGCAGCCCGTCACGCAGCCGCAGGCGCAGTTGGTTCAGCGCCGCATCAATTTCGGGTTGATAGGGCAAATAGGCCATAATAGCGATGTAATCGCCGGGCTGGAAGCGGGTGAGAAAGGCGCGCAGGGCTTCGGTCACGGTCTCGCCCATAGCCGGCCCGTACACGTCAATGTCGTCGTAATCAAGCGTGGGCAGCGGCGCGGGCAGGGCGCCGCTTTTATCAAACTCGGCCATCAATTCGCGGGCTTTGATTTTGGCCGATTCAACGTTGGGCTGGTCGAAGGGATTGATTTTCAGCACCGACCCGGCCGCCGCCGTGGCCATTTCCCAGCGGAAGAACTCCTGGCCGATATCCTCCAGTTCATCCATGTGGATGGTCACCACCGGATGCCCGGCGGCCTCAAGCACGCTGAGCTTGCCATCCAGTGCCACGTTGTCATCGCCGGCCAACCGCAAGTAGGCAAATACCCGGTCGTGGCCGTAAACCGCCGGTTCGCCAATGGCCTCATCGGCCACCGGTAGAATCCCAACGCCCAATTTGCCGGTGCTTTCGGCAATCAACTGCTCCACCCAGACGCCAAAAGCGGCGATTTTGGGGGAGGCGAAGAGGGTCACTTTATCTCGACCGGCCAGGGTCAGCTCGCCCAAGATGGCGCCAAGCTGCAAGCCGGGGTTGTTGAGGGCGCTGTTGCGGCAGGCCTCGGCCATGCTGTTGGCCCGGCGCAGCAGCTTGGGCAAGTTGACCCCGACCAGCGCCGCCGGAACCAGGCCAAAAAAGGTCAGAGCCGAATAGCGTCCACCCACGTCGGGCGGAGTGGGGAAAATGCGGCGGAATTTCTTTTCCTCGGCCAGCTTTTGCAGGCCGGAGCCGGGGTCGGTCAGGGCCACAAAATTTTCGCCGGGGTTGTCTTTGGCCTGCCCGACGCGATGATAAAAATATTTAAAGGCCGAGAGGGTTTCGATGGTGCCGCCGGATTTGCTGGAAACAAGAAACAAGGTTTTGGCCGGGTCGGTCACACTCGACGCTACGGCTGCTACCTGCACCGGGTTGGTGCTGTCGAGGACCGTTAACGGCAGCCCCCCTTCTGCTGTCGCGTGGAAAGTCCGCATGAAGACCTCCGGGGCCAGGCTGCTGCCGCCCATGCCCAACAAGACTACCTGTTGAAATCCGGCCCCTTTGATTTCGGCGGCAAAAGCGGCCAGATTATCGGCTTCGGCCAGCATCTCCTGACCAATGGTTAGCCAGCCCAGACGGTTGGTCAGTTCCGGAGTTTGGGCAGCCTTGTCTGGGTCGGCCACCCAGACCGTGCCATCTTTGTCCCAAACCCGCTGAGCCACTTTGGCCGCATCCCAGGCTTTCAACCGCACCTCTACCGCCGATTGATACCCCCCCAGTCCCAATGTGACCGGGCTGACCTGGCGGGAAACAATGGCCTCGCGTTTGGCTTCGAGGGTATTGAGCAAATCCACAAAAGATTTGGCAAACGCCTCGACCCCGTCCACCTGCAACTTATTCATGGCCGCATCATAATCAATGTGAAACTCTTTGAGGCGATCCAGCGTGGCCTGGGCCTCGTCCAGCCCTTCTTCCAGGCTGGGCCGCACCTGGCCGTGGTCTTTCAGAGCTTCGATGGTGGCCGGGGGGGCAGTGTCTACCGTGCGGGGACCAATCAATTCTTCGGCATAGAGCACATCGCGGTAGTTGGGATTTTTGGTGCTGGTGCTGGCCCATAAGACGCGCTGTACCTGCGCCCCTTTTTCGGCCAATTTCTGGAAACGCTCACTGCCAAAAATCTCTTTGAAGGCTTTATAAGCGGCCTTAGCATTAGCAATCGCCATTTTGCCTTGCAAGGCTTTGGCTTCCGGCCGGCCGGTCTCTTCGAGCAATTTATCCAACAAGGTGTCTACCCGGCTGACAAAAAAGGAGGCCACCGAAGCGACCATGGTCAGGTCGCCCCCGGCGGCATCGAGTTTTTCCAGGCCGGCGATGTAGGCGTTGGCTACATCAATGTAATTTTGCAGCGAGAACATCATGGTCACGTTGACATTGATGCCAGAGCCGATGACTTCGGTGATGGCCGGCAGTCCAGCTGGAGTGGCCGGAATTTTTATCATCAAATTGGGGCGGCTGACCGCTTCAAAGAGGCGCTTAGCTTCGGCAATGGTGCCGTCGGTATCGTTGGCCAGAGTTGGAGAAACTTCGAGGCTGATATAGCCGTCAAGCCCGTTGGTGCGTTCGTAAACAGGCTGCAAAATATCGGCCGCGCCTTGAATATCCTGAATCGCCAGCGCCTCGAACAAATCTTTGGGCGAGATGGTGGGATTGCGGGTCACTTCCTCTTGAATTTGAGCATCATACAGGCTGCTGCCGCTGATTGCTTTTTGAAAAATGGTGGGATTAGAGGTAACGCCCACAATGTAATCCTCGGCGATGAGCTGGGCCAATTTACCTTCCGTCACCATGCTGCGTTCAATATTATCGTACCAGAGCGACTGGCCTAAATCAGATATTTGTTTTAATGGGTTTTGGGACATTATGAAACTCCTTCAAATAAATAAAAATTAAGAAATTAGAAATTAGAAATAGGATTTTAAGGTTTAGAAAGTTTCAGTCGTTTGAGATGGTCACGATGGTTTTTGATGGCGGTAACGAGCAGTGAGATAATTTCATTGCATAAGCTGATACGATGCCGGATAACTTCTTCGGAAAGACAATGGCGAGCTTTAAAGTAGCGACTGCGTGTTTCCCGCGCAGACCCCAGCGCGACACGCAAATAGTAAGTATACTCCTTATGTTCAATACCGCGCCCATAACCTTCATCAATATTGGCGCTAATTGAGTCGGCGCTACGGATCAATTGGCTTATCAGAGCTTTTCCCTGGAGATTGACTTTTTATTTTTCGCAATCTCTCCAAACCAAATCAAACAACCATAGGGATTTGGGATAAGCCAAGAACTTCCAAACAGGATCACATTTCAAACTCTCAGGAACTTCAGCCAACCATGTTTCGTAGTTCACCGTCGTCCCTCTTATTTCTAAATTTCTTATTTCTTTTTTCTACGATCTGCCATACAACGGTATCGCCGCGCCATTAATCGCTGCTGCGCCTTCGCCGGCTAAAAAAAGCAGGGTGGCCGCAATTTCAGCCGGTTTGACCCATTTGCTAAAATCAGCATTGGGGGTGCTTTTGCGATTGGCTTCGGTATCTATGGTGCCGGGTACAATGGCGTTGACGGTGATGTTATAATCCTGTACCTCGGCGGCCATGGACTCGGTCAGGCGCAGGACGCCGGCTTTGCTAATAGCATAGGCGCTGTAGTTGGGCCGACCATGCAGCGCATCCCGCGAACCGACATTAATAATTCGCCCCCACTTTTGGGCCAGCATCGGTTTGAGCGCGGTCCGGCTGAGGTTATAGGCCGTGCGCAGGTTAATGTCCAACATTCTGTTCAGATCATCGTCGCCGCTCTCGCTGACCGGCTTGCCCCCGCCAAAACCGCCGGCGAGGTTGAGTAGAATGTCTACTCGGCCCAATTGAGCCAATGCCGTCTGAACCACCTCCTCTGCTCCGGCAGGGTCACTCAGGTTGGCCGCAAGGGGTAAAGTGCGTTCCTGACCCAAACTGGCGGCTACTTCCTGCACCCCGGCCAACTGAGAGCCAAGCAGCACCAATGTGGCCCCGGCCTCATAAAAAGCGCGGCTAACCGTTCCCCCCAACCCACCGCTGGCCCCGCTGATAATGGTCACTTTGTTTTCCATATTCATAGGTTCCCCCTTAAAGTAGACGGTAGACAGTAGACAAGGGGTTTTTGCTACCTTACTTCCTGCGACTTTGCAACCCTACTACCTTGCTACCTTGTAACCTGCCACAGTATACCACAACCTTGTTTGCAAGACTAGCCTGAACTCGATCCACTCTCCAAATTTGCAAAGCTAGACAACCCCCAACAACACTGCTAGAATAAAGGTAGTCTTTAATAGGCCGAGATATGGCATGTCCGACGAAATAACCGAGTCGCTATCCGAAGAAAAAAGCGCACAGCCCACCTTGCTCCTGACCGGCTGCGTGCGCGACCTGGTTCGCCCCCCCCTGGTTACACTTTTGGAGACCCTCTCTATTCGAGAAGCAGCTCAACGCATGAGCACTGAGCGGGTCAGCGCCGCCGTCATCCTCGCCGCCGCCGGGCAAGTGACCGGTATTGTTACCGATTGGGACCTGCGCGAGCGGGTAGTGGCGGCGGGTCTGGATACTACCCAGCCTATTGGGACGGTTATGAGCGCCCCTGTTGTTAGCCTGGCTGCCGCCGAGCCAATTTATGAGGCAGTGCGGTTGATGATGAACCACAATATCCATCATCTCCTCATCACCAACGGAGACCAGCCGCTCGGATTGATCACCAGCAACGATTTGATTGTCTTGCACAGCGCCTCGGTCTTTTTTATTACCCGCGAAATCGAGCGGCAAACCAGCCCTGCCGGTTTGCGTCAGGTGTTAGATCAGGCCCAACAAGCTATTCCTTTATTATTACGCCAGGGGGTTAAGGCCAGCCAGATTGGCTGGTTGATGGCCGAGATTAATGACCGGCTGGTGAGCCGAGTGTTGGAGTGGACCGAGGCGAGCCTGGGGCCGCCTCCTGTGCCCTACTGCTGGCTGGTTTTGGGCAGCGAGGCCCGCCGAGAGCAGACCTTTAAAACCGACCAGGACAACGCCTTGATTTATACCGACCCGCCGCCAGAAAGCGCCGGCGCAGTACAGGCTTATTTTTTGGAATTGGGCCGGCAGGCCGTAGCCGGGCTGGTCGAAGCCGGTTTTCCCCCTTGCGCCGGACATCTGACCGCCGCTAATCCGCAGTGGGTTCAGCCGGTGAGCGGCTGGCATGCTTACTTTCAGCAGTGGGCCACCCGTTGGGAACCGGACGCGGAACCAAATTTTCTCATCTTTTTCGATTTTCGGGGCGTCTACGGCGATTTTTCGCTGGCTAAAAATCTGCGCCGCTTTATCGCCGATCTGTTAGAGCAACACCCCCGTTTCCTGACCCGTTTGGCTCACCTTTCGGCCAGCTTGCCGCCGCCCCTGAGCTTTTTAGGCCAGTTCGTTGTTGAGCACAACGGCGAGCATAAAAATGAACTTGATCTTAAACAACGCGGCACAGTCCCGCTGATTGATTTGGCTCGCTTTTTTGCCTTGAGGTATCATCTGACCGAAACCAACACCGTCGCCCGCCTGGAACAACTCAAAGATGTCAAGGAACTACCGGATGATTTACTCCACGAACTGGCTCAATCGTTTGAGTTCATCCTCAACATTCGCCTTCAGCAGCAGGGGCAGCAACTTCAAGCGGGTCAGCCCCTCTCAAACCATGTAAATCCCCAAAATTTATCCACTCTGGATCAGGTTTCTTTGCGACAAGTTTTTAAGGCCATTGCCCAGGCCCAGGCTTTTCTCCATCAGGCATATCACCTCAAAGTGGGCCGGCTTTATTAAAATTGAAGGATTTTGCTTAAGCTTGTCCATTTATGTTCAAAATTGATTTGACACATCTTTTTGATTGTGATATAGTCTTGGCCCTATCCAGGTATTGTCAGCGTGGGGCCACAAAGCGCTGACAGCCATCACCAACCATTCCGGCAACTCCAATCGCGACAAATTAATAACAGCTTCTCGACGGTGAGAGGACAAGCATTGTTTTCCAACAATAATCTGCCACAAGTCAGGCTCAAGCAGTAATCGTAACCTTCAACCAGAAGGTGGGTTTTTAGTTTGCTTTAGTTAATAATTTTATTTATCAACATAAGGAGGGTTGTATGGCAGAAAAGAAAATATCTGTTGGGGGCGCTACCTATGAAAATGTTGACAGCGCTTATCTGGAACAGCGCAAATTGCGCAAAAGCGCCGGCTGGGTGCTGCTGTGGGCGTTGGGAGTGGGCGCGGTCATTTCCGGCGAATATTTTGGTTGGAATTTTGGGCTGGGGGCCGGCGGTTTCTGGGGGCTAACCATTGCCACCGTTTTAATGGCCGTGATGTATGTTTGCATGGTTTATAGTATTGCCGAATTATCCACCGCGCTGCCTCACGCCGGTGGATTTTATTCTTTTACTCGTAACGCCCTGGGGCCGTTTGGCGGTTTTGTCTGCGGCGTGACCGACACCATTGAATATGTGTTAACCCCGGCGGTGATTGTCGTCGGTGTGGGCGGCTATCTGAATTCTCTGCTGCCCGACGCCCTGCCGCTGTGGGCCTGGTGGTTAATTTCTTATATCATTTTCGTCGCCATTAATGTTCGCGGCGTGGAGTTAACCCTCAAAGTTGGCCTGATCATTACCCTGCTGGCAATGGTGGTGCTGGTTATTTTTTACCTGGGCGCCATCTTTAGCGGCGCGTTTAGCGCCAGCCTCTTGTTCAATGTCGAGCCTGACCCCGGCCAGTCGGCTACTTGGCTGCCCAAGGGTTGGTACGGTGTTTTTGCGGCCCTGCCCTTTGCTATTTGGTTCTTCCTGGCCATCGAGCAGTTGCCCCTGGCCGCCGAGGAAACCCACGATGTGGTCAACGATATGCCTAAAGCGCTGATTTTGGGCATTATCACCCTGCTCATTCTGGCCATTCTGGTGTTGGTTTTGAACTCCGGCGTGGGCGGAGGCGCGGCTGCCATTGGCGCGTCGGCAGCGCCGCTCGCTGATGGCTTCCAGGCGGTCTTTGGCTTGGGGGCGGCTTCGGTGGTGTTGACCCTGATTGGCTTGACCGGCTTGATTGCCAGCTTCCACGCCGTCATTTACGCTTACGGCCGGGTGCTCTTTGCCCTGTCTCGCGCCGGCTACTATCCACGCTGGATGTCGGTGGTCAATCAGTCCACCCATACCCCCCAGGTTGCCTTGATTTTGGGCGGGGTTGTCGGCTTTCTGTGTGCTTTGATTATTGACCTGACCGGCTCAGCCGGGGTCGGTGCAGCCCTGCTCAATATGGCTGTCTTCGGCGCGGTTATCTCTTATGCCCTGGTCATGATTAGCTACATTAAGCTCAAGGTAGACCGGCCCGACCTGCCACGCCCCTACAAAAGCCCCTTGGGGATTCCGGGAGCGGTGGTGGGCGCTGTACTGGCGTTTATTGCGCTGCTGGCCTGCTTCTCGATTGAGGCTTACCGGCCCGGCGTGTGGGGCACAGCCATCTTCCTGGTTATCTGCATTGTCTATTACTTTGCCTATAGCAGCAAGCACCTGGTAGCCCAGGCCCCCGAAGAAGAAGTGGCTTTAATGTCCGAAGCCCAAAAAGAACTGGCCCACTAAGGCCAGCGGGTTTCGGTTGTGAATTTCCGGCGATGCGGCGTCGTCAATGTTGATGATGGCGCATCGCCGCTTTTGATGTCACAGGATGACCCAACGACGACCCATTATTGGCCTGACCACTTACGAGCGGGACAAAGAACAAAACTACGGCTTACCGGCGGAGTACATCGAAGCGGTTCGCCGCGCCGGGGGAGTGCCGGTGCTGCTGCCCCACGGCGAACCTTATCAAGATGATTTGCTGCAACTGCTCGATGGCGTTATCTTTACCGGCGGCGGCGATATAGACCCGACCCTGTACCAAGGAACCAAGCACGAGGCGGTTGAATATGTTGACGCGGAACGGGACAGCAGCGAAATCGCCCTGATTCGCCTGGCAGTCGAAACCGGCCTGCCCATGCTGAATATCTGCCGGGGGGCGCAGGTGCTTAATGTGGCCCTGGGCGGTACCCTCATCGAGCATCTGCCCGATGAGATAGGCGGCGACATCAGCCATCGCACCGACCCGCCCGGCTACACCTACCATCCGGTGAAAGTCGAAGCCGGTTCACGGCTGGCGACCATCGTTGAGCAAACGGAAGTCACCTCCAACTCGTGGCATCACCAGGCCGTGCGCCAGCTTGCCCCCGGCCTGAAGGCGGTCGCCTTTGCCCCCGATGGCACAATTGAGGCCGTCGAAATGCCCGACCATCCCTGGCTGGTTGCCGTCCAGTGGCATCCCGAAAGCATGGCCGCCGGCGACTCGATCCAGCAGCGTATTTTTGATGCGTTGGTGCAGGCAGCAGCGCAGCGAATAAACAAACCGTAAGACAAGCTGTTAGCTTGTCCGGTTATGGGACAAACTGATGAAGGTTCAAAAATTAAATTGGTAAAGTAGGAACACAGAGTCTCGCAGAGACATTACAGAGAAACACAGAGAAATCTCAGCGTATCTCTGTGTTTCCTCCGCGTATCTCTGTGTAATTTTTTTACCGAAACTATTTTCTTAAGTTCTATAAGTTTGTCCTACAACTTTATCTAAAAAGAAAAACCTATGCGACTTGAAAACAAAGTAGCCCTCATCACCGGCGCGGGCAGTGGGATTGGCCGCGAAACGGCCACCCTTTTTGCCCGTGAAGGAGCCAAAGTGGTGGTCGTAGATGTCAACGATGCTGCCGGGCAGGAAACGGTCAGCCTGATTGAGGCGGCCGGCGGCCAGGCGGTGTACATCCACGCCGATGTCTCCCAGGCCGCCGACTGCGCCAAGATGGTCCACGCCGCCGAAGAAAATTACGGCCAGTTGAACGTCCTGTTCAACAACGCCGGCATCTCTCACATCAACGACGACAACGCCGAAACCACCGAAGAAGCGGTCTGGGATTTGACCATGAATATCAACCTCAAAGGGGTCTTTCTGGGCTGCAAATACGGGGTTCCGGCCCTGCGCCGGGCCGGGGGCGGCTCGATTATCAACACGGCCTCGTTTGTGGCCCTGGTCGGCGCGGCCACCCCGCAAATTGCCTACACCGCCAGCAAAGGCGGCGTCCTTTCGATGACCCGCGAACTGGCCGTGATTCACGCCCGCGAAAACATTCGGGTCAACGCCCTCTGCCCCGGCCCGCTGCGCACCGAATTACTGATGAAATATCTCAACACCGAAGAAAAGCGCCAGCGCCGCCTGGTGCATATCCCCATGGGTCGCTTTGGCGAAGCCAGAGAAATCGCCCAGGCCGTCCTCTTCCTGGCCTCCGACGAGTCCTCTTTTGTGACCGGGGACACCTTTATGGTAGACGGCGGGATTACGGCGGCGTATGTGACGCCAGAATAAAAGCAGAAAAATTGTGAATTGTGAATTGTCAATCGTGAATTGCTAACGATTTGTCCTTCATTCACAATTCACAATTCATTATTCAGAGCCAAAGGCCCCCTGTGGGCAATTCACAATTATGACTAATTCTACCCATTCAATGCTTAGTGTAGGCATTGACGTGGGCACTACCACAACCCAATTGATTTTTTCCCGGCTGATTTTGGGCGGCGGCGTGGCCAGCAGCAGCCAATCGCCCTTGAGCCGGATGCGGGCGGCGGGCATTGTTGACAAAGAGGTGGTCTATCGCAGCGGGATACATTTCACCCCGCTGACAGGCCCCGACGAAATTGACGCCGTTGCCTTAGAGCAAATCCTGCGCCGGGAGTACCAGCAGGCCGGGATTCTGCCCAATCAGGTCGAAACCGGCGCGGTCATCGTGACCGGCGAAACGGCCAAAAAGCGCAACGCCGACGCCATTCTGGAGGCCATCTCAGCCCTGGCCGGCGATTTTGTGGTCACGGTGGCCGGGCCGCACCTGGAGTCGATGATTTCGGGGCGGGGGGCGGGGGCGGCTACCTACTCGCGGGAGCATTTCTGCACCGTGACCAATGTGGACATCGGCGGCGGCTCGGCCAACAGCGCCATTTTCCGCCAGGGCGAGATGATTGCCGCGGCGGCCATGAATTACGGCGGGCGGATTCTACAGGTTGACCCGGCCAGCGGCCAGATTCGCCACATCGCCGACCCGGCGCGGGCAATTATTGACTATTTGGGGCTGCCCTTCCAAATCGGCGGCCAGCCGACCCTGGCCCAACTGCGCCGGTTCACCGACTGCATGGCCGATTTGACGGTCCATTTAATTGAAGGGACAAGCCATCCGCTGGGCGATAAGCTGCTGCTGACCGCGCCCTCGCCGGTTTCGGGCAAGGGTACGATTTTATTTTTCTCCGGCGGCATCGGGCATTATTTTTACGAACCGCTGGCGATTAATTCCGTCGCCGATGCTTGCGTTCACGGCGATGTCGGGCCGCTGCTGGCCGAGTCTATCCGGCTGCACCCCGCCATTCAAAGCTACACCATTCGCCGCCCGCCGGAAACGATGCGGGCGACGGTCATGGGGGCCAGTTCGCAAACCGTCACCCTGAGCGGCAGCACCATCTGGGCCGAGGCCGAGATTCTGCCCATCCGCAATGTGCCGGTAGTGCGCGCCCAGTGGCCGGCCACCCCGCCGACGCGCCAGCAGGTGGCTCAGGCGGTGCAGCAAGCGGTCACTCGCTGGGATGTCAACCCGGCGGAGAGCCAATTCGCCCTGGCCCTGGAGTTAACCTGGAAGCTGGATTTCGACTCGCTCTCGGAATTGGCCGCAGGGCTGGCCGATTTCGCTTTAGCGCATCTGCCGCTCCACCAACCCTTTATCATCATCATCGAGCACGACTACGCCCGCGCCTTGGGCCAATCGGTCAAAGCGATGATTCCCCGCCATCCGCTGCTGGTGGTGGATCAGGTCGGTTTGCAGGAAGGCGATTACATTGACATAGGCCGCCCCATGCTCGATGGACGGGTGGTGCCGTTGAGCGTGAAGACGCTGATTTTTTACCATTGATGAGGCTTGTACGTTACACAGAGGACACAGAGAAGGCACAGAGATACACAGAGACTTTTTCTAAGCGATTGGAGATGTTGACCCAAGCTGAGTTGAATCGTTTGACTGAGAAAATTATCGGCGCGGCTATTGAAGTCCACCGGAATTTAGGGCCTGGTCTACTGGAGTCAGCTTATGAAATCTGTTTGGTTTATGAACTGGAACGGTTGGGCTTGAAGGTTGAGCGCCAAAAGGCTTTGCCATTGGTCTATAAAGAAATACATTTGGACCAGGGCTATCGCCTCGATTTGCTGGTTGAGCAAGCGGTGATCGTGGGGTTGAAGGTAGTTGACCAAATTAGCCCTGTCCACGAAGCCCAAATATTATCTTATCTCAAGTTCTCTGGCTGCAAGATTGGTCTTTTGATTAACTTCAATGTCAAATTGCTCAAAGATGGCATCCGGCGTTTCATTCTGTGAGATTGACTCTTCAGTCTCTCTGCGCCTCTCTGTGAATTCTCTGTGAGGCTCTGTGTAACAAACTTTCTTTTGCTCTTTCATGGGTTATGTCTTAAAATCAACTGACTCTCCTCTCGAAAGGGGACAACGATGCTCCTCCGCACCAAACTATTCGGCAAAACCTACGAATTTCGGGACATCCGCGAGCTGATGGGCAAGGCCAACGAGCCTAAATCGGGCGATGAGTTGGCCGGCGTGGCCGCCGAGTCGGTGGCCGAGCGGGCTGCGGCCAAATATGTGCTGGCCGAAGTGACCCTGGAAACGCTGCGCCAGAACCCCGCCGTGCCCTACGACCAGGACGAGGTGACGCGGGTGATTGACGACGCGGTGAACGAAACGATTTACCAGGAAATCAAAGGCTGGACCGTCGGCGAGTTCCGCGAGTGGATTCTGGCCGATACCACCACCGCCACCGACATCCGCCGCATCAGCAACGCCCTTACCGGCGAGATGGTTTCCGCTGTGACCAAGCTGATGTCCAACCTGGATTTGATTTACGGGGCCAGCAAAATCCGGGTCGGCTCCCACTGCCGTAACACCACCGGCCAGCCCGGCACCCTGGCGAGTCGCAACCAGCCCAACCACCCCACCGACAGCCCCGAAGGCATCCGCGCCGAAATCTACGAGGGCCTGTCCTACGGCTCCGGCGACAGCGTCATCGGCATCAACCCGGTGGATGACAGCGTCGGCAGCGTGATGCGCCTGCTCGATATGACTTACGACGTCATCCAAACCTGGCAAATTCCCACCCAAAACTGCTTATTAGCCCACGTGACCACCCAGATGCAGGCCATGAAGCAGGGTTCGCCAGTGGGTCTGGTCTTTCAAAGCCTGGCCGGCTCGGAAAAGGGCAACGCCAGCTTCGGCGTGGACGTCGGCCTGATGGACGAAGCCTACGAGATGGCCCAGAAATACTGCTGGCCCGAAGGCCCCAACTACATGTATTTTGAAACCGGCCAGGGGTCGGCCCTCTCCGCCGACGCCCACAACGGCTGGGACCAACTGACTCTGGAGGCCCGCATCTACAGCCTGGCCAAACGCTGGCAGCCGTATCAGGTCAACACGGTGGTCGGTTTTATCGGGCCGGAATATCTGTACGACGCGGTCCAGATCACCCGCGCCGGACTGGAAGACCACTTTATGGGCAAGCTGACCGGCATCCCCATGGGCTGCGACGCCTGCTACACCAATCACGCCCGCGCTACCCAGAACGACATTGAAAACCTGGCCGTGCTGCTCAGCGCCGCCGGCTGCAACTATTTTATGGGCGTGCCCATGGGCGACGACGTCATGCTGGCCTACCAATGCACCAGCTACCACGACGCCCCTTCGCTGCGGCAGACGCTCGGCCTGCGCCCGCTGCCGGAGTTCGAGTGCTGGTTGGAAGAGTTGGGCCTGATGCGCAATGGCCGCTTGACGGAGAAGGCGGGGGACCCGTCGTTTTTCTTGAGACGATGAGAAGGAAATGCGGTTTCCCGATAATAAATTATGCGGGAGGCCTGATATTCCAATATCAAGGTTTCCTCCTGCTTCAAAGTTAGCCGGATGCTGGTTTTGTTATTCAGTTTCTACAACATATAGTAGGGTATAAATAACACATACTGAATACAGTGTTACTTTTGATGTTTGACTTCCTTGCGAGGTTGGTTATACTACGGGTAGAGAAAAAATGTTCGATTGCGAGGAAGTAAAAAATGGAATACATTAACCAAATTATTCAGGGTGATTGCGAAGAAGTTTTGAAACAATTCCCTGATGATTCGATTGATTTAATTTTTACCTCCCCCCCTTACGCCGACCAAAGAAAAAGCACCTACGGCGGCATCAAACCTGATGATTATGTTGACTGGTTTTTGCCAAAAGCAGAACAGTTTTTACGTGTCCTCAAACCCACCGGAACATTTATTCTCAACATAAAAGAAAGAGTTGTTAATGGTGAACGTCACACTTATGTAATTGAATTAATCTTGAAAATGAGAAAGCAGGGGTGGTTGTGGACCGAAGAATTTATGTGGCACAAAAAAAATTCTTATCCCGGCAAATGGCCCAATCGATTTAGAGATTCCTGGGAGCGATTACTCCAATTCAACAAGCACAAAAAGTTCAATATGTATCAAGACGCCGTGATGGTTCCGGTTGGAGATTGGGCGCAAGACCGTTTAGCTAATCTTAGCGAAACTGACAAAATCAGAGATGAGTCCAGAGTTGGCAGTGGATTTGGAAAAAATATTTCTAACTGGCTTGGCCGGGATATGGTTTACCCCAATAATGTCATTCATATGGCAACCGAGTGTGGTAACAGAAATCATAGTGCGGCCTTTCCCGTAGAATTACCGAGTTGGTTTATTAAGCTCTTTACTCAAAGAGGAGATATTGTACTGGACCCGTTTATAGGTTCTGGTACTACAGCAGTTGCAGCGATAGAACTTGGGCGGAATTATGTTGGGATAGACATTAGTGACGAATATTATTATTTATCCCATGAAAGAACATCGGGCATTCAAATGCAACTTTTAGAAATAAAATCAGAACGAGGAACATACAATCCCAATGGAACCGCTCAATCTGGATGATGTTCGGGAATACGTCAATGAGAATATTGTTGACTTTCACCAGCGTCGCATTAAATCGCTGGAAGACCTCAAGCTTGGAAAACTGCTTAAGAAAAACCCCTACTTATTCAAAGCCAAGAATATTGTTACCGCAGGCCAACTCATCGAAGGTTTGCTGGATGCCTTTTTGTCCTCATCCGAGGAAAAGCTGTTTGGCGATTTCCTGGAAGGATTAGCGGTTTTTATTGCCGGTAAAACGTGTGGTGGACATAAATCAGCAGCTACCGGTGTAGACCTGGAATTTATCAATAACGGTATCCATTACGTTGTATCCATAAAATCAGGAACAAATTGGGGAAATAGTTCCCAACAAACCAAACTGCAACAAGATTTACAAAAAGCTGCCGCAACAATCAAACAGGCTCGGTTTGGGACAAACGTTCAGGCCGTTTTAGGAATATGTTACGGAAAGACAAAGACCAGCTATTTGCGAGGTTATCTCAAAGTGGTTGGTCAAAATTTTTGGTATCTCATCAGCGAAAACAAAGATTTGTATACCGACATCATTGAACCGATTGGCTATCGCGCAAAGCAGCATAATGACACCTTTGTCAATGAAAAAGCCAGAGTAACCAACAAATTCACGAAGAAATTCATTGATGCTTTTTGCGATGAAACCGGTGCAATTGATTGGGTAAAGTTGGTTGAGTGGAACAGTGGCAATTTTGATTTGGACAAGTTTATTTCCGGCTAACAAATCAATGCACGCGAATTGCTATGCAGCGTTTAATAAGAATTGGGTGGGGCTGCAAAGTTGTTCTTGTTTTGAAAGTGGTTTTGCTGGCCCGCAATCGCGTGATTTCAAACGTTGGCTGAATTTTAGTGGAATCGTGGCTCTGATATTGTTGGAGTTTCTTCGTAAGCCAGATCTAATGCGAAAATGGATAAGGATAAGCTGAAATATGAGTGAATTCTGGGAGGATGCCTTCCAGGAAAAGAATTTGATGTGGGGGGAAGAACCAACCCCCTTAGCCATCGAGGCCGCTGAGATTTTTAAGCAACTAGGCTTTAGGAAGATATTGATTCCCGGATTTGGTTACGGAAGGAATGCGAGGCCGTTCTATGAGCAGGAATTTGAAGTCACCGGGATTGAAATCTCTGGCACAGCCATCAAACTGGCCCAAAAACTGTTGGGCCCAGAAATCCGAGTTTTCCAGGGATCTGTTGATGATATGCCATTTGACCAAGATGCCTATGACGGAATTTTTTGTCACGCCTTGATCCACCTCCTGGATGCAGGCCAAAGAAAGAAACTGATCCTGGACTGTTACCGTCAACTCCGGCCCGGCGGTATGATGTTCTTCACCGCCATAACGAAGGACGCAAGTACATATGGAGTTGGTGAGAAATTAGGTACGGATCGTTATAGGACAAAGGATGGGGTAAACCTCTACTTTTACGACAAAGACTCTATCAAGGAAGAATTTGGCGGGTTTGGCTTGTTTGAGGCGACAAAAATTGACGAGGCTGGTAACGGAAAACCAGCCACAAGGTTTTGGAAGGTTGTCTGTAAAAAAACGGAGGCTCATGTACAGAACTAGTGCAGCCACTTGCCTTGCCGCCCGGCGATTAATCGCCGGGCTATAGAACAGCACCCCATCAATGGGGCTTAGCCGGATTTATCCGGCGCTGTTTCGTAGCCCGGAAATTCATTTCCGGGTGATGACCGGATAGGATTGCGCTTGTTCTTAACATGAGCTAAAGAAATTTGGCTGCAAGAAAAGTTACAGGAACAAGAAATGGATCGAGCAGCTTGAAAGGATCATCCTGATGCAAGAAACCGAAATTCAAGCCATTGTTCAGGCCGTGCTGGCTGAAATCAACAAGCGGCAGGGGGCCAGCCAACTGGCCACCCTGGTGGGTGGGGCCAGAGAAAATGGGCTGGTGATTGACCTGCCCGACCCCACCGACGAAGCCGCCCGCCGCGCGCCCGGCGTGGTCAACCCCATTGACCCGGAAGGGCTGCGGGCGCTGATGGCCGCCACCCCCACCCGCATCGGCGTGGGGCGGGCCGGGCCAAGGCCGCGCACCAAAGCGCTGCTGCTCTTTCAGGCCGACCACGGCGTAACCCAGGATGCGCTGTTCCACGAAGTCAACCCCAAGCTGCTGGAAGAGCAGGGCTTGTTTGTGGTCGAAAGCCAGGTCAAAGACCGGCAGGAATATCTGAAACGGCCCGACTTGGGCCGCAAGCTGACCGAGGAGTCGAAACGCATCCTGGCCGAGCGCTGTGTCAAAAAGCCGGATGTACAAATTTTTGTCGGCGACGGCTTGAGCGGTGCGGCCATCGAGCACAATTTGGCCAAAGTGATGCCGGTGCTGAAACAGGGTTTACAAGCGGCCGGGTTGTCTATCGGCACGCCCTTTTTCGTCAAAAATGCGCGGGTCGGCCTGCTCAATGATGTCAACAGCATTGTAGATGCCCAGGTCTGCATCCTGCTCATCGGCGAGCGGCCTGGTCTGGCCCGCGCCGAAAGCATGAGCATTTATATGGGTTTCCGCCCTAAACCCGACTCGTCCGACGCCAACCGCGACGTGGTCTGCAACATCTACGAGGGCGGCCTCAACCCCCTGGAAGCCGGCGCGCTGGCCGTGCAGATGATTCAAAAAATGATTAAATATCAGACCAGCGGGGTGGATTTAAAATTAGTAGATAAAACGTGATGCGTGATACGTGATGCGTGAAACGTGATCTCACGCATCACGTATCACGCATCACGCATCATTGAGGAGGAACACACTATGGCAATTCTCGATCCCATCAAAGCCGACGTTCTGGCTGTGCGGCTCATCCCCAACCTGGACCGCGGCTTTGCCGAGCAGTTGAAGTCGCAATATCCTGATTTGAATCCAGGCCATCGCAGCCTGGGCCTAATTACGGCCAGCATTGACGATGCCCTCTACGCCTCGATTGACGAAGCGACCAAAATGGCCGACGTCGAGGTGGTTTATGCCCGCTCCTTCTATGCCGGCTCGGCCCATGCTTCCGGCCCGCTGTCGGGCGAAATCATCGCCATGCTCTCCGGGCCGGACCCGGCCGAGGTGCGCGCCGGGCTGAACGCGGCTACCAGTTACCTGGAAAATGAAGCCTGGTTCTACTCGGCCAATGACGATAACTCGCTGGCCTTCTTTGCCCATACTATTTCCAGCACCGGCTCTTATCTGTCCAAAGCGGCCAGTATTCCACGCGGCCAGCCGTTAGCTTATCTGATTGCGCCGCCGTTGGAAGCCACGTATGGCCTCGACGCTGCGCTCAAAGCCGCCGATGTCCAGATGCAGGTCTGGTACAACCCGCCTTCGGAAACCAACTTTTCCGGCGGTTTGCTGACCGGCACTCAGAGCGCCTGCCGCGCCGCCTGCGCCGCCTTCCGCGATGCGGTGCTGGAAGTGGCGCGAAGTCCATTGAAGTTCTAAAGAACGACCGGAGACGGGAGACCGGGGACCGGGTTGGTGAGAGACCCCGGTCTCCGGTCATCGGTCTCCGGTCTCCCAGAAAAAACTATGACACAAAATTACGACAACGACCTTCAATCTATCCAGGAAGCCCGCAGCCTGGCCGAAGCGGCCTATGAGGCTCAGCAGAAATTTTTTCGCTTCAGCCAGGAGCAGGTAGACCGGGTTTGCCAGGCCATGGCCGATGCCGCCTACCGCGAGTCGGCCCGGCTGGGGCAGATGGCCTCTGAGGAAACCGGCTACGGGATTCCGCGCCACAAGATGCTCAAAAACCACCTGGGCAGCAGGTTTTTGTGGGAAGCGATCAAAAATATCAAAACGGTCGGGGTGATTAATGAAGACCGGGCCAGGGGCATTATCGAAATCGGCTGGCCGATGGGTGTGGTGGCGGCGGTCAGCCCCAGTACCAACCCCACTTCGACGGTGATGTATAAAACCCTGGTGTCGGTCAAGGCCCGCAACGGCGTGGTTCACGCGCCCCATCCCGCGGCGGCTAAATGCTGCGTCGAAACGGCGCGGGTCATGGCCGAGGCCGGCGAAGCAGCCGGAATGCCGCCTGGATTGGTCGGCTGTATGTCCAAAATCTCGCTGCAAGGCTCGCAGGAGTTGATGCGGCACAAACGCATCTCGGTGATCGTGGCAACTGGCGGCTCGGAGATTGTGCGGGTGGCCCACAGCATGGGCAAACCGGCTTACGGCGTCGGGCCGGGCAACGTGCCCTGCTACGTAGACCGCAGCGCCGACATCAAGCAGGCAGCCTATTACATTGTTTCCAGCAAGGCATTTGATAACTCGGTCATCTGCGCCACCGAGCAGGCGGTCATTGCCGACAAACCGATTGCCGCCCAACTGCGGGCCGAGATGGAACGGCTGGGCGCTTATTTTGTCAACCCGGAGCAGGCGGCGGCCCTGGCCACGGCCCTCTTTTCGCCAACGGGCGTGATCTATCCGCGCAGCGTGGGCCAGACGCCGCAAAAGTTGGCAGAGATGGCCGGTATCCAGATTCCGGCTTCGGCCAAAATTTTGGTCGCGCCGTTGAGCAAGGTCGGCAAAGAGGAGCCGCTTTCGCGGGAAAAGCTGACCACCGTATTGGGCTGGTATGAAGCCGACGGCTGGGAAGCGGGCTGCGAGCGCTGCATCGAGATGATTCGTTTTGGCGGCAGGGGACACACCCTGGTCATCCATGCCACCGACGAAAACGTGATTTTGCAATTTGGTCTGGAAAAACCGGTCTTTCGCATCCTGGTCAACACGATGGGTACGCTTGGCTCGGTCGGCTACACTACCAACCTGATGCCCTCGATGACCCTCGGTTCCGGCGGCATCGGCGGCTCGATCAGCGGTGACAATATCACCACCACCCATTTGATGAACATCAAACGGGTGGCCTACGGCGTCCGTACCCCGCCGGCGGAGGCGATGGTGGATGCCGCCGCCACCCCCCCCCCTCCCCCCCCGTTCACGGGGGGGCAAGGGGGGGTCAGCCAGGCCGAAGTCGAGGCGATTGTCCGGGCGGTGATCGAGGAGGTTTTGGGCCGGAAGGGAGGATATTGATAACTGATGCCACCCCGAAAATCAACCGGCGGTAATAAGCCACCTCCCGAAGGAGGAGATACCGGCACGGCCAAACCAAAACGAACCCGGCCCAAACTGCCCGCCCCCGAAGCACCGGCGGCGCTGGTCCCGGCCACCACACCAACTGTCACTGAAGCAACACCAACTCATATAAGTGAATCTTCACAACCAAAGGAGAAAAAAACAATGGTAGATATTCAAATGATTGCCCTGGGCATGGTCGAAACCAAAGGTTTGATCGGCGCGATTGAAGCTGCCGATGCCATGGTCAAAGCCGCCAACGTCAAGCTCATCGGCAGTGAGTACATCGGCGGCGGCTTTGTGACCGTGATGGTGCGCGGCGATGTGGGCGCGGTCAAGGCCGCCACCGACGCCGGCGCTGCCGCCGCCAAGCGCGTCGGCGAGCTGGTTTCAGTCCACGTCATCCCGCGCCCGCACTCCGACGTGGAGATGATTCTGCCCAAGGACAGCAAGGGCAGCGCCGGCGGACGCTCTGGCTGATGAGGCGAAGAGGCGAGGACGTGAGGAAGCGGAGAGCGTTTTTAGCCAACTTTCATCGCTTCATCGCCTCATCGTTTCTTCGCCTCATTAAAGGAGAATCACTGTGGCTCAATTCTTCACCGCAGCCGATATTCGCCGTTTGGCTCAAGCGCCGGAGGGACATTACCTGCTGCTGGCCCCGGATGACCGGATTACGCCCGAAGCCCTCGACGTGGCCCGCGCCCTCGGAGTACAAGTTCACCGAGAGGGTGATGGCTCGGGCAGCAACGGTCTGCCACCGCTGGTCGGCAAAAGTGCCCGGCCGGGACGCGGTTTAACTCTGGTCAGAGCCGACTCGGTGCGGATGACGCCGTTTGCTTTCAACGTCAACCGGCCGGACATGAACATCCAGGTAACTGACGTGATTACGGCGGCGCACGGGTCGCCGATGGCCGCCGGTTTTATGACCTGGGGCCAGGGTTCTTTCCCCTGGACGCTCAACTACGACGAAATTGATTTTGTCATTGACGGGCAACTGGAAGTGCGGCTGGATAACCAGGTGGTCATCGGCAACCCCGGCGACGTAATTTACATTCCCAAAGGCAGCAATATCTTTTTTGGCTCGCCCAGCTTTGCCAAAGTGTTTTATGTCACCTTTCCGGCAGAATGGGAGACGCAATAAGCGTCATGAACCCACAACTTGATACCTTCCTGGCCCAAGCGCAGAGCGTGATGGTTGGGGAACTTAATGGCTCGTCGTCAAAGCAGGAAACCAAAGCAAGCTTTGGACTCCCAACCGAAGAAGAGGATCCCTGGGACAAGTCCCAGCCCCGCGTTCACGTGGGCGTTGACCTGGGGACGGCCTACACCGTGCTGGCGGTGCTGGATGAACAAATGCAGCCGCTGGCCGGAGAGTACCGTTTTGCCCAGATTGTGCGCGATGGGTTGGTAGTTGACTTTCACGGAGCGATCAGTCTGCTGCGCGAGCTGAAGCAAAATGTGGAAGCGCGGCTGGGCTTTGAGTTGACGACCGCCGCCACCACCTACCCGCCCGGCGTGCCGGGAACGGAAGTGCGGGCCACCCGCCACGTGGTCGAAGCCGCCGGGTTTGAGGTGGCGCATGTGGTGGACGAACCGACCGCCGCCAATGCCGTTTTACAAATCGAGAACGGGGCGGTGGTGGATGTGGGCGGCGGTACCACCGGAATTGCCATCTTTCGCCAGGGCCAGGTCATCTACACCGCCGACGAAGCCACCGGCGGAACCCATTTTTCGCTGGTGATTGCCGGGGCGATGAACCTTGAATTTGAAAAAGCCGAGGCGTTGAAAAAAGACCCGCGCCAGCATAAACGGCTTTTTCCCATCGTCCGCCCGGTGATGGAAAAGGTGGGCAGCATTGTGGCCCGCCACATCGCCGCCCATCCGGTCGAAACGATTTATCTGGTTGGCGGCACAGCCCTTTTCAGCGGCATCGAGCGGGTAGTACAAGAAGTGACCGGGGTTCCTACGGTTATTCCCGGCCATCCTTTGTTTGTCACGCCGTTGGGTGTGGCGATGCACGACACGTGATGCGTGATACGTGATGCGTGAGAAAATTCTTACGCATCACGTATCAAATTATTACCGTAAACTTTTAATTGAGGTATTTTCCTATGGCCGGCGAATTTCAACTTCGGGTTTACTGTTATCTGGATCGAACCCAACCCCAATACGCTTCGTTTGTGGGTACGGTCACCCAGGGCGATTTGATGATTGAGGGCATGGCCTCGTTGTACATCGAGGTGGCTCCGGGCAACGAGGTTTTTAGCATGGTGGATGTGGCCGTGAAAGCCACCGAGGCCCGACCCGGCGCACAGATTGTCGAGCGCGAGTTTGGCATGTTTGAAATTCACTCGCAATCGCAGGAGGCTGTGCTGCAAGCCGGGGCGATGGTGTTACAGCGGTTGGGGCTGGAAGCAACCGACCGGATCAAGCCCCAGGTGGCTTCGGTGCAGTTGATCACCAATGTGGACCCGTACCAGGCCCAGTTACTCAACCGCTTCCGGCGCGGCTCGATGCTGGTGGCCGGGGAAACCTTGCTGGTCCTGGAGGTCGCTCCGGCGGCCTACATCAATATCGCCGCCAACGAGGCCGAGAAACGGGCCAATATCAAACTGCTCCATATCTCTTCGGTGGGCCGGTTTGGCCGCATGTGGATGAGCGGGACCGAATCAGAAATGATGACCGCCAAAACCGCGGCCATCGCGGCCATTGAGAGTATGGAGGGGAGAGCAGGGTAACAGAGTAGCAGGTAGCAAGGTAGCATCAAGAAATTTGTTAGCGCGCCAAACCGATGGGGTGGCACTTGAAAAAAAATGGCTCATGGAATATCCTCGATGTCTCTACACCGCCGCGAGGCGATCATCGGGAGATTCACATGAGCCACTTGGTAATGATGATAGCCCGGATTGACGGATTTGACAATCCGGGGCAATTGACCGAAATCTGGCGACAAGCCATGCCGGCCGTTGAGTTGAGGGGGCTGGAGCCAGAGCAATACTTGGATGGGCTGGAAGAGACGGTCATGGAAGTTGGTTGGCAGGCGATGCGGCAGTTGTTGGTGGAGCAGTGGCGTTTGACCGATCAGCAGTTGGTGGCCCGTTTTCGTCAGGAACAGGCTGGAGCGACGAGTGGGGACGGGTACGATCCACTGAAAGTAGCCAGTCGGTTGGGGGTGGTGCAATTGCCGCGCCAGGTGTGCTACCTGCCGGGAGAGAAGAGCCACGTTTTGCCAGGCAATGCTGGCTTGCCGGAGCACACCGGTCAGGTGACCACACGAGGACTGCAAGAGTGGGTCTGCTTGTTGCCTCAAGAGCTGCCCTTTGACAGCAGTGCCCGGCTGTTGGGGTGGATGAGCCACGACCCGGCGGTGATGTCCGAAACGCAGACCCGCCGCTGGGTCAGCCAGCATGGTCAATTGATCCGCCAGGCCGAACAAGCGGAAGTGACGGCCTTGCAAGAACGGTCGGATTTGGCCGGGCTGACGGCCCAATTGCAGCCAGCCAGCGAACCCCGACGACCGGCAGCCTGGGCGGCGGAACTGAACCAGGCGGTCGAAACCGCCCTGGCTCAGGCCGACCCGCAGCCGCCTGAAGGGGTCAGCCCGGCTGACTGGGAGCGGGTCATCCAGGTGCGGCGCACCGAGGCCACCACGACCGCCGCTCGTTTGCGGCAGCTGGGACCAACCCTCAAACCCGACGAAGTGGTGGCCAGTGTGGATGATATTGGGGTCAGACGACCCGAAAAACGGCGTTTCCTGGAAGTGCGCACGGCCTACGTGCGGACTGCAACTGGCTATCGCTACTTGAGTGGTTCGGCTGACCTGGTCTTGGCTCAATTGTGGTTGTTGTTGCGGCTGTGTGGCGGGGGACTGACCGCTAAAATCACCCTCTTGGGGGATGGGGCCCGCTGGATTGCTCACTTTTTTCAAGAACAGTTGGTGACCTGGCCCATGACCGTCTTGATCTTGGACTGGTATCATTGCCGTAAAAAATGCTATGACTTGACCAGCCTGATCTGTCGCGGTCGCCTGGCCAAAGCCCACTTGTTGGGGTCGCTCCTCAGTCATCTCTGGCGCGGTCAGGTCAGTGAGGCCATCTCCCTCCTGGAACAATACCGGCCCCAAACCAAGAACGAGGCTAAACTCGATGAATTGATCAGCTACTTGCGCAACCGCCAGCCCTACCTTCCCAACTACCATGACCGCCGCGCCCAACGCCAGTATATCGGCAGCGCCCACGTCGAAAAAGGCAACGATTTGATCGTCGCTCGCCGCCAGAAACATCAGGGCATGCACTGGAGTGAAGCCACCAGCGATGGCCTGGCCGCCTTGCGTACCCTGCTGCTTAATGGAGGCTGGGATTTGTACTGGCAAAAACATCAAGTCTTACCTTTGGCTACTCAAACGTCAACGTGATGACCCCATCACTTTGGCGCGCTAACAGAAATTTTGCTACCCTGCTACTTGCTACTTGCTACTTGGCGACACGGAGTGACTACGATGAAAACCTTCTACACCGAACGCGACATCAGCGATATGCACGCTCGGGGCGTGACCGAAATTGAGATTGACGACGATGTGGTGCTAACCGACCTGGCTCGCGATAAAGCCATTGCCCTGGGGCTGAAGATGAAATTGGTCAGCCAGCGCAGCGGCCAACCTGACGCCCTGCCGCGTCTGGCCGTCGCCGGGCAGATGCAACTGCCCCCGGCAGTGGTCGGCCCGGCTTCTCCCCTGCCGCCCCCCCCCCCCACCCCCACCGATCTGGCCGAGCAAGTTAAATCTGCTGTAATTGCCCGCCTGGGGACCACAGCCCACAACGACCTGTTGGATCAGGTCATTCCGCAGGTTTTGGCCCGCCTCGGTAAATAGAGATTAGAGATTAGAGATTAATAATCTCCAATCTCTAATCTCCCGCCTCCCGAAACTGCCATGAAGATTCAAAAGCTCATCCTACCGGCCATCGGCTTGCTTTTCGCTGGCCTGGGGGCGCTGGTGGTGTGGTATTTTGCGCCCTCGTTTAATCAGGCGGCGGCGCGGGTTGAGCGGTTGTCGCCTTTGACCGCAGCCCTGCTGGCCGAGAGTCCTTTGGGCCAGGAAGGATTGATCGAGGGCCGCGTCAGCGAGCGCAACCCGCTTCACTTTCGTTTGTTTGTGGCCTATGTGCGCTATGAGTATCGAGGCCGGGACGACGACAACGATAATGAGGTCAAATGGGTGGAGGATGAGCGGGTCACGCCGGCCCTGCTGCTGGATTTGCCGGGAGGCCGGGTTCAGCTTGCCAACAACGATTACAGTCTCCAGGGGAAGCTGGTCACGTGGCAGTCGGAACCGACGCTGAACTGGGACAGTTGGAGCGGGGAAGGCACCAAATCTTATGAGGGTCTGGAGCGAGGCAATCCAGTTTTGGCCGTCGGCACGGTAGTCGAGGGAGCAACCGGGCGCGAATTTCGAGCGGAGTGGTTGTATGGCGGTAATCAGGCCGCCTACATCGAGGAGCAGCGCACCTCAGCCGAAATTGCCCGCTGGGTGGGCCTGGTCTTTCTCCTGATCGGGGCAGTCATTTTCGGCGTGGGGGTCTGGGTATGGCTCAGGTAATACCATAGCAACCGATTATGCGTAATTGGATGGGCGGGGCTGAAGCCACCGCCCTGAAAGGGCAAAGGACGCTGAAGCGCCCTAACTCTTCAGCCCGGAGGGCTTTGCTCTCTCAGCGCGATGGCTTCTAGCCTCGCGCCTCAATGAATTACGCATAATCCGTTATAGTAGTTTGAATCCTCGTACATTGAGCAAGAATTTTACCACGAATTGCACTAACCTTCGGTACGAAAATCTTTTAGTGAAAATTCGTGCAATTCGTGGCGATTTCAGCTTTCTCTGTTATCCCCACCTGGTCTGAGCGTAGGCCAAAAGACTGCCGACAACAGCGCCGGCCGGCAGGGTGAGCCAGCCGACAAAAATCAAACTGACCAGGCCATAAAACAGGCTGGCCAGGATACCTTCAAACAGATTGAGGGTACGAGGCACGCCGGCTAGGTAAAAATAGAGAATGCTTCCATACCAGGCCAACGGGTGCGACAGCAGCGCCACCAGCACGCCCACCCAGGCCCCGCGCCAGAAACCGGCCTTTTGACCCCGAACTATGAATACCCCCCAACAAACCAACCCGCAGAAAAAGGCCGTCAGCGGCGCGGCGACCAACATCCCTCGCCAATCGCCGACAGCATCCTTCAGAAACAGGTAGCTGCAAACGAAAGCGGCCAGGGCAAAAGCCAATCCGGCCAGGAACACCCACAAGGCTGCTTTTTTACTGAACATCGGGGTACTTTCCGCATCAGGCTGAGTGGCTGAGCACCATTTCATAATGCTCCACTGTCGGGAACGGGTCATAAAAGTGGTGCAGTAACCGTTTCCACTCCTGGTACTCCGCCGACCGGCGAAAGCCGAGGGTATGATCCTCCAAAGTTTCCCAGCGCACCAGCAGCACATAGCGATTCGGCGCTTCGAGGCAGCGCTGCAATTCGTGAGAAATGTAACCCTTCATCGAGGCGATGAGGGGCGAGGCTTGGCGGAAGGCGGCTTCAAAATCGGCGGTCATCCCCTCACGCACATTCAAGATGGCAACTTCCAGGATCATGGGACTGGCTCTTTATGGTTATTGGGGTTGAGTTGAGCAGATGTCGCTGACAGACAGGCTAAAATCGGCCAACACTTCCGAGCGGGTCTGTTCGCCGGGGCCAAAACTGCCCAGGGGAGCGTAGGCTTGACCACGCAGGACATTTATCTCAATGATACAGGTATCAGGATCAATGATCCAATACTCCCGCACCCCGGCCTGAGCATAAACCCGGAACTTGGTGCGCCGGTCGAGAGCCGGGTTGCCGGGGGAAAGAATTTCCACAATCAAGTCAGGTACGCCCTCGATAAATTTTTCTTTGATAATATCGAGGCGGTCAACGGCAATAAAAAGCAAATCCGGTTGAACCGGACTGGCCAGGTCGGGCAGAATGACATCTATCGGAGCGAAAAGAGCTTCCCCAATAGAGCGGTCTTTCAAATAGTCCCACAGGTAGCCGTACAACCGGGCGATAATTCTTTGATGAATAGAACGGGGCGCCGGACTCATATACAGGTCTCCTTCAATTACCTCGTAGCGCATGCCGTTATCCGGCAGCCGGGCGTAATCTTCGTAAGTCCACGCTCCCTGCGGTGGCGGCCAGGTCACCTCACGCGAGGGTTGGGTTATAATTTCTACAGGCATTAGTGACTCCTACCTTGCTCATGGAGATCGGCCCGCGTCCAGGAAACAGCCCCTTCTGTGCCTAGCACCAACTCATTTTCCAACAAGGCCAGATGCCGCTGGCGGGCTACCTGATAACCTTCTTCTCTGGCAACAGTTTCCTCCAGAAGCCGGGTTAGAAAAGCAGAGATAGATGTACCCCGCTGGGCAGCGATCACTTTGACCTTGAGCAAAACATCCGTGGGAATAGCCAGGGTAATATTCTGGGTTTCCATCTTACCTCCACAGGTTTCAGTGTATCACGTCTCTCCGTGAAAATCAATCCTGATGGAGATGACGAGACTTACTTCCCTCCGCCCGCCGTTTCGCTCGTATCCTTGGTGAGATAGTAGGCCCACAGAATGGGGATGGTCGTAATTGCAATCACAAACACAGCGACTACATTGGTCACGGGGCGCTGGCGGGGGCGGGTCAACTGGCTAAAAATCCAGATGGGCAGGGTTTGCTGTTGACCGGCGGTAAAGGTGGTGACGATGACTTCGTCAAAGGAGAGGGCAAAGGCCAGCATGCCGCCGGCCAGAAGAGCGGTGGCGATTTCGGGCAGAATGATGTGGCGGAAGGTCTGGAAACCGTTGGCTCCCAAATCCATCGAGGCTTCCACCTGGGAGCGGCCTGTGCGCCGGAAGCGAGCCAGGACGTTGTTATAAACCACCACCACGCAAAAGGTGGCGTGGCCGATGACAATGGTCCAGAAGCTAAAGGGTAAATCCAGCAGATTCAGGGCTGAGCGCAGGGCAATGCCGGTGACAATGCCGGGCAGAGCCAGGGGCAAAACCAACAACAGCGAGATAGCATCCCGGCCAAAGAACTTGCTGCGGTAGACCGCCGCTGCTGCCAGCGTGCCCAAGACCAGCGCCACCGTTGTGGCCACCGAGGCCACCTGCACCGATAAGCCCAGCGCCCGCCACACGTCGGGCCGGTTCCAGGCCACCCCAAACCACTCCAGAGTCAGGCCGGGGGGCGGAAAAGAATAGGTCCGGTCGTCGGTGGTCAGGGTGTAGAGCAGAATAATGGCAAAGGGGAAGTGGAGAAAGATAACAACGGCAACGGTCGCCAGAGTCAAACTGAAAGGAGCCTGGGATTTACGATTTACGATTTTCGATTTATCATTCACAATTCACAATTCACAATTCACAATTAATCTTCGCCTTAGCCTCAGCCTTAGCCTTTTTACAGCGCCTCAAACGCCCCTAATCGCTTGGCTCCCCACAAATAGAAGCCCATAATCACAATCGGGATCACCGTAAACGCCGCCGCCATAGGGATATTGCCCGACGTGCCCTGGTGTGACAGCACGGCCTGGCCAATGAAAAAGCTGGAGTTGCCCAGGGTTGACGGCACAATAAAATCACCCAACGTGAGCGAGAAGGTGAAGATCGAGCCGGCCACCACGCCCGGAAAGGCCAGCGGCAGGGTCACAGTGCGGAAGGTTTCACCGGGGCGCGCCCCCAGGTCGCTGGAAGCTTCGAGCAGCGATTTGGGTACGCGCTCCAACGCTGCCTGGATCGGCAGAATCATATAAGGTAGCCAGACATACACAAACACCAGGAACATACCAATCACCGAGACCGACAGCGATGGGCCGCCAATGCCGGGCACACTCAACAGACCATCGAGCAGACCGCTCAGGCCAAACAGGTTAAGAAACCAACTGACAATACCTTCTTTAGCCAGAATCAACTTCCAGGCATAGACCCGCACCAAATAGCTTGACCACAACGGCAGCAAAACCGCCAGATATAGCGCTACTTTCGCCTGGGGCGAGGCGTAGCGCACCATATAATAGGCCAGCGGAAAAGCCAAAATGGCCGAGGCCAGGGTAACTGCCACCGCCATCCCCAGGGTGCGCCCGGCGATGTCCAGGTTGGCCGGCGTCAACAGGTCGGCATAAGTAGCCAGGGTAAATTGGCGCACCACCACGCCGGTGAAATCGTCCAGGTGAAAAAAGCTCTGGATCAGCAGGGCAAAGAGCGACCCCAGATAAAAAACGCCATAGGCCAGCAACGGCGGACCTAGCAGCAACAGCAGCAGCAGTTTAGGCCGCTGGTACAGAAAAGTGGAGACGCGCTGAATAACAGAAGCCGAACGCAGTTTGGATGAGTTTGATTGAGCTGAAGAAGTTGTTACCGCCATCATTTCCCCCAAGAAATTGGAGGGTTGGAAGGCTGGAAGGCTGGAAAATCAATCTTCCAATCTTCCAACCTTCCATTTTTACCCATTTCCCGCCACCACCCGATTATGACTCCGCTGCCAGGTTAAACGTACCCGGCGACCGCGGGCCGCCAGCGCCTCCATCGAGGTGGTATTGAGGTTTTGCTCGACCACCGTCAGTTCACTGCCTCGGTCTAGCTCGACAATATAGCGGGTGTACAGGCCCAGATAAACCACCTCGCGGATATGCCCTTCGGCGGAACACATTCCCGGCGGCGAGGGGGCATCGGGGTCGCCCAGGTGAATTTTTTCCGGGCGAATGGAGAAGGTTTCGGGGGAGCCGGTCAATGCCTCCGCCACCGACCCGCTGACCAAATTAGACACGCCGACAAACCCGGCCACAAAGGGCGTGGCCGGATGCTCATAAATCTCGGCGGGTGAACCAACCTGCTCGATCTTGCCCTGATTGAACACGGCCAGCCGGTCGCTCATGGTCAGCGCCTCTTCCTGATCGTGGGTGACATAGACAAAGGTGATGCCCACCTGCTGCTGAATCGTCTTTAATTCAATCTGCATCTGCTGGCGCAGCTTGAGATCAAGCGCCCCCAACGGCTCATCCAGCAGCAGCACCCGCGGATGGTTGACCAGGGCGCGGGCCAGGGCGACTCGCTGGCGCTGGCCACCCGAAAGCTGGCCCGGCTTGCGCTGCTCCAGGCCCGTTAAACGCACCAGTTCCAACATTTCTCGCACCCGCCGCTCCCGCTCCGGTTTGGGTACCTTTTTAATCATCAGCCCGTAACCCACATTTTGGCCGACGGTCATGTGCGGAAACAGAGCATAATCCTGAAAAACGGTGTTAACATCCCGCTCATAGGGCGGCAGGTTGGACACATCCTGGCCGTAAAGCTGAATATGCCCCCCATCGGGCCGCTCAAAGCCGGCCACCAGGCGCAGGCAGGTGGTTTTGCCAGACCCCGACGGCCCCAGCATCGTAAAAAATTCGCCGTCCAGAATATCAAGGCTGACGTTATCAACCGCTCTGACTTCGCCAAAATGACGGCTCACCTCGGCAAAACGCACGGCAGGAGGGGAATTATTGGTCACAAGACACCTTTAATTTTGTATCTCCTGAAACAGGTAGCACGCCCTTCGGCGCACCCGAAGGGGTGAGGTAGCATGTAGCAGGCCATAAGTTTGCTACTTTGCCGCTTCGCGTGCTACCTTGATTGTTGGGAAAGAATTTTTGTGGACACCTATATATTTAGCGAATCATCAACCGTTCCGCTTTGCCCGAATAATTAATAAACACCGTCTTCAACTCGGTAAAAAAATTCAGCCCTTCCTCGGCCATCTCGCGTTCGCCGACGCCGGTGGCTTTGGTCCCACCAAACGGTAGTTGCGCCTCGCCGCCAATGGTCGGCTCGTTGACGTGAACCATGCCCGTTTCGACTTCTTCGATGAAGCGTAAGACCGTATTGATATTTTCGGTAAAAATAGAAGTGGTCAAGCCGTACTCGACCGAGTTGGCAAATTTGATGGCCTCTTCCAAGCTGTCGGCGGTGGTCACGGCCAGCACCGGGCCAAAGACTTCTTCTTTAAAGATACGCATGGTCGGGGCCACGTTGTCAAAAATGGTCGGTTCGACAAAATAACCCCGCTCCAAATGGGCGGGCCGCCGCCCGCCTGTGACCAGGCGCGCGCCTTCGCTTTTGGCTACTTCGATATACTCCAGGTCGGTTTTCCACTGCTTTTCATCCACCGCCGGACCCATATCCACGCTTTCATCCAGCCCCGGCCCCACCTTGATTTTTTGGGCTTTATCCACCAGCCGCTCGACCAACCCCTCCTTCACCGTCGGATGGGCAATCACCCGCGAGGTGGCGGTGCAGCGCTGGCCGGTCGAACCAAACGCGCCGCCGTGGATGGCTGTCGCCGCTTTATCCAGGTCGGCGTCGGGCATGACGATAACGGCATTTTTGCCGCCCATCTCGCACGTCACCTTGATGCCGCGCTGGGCCGCTTTGACATACAAGGCGTTTCCGACCGCATTGGAGCCGGTAAACGAGACCGCCCGAATCGCCGGATGGTTGACAATCGCTTCACCCACTACCGAGCCGGAGCCGACAACCATATTAAAAACGCCCGCCGGCAGCCCAGCTTCCTCATAAATTTCGGTCAGCAGCGAGGCCGTGGCCGGGGTTAATTCCGCCGGTTTGAAGACAACCGTGTTGCCGGCCACCAGCGCCGGAGCCGATTTCCAGACCGGGATGGCCCAGGGGAAGTTCCAGGGAGCAATCAGGCCAACTACCCCCAACGGGCGGCGGATGGTGTAGGTAAAAGTATCTCGCGCCTCCGAGGGCAGCGTTTTGCCGTGCATACGAAAGCCTTCGCCGGCATAATATTCCAACAGTGAAATCCCTTTGAGGGCCTCCCCTTTGGCTTCTTTGAGGATTTTGCCTTCTTCGTGGGTCATGGTGCGGGCAATTTCATCAGCCCGCTGCCGGGCAATATTGGCCGCCCGCCAGAGCACCCGGCCCCGTTCCGGGCCGGGGGTATTTTTCCAATCGTGAAAAGCTGCCTCCGCCGCCGCAATCGCCTGCTGCGCGTCTGCGGCTGTAGCCGCCGGAAATTCGGCCAACACCTCGCTGGGGTCAGCCGGGTTGAGATTGCGCACCAGCCGCTCCGAATGCGGGTGAATCCACTGGCCGTTGATATAAGAACCTGTCCGCATGTGGACCTCCGTCATTATGTAGGACAAACTTAGGTTTGTTCTACACTTTTTGAGAATGATAGGGGCGTAGCATGCTACGCCCCTCTTAAACAGACCCGACAGGTCTTAAAGACCTGTCAGGTCTCATTATGAGTTTAAATCACCGCCCGCCAATAACCGCAATATAGTTTGTTACCCACTCGTGATAGGGCACACAGCCGCCGCTGCCGTCGCTGCAATCGGCCACTGGCGTGCGCCAGAATTTGATTTTATCAAAGTTTTCAAAACCATTGGTGACGCAGCCTTCAGCGCCAAGCAGTTCATTGCCCTCGCAAGCCGCCGGCACAGAGGGCACGGAACCAAACCAGGCGGCCAAATCGCCCTGGAGTTTGGGGTTGAGCGAATGTTCCAGCCATTTGTAGGCGCAGTTGGGGTGCGGGGCTTCGACGTGCATCATGGTCGTGTCGGCCCAACCGGTGGCCCCTTCGGTGGGGATAACGCTGTCAATAGGCGCGCCGCCGGCCTTGAGCAAGTTAACCTGGAACGGCCAGGAACCGGAAGCGACGACCCCTTCGTTGGTAAAGTCGTCCATCTGGATGAAGGCATCGTGCCAGTAACGGCCTACAATCTGGCGCTGTTCGCGCAGCAGGTCAAGCGCCGCTTTGAACTGGTCGGGGTTTAAATCATAGGGGTCTTTGATGCCCAGGTCGGGGTTGGTGGCCATCAGGTAAAGGGCAGCGTCGGCCACATAAATCGGGCCATCATAAGCCTGCACCCGGCCTTTGTTCGACTCGCCGTCGGGCAGGGTCATCTCTTTGAAGACCACTTCCCAACTGGTCGGCGGCTCATCGCCAAAGGCTTCGGTGTTGTACATCAGCACATTCGCGCCCCACTGATAGGGCACGCCGTAATGTTCGGGCGTGCCGTCGCCATCTTTGTCTACGGTGTGCCAGGGCGCATTTTGTAGGCGCTCGTCAACGGTGCTCCAACTGGGGATCAAGTCAGGATTGACCGGCTGAACCCGGCCGCCATATATCAGGCGCAGGCTGGCATCGCCCGAAGCCGTCACCAGGTCAAACCCACCTTCGTTCATCAGAGCGACCATTTCATCGGAGGTGGCCGCCACCTTAACCTCAACCTTACAGCCGGTATCGGCCTCAAAACTTGTCACCCAATCGTAAGCCGGATCGGTTTCGCCGCGCTCGATGTAGCCGGCCCAGGCCACAATGGAGACCGCCCCTTCACCTTCACCGACTTCAGTCATCATCGCCCCAGCGCCGGCGCTTGCCGGCGCAGCCGCGGCGGCTTCGGCGGCAGCCTTGGCCGCCTCCACTTCGGCTTGCAGCGCCGAGGCGGTGGCTTCGGCTGCAGCTACAGCTTCAGAGCCGGCTTTTTCGGCTTCGGCTTTGGCCGCTTCGACCTGGGCTTGAGCGGTTTCAACTTTGGCTTGAGCCTCGGCCTCGATAGCCGCTACATCGGGGGTAGGGGCCGCGCCGCAGGCAGCCAACAGGGGCACAACCATGATTAATAGGCCAACAAACACGGGGATAAAACGCATCATCTTCATTACTCTCCTCCTTTGCAGTGCAATGATTGAAACTAAATTATCTCAAAAAATGGGGGGGACTGCTTCTTTGGGGGCCGATTACCAAAGTCAACGTTACATCGTCAAATTGCTTTGACCACCTCCCTTACGTTGATTTGCAGCAATGACAGGATTATATGGGTTTCCCGGATTGATGTCAACTTGCTTGAGTAGACGGCAAGCGTTTGACAGCGGTGGGTTAGTAGCCCTATAATTCTTGGGGTCATTTAACCTCATGGAAAATATGAAACAACTCCTTTTAATCCCTTTAGCAGATCAGCCCAGTTTAGAGCTATTGGATAGACCGCGCTCACTTGACCGGTTTGCCGGTGATTGTTATTCGCCTTACCCTAATCAGGCTGTTCAACAATTTATAAACCCAAATGATACTGAGCGGCCCTATATCGTCATCCCTCTGCCCGAAAATTTAGTTGCCGGGAAAAACTCTCACGTTTATGATGCGCATACCTATCATACCAAAGTGCCACCCGAAGCTATTGCCCGCTTGATCGAGCATTATACTGAGCCGGGAAATCTGGTACTCGATCCTTTTTGTGGGTCGGGTATGACCGGCGTGGCTGCTTTACAAACCCAACGCCGGCCCCTTCTTTTTGACTTATCCCCGGCAGCGACATTTATTGCGCTAAATTTTTTAACCCCCATTGCTGAAAACCTTTATCAGCAAGCCATCCAAGAAATCCTTGCTGCTATCCATGACGAAGAATTGAAGCTCTATGGAACCCATTGCCGCAAATGTAGCAAATTGGTTCCCATGGAATATATGGTGTGGAGTTACGGCCTCATTTGTAGCTTTTGCCAGAAAGAATTTGTGCTGTGGGATGTGGCCCGTGATGAACGGGCAGATGTGCGCGAGAGTAAAATCAGAACAGAATTTGACTGTCCCCACTGCGGCCAGCACTTGCAAAAGCGCAAACTGCGACGAACTCGACTTTACCCGGTTCAGATCGGTTATCGTTGTTGTGACTCAGGTTTGCAGGAAACCCAATGCGCCCCCAATGACTACGATTTAGAGATCATAGCTGCTTGTGATCGTCAGGGTGTTCCGGCTGAATTGTGGTATCCGACCGCAAAACTGCCCGTTGGAGTCAATACCAGGCAGGCCATCGTTCACGGCTTAAATTCCATTGATGCGCTTTATACCACTCGAAATTTACAGGCCATTGCCCGCCTCTGGGATATTGCCCGCCGCTGGCCGGATGAAGCCCTGAGTTTAAAACTCATGTTTACCGTGACTTCGCTCTATCAACGAGTCACCCGCTTATCTGAATTTAGATTTTGGGGCGGCAGCGGCAACATTGCCAATTACAACGTGCCCATGATTTTTAATGAGCAGAATGTATTTAAGGTTTTTCGCAGAAAGGCCAAGACTATTCAGAATTACCTGGCTACCTGGCTGCACCCCCCCAAAACCCCCTTTTGTATCTCCACCCAAAGCGCCACCAATTTGCATCCTCTACCCGATAACTCGATTGACTACATTTTTACCGACCCTCCCTTTGGCAGCAACATTAATTATTCAGAAATGAATTATCTATGGGAGGCATGGTTAGGCGTTTTTACCAACACCCAGCACGAGGCCATTGTGAATCGGGTTCAAAATAAGACAATTCAGAATTACCAGGAATTAATGACGCAAGCGTTTAGCGAAATGTACCGCGTTTTAAAGCCAAACCGTTGGCTCACCCTGGAATTTCACAATTCATCTGCCGAAGTCTGGTCGGCAGTTCAGCTCGCCCTTGCCGCTAGTGGTTTCCACCTCGAACTTATTCAAACTTTAGATAAACGCCATGGCACTTTCAAACAGTTTGTCTCCGATAATGCTGTGGGCTATGATTTAATTCTTCACTGTCGCAAAGATACCCATGGGGGAACCCCTGTCTACAGCCTGCGCCAAAAGAAAACTCCATATTCAGCTATTAATGAATTTTTAGAAGATAAATTGGCTCAAAATTCTGACGAATTTGTAGTGCGTTATTTGCACGTCAAACGACAAAATGAATTGGACACCCGCAAACTTTATTCATTATGGCTCAAAGAAAGTATGGAAGCAGGCCAGATAGTAAACCTGGGCTATGAAGAATTTCGCAAAATCATTTACTTGATTATTCAAACAAAGTATCCTAATTTCTGGGCAGAGGAGGCTGAGTAATTTTCATTGGGACGCTCCATTACTCTGCCGGCTTTTTCTAACGAAGAGTTTATCAAAGCCCACATCCTTTTGGCCTCAAGGGTGGCTACCATGATGGGTCGAAAACTTGAGGAAGGCGATTGGTCATATGTTTATTGCACGGCTAAAAATATTCCAAACAAAGGTTGGAGCAATCTGAATATAGATGTAATGTATCAGGGCTTGGGGGTAGAACACAAAATGTTGTGCGTCAAGTCAAACAAAAGTATCAAGGATTTTTGTGGGACCAGCCCAATGCACCCGGCAGCAACTCGTTCTATCCGTATTCCCTCGACAGAAGACGATCCAACCAAAATAGCCCAGGATATTCTTCATCAATACGCTCTGCTTATTGAGCAGCGTCGCCAGCGGATTGCGCAAGATGCCCCGAACACTGAACCCGATTTGAGAACGGGCTGGCTCTTATGGCAAGAGAGTTTAAGAGAATTTCTCTACTTTGAAGAAGAATTGCGGCCACCCAGGCCAGATGACTATTGGGCTGAATGGAAAGAGAGTGGCGGGGGAACCCGTAAAACAAGCAGAAATCTGTGGGTTTATGAGCGTGAGACAGGCAGAAAACGCTATTCCATCACCACCAGCGCCGGAGCAAAATTCAACCCTACTTTGATGTGCCTCCGCCGAATGATCCCAACCTTTACTATTTTTGTGTCCAGGGTGAGGCAGTCGAGAGTGGTTTAGTTCGAGTTTGGATAACTTCAACCACCGCTCTATTTTTAAAGCGGATACTCGGTAATCTCGATAAAGACACAGTTAGTTCTGCAATTTTAGAAGCTGCCCAAACAGTCTCTAATGAACAAAAAACAGAGGGGATACCACCTACCGATCCAGATTTGGCCGAGTCCATTTTGATCACTGCTGAGGCTTACTTGGCTTTGGGTCAAGCATTTGTTGGTGTCAGCGACGAACACAGGATTCAGCTTTTAGTGCGTTACATCTCACAATAATTAAATGTTGACCGAGTCTCTTTTGCTGCAACCAACCCTACAACGCGATGAACGGCTCCAGGCGCTTTATCACTTGGCGGTCGAGTTATCCGCTTTACGCAGCCTGGAGTCGGTATTGAATACCGCCCTGCGGCACTGCCTGGATTTAACCGGCTCGCAGTTTGGCTTTGTCGGCCTGAATACGGCGGATAACCGGGCTATGGATGTGGTGGCTATCCAGGGCTTTCATCCCTCGGAGCATTTCTACCAGCACAACCACCTCATCCCGCTGCGGCCCAACATTTTTGCCAGGGTGGTGCTCGAAAACCGGCCGGTGCGCTCACTCGATGCCGCCACCGACCCGCAGCGAGTCGGCCAACCTCACGGCCATCCCCGCGTAGGCGCCTTTCTGGGCGTCCCCTTACGCATCCGCGATGTGCCGATGGGCATGATTGGCCTGGCTAACCGCCCTTCGCCTTACGACGACGAGCACGAGCAGCTTTTAATGACCTACGCCGCTCAGGTGGCGATTGTTATTCGCAACGCTCAACTCTACGAGCAGTTGACCGCTGCCAATGAAGCGCTGGAGCGCAAAGTAGCCAACCGCACCCAAGAGTTGGAGGAAGCTAAAGAAGCATTGGCCCAAAAGGCGGTTCAGCTTCAACAATTGCTCACCGAAACGGTGGCGGTGCAGGAACGAGAACGGCAGCGTATCAGCCAGGATATGCATGACGGAACCAACCAGTTGCTTATCGGGGCGATGCTGGAGCTAAAATCGGCCCGCGAACGGCTGACTACTGGCAACCTGGCTGGAGCAGACACGTCTTTGAAAACTGTCCAGGACATCCTGCGGCGAGTGGAGTCCGAAACCAAACGCATCATCTACGACCTGCGCCCGCCCACCCTCGACGCCCTGGGCCTGGCCCCGGCTATCCGCCGCTACGCCGAGCGATTTCAACAATACACCGGCCTGCCCTGCGCGGTGCAGGTTTTGGGCGAGCCAACCCGTCTGCCCGCCAAAGTAGAAATCAGCCTTTACCGGCTCATGCAGGAAGCTTTACAAAATGTCAGCGCCCACGCTCAGGCCAACCGGGCCGAGGTGATTATCACCTTTGCCCCCCATCTGCTCAAATTAGTGATTATGGATGATGGCCGCGGCTTTGATCTGGCCGCCGCCCGGCAAAATCCACAGGGCAGTTTTGGCCTGCTCAGTATGCAAGAGCGGGCGGAGAGTTTGGGAGGACGGTTGATGATTCAGACCCAAAAGGGGCAAGGGACGCAGGTGGAGTTGGTAGTGCCCATTCAGACGAATAGTTAAAAGTAGCAATGACCCAAATTCGCATCTTGGTCGTGGATGACCATCAAATTGTGCGGCAGGGTATTCGCAGCCTGCTCTCCAACTACCCCGATTTCGACATCGTCGGAGAGGCGGCGGATGGCGCAGCAGCGTTGGGTCAAGTTCAGCAGTTGGCCCCGGATGTAACCCTGCTCGACATCCGTATGCCCGGCGAGTCGGGATTGGAGGTGCTGCGGCAGATCCGGCAGGTTCAGCCGGAGGCCAAAGTCTTGATGCTGACCTCGTTTGACGATGAGGAGTATGTGCTGGAAGCGCTGCGGGCCGGGGCGCAGGGCTTTGTGCTTAAAAATGTCTCGGATGAGATGTTGGTTCGGGCCATCCACGCCGTTTGCCGGGGCGAACACGCCTTCAGCCCGCAAATCACCGAACAGGTGGTGCGCTGGGTTACGGCTGCGCCTGCGCCTCCCGTCCCTCCGAAAAAACCCGTTTTTGAACCGGACGAACAGCAAATTCTGCATCTGCTGGTCGAAGGGGCCAGCAATACGGCCATCGCCGCCCAACTCTACCTCAGCCACACCACCCTCAAACGTAAACTCCGCAAAATCTTTGCCAAAATGGAAGTGGACACCCGCGCTCAGGCAGCGGCTGAAGCCGTCCGGCGGGGATTGGTCTAAGCTGGCAAAATGGCCCATGTGGGCCAACCAATCCGGCCCTGTTGGTACTTGTTTAGGGTTAGCATCTTGGGTATTATTCCCGTCCAGCCACTTTCCGAAATTTGCAACTTGTCATTTCGAGGCCGTAGACCGATGCGAAGCGTCCTTATAGCGCTGCATAGGTGTCAAAGATTTCTCCCCGCTTCGCGGGTCGAAATGACATACCTGCGCAGTTACCGAAATTTAATGGTTCACCGTACGGAGTCCCGATGGAGCTAGCAAGCACTTATACATTTGACGCGCCACGCGATACGGTTTGGCAAACCTTGATGGACCCGGCGGTTCTAGCCAAAGTGATGCCTGGCTGCGAAAAACTGGAGTTGGTTGAAGCCAACCAGTACAAGGGAATTTTGAATGTGCGCGTTGGGCCGGTCCAGGGCAAGTTTGAGGGGCTGGTCACGATTACCAACGTCAACGCCCCCGAAAGTTACGCCATTCAGGTAGATGGCAAAGGCGCAGCCGGGTTTATGAAAGGCACGGGCGTTATTCGCCTGGAGCCGCAGGGCGACTCGACCCTGATGCATTATGCAGGCCAGGCCCAGGTCGGTGGGCGGATTGCCAGCGTCGGCCAGCGCCTGCTCGACAGCACCGCCAAAGCTCTCTCCCGCCAGAGCCTGGAAGGGCTGCACGAACAGGTCAAAGCGCGGCTGGGCGGCTAAAAAGGTAGTAAGTAGCAAAGTTGCAGGGTCGCATAATTTCCCTGTCTATTGTCTACTTTTCACGGGAGGTGACAATCACTAAATTTACAATCTAAAATCGAAAATCTCGTCGCTTCCGACGCGCCCGAAGGGGCGAAATCTAAAATCCAAAGAAGGGGGTTAGTTTATGATTCCAGGCAAGTTTGAATATTTTGCTCCGGCTACCTTACCCGAAGCGGTCAAGCTGCTGTCCGAAAAAGGGTATGGGGCCAAAATCCTGGCCGGAGGCCAAAGTCTCATTCCGGCCATGCGCTTTCGACTGGCGCAGCCGGAAATCCTGATTGATATCAATCGGATTGACGGCTTGAGTTATATCAAAGAAGAGAACGGCCACCTGGTCATCGGAGCGATGACCCGCGAGGCCGAACTCGATGCCAATCCCTTGATTCACCAAAAATATCCCCTCCTGGCCGATACGGCCAAAGTGATTGCCGACCCGCTGGTACGCAATATGGCTACCGTCGGCGGCAACCTGGCCCACGCCGACCCGGCCAACGATCACCCCGCGACCATGCTGGCCTATAACGCCTCCGTCGTCGCCGCCGGGCCTGGCGGCGAGCGCACCATCCCCATTGACGAATTTTTTGTTGACCTGTTCACCAGCAGCCTGGCCGAAAATGAAATACTGAAAGAAATCCGTATCCCCACCCCGCCTGCCGGAAGCGGCGGCGCGTACCTCAAATTGGAACGCAAGGTGGGCGATTATGCCGTCGCAGCGGTAGCCGTCCAACTGACCGTAGCCGGCAACACCTGCCAGTCTATTCGCATCGGGCTGACCAATGTCTCCCCCACGCCCATGCGAGCCGCCAACGCCGAGGCCGCCCTCGCCGGACAACCCCTTACCGAAGACAACATCAAAGCCGCGGGAGCTGCCGCCGCCCAGGAGTGTGAACCTTCAGCCGATTTGCGCGGCTCGGAGGATTACAAGCGCGACATCGTGCGCGTGCTCACCATTCGGGCTATCAATAAAGCGATAGAACGAGCGAAGACAAGCTAAAACGTGAAACGTAACGGTCGAAGGCAAAATCGCCTTTGTCCATCAGTCATTACGTTTTACGCATTACGCTTTACAGGTCAACAGTTCTATTTTGGACAGTTTAAGAGTTACCTGAACTTACAAAGGAGTAAAGCTATGGGCTATCCAATTACAGTGACGGTGAACGGGCAGCAATATTCCCAGGAAGTCGAGCCGCGCTTGCTGCTGGTTCACTTTATCCGCGAAAACCTCAATTTGACCGGCACGCACATCGGCTGCGATACCACCAGTTGCGGGGCGTGTACAGTCATCATGGACGGCAAAGCCGTCAAAAGCTGCACTATTTTTGCCGTCCAGGCCAACGGCCGCAGCCTCGAAACCATCGAGGGCCTGGCAAATGGGGCGCTGCACCCGCTGCAAGAGGGCTTCTGGGAAAAGCACGGCCTGCAATGCGGTTACTGCACCCCCGGCATGATCATGAGCGCCAAAGCCTTTTTGGCCCAAAACCCCACCCCCTCCGAAGAGGAAATCCGCTGGGCCATCTCCGGCAACCTGTGCCGCTGCACCGGCTATGTCAAGATAGTGGAAGCGATTCAATACGCGGCGGAGAAAATGCAGGCTAAGGCGTAGAAGATCAATTGTGAATTGTGAATTGTGAATGAGTAATAGCAAATCGTAAATCGTAAATCCAAAATCGTAAATCGGAGGTATTATGCCTGTACCGCATAAAAGAGAAAACAAAATTGCCGAAGCGCCGCCGGGGGTGACGATTTCGGCCAATGTGCCCACCACCCATGATGTCCGGGTGACGACGCCGCCCGAAATTTGCGGCATGGGCCACCGCCTGAAACGCAAGGAAGACCCGCGTTTTATCCAGGGGGCCGGCAACTATGTGGATGATGTCAAGCTGCCGGGAATGCTCTACCTCGATCTGGTGCGCAGCCCTTACGCCCATGCCAAAATTTTGAAGATTGACGCCAGCAAAGCGCTGGCTCTGCCCGGCGTGCTGGCCGTCATCACCGGCGAGGATTTGAAAAAGGCCGGCAACCTGCACTGGATGCCCACCCTCATGTCCGACACCCAGATGGTCCTGCCCATCGAAAAGGTGGTCTACTACGCCCAGGAAGTGTGCGCGGTGGTCGCTACTGACCGCTACATCGCCGCCGACGCCGTCGAGCTGGTTGAGGTGGAGTACGAGCCGCTGCCGCCGGTGATGGATCCGTACGAGGCGCTCAAAAATGAGGTTATCGTCCGCGATGATAAGGAAGAAAAGACCAACCACATCTGGCATTGGGAGGCGGGCGACAAAGAGGCCACCGACCGCGTTTTTGCGCAAGCAGCCAAAGTGGTCAAAGAAAAAATCTACCTGCCCCGTATCCACGTCGCTTCGATTGAAACCTGCGGCATGGTGGCCCACTGGGACAAAATTCGGGAGCACTTGACCATCTACATGACCTCTCAGGCCCCCCACGCCCATCGCACCGTCGTGGCCCTGGTCAGCGGGCTGCCGGAGCACAAAATCCGGATTATTTCGCCCGACATCGGCGGCGGCTTTGGCGGCAAAGTGCCGGTTTATCCCGGCTATGTCTGCACCATCGTCGCCAGCCTGGTCACGGGCAAGCCGGTCAAGTGGATTGAGGACCGCAGCGAAAATTTGCAGGCCGACAGCTTTGCCCGCGATTACCACATCGAAGCCGAGATGGCGACCGACGCCGACGGGAAGATTATCGGCCTGCGGGTCAACACGGTGGCCGATCACGGCGCGGCAGATGCGGCGGCCAATCCTTCTAAATTCCCGGCGGGCTTGTACAGTATCGCCACCGGCTCCTATGATATGCAGGCGGCGCACATTGCCGTAGACGGCGTCTACACCAACAAGCCGCCGGGGGGCGTAGCCTATCGCTGCTCGTTCCGCGTCACCGAGGCGGTCCACATGATCGAGCGCATGGCCGACCTGGTGGCCCACGAGTTGGGCCAGGATCCGGCCGAGTTCCGGCTGAAAAACTTTATCAAACCAGAGCAGTTCCCCTACAAATCACCCACCGGCTGGACCTACGACAGCGGCAACTACAGCGCGGCCCTCAAGCTGGCGATGGACATGATCGGCTACGACGAACTGCGCCAGGAGCAGGCCGAAAAACGGGCAAGAGGCGAGTTGATGGGCATCGGCATCTCCTGTTTCACCGAGGTAGTCGGAGCCGGGCCGTCCAAAGATTTCGACATTCTGGGCTTGAAGATGTTTGATAGCTGCGAGATTCGCATCCACCCCACCGGCAAAGCCATCGCCCGCATCGGGGTGCAAACACAGGGGCAGGGACACGAAACCACTTTTGCCCAGATCATCGCCGAGGAGTTGGGCCTGCCGGCCAAAGACATCGAAGTGGAGCATGGCGACACCGACACCGCGCCTTACGGCCTGGGCACCTACGCCAGCCGTTCCACCCCCACCGCCGGAGCGGCCACGGCCATGGCTGCCCGCAAGATCAAGGCCAAAGCCAAACAGATTGCCGCCCATCTGCTGGAGGCCAACGAGGAAGACCTGGAATGGCATGTAGACCGCTTCCGGGTCAAAGGTTCGCCGGAGCAGGCCAAGACCATCCAGGAAATAGCTTTCGCTGCCTATACGAATCATCCCCAGGGCATGGAAGCCGGGCTGGAAGCGGTCAACTATTACGACCCGCCCAACCTGACCTTTCCCTTTGGCAGCTACATCTGCGTGGTGGACATTGACAAAGGTACCGGCGAGGTCAAAATCCGCCGTTTTGTGGCTGTAGACGACTGCGGCAACATCATCAACCCGCTGGTGGTTGAGGGGCAGATTCACGGCGGCTTGACCATGGGTCTGGCCCCGGCCATGTTCGAGGAGATTGTTTACGATGAGAACGGCCAGAACTTGAGCGGCACGTTTATGGATTACTTGCTGCCGACAGCAGTCGAGACGCCGAAGTGGGAATTGGGCAAGACCATTACCCCTTCGCCCCATCATCCCCTGGGAGCGAAAGGCGTGGGCGAGTCGCCTACCGTTGGCGCGCCGCCGGCCATCGCCAACGCGGTGGTGGATGCGCTGTGGCATCTCGGCGTGCGCCACATTGACATCCCTATCACGCCGCAGAAGGTCTGGAAGCTGTTACGAGAGCATGGGGTAACAGGGTAGAGCGGCGAGGAGGCGAGGAATGGTGAGGCGAGGAGGCGAAGAACTCTCTCGCGTCCTCGCGTCCCCGCCTCCTCGTCTCACGTTTTCGGCCTGGGTTGACTTTGGGGCGGAATCCTACTACACTTGAGGTCAGGATGGACAGGCAATTGTGGCGTGAACATGTTCTCAGTCAATTCTTGCGTGGCCAAATAAGCCGCTCTGAAGCTATCGAGGCGGTGGGTATTGATTGGGGCGAACTGGCGGAACGCCAACATAATGCGATGCTGGAAGACCTGGCATGGGCGCTGGCAGAGTAAAGGAATGTGAGGCTTGGCAGGAGGATAAAGATGCCCACCGTCAAACTCATCGAATACGACGATGCCAGCCCGGACGTGCGGGCTGTATACGACGACATCAAAGCCACCCGTAAAACCGACACTATCAACAATTTCTGGAAGGCCCTGGCCAACCACCCGCCGACGCTGGCCCGCGTCTGGCGCGATTTGAAGGAGGTCATGGCCCCCGGCCGCCTCGACCCGCTGACTAAAGAGATGATTGCCATTGCCGTCAGCGCCACCACCGGCTGCGCCTACTGCATCAACTCGCACACAGCGGCGGCCAAAAAGTTGGGCATGGATAATGAAATGCTCGGCGAACTAATGGCCGTCGTCGCTATGTTCAACACCACCAACAAGCTGGCCGAAGGCTATCAAGTCGAGCCGGATGTGTTTCCGCCGCTGGAGTGAGTCCGTGTTGCGTCTTGCGTCTTGCGTAAAATAAACGGAAGAGGCAAGACGCAACACGTAAGTTGCAAAATCAATAATTTCATTCAAAGGGAGGTAACGATGTGCGTTCCAAAATGTCAGCAAATGATTGTTCAATCCTTGAGCCGCCGGGAGTTTTTGAAAACGCTCGGCCTGGCGGCAACGGCGGCAGTGGCGGTTAATCCAGCCTCAGCCCTGGCGGCGGTTGCTACGGAGAACAGGTCGCTGCCTTCGCCGGTGCAAAGTATTCCCCAAATGCAGGTCGGTTTCTTTAGTAAGGTGGTGGATTTGACCCACACCCTCACCCCGGAATTTCCCACCTTTGGCGGCCAACCCCAGCTCGAACTGGATGTGCTGGTCACCCTGGCCAAAGATGGCTACAACATCTACCAGTGGACACTCAACGAGCACACCGGCACCCACATGGATGCGCCTTTCCACTTTTCCGACCAGCTTACCGCCGACCAAATCCCGGTGTCGGACCTGCTTGGCCCGCTGGCGGTGGTAGACATCCGGGCCAAAGCCGAAGAAGACCCCGACGCCCTGGTGACGCCGGACGACCTGCAAGCCTGGGAAGAAAGTTACGGCGAACTCCCACCCGGCGCGATTGTGGCTATGTTGAGCGGTTGGGATGCCAACGTGACCAGCGACAAATTCCGCAACGCCGACGATGAGGGGGTGATGCACTTCCCCGGCTTCGGCCTGGAAGCGATTGACTTCTTGCTGAAGGAACGGGATGTGAAGGGCATTATGGTAGATACCCTCAGCCTGGATCATGGCCCTTCCACTACTTTTGACGTGCATTACAACTGGCTGCCGGCCAACAAATGGGGCATGGAGTGCGTGGCCAACCTGGGCCAGTTGCCGCCTTTTGGGGCTACAGTCTTTGTCGGCGGGCCAAAGATTGGCGGGGCCAGCGGCGGTCCCAGCCGGGTGATCGCTCTGGTTTAAGGTGGTTCCAAGATTCAAGTAATCAAATGGAATGATACGTGATGCGTCAAAGTTTTGGCCGTAAACCATTACGCATCACGTATCAGAGCCGCAGGTCTCCTGTGGGCGCACCGGGAATAACCATTTTATTCATTATTTGAAAAATTCCTCCTTGAACTGCATTTAAAAGTTAGATATAATAGGAGTTATATCCCCTTCTGTCTGGTTTTTTTCATTATTTGAAATCCGAATAACAAAATCTCTCCTGCGGTTTGTTAAGCCTCTGTCTAACTTTAATTAGCAACGGTGCTATGATGCTGCAAGATACCACCTTGCTTCTAAAAACTAAATCCACGCAAAGTGACCTGATCGGTTCGGTTCAACGCGCCCTCCGCATCATGGAGCTGTTGGCCCAATATCCAGCCGGGTTGAACGCCAAGCAGGTGAGCCAAAAACTTTCGCTCAATCTGAGCACGTGTTATCATCTGCTCAACACGCTGATGGACTCTGGTTACGCTATCAAAGACCCTCAGACCTTTCTTTTCCGGCTGAGCGGTAAAATTGGTTATACCATTCTCGCTCAAGCGGGACCGGCTCAAATTGTCCAACAACTCATCCCGCATGTTCAGGCTTTGCAAGAGGCCACGTTAGAAACAGCTTATCTTTCGTTGTGGGATGGCGCAGAAATAACCTTGTCGGCCATTGCCGAAAGTCCTCGCGCCGTCCGAGTCAAATCATTGACGGTTGGTTACACTGAGGCCAACCACGCCAGCGCCCTGGGCAAGGCTATCCTGGCTTATTTCGACGAGACTCAATTAGAGCGCTACTTCAGCAACAGAGATTTGCCGGCCTACACCCCCAACACGCTAACGGACCTAACTGCCCTCAAATCCTATCTGCCCCAAGTTCGACAACAGGGCTACAGTCTTGATTTTGAAGAATATTTGCCTGATGTGTGCTGCCTGGGCGTACCTATTTTTGATGCCTGGGGTAACGTAATGGCTTCTATTGCTATCTCTTTACCCACCACCCGTTATCATGTCCACTGGCAAACGTTACTTCCCAAAGTTACCCAGGCGGCTCAGGCCGCTACCCGCACCATGAAAATTTTGGGCTATGCCAGGCCCTCCGCACCCCAACTTGAAGCTTTACCTTGACCGTATGAGAGGGACCGAACCTCTTGGAGATGATTCTAATCCCAGCCGGTGAGTTCCCTATGGGCGAGGGCCAGGACACACACCCGGTCAATGTGGCCGCCTTTTGCATCGCCAAGTACCCCTTGACCCAGCGGCTTTATCAATTGTTTGTAGAGTCGAGCGGCTACCCGCCGCCGCCCGACTGGCGTGAGGAGCGTCATCTTGAATTGTTGGGCGACCATCCGGTGGTCAACGTTTCGTGGTATGATGCGCTGGCCTACTGCCGCTGGTTAAGCCAGACCACCGGCCAAATCTACCGGCTGCCCAGCGAGGCCGAATGGGAAAAAGCGGCGCGGGGAACAGACAGCCGGCCCTATCCCTGGGGATTTGAGTTTGACAAGAGCCGCTGCAACACCGGCGAAGCGGGCCTCGGCTGGACAACGCCGGTGGACGCCTATCCCGGCGGAGCGAGCCCGTACGGCGTGATAGATTTGGTGGGTAATGTTTGGGAGTGGTGCAGCAGTTTGTATGCCGATTATCCTTACACGGCCAACGATGGCCGGGAGGACATTACCGCCGCAGGTTGGCGAGTCCTGCGCGGCGGCTCCTGGTTTGATCTGGAGTGGGGCGCTCGCGCAGCGCGACGTCTGAGCGGCCCACCGGACTCGCTGAGCCGCAACACAGGCTTTCGGGTGGTGAGGGAGGTTGGAGATGAGAGATTGGAGATTAAAGAATCTCTAATCTCCAATCTCCTTCTCGGAAAGGAGGTGGAAACGAGTTATCAACCGGCCCTGTCCTCCGGGCTGAGGGGCGAGGGCGCCGGAAAATTGATCGGCCTATGAGTCGAAGGGGGTGACGATTGATGATCGCCAAAGATGACGTGATGACGGCGCTGCGCGACTGTTACGATCCGTGTTGCCGGGATCGAGAAATCAGCGTGGTGGATATGGGCCTCATCGAGGATGTGCGCATCGAGGGCAGCAATGTCCACATTGATATGCTCCTGACGACGGGCTGGTGCCCGTTTGTGGCTAACCTGTACACGCTGATGGAGGAGCAGGTCAAATTGCAGTGCCGGGGCGTCGAGAATGTCAAAATAGAAGTGCTGTGGAATCCGGCCTGGAGCATGGACCGCCTGTCGGATTCCGCCCGGAAGAAATTAACCCTGCCGCTGGAGGAGCTGCTTCCTCTGCGGGAAAAACGTCTGGCTGAACAACAAGGAGGTTGATACTGCCATGTTAAACGGTAAAAATGGCGAAAGCGCCTTTGTATTTGACTGCGTTTGCCATATTTTTAATTTTGATATGAACAATGCCTTTGGCCCGCCCGGCCAGTTGTTTATCAATCACCTCTACGCCTTTCACCAATTTTTAACGGCGGCGGGCGAGCCGGTGCTGCCGCCGGAGAAATTTCTACGTGAGTGGAGTGTTGATGAGATTTACGACATGATTATCGGCAACTCCGACACCGATATGATTGTCGCCCAACCCCTGCCGCTAACCGACCTATTCAAAGATGGTCTCTCCTCCTGGGAAAAATGCGCTGAGATGGCCCGCAAACACCCCGACCGGGCCGTGTTTTGGGGGGCGGTCAATCCTTTGGAAGGCAAAAAGGCTTTGGATTTGATGGAGGTGCAGGTTAAAGAGTATGGGGCTAAAGCCTTCAAATTTTACAACGTGCGTTACGATTACGGCCAGCCTTTCCCCTGGCGCATGGACGACCCCCGCGTGGCCTTCCCCTGTTTTGAAAAAGCCCTGGAGTTGGGGGTCAACTTGGTGGGGGTGCATAAAGGGGTGCCCCTGGGGCCGCAGCCCATCGAGCATACCCGCACCTGGGACATGGACGGCGCGGCGGCCAACTTCCCCGATATCAACTTTGTTATTTTCCACGTCGGCCTGCCCTGGCTGGACGAAGTGTTGTGGCAGATTGTGCGTTACCCCAACCTGTATGCCTCCATCGCGGCCACAGTCAACTTTATCAGCCGGCATCCCCGCGTTTTTGCTGAACAGTTGGCCAAAATGTTGTGGTGGTGCGGCGAGGATAAGATTATCTACGGCGGCGAAACCCCCATCTGGCATCCACAGTGGGCGCTCAAGGCCTTTTGGGAGTTTGAACTGCCGGAGGATTTGCAAACGCAATACGGCTACCCCCCACTGACTACACAAGCCAAAAAGAAAATCCTGGGCGAAAATCTGGCCCGGCTACACGGGATGGATGTGGCAGCCAAGAAAAAAGAGTTGGGCCTGGCAGCTTGATGGATTATAAGGTTCAAGGAGGAACTATTTTATGGAAATTAGCAAAGAAAAACTGCTCTGGATTTATGAGCGCATGCGCCTGATCCGGGAATTTGAAGATCGCTTGCACAAGGATTTTGCGGCGGGCAAAATTCCCGGCTTTGTTCACCTGTATGCCGGCGAAGAAGCCGTAGCTACAGGGGCGTGCGCCAATCTGACCGACCGTGATTTTATTACCAGCACCCACCGCGGACACGGCCACTGCATTGCCAAAGGTGTTGACATCAAGGCCATGATGGCTGAAATTTACGGCAAAGCCACCGGCGCGTGTAAAGGCAAGGGCGGCTCGATGCACATTGCCGACGTGTCCAAAGGCATGTTGGGGGCTAATGGGATTGTCGGCGGGGGACCACCGCTGGCCTGCGGGGCCGGCCTGACCAGCAAAATCAAAGGCACGGGCCAGGTGACGATTTGCTTTTTTGGCGACGGCGCGTCGAACCAGGGCACAACCATGGAGGGTATGAACCTAGCCGGCATTTGGAAACTACCGGTTGTTTTTATTTGCGAAAACAACGGCTATGCCGAAACCACCTCGCCTAAGTATTCCGTCTCCGGGCAAGATATTGCCGCGCGGGCGCGTGGTTTTGGCCTGCCCAGCGTAGCGGTAGACGGCCTGGACGTGCTGGCTATCTATGAAGCCGTGCGGGAGGCGGTCGAACGGGCGCGGCGCGGCGATGGCCCCACCTTTATCGAGGCTCAGACCTACCGCTATTACGGCCACTTTGAAGGTGACACCATTCGTTACCGGGACAAGGATGAGGAAGAGATGTATCGCTCCCGCGATTGCATCCAGCGCTTCCGCCAGACAGTGCTAGACCAGGGCCTGGTAAGCGCAGATGAATTGGACGCGCTGGACCAAAAGGCCCGGCAAACCATTGAGGAAGCCGTCGCCTTTGCCGAGCAAAGCCCGGCGCCCGCCCTGACCGATGTCTTGACCGACGTTTATGTTGACTTTCCTGAAAAAGCGCTGTGGCCCTTCCAGGCCGTACCAGCTTGAGCAAAGGAGCAACGATCATGACCGACAGAATGTTAAGCTACCGTGAAGCCATCAACGAGGCGCTCAGGGTAGAAATGGCCCGTGACCCCAACGTAATTTTGATGGGCGAAGACGTGACCGGGGCCTCGCACAGCGACAAAACGGAGCACCTAGACGCCTGGGGCGGCGTTTTGGGCGTAACCAAAGGACTGGTCCACGAGTTTGGCCGCGACCGGGTACGTGACACCCCCATCACCGAATCGGGCTTTATGGGTGCGGGGGTGGGCGCGGCAGCCACCGGCTTGCGCCCCGTCGTCGAGTTGATGTTTATCGGCTTTATGGGCGTCTGCCTGGATCAGATTACCAACCAGGCGGCCAAGATGCGCTACATGTTTGGCGGCAAGGCTAAAATCCCGTTGGTTGTCCGCACCATGATTGGCGCCGGTTTTCGCGCCGCCGCGCAGCACTCCGATTCGATCTATTCCACATTTGTTCATTTCCCCGGCCTCAAGGTGGTCGCCCCGGCTACCCCTGCCGATGCCAAAGGGTTGCTGGCCGCGGCCATCCGCGACGACGACCCGGTGATTTACTGCGAGAACAAAGTTTTATATGATACCAAAGGCCCGGTACCCGAGGGGGAGTACGTGGTGCCGTTGGGCAAAGCTGACATCAGGCGCGAGGGCAAGGATGTGACCATTGTCGCCATTTCACGCATGGTCCACGTGGCCCTGGAAGCAGCCAACCAACTGGCCAAGAACGGCAACGGCATCAGCGCCGAGGTTATTGACCTGCGCTCGCTGGCCCCGTTAGACGAAGACGCCGTACTCAGCTCCGTCCAGAAGACAGGCCGGCTGGTAGTGGTGGATGAAGACAACCCTCGTTGCAGCGTCGCCACCGACATTGCCACCCTGGCCGCCACCCAAGCCATCGAATATCTGAACGGCCCGGTCCGCTTAGTAACCGCCCCCCATACACCAGTGCCTTTCAGCCCTGTCCTGGAAGATTTTTACGTACCCACCCCCGCCCGCGTCATCCAGGCAGTCCGCGAAACGATAGTCTAAGCAGGGAGTAAGAAGTAAGGAGTAGGGGATAAGATTTTCCTTACTCCCTACTTCCTACTACCTACTCCCTATTCCTGGAGGAAATCTATGGCCTTTGAAATTGTTATGCCCAAATGGGGTTTGAGCATGCAGGAGGGGTTGATTGGCCGCTGGCTCAAGCAAGAGGGCGACTTTGTTCAAGAAGGCGAAGAATTGGTTGAAATCGAAACCGAGAAGATCACCAATGTGGTTGAAGCGCCTGCTTCCGGTATCTTGGCCCGGATTATCCACCCGGCCGGCAGCACCATTCCCGTTACCCACATCATTGCCCTGATGACCGCGCCCGGCGAGCCAATTCCCGATTTGCCCATGTCAGCGGCCCCGGTTTCCGCTGCCGCTCAACCGGCCGCTGCTGCCTCTGCGCCTGCCGCTCCGATAGTCCCTCCCTCTGCCGAAGGGCCAATTCGGGCTTTGCCGGCTGCCCGGCAACTGGCTAAAGAACACAATCTGGACCTGGCGGCCATTCAAGGCAGCGGCCCCCATGGAACCATCACCAAAGCCGATGTCGAACGCGCCCTGGCTGCTCGACCTGCCCCCAGCGGTCCCATCCGGATTTTGCCCGCCGCCCGGCATCTGGCCAAGGAGCATAACCTGGACCCGGCGACCATTCAAGGCAGCGGCCCCAACAGAACTATCACTAAAGCCGATGTCGAGCGTGCTCTGGCTGCCCGCACTGCCGCGGCCACACCGCGCCCTTTGCAGAAAGTCGCTTTCTACAGTGAGGGACACCGGCTGGATGGCCTACTCTACAGTCCGGCCAACCTGGTCCCCGGCGAAAAACGGCCCGGCGTGGTCTTGTGCGTGGGCTATACCTATCTCAAAACGATGGTCGCCCCCGACCTGGCTAAAGCCTTGAATCAGGCCGGCTACGTGGCCTTGCTGTTCGACTATCGCGGCTTTGGCGAGAGCGAGGGGCCGCGCTGGCGTCTGATACCGCAGGAGCAGGTTAGCGATGTCCGGGCCGCCCTGACTTTTCTGGCCGATCAAGCGCAGGTTAACCCGGAACAGTTGGCAGTTGTTGGGATCAGCCTGGGTGGGGCGCATGCCATCACCGTAGGCGCGCTGGATAGCCGGGTAAACGCGGTGGTGGCCATCGAGCCGCCGGGACACGGCGAACGCTGGCTACGCACTCTGCGCCGCCACACCGAATGGCTAGATTTTCAAGCCCGCCTGGCCCAAGACCGGGTCCGGCGCGTCCGCACCGGACAATCCGAGCGGGTGGACCCGCTGGAGATTGTGCTGCCCGATCCCGGTTCGCGCACCTTCCTGGAAAATGTGGCCTGCGAATTTCCGCAAATGAAGTGCGATTTACCCTTGGAAACTGCCGATGCCCTGATTGATTACAAACCGGAAGCCGTTGTCGGGCAGATTGCGCCACGCCCGCTGCTTTTGATTCACGGCGACCATGACCGGCTGGTTCCCGTAGACGAGTCGCGCAGTTTGTTTGCCCATGCCGGCGAGCCTCGTCGCCTGGCAGTTGTGCCGGGCATGGATCATTTCGATTGGGTCATGCCTAACAGCTCCGGCTTTCGCCATGTGGCCAACTTGATGGTAGAGTTTTTACAAGAGTTTTTACCTGTTAAATAAAAAAAGAAATGAGAAATAAGAAGGGCTATGGTTCTCTCATTTCTCATTTCTATTTTCTTATTGCTTAATTCTATTTTCCAATTCTCTATGATTACTGTCGGTATCATTGCCAACCCAGCTTCGGGTAAAGATATTCGCCGCCTGGTGGCGCATGGCTCAGTTTTTGATAATGATGAAAAAGTGAGCATTGTCCGCCGCGTGTTGCTGGGGCTGGAAGCGGTCGGTGTTGAGCGGGTCTGGATTATGCCGGACTCATTTGGCATTGGCTTGAAGGCCATAGACCCGCTCAAACTCAAACTAGAGGTCTCCCTCTTACCCATGCCGCGAACATTTTCTCAGGAAGACTCACGTCGCGCTGCCCAAATCCTGGTAGAAGGCGGCGCAACCTGCCTGGTAACGCTGGGCGGCGACGGCACCAACCGCATGGTAGCCAAAGGCTGCGGCGGCGTGCCGCTCATGCCCATTTCAACCGGCACCAACAATGTCTTCCCCCATATGATCGAGGGCACGATTGCCGGCCTGGCCGCCGGGCTGGTAGCCCTGGGCCAGGCCACCGAAGCGGTCGCTCACGCCCCGCAAATTGAGGTGATCCATGAGGGTCAGGTGAGCGACATCGCCCTGGTTGACGCCGCCGTTTATGCCGAGCGATTCATCGCCTCGCGGGCTATCTGGGATGTGGCTAAAATTAGAGAGGTGTTGTTAACGCGGGCCGAACCGGGCAACATCGGTCTATCGTCTATTGGGGGGCATTTGTTGGGCGGGATGGATCCGGCGGGCCGGGGATTATATCTGCGCATGGGGCCAGGGACGAATGGCCGGTACATTCTGGCCCCGATCGCGCCGGGCTTAATTCGCCCGGTCAATCTGGCCGAGCACCGGCTGCTGTCGCCCGGCGACGAGGTGGTGATTAGCCATACCGAACCCTGTGTGCTGGCCCTCGACGGCGAGCGGGAGTTGGAGCTGCGGCCTGGTTCGTCGCTACGCCTGCGCTACAACGCCGCCGGTCCGCGAGTGGTAGATGCCCGGCAGGCTATCGCTCTCGCCGCACGAGCTGGTGTATTTATCCAGTCAGAATGATATAGGTCCTCTTTTAAGAGGACCCCACTGGTCCTTATCGTCTGGGGGTTTCTGATCAAACCCGAAAGATAATTGAACGGCTCTCAAAAACAACACCGCAGCGGCTTCGTTTAGCTGTCAAGTAAAGAGGAAAAATACTGGGGGTAGCTAATGTACGACGAATTTTTTACTAAAGCCCACGAATTATTAAGCGAAGGCAGACCCTTTGCCACCGCCATTGTCGTCCGGGCCGAGAAGCCGACTTCAGCCAAGCCGGGCGACAAAGCGATTGTGACCCCGGAAGGGGTGATGCACGGCTGGATTGGCGGAAGCTGCGCCCAGCCGACCGTGATCCAGGAAGCCATGAAAGCGCTGGCCGATGGGGAGCCGCGCCTCATTCGGCTCAGCACCGACCCGCAACCGGAGCGCCGGGCCGGGCTGATTGACCTGCCTATGACCTGCTTTAGCGGCGGCACGCTGGAAATTTACATCGAGCCGCAGTTGCCCCCCACCCGGCTGATGATTATCGGCAGCCTGCCGGTGGCCCAGGCATTGGTTCGGCTGGGCCAGGCCATGAATTATCATGTTGTTGCCGTTGACCCTGATAACGAAGGCGCGGGGATGACCCACGCCGACGAAATCATCACCGATTTGAAGCAGATTGGCGGCAAGATTACCCCACTCACCTACGTCATCGTCGCCAGCCACGGCCACTACGACGAACTGGCCTTAGAATATGCCTTGCGCTCCAAGGCGGCTTACGTGGCCCTGGTTGCCAGCAAAACCAGAGCGGCGGCGGTGTTGGAGTATCTGCGCGGGCAGGGCTTGAGCGAGGCCGAACTGGCCCGGCTAAAGTATCCGGCGGGACTGGATATTCAGGCCTTACGGGGTGATGAGATTGCGCTGAGCATCATGGCCGAAATCGTTCAGCGCCGGCGCAACGCCGAACCGCTGGATGTGTCGGCGCTGATGTCCCCACCGCCAACAGAGGCAATTGATCCGGTCTGCGGGATGACCGTGCCAATCGTTGGGGCGGAGCACTGGGTTGAGTACGAAGGGCAAACCTACTATTTTTGCTGCGCCGGTTGCAAAGAATCGTTTGAGCAAGATCCACCGAAATACCTGGCCCAACCCGCGCCCTCGGGCGAAGCGATTGATCCGGTTTGTGGCATGACGGTGGACATTGCTACGGCCAAATACATGTCGGAGTATCAAGGCCAGCTTTACTACTTCTGCGCCCCCGGCTGCAAGCTGAGCTTTGACAAAACGCCTCAAAAATACCTGGGCATTCCGGCAGGCGGCGCGCCGATTGAGTTGTTCTAGCCAATCTGCCAGGCTTTGATGGCCTCGATGGGGTAAAGCAGCATAATAATATTCAAAGTCAGGTTGTCCCTGATCCAGAACAGCAGCACCAATTCGGTGATGACAAATAAGGCTAGCGAGCGGCGAAAGCCCAAGCGCCAGGCAATGGCAAAGCCAATGCCGCAGGCGATGATATCACCCAGGGAATTGATCACCGTATCGCCCTGGTAGCCCAGCGCGGCGGTCGCTTCGCGGTAGCGATTGATGACAAAAGCCGAGTTCTCAAAAATCTCCCACAACGCCTCAATGAACAGAGCCAGGCACAACTGCCACGACAAGGCCAGCCGAGGCAGTCCCCAGGCCAACAGCCAGTAAAAAATAAAACCGTGCAGCGCATGGGTAAAACTGTAAGGGTCGAACCAATGCTGCGAGTTGTCGGAACTCCAGACATCCCCCGACCACAGCCAGATGTAGCCGCAGTCACACATCCACAGGCGGCCCTGATTGTGTAGTTGCAGCGCCGCGAGTACCAATATAGACAGGGCGGCCAACCACGGCCGCCACTTTTTTTGGTTGAAGATGAAAGATCGGCTAAACATGCCCTTTTGTAATGTCTCGACGGATAATTTGAAACAGGATTTTGAGAGTAGACAACACAATTTTAATGAAGTATAATCGAAAAAGTTGACATAATGCAAATTTTAGATGAGGTTCACTCCCCAACCCCGGCAGTAAATCCACCATCTTTTACACCGGCTTTATACCGATTTTGCTCCAGTCCTGGCTAGGACATTTAAGGGATTGCTTTGGCAACCAGGTTTGTGATACACTACAGACTACTACGATGACAAAGCACCCTAACAAAGCCAAAGCGCAACCCACCACTGAATTGACGACGCTCCGGCAGAACCGGGGCGAAACCCCTGCCGCAGCCTCAGCCCAAGAGCAGTCGCTGGCTGCCGAGCGTGAACAGCGCAGTTCGCTCATGTAGGTAAATAGGTGAAATGAGGTAGCATCAGAGTTCTCAAGAAGTCAGGAGTGACCCGTTTAAGATTATGAGACCACTCAAACATAGCCACATACTGAGCCAGGTTTTTTTGTGAACGCCGCGAAAGGGCCGCAGAAAGTTACGCAAGCCGGTCCAGATGCCTGCCATGGTGTTGCAATGGACTTCCCGGATGCCATCGCCATCGTCATCACGAACCCATTCTTTCTGCGAATGACAGACTGTGCCGTGCCCCCGGCCTGTTCCAGCCACTCGATTATAGACGTTACTCTCATCGGTGTAGAGGGTGGTGGTCGGCCCGGTCTTGTGTTCGACTTCAGGCTCAATGGTGTCTTGGGTGGTATCATCGCACACCGCCAGGCGAATTTGACCCGTTTCACGCCCGACCACCCCCAAAACGGGCGGGCGGTCATTGGCCATCGTCCCTTTACCGGGTTGTTTGTTGGCTCGACGGCGGGGTGGGTCATCAGGATCACGATGTTTGGCGCCCTTTTCGCCCGCATTCTGGAACATTTCATCGGCTTCTGTCTCCTCGTCGGCCAGAACTGTGTCCGGTTTATGTGCCAGCGCCAATTTTTGGATCCGATGCCGACGTTCCAACAGGCTACCGTAGTCCACCCCCAGTTCATCAGCCAAATGGAGGGTGGGAGTGCCTTGAACCACCCCGCCCATTATCAGCACGATCTTCCGACAGTCGTACTGGGTCCCTTGCCAGACGGTGGCGGTGAAAATGTTAAAGAGGTTGCCACAAATTCGACACCGGTAATCAAAAATAGGCGCGCCCCGACGGTCATGCGGTTTCTGGTCTGGCGGCAGGGCATGACCCTGTTTACATTTCAAACCATCGGGATGCAGTGTTCTCAACAGAACGTTGTAACTTTCTTGCTCATCCAGCAACTCAGTCAGGGGAAAGCGTATGGCCATAGTCCATCTCCTGTTTATGACAAATTATGGCCAGAGTATACCAGATTTCCCCTTTTCACCTAGAATCCTACATGAGCGACCATTTTATACCACCAAGGAGCAAGGTAAAGGCACAGGTTTGGGTCTATCTACGGTCTATGCCATTGTCACCCGGATGGGCGGCAGCATTCAAGTCAATAGTGAGATAGGCCAGGGCACTGCCTTTAATATCTACCTACCCTGTCTGAGTGATACGGATAAAGAATTAGGCTTTGACGGGTTTCAAGGGGATGGTATATCGCCACCTATAGCCCGACGTTGAAGCATCGGGCTAAGAGGGCAAAGGACGCTGAAGCGCCCTCAAAAAACCAATTTTAGCCCAACCGGGCTTGGCTCTTTCAGCACGATGGCTTTAGCCCCGTGCTCCCGGCTCTACCGATACACACTCCTCAACGCCGATAACAAATCATCAATCCGCTGAATTGGCTTCCCGACATCAATCAGCAAATATTGACCCGCCTCCCGCGGTGTAGCGTGGTGGGCGCTGGCCAGCCGTAGGTGATGTCGCGCCACCAGTTGGTACCCTCCGGGAATAGTCATATGCCCTGCCACCAGCGCCCGCTGCGGATAAAAATCAACCGCTGCCTCTTTCAACAGCGCTTCCACAAAGATAGCATAATCGGCAGCGCCGTAGTCCTGCTCGCAGCGGGTAAAAAGCGCCGGCCACAGCAGCGCATTGAACTCAGGATGTTGGGTGGCTAAGAACCCTCGCAGCAAATCATTATAACGCGGGTCAGCCGGGCCGGAAACGGCCAGGTAATACTGCGCCAACAGATCATAGGGCGCCTGCTGCATTTTGGCGTACCCCCGCCGCAGCGACTCTACGTCTTCGCCGGCGATGAGGTCATCGGCCCAATCGAACAGAGGGCGGTGATTCCAGCTAAACAACCTCTGGGCGTTGGCCGGGTTTGCCAGGGGGGCCGCCGCTCCGGCGTGAGTTAACGTGACTCCGGCGCGGGTGCGGATATAAAACGGCAGCGACTCAAAGAGCGTTATCACTTCGGCCCGGTGCGGGCTGGCAGCCAGCGATGCTTCAAAGGCGGGCGTATAAGTTCGCCTGCCTTTGGTGAGGGCAAAGTGATAAAGGTGGGGTAATTCGTGGTTGCCACACAGATAAATAACAGCCTGGCCGTAGCTCGCCTGCAAGGCCAGCACATCCAGCACCAACTCCAGCGAAGGGTCAGGCGCATCCTCCTGCTCGCGGTGGATCAGGTCACCGGTCAAGATCAGCCAATCGGCCTCGCCTTTAGCCTGTAAATCCACAAAGCGATCCCGGTAACGCCGGTAAGCGTCCTCGTCGCCATGCAAATCCGTGACCACCATGGCCACCCCGGCCTCCAACGACCAGAGGCGGGGGAAGGGTTTGTTTAACAATAAAGTCATGGATGGTTTAAGAGGAACTCATAGGAGCTTTTTGGAACTCAAGGGAACTCTTTGGAACTCAGTTTTAGATCATACAAGTTCACCAGGGAGTGTAAATGGGATATCAGCATCAGTGGCCTCATAACTAACCCCTTCTTCCTTAATCCCCATACTTCTATCCCAATTATCCTCTCGGCGTTTGGCTCGTAGTCCTTTGATTAACTGTTCTAAAAACCAGGTGGCATCGCCATAAAGGCGTACGAGTTCAGTTAATTTCTCGCCTTTAATCAAACTCCATCGTTCACAGTCTTGAGTTTGGCTGCCTAACTCACCTAGTGAACCACGAGCAATCTCACAGAAGCGAATATAATCTCCTAAACTATTTCGGCAATAACCTTCGGCAATATTTGCTTTGACTGAGCTGGTCGATCCTAACATTTGATCGGCCAATTTGAAATAGCGTGGAGGGAAAGAGACCACAATTTCATGCACATATGTTGCCAAATCGTCAGCCACCTGCCAAGCCAAAAGGTTCTTGTATCCATAGAGTTTTTTATAAGTCTGAGTCGTTGCCCTTCTGTAACCCTTATATCCCCGTTCCATCAATCTCCCTCCTTCAAGCACTTAAAAAGTTCCCCCCAAACTTCTCTACTTTCCTACGAGTTCCCCCAAGTTCCTATCAGTTCCCTATCCTCGCTTTCATCCACCAGGCGCTGTTGTGAAAATCGGCCACAGCGTTGCCGGGGTGAACCAAGCTGTCGAAGATAGGCCGGTCTTCGTCCTTGAGCGACATTTCCAGCACCGGCAAGGCATCCTCAACCTGGGCTAGGGTGCGCGGCCCGATAATGGGCGCGGTAATGCCGGGCTGGTCTTTGCACCACAGCAGCGCCAACTGCGAAGCAGTCAGACCCCGTTCCTGGGCCAGTTGGACCATTTTAGCCCCCACTTCGCGCCCGCTCAGGTTGACCCGCTCGTTCATAAAGTTACGCCCTTCGGCCAGGCGCGATCCGGGCGGCGCGGCCTCGCCGGGTAGATACCTGCCGGCCAGCAGCCCCATGGCCAGCGGCGACCAAGGCAGCACGGCCAGGTTATACTTTTGGGCCAGCGGGATCAACTCGTTTTCAATGCGCCGGTCCAGCAAATTATAGGGCGGCTGCTCGCTGGTATAGCGCGCCCAACCGTATTGGCGGCTGATGGCCAGCCCTTCCATAATAATCCAGGCCGGAAAGGTGCTGGAGCCGATAGACAGCACTTTGCCCGCCCGCACCAGGTCATCCAGCGCCCGCAGCGTTTCCTCGTGGGGAATAAAGGGCGAGGGCCGGTGCAGTTGGTACAGATCAATCCGGTCGGTTTGCAGCCGGCGCAGCGAATCCTCGCAAGCTTTGACAATATGGTAGCGCGATAACTCCTGGTCGTTGGGGCCGTCGCCCATAGCGTTGTAGACTTTGGTGGCCAGCACAATCCTATCGCGCTGCCCGTTTTCCTTCAGCGCCCGGCCAACAATCCGCTCGCTTTCGCCGCCGTTGTACACATTGGCTGTATCAATAAAATTGATGCCCCCGCCCAGGGCGCGGTTGAGCATGCGGATCGCCTCCTCTGCCGGCGTCGGCCCGCCAAAGTTCATCGTGCCCAAACACAACGGGGAAACTTTAACCCCACTACTGCCTAAAACACGGTAGTCCATCAGAATGACTCCTTTACTGCCTCAATATAAAATTTTACTCAAAAACAGCTTCGTCCGCTCGTGCTGGGGGCGGGTGAAGAGTTGTTCGGGGGTGGCATCCTCGACGATGCGGCCTTCGTCCATAAAGATAACCCGGTCGGCGGCGTTGCGGGCAAAGCCCATCTCGTGGGTTACAACGACCATGGTCATGCCTTCTTTGGCCAGGTTGAGCATGACCTCCAGCACTTCTTTGATCATCTCCGGGTCGAGGGCGCTGGTCGGCTCGTCGAAGAGCATGATCTTGGGATTCATAGCCAAAGCGCGGGCAATGGCCACCCGCTGCTGCTGTCCGCCGGAAAGGTGACTGGGATAAACATTTTCTTTTTCGGGGATGCCGACGCGGGCCAACTGCTGCCGGGCAATCGTTTGCGCCTCTTCCCGGCTGCGTTTGCGGACCACCGTCTGGGCGATGGTGATATTTTCCAGGGCAGTCAGATGCGGAAAAAGGTTGAACTGCTGAAAGACCATACCGATTTCCCGGCGCACCGCGTTGATGTCTTTGGTTTTGCGGCTCAGATGCATGCCGTCCACCCAGATATCCCCGGCGGTAGGCGTCTCCAGGTGGTTGATACAGCGCAGCAGGGTTGACTTGCCGGAGCCGCTGGGGCCGATGATAACCACCACTTCGCCCGCTTTGACGGTCAGGCTGACATTGTTGACCGCCCTCACCGAGCCAAAGTGCTTGTCCAGGTTTTTGACGACAATCATGCCCTCGTCACTCATCGGCCTTCAGCTTTCTTTCCATAGCTTTGACCCCTAACGACAGCACAATGGTCATGGTTAAGTATAAAAAAGCGACGGCGCTGTAGGTTTCCAGGTAGTGAAAAGAGCGGGAGGCGTACAGTTTGCCCAGTTGGGTAATATCGCGCACGCCCAGGGCCGACACCAGGGAAGACTCTTTGAGCATGGCGATAAAATCATTGCCCAGCGGCGGCAGCACCCGCCGCACCGCCTGGGGCAAAATGATATAACGCATGGCCTGAAAATAACTCATGCCCAGCGAGCGGGCCGCCTCCATCTGGCCCCGGCCAATGGATTCAATCCCTGCCCGGAAGATTTCGGCGGAAAAAGCGCCGTAACTGATAGCCAGGGCGATGATGGCCCGCGCCACAAAGTCCACATTGCGGATATTTAAGGTCGTGAGCGGGTTTTCCGCCGGCAGCAAACCCGCTTCGGCCAGGCCGGTTCCCAGGCTGTTGATAACGTCAATGGCCCAGGGCGTGACCACAAAAGCCGTATACAGTAAGGTCACTAAAATGGGTACGCCGCGCATCACCTGCACATACAGCGTGGCGATATTATAGATGACCGGATTTTTTGAAACACGAGCCAGGCCGGTTAGCAGCCCAATCGTAATGGCGATGGCGTAGGCCGTCAGCGTGACCTGGATGGTGGTGATCAGACCGGCTTTAACAAAATCAAAAACTTCGGCGTAGGTTTGGTTATTGTAAAAGGCGTAGGCTAGATAAAGCCCAACCAGCACAATCAGCAGAAACCACCAGGGAAATCGGGATAAGCTTTTCATGGGGTGCGGGCGTCTTTCAAGGTTAAGTGAACCATTCTACAATTGGCGGGGGGATTTGGCAAGTAAAACTTTCCCCGGCCTCTTAATTTGATTAGCTTGATTGCCGGATCGGTGGTAGGATAGGCCAACTTTAAGCGGGGATATCTATTTGCCAGCCAAACTAATGTTTTCTACGAGGCTGAGGCTAAGAACAAGGCTGCGCTTGTTTTATCCTTCTTAAGTAGAACTTTGTATTAGTTCTTAACAAAATCAAAACGAGCAGCCATCTCTGAAAAAGTCATGTCATTCCGACCGGAGGGAGGAATCTTCTTTACCGCTGCCTAAACTTTTAGACAAGGACACAGATTTCTCGCTGGCGCTCGAAATGACATACTGGCATCAAGCATGTTAAATCGTAACGAAATTTATACAATTCTGTACTTAGCCTTAGCCTTTGCCTTAGCCTTAAATTAATTACAACAAGGGAGATATTATCATGGAGCAAGTTGGATTTATTGGCCTGGGGATTATGGGTCAGGGTATGGCGCATAACATTTTGAAAGCCGGGTTTCCGCTGACGGTCTGGAACCGGACTGCGAGTAAAGCCGAGCCGCTGCTGGCCGCCGGGGCCAAGGCCGGACAAAATCCCGCCGACGTAGCCGCTCACAGCGACATCGTTCTGATCTGCGTCAGCGATACGCCGGATGTGGAGAACATCATCCTGGGCGAAAACGGGGTGCTGGCCGGGGTGAAAGCCGGCAGCCTGGTAATTGATTGCAGCACCATCAGCCCGATTGCCACCCGCAAGCTGGCCGAAAAGCTGGCCGCAGCAGGCGCGGCCATGCTCGATGCGCCGGTCAGCGGCGGCAGTGAAGGCGCGGCGCGGGGCACCCTCTCGATTATGGTCGGCGGGGAAACCAAAGATGTCGAGCGGGCGATGCCGGTTTTTGAGGCGATGGGTAAGAAGATTACTCACGTGGGACCGGTGGGGGCGGGCCAGACGGTCAAGCTGGTCAACCAGATTTTGGTGGTCGGCAACTGCCTGGCCATGTGCGAGGCCTTGCTGTTTGCCCAGGCTGGCGGGGTGGATAGGGCCAAAGCTTTGGAAGCGGTCGCCGCCGGGGCCGCCGGCAGTTGGATGTTGAGCAATCGCGGCCCGCAGATCTTGCAGCGCGACTGGCGGCCTGGTTTTACCATTGATTTGCAGCAAAAAGATGTCCGCCTCATCCTCAACGCCGCCGACGAACTGGGCGTGCCCCTGCCCGGCACCGCTTTGATTTTCCAGCTTTACCGCACCCTGCAAGCCCAAGGATTAGGCAGCCAGGGCAACCACGCCCTAGTCAAAGCCCTGGAACACCTGGCCGGTTTTGAGATAGAAGCGCTTCCTCCGTCCTCTACGTAAAACTTCTTGACGGAGCCAGGAAATGGTCGTCAACGAAATACAAGCAGCTATTGAAGCCATCGAGAAAGAGGCTGGGCTCTATGAGAAAACAAGCTTTGACAGCCGGGTAGATGCCATAGACACCCTTGAGTTCAACATCATTGATCGGATTGAGGGACTGCTGCAAACACTCCATCCGCCGGAAGAACTGCTCCCCCTAAAACAACACGCCGAGAGGGTCAAGCGCCAACTGGAAGCGATTGATGAAGCCCTGTTTCAACGACTGCGGGCAGACATCCGCCGGGGCGCCTGCACCGGAGCAGTGTTCAAGGATTTGATTGAGGCGTATGTTGGGCGTGACGCCGGCGGCAGACAGTCACAAGCTGAGCCAGGCTATGATAACCTTGACCTGTTTGTCAATGGCTTGCTGCTCAGATGGGCTGTCCCCGGCGAAACAAAAGTCAGAGAGCCGGAGATGGTCTATTATCAACCAACTCCCGCTCGCATCATTTTCGAGTTGGTCGAGAAAGCTCAACTCACGGGAGAAGATGTTTTCTACGATGTCGGGTCTGGCCTGGGTCATGTGCCCATCCTGGTGAATTTGCTTAGCGGCGCTGCCACCAAAGGGATCGAATTTGAGCCGACTTATGGCGATTATGCCAGCCTGTGTGCGGCAGACCTCAACCTGTCACGGGTAACGTTTATCCAGGCAGACGCCCGGACAGCCGACTACTCCGATGGAACGGTCTTCTTTATGTACACACCCTTTGAGGGCCGCATGCTGCAAGCAGTGCTGGCAAGGCTGCGGGGAGAAGCGCAAAGGCGAAGGATCAGGCTCTTCACCTATGGGCCTTGTACTCCCCAGGTAGCCCGGCAAAGTTGGCTCAAGCGTATAGACCAAAGTGGAGATCACCCATACAAACTGGGTACATTCCAAAGTGGATAGCTTGCGGCTAAAATTGGACTTACGGCCGCAATCATTGTATTATCGCCCCTATATACCTTAAACCATGGGAGATAACTGGATGGATTTAGAGCTAACTGCCAAGCGACAAACCTACCTGGGCCTGTTTATGGTTACGCTGGCTACCTTAATGTACGAGATTTTGCTGACCCGCATTTTTAGCGTGACCATGTGGTATCACTATGCCTTTGTCGCTATTTCGGTGGCCCTGTTTGGCATGTCGGTTGGCGCGATCATCGTTTACCTGTTTCCGCACACCTTTACCCCGACCAGGGTTAAGTATCAGCTTGGCCTAAGCGCCCTGCTGTTTGCGGTTTCTATGGTGGTCAGTTTTTTAACCCACTTAACTATTCCCTTTGTCGGCGAGGAATGGTCGCTGGTGGGGCTGTATTCCATTGTTTTAACTTATGTGGTTATTTCGATCCCTTTTGTCTTGAGCGGGGTTTGCGTGGCCCTGGCCCTAACCAAATTTCCGGCGCAGGTAGGTAAGCTATACGCCGCAGATTTAGCCGGGGCAGCCCTGGGCTGTGTGCTGGTCATCTATCTTCTAAAAGTTACCGATGGCCCTACCGCCGTTATTGCTATCGCCGGGTTGGCCATGCTGGGGGCGATATTTTTTATCGCTGAAACAGGTCGAAAAAGATTGATGCAGGTAGCCGTTCTCTCGGCGGTTTTGCTGGCTCTCTTTGCCGGCGGCCATACCTGGCTGGTTCAGCAGCAGTCGCCCTGGCTGCGCTTAATCTGGGTTAAAGGTGAATTAGAGTCGCGGCCTCTGTTTGAAGCCTGGAACTCCTTCTCCCGGATTCGGGTCAGCGGCGACCCCAATACGCCGGAGTATCCTTTTGGCTGGGGGCTTAGCCGGACTTACGTAGACCAGAAGAAGGTCAGGCAGATTCATATGAATATTGACGCCACCGCCGGCACGGTGATGACCGGCTTTGATGGCAACCTGGAAAGCCTCCAACATCTTAAATATGATATGGTCAATGTGGCCCACTATCTCAGGCCCGATTCTGATGTACTGGTAGTGGGAGCCGGCGGCGGGCGCGATGTACTTTCGGCGTTGGCCTTTAAGCAAAAATCGGTGGTAGGCGTAGAAATCAACGAGAATATCCTCAAAATTGTCAACCAGACATTTGGCGACTTTACCGGCCACCTGGACCAATATCCCCAGGTTACGTTTGTTAACGATGAAGCCCGCAGTTACATTGCTCGCCTAAAAACTAAGGTGGATATTATTCAGATTTCACTCATTGACTCCTGGGCTGCCACTGCCGCCGGAGCTTTTGTGCTGTCTGAAAATTCGCTCTATACCCTGGAAGCGTGGCAAATTTTCCTGGAGCATCTCAAACCGGGCGGCATTTTGACCGTTTCGCGCTGGTACTTTCGGGATCTACCCGCCGAGATGTACCGCTCTGTAGCCCTGGCCAGTGCTGCCCTGCGGCAGGTAGGCGTAGAAAACCCGCGTGACCACATTATCATTATGCGCCGTATGCGCGGCGAAGGAGCCGCAGGGCCGGATGGGATTGGGACTATGCTCATCAGCAAAGACCCTTTTTCAGCTCAAGATATAACGGCGGTTGAAGAAATTGTAGCCAAAGGTGGGCTTGAACTGGTGCTCAGCCCCACCGATGCCCTTGACCCCACCTTTATCACCCTGACTACCGAGCCAGACCTGACTTCATTTTTTGCCGCATTTCCGCTGGATATTAGCCCGTCTACCGATAATAAACCTTTCTTTTTTCATATGCTTCGCTTTAGAGACATCTTTAACCCGGACATCTTTCAGGGCAAGAGCAACTTTAATGTCAAAGCGGTCTCTACCCTGGGTGTTTTGCTCTTAACGGTCACAGGGTTAACCTTTTTATGTATTATCATCCCCCTGGCGCTGACCACGCAAAAGCAAACGTTGCGGGGCAGTCTGCCCTTTTTCCTGTTTTTTGCCGGAATTGGCCTGGGCTTCATGCTGGTTGAAATCTCTCAAATGCAGCGGCTCATTGTTTTCTTGGGTCATCCCACCTATAGTTTATCAACGGTACTGTTTACCCTGCTCCTGTCGAGCGGTCTGGGGAGTTTTCTCACCCAAAAAATTAATGGTACTGGCTTAACCCGCCCTGCCCTCAGAAATTTGCTCCTGCTGTTAGGCATGTTGATTATTTTTGGCAGTCTCACCCCTTATGTTATCAGTTACTTTCAAGCGGCGACCACCCCTGTCCGAATTTTGGCCTCGGTGGCAATTCTTTTCCCACCGGGGTTATTAATGGGCATGGCCTTTCCTTTGGGTATGAGCCTGGCCGCTAAAAAAGCAGCAGCTTTAACGCCGTGGTTATGGGGCATCAATGGGGCAACCTCGGTCTGTGCCTCAGTGCTGGCGGTGGTGGTAGCCATGAATTGGGGCATTGCCACCGCCTTTTGGGCGGGTTTTTCATGTTATGTGGTGGCCTTTGTCGCCTTTGTCTGGGCCAGCTGGGGAACTTTAAGCCTTAAACAGCAAGAACAGATCCGCCAGCCTCTCCCCACCCCTTGATTCAGTAAAGGAGTGCGGACTTTAGTCTGCTTCAAGAGAAATCTATCTTATCGTGATACCGCCTGGTATCAACAAAAAAGGGCGAGTGAACCGGATGGTTCACTCGCCCTTTGCTATCATAGGGGCACGGCCTTGCGCCTGCCCTTTGGGGGCGACCGCAAGGGCGCGCCCTTGCATTACACCATTACTTATTCAGCCGGGGGCGCGTTTTTGAAAGCGCCAAACAAGGCCGAGAAGTAGGTGAAATCACCCACTCGACCTTTGTGCAGCGGGCTGGCGGCATCCCACTGCGCTTCATAACTGGCGATCACATCCTGCGCGTCCAACTCGCTCCCATCGTGGAACT
>JAKLJP010000060.1 GCA_023151115.1 Anaerolineae bacterium
GTAAACCGATTTCTCGACTTGATTTATCTCCTTTCCCGATTTGACTTTTTACTTGAACCCTTAACTTGTCACAGATGATATCTTGACAATTTAGAACAAATGAGCTATCATTCTCGTACTGTGATTCCACACAAGGAGAATGATAAAATGACCCAACTCAAGGAAGCGCCGATAGATGTTGTCCGTTTTCGTTTGGGAGATTTCTTGTGTGTTGTACTATGTGACGGGAACGAGACGTTAACGGAAAACGATGTTACCAGCATGTTTACGGAGGATGCCGAGCGGATGCTCGCTGCGTTTCGTACGCTTGATACACCGCTCGGCTTCAGCAGAAATATCCTTCTGGTGGAAACGGCGGCCAAACGGGTGCTGATTGATACCGGTAATGGTCAGGGCGATCCGGCTGACCCGGGACATTTGCTTGATAGTCTGCGCACGGCAAACATCACGCCGGAGTCCATTGATACGGTGGTGATCAGCCACTTTGACGGGGATCATATCGGCGGGTTGTTGGATAGTACGGGCCAGCCGACCTTTGTCAACGCACGGCTGGTCGCGCCCAAGCCAGAGCACGACTACTGGATGCGCGAGGACGTCCTCGCCGAAATGGATGAGGAGACCGCCACCGGGTTACGCCAGACCTTCGCGGCCTACGCCTCGCGGTTGACTCTGCTGGATAGCCCCGCAGATATTGAGCCAGGGATTCGCTATGTGCCGGCCCTGGGTCATTCGCCCGGACACCAGGCGGTGAGCATCGAGTCGCAGGGGGCGCGACTGCTGCACCTGGTCGATACCCTCCACATGCCCATTCAACTCAACGCGCTGGATGTATCGGCTTTCGATTTTCAACCAGACCTAGCCATTGACACCCGGCGAGCGATACTGGCCCGGACTGAGTTCGAGAACTTGCTGGTGCTGGGGTATCATTTTCCCTTTCCCGGCCTGGGGCATGTTAAGCAAACAGGCGATCTACTAGCCTGGGAACCCTATCTCATCCCTACTCATTCAACAATTAAACCGTAGCCCTGGCGCGTTGCGTTAGAGACGGAATGGAGAGGGAGCGCCTGACTTCAAGGATTATCTCGTCCCACCCACCAGTGGGTAACGCAGACCGTTAGGCGGCCCTATCACTACAGGAGGTATTTTGTAATGCGACCCCTTCGGTATTCTATCAATGTCACATTGGACGGGTGCTGCGATCATCAGGCAGGCTCGGCGGATGAAGAATCGTATCGCTACTGGGGCGAGAGTCTCGCCCGGGCCGATGGCCTGCTGTTCGGCCGGGTCATCTACGAGATGATGGAGGCAGCGTGGCGGCTGCCGGCGACGGGAGTGAGGCCTGACTGGATGGCCGAATGGATGGAACCCTTCGCCTGCACAATCGACGCGGCCAAGAAGTACGTGGTGTCGAGCACTCTGGAGCGGGTCGATTGGAACGCGGAGCTCGTGCGCGGGGACCTGGGGAAGGCTGTTCAGCAGCTCAAGGAGGAGCCGGGTAAGGGACTGTTCACGTCTGGCCTGACGCTCCCGCTGGCGTTGGCGGAGCTGGGACTGATCGATGAGTACGAGTTCGTGGTGCAGCCCAGACTAGCGGGCCACGGGCCGACGTTGTTCGCGGGGCTTACGAAGTATGTCGACTTGAAACTCGTGAGCCGGCTGGAGTTCGGCTCGGGGGCGGTGGCGCTGCGGTATGAGCCGAGAAGGTAGTAAAAGACCTTTGGCTCATGTATAGAACAAGTGCAATTTAGCGGAGGCGGCTTCCACGCCGCCGAGGGCCGGGCGTGGGAGCCCGGCCTGCTTTGCACTAGTACTTAACATGAGCCAGACCTTTTAGAATGAGAGGAACCGATATGAGTCTTAAGCGGATGGATAATGTTGGCATCGTCGTAGAATCCCTCGATGAGGCCATCTCTTTTTTCACCGAGTTGGGCCTGAAGCTCGAAGGGCGAGCTGTGGTCGAAGGAGAATGGGCCGGGCGCGTCACCGGACTGGGCAACCAGCGCGTCGAGATCGCCATGATGGTCACCCCCGACGGCCACAGCCGGCTCGAGCTCTCGCGATTTCTCACGCCGGCTGTGGTCGCCGATCACCGGAACGCCCCGGTGAACGCTCTTGGCTACCTGCGCGTCATGTTCGCCGTGGACGACATCGACGAGACGCTCGCCCGACTCCGCAAGCACGGCGCGCAGCTCGTCGGCGAAGTGGTCCAGTACGAAGACGCGTATCGGCTCTGCTACATCCGCGGCCCCGAAGGACTTCTCATCGGGCTTGCCGAGGAGCTCGGGTACGGAAACGATCGGTAATTTTGCAGCTACCAACGTCTCTAAGCCGCTACTGCACACGCTCCCAATTGGAATGAAAGTCCCAAACAACGGGCTAACAATGCGTGGAGTGGACAGGTTGGGTACGCGCCTCGTTTTCTGATCTTTTTTCTTGGCTTTGGGTTCGTTCCGTTTCGAAAGCGAGTCTCAGCCATCCCACCTACCACTACCCCACTCGCTTCGCTCGGGGGCGCTGCGCGGACGCGAGCCGTTAGGCGGCCTATCACTACAGGAGGTATTACGTAATGCGACCCCTATTTTATGAGAGAAGTGTGGTAAGATCGGGCTGCCTGTGTATTCTAATGGCGGGGACGCCCGCTACTAAGCGTTAGCTGGCTGGCTTCCTTGAAGATTTGCAAATAAATCAAACAAGGTTAAGATTGAAGATAAGGTATATAGGGTGTTTTTTGGCAGAGTTAGATGTCTCTAAGCACAACTCAACTCATCATACAAATACTTTATGCATTGATTGCAGTAGTCATCTTTACAATTGTCGTAGGGATACTTGGTCCAAATATCCAGTATTGGTTTCGCCAATTAATTCCAATAGAACGCGCCAAAGGAGGGCGTCCTCCCAAAAAACAACCAACAATGATTTGGTTTAGTTTCTGGATTTCCGTAATCATCTTGCTGACCTATCCACTTATTGATAAACAATTCAAAGAGGCTGAAAAAAATAGCAATTTAATAGCCACCCAAACTGCCGAAGCGGTAAGGACTGCTACTGCTGCAAGTATTGTTGAAGCAACTCAAACTGCTGAAGCAGCCACAGTCACTATTGCCGTTAATCAAGATTTAATGCCGGATCTTGAATACGAATTTTGGGACACATCACGAACTTCAGACTTTCATTCTAGAGTTGGCGCAGGAAATTTTTATACAGCGTTGCATACTCCTCAAGTGGTTTCAGATAATGTTGGTGGTAAAGATAATGTTTATTATTTGTGGCTATATGTGAAGAACAAAAGTACTAATGAGACTAATTGTATAACTGATATTAAGTTTCAAGGACCAGAATATATTTTTACATCTGATAAGAAATCAATTGGTCTTACCGTAAAGGTAAACGAGGATTTTCAGAAGATTTTTCCTGGTGCCTCTATTAAAGTAGACACGGACGAAGATAAAACTGCAATAATTGTAGGGAAAAAAGGTGATAAACTACAGGCTGAAGGGCCTGTACAATTCCCAATTGTACTGCTATTCTATGAAGAAAAACAGAGTTATGAAGGTAAAATTTGTAGTAAAGATAAAGAAATTTTGGCTATTCCATTTGGTGCTTTTCGTTACAAGAAAGAGGGGAATTTGCCCGCAACTGATTATGTCAAGGAACAACTTTCGCTTCAAGGGATTAAATTTCAATTAGAAGCACAAGCCTCAGTTAAACCAGGAGGGGCCGACGCCCTCAGTCCCATTATTACGACTACAATACAAGTTGATGTTATTAGTCTTCGACCAGCAGAAATACCACTAGAAGATAATGCAGGTTTAGACCTAGATGGGACTCAAATGCCTAATCCCTCAGGTACCCGAGACTTAACTGAAAACTCTCCAGGGTCTGATAATTCAAATCCGATTCCCCAGGATGGTATGGATACAATTTACAAATTACCTATGGAAACGCAAGAACCTTAAATTGATCTAAACTGGTTTAAACTCTGAAATCTGTCATCTCTGAATGGATACCAACACTAAAAGCTCTATGAAGCGCCTAGACTTCCAGAGTTTTTGTTTTTATATGATAGGGAGAGCATTCGGAAACCCTAGAGGCAATCTTGCCAGCGGCGCTCGTCCTGCGATGAAGTCGCCGGACTATTCAACAGCGCCCGATGAATCGGGCTTTAAGCCGGGTTGACCCGGCGCTGTTCCCTAGCCCTGGCATTCATGCCGGGGCGTTTCAGACAAGCGCAACAGTTTCCGAACGGTCTCGATAGGGTATTTTGGTTGTTTCAGCAAGGGTCTGCTATATCCTCAGAGGTAGGATGTTTGTAACGGAGAAAGCCAGCTAACAATTCGCTCAAGGCGACTTGCTACCACGGCGTTTATTGACCATACCTTGCTGGCAAAGTGGGTGTATAATGTAACTTGCCGTGCCTGCCCGCAAGCGCCTTAGCTCAGGCGTTGGGCTTCATTGTGGTTCTGAGCGTTTCTGGTACCGAGCAAAGATAACCGGATAAGCCCAAAAAATCCTGGAAGAAGGCGCCCTGATCCTCTGGTTTCACAGCCACGATGCTCGTTATGAGGAGCGGGCAAGCGTCCATGTGGGCAAAGGCTCCCAGGACGACTTCAATGATGCTAAAATCTGGCTGGAACCTGAAATTGAAGTGGCGCGACCGGGACGAACCCTGAAGCGCCACGCGTTAGGGCAGGCACTTAAGGTTATTTTTGATACGTTCGCCCCAGGAAAATGGACAATTAACAAAAAGATGCGGAATTTTTTCAATACAATGTATCGCGCTTGCGTTTATACTGTGGATAGCTGAGTCGCTATAGTGAGATTGTTGAATGTTGCATCAACCGACATATGCTCCGGCGCCAATGTTGGCAGCAGATGTGAACTGCTTTTGGGCGCTTGAGCAAGACCAGGAAAGCTATAACCGTGAGTTGCACCTACCCGATGCCTACATTGAAGTGATCATCAATGTGGGTGCGCCGCTGGTGTTGGAGAGCGAACACGGAATGCTCAAACTACCACGAGCATTTGTAAACCCACTTCAATATAAGCCGCTTCGGATTCGTGCTGCTGGTTTCTGCCAGATGATTTCGATGCAGTTGTATCCCTGGGCGGTCAAGCCGATCTTGAATATTGAGGTTGAGCCATCAACTGTGCATGTGTCCATCCGATTAGCGGATCTGGCGGCTGTCTATGGTTACAGTGACCAGGCGCACCTGATCCGCGAATTTAAGTCTTTTGCAGACTGTACACCCCGCGATTTCGCTGCTTCTGCACCCGCCTATTTTGAACTTCGGCAAAATGAAGCTTGGTGCGATTTCATGAAGCAGTATTTTTGCTTATCTTACGCAGGGTGAGGGAATAAAGCAATCTCAGGAATGGAGTGATCTCCGAAACCTGGATATGAGAGAAAGGAAGAACCATGAAACTGGTAACCCATCACGGTCTGACGCCAACATCGCCCGGCGACCCATCCATCGCTCGAGGAGGAGCACAATGCGAGAGCTCCTGATCGACTTCATCACCACCCTGGACGGCTACGCCTCGGGGGATGGCTGGCCCGGCTGGTGGGGTCTCGAAGGGCCGGAGTACCTGGCCTGGCTCGGCGAGCAACCACCGGTGACGTACCTGATGGGCGCGAACACGTACCGGCTGATGTACAGCTTCGCCGGCGGAGAGCCGCCGCCGGGAACCGCCGCGATTGAAGCCGAGGAGGAGGCCAGCCTGGACGAGCTCACGCGAGCGCCGAAGGTGGTGTTCTCGGCCTCGCTGGAGGAGCCCCTCACGTGGGCCAACACGACCCTCGTGCGCGGCGACGCCGTGCAGGCGGTCCGGGCGATGAAGGAGGAAGGCTCCGGCATCCTCAGCACGCTCGGCAGCGTCAGCCTATCCCGCTCGCTGCTGCGCGCCGGGCTCGTCGATCGCTTCCGGGTGGTGATGTTCCCCGTGATCACCGGCGCCACCGGCGCGGAACGTATCTACGACGGCTATCCCGACGTCGCGCTCGACATGATCGACCACCGCATCTTCGACGGCCGCACCGTGCTCGTCGAGTACCGGCCGCGCGTGCTCGAGGGCCCACCCCTCGCGCCGGCTGCCTGAGGCCGAGCGCCAAGCACCTTCGCGCTCTCACATCCGAACTTGGGGCTGTGCTCACCGGGCGACGCACTTTCGACGTCGCCCAAGGCTGGGGCGGAAATCACGCTTGGGGACCCGCATTCGTCCTGACCCACCACATCCCCGCCGGCTGGCCGCGCCCCAACTCGACGGTCCACTTCGTGACCGACGGCATCGAAAGCGCCGTGAACCAAGCCAAAACCGCCGCCGCCGGGAAGTCCGTTGGAGTCCACGGCGCCGACGCCATCCAGCAATGCCTGAACGCCGGGATCCTCGACGAAATCCACCTCGACATCGCGGCGGTTCTTCTTGGCTCCGGAGTTCGCCTCTTCGACCGCCTCGCCGGCACGCCAGCCGTCCTTGGCAACCCGACGGTGATCCCGGGCGTCGGCGTTACCCACCTGCGCTACCCAGTACGCAAGGCGTAGTCCTACCGCACACCTTTCTCGCCCGGTGAGCTTCGTCTCAATGAGACGTTCACGCGCGAGGGCGACCGACAAGCTCTTCAGCTGAACGCCAAGGCGTTGGGCGGCTAAAAACTTATAACAGTGTTTACCTTCCATTTTGCCTTGCGCTTGGCGATTACCGGCGGCCCAGCCCCTATTCGGTCTCCTGCGTTGGTGACAATAGTCCAACAATTCCCCCAGTAAACCCAGAAATATACCCAATAATTAGTAACAACTGTTAATTTCGTGATATACTTGACAGTAATGATAACTCACGCTGATTAAGCGGATGAGGCCGGGCGGCTATTGACGACTGGCTAAAAGGTCTGGCTACTGAAACACCTGCTAAAGTTGAAACCAGTTATCCCCTACGGGATGCGAAGCGCTATGCCTGAGTCATTAGCCGATCAAATCATTCAAAAGATTGACGACGTAGCGACGCTGTACCACCGCCTGATTTTGGTGGTAGCTCCTTCTAGGGGAGGCAAAACTCGGGCGCTGCGCGAGGTGAGCCAGCGAACCGGTTTTCCTTGCCTTAATCTGAACCTGGAACTGAGCCGCCAACTGCTAGACATGACCGAACGACAGCGCCTGATGCGCGTGTCTCGCCTGCTGGCAGATATGGTCAACGCCCAGGCTGCCCCGGCGGTGCTGTTGGATAACACGGAATTTCTGTTTGATCCGGCGCTTCAGCAAAACCCGCTGCTGCTTTTACAGAATATTTCGCGCAATAAAGTAGTGGTCGCGGCCTGGAATGGCGTCCTTGAGAAAGACCACTTGATCTACGCCAGCCCGGATCACCCGGAGTATCATCGTTATCCGGCGCGAGACCTGGTGCTTGTGACGCCGGCATAGCGTCCACGCCCCTATCGTACCAAGAATTTAGCCACGAATTACACAAATTGACACGAAAATATTAAAAATTAATTAGTGAAAATTCGTGAAATTCGTAGCAAGAACCTCAAGGATACTGTTAATGAACTATCGAGACCTAATCCGGTTTGACCCCATTGAAACGGTGGTTCAACTGCGAGACGCCGACCAATTGAAGGCGGCCCGGCAGCTGGTGGCCACCTATGTGATTTCAGAGCAGATGGCCGAGCGGCTGACCCAGCTCGTCTTTCCGCAGCTTCAGTTTGAGCGGCCTGCCGACAATAAAGGCATCCTGGTGGTTGGCAATTATGGTACCGGTAAGTCGCATTTGATGTCGGTCATCTCCAGTATTGCCGAGCATGCCGACTTAGTGACTGCGCTCAAGCATAACGGTGTGGCTCAATCCGCTGGAATGATTGCCGGCAAATTTAAAGTGGTTCGGGCCGAGATTGGGGCCACCACGATGTCTTTGCGGGATATTCTTCTGGTCGTGCTGGAGGAATACCTGGCCGAGCTGGGCGTGAATTTCACCTTTCCAGCCGCCAGCGCCGTTTCAACCAACAAGCCGGCCTTTGAACAGATGATGGCCGCTTTCCACCAGCATTATCCCGACCACGGCCTGTTGCTGGTCGTGGATGAATTGCTGGATTACTTGCGCACCCGGCGCGACCAGGAGTTGATCCTCGACCTCAATTTCCTGCGAGAGGTGGGTGAGGTTAGCAAAGACCTGCGCTTTCGCTTTATCGCCGGGGTGCAGGAGACCCTGTTTGATAATCCTCGCTTTTCCTTCGTCGCCGACACAGTGCGCCGGGTCAAAGATCGCTTCGAGCAGGTCCTGATTGCCCGGCAAGATGTGAAATATGTGGTCGCCGAGCGGCTGCTGAGCAAAACCGCCGAGCAGCAGGCCAAAATCAGGGAACACCTGCTCCGTTTTACCCGGCTCTACGGCGATATGAACGAGCGGTTGGATGAATTCGTGCGCCTGTTCCCGGTCCATCCCAATTACATTGATACCTTTGAGCGCATTTCGGCCATTGAAAAACGTGAGGTTTTGCGGACCTTGTCGCTGACCATGAAACGGATTCTGGATCAGCCCGTGCCCGACGATAAACCGGGGTTGATTGCCTATGACAGCTACTGGATCACCCTGCGTGAAAACTCGGCCTTCCGCGCCGTACCGGATATTCGTAAAGTCATCGATAGCAGCCAGGTGCTGGAAGCCCGGGTGCAGCAGTCTTTTACCCGCCCGGCCTACAAGCCGATGGCCCTGCGCATCATCCATGGGTTGTCGGTTCACCGGCTGACCACCGGCGACATTACGGCCAGACTGGGGGCGACGGCCGAGGAACTGCGCGACACCCTCTGCCTCTACCAGCCCGGCATCGAGGAGATGGGCGGTGAGCCGGCCGACAACCTGCTGACCCAGGTGCAGACGGTACTCCGGGAAATCTTGAAAACGGTCAACGGCCAGTTTATCTCGCTGGCTCCGGACAGCGGCCAGTATTACCTGGACGTATACAAGGACGTGGACTACGATGCCCGGATCGAGGAACGCCTGGGTAGTCTCGACCAGCACAAGCTGGACCTGGCTTACTACAACGCCCTGGCCCGCATCCTGGAGCGCTCCGACAGCTTTTATCCAGGCACCCACCTGGCCTGGGAATACGAGCTGGAATGGCTGCAACGCAAGGCTTCCCGTAGTGGCTATATGTTCTTTGGCACGCCTAACGAACGCTCGACCGCCCAACCGCCGCGAGATTTTTATCTTTATTTTGTCCAGCCGTACGACACACCTTACTACCAGGATGATAAGCGGCCTGACGAGGTTTTTTTCCGCCTGACCCACCGGGATGACGTTTTTGACGACAACCTGGGCAAATATGCCGCCGCCCTGGACTTAGCTTCGACAGCAGCAGGCCAGGCCAAGTCTACCTACGAGTCCAAGGCCAACGATTACCTGCGGGAACTGGTCAAGTGGCTGCAAGGTCATATGGTCGCTGCTTATGAAGTCGTCTACCGGGGCCAGGCCCAATCCATCCCGGTCTGGTTTAAAAATGCGGAACGTTCAAACGTTCAATCCTTCAAACAAGGCAACGTGCGTGACCTGGCCAACACGGTCAGCTCGATTGCCCTGGCCCCCCATTTTGAGAGCCAGGCCCCGGAATACCCGGCCTTTTCTGTCCTGATTACCGGCGCCAGCCGCTCCCAGGCGGCTCAAGATGCCCTGCGCTGGATGAAAGGTTTGACGAAGACTCAACAAGCGACGGCGGTGCTGGATGCGCTGGAACTGCTCGATGGCGACCAACTGGCCCCCGATCGTTCACGTTATGCCGCTTATATCCGGCAGCAGCTCAAACGGAAAGGGCCGGGCCAGGTGCTCAACCGGGCTGAATTGATCGCTGAGGAGCAAGTTGGCATTGAGTATATGGCGCCCCGCCAATACCGGCTGGAACCGGAGTGGGTCGTCGTGCTCCTGGCGGCGCTGGTCAACAATGGCGAGGTGATGCTGGCCCTGCCGGGTAAAAAATTCGATGCGAATGCCATGGATGCGTTGATCAGCACGCCGATTTATGACCTGATCAATTTTAAGCACCTGGAAGCGCCCAAAGAGTGGAACCTGCCGGCGCTGCGGGCGATCTTTGAACTGCTCGATCTGCCGCCCGGTCAAGCTCAATTGGTCACGCAGAATAGTAACGAGGCGGTTCAGGGGTTACAGGTCGCAGTGCAAAAGACCGTTGAAAAATTAGTGCTGGCCCAACAACAACTGCTGCAAGGGAGCCTGGCCTTGTGGGGCCAGCCGGTTTTTGATCCCACCGAACAGGCCACTTACCGGACCCGTCTGGATGAGGCCAAATCTTTCCTGGAGCGGCTGCAAGCCTACAATGCGCCGGGCAAGCTGAAGAATTTCCAACAAGACGCGGCCGACATCAAAGGGCAGCAGGCCGGCCTGACGGCTTTGGCCGAGGTGGAGGCGCTGCAAAGCCTGATCGTCGAATTGGCCCCCCTGACCGGGTATCTGGCCCAGGCCGAAGCCTTTCTACCTGAAACTCATCCCTGGGTGGGCCAGGCTCGGGAGGCCCGCCAGGTTTTCCTGGGCCAGCTTAAAGACCCGGCCCAACGCAGCGCTGCCAATTTTAAACAGCAGCTTGGCCAAAGGTTGCGCCAATTGAAGCAGGATTACATCAATATTTACATGGACCTGCACACCCGAGCCAGGCTCGGCTTGAACGATGATAAGCACAAAGCCAACCTCATGCGCGATCAGCGCCTGGCGCAATTGGGTAAGCTGGCCACCATTGACCTGCTGCCCACCGGCCAGTTGACCGACTTGCAGCACCGCCTGGCCAGTCTGAAAACCTGTTTTAGCCTGATCGAGGCCGAGCTGCAAAACGCGCCGTTATGCCCGCACTGCGGCTTCAAGCCGGCCCTGGAAGCTGCCGCCGCCCCGGCCGGCAACCTGTTAGCCGCCTTGGACAACGAACTGGATCAACTGCTGGCCGACTGGACTCGAATCTTGCTGGACAACCTGGAAGATCCGACCATCCAGAGTAACCTGGAACTGCTCCGGCCGGACGAGCGGCCCTTAATTCAGGAGTTCCTGGCCCGGCGCGTCTTGCCGAGTCCCCTCAGCCCGGCCTTTATCCACGCCATGCAGGAAGCCCTATCCGGTCTAACGAAAATGGTGATCAAGAGCGATGACCTGCGCCAGGCGCTTTTGAACGGCGGCTCGCCGATGACATTGGAGGAGATGAGGAAGCGTTTTGAGACCTATACGGGCGATCTGGCCAAGGGCAAGGATACGAGTAAGTTGCGGATTGTGTTGGAGTAATTTGATGATCTTAACCGAGGCCGGCATATGACTCACCAACCCGCCCTTTTCACCGAACCCACCCCGGCCGCCTCCGGCCCGGTGGAATGCCTGGGCCTGACCTTTGAAAACGACGCCGCCCGCCGGGCTTACTTCACTGAAAAACTGCGTGAGAAACTGCAAGATCCGGCCTTCCGCCAGATTGAAGGTTTCCCCCTCGGCTCCGACGAAGACATCCTGGCCCTATCCGACCCGCCCTACTACACCGCCTGCCCCAATCCTTTTCTGGAGGATTTTGTCAAGTATTACGGCAAACCCTACGACCCGACCACCGACCAGTACCGCCGCGAACCCTTTGCCGCCGATGTGAGCGAGGGCAAGAACGATCCCATTTACAATGCTCACTCTTACCATACCAAAGTGCCGCACAAAGCCATTATGCGTTATATCCTGCATTACACCCAGCCGGGCGATGTGGTTTTTGATGGCTTCTGCGGCACAGGTATGACTGGTATCGCTGCTCAACTCTGCGGCGACAAGCGAACTGTCGAGAGTTTAGGATATTTAGCGCAGCCGGATGGTAAAATTTTAGATGAGCAGGGTCGATTTATTTCCCTTCTGGGACCACGCCGGGCTGTTTTGTGCGACCTCTCTCCTGCCGCCACCTTTATTGCCTACAACTACAGCACACCAGTGGATGTGGCTGCTTTTGAGCAGAAGGCCCGGCGCATTTTGCAGGAAGTGGAGGAAGCGTGCGGCTGGATGTACGAAACTACTCACACCGATGGTAAAACCAAGGGTAAGATCAATTACACTGTCTGGTCCGATATGTTTGTTTGCCCAGTTTGTGGGGCCGAAATTGTTTTTTGGGATGCCGCTGTAGATCAGGCCGCTGGGAAAGTGCGTGATAGTTTCCCCTGTCCAGGTTGTGGAGCGATGCAGAGCAAACGTACCCTCCAACGAGCTTGGGAAACCGTATTTGACCATACCATGGGTCAAACTATTCGCCGAGCCAAACAAACTCCGGTACTGATTAACTACTCAGTTGGTCAGAAGCGATATGAAAAAGTACCAGATAAGGATGATTCGGCTCGTATACGCCAAATTGAAGAGAGTGGCATTCCTTATTGGTTTCCAACAGACCGTATGCCTGAGGGTGATGAGGCTCGTCGCAATGATGACATTGGTATTACTAACATTCACCATTTTTATACACGGCGCAATTTGTGGTTATTAGCAGCGCTGTGGAGTAAAGCCAATACCCCTCTTTTTAGATGGGTAACTTCTAGCGTGATGCAAAGAGCAAACAAGCAGCACCAGATTGCAATTAGCCGTGTTGGGGGCGAAAAGAAAGACGCTGGTGGCAAGACTGCTGGACATCGCCGAGGAACTCTTTATGTTCCTTCTAACCAAGTAGAATTTTCGGTGTTTGCTCTTGTTCACGAAAGGCTAATGAATCTCAAGCGGATATCGAGTAGAGATCAGATTTTAAATGAAGTTATTACAGTTACCCAATCAAGTAACAGCTTCAACATTCCAGCAGAGAGTGTTGATTATTTATTTGTAGATCCACCATTTGGGGCAAATATCATGTACTCGGAACTTAACTTTTTGTGGGAAACATGGCTTCGAGTATATACCAATAACAAGTCAGAAGCAGTCGTAAACAAAACTCAGCAAAAAAGGCTAGCGGACTACCAATACTTGATGGAATTGTGCTTTAGAGAATTTTTCCGTGTACTTAAGCCTGGGCGCTGGATAACGGTCGAGTTTCATAATTCTCAGAACAGTGTTTGGAATACGATCCAGGAAAGTTTATTACGCGCCGGTTTTATGGTTGCTGATGTACGAACTTTGGACAAAGAAAAGAAAACACATACTCAAGTAACGGCTTCCGGCTCCGTTAATCAAGATTTGATTATTTCGGCATACAAGCCTAATGGCGGTCTGGAAGAGCGTTTCAAATTGGAAGCTGGCACGACGGAGGGAGCCTGGGATTTTGTCCGCACTCACCTGCGCCAGCTCCCGGTTTTTGCCAGTAAAGATGGCCGGGTTGAAGTTATTGCCGAGCGATTAAACTTCTTGCTCTTTGACCGCATGGTCGCCTTCCACGTCCAACGAGGCGTGACTGTGCCCTTGTCGGCGGCGGAGTTTTACGCCGGGTTGGAGCAGCGCTTCCCCAAGCGGGATGAGATGTACTTCCTGCCCGATCAGGTAGCCGAGTATGACCAGAAACGGATGTTGGCCAAAGGCATTGAGCAATTACAGCTCTTCGTCACCGACGAGTCCAGCGCCATCCAATGGCTGCACCAGCAGCTCACCCGGCAGCCGCAAACCTTCCAGGAAATCCATCCCCACTTTATGCGCGAAATCGGCGGCTGGCAAAAGCACGAAAAACCGCTAGAACTGGCTGACCTGTTGGAACAAAACTTCCTGCGTTATGAGGGCGAAACACCCGTCCCGGCTCAACTCTGGGTCTCGTTCGAGCAAGACCCGGATTGGCAGGCCCTGTTGAAAGGCTATAGCCCCGATAACCCGCCCGCCGGCTTGCAGCGCGAAGCCCGCCATCACTGGTATGTCCCCGATCCCACCCGGGCCGCCGACCTGGAAAAGCTGCGCGAACGGGAACTGCTCAAAGAGTTTGAGGAGTACCGCCAGTCCAAACAAAAGAAGCTCAAGGTCTTCCGGCTGGAAGCGGTGCGGGCCGGCTTCAAAAAAGCCTGGCAGGATCAGCAGTACCGCACGATTATTGAAGTGGCCGAGAAAATTCCAGACACCGTGCTGCAAGAGGACTCCAAGCTGCTGATGTGGTATGACCAGGCGGTAACGCGGCTGGAAAATTAGGCCACGAATTGCACGAATTAACACGAAAAATATTGAAAAATTAGTGCAAATTCGTGAAATTCGTGGCTAAAACGGAGCAAGGTTATGGCCGAAATTCTCCATAAAGAACTGGCTTATGCCATCGTCGGTGCGGCAATGGAAGTACATCGTCTGCTTGGCCCTGGATTTTTAGAAGCGGTCTACCAAGCTGCCCTGGCTCACGAATTTACCCTGCGTAACCTCCCCTTTGAGCAGTTCAAAAAATTACCCGTCACTTATAAAGGGGTACTGGTGGGTGACTACGAGGTGGATTTTGTTGTGGCCAATCAAATTATCCTGGAAATTAAAGCGGCCTCCAGCCTGCACCCCAAGCACGAAGCCCAGGCTCTCAATTACCTGGCCGTAACCGGCTTTCGCCTGGCGATTTTGCTCAATTTTGGCGCGGACTCCTTGCAACACAAACGCTTGGTGAGGTAGTAGTAGCCACGAATTACACGAATTGACACGAAAAAGAGAAAAATTTAGTGAAAATTCGTGAAATTCGTGGCTAAAAACTTCTATGAACTGGCGCGATCAAATCCTGAAAGAATTTCCTCCCCAACTCGGTCGCCTGACCCTGGTCGCCGACCCCGATAGCTTGATGGCCGAAGAGCTCATCTTGCAGGAGCTCCGGGCCAGGGAGTATAAGGTCCTGCTCTTCGAGAACAGCCTCTCTTTTCGCTTTGCTTATGAAGACAGATATCGGACGCACTGGGACCGCGGCGAGTCACTGAATTTGGTGGTCATCCTGCCGCCAGGTGAGCACGATCTGCGCTTGCTCCCTTACGACGTGTGGAGCACCGGGCGAAAAGTTAGCTTTAGTCTAAATCACCTCTTTCCCAATCTGCATCAGCCGGTAGTCGCCGCCCTGGAGCGGAGTGATTTTGATAAACTGTATCAGGCGCTGCGTCAGGAGAGTATTTCCAGCCCGTTAGGCGACACTGCGACCCGCGACTTCGTCTTACGTCACGTTTTCGAGATTGCCCCGGAGCTAATCAACCAGCCGTCGGATCTGTTGCACGCCCTCTTGCGCCGGCATTATCGCCAGCAGCGCCTGCCAGCCTTGTTGGTTGAACGTCTCATCAATCGCCTGCGCCAAAAAAGGAGCTTTGATGACTGGCCGCTGGAGCAGCTTCTTTTGGATCGGCCGGCTTTCCTGGATTTTCTGGGCGAACGCTGGCCTGTTTTCCTGGAAGCCCAGGCCTCCGGCCAGGTAATCGACGAGCAAGCGGCTGCTTATTTAACCTATCCCGGCCCGGCGCTGCTCCCTTTTGACCATGAGGATGTCCGAGTTTATGTGGACAGTCTTTTTCTTGAGGGTTTGCTTCAGCCCGTGGCTCATCCCAAAGCGGTCTTGTTAGCCAAGGGGTGGGTTAAGGTCGGCCTACGTCTTGACCCGAAGTCAGATTTACTGGATCGGCTGGCCGGCTTACTTAAAACCGTCACGGAGGCGGCGCCGCCGGCTGAGGCTACCTACCAGGACTGGTTAGCTTTTGCCTATCGTTGGGCGGAACTTCTGGTTTTAAGACAACAGGCTGACTCGATCCGCCAAGCTGCCAAACTCATAGAGCCGTACCAGGCGCTACAGCAGCAGGTTGATACACTCTTTCTGGATTGGCTCCGGCGGCGCTATGGCGGGCTGGCCAACCAACCCGCGCTCACCCCGGTAATGCTGCATCATGTCCCCCGGGTGATGGCTCGCTACCTGGAGGAGGCGCAGGTCAGCCCGGCTAAGGTCGCTTTAGTGGTGATGGATGGCCTGGCCCTGGATCAGTGGCTGGTTGTCCGCGAGGTCTTGACCCGGCAAAACCCGAACTTGAAGTTTCAGGAGGCCGCCACCTTTGCCTGGCTGCCGACCATCACGCCGGTCTCACGGCAGGCGATCTTTGCCGGGACGCCGCCGCTGTACTTCCCGCAGACGATTTATCAAACCGACAAAGAAGCAGGCTTGTGGCAGCAGTTCTGGAATGGGAAAGGAGTGCCTGAAGGGGCCGCGGCGTATGCGCGAGGGTTGAGCGAACCGGCGCACCTGACCCGGGTCGAAGAATTAGCCGCTCATCCCAAAGTCCGGGTGCTGGGGCTGGTCGTGGATAAGGTTGATAAAATTATGCATGGCATGGAACTGGGTACGGCTGGTATGCACAACCAGGTCCGGCAGTGGATCGAACAAAAGTTCGTGGTTGAGCTGCTAAATTTGCTCCTTGACCGAAATTTTGGTATCTTTTTGACAGCGGATCACGGCAATATCGAAGCAGTGGGGTGTGGCAGCCCGACGGAAGGGGTGGCGGCCGACATCCGGGGCGAACGAGCCAGAGTCTATCCTGATCCCTCCCTAAGAGCCAAGGTCAAAGAAAAGTTTCCCAACGCCATTGCCTGGCCACCCCTGGGTCTTCCTGAAGACTATCTACCGCTTTTGGCGCCTCATCGCTCTGCTTTTGTCCAGGAAGGGAAACGAATTGTCGGTCATGGCGGTATCTCGGTGGAGGAATTGATTGTGCCGTTTATCCAGGTCACGCGGAGGGACTTGTGAGTCAAACCAAACAGATTGGCTTTAGCCAACGCATTCAGTTGGCCTGGCTAGAACAAACAGCGATGCTGTTATTGGCCGGGAAGAATAAAGAAGAGATCCAGGCGGCGCTCCATGATCTCCTGCAGGATAAACTATCCAAAGACAGTGAGGCTCGCTGGGGTAATCGCGGCAAGGCCGTCACTATTCTGCTGAATACCTGGGTCTCAGTCCCCTCGGCGATTAAAGGTCTCCGGGATAATGGCCTCGAATTATGGCGCACCTTGCCCCTTCAGGATCACCTACCCCTCCACTGGGGCATGAGCATGGCTGCTTATCCCTTTTTTGGCGCTGTGGCCGAAACAACCGGGCGCCTGTTACAACTACAAGGAACGGTGGCGGCTGCCCAGGTCCAACGCCGTCTGCGCGAGCAGTTTGGGGAGCGCGAGACGGTGGCCCGGGCCGGCCGGCGTATTCTCCGCAGCTTTATTGATTGGGGCGTCCTCCAGGACACCGCCGAGAAGGGAGTCTATCAAGCCGGACCGGTCAAAATTATCAAGGATCCCGCGCTGGCGGCGTGGCTCATCGAGGCGACCTTAATTGCCAGCGACTCACAATCCAAGCCCCTCCAGACGATTATTCAAAGTCCGATCCTCTTTCCCTTCTCTATCACGCTTCCCAGTTCAAGCCAATTGGAACAGAATGACCGGCTTGAGTTATTCCGCCAGGGACTGGACACAGATATGGTTTCCCTGCGCAACCACGTGATATTTATGTAACTGCTGCAAGTTGGCCCCTGTAGAAACCTCGCAAGATTTGTTCAAGCCCTCGGTAAAATCTCCGCAAATCCCCGGCGCCAATCTCCGCATCTTATTTTCGCCGTGGTGAGCAGCCAATTCCCGGGTCCGGTAGAACTTTGGCATCCTGGCCACAAAGCCCGATGGACGAGAAATCAGAGCCGAGTTTGCCCATCTGACCGGGCTTGCGGACAGGCAAACACCTCGGCGTTACCTATGGATGGATACTTTAATTTTTTGCCAGCCAGCCGACAAAGCGCATTTGAAAGCGACCGGAGGTGGGGGTCAGACGGGTTAAATTGCCCCCATCGGCTTGAACCCGATAAAGATCAGTTCCTTCACGCTCACTAACCGTCGCCGCAAAGATTAACTCGGTGTTATCGGCTGACCAGGCATAGGCTAAAAATTGACCATCGAACCCGGCGGGAGATAACCTGGTGGGACTGGCCCCATCCCTGTTAATGGTGAACAGAGAAACTTGTTGATCGCAAAAGACAAAGCTGGAATAACCAATTTTCGCGCCGTCGGGCGACCAGACAGGTCCGTAGGCGCAGGATGCCTGGGCTAAGGGGGTTATGGAAGCGCTCGCCCGGTCTACCACAAAAAGCATATTGCTGCCGCCGTCAGGAAGTTTACCTTCTTTGTCCTGGGGATTGGCAGTGATGGCAATGCGTTGTTCGTCGGGTGACCAGGCGGCGTAGTCTACCCTGGCGTCTAATGAGGTGGTTAAATTGCGCAAACTCCCCCCGTCCACCTCGCCGATATAAAGATCGGCGTCACTGGTGCTGCCGATACTTTTGATGAAGAGGAAGGCTTGCCCATCAGGGGCTAGGGTGAGGCTCTCATGAAAAATATCAGGGCTTTCATCGTGGGTGAGGCGGGTTAAGTTAGAACCATCCGCGCCTACCAGATAAAGATCGGAAAGATACTGCCCGTTTATCTGTTGATAGCCCGTAAAAAGGAGGCGCTGGCTATCGGGCAGCCAAAACAGGGGTGGGGTGGTGACGATAGGCTCAGGTATGAGGCGCAAGGGATTGCTCCCATCGGCATTCATCACATACAAGTGACCATAAACACTGTCAATCGCAGCTCCATCCTCCCGACCAATGAAGGCCAGCCGGGTTCCATCGGGCGACCATATGATGGTTGGCTGATTGGCCTTGCGACAATCTCAATGGGACAGCCAGGCGACAAGGCGCTTGTAACCTGGAGTAGCGGTTAGAGTGGTTAAGTTACGACCAGCGGCGTCAATCCGGTAGAGGGTGTCATCAACAAGGTTGCTGCCGGCGGCGGCGCTAAAGATGAGTTGTTTGCTATCCGGCGTCCAAAGGTAATCTCCAATGCGACGTGCTTGACCATCATCAGGCGTGAGCCGGATAAGGAGAGTTCCATCGGCATTAATGACAGCAAGTTGTTGCTTTTGGGGCTCATCGAAGGTCGTGGTATCGTATCTAAAGGCGATTTTTTGTCCATCGGGCGACCATTGAGGCTTCAAAAAAAAGTCCGGTACAGACAGCCCTTGGCGGTTTGAGCCATCGGCGTTAACGACGAAGAGATTCGATCCGTTTTTGTCTTCTCCCGCAAAGGCAAGCCGTTGACCGTTGGGGGACCAAATCGGCTGTGTACCGGATAGTGTGACCAGGTAGGGTTGAAGGCTGACGACATCCACGATATAGAGGCCCCCATCAAACCAGCGATAAGCTACTCGTAATCCGGTGGGTGATACAGCCAGTTGAAACGGCCAGGCGCAGCAAGGAGGCTCCGGCACAGACTGCCGGCAAGTGAGACAGGTTAAGCCGGCGCCATTGGCCTGAATCATGTAAATATTGCCATAATCTGTTTCTTTTGTTTTATCATAGCCGACAAAGAGCAGGCGCTCGCTGTGGGGCAGCCAGCGGGGGAGGTTGTAGTCGGTGTCAACGCTGATTGTCTCCGGCGTAAGGCGGTGTGGGTTGCTGCCGTCAACATTTATCACATATAACCCGTCGCGTGGACCGGAGGAGCCGCCCACAAAAGCCAGCCGGGACCCATCGGACGACCAGAGCGGCGCTCCGGCGGCTACCTTTAGATCGTTCCTCATTACTTGGGTTAAATCACTGCCATCTGTGTTAATCGTATAGAGGCTATGATTCAGGGTAGAGAAAGCAATCCTCTTGCCATCCGTTGATAGCGATAAGTCCGGCCCACCCACTTCCGGCTCACTAAAATCTGGCATCTCGGCCAGGCGAGTTGACGTTCCATTCGGCTCTAAACGAGCCAGGTAATAGATTCCTCTCACCCCTTCTATATAAAGAAGGGGCCGGTTGAACATGGCGGTCGGTTCAAGCGGTTGGGGCGTGTCAAGAGGTAGAGAGGTGGCCGGTGGTGTGGGGCTGGGCAGCTTCGGGAGTAAGGCTATGGTGGGCGTGATGGTAGAGATGGGCCAAATGACAGGTTCATCAGTAACAGCAACCGTATCGAGTGTTGAACGGTTACAAGCCGAAATTAGGCTCCACATCAATAGACCCAACAAAATAAGGTGTTGTTTTTTCATTTAAGGATTTAAGATCAGGCTATAACCCACTCCCCGCCGGGTTACAATAAATTCGGTCCCGGGCGCAAGCTGGCGCAACTGCTGGCGTAGGTTGCTAACCATCCGGTCAAGCGCCTGGTCATCCAGGATGGGATCGTAGTCACGCTGCCAGAGGGCTTTGGCGCAACTGGCTCGCGTACACAGGTCGTAGGCATGGTGGTAAAGGTGCTGCATCAGGCGCAGTTGGGTTGGAGTGAGCGCAAGCGGATGTTGGTCAAGGAAATACAATTGCCGGGCTTCATCGTAGGTCAGGCGGCTGTGCCTAACCGGGGCAGTGGCGGCCCCATCTTCAAAGCGGAACAAAGGCTCCGACCAGCCCAGACCAATTTTATCTTCATGGCGTAAGCGATAAGGGGCACGCAGCGGCTGTGCTTGACCATTGACAAACGTCCCGTTGGCGCTCTGAATATCATGCAAGATGTAGCGGCCGGCTTCATCCCGTTCGATCCGGGCATGGAGGCGAGACACCACCGGCCGGTTTACAACGATGTGGCAGGTAGGCGAACGCCCGATGGTACAAACATCAACGTTGAGGATAAATTCGCCGGGCTGAAGGTCGGCTTGTAAAGCCATAAGCTTGGCGGCTTCGCCCGAAATTAACATGCTGATCTCCTTCGCAAAAAAGATGACCGCTCAACTCTCTTTACTATAACCGGAATTGCTCTTTCTAAACCTGAGCGATGTCTGACGATTGGCTGATTGAGCTAAAAACCTGGGCGAACACCTCGCTCTCAAACCATTAATTCGGTAGCCAACCAATAAAGTTCTTTTGATTCAAAGTCTGGGTTAGGCGGGTCAAATGGCTGCCGTCGGCCTGCACCAGAAAAAAGTCGGTGTTATAGAAATTGTCCAGAAAATCGGCCTCATTGCCCTGAACACCCCCATTGGAGGAAAAGAGCAACTGCTGCCCGTCCGGCGACCAATCAAACTGATAAACCAAGAAATTGTCGGGGGTTAGCTTAAGGCGCTGTGTCCCATCCGCGTTAACCACAAATAGCCCCTCGGCCGAGGCGAAAGCAATGCTTTGCCCATCCGGCGACCAAACGATGTCACCTAGCGCGGCGATGGGCAGTTGGCTCAGGTTGGAGCCATCGGGATTAACCACGTAGATACTCTGCTCCCCACTGTTGACATCATAAGCGCCGAAGGCGATCCGCTGCTGATCCGGCGACCAACCAGGATAACTCACATCTTTATCGAGGTTCGCCGTCAAATTGCGCGGCTCGCCTCCCTCAATATCACGGATATAAATGTCGTCGCCATTCTCATAAATAAATTGCTGTCCATTGGCTGAGAGGATATGGTCAAGGGTAGGATCGGGATCAAGCCCCACATCACAGGTCAGACAGCTCAAGTTAGCGCCATCAGCCTGAATAAGATAGAGTTGCCATCTGGCTCGCTCTAAACCTTTAAAGAGGATACGTTGACTATCAGGCAGCCAAATGGGATCCTGGATGGGTAGCTCGATAGTTTCAGGGCCAATTAACTGCCGGTTACTCCCATCGGCATTGACCACATACAAGCGATTACCCTCCACGTCAGGACCGCTCATCAAGGCCAGACGAGCGCCATCCGGCGACCAGCCAGAGCCGAAGCTATATGAATTGTCGCCGGTTAAATGGATTAAGCCGCTCCCATCGAGATTGGCGATATAAAGTTCACTCTGCAGAGAACTATCATCTTGAGCAGCCAGGGCAATGTGCCGCCCATCCGGCGAGAGGGAGATCGGGGTAAAGGGGGGTATCTCCAGGTCAAGCTCGGCTAAAATCACTGTCGCGCCATCCGCGTTCATGCGAACCAGCTTGTTGTTCTCGGTGAAAAGAAACGAGGAATTTAACGGGGAAACCGGCGGCGGGGTAGACGTGGCCGGGGCCGGCAGCGGCGTAGGGGTCGGTGTCAGAGGCGTAGCGGTGGCCGGTAGACGGGTAGGGGGCGGCAGCGTGGCCGTAGCAGGGGGAGAGGGCCGGGTCGTCGAGACGGGCGTAGGGCTGGGCATAAGCTGATATTTGACAATCTGGGCTGTGGTTACGGTGGGCGCCGGCGCGTTGGCTAAGACGCGCTCCACGCCCTGGTAAACCCAAGTCAGGCCCATTGTGGTTAATCCGGCCAAAACTACCACGCCTACAGCCATAACCCCCAGCCACACAGGAGAAAGCCACCCGCTTTTGGCTGGCGACGGCTGACTTTCCGGCTCGATCACGGCCAGCTCAGGTGTTTGCTCTGGCGGCTGAATTGGCTCCACTACAGAAGACCAGGAGATGGTCAAGGCCCGGCGAAACGTCTCAACCGAGTCGAAGCGTTTGGCGGTGGTCAGTTCCATCGCTGTGAGCACCGCCTGCTCGACGTGCGGGCTAAGCTGAGGCCAGTAGCGGCGCGGCGGCGTCAGCGGCGCTTCATGAACCAGGCGATCAATAGCATCAGGCGGGCGCTGGCCGGTGAGCATGGTGTAGAGCGTGGCCCCCAAGGCATAGATGTCGCTGCGAGCATCGGTCCGTCCCCGGCCATACTGCTCCGGTGGGGCATAACCAAAGGTAACGCCTCGGGCGCCGGTAGTGGTTTTGAGTTGTTCATCGTACAGTTTCGACAGGCCAAAATCAACTAACATCGCCCGGCCGGCGGGGGTGATGATGATATTTTGGGGCTTGATGTCGCGGTGGATGATGGGCGGGTCTTGCCGGTGGAGGTAGGCCAGGGCCTGGCAGACCTGGTCAATCCAGGCCAGGGCGGTCTCCTCGCTCAACGGGCGGGCTTGCGCCCGGAGCAGGTGAAACAGACTATGGCCTTCAACAAAGTCCATCACCAGATACTGGCTTTGACTTGGCCGGGTGAAATGGTCAATCACGCGAGGGAGATTGGGGTGGCGTAACCGGGCCAGGATCAGGGCTTCGCGCTCAAACTGGCGTTGGGCTTCGGGTTCCGCATTGAGATTTTCTTTTATGGCGCAGGCTTGTCGAAGCGCCAGATCATAAGCTTGATAAACTGCGCCAAAGCCGCCTTGTCCAACAAGTTTATCAATGCGGTAACGCTCATTAAGAATTTCCCCAAGGATCAGCGGCATTGTCGTTTGGACTTGAGGGCTACAAGGAAGGGTGTGCTAAAGCCAACTGGCGTAATGTCCACTACTTACCTTTCTCCACTCTTCTTTTCAGGGCTTCATTGAAGGCAGCAAACCAGTCGGGTTGAATGCTCAGAGGCACAGGATTTTGGCCCATTGCGCCGTAACGTACACTGCCGTTTGATAGCAGACCATAAGCACAGCGCCGTGAATGATCCAGCGAAACCCTACCGGCGCCCCCGCAAATTGGAACCTAACTTTTTCTGTGACAATCACCAAACTTCCGATGAGCGAGAAAAACACGGTCAGCGTGAAAAGGGGTGGTTGCCCAGCGCCGGCGTAGGCCAGGAGGGCAAAGGGCAAGTCATGCACCAAACCGCAAACGAAAAACGTCATCAAGACCGCTATCGGCCGCGGCAGATGTTTGCGCAAGAGACGATAGCCATAATAACGCAGATAGTATCCCCAAACGGGATTCCAGTATTGCCAGAACTCGGTGAAAGACGCGGCCCCAAAAGGTTTGGCCAGGAAATTGATGGCCTGATCTTTGGCTGAGCGCCCCAGGCGACGCGTGATGTATGCTGTCAGTGAGATCATAGCCTCATGGCTTAAACGATCTTTTCTTCCAGACGGATAGAGGTTGCAGGCGGGATAAGCTCCCGTGGCTTCAAGCCAAACAGGAAGCGCAGCCCGTTGAACCGTCTGATCAGGAGTTCGTAGAGAGTCATGATGATTACAAACGAAACGACGGCCAGGAGCAGATACTTGGGCAGCACACCCAACGGGCCGTCCATCAAGCAAAAGCCAATAATGACGATGACCGTCTGGTGCAGAATGTAAAAGGGCAACGAGGCTTCGCCGGCATAGACCAGAAAGTTGTTCTTGAAGTTGAAATAGCGCCGGCCCAGGCCAAGAATGGCCAGCAGCCAGAACCACGAGTTGAACACACGCAGGATGCTTCGTAAGATGTACCCTGGCGAACCATAGGCGGCATCGTTAGCCATGTACAAGATCAGTCCTACGGTTATGGTCAGCCCGGCCAGAACCGCAGCGATGAGGTAGTGTCGCCGGATGGCCTGCTCGAAGCGCGCGTCGGCCATGAGGAGATAGCCAATAATCAGCCAGCCCAGGTAGACAAAGATATTCCAGCCGCCGAAGTTGCGGAAGCCTATACCCTCCGGGTCGAGCATCACCTCAAAGATCAACAGCGGCGCTGGCAGCAAGAAAATAAGCCCCGGTTTGGTCAACCAGGCTACCAGGCCGGCCATAAACCATTGACCTGTCTCGGTTTTGAAAAAGAGAAACAGAGGCAGGGTCAGCAGGGAGAAGACAAACAGCACCTGTAGATACCACAAATGCAGACCCATCCAGGCAAAGTAGCCGCCAAAGGCATAGAAGCCATCGAAGTAGTGGGGATAAAATTCCAGGAATGAGCCGCTGAAGGGAGGTACGGTCTCCGATTGGCCGCTCACACTCTCGATGTAGACTTGAGGCGGGATCAACACCAGAATACCGAAGATAAGCGGGATCAACAGCCGGGTGACGCGCTCGCGCAGGTAGGCCCCGCTGCGGCGAAGGTTGAGCGCGTAATAGGCGCTGGCCCCGGACAAAATGAAGAAGAGAGGCATCAGCCATTGGGAAACAATCGCCACAAAAATGCTCATCCCAAAGTCTAGTTGATTATTTTTTACGTGCCAGCCCTCGTCATTGAAGAAACGGGCGCAGTGGAACAGAAAGACAGCCAATGTCGCCAGCACCCGCAGCCAGTCAATATCCCAGCGGCGTTGCGGTCCGATTAATGATGGGTTGCTTCGACTATTCATCAGTCTCCTTATCGCTTTTTACTTTTGATCTCGAAAATAAAAAATTTCCCTCACTCTTGTTGGGGTGAACATTGTCGCCAGACAGACCGGATTGTCTCAAAAAGAGTTTCGACTGCGACGCCTTTTTCAAGGAAGGCATCAACCCCCGCCCGAATGGCTTGTAACCGGGTGTCTGCGTCACCGTAAAGGGTTAGGGCCACTACCCCCAGCAGCGGGTAGCGAGCTTTGATTTGCCGGGTGGCGCAGAAACCATCCAATCCCGGCATGGCCAGATCCATCAGGATAATATCTGGCGCCAGGTGGTGGGCTAGTTCCACCGCTGCCAGCCCATCGGCGGCCTCACCACTGATTTCCAGATCGCCGGCTAACGATAACACCGTCCGCAGGCTTTGCCGGACCTGGCTGAGGTCGTCTACAATCAAGACCTTGATTTTAGGGCGTTCCGGCGCTGGCGTTGCTTCGAAACACATTTGTTTGCCCTCTGCAAATCAGAGTATAACCCTTTCCTACTCGGCTGGCATCAGATAGATGGAGTATCTTGCAGTCATAAAAAAGACCGATCACTTGATCGGTCTGCGAAAGTAGCCGGCTACATCGCCGGTTGTAGGACTGGAGATGTAGTACATCTTGACAGGTGAAGGGCTGCTTGCTATTTGGTTTTGACCAAACCGACCTTAAGGGCGTAGATAGCGGCCTGGGTGCGGTCGGCCAGGTGAAGCTTGGTCAGAATATTGCTGACGTGCGTTTTGACGGTCTTCTGGCTGATGATAAGCTGTTGAGCAATCTCGCGGTTGTTCAACCCGGTGGCGATGAGCCGCAGCACCTCCAACTCCCGCTCGGTCAATTCGGCTAAATCGGTTTCCCCAACCTCGGTTCGCTCGACGGTTGGTGGTTGCCCGGCTCTGGCGGCTACTTGCTGCATCAGCTTTTTGGTGATATTTGGGTGCAAGGGAACTTCGCCCCGCTGCGCGGCCTGGATTGCTTTAACCAGATCATCCGGGTTCACATCTTTGAGCAGGTAACCCAGGGCGCCGGCCTCGATGGCCGGGAAAACTTTGTCGTCCTCAGCAAAACTGGTCAGGGCCAGTACCTGGGTGGTGGGGCTGAAGCTGCGAATCTGACGGGTGGCGGCAATACCATCCAGGTGCGGCATAACCAAATCCATCAAGACCACGTCAGGTTGGAGCTGGCGAACCTGCTCGACCGCTTGCAGGCCATCGGCCGCTTCACCCACCACTTCAATTTCCTGGTGTAGTTCCAGGAAAGTATGCAACCCCTGCCGTACCATCGGATGGTCATCCACAATCAAAACCCGAATTTTAGCCACTTTGCTTTTCTCCTTCCCCTAGACTGACCGGCGTAGTACGGGCAACGTCCCGATAAGTGGCGTCCGCAGGAATTTCTACCCGGAGCCGGGTACCCTCACCTGGCCCCGCCGCTACGGTCAAGCCCCCTCCCATCATTTCGGCTCGTTCACGCATACTGGCCAACCCTAAGGTCTCTCGACCCGTTCCAACCGTATTTGGATCGAAACCTATGCCTTGATCCGTGATTTCCAGGATGAGCCGGCTATTGTCGAGCTTGAGCGTGACCACTGCTTGATCCGTCTGGGCGTGTTTAACCACATTGTTCAGGGCTTCCTGTATAATGCGGAATAACCGGACTGCTTGTTCGGGCGGCAGCGGTGGCTCATCTTCTAGGCGCAGTTCCACATTTAGCCCGTACTGGCTCTGGAGGGTAGTCAAATGTTGTTGTAAAGCTGGCACGAAGCCCATTTCCTCAACCGGGGTCGGCCGGAGTTGGAAGATCAGGCTGCGCATTTCGGCCAGGGCGCTTTGAGCCAGTCCCTGAAGATGATCCAGTTGAGCAGCTACCTGCGATGGGTCTCGCTCCAGCAAGAGACGCGCCGCTCTGGCCGTCAGGGTCAGGCTAAAGATAGTTTGCGTGACCGAGTCGTGTAATTCTCGGGCCAGGCGATTGCGCTCCTGGGCTACCGCCAGTTCTTCCGCCTGGGCAGCATAGGCTTGCAATTGGCGATGGGCTGATTGCAGTTCGGCCAGGAGGGTCTGGCTCTCCTGGCGAGCCGCCTCGGCCTGGGCGGTGACGGCCGCGTAAGAACCAATAAAAAAGTAACCCGAACCAAACAACAAGGTAAAAGGTAGGCTTTCTAACCAGCCCAACCCATAACCCAGCCCAACTGCTGCGGTCAGAGTAAACAAGCCAATCCAGGTCAGGCCGGTTCGTTGGGCAAAAGATAACATTGCTTGCGCGCTGAGCGGGATAAACAAAGCCGCGAAGAAATCCAGGTAAGGCGGCAGGAGTAATAAACTGAACACCAAGACGGTCTGTAGGGCCAGGTAAAGCGAGGGATACCAGCGATAGCGGCAGGCCAGCCACCTTTCGGAGCTCATCAGCCCGGCAAAGGTCAGCAGCAGACCGGCGGCAACCCAGCGAAGCGGGTGCCCGATAGAAAAATAGCTGACCAGGGCGCGCAGCGCCACAGCCCCCAGGAGGAGATAGAAGGCCAGGGAGAAGAACAATGATTTGTGGCGAGTCAGCATAATCTCACAGCTTCCCATTCATCCGGTTGATAAACCTTGAGGACCAGTTTACCATGACTGAACCAGATCGGAAAGCGTGTTTGACCTGATAGCATCGGATGGAGATCACTACTAAGACGCATAAGCGTACAGTCAAAAAGGATGCGACCTCCAACGAGTAACTTGAAGCCTACGGTTATTTCAAACAAGAGGCTCAGACCTTAGCCCCCGATTATGCCCCCAGACCGTCAATATCAATGGCTGGCTGGCGCCCCAAAAAGCCTGGCGAGACCTGTTTGTCACCATTACCCTCATTGAGTGTTTTTTGCACGCTTTTCTCAAAATCCGAGACCGCTGTAAACGCTTGAAAACGATCTTCCCCCAGCGCTATCTCTCGCCCGCTCACAAACTCAATGGCTTTGTTTATCACTCAAACTGGCGGCACAATCTGCTCATTTCGACTTCTTCCACCGGACTGATTAACCACAGAAAATGTTAGAACTAGCAATATTCCCTTATAAATGAAGTTGACTTGAACGGCGGTTCATAGTAGACTCTCTCCGACAATCGAATAAAGCCTCTCATAAAGGTGATAAATTTCTGCCCCCGTAGCTCAGAGGATAGAGCAGAGGTTTCCTAAACCTTGTGTCGCAGGTTCGACTCCTGCCGGGGGTATTTTTGTTTAACCACACCAATCGCTGTAGCTGTTTAAGGTTTGAGGATAGCAGGGTGATAACCCCGGTTAAAGCAAAAACCAGGCGTGTACCATCGTTCCGCCCTTTTATACCTGAGCTATCCTCTGGCGGCAGGGCTGGTGGGGCAACTTTTTTATTTACACCAACCCCTTACCGCTCGGCTCATGGGTTATTGTTTACCACACCCTGGGCGGTGCTGGGGTTATGCCGGGTAGGGGAAGTGTGGCAGCAGGGCGACTGGAGGCTCCGGGTTATGGCAGCAGCCACATTGCTGGGCTTGGCAAGTTATCTGCTGGCGCTCATCGTTATCCGCGCGCCCAATTGGGGACCGCACGGCGCTTTGGAGTGGGGCGCTCGTTATATGCTGACCTTCTACCCTTTTTTGGCCGTGCTAGCCTTCTGGGGGTTGAAGGCCAAATGGTGGACTATCAGCAGCGGGGTGATCATCGGCGCATTGATATTTTTGGGCCTTGGCTTTCAAATTCGTGGGCTGTGGACCATTTACGCTGACAAACAGATTAACCCTGCCCTGAATCAAAGTATTGCCGAAGCGTCGAGTCCTTATATTGTATCTGACCTGTGGTGGCTACCGCTCAACGCCGCGCCGCTTTACCAACAAAGAACAGTTTTTTTGTCACCCCCGACAATTTGACTGCCTGGGTAGATTTGGCCGCAGCCCATCAGATTCAACAGTTTCTACTGGTCACCCTGAACTCCTCTTTGCTTGAGCAAGCTAATCAAAAGTCCGATTTGCACCAACTTACCCCCCTGGAACATGATAACCTGGAAAATCTCCTCATCTACCACCTGGCGATAGAGAATAAACCATGACAAACCAGCCAGCCTTGCTGCTCACAATCGGTGGAATTGCCGGGTTCATAGCCACCCGGCAGTTTTGAGTTGGGTGAAGTGTAATTTTTTGCTAACTTTTGGTTACCTTTTCGTAATAAATACGTTTTATCATACCCTTGATAGCCTTCAGCAGCGGTGTAACAAAATGAGACGTTGGGAGACTCATCTATGCTGGCCTCACAGGCCAGTAATCAAAAATTAGTGACCAGAAAGGATCGTGGCAATGATGTTTTTCAAACGGAAAGAAGCTCAAGAGCAAATGGATTTGGAAAAGAAACTCCCTCCCGGCCAGTCGCTGACCCAGAAATGGCCGGTGCTGCACGTGGGTTCAACGCCCACCTTTAACCCGGCCACCTGGGATTTTTATATCTGGGGTTTGGTTAAGCAGCCCAAACGTTTTACCTGGGAAGAGTTCAGCGCCTTGCCCACCATCGAGCAGGTTTCGGATATGCATTGTGTGACCCGCTGGAGCAAATTCGACAGTACCTTTGAAGGCATTCCCATTGCCGAGGTGATGAAGTATGTTGAACTGCTGCCCGAAGCTCGCTATGTGATGGTTCACGCCGACCCCGGCTACACCACCAATCTGCCGGTTGAAGAATTATTGGCCGACGATGTCATGTTTGTGCTCAAGTACGAAGGCCGGCCGCTCGAACCAGAACATGGTTATCCCGTACGTTTGTTAGTGCCCAAACTATACTTGTGGAAGAGCGCCAAATGGGTGCGCGGCCTGGAATTTATGGCCGAAGACCGGGCCGGGTTTTGGGAGCAGTACGGCTATCATAATCACGGCGATCCCTGGAAGGAAGAGCGGTTTGGCGGTTTTTTGGTAAACACCATGCAAAAGGTACGCTCGGGGCGGTAAGCGCCAGGGCAACCAAAACGGATCTATCAAAAGGGGGCTTCGCATAAGCCCTGGTTTCTTAGAGCCTATCCGAAAACCTCTGTAGATGACGCATCCTATGCGTCATCGGCTGGCATAGGGATGCCAACCTATGGGTTTTCGGATAGGTACTTAGTAACCGTCCAGAAATAGCTTTGCGCTTGTCAGAAGAGTAGAGATTAATTAAATCTCCAAAACTAAAAACTTATTTGCGGACAATCACCTTAGAATACTTACGCCCAAAACCACACTTGACACACTACTCATAGTTGGCTATACTATGCCCTAATTTAAGGGATACTACATCCTTGTAATGACATCGAACAGGAAGAGTAAGCAGCCTGAAGCTGACAGAGAGGCAGGGTTATAAGCTGTAAGCCCTGCTCAGTTATTGCTGCCGAAGGTCGCCTGGGAGTCGAATAGTCCAACCGGTTAATTTTCAACCCCAGTAGATTATTCCGGGTACGCCCGTTAGCGCGTTAAGAGAGATCAGTAGCCAGTGGCCAGTGGTCAGTAATCAGACATTTTTTCTGACTACTGACTACTAGCTACCGCTTACTGGTAATCAAGGTGGTACCGCGAAACGTTATCCCTTTCGTCCTTGAGGATGGAAAGGGATTTTTAATTTACGACTACCGACGAAAGACTACGGACCGCCGCCAGAAGTTACACAAGCAACTATGGCTCGGCGGTCAGCGGTCAGCGGTCGCTTCAGGAGTAACAGTTATGCCAAAACAACTACCTATTGATCCCAATGACATGGCCAAAGCCTACGACCCCAAATTATTTGAACAGCCCATCTATGATTGGTGGGAAAGCAAGGGGTATTTCAAACCGGAGATTGCCGGCCCTAAAGCCGAGCCGTTTGTCATCTCGATGCCGCCGCCCAATGTGACCGGCGCGCTGCACCTGGGTCACGCCATCACCGCCTCGATTGAGGATTTGATGATCCGCTATCAGCGCATGCATGGCAAGGCGGCGCTGTGGGTTCCCGGCACCGACCACGCCGGTATCGCCACCCAGTTGCAGGTGGAACGCGCCCTGCGCAATGAAGGCACCAGCCGGGAGGAGATTGGCCGCGAAAAGTTTCTGGAACGGACCTGGGCCTGGAAAGAGAAGTACAGCGGCGCTATCCAACAGCAGCATCGTCGTTTGGGCGCATCGTGTGATTGGGACCGGGAAAGATTTACCATGGACGAAGGTCTATCGCGGGCGGTGCGTGAGGCTTTTGTGACCCTGTACGAGCGCGGCCTGATTTACCGGGGCGAATACCTGATCAACTGGTCGCCCGGCCTGCAAACCGCCGTCAGCGATTTGGAGGTGGAATACAGCGAAGAAGAAGGCCGGCTGTATTATTTCAAATACATGCTGGCCGACTCCTCCGCCTCTGAGGGGAAGGCCGGAAGGGGATCGGAGGAGTATATTGCCGTAGCGACCACCCGGCCCGAAACCATTTTGGGCGATACCGCCGTGGCCGTCCACCCCGACGATGAACGCTACCAACACCTTGTGGGCCGCAACGTGATTGTGCCTATCTTGGGCCGCCAGATTCCGGTGATTGCCGACCCTTACGTGGACCGTGAGTTTGGCAGCGGGGCGCTCAAAATTACCCCCGGCCACGACCCCAACGACTTTGAAATTGGCCGGAAACACAACCTGCCTATCATCAACGTGATGAACAAAGACGCCACCATGAACCAAAACGCCGGGCCTTATCAAGGCATGGACCGCTTTGAATGTCGCCAAAAATTGTGGGCCGACATGGAAGCGGCCGGGCTGACGTTGGAGGTCAAACCCCACCGGTTGCAAGTGCCGCGCTCGCAGCGGGGCGGCGAAGTGGTCGAGCCGTTGGTTTCAACCCAGTGGTTTGTCAAAATGAGGCCGCTGGCCGACAAGGGTCTGGCTGCCGTGGCTAACGGCGATATTAAAATTATCCCGGAGCGCTTCACCAAAATTTACAACAACTGGCTGGAAAACATTCGGGATTGGTGCATCAGCCGCCAGTTGTGGTGGGGCCATCGCATTCCGGTCTGGTACTGCGCCGACTGCGGCGGCATGACCGTCGCCCGGCAGGATCCGACCGAGTGTGTCCACTGTCACAGCAAAAGCATCGAACAGGACCCCGATGTGCTCGATACCTGGTTTAGCTCCGGCCTGTGGCCTTTTTCCACTTTGGGCTGGCCCGACGACACACCCGACCTGCGCCGCTATTACCCCACGTCAGTCATGGAAACCGGCTATGATATTCTCTTTTTCTGGGTGGCCCGCATGATCATGAGCGGTCTGGAATACACCGGGCACGTTCCGTTCAACACCGTCTATTTGCACGGTCTGATTCGGGATGAGCATGGCCGCAAGATGAGCAAAACTTCCGGCAATGTGATTGACCCGCTGGAGGTGATGGACGAATACGGCACAGATGCCCTGCGCTTTACCCTGCTCACCGGCTCCGCGCCGGGCAATGACATGAACCTCTCGATGGAACGCATCGCCGCCAACCGCAACTTCTGCAACAAAATCTGGAACGCCACCCGTTTTGTGGTCAACAACACCGGCACGGCCTTTCAATCGGGGTCGGGGACGTGGAACCTGTCGGGGTTGTCTCTGCCGGATCGCTGGATTTTAAGCCGGCACAACCGCCTCATTGCCGAGGTGACCCGCCTGATGGACGAATACAATTTTGGCGAGGCGGGCCGCCAGCTCTACGATTTCTTCTGGAGCGAGTTTGCCGATTGGTACATTGAAATTGCCAAAATTCGGCTCTACGGCGCCGATGCCCGCGCCCAGGCCACGGCCCGGCGGGTGCTGGTCTACGTGTTGGAGCACGTGCTGCGGCTGCTCCATCCTTTTATCCCCTTTGTCACCGAAGCCGCCTGGCAGCACCTGCCGCACGAAGGCGACAGCCTGATGATGACCCCCTGGCCAACCCCCAGCCACACCGGCCTTGATGAAGAAGCCGAAGCGCAGATGGACCTGCTGATTGAAATGATCCGGGCCATTCGCAATATTCGGTCTGAATATAATGTCGAACCGGCTAAAAAGATTGCTGCCTCGATTGCTGCTGGAGCTAACTACGAACTAATCACCAAACACCAGGAGATTATAATCGCATTGGCCCGCCTGGAGAAGGATGACTTCTACGTGGCAGCTATGCTTGACCAAAAACCGGCGCAGTCGGTGGTCGAGGTGATTAGCGGTGGCATCGAAATCTATTTACCGCTGGCCGGTATGATTGATTTAGAGGCCGAACGGGCGCGCTGGCATAAGGAAGTGGCCCAGCTTGAAAAGCGGATTGCCGCCAGTAAAGTGAAGCTCAGCAATCCCAATTTTACCCAAAAAGCCCCCGCTGCAGTAGTGGAAAAGGAGCGCGAGCAACTGGCCGATCTGGAACTTCAGGCCAGCAAGATTTGGGAACGCCTCAAAGAGTTGGGGTAGGGTAGAGAGATTAGAGATTGGAGATTAGAGATTCTTCAACCCCAACCTCTAATCTCCAATCTCCTCAGGAGGGGGGCAAGGGAGTTTTCAGCCTTAAACCATGAAATCCCACGTTGATTATTCAAAGCTGGACGACGTTGAACTGATTGCGCTTGTCGCCTGCGCCGAACCGGATGCGCTGGCTGAATTGTACGAGCGTTATCACCGTCTGGTTTTTGGCCTGGCTTTAAACGCGGTGGCCGATCACGCCGCCGCCGAGGAAATCACCCTGGACGTTTTTAGCCGGGTTTGGGAAAAGGCTGAGACGTATCGGAACGAGCAGGCCAAAGTGACCACGTGGCTGCTGAGCCTGGCCCACCATCGCACCATTGACGTGCTGCGCCACCGTCACACCCGTTTGGAACGAAACCTGGTGAGATGGGGCGATGTCCCCGATGACGCCGGTTTTAGCCGTAACGGGCCTGAAGAAGTAGTCGAACTTGCCCTGCGGCGGGAGCAGGTGCGGACGGCGGTGGCGCAACTGCCGGCGGAGCAAAAGGAAGCCCTGGCCCTGGCCTATTTCAAAGGGTACACCCATCGCCAGATTGCCGAAATATTGCAAGAGCCGTTAGGAACCATAAAGACCCGGCTGCGTTCCGCCATGCAAAAACTCCGCCAGATGCTGCCAGATGAGTAATTTTACCTAAATCCAAAACTTTACGATTTGCGTATGAATCTACAGAATTATTAATTCAGGTATTAAGGTATGTCTGCTGACAACCATTTTTTAGAATTTCTACCCGCTTATGCCTTGGGCAGTTTAGACCCTGCCGAGCATATAGCGGTGTCTGAGCACGTGCAAAACTGCCCGGTTTGCGCGGCGGAACTGATCAGCTATCAAACCGTCGCCGCTGAGCTGGCCCTGGCCACACCCGACGCCGTGCCCTCCGCCGAGTTGAAGCACCGGTTGCTGGCGCGAGTTCAAAAGCAGCCCTCACTTCTCTCCCCTGCCCCGTCTCGATCTCCCTGGTGGCAGCGTTGGCCCCAATTCAGCCAGCGGGCCGTAATGGCCTGGGGCATAGCCTCTTTCCTTTTAATTCTGGTACTGATTGCCAGCAACTTATTGCTCTGGCAGCGCCTTACCCGGCTTGAAACAACGGCTCGATCCGGGGGCATGCGGGCCATTCCACTGACCGGCCTGACTCCCGGCGCAGCCGGTTTTGTGCTGATCGGTGCAGATGGGCAAAACGGCGCTTTTGTGGTAGATGCTCTACCCACCCTGGAACCCGATCGCCAATATCAATTATGGCTGCTACAAAATGGCTACCGGACCAGCGGGGCCGTTTTCTCCGTTGACGAATACGGTTATGGCGGCGGGCGGATCAGAGCGCCCAAAAACCTCTTTGAATATTCAGGCTGTGATATCAGCGTTGAGCCGGCCGGCGGCAGTTCCCAGCCAACCGGCGAAAAAGTGCTGGCCGGTACCCTCAATTAAAACGCCACCCCATCTGCAAATGAGGGCGTTTACCCCTTCCTCCAATCGTAGTAGTCCAGGCGCTGCCTCTGCCGAATTATACTGAAATCAGAATGAAAGCAGAACTTTTTCATAGGTAGAGTCAAGGCCAAATCTGCCCTGTTTTACCTGTCGGCTATATTTGAAAGTTACGTTCTCATTCTGTTTTTGGCATAGTCACTTAGTACCTTATGAGTCAGATTCTTGTACAGTGAGCAAGAAGTTATTACACAGAGGGACACGGAGAAGTCACAAAGT
>JAKLJP010000061.1 GCA_023151115.1 Anaerolineae bacterium
GCGACTTTGCGAGAGATTTTCTTGCTCAATGGGCAAAGATTCAATCGCTAAGTGCCTAATTCTGCAACTGGATCACAAATTCATAGGCCGGCTTACCCGCGCTGTCGGGATCAACGGTGAGGGTGTACGTGCCTGTTTCAGGCAGTTCCACCGGCCCGGTATCGCTGTTGTAAATGTTAAAAATCTCCGTCCGACCATCGGGGGCGTAGAGAATGAAGTACGTACCCTCGCTGGAATTTTGCAGATCGAACAAAATACTCTGCCCGGCTGAACCTTCGAGGGTGTACGTTTCCGTCTGGCCAGGGATTTCGATTTCGCCGCTGACAAACTCCCCAAACTCGATTGACCCCCACTCAATCACCGGCGGGTCAACATCCCACAGAGTGAACTCATAGGCCGGTTTGTTGGCGCTGTCGGGGTCAACGGTTAAGGTATACGTTCCGGCCTGTTCCAGCACCAGCGGCCCCTGGTCGGAATTGTAGATGTTGAAAACCTCGGTCCGGCCATCGGGCGCGGTCAGGATGAAGTAAGTTCCTTCACTGGTATTTTCCACATCAAAATAAATAGTCTGTTCCGCCTCCCCCTCAAAGGTGTAGGTCGCCGTTTGGCCGGGGATTTCGATCTTTCCGCTGACAAACTCGTTGAAGGCCAGCGGTCCCCCCTCAATCACCGGCGGATCAATATCCCAGAGAATAAACTCAAAAGTAGGTTTGTTGGCGCTGTCGGGGTCAACGGTTAAGGTATACGTTCCGGCCTGTTCCAACACCAGCGGCCCCTGGTCGCTGTTGTAGATGTTGAAAACCTCGGTCCGGCCATCGGGCGCGGTCAGGATGAAATAAGTTCCTTCACTGGTATTTTCCACATCAAAATAAATAGTCTGTTCCGCCTCCCCCTCAAAGGTGTAGGTCGCCGTTTGGCCGGGGATTTCGATTTTTTCGCTAACAAACTCATTGAAGGCCAGCGCGCCCCCTTCGATGACGGCCGGGTTGATGTCCCAGACCACAAACTCATACTTGGGCTTGTTGGCGCTGTCGGGGTCAACGGTTAAGGTATACGTTCCGGCCTGCTCCAGCACCAGCGGCCCCTGGTCGCTGTTGTAGATGTTGAAAACCTCGGTCCGGCCATCGGGCGCGGTCAGGATGAAATAAGTTCCTTCACTGGTATTTTCCACATCAAAATAGATGGTTTGCCCGGCTGTGCCCGCGAAGGTGTAGCTGGCGGTCTGGCCCGGTATTTTGATTTCGCCGCCGGTAAATTTACCCGGCTCGATGGCCCCCCCGGCGATGGTAGGCGGGTTGACATCCCAAATGACAAACTCGTAAGCGGGTACATTGTCGGCATCGGGGTCAACCGTCAAGGTGTAGGTTCCGGCTTGTTCCAGCACAATCGGCCCCTGGTCGCTGTTGTAGATATTGAAAACCTCGGTCCGGCCATCGGGCGCGGTCAGCTTGAAGTAGGTTCCTTCAGTGGTATTTTCAACCTCAAAATAAATGGTTTGCCCGGCTGCCGCCGTAAAGGTATAGGTGGCCGTATCTTCGGGGGTGGTAATTTCGCCGGAAACGTACTGCCCCAGCGGAATCTGACCCTCGGCGCTGACCGCCTCGCTCGATTGGGCCGGGGTCTGCGGCAGTTCGGCCACCGCTTCAGCCACCACCCGCTGGATGTCCTCTTCGCTCTGGGCGTCGTGGTACTCTCCGCCGGCGGCCTGGGCCATCTCTTCCAGTTGCACCCGGTCGCCCTCACTCACCCCTAACCCAATCAACTGCAAATCAAATTCGATCCCCAGGCGCTCACTCAGAATTTGCAGTTGCCCTACGGCGTCGGCCTCGCAGGTATCGAGACCGGCGGTGATGATAATCAAGGTATTGTGGGTGTCGCGGGTCAAATCAAAATCGCCAATCGCCTGAACAATCGCCTCGGTCAGCGGCGCTTCGCCGGCCGGGGTGACGCCGGCCAGGCTGTTGACCAGCCGCCCGCCCTGCCCGGTGGCCGGCTGCACCAGCAGTTTGGTATCCCGGCACGGCTCCGCCCCGGACGCGCCGCCGCCGAAGACCCGCAGGCCAGCGTTGACGTTGCCGGGCAAGATTTCCAGCTCTTTAGCCAGGGCGGCCCGAGCAATGTCCATTTTGGTCCGGTCGTTGATGGTCTCATTCATCCCCTGCGAGGCGTCAACGATAAACTGCCAGGTGGCCAGCGAGGGCGCGGGCCGCAGCCAGAAATAAGCGCCAACACCGGCCGCTCCCGCCAGCAGGCACAAAATCACCAAAACCGCCCCGCCCAGCAGTAGCCAGGGCATGCGCTGCTGTTTGGCCTGGGCCTTTTTCTTTTTCGACTTCGACTTAACCGCGCCGGGGCTGGTTGCCTTCTCCGGCGTCACCTGGGTAGCGTCCTCGTCGGGGGGCAGCAAATCGGGTGGGATCGGCGCGCCGGGGGCCAGATTGAGGCTGCGTTTGAGGGCATCTACAAAGGCGGCGGCGGTTTGATAGCGCAGGGCCGGGTCTTTGGCCGTGGCTTTGAGCACCACTCCTTGCAGCACGTCGGGAATATCAGGACTGAACTCGCGCGGCGGCGGCAGCGGGTCGTTGATGGCTTTGAGCATGACCGCCAGCGGCGTGTCGGCGCTGAACGGAACCCGACCGGTCAGCATTTCATACAGCACAATGCCCAGCGAGTAGATGTCGGCCGGCGGGCCAACGTCCGACTGCCCACGCGCCTGCTCCGGCGACATGTAGGCCGGCGTGCCAATGCCGACGCCGGTCTGGGTCATGCGCTCCTCCATGGCCAGCATTTTGGCGATGCCAAAATCCATGAGGATGGCCTGGCCTTCGGGGGTGAGCATAATATTGGCCGGTTTAATATCGCGGTGGACCACATTACGCCCGTGGGCATACCCCAGGGCCGCAGCCACCTGCTCCAGGATAACCGCCACCTGGCTAAAGGGCCGCACCTGGCCATGCTGGGTCAAATAGGATTTGAGGTCCTGGCCTTCGACAAACTCCATGACCATGTAGTACAGGTTATCCTGCACCCCAAAATCGTGCATCTGGACGATATTGGGGTGGCGCAGGGCAGCCACCGCCTGAGCTTCACGCTGGAAGCGTTCCTTGAAGCCCGCTTCGGCCACAAACTCCGGGCGGATGACCTTGAGCGCCCGGTGGACGGCCAGGCCGGTGTGAAACGCCTTGTACACATCGGCCATGCCGCCCCGGCCCAACCGTTGGATAATTTGATAATTGCCAATCGTCTGTCCGACCAAGTCGGCCATAGTTCACCTCGCTGGAATCGTTGATTTACGGCTGATGATATTGTTACCCAGATAAGTTTTTGCGACTAAAACAGGTAGCACGCCCTTCGGCGCACCCGAAGGGGTGAGGTAGCCGGGTAGCAGGCCATAAAAATTGCTACCTTGCTACCTGCTACTCTGATTTAAAATTGTAATCACTCTGCCGCCAGATACAATTGCCAGCCGCCAATTCCTGAGTTTTTAAGGTTCGAATGTTCGCTCTGATTTTATCACAGCTATCAGCGGGGAGGCAACATAACTTTAGATAGGATTTGCTGCTGGCTTTTGGCAGGGGCATGCCCCTGAATCGCCCGGTTTAACCATAACCTAATTTTAGGTAGTCCCCCTGTAAAGTGTTGTTGGCTATTTTTTAGCCACAAATGGTACGAATTTTCACGAATATAAGGATAAAAATTTGTGTTAATTCGTGATATTCGTGGCAGATTTTACCTCAGAGCACTTACCAACTCTTAAGAGGCGGACTATCTGATTTTAGCATAATAAAAAAGGGGGGACAACCCAACGATAGGATAGAACCGGGGCCAGGGCAATTGCATTTATTATGTAAAATTAACAAACGAATAGTCCGGGCTTGAACCAAATTTGCCTCAATGGGGGTAAGTATGTCATCATCAAGGGAAAAACGGAGCGAAATGATGACGCAACCCACAAAGCTACGTATCACTGCACATCTTGGGAAGGCTCAAAGACCCGCGCACCAGCCGCCGAATAGATCATTTTCTCCTTGAAATCATGATGATTGCGATTTGTGCCGTCATTTGTGGCGGGATAGTTGGGTTGAGATCGAAGAATTGGGGCAAGCGAAAGAGAAGTGGTTTCGCCAATTTCTGATCTTGCCCAATGGCATCCCCTGGCATGACACTTTTGGGCGGGTCTTTGCCTTAATTGATCCCCCAGAGTTTCAGAGCAACATCATCAGTTGGATTGAAGCTATCACTGAGCTGACTGAGGGACAAGTGGTGGCGATTGATGGCAAGCGGCTATGGCGTTCTCACGATAGCCAGTTGGGTAAAGCCGCCATCCATATGGTCAACGCTTGGGCTTCAGCTAATCGGCTGCCCGACCGAGACTGCCAAGTTGATTATTGAGGGCGAGGCCGATTATGTCTTGGCCCTCAAGGGCAATCTGGGGTTAAGGCTAAACGGCTCAAGGCTGGTTGGGATGAGGACTATTTGCTCAAAGTCCTTTCTTCTTTGACATCATAAATGCGTTTGCCCTGACCACCTTTGTGGCCCCACACCAGCCCCCTGGACTGGCAGATGTGGTTTGCCGCCCTGAGCACTTACCAAAACAATCCCTGGCTGATTAATTTGATGGTTCGCCTGCTCGAAGGTTCGCCGGAGGTGCTGGCCCTGCTGGATCACAATCCCTTTCCCGACGGGCCGCCCCGTTACATCCGGGCTATGCTCTACCTTTACCGCTTCACCGATTTCACTACCGCCCAAGCCAACGGGGCCTGGTGGCAGCGCGAGCAACGGTTGCAGTGTGCGCCGGTGTTGTCACTACCGGAAAAATAGAGGATGGAAAAAGGACGCGGTTAAAACTGCAACCTGGAGGGCTACGCCGTAATGTCCGCCACGCGGACAAAAAGAGTCGTCCACGCTGATGGACGACCGGTTTTAGCCCCAGAGGGGCGATTTCAATGGGTGTGTTCGCTTTTGGGGGCAGACCTCACCCCCCAACCCCCTCTCCGAAGCGGAGAGGGGGAGAAGAGCGCCCTCCCCCGCTGCGGGGGAGGGTTGGGGAGGGGGTCTGTCTACGCTATCCACCGAATTCGCCCCCAAATCTGAACACACCCATTTCAATCGCTTATTTGAAAAGTATGGGAGACTGCCCTATAATTGACCGGCAAAAAAATTTTGGCTTTAAGTTAGGGCCTCATGATCACTCTTTCTAAAAAGTTACATGCGCATTTGTGCAACTTGTTATCAACGCGGCCCGAAGTGAAACAAGTCATTCTTTTCGGTTCCCGCGCTCGGGGTGATGCTGAGGTACGCTCTGATATTGATCTGGCGATTGTAGCTCCGGCTGCCTCTGGCCGGCAGTGACTGGATATTGTTTATCTGGTGGAACGGCTTGACACCCTATTGCCCATTGATGTTGTGCGCTGGGAAGAAGCACCCACCTCATTGCAGGAGAGTATCCTGGCCGAAGGAAAAATTCTGTATGAACGAGAAACCGAGTTCTGACTACTGGTTACTATTTTACAGGAGTGATGATGCCTTACATTCAACTCAAAACCCCCATCCCCGGCCCCAAGAGCCAGGAACTTCTAGCCCGCCGGGCCGCAGCGGTCAGCGCCGCCCTCTATCAATCCGTGCCGATTGCCTACGCCAGAGCTTCCGGCTCGCTGGTGGAGGATGTGGACGGCAATATCCTGCTCGACCTGGTCGGCGGGATTGGGGCGTTGGCCGTAGGTCACGCCCCGGCGGCGGTCAGCCAGGCCATCCAGGCCCAGGCCGAAAAGTATATCCACGTCTGCCCAATTGTGGCCAACTACGAACCTTATATTGAGGTCTGCGAGCAGCTCAATGCGATTACCCCCGGCGACTATCCGAAGAAAACCCTGCTGGCTAACGGCGGCGCCGAAGCGGTCGAGAATGCGGTCAAGCTGGCCCGCGCCTACACCAAGCGTCCGGCCATTATCTGCTTTGAGGGGGGCTACCACGGACGGACCAACCTGACTATGAGCCTGACCAGCAAGTACGGCCTGTTCAAAAAAGGCTTTGGCCCCTTTGCCCCGGAGATTTACCGTCTGCCCTTGCCCAACCTCTACCGCACCCCACCGGGCATGAGCCAGGAAGGTTATCTAGAGTGGAGCATCTGGAATTTGGAGAACGCCCTGATCGCCCAGGTAGACCCCAGCGCCATCGCTGCCATCCTGATCGAGCCGATCATCGGCGAGGGCGGCTTTATCCCCGTGCCCACGTCCTTTCTGCAAAAAATCCGCGAGATTTGCGACCGGCACAACATTGTCATGATTGCCGACGAAATCCAGTGTGGTTTTGGGCGCAGCGGCAAGCTCTTTGCCATCGAGCACGCCGGGATTGTGCCCGACTTGATCATTACGGCTAAATCGCTGGCCGCCGGTACCCCGCTGAGCGCCGTCACCGGGCGGGCGGAGATTCTGGACGCGCCCCACCTGGGCGGGGTGGGCAGCACTTACGGCGGTAATCCCCTGGCCTGTGTGGCCGCCCTGGAAGCCATCAAGCTGATCAACCGGCCCGAAACCCTGGCCAACGCGACCCAGATAGAAAATAAGGTCCGCGCCACCTTCGAGCCGCTGCAAGCCGAAATCCCTGTACTGGGCGATATTCGCGGGCGTGGGGCCATGATGGCCCTGGAATTTGTCAAAGACCCGATTACCAAAGAGCCATGGCCTGAGTTTGTGATCAGCGTCATTCAGAAATGCACCGCTAAAGGGGTGCTGTTACTACGGGCGGGGCTGTACAGCAACTGCATCCGCCTGCTGCCGCAGTTGGATATTCCCCCCGACCAGTTGCAGGAAGGGCTGGAGATTATGGCCGGGGCAATGGTGGAGACATATCAGGAGATGGGTAACAAGTAGCTGATTTCAAACTGGAAGTTATCGAAGAAGCGGCCAATGACCGCCTATAATTCTACAGAATTTGACCCACCTGCGCCGATAGCATATGTCACGTTACGAAATGGAGTGACAGGTATCGAATGGTCAGACGTGCCGATGCAGTTAGATACAGGCGCAGACTAAAATCGGTGAAACAATCAACCTGACCACGTTGCGCTTTTTGCACCCAACGGTTAAGCCGTCTTTCAGCGTCAGCCAGGGTCTGAGCTTGATTAAAATTAGCCGTCAGTTCCTCCACCGCCGTCAGGTAGCCCTCCCACATATCGGTGGTAAAATGCTCAATGGTTCGACGCAAGTGAGCAGGGATGTGCTCAAGAAAGTTCCTTACGGTCTTTTTGTTCGATCTGGCAGGACGGCCAGCACCCGGACTTTGCCATTGGCTTGTTGAGCAGTGACGATAGCGGCGTAGTTCTTATGCCCTTTTTTCATCGCAATCTTATCGATGCCAACCCTTGGCAAATCTTCGACCTCAGACCAGTTGATGTCAACCTCTACCTGCCGATTGAGGTCCCCAACAATGGCATCGTAGTCGATGTTCTCTTTCAAATTCACATCTTCAATGGTGCTATTAGTTGTTTGAGCAGATATTATTCTACAAGTGAATTGGGGTAGAAGTTATTCTTCCGTCAGGCTGGTATCAATAGAACTGACTTCTCGACCCTGCCATTCCAGGCGGTAAAGGCCGCGATAAAAACCATTTTCATAGGCTACAGCCCGGCTCTGGTTATCATAAGTGACGCGACTGCGCAGCAGCACCGCACTTTGGGGTGGGAGGTTGAGCAGTTTAGCCTGCTCTGGACTCAGGTTGACGGCTTTGAAGGTTTCGGTGGCGCGGACCAATTTGATCCCATGCACCACCTCCAAAACATTGTAAATGGACTGCTGGTCTCCCGACTCGGTAAAATCACCGGCCTGCAAATTGGGCACAATGGCCACTGGAATGTGGGAAATAATCAGGCCAACCGGCTCTTCGTCAATAGTACGGACGCGTTGAATATGGTAAATTTTGTCCCGAGGCTCCAGGTTGAGGTACTCAAGGTCGTCTACTTCCGCCTTTTGGACAAGAAATTCAATCAGTCTAGCTCCCGGCGTGCGGCCTTTACGTCGAACTTCCTCGGTAAAGGGGGTGAGCTGGCGCAGGTGTTCTTCAAAGGGGCGGGGCAAAACAATCGTGCCTTGCGAGCGGCGGCGTGTTACCAACCCTTCCGCCGTTAACTTGGCAATAGCCTGCCGGATGGGCGTGCGGCTTAACCCAAAATATTCCTGAAGTTCAAATTCGGTGGGTAGTGTTTCCTGGGGCGGAAATAGGCCGCTCTCGATGCCCTGGCGCAAAAATTGCTCTAATTGATGGTGCAGCGGCACAGGGCTGGCTTTGTCAATGATAGTATAGGGGTCCACGCTCAATAGGCCGGGATGGGTAACTTTGTTCGCCGACTCGTCTGCTCTTTTCATGGATTGTCTGATCGAGTTTATGTTAATACCTATATTTTACCCGAAATTGGCAAAGTTGTCACGATAGGCAAGTAAAAGAACTTTATCCTCAATTATCTCTGGAGAACTACTGGTCAGGCCGGTAAAGGCGAAGTTGCCACAGCATCTGCCCCGGTAGCCAGCCCCATCACAATTTCGTGATCAATTTCGGCCTGGGTCAACACAGCCCGCACCTGTCCCCGATACATAACTATCACCCGGTCACTCATAGCCAGGACCTCCGGCAGCTCCGACGAAACCAGGATAACCCCACACCCTTGAGCAGTCAAACGGTTCAGAATGTGATGAACTTCAGCTTTGGCCCCCACATCAACCCCGCGCGTCGGGTCATCGAGCAAGACCACCTGTGGGCCGGTAGAAAGCGCCCGGCCAATGACCACCTTCTGTTGGTTGCCGCCCGACAGGCTGAAAATCGAAGCAAAGATGGAAGCGGTGCGAATATTGAAAGTCTGCACCATTTCGACAATTTTGCGCCGCAGCGCCCCCATGGAATGAGGCCCAACAATCGCGCCAGCCGACGCAGAAGCAGCAGACCGCCGTTATCCCGCACCGACATCGCGGCGAACAGGCCTTCGGCCTGGCGGTCAGCCGGAACATAGGCAATCCCCTGGGCAATAGCGTCCAGTGATGAACGCAGAGCTACCTTTTGGCCGTGCAACTTGATAACCCCGCTTGCCTGGCGATAACAGCCGAAAAGCGCACGCAGCACGTCACTGGTCCCCGAACCTTGTAATCCCACCAACCCCAACACCTCACCTCGTTTCAGTTCAAACGAAACATTTTCAAACAAGCCAGGTACGCTTAACCGCTCCACCTGGAGCAGCGTTTCGCCGGGGGGGTTGGTCACTTTAGGGAACAAATCCGTTACTTCTCGCCCCACCATCAACTGTACAACCCGCTCCGGGGTGGTGACACTCTTGGGCACGGTATCAATATAGCCCCCATCACGCAGGGCAGAAATCCGGTCGGCAATTTCAAAGACCTCTTCCAGCCGGTGCGACACATACAGGATGGTCAAGCCTTGGCTTTTGAGCTGCTGCAAAATCTCAAATAAATGAGAAGCTTCGTGTTTGTTCAGGGCCGAAGTTGGCTCGTCCATAATCAATAATTTGGACTGCCAGGACAGGGCTTGGGCAATAGCCACGATTTGCCGCTGAGCAATGGGCAGATTTTTGACGAGCGTGGTCGGATTAATGTCAACCTGAAGCTGGTTGAACAGCGTGTGGGTGCGACGATTGAGTTCGTTCCAATCAATCAACCCGCGCTGCTTGGGTAATTGGGTGCCCCATAAAAATATTCTCGGCGGCGGTTAAATCCTGGCAAATGGGAATCTCTTGATGGACAATACTGATGCCGGCGTTACGCGACTCTTGCACATTACGAAAGCGGACTTCCTGTCCATCAAAGCGGATAGAGCCGCCGTCCGGTTGAAAAACGCCGCCGCAGATACGAATCAAGGTGGATTTACCGGCGCCGTTTTCACCCACCAGGGCGTGAATTTCACCGCGCGGGATGGCAAAGCTTACATCACGGAGCGCCTGTACGCCGCCAAAGTTTTTGCTGATGTGGTCGAACTCAATAATCGAAGTTTGAGAGGTATTCATAACAATCTTGGCTGGGCCAGGCGCAAGGCTCTAGCAGCTTCGCGCCTGGCCGAGTAATTATGGGTTTAGCGGTAATCCGGGTTGTATTGGTCAATATTTTCCGGGGTGACAACATCCGTGCCGGTATCAATAGTGATAGGCCGGATACCATACTCCAGTTCGTGGTACATCATCATGACCGGATAAAAGCCTTGCAGATAGGGGGTCTGGCCCAGGCCAAAGTCCACGTAGCCTTCGGTCAAACCGTCTACCATCGCCGGAGCCAGGTCCGAACCGCCGGTATGCAGCGTACCCTCAAGCCCGTTTTGCTTGATGAATTGGGCGGTGACGTAGGTGTAGTAGTCAGCGCCATAGATGCCCTGGGTTTCGGGGTTGGCCTGATAGTAAGCTTCAACGGCGGCAAAGGCATCGTTTTCGTTGGTGGTGATATTGATAACTTCTTTCACCACCCATTTGCCCTCCCCTTCTGTCTCCAGGGTTTCTTGCATAGAGCGAATCCGCTCTTCCAGGGCGTAGTAGCCAAAGCAGCAATGGTTTAAGGTTAAGGCGACACGTTCTCTTGAGGTCAACATAAGCTGAGAGCTCCTGTCAGGCTTGGTTTGACCTGGCCCGTAGTAACTCGGTTTGACTGCTTGAATACAGGCGTGCCTCCGTTGTCTGATCAAAAAGATGCAGCTTGGCCGGGTCAAAGGTCAACCAGACCGGCTGGCCTTCGGTCAATGTTTGGGTGGGCGGGATGGTAGCTTTAATCAGGTCCTGCCCCAAAGTAAGGTCCACAATGGTTTCGGGGCCAAGCGGTTCTACCACCGACACCCTGGCCAGGATGGCGCTTTCAACCGGGGCCTGGCTAAAAACGTGAATATCCTCAGGCCGTACCCCCAACCAAACCCGATCCTGCTGAGCCAGTGCTGATAGAGCCGCGCTGACCTCAAGGTGGAAGGCCGGGTGAATCAGCCGCAGCGAGTCGCCAACCCGGCCTAATTCAGCCGGCACAAAATTCATCGGCGGGCTGCCGACGACAGTGGCCACAAAGCGGTTCGCCGGGAGGCGGTAGACGGTGTCCGGCACATCGCACTGCTGCAAAACGCCTCGCTTGAGGATGGCCATCCGGTCGGCCATAGAGAGGGCCTCGATCTGGTCGTGGGTGACATAAACCAGGGTTTGGCCCAACTCCTGCTGCAATCGCTTCAGTTCCAACCGCATTTCCAGCCGCAGCATGGCATCCAGGTTTGACAGCGGTTCATCCATCAAATAGGCTCGCGGGCGGCGCACAATAGCCCGGCCAATCGCCACCCGCTGCCGTTCACCGCCGCTCAACTTGGCCGGTTTGCGGTCGAGCATGCGCTCAATCCGCAGAATTTTGGCCGTGTTTTTAACCAGGGTATCAATTTCTGTCTGCGGCAGCTTGCGCTCGCGCAGAGGAAAGGCCATGTTGTCGTAGACGGTTTTGTTGGGGTAGAGGGCCAGGTTTTGAAAGATCATGGCAATATCGCGCTGGCCCGGATAGAAATCATTAACCGGCTGCCCATCCAGATATACTGTCCCTTCATTGGGCCGTTCCAGGCCAACAATCAGCCGCAGCGTGGTCGTTTTACCGGCTCCGGGCGGGCCGAGCACGCAAAAAAACTCGCCGTCGTGGATATCGAGATCGAGATTTTTGACCGCTTCAATCCGGCCAAAACGTTTGGTTACATTTTCAAGGCGCAGATTCGCCACGTTTCCTCCAAAGACGGTGAGGTTAGGCATTTCCAAGAAAAATTATTCAGTATTCGTGTTGCGTGTTGCGTCTTCCATTGAGGTCACGCAACACGCAAGACACAACACGTTTTACTTAAATCCTGAAACAACTGCCTTATCGGATCACCTGTCCGGTCGCTCCGGCAAAGATGTGTAGATGTGCCGGATTGTATTCAAGCCATTGGGTTGTGCCCACCGCCGGACGGCAATCAGCCGGGGCGGCTACTTGCAAAATCTCCTGCCCCACCTGTAGATGCACAATTGTCTTTGAACCCAGAGGTTCAAGCGCGTACACCTGGCCGCTCCAGGCCGCTTCCGGGTGGGACTGGTCGTGCAGGCGCAGGTATTCCGGCCGGATACCCAGAATAAGCTGGTCGCCTCCGTTATGTCCGGCAATGAGCTGCTGCCGCCGTTCATCCAGCGGCAGCCGGATAGTGCCTTGCCGCTGCACCAGACAACCCTGCCCATTTTCCACCTGATAACTACACGGAATAAAATTCATACTGGGGCTGCCAATAAAACGAGCCACAAAGGTATTGACCGGGTAGTTATAAATCTCGTCGGGCGAGCCGAACTGCTGCAAAATGCCGTAATCCATCACCGCGATTTTGTCGGCCATGCTCATGGCCTCCACTTGGTCGTGAGTGACGTAAATCATGGTTTGCTTGATGTCGCGCTGGATGCGCTTCAACTCGCCGCGCATGTAAAAACGAAAGGCAGCGTCGAGATTGCTGAAAGGTTCGTCCAGCAGAAAGATGCGGGGCCGCATGACCATGCTCCGCCCCAGGGCGACTTTCTGCATGTCGTTGACGCTCAAGCGGCCGGCGTTCATGGAGAGCAAATCGCCCAGGTGGAGCAGCTCGGCCACCTGCTGGACCTCGCGCCGGATTTCGGCTTCCGCCTTGTGCTGAACCTTCAGCCCAAAGGCGATATTATCAAAAACGCTCATGTGGGTAAAGATGGCGTAGTTTTGAAAAACAAAGCCGACGCCCCGTTTACCGGCGGGCACGCCGTTCATCGGGCGCTCACCAAAGTAGATCGAACCGGCGGTCGGCATCTCCAGTCCGGCGATCATATTCATGGTCGTGCTTTTACCGCAGCCCGATGGCCCCAACAGCGCGGCAAACTCGCCATCGCCGATTTCCAGGCTGAGGCTTTTGAGGGCCACCACCGGCCCAAATTCTTTACGCAAATTGTCCAGACGAATACTTGACATAGGGATTTATTTCTTGATCGCGCCGAACGTTAGCCCGCGCACTAGATATTTTTGAATCATCAACCCAAACACCACCGGCGGAATAGCCGCAATCAGTCCCAGCGCCGCTCGTGGGCCGTGCTGCTGACCGGTTTCAGCCGTGACCAGCCGGTTGAGAAAGACCGGGATGGTAGCCCATTCGCTGCTGGTCAACAGCAAGGCCACCAGAAAATCGCTCCAGTTGAGGATGAAGACAAACAGCGCCGTCGAAGCCAGGCCGCCTTTGACCAGGGGCAGCACCACTTTGAAGAACGTGCCCCAATACGACGCGCCATCCACAATTGCGGCTTCGTCTAACTCGCGGGGCACATCGTCAAAAAAGCTCTTCATCAGCCAGACCACAAAGGGCAGCGTCACCACCCCATAGATAATGACCAAGCCGTACCAGGTATCAATCATATTCAGGGCCGACCACATGATCATGATGGGGATGATAATGGCAATCGGCGGGAACATGCGCAGTTGCAAAATAGAGAAGGCCAGGTTGCCGACGGGCCCACGAGTATAGAAGCGAGCCATCAAGCCGCCAATCACGTAGTCCAGCACAATTCCGATGAGGATGAGCGGGATGATGCCATACCAGCGGTTGACGATGTCAAACCACGCCATGACCAGCATGAAGGGCATCAAAGCCAGCACCAGCAAAAAAAGGCGGCCCAGGGCAATATAAAAGGGGAAATCGCCGCTGTCGGTGTTGAAGCGGGACAGGCCATAGGCAGCCAGGGCGCCAATTACCAGGGCCAAAAGCGTTCCGCCCACCGAGACAATGACGCTGTTGATAATCGCCGGCAGAGCCGAGGTCTGGTTGCCCCGAAAGAACTGGCCGCGATACTCAGTTAGCAGCGTGGTAAAATTTTCCATGGTCGGCTGCTGTGGCAGCCAGTAAATTTCGCCGGTGGCGCTGGTCCACTCTGCTTTGGGCTTAAAGGCCATACCGACCATCCAATAGACCGGAAACAGGGCTAACACGGTGATGATGATAATCAGAAGGTAGCGCCCAAAGAACTGCCAGCTTTTAGGTTGGGCCATACAGTACACTCCATCATTATGTGACAATGTTAAATTAACACGACTGATACATTAGCTCACGGATAAACACGGATAAACACAATTTTTTTCTTAATTTTTATCCGTGTCATCTGTGTTCATCCGTGAGCAATTATTTAAGGTGTAACATTGTCGAAGTAGAGAAACCTCATACATCTCAAAGACCTGTGAGGTTTGAAGGATGCTAGGAATTATCATTGGAAACTTGCAAAGGTCGCAGGGCATACGAGGCCACAATGGTCATCAAGACCAAGATGATAATGGCTGAAGCCGCTGCGTAAGACCAGCGCACATTTTGAAAGGCGACCCGGTACATAAAAATCGAGATAGTTTCGGTGGCGCGGGCCGGGCCGCCGCCGGTCATCAGGAAGATGGCGTCAAAAATCTTAATCGCTTCCATAAAGCGGATCACCAGGGCAATGATGATGACCGGCTTGAGCATGGGCAGCATTAAGTAGCGAAACTTCTGCCAGAAAGACGCGCCCAGAATCGTCGCCGCCCGCATCTGGTCTTCCGGCAGACCGACCAGTCCCGACAGCAAAATCAAAAACATCAACGGCGTCCACTGCCACACCTCGGCGATAATCGAGGCGAGCATGGCCATGGTACCGTTCGACAGCCAGGGAATCACCACTTGGCTGCCGCTGATCATGGTCAAGATGGAGTTGATGGGACCGTTTCCCTGAAACAGCATAAAGAACATATACCCGGCCACGGCCGGCACAATCATCATCGGCGTCAGCAGGGCGGTGTGGAAGATGCGTTTGCCGGGAAACTCTTCCAGGAAGAGAAAGGCCAGACCCAGCCCCAGCAAAAACTCTAGCGGCACGGCCACCCCAACAATGATGAGCGTGCGCCACATAGCTTGCCAAAAATCGGAGTCCCACAGGGTTTCGGCGTAATTGAGACCCCAATCCCAAAACTGGTAAGCCTTCCACCAATCCCCGCCGCGTGTGGGCGACCAGCCGGTTAAGCTGATATAAACTTCCGTGACCAGCGGAAAGACGACAATAGCCATCAGCAATAATTGGGCTGGCAAAATCAGCACCGAGGCAAAACGCCGGGGGTCGCGCTGGCCCAACAGATGCAGCCAACCCCGGCTGGATTCAGCTTCGGCGGACGACTCCACCGGAGCAGGTTTGATCATACTTTGAGTCATAAACCTGTACCTGGCTTGAAAAATTCTGGCGCTGTAACTATTCCAGATGTCATTGCGAGGCCGTAGGCCGAAGCAATCCCCCGTCCCGAAGGGGGAGACTGCTTCGCCTGCGGCTCGCAGTGACGCAACCTACTTAAGCGCTTTTGATCGTCGGTTCGTCTATCACACTGGGATAGGCCGGAACCTGGGCTTGCAGCGCGGTAATTTGCTTGTCGCGGCCCAGCCGGTCGGTGATCTTTTCCCATTCAGTGGCGGCGTCTTTCATGGCTTGTTCGGCGCTCTTTTGATTGGTCATGACCGCCTGGAGGTTAGTTTCCAGGGCGCTGACATACTCGTTGACCCCATTCAGATTAATGGGCGGGACCGAGTGTTCGATGCTGGTTTTGTAGGTGGGGATGTGGTAGTCGTGGTAGCTTTTGATAACAATGGGGTCGTCAAAGTCACCATTTTGGAACGGGTCCATAAAGCCGGCCGGGTTAGCCACCATCCAGGGATAGATTTGCGGGCTGTTGGCCCATTGCAGGAACAAATAAGCTGCTTCGCCATACTTGGATTGGCCGGACACACCCAACGTTTGATTGGGCCACCAGACCGTGCGGCGAACCAACTTGCCATCAATAATCCGGCCCGGGGCCAGACCAGAGCGGATTTTGCCCACAATTTTGCTGTCCTTGTTATCGGGGCTGTCCAGGAACTTGGGCATATTGGGGAAAGCACAGGTGACGGCAGCACCACCGGAAGCCATATTGGCATACTGCTCCGGCCAACCCCAAGTCATACCGTCAGGGCCGCGGAACTTGAGGGTGTTGGCATACTCCTGCGCGGCCTGAATGCCGGCTTCGCTGTCAATCAAGGGCTTGGCCGTGGCCGGGTCAAAGTAAAATTGATTGGGTGAAGCTCCGGAAGCGTAGCGCTGATACCAGTTGGTATACCCCCAGAATTGATTACGCAGGTCGGTTACGCCAAACAGGTTTTGATCGGGCCGGTGGAAGAACTCCGCGATTTGGTCAAGCTGCTCCCAGGTTTCGGGCCATTGCAAATCCCAACCGTACTTGTCCTTGAAGGCTTTTTGCTCTTTAGAATCTTCAAACAAATCCTGGCGATAAATCCAGATTTGATAATCGCCGTCAAAGGAAACGGCATAAAAAGAACCGGCATGGGCATTGAACTGCTGCACCGTTATTTCGCCGCCGACGTAGTGCTTTTCCCATTCGGGTTTGTGTTTGGCCACCAACTCATCCAGGTTTAGCAGCGCCCCAGCTTCGGCCAGGCTACCTTTGTCCGGTCCCCAAAAAGAGTAAATATCAAATTTACCGGCTTTGGTGGTGGTTTCCTGGATGATTTTGGTAAACTGGTCATCCGGTGAGATGCCGACAAATTCCAGCTTGATGCCGCTGTCTTCCTCAAAAATTTGCTGCACGGTTGGCGCGCCTTCGGGAAAGCCCACCTGGAAGTGCCCCAGCGCCCCGTCGGCCAGTTGGATGGTTAGCCTTTCCGGTTTCTGGTCGGCAGGCAGAGATTTCAACGCTTCAATGGCTCGTCCGGCGGGGGTGTCCGGCCCGTATTGATACCGTTCCGCGCCCTCAAAGCCGGTCGGCCCGCCGATCATGCCTTTGGCTAAACCGGGTTTGGCCGCCGACACGACAGCCGGAGCTGTGGCTTTGGCCCCTTCGGTCGTTGCAGCAGCAGCCGGAGCTTGGGTGGGCGCCGCCGGTTGGCTGCCACAGGCTTGTGCGACCAGCCCCGCGCCGATAACCCCGGCCATCTGTAAAAATCTGCGACGGGACACATTGCTATCAATCAAATTTTTATTTGGTTGTTTGCGGTCCATAATACCTCTCCTCCAGGCTACCGTACTTGGGAGATTGAAGATTGGAGATGAATCTCTAATCTCCAATCTCTTTACTTTAGGTGAATTAGGTAAATTATTTGGATCTCACGCCTTATTTGCGGATGCCCAAAGCCTGCATCATTTCATCGGTTTTTTGGTAAGCTTCGGTAGCCCAGGCAATCACACCCTCGCGGGATGGATCGGGCGGCCACTCCAATTCGATGGTCACACTGCCGTCGAAACCGGCAATATTCAATTGATTCAGATATTCCTTCAGGGGCATGCGGCCACGTCCGGGCGGCAGGTCGCCGTGCGTGTCCAGCGAGTCGGAGAAGTGAACATGACAAATGCGGCCTTTGAGGCGCTGAATTTCGGTGGGCGGAATATTGGCCAGCCCCAGGTGGGCGCAGTCCACATTGGCCATGACCACGCCGGGCATATCAACGGCATTCAAAAAAGCTTCCATCGTATCAATGGAATTGATGAGGGACATTTTGAACGGCTCAAGCTCGATGGAGATCCGCACCCCAGCGGCGTCGGCGTGCTCACCAATTTTGCGCACCCCTTCGACCACGTTGTTCCAGATCCAGTCTTTGCTAAAGCCGGTTTCAAGCTGCCAGAAATATTCGCCGTTGACCAGCAAGACATTATCAGCCCCCAGGATAGCGGTCATATCTACTATGCGCTTGGCCAGATCCACCGAGTGCTCGCGGGCGGAGCGGTTGGGGTCGAACAGGCCAAACAGAATCAGCGGCACGGAGCGGATGGGCAGTCCCACTTCTTTGGCAATGGCTTTGGAGCTTTTGATTTGAGCCGGCGACATTTCGCCATCAGCCGGATAAATGTCAATGGTATCAAAGCCAATCTCTTTGGTTACTTTGATGCCATCGGTGTACGGGTCAATAGCCGTACCGAGATAGAGAGAATTAATCAAACCAAGTTTCATTAGATAATCTCCTTTCTGAATTAATAATGATTGAGTCTAAAAAATTTTTGGCTCACGGAGAGACACAAAGGCAACACAGAGGTTCACAGAGAATTAAATAAGATAATCCCTCTGCGCTTCTCTGAGTGATCTCTGAGAAACTCTGTGTTCCTTGCTCTAATCTGCCATCATCTCAGCCAGGGTAACGCCGCGATGTTCGCTGACCGACTTGTAACAGGCATCAATCAAGGCCATTGTTTTGAGATTGTCGTGACCGCTGATTTCCGGTTCGCTGTCCTCTTGAATGGCCCGCATCAGTTGGGCCATAGTGCCCTCAAACGCATCCGGAAACCAGACTTTATTCCAGCGCGGCTGGAACCAGTAGCCGGGCTGCTGCTTGGTGGTAAAATTGATGGTGCTGGGGCTGCCGTTGGGATAATCCACCCAGCCGATGGTGCCCCAGGCCAGGCCATCGGTACCTTCGACGCGCCACTTGATGTAGATGTCGCCCAGGCTGCCTTCGCGCACCGGGCCGGTCCAGACATCATCCCAGCCAGTAGCGCGGAAGCCGTTCTCGTATTCCAGGATGTAAAGGGTGATCCCGTCGGTGTGGGCAAACTGGGTGCGCGGGTCGGTGCGGGCGCTGGCCAGTACGCGCTCCGGGTCGCCAAAGAGGTAGCGGAAGCTGTCGAGATGGTGGATGCTCATGTTGAGAAAGGTCAGGCGGTCGTAATCGCGCAGAAAGGGTTGCCAGTGAGGGATGGCCCGCATTTCGATGGTGGCCAGCACCGGCGTGCCCAGAACGCCCCGGTTGAGCAGCGTCTTCAAGGCTCGCATAGATTGGTCGTAGCGCATGTTCTGGTTGACCGCCAGCTTTTTGCCGGCCTGGTCACACAGGTTAACAATTTGCTTGGCTTCCTTGTAATTCATGGCCACCGGTTTTTGAGCCAAAATACCCTTGATGTGGGGCCGCTTGACCGCTTCCTTGATGATGCCCAGTTGTTGATCGGGCGGGAAGGCAATATCAAGAATCTCCACATGAGGATCGGTCAGCAGCTCCTGCCAGGTGTCGTAAACCTTGGGCACGTTGCGGGCTTCGGCGGCGGCCCTGGCGTTGGCCGGGGTGCGCGAGGCTATCGCCACCGTTTTAAATCCGGCATTGTTGTAAGCCAGAATGTGAATATCCCGCATGATAAAGCCGGCTCCAATACAGCCGATACCATAATCAGTTTTAGGGGGCAGATGGGGTAAAAAATCCAGGTCAAAATCAATCACTTGGGTCATCTCTGACATATTATTGCCTCCTTGTAGAAATTAAATTGTTGGCTCATGTTAAGTACTAGTGCAAAGCAGGCCGGGCTCCCACGCCCGGCCCCCGGCAGCGTGGGAGCCGCCTCTGCTACATTGCACTTGTTCTATACATGAGCCAAATTGTTTTTTGGTAACTACCCAGCCCTCATGTCATTTCGAGGCCGTAGGCCAAGAAATCCTTACCGCGCTGCATCGGCCTCGGAGATTTCTCCCTTCGGTCGAAGGGATATGGCTGAACAGTTACGTTTTTTGGATGATTAAGGCTGGGCTTCGGGCCGGACGTTTTCACTCATCAAGCGGCGGCGTTCCACGTAGGCCGGCAGAATTTCCGTGCCGGAGCCATCGGCAAACCAGGCAAAGGGATCGGTGCTGGCAACCAGAGCAATATTCGCCCAAGGGTTGAAGGAGCCAGAACGGACAATGACCTTGGCCCGATGGGCAATATCATTGACCAGGGTTTCGTGGGTGGTCAGCTTGAAGACAGCGCCCGCGCCGGTAAAAATATCTTGCAGTGAGGTATAGAGGGGTTTGTTTTTGGTGAGAATATCACCGGCAAAGTGGACTTCTTCGACAAAAACTTCCTGCCGCAGCACCCGCAGCACATCAAGCACATCGGGCAAGCCCTCGTAGAAACCCAAATCAATTCGCCAGGCATCAGCCGGGATGGGGAAACCGGCATCCGTTACCAACAGAATATCAGAGTGGCCTAAAGTAGCCACCGCTTGAGCCAATTCAGGATGAATGATTCGACCAGGACGCATTTTGATTCTCCTTTGAATATAGTAGACAGTAGGCTGGGTTAATACACCCCTGCTACCTGTTACCTGTTATTTGTTAAAAAGTCTTCCACTTCCTGCCGGGTGTGATACGAAGGGACAGTATCCCAACGGGTGCAGCACAATCCGGCTACGGCATTGGCAAAACGGGCCGCCTCCACCAACGATTTGCCTTCAATCAAGCCTGTCGCCAGGGAGGCGTTGAAAGAGTCGCCCGCACCGTTGCTGTCAATCGCATTGGGAAAAGAAAATGCCGGAACTTCGACGGTTTGCTCAGGGGTGACAATCAGGCTGCCACGTTCACCCAGGGTCATCACTACGGTGCGACAACCCAGGGCCAGCAAACGCCGGGCAATCTCCCCATCGCTGGTGGGATCGGTGGGCGCCAGGCCCAAACAGACCCGGGCTTCGGTTTCATTGGGGGTGAGGATGTCTACAGTAGAGAGATCATACTGGCGCAAATCGTGAGCCGGAGCCGGATTGAGGATAACCCTGGCCCCCTGTTGGTGGCCCACTTTAGCGGCGTGCAAGGCCGTTTCAAGAGGGATTTCAAGCTGGATCAGCACGACTGAGGCGGCGTCCATCCGGGAGATGGCTCGATCTACGTCAGCCGGGGAGAAGAGCTGGTTGGCCCCAATATCAATCGTAATGATATTTTTGCCACCGCCTTTAATAATGAAGCCAGCCCCGGTCGCCAGTTCTGCGCGGATGTTGAGCAGGTCAAGATTGACCCCTTCTTTTTGCATCAGCTTGATGAAAGCCCGGCCAAAATCATCATCGCCGACGCAGCCCACAAAGTCAACCGGCGCACCCAAGCGGGCGGCCTGCACCGCCATGTCGGAGCCTTTGCCGCCATATGCCTCGCGGAAATTGCGAGCCAGGACAGTTTCGCCCACGGTGGGGATACGGTCCACATCCATCACCAGGGCCACCAGATAACTACCAATCAGGACAATTTTTGGTTGATGGTCAGAATTCGCCATCGAATCCTCCTTCAGAGTTTGGATTAATTATTCAGGGTAGGTATCCATTATATTCTTGCCGGTGCTGGTCCCCAACATTTGCGCCCCCGCGTTGAGAATGGCGACAGCCTTTTCGTAATTGTTGATTTTGCCGGAGGCTTTGGCTCGGCTTTTAGTACCCTCGGTGACCGAGCGGAGCAGTTGAATATCTTCGACAGTAGCCGCGATGCCACCTTCGCCCCAGCCGCTGGAATTTTTTATCCAGGGGACTTCACCCTCAACGAGCAACTGCACGCCCAGGCGCTTTTCTGCTTCGCTTTTGAGATAACCAAATTCGAGCATAGCTTTGATGGGGTGTCCATCAGCGGCCCGCACCAAAGCTGCCCCTTCCTCGCGAAACTGGTCGTACTGGCCGGAAAGAAACAGGCTCATATTCGGTTCGTAATCAATTTCATCTGCGCCCAAAGCCATGCACTCACGCACCAAAGCAATCTTGGCATGCAAACTTTCGTTGCCAAAGCCTAAACCAAAACAGGTGGCAACCTTAACGCCGCTGCCACGCAGCACTTCTTTTGCCAGGGGCACCCAGCACATGGCAATCATGGCTGCGTCAAACTGATACATGGCGCATGTTTCCAGATGAGCCACAATCATATCTCTGGTGGCATTTGGCCGGACATTGGTAAATTGAACCAGCTTCGCTAATTCTAATTTTGACAACTTACCGGCATCAATGGTTTGAAAAGCCTCGCCCATGAGACATCTCCTATGGTGTAATATAGTTTTTTGTGAAGTAATTTTGCGGGAAGTGGAATATGATTATATAGCTATGTAGCTATGTAACTACAAAACTTAACTCCATTATACAACCGTTTTCCGGTTTGTCAAGAATCAATTGTAACTATGTAACTACAAAATATTGACAACTCAACAAAACTATGCTAGACTGTACCTTACTAAACCTTTATAATCCTTAGTGTACGTTATTAGCTGAAATATGAGCGAACTGCCCCCCCTGTCCCAACCGCCTGAATTGAATCACACCGGCCCGATACCGCTCTATCTGCAAATCAAAAGCTGGCTGCGCCAACAGATTGTGAGCGGCGACTGGCCGGAACATTACAAACTCAAAGCCGAAGCCGACCTGGCTCTTGAACTTCAGGTCAGCCGGGGAACGATCCGCAAGGCGCTGGCCGAACTGATTGCCGAGGGCTTGCTGGTACAGACCCACGGACGCGGCACCTTTGTGGCGGCGCGGGTGCTGGAGCAGCCCCTGGCCGAACGCCTGGTCACTTTTTCTGAGGATTTGATCAGCCGGGGAATTCCGTTTGAAACGCAAGTTTTGGAACAAAAGGTTATACCGGTCCCGGAGCGAGTCGTCGGGCGCTTATTACTGCCCGCCGAGTCGCCCGTGTTTTTTCTCAAGCGGGTCCGGCTGGTCAATGGCGAACCGATGATCCTGCTCCACAATTATGTCGTTTATGAGCGCTGTCCGACCATCGAGAAAATAGATTTTATCCATTCCCGACTGTTCGAAGCCCTGGAAGAACATTTCGGCCTGACGATTGATTACGGCCACCGTTCGTTTGAAGCTCAGGTGGCGGACAAAGATATCGCCAAACTGCTTGGCATTGCCAAACGAGACCCGGTCATGTATATGGAACAAAGCACTTATTTACAGGATGGCTCGCCTATCGAATGTTCCGAGCTGTGGCTGCGCGGCGACCGCTTCAAGCTGGGGGCGATGGTCAAACGCAATGATCCGAACTCTCTGGCTATTTCACTCTCGACCCTGGAAATTACCCCCGGCCTGGTTCAAATGTAAGGTCAATCAGCTTAAATAAAAATTATTTAGGTTCCAAGATTTAACTTAACCAAAATGTGTTGCGTCTTGCGTGTTCCGTTCATCATATCTTACGCAACACGAATATTGAGTAATTATTTTCTTGAAACCACCTTACCTAACGTTATGGAGGTCTCCCACGATGGATGCTGCAACCCAGGTTTATTTACCCGGCCAACATATCCGCGCCCGCTGGCTGCGGATTGACGCGGCCAAAATTTTGAAGCGATTCTTCTTTTGCGAACGCTCGCTCATTATCAGCCAATCAGGCTGGCTGGCCGGGCTGGCCTCCTTTGAGGCCAAAACTGTCCTACCCTACTTCTTTTGGCAGGATGCCATGACCGCCCACGCCATGCGCGAGCGCGTGTTTGAGCTGCGCTTTCCCAGCCGGCTGCTGGAAATTGATACCGACGCCCCACTCATCGCCACGTTTGATGAAGCTATTCACGCCCCCAGCGGCGAAGCTTTTGTTCTATCGCTGGCTCGTGTTTTCAAGCCGGCTATGCTGGCCGCCTACCAGGATTATTTGCAGCAGGCCGACGACCTGACCGACGGCCCCATCCTGCGCGCCTTGCGGGTTGCTGTTCAGGAAAAGGCCGACCAGATTGCCGCCCTGACCCGTCTGAGCGGTGAAATGCTCAAAGCTGCGCCGGAACGCCGCCACGAAGCCGAGGCCTGGGTGGCCGGACTGAGTGAGCGGCTGGGCCAGGTTGGCGGCGTTTCGATTGAAACCGAGCCGCAGACTCCCGCCCCCTGGGCCGACCTGCCCGGTCGCCGGGAGTTTCAACTGGCCGAAGTTCCGGCCCGCGATCCCCAGTTTCATCTGTGCCGCTACTACTGGCCCGACGTGGTAGACCCCAACTTTGCCTACGGCGAGGGCCTGCGGCTGCAACTACGCAGCGCCGTCAGCCACCTCAATGAAGTCTGGGCGGTGGAAACCGGCGGCGCCATCCTGCACGCCTTTGCCAACCAGTTGGAGTGGGAGTTTATTTACGATGCCGCCCGCTGGACCTACGACGAGGCCCGCCATGCCCGCATGGGCTATGAACGGCTGCGTTCCTGGGGTTTTACTCCCGCGGAGATGCCCATGGGCAGCCACATCTTCGACAGCGCCCGTGGTCAATCTCCGGCTGTCCGTCTGGGCATGTTGCACTATTTTGAAACCAAGAACATCGGCAAAAAGCCCAAACGCGCCCAGGCTTTTGCTTCATACCAGGACAAAATGAGCCAGCACGATATGGATTTTGACTGGGCCGATGAAACCATCCACGCCACCTACGGCAAACGCTGGCTCGACGCCCTCCACCAGGCTTATCCCGACACTGTGCCCGACCTGGAAACCCTGCGCGAACAGTGTGATAGCTTGGTCAACCAGGAAGTGGGGGCTGCTTTGCCTCACGAAGTAGAGGAAACCCGCCAGATTGCCGCGGCGATGATCCACAAAGCGGAAAAGATTGGCCTGGCAGAGGCCGGGACAACCTTATAAGATTTTTCACATTACCATACTGGAGAAACTATGACCACCACCCCATCAAACGGCAGCGGCAGGATTACCCCCCGCGCCCGAGTCAATACCGCCCTCAATCACCAGCAGCCCGACCGCGCCCCGGTTGACTTTCTGGCGACCCCGGAAATCTGGGCCAGGCTGATTGAACACCTGAAAATACCGGCCCGGCCGGCGACGGACAGCGATTTTTATGACCCCACCTGGGAAACCGTGCTGCAACACTTTGAAATTGACTGTCGGGTTATTTCGTATGACCAGTTTTACCAGCCGCCTGACTCGGTGCTGCACCCCGGCGCCAAAGTAGATTGGTGGGATGCCCTCAGCCGCTCCACCCCCAACCGCATGTGGCGGCAGCGCCTGCCCAACGGCGATTGGTACGACATCTGGGGCCACCACATTCGCATTGTCAAAAACCCCACCGGCGCCTATGAGGAATTTGCCACCTGGCCGCTCAAAACGGCCACCTCGCTCGACGATCTAAAAAACTACGCCTGGCCCAACCCGGATTGGTGGGATTTTAGCCCGTTGCCGGCAGTCATTCAAAAACTGGATGCCCACGACCAATATCACCTGCGTTTCCGCATCGGCTCGATCTTTGAAATTGCCTGGCAACTGCGCGGCCTGCAAGAATTTCTGATGGATTTGGTCACCACGCCCAGCATCCCGCTCTATATTATGGATCGGCTGACCGATGTGTACGTGGAAAATACCCGGCGGGTGCTGGAATTGGCCGGCGACCGACTGGATATGGTCTACTTTTATGACGATGTGGCCACCCAGAATTCGTTGATGATTTCGCGGGATATGTGGCGCAACTATATCCGCCCGCGCCACGCCCGGCTGATCGAAGTGGCCAAAAGTTTTGGCTTGAAGGTCATGTATCACTGCGATGGAGCTATCTATCCGCTGGTGCCGGAACTGCTTGACCTGGGCGTTGACGTGCTCAACCCGGTTCAGGCTGACGCCAAGGGCATGGAGCCGCCTCGTTTGAAAGCCGAATTTGGCGACCGATTGTGCTTCCATGGTGGCATTGACATCATCAAAACTCTGCCGCGCGGCACCGTCGAAGATGTCCGCAACGAAGTCAAGGAGCGGATTCAGGTGTTGGGACAGCAGGGCGGCTATGTGTTGGCCAGCTCGCACCACATTCAATCCGATACGCCCCTGGAAAATGTCCTGGCGATGTATGATCTGGCCCTGCGTTACGATCAGGGTCAAGCGCCCGCGCCGGTCTGGCAGGCTCAAACGCAGGTGACACAGGCGACAGCCGCGGATGAAGAACAGCGTGAGGAATTCAGCGAAGAGGCCGAAGAACTGCTGGACACTTTGTACAATGCCGTCATTGACGGCGACCGGCCGCTGGTCAAAGAAGTCGTGCCTCAATTATTGGCAGCCAGTATGACCCCCGATGTGATTTTGTACGATGGAATGATCCCGGCCATGCGCGAGGTCGGACGGCAGTTTGAAATCGGAAGCTGCTTTGTGCCGGAGATGCTGGTTGCGGCCAATGCCATGCAGGCGGGACTGGATATTTTGAAGCCGCTGCTGGTCAAGAGTGAAATCAAACCCATTGCCAAAGCAGCCATCGGCACCGTGCAGAGTGACATCCATGACATCGGCAAAAACATGGTTATCATGATGCTGCAAGGCGCGGGCTTTGAGGTGGTTGATCTGGGGGTCAACACCCCGCCGGAAAAATTTATCCAGGCCGTCAACGAGGGGACGCAGTTGGTGGGGATGTCGGCTTTGCTGACCACTACGATGGTCAACATTCCGATGACCATCAACCGGCTGGCCGAAGCCGGGGTGCGCGACCGGGTGAAGATTATCATTGGCGGCGCGCCGATCACCCAGGAATTTGCCGCTCATGCCGGCGCGGATGGCTTTGCCGCCGACGCCAGCCAGGCTGTCACGATTGCCAAAGCTCTGTTAGGAGTTTAGCCATGCATGAACTGCCGGGGATAATCCTGGCCGAATTGGGCCGTCTGCCAACCCTGGAAACCATCACCCTCCACCCGCCGGGGCCGGAGGAAGTGTTGGTCCGCATCGCCGCCAGCGGTATCTGCCACACCGACCTGGGGTATATGCAGTACGCTCGCGCCTACCCGGTCATCCTGGGCCATGAAGGGGCCGGGATTGTGGAGGAGGTGGGGGAGCGGGTGCAGCACCTCAAACCCGGCGATAATGTGGCGATCAACTGGCAGCCCAAGTGCGGTCAATGCCGCCGCTGTCTGGCCGGGCGGCGCGACCTGTGCGAAAATATCCAGGGAACCGCCGCGCCGCGAGCCTTTTGGCAAGGGCAGCCGCTGCATGTGATGCTCAACGCCGGGACCTTTTGCCCGCGGGTGGTGGTCCCGGCCGGAGGCGCAGTGCCGATTCGAGCCGATATTCCGCTGGACAAAGCGGCCCTGTTGGGCTGCGGGGTGGCGACGGGCGTCGGGGCGGCCCTGTTCACGGCCAAAGTCCAACCCGGTGAGGATGTGGTTGTCATCGGCGCGGGTGGGGTAGGCTTGAATATTGTACAGGGAGCGCGGCTGGCGAATGCCCGGCGGATCATCGCCGTGGATGTGACTGAGGACCGGCTGGAACTGGCCACGAAATTGGGTGCGACCGACACGGTGAACAGCAGCCAGGGCGACCCGGTGGCGCAGGTCAAAACGATCACCGGCGGGCGCGGGGTTGAGCATGTCTTTGAAGTGGTCGGACTGCCTAAATTGATGCAGCAGGGGCTTGACATGCTGGCTCGCGGCGGTGCGCTGACGCTGATCGGCGCGGCTGAACGGGAAGCGCTGCTCGCCTTCCGGCCGCGCCGTTTTATGAGCCAGCAGCAGGCTATTTTGGGCTGTATCTATGGCAATGTCCGCCCGGAGATAGATCTGCCGCTGCTGGCCGATTGGTATATGGCCGGACGGCTGCACCTGGATGAACTGCACACCCGTACCATCGGTCTGAGCGAAGTTCCTGATCTCTTTGCCCATCCGGCCAAATATGGCGGCATTCGGACAGTGGTAAGTTTTGAGGAATAAACCGACCGAGGACCAGAGATGGAAGACCAAGATTAAGAAACACCAGTCTTCGGTTCCTGGTCTCCGGTCAATCATTTGATTTGCGAGGTAGCAATGGCCCTTTACCGCCTGGAAGAGCTTTTCCCCGACCAATTGCAGGCTCGACTCGAAGCCTGCCCGATGTTGATTTTGCCTATGGGTACCATTGAATGGCACAGCTACCACTTGCCCCTCGGCCTGGATGTCTTGGTGGCCCAAGCGATTGGGGAAGCGGTGTCCCGGCCAAGCGAAGCGGTCCTCGCCCCGGTATCGTATTGGGCCGTCGGCGGTGTCCCCTACCCTTTCACGCTTAATTTAGCCATTGAGCAGATCGAGCCGCTGCTTATCGCCAGCTTTGAGCAGTTTGGCGCGATGGGATTTCGGGTTATCGTGGCCTTTACCGGTCACTTTGGCCTGGACCACACCCTCACCCTGAAGCGGGCCGCTCTGACCGTCATGCAGCGCTCGCCGGTGACAATTCTGCCGCTGACCGAATATGACCTGGTGACGGATATTTATCAAGGCGACCACGCCGGCATCGGTGAAACCTCCCTGCTGTGGTCGCTGTGGCCTGATCTGATCCGGCTGGATCATGTTCCCGCCCATCAACCGCTGGATGGAGTCATTGGGGCTGATCCGCGCGGTAAAGCCAGCGCCGAAAAAGGCCGTGAACTCCTGCAGACCATCGCCACCCGAACAAGCGAAGTGGCGCTAAGATTACTCCGGCAGACCTCGCCGCTCCAACGCAGTGATTTTATCGAAGCCGTCCGGGCGGGTGTTGCTGTGCTGGCCAAAACCAGCCAGCAACGCCAGATTTTACCTAAAAAAGAAGTGCCTTCCATTACTACTCCGGCATACCTGGCCTACTGCCAGGCCCTTTACAGCGGCGAGTATCGGGCAGCAAAAGCCCATGCCGAACGCAAACTGGCTAACTTATCCGAATAAATCTAAACCGGGGTGTCTTGATCTTCGACCTATCCATCAATACTGCCTTGAAATTTTTGAGGGAGTAATCCACTCATTCACTATTGACAGCGCATCGTTATCTCACTAAGATGGCAATAGGAAAATCATTGCGGCAAAAAGGAGACAACGATGCCCACGGATCTGCTGACTCCTCCTTACGGTGGAAAACTGGTCAACCTGTTGGCGGCTGAGGAAGAACGGGCCGAACTGACTCAAAAAGCCAATACCCTTCCCTCTATTCAGCTCTCCAACCGCTCACTGTGCGATCTGGAACTGCTGGCTATTGGCGGCTTCTCACCGCTGGACCGCTTTATGAGCAAAGCCGACTATGATCGGGTGGTCGAAGAGATGCGCCTGGGCAACGGCACGCTCTTTCCCATACCCATTACCCTGCCGATTGACGAGGACACGCCGCTGCGCCTGGGTAAAGAGATCGCTCTGCGTGACAACAAAAATAACTTGATGGCGATGATGAAGGTTGAGGAGGCTTATGCCTGGGACGCCGACCGCGAGGCCCATCATGTTTGTGGTAGCCTGGATGCTCGCCACCCCCTCGTAGCCGAAATGGAAACCTGGGGCAAAGTCTATATCTCCGGCCCGTTACGGGTCATCAATCTGCCTCGCGCCTACGATTTTACCGAACTACGCCTATCTCCGGCCGAGGTCCGCCGCCGGCTGACCGGCATGGGCCATCACAACGTCGTGGCCTTCCAAACCCGCAACCCTCTCCACCGCATCCACGAAGAACTAACCAAACGGGCCATGACCGACATCAACGGGGCGCTGTTGCTGCACCCGGTTGTTGGCCTGACCAAACCGGGCGATGTGGACCACTATACCCGTGTCCGCATCTACAAAACCCTGATCAAAAATTATTACGATCCTCAGCGCGCCCTGCTCAGTTTATTACCCTTGGCTATGCGCATGGCCGGCCCGCGCGAAGCCGTCTGGCATGCCATCATCCGCCGCAACTATGGGGCCAACCACTTTATTGTGGGCCGCGATCACGCCGGCCCTGGTAAAGACTCCAGCGGCAAACCCTTCTACGGTCCTTACGAGGCCCAGGAGTTATTGGTCAAGTACAGCGATGAGGTAGGGGTGAAAATGGTCCCGTTCAAAGCGCTATCCTATCTGCCCGACGAGGATCGCTACGTGGAAGAAACCGAAGTTCCGCCGGGTGTGCGAGTCTTCTCCATTTCGGGTACGCAGGTGCGGAGCGAATACCTGGCCAATGGCAAGCCACTGCCGGCCTGGTTTACTCGGCCCGAAACGGCCGCCATTCTGGGCAAAATGTCGCCGCCACGCCATCAACAGGGCTTTTGTCTCTGGTTCACCGGCTTGAGCGGGGCTGGTAAATCTACCACCGCCGAAGCTTTGACCAGCATGCTGCTAGAGCAGGGCCGCCAGGTAACAATTCTGGACGGGGCGGCTATCCGCACTCACATTTCCAAGGGGCTGGGCTTTAGCAAGGAAGACCGCGACACCAATATCCGGCGCATCGGTTTTATTGCCGCCGAAATTGTGAGACACAAGGGCATTGTTATTACCGCGGCTATCAGCCCTTATCGCACCGCCCGTAACGACTGCCGGCGTATGATCGGCGAAAATTTTATCGAAGTATTTGTGGACACACCGTTGGAGGTTTGCATCCAACGCGACGACAAGGGCTTTTATTCCCAAAGCCAGCGCGGCGATCTGCACGGGCTAACCGGCATTGACGATCCGTACGAGCCGCCCCTCGACCCGGAGATTATTCTGGACGGGGCTAATTATCTGCCGGAACAAAACGCCCGCCGGGTTTTTGAGTATCTGGTCAAAGCCGGGCTACTGCTGGAAGATGAGACCGAGACTGTAATCAAGGAAAACGGAGGCGAGAGATAGTAGAGCTATTCTTTACCACAGAGGCGCGGAGGCGCAGAGAAAACCCTCCGTGTCTCTGCGTCTCTGTGGTGAAATATTTCTGTTGAGTTAAGGGTTTTTCTGGCGAAGGAACTCAAACGAGTAGAGGCCGACATTGTGTCCATCGGCCCAGAAGAACTGCAAGGCGTAGTTGCCGACCATTTCCACCGGGCGCTCTGCCCGCAGTTCAGCCGTGGTAACAAGTTGATCCGGTTTTAGCACCCGCAGCGGGTCTTGATTGCGCCGCTGAGCGTTGCAGGTAGCGCAAGGACAAATTTTGCGTAGGTAATCCAGGGGATAAACACTGCGATAACCATCCGCCCAGGTAATCCGTACCTCGCGCCCCTTCATATCAACTTCAATGTTGCGGGCGGTTTTTTGTTCAAGAGTTAGTTCAGCCATTGTCATCTCCTAACCTGGACGAGCCAGAACCAAATAGGATTTTTCGCCACAAATTACACGAATTTTCACAAAAAATTTGGTTACGCACCACGCTTCACATCTCACGCCACCTTCGGGTCATTCCCCAAAATCCCCTCAATCCGAGCCAAAACCTCCGGCGTCAATTTGGCTTTGATCTCCGCCGCCTTGAGATTTTCGTGGACCTGGCTTACCCGGCTGGCCCCGGTGATGACGCTACTGATCTCCGGCAGGCGTAACAGCCAGGCCAGGGCCAGTTGAGCCATACTGGCCCCCACTTCGCGGGCTACTTCAGTCAACTGCCGTACTTTAAAGATCCTTTCCTGAGTGACGCCCTGCCGCAGCCAGGCATAATCCGGGTCGGCCATACGGCTGTCGGCAGGAATACCCTCGTTATATTTGCCGGTCAGGATGCCGCTGGCCAGCGGACTCCAAACCACCAAGCCGACGCCGTGCCGCTGGGCCGCCTCAAGCAGTTCCGTCTCGACAATATCGCGGGTGAACATATTGTAATGCGGCTGCTCGACCGCCGGTGGATAGAGTCCCCCCTGCCGGGCCAAGCCCACCGCCGCAGTAATCTGGCTGCCGCGCCACTCACTGGTGCCCCAATAGAGCACTTTACCCTGATGCACCAGGTCATCCATCGCCCGGATCACTTCCTCCAGCGGCGTTTCAGGGTCATACCGGTGGCAGAAGTACAGATCGAGATACTCTACCCGCAGCCGCTTGAGCGAGGCGTGACACGATTCCATGATGTGCTTGCGTGACAGGCCGCGATCATTGGGACCGGGGCCGGTTGGCCAGAAAACCTTGCTCGAAATAACCAGGTCAGTTCGCTTGAGGTCTTTGATGACCTCGCCCATCACAATTTCAGCGTTGCCGTTGGCGTACACGTCAGCATTATCAAAAAAATTTACCCCGGCCTCGTAGGCCGCCAACATACATTTACGCGCCTCTTTCTCCCCCACCTGCCCGCCGTAGGTAACCCACGCCCCCAGCGAAAACTCACTTACTTTCAAACCATGTTGGCCTAACCGCCGGTACTCCATCAAACATTGTTCCTTTCAAGAGAATTTATTGGCCGAAATTATACCGAAACTGCGGCTTACCCGTCAATTATTTGCCGCTCCGTGCTCACAATTTTTCCCAAAAAGTTGGGATTATTGCCTCGACCCGCCGATTCCGGCGCGACTATCCCGGAAATTACGATCAAAGCCGCCGATTTCTCTTTGAGGCCCCGGCGTAGGTCGAGGCCGGGTTGGTCAAGATCAATTTTGTCAATAACGGCCAGGAGACGCATCACGCTCAACCGGTCCGGATCAACAAGGAAAGGATCGCCGTAGCTGCCGCCCAAGCTGTTCCTGAACTCACTCGAAGTACGCCAATTTCCGGCTCATTACCCTCAACCAACGCAACTCCAAATTCAACCGCCTTGGCTTTACAACTACAGTGGATAGTTTTGTCCCCGACTCGTCACATCACATTTTTTACCAACAATCCTTGCGCTTTGTCTGGCTTGAATTACAATAACCCCCACTTCTACGGCCACTACGGGGCGATGCCGGCATCGCCCCGTAAATAATGTTTCGCAATATCATTGAAATGTGGTATGATCTGTCACTGCCTGGCGCTGCTGCTAACGGTAAGACTTGCTGTGCCAAATACTTGATTAGTCAAAAAGGAATTTTATCATGAACAAAAGTGCTGAATGTCCCGAATGTGCTGCCGAGGTGAGCCTGCCCGACGACGTAATGGAAGGCGAGATTATCCAGTGCCCCGACTGCGGCGCGGAGTTGGAAGTTGTCAACTTGGACCCGCCCACCCTGGAACTGGCCCCGGAAGAGGAGGAGGACTGGGGAGAATAAGACAGGATAGCAGGGTAGCAAAGTAGCAAGATTATAATCTTTGCAATCTGCTACCCTGCTGCTTTGCTACCCTCAAACTTGAGACCTGACTATGAAAATCGCTATTCTCCTTTCTCGCGTCCGCGTTGAAGAAAAATTGCTCTTGCAAGCTTTCGAGCAGGCCGGCTTGCAGCCGGAAGTCATTGACGACCGGCAAGTTATTTTTGACCTGCACCACAACAATTGGCGTCACTACGATGTCGTCGTCGAGCGTTGTGTGACCCAATCACGGGCCTTGTATGCCCTGCGGATTTTGAATGATTGGGGCGTGCGCACCGTCAATACCCACCGGGTTGTCCAGCTTTGCGGCGACAAGCTGGAAACTTCGTCGGCCCTGGTGCGCGATGGCGTCCCCTCGCCTCGCATCAAAGTTGCCTTTGATGCTGAGTCGGCCCTGGCTGCTATCGAGGAGATGGGCTATCCGGTTATTCTAAAACCGGTCGTCGGCTCCTGGGGCCGGCTGCTTTCCAAAGTTAATGATCGCGAAGCGGCGGAGGCTATTTTGGAGCACAAAGAAGTGCTGGGCAGCTACCAACATTCCATTTTTTACATCCAGGAATACATTGACAAGCCGGCCCGCGATATTCGCAGCTTTGTGGTGGGCGATGAGAACATCGCCGCTATCTATCGCTACAGCGAACATTGGATTACCAACACCGCTCGCGGCGGCCGGGCCGAAAACTGCCCGGTCACTCCCCAGATTGCCGAGTTATCCCTGGCCGCGGCCAGAGCCGTCGGTGGCGGGGTGGTGGCGGTGGATTTGCTGGAAACGCAGGATGGGCGGTTTCTGGTCAACGAAGTCAACCACACTATGGAGTTTCGCAACAGCATTGACACCACCGGAGTCAACATCCCGGCGGTGGTGGTAGATTACGTGGTCAAGGTGGGCCGGGGAGAAATCTGATGGAGGGGTGGAAGGCTGGAAGACTGGTTAGAAAGACACCAACCTTCCAGCCTTCCAAATCTTCCAAAAAGTATAGAGTAAACTTATGAACGACAAACTATCCGTCAGTATCGTCGGCGGCAGCGGCTATGTGGGCGGTGAGCTGCTGCGGCTGCTTCTATTCCATCCTTACGTCACCATCAAACAAATTACCAGCGCCAGCCAGTTTGGAAAATTTGCTCATACCGCCCATCCTAACCTGCGCGGTGTGACCGAGCTGCAATTCAGCCACCCGGAGGCGCTGGAGCCATGCGATTTGCTCTTTTTAGCCCAACCCCATGGCGAAGCCAGCAAACAAATTGACCGTTGGGCCGGCCTGGCCGAGCGGATTGTGGATACCTCCGCCGATTTCCGCCTGCGCGACCCCGCCGTTTATGCTCAGTGGTACGGCGAGGCTCACCCTGCCCCGGCCTGGCTGGATAAATTTGTCTACGGTCTGCCGGAGCGGTATCGCGCTCAATTGGCGACGGCCAAATACGCCAGCGGCGTCGGCTGCAATGCTACCGTCACCAACCTGGCCCTGGCCCCCCTGGCCGACGCTGGGCTGCTAGCCAGGGGCCGCGTGGTGGCCGATGTAAAAGTTGGCTCTTCCGAAGGCGGGGCGCGGCCCAATGAAGGCTCCCATCACCCGGAACGGAGCGGCGCAGTGCGTTCCTTCAAACCGACCGGCCACCGCCATCAGGCTGAAGTCCGGCAAGCCCTGGGCGACAATTTTGAGCTATACATGTCTATCACCTCGGTGGAGCTGGTTCGGGGGGCGCTGGTCACGGCTCACTGTTTGCTTAACCAAAAGGTCGAAGAGAAGGATGTGTGGAAAGTCTACCGCCAGGCTTACAAGCAGGAGCCGTTTATCCGGCTGGTCAAGCAGAAAAGCGGTATCTTCCGCTACCCGGAGCCAAAGCTGCTGGCCGGGACCAATTTTTGCGATGTCGGCTTTGAAGTGGAAGAGGGCAGCAACCGGCTAGTGGTCATTGCCGCTCTGGATAATTTGATGAAAGGCGCTGCCGGCAGCGCCGTCCAGAGCATGAATATCATGCTCGGCTGGCCGGAAAAGGCTGGACTGGAATTTCCGGGACTGCATCCGCTCTAACAGCAACTTTCGCCCTCCCTAACCTGGACAAGCCAGAGCCAAAAAGAGTTCTCTCGCCAAGACGCAAAGATTTTTAATAATTTTTTCCTAGTTCTAACAATTTCTGTGGTTAACTTTCAATCCGGCGGAAGAGGTCGAAATGAGCAGATTGTGGAGCCAGTTTGGGTGATAAACAAAGCCATTGAGCTTGTGAGCGGGTGAGAGATAGTGCTGACTGACTTTGGCTCGTGGGCA
>JAKLJP010000062.1 GCA_023151115.1 Anaerolineae bacterium
AGGGCGCTCTTCTCCCCCTCTCCGCTTCGGAGAGGGGGTTGGGGGGTGAGGTCTGCCCCCAAAAGCGAACACACCCAAAGTTCCAGGCAATTACGGCAAAAAATCAAACCGTAAAGATTATGGGGAGTACCATTGCTTATGAAAATTGATATCCATACCCACTATATTCCGCCTTTCCTGCTCGACGAAGCCCGGCAAGGACGAGCCATTGACAATATCACCCTCCAACAGCGTAATGGTCACGAGTGGGTTATTCATCCCCAGGGTTATCACTATCCCTTAGCGGCTGAATTTTGTGATCTGGCGGCTAAGTTGGCCCATATGGACAACCTGGGGATTGATGTATCGGTGCTATCCATTTCGCCCACGCTGCTTTTTCACTGGCTTGAGGCCGGCCCTGCCGAGGAATTCTGCCAGCGAACCAATGAAGCTCTGGCCGGCTTTGTGGCCGAATCAGGGGGACGGCTTTACGGGATGGCGATTGTGCCGCTCCAAAATCCTGAAACGGCGGCGCAAGAGTTACGCCGGGCCGTGCTTGACTTGGGGTTACGAGGCGTCCAGATTGGGACGACAATGGAAAATGTGCCGCTGGATGATCCCCGCTTTGAGCCATTTTTTGCTGCTGCTGCCGAATTGAATGTGCCGGTGATGCTCCATCCCTACTACGTGGGCCTCCGACCTGAGTTTGCCGATTTTTACATGACCAACCTGGTTGGCAACCCCCTTGAAACCGGCCTGGCCGCCAGCCGGCTCATTCTTTCTGGATGCCTGGACCGTCACCCCAACCTGACCATCATCCTAGTTCATGCCGGCGGCTTTATGCCCTACCAGGTAGGCCGGCTGGATCACGGTTTCCGAGTTCGGGCTGAGACGCGGGCCAGGATTGACCCGCCTCCGTCAACCTATTTGCGCCGGTTTTATTACGATACTATTACCCACGCCGCCACGCCGCTCAAGTTTCTGATCGAACTGGTGGGCGCCGACCGGGTGCTTTTGGGCACCGATATTCCATTCGATATGGCCGACCTGCGTTTTCAGGAATATCAAGCTACGGCCGCGCTTGATCCAGACACACTTGAGGCCATTAACAGCGGCAATGCCCGCCGTCTCTTTAATCTTGAATAACTACCCAGCCATGTCATTTCGACCGAAGGGAGAAATCTCTGAGGCCGATGTAACACTGTAAGGATTTCTCGGCCTACGGCCTCGAAATGACATGAGGTCTGAGCAGTTACAATCTTGAAACCTAAATAGATAGTTCAGTTGGCTGAAAGAAGGGAGGAACGCGCCATAATAACAAACTTAAAACTGTCCTGGGGAACAAGTAGAAGTAACGCCTGAGGCGTATCAGTTAGAATCAAAGTTGATTGATAATTTTCAAGGAGGAAAAATCGATGTTTGCACAAAAGCATTTGCTCTGGCAAATCCTTATCGTGGCTGTCACCCTGGTAGCCCTGACAGCTTGCGCCAGTGCTGCCCCCGTAGCGCAGGCCCCCGCCGCGGAACCTGAGGTTGTCGAGAAGATCGTCGAAAAAGAAGTGATCGTTGAGGTCACGCGTCCCCCGGCCCAGGTTGTCCGCTTTGTTTTTGCCCCTGACCCTTTATTAAAATATATGCAAGATACCGGCATCGTAACCAAGTACGAAGAGCAGTACAACATGAAGTTGACCACCGTGAGCACCTGGGATGAAGTTGCCTTTTTTGGCGGCGGCCACGCCGATATTGCCTCGACCGGTGATTACGAAGTGGCGGCGCTGGTGGAAGAAACCGGCGAAGAGTATGTTGTTTTCGGTCTCTACAACATGTCACGGGTGCCCATCTGGGTTAAAACCGACTCCCCCTACCAATCCATTCAAGACCTCAAGGGCAAGAAAATTGGCGTGCCCGGCCCCCTCTCTTCGACCATGATTTGGGGGGTCATGCTGGCCGAAACCGAAGGTGTTGACTTCCGCGTTGGCAGCGACGAGTTTGACCTGGTGGTGAACTCGCATGCAGTGAACGGCCAACTTTTCCGGGAAGGTGAAATTGAAGCCGGTATCATCGTCCCCGAAGCCGTGCTCCCGGAAATCGCCGATGGCTCGATCCGGCCGTTATATGGCGCAGGCGGCGGCTGGGAATATTATCGTGACCATCTTGACCCGGAAAAGAAACACAAAGGGGTGCCCAGCAATATCTTCCTGGCCCGCAAAGCCTGGTTCGACGCCAACCCCGAAGCCGTTGAGTTTTTCCTGGCTATGTGGGAAGAAGGCTTAAAAGCCTGGCAGGCCAATATGGCCGACATCATCCGTTTGTACCCGGAGGATCACGGGCTTGACCCGGAGGCCGAAACCTTTGACCGGGATTTGGAGGTTATGACCAAGTGGATGCAGGATCATGACTGGTTTGCCGACACCATCTACCTGGATGAAACCTGGATCGAAAAGGAACGCCCGCTGTTCGACTTGATGCGCAAAACCGGCTTTATGCCCGAAGATCAGGCGAATCCAAACTTTGTGGCAGTGCCGCCGCCCAATTGAGATGGTTTTTACCGGGTATGCCCCTCAGTTAATTTAAAAAATATTTGTCAGGAAAAATTTGCAATGGAAGCAATGACAGCCGCCCCTGTAAACACACAATTAGGGTGGAATAATCGCTTGGGCCAATCTCTAAAGCGCTTCATTCTTAGCCCTCGCTGGCTGGCCATACTGGCGGCTTTGGTGGTCTGGCAGCTTTACGCCGACTATAGAGACACGCGCCTCATCCCCGCCCCCAGCAGAGTCTTCACCGAGTTGTACAATATTGTAGCCAGCGGCCTCTTCTTTACCGAGTTAGCGGCCAGTATGTATCGCATTGTCCTGGGTTTTGGGGCGGCCCTGTTGGTTGGCCTCAGCGTCGGCATCCTGATGGGCAGCCGTGACTCCTGGAACGACTATCTTAAAGATATCGTTACTTTTGGGCTGGCCATGCCGGGGCTGATTTATGCCTTGGTGGCCGTGCTTTTCTTTGGGCTAAGCCTGTGGGCCCCAGTGACGGCCATTCTGGCGACCTCGTACCCCTTTGTAGCGGTGAACATCCGCGAGGGGGTTAAAGCCATTAGTAAAGAGTTATTGGACATGGGCCGCGTCTACCAGGTTAAACGGTCAAAGGTGGTGCTCCAGATTATCCTGCCGTCGCTGCTGCCGTTTGTGCTGGCCGGTTTCAGGTTAGGCTTCGCCATCGCCTGGAAGGTCAGCACCCTGGTGGAAGTTTTTGGGGCCGTCAACGGCATTGGCTGGCAGATTCGCGGCAGTTTTGATGAATTCTCGGTGCATGGCATGTTGGCCTGGGCGCTGCTCTTTGGTCTGGTCATGTTGTTCATCGAGTATGGCCTTTTGCTGCCCATAGAGCGCTACTTTGGGCGGTGGCGACCAAAAGCTAAGCAGGTGATGTAGAAGGAGTAACAATAATGAGTTTAGTTGCCGATACTTCTGTGCCCGCCTCTCCCTCAACCTGGGCCGGACAGTTGGCCGAGTCTTTGCGGGGTGTTTTTCTGCATCGCCGTTGGATCACTTTTCTTGTGATCGGCGTCGTTTGGCAGGTAACAGCCATGATTGCCAACATCGGCCTCTTCCCCACACCGGCCACAGTAATCGCGGTGAGTTGGCAGTATGTCATAACCGGCCTCTTCTTCAGCGAGTTGGGCATTAGCATGATACGGATTATCCTCGGTTTCAGCGCGGCGCTACTGCTGGGGACCATCGTCGGTATCCTGATGGGTAGTTGGCGTTTTTGGGATGAATTCTTTCAGGATTTTGTCATTCTGGGGCTATCCATGCCCGCGCTCATTTACGCCTTGCTATGCGTGATGGTCTTTGGCCTGGGCTTGACCGCGCCAGTCATGGCCATCATCCTGGGGGCCTATCCCTTTGTGGCGGTCAACATCCGTGAGGGGGTCAAATCTATTGACAAGGAGCTGCTGGATATGAGCCATGTTTACGCGGTAGACCGCTGGCGGTTGGTGCGCCAACTGATCCTGCCCTCGCTGCTGCCGTTTATCCTGGCCGCCATTCGGGTCGGCTTTACCGTTGCCTGGAAAATCTCTGTCCTGACCGAAGTTTTTGGCGGGGACAGCGGCATTGGCTATCAAATTCGGGTTGATTTCGCTTCGTTCAAAATGCGCGGCGTACTGGCCTGGGGGATCTTATTTGGAATGGTGATGCTGACCATCGAATATGGTTTGCTCTTACCCGCCGAGCGGCACTTTGCCCGCTGGCGAGCTAAAGTGAAGGAGGTTATCTAATTAATGGAAGGAACGGCTATTTCCATCCGCAACCTGGTCAAGTCTTACGGTGATCCGGGCCGCGAGTTGCTAGTTTTGGACCGAATTTCCTTTGATGTGGCTATCAGCAGCCTGGTCACCATTGTCGGGCCGTCGGGCAGCGGCAAGAGCACCCTGTTGAATGTGCTGGCCGGGCTGGAAGCTTTTAAATCAGGCAGCGTCGAAATTTATTCTAATAACAGCAGTTCCAAATTGGGTTACGTTTTTCAAAGCCCGCGCCTGCTACCCTGGTTGAACATCGAGGACAATCTGATGTTTGTTCGCCCTGAGCATGTGGACAAAGCCCTCCACAAAGAGCGTACCCAGCGTTATCTCAAGATGGTTGGCCTTAAAAACGTGGGGCACAAATACCCGCACCAGCTTTCGGGGGGCATGCAGCAGCGGGTCGGCATTGCCCGCGGCCTGTGCGTCGAGCCAACGGTGCTGCTGATGGATGAACCTTTCAGCCACCTTGACGAGATCACCGCCGAACAAATGCGCGCGGAGCTGCTGCGCATCTGGCAGGAAACCAAACGAACCATCATCTTTATCACCCACGATATGCAGGAGGCCGTTCAACTGGGCGACCGGCTGATCATGCTGGATTATCACGGTCACATCTTTGAAGATATCAAAATTGACCTGCCCCGGCCGCGCGACTTTACCGAACGGGCCTTTGTTGATTTCTACGCCGATGTAGTGCGCCGCTTTCACCAGATGCAGGCCAGGCGAACCGAGGAAATAAGCGAAAGTGAAGCATAAAAATTACCTCCAATCTCGCTCCCAAACTCAGTTTGGGAGCGAGATTGGGAGAGTTATCTAAGCCATGAAAATCGATTTTCACACTCACTTCATTCCCCACCAGTTTATCGAGCAGGTCCGGCAGGGACAGGCCATCGGCAATGTGGCCGTCCAAATCCGCGAGGGCCAGGAATGGCTAATCCACCAGGAAGGCTACCGCTACCCGGCCATGCCCGAATTATGGAACTTGGAGGCTAAGCTGCGCCTCATGGATCGTCTGGGGCTTGATATGGCTGTGCTTTCGCTGCAACCGGCGCTGTTTTTCTACTGGCTCGAAGCCGGGCCGGTAGCGGAATTTTGCCAGCAGACCAACGAAGCCCTGGCCGAACTGGTGGCCCAATCCGGCGGGCGGCTGTACGGCCTGGCCACGGTTCCGCTGCAAGACCCCGCCGCCGCTGTGCGGGAATTGCGCCGGGCTGTGCTGGAACTGGGACTGCGCGGGGTCCAGATTGGCACGCGGATGGAGCAAATTCCGCTGGACGACCCCCACTTCGATCCCTTTTTTGCCGCCGCCGCCGACCTCCAAGTGCCCGTTCTGCTGCATCCGTATCGCGTCGGGACCAGGCCGGAGTGGGCCGACTTTTACCTGGCGAATCTCGTCGGCAATCCACTCGAAACCTGCCTGGCGGCCAGCCGGTTGATTCTTTCCGGCTGGTTGGATCGGCATCCTCGGCTCACGCTTATTCTGGCGCATGGGGGCGGTTTTCTGCCCTACCAGATTGGCCGCCTGGATCACGGCTTCCGGGTACGGGCGGAAACAAAACAGCACATCAGCGCCCCACCCTCCAGCTACCTGCGCCGCTTCTATTACGATACGATCACGCACGCGGCTGTGCCCTTGAAATTTCTGGTTGAGTGGGTCGGCGCCGACCGGGTGGTGCTGGGCACAGATATTCCGTTTGATATGGCCGATCATCACTTTGCCGATTATCTGGCAATCGCCGAATTTGACCAACAAACGCTTCAGGCCATTCACAGCCAGAATGCCCTGCGCCTTTTGGGGCTAGAGCAAAGTTAATCCTGTACATCTTGGTTGACCGACAAATTTAATCTTCGCGTCGTAAATAGGGAATAGCTCACGGATTTTCACGGATAAACACGGTTTTTTAAAAAATCTAATAACCTGAGTTCGGAATTAGCTCGAAAATCACCCTTCGATACGCCCTTTCGGGCTACTCAGGATGATTTTCGGCTCTTTATCGCATCCTGAGTAGCCTTGAACAAAGTGAAAGGCGTATCGAAGGGTGCGATTTATAGAAACTCCGAACTCAGGTTAATAAAAATCCGTGTAATCTATGTTCATCCGTGAGCTATATGAAAAATAACTTTCTACTGGAGCTAGTTAAGGATGAAACCTATCAATGTCGGCGTTATTGGCACGGGCTGGTGCGGCGGCATCCGGGCCAATGTCTGCGTGGCCAGTCCGCTGGTGGGGGAGCTGCACCTGGCCGAGATCAATCCCGACCGGCTGGAAGAAATAGCCGACCAGACCCAGCCCCGCACCGCCACCACCGATTATCGGGACCTGTTGAAAATTGAAACCATTGACGCCTGTCTGATTTCAACCACCCCGGAACCCACCCATTATACCATCAGCCGGGACTGCCTGCTGGCGGGCAAGCATGTGCTGCTGGAAAAGCCGATTGCGCTCTCCTTGGCCGAAGCCGATGAGTTGATTACCATCGCTCAAAAGAAAAATCTCAAATTTACCATCGGCTATTCCCAACGCTTTAATCACAAGTTTGCCTACGTAAAAAAATGCCTGGACGAAGGAACCATTGGCCGGCCGGTCAGCGCCCTGGTCAGCCGGCATATTACCCGCAGCCTGGGCAAAAAAATCAGCGGGCGGGTCAAACTATCCATTGCCGCTATGGAAGCCACCCACGATATTGATTTTGTGCTGTGGTGCCTGGAACCGGCCAAACCGATTCGAGTCTATTCCCAAAATGCTTACGGGGTCATGCAGGCCAGCCATGACCGCCCGGACACACAGACCATCATCGTGACGATGGATAATGGCGTGGTTGTCACCATCAGCGCCGGCTGGACCATGCCGCCGGGCTATCCCAATTATTCCGGCACCTGGATCGAGTTTGTGGCCACCGAAGGCATGCTGGTGGTAGACGACACCCACCGCGATGTCATCCTCAATACAGTGGCCAAAGGCATCCAACTGCCTATGTCGAGCATGCCCGGCGAGCCGGTCCAGCACGTCTATGCCGGGCCGATGGCGAATGAAACTCTGCACTTTTTGGAGGCCGTAGCCTTCGACCGGCCGGTGATGGTCACGCCGGCGCAGGCCCGCCAGGCGATGGAAGTCTATCTGGCCGCCGACCTTTCTGCTGAACGCAATGAGCCGGTCACGTTGCCGCTGCAACCGGCCTCCGTACCTACGGCTATGGCCGGTGAGTTCTTACGAGTTGACAACTAAATCAAAAGGAGATAGCGAATGTACTTTTATGATTTTAATGAAATGCCCAGTGAATATGTCACCCCCAAATACTCGACCGCCTACGGCCCGCTGCTGGCCGGGGACAGCCTTGAGGTCGGCTTGCTCCGCTTCAAGGCCAATGAAGGCGCGGTTGAGCACGCTCATCCCCCGGAGCAGGTGATGTATGTAATCAGCGGCAAATTGAAAGTGCGTTTTGGCGAGGTCATTGGCGAAATCGGGCCAGGTCAAGCCTTTCGCGCGCCGTCCAATGTGCCGCACGAAGTCACCGCCCTGGAAGATACGGTGGTTCTAAGTTGCAAAAACCTGGTTGAAGGCTTTGGCGGTCACCGGCTGCCCGGCCAGGAAATCACCACCGACCGGGCCAAGGTCAGGCCAGAGGAGAGCTAATCGGGTGGCAGGGTTTGACGCCTTCCCAGGAATATATCTACCAACAAAAAAGTAGCAGAGTAGCAAAGTTGCATAATCTTATCTTTTCGGCGGTCGGCGGGCTGTCGTCGGCCGTCGTAATTACAAAGGAGTGAATTTATGGATACCTCTTTCATTGGCAAACCCCATCATTGGGACCCCCGGCGGGTCTACAGCCAAACCGGGGCCGATTGGCAACAGCGGGTAGATTTTGAACGGCTGCGCAAAGATCGCCTCCAACGCGCCCGCGAGCAAATGGATGCGCACGACCTGGGTGCGCTGGTTCTCTTTGCCGGGGCCAATGTGCGCTATGTGACCGGCTCTTACCAGGGCAACTGGAAATACAATATCAATATTCGCTACGCCGTGCTGCCCAACGGCGGCGAGCCGGTTCTTTTTGAAACTGCCGGCTCCGACCTGCAATGCGCCAAAATTGACCTGCCCTGGATGGAAAATCGCATCCGCCCGGCCATGACCTGGCAGTGGGCCGAAGGGGCCGTGCCGCACATGGCCGGCAAAATGGTAGACAGCATCATCGAGGTACTGGATGCGCACGGCGTGCGCAAGGAACGGATCGGCATTGATAACCTGGATATGCCCGCTTTGGATGCCTTTCGGGAACGCGACCTGAACATTGTCAACGGCTGGCCGGCCATGTCCAAAGCGCGGGTAGTCAAAACCCCCGATGAGATCGAACTGCTCAAACAAGCCTCCAGCATCGGCGATGCAGCCATGTGGCGGATCAAGTATGAATGGCTCAAGCCGGGTGTGCGCGAGCGGGAAATCGAGGCCAAAGTCCACGATTTTATGCTCTCCCAGGGCTGCGAAATTATCTACGACATTATCGTCGCGTCCGGCGGCAACACCAGTCCCTACCGCCGCTGGGCCACCGACAAAATTATTCGCCAGGGCGACTTGGTCATCGTGGACATCAATGCGGTCGGACCGTCGGGCTATTTTATTGATTTTGTGCGCTGCTTCAAATGCGCCGGCAAACTCAATGAGAAAGAGATTGGATTGTATCGAGAAGTGTACGACTCGATGTACGCCGGGATCGAGCAGTTGCGCCCAGGCAACACCAGCGCAGATGTGGCTCGCGCCTTCCCGGAGTATGATGATGACAAGTATGGCACCGTAACCTTGCAGCAGTTTGCCCACAGCATCGGCATCACCCTGTATGAAGGCATGTGGATTTCGCGGGCTTACTCGTTGGATTATCCGGCGGAAATCAAAGAGAACATGTACTTCGCCATTGAAACTTTTGCCGGGCATCCGGGTTTGCAGCAGACGGTCCGGCTGGAAGAGAATGTCTTGGTCACCGCCGAGGGGCCGGTGGTTTTTACCATGATGGAACACATGGCAGAAGCGATGAGGTAAGGGATGAACGCGCCTTTGATTGCTGTGGCCGATTCGGTTTTTCCCAGCCTGGAGCCGGCTCAACAGGTTCTGGACAGACTCCAGGCCAACCTGCAATTGGCCTCCGCCGCCACGCCGGAAGCTATTCTGGCCGTTGCCCGCCAGGCCGATGCTCTGCTGGTCACGTATGCCAAAATTACGGGCGACATCATCCGGCAGCTTGAACGCTGCCGGATCATTGCCCGCTTTGGCATCGGCATTGATAACATTGACCTTGCGGCGGCCACCGAGGCCGGGATCGTGGTCACGTATGTGCCGGACTACTGCGTTGACGAGGTATCGGACCATGCCATGGCTCTGCTTTTGGCTCTGGCCCGCAAGGTCGCGTTTGCCAATCAGCAGGTGCAGGCGGGACGCTGGGAAATGCCGGCGGTTGTGCCTTTGCGCCGCCTGCGCGGGCGCACCCTGGGCCTGGCCGGCTTTGGGAAAATCCCCCAACTGTTGACGCCCAAAGCTCAGGCCTTCGGGCTGAAGGTTATCACTTTTGACCCATACATCCCGGCTGAAGTTGCTTCTTCTTTGGGGGTCGAACAGGTCTCCTTTGATCACCTGCTGCAAACTTCTGACTACATCTCGATCCACGCGCCGCTGACCCCCGAAACCCACCACCTGTTCAATGCCCAGGCTTTTCAACAGATGAAGCCGGAGAGCCTGCTCATCAATACCGCCCGCGGGCCGCTGGTGGATGTCGAAGCTTTGGCCGCGGCCCTGGACGAGGGGCGGTTGGCCGGGGCGGCCCTCGACGTGCTGCCGGTTGAACCCCCGCCGGCGGACTCCCCCTTGCGAGACCGAGACAACGTTATCCTCACCCCGCACACAGCTTTCTACTCGGAAGAGGCGCTCCTTGACCTCCAAACCAAAGCCGCTCAGGATGTCGCGCAGGTATTGACCGGAGGCAGGCCAAAGTATCCGGTTAACCCCCAAGTCTTAGTACAGGATTGCATAAATTCGTCACGATTTAATGTATCCGTTTCCTGAGATGTCATTTCGAGCGCCAGCGAGAAATCTTCTTGCTCGCTATAACATTTTCGGCGGTGATAACGAAGATTCCTCCCTCCGGTCGGAATGATATGACTTCTGTGGAGGTATCTACTCGCCTTGATTTCGTCACGAACTAAGGCAAAGCTGTACTTAGAAACTGTCTAAAAAGTGGCTGGAACTGGAGTGCAAACCTTGTTTTGCCAAGCAAGGCAGGCCTTGCACTCCAGCTTTTCAGACAGCCTCTTAAAATCTAATTGAGACAGCGAGAATGAAAATTTCAGGAATACAGAGAGCGCAGAGAAGGGGCAGAGAACTTTTTAAGAACTCTGCGACCCTCTGTGTTGGCTCTGTGTTTCTCTGTGTTCCGCCCCATGTTTAAGGAGAATACCCAATGACCCAACAACCCTGGAAAACGGATAACTGGTTTGTCAGTCCCTGGAACTTTGCCGAAGAAGTTCGGGCTGACCTGAATTTTCCCAAGCAGATAAAAGTTCACGACATCACCCTGCGCGACGGCGAGCAGCAGGCCGGAATTGCCTTTACCAAAGAGGATAAAATTCGGATTGCCGAAGCCCTGGCCGAAGCGGGCGTCCACCGTATCGAGGCCGGTATGCCGGTGGTTTCTCCCGCCGATGCGGCGGCCATCAAGGAAATCGTCAAAAGAAACCTGGGGCCGCAAATCTTTGCCTTCTCCCGCTGTATGGTCGAGGATGTCAAGCGGGCGGTTGACTGCGGCGTGTCCGGTGTGGTCATGGAAGTTCCCTCCAGCGAGCACATCATTCAATATGCCTACCAGTGGCCGCTGGAGAAAGCCATTGACTTGTCCATCGAGTCCACTGCTTATGCCCACCAACAGGGTTTGGAGGTTGTCTTCTTCCCGATTGACTTTACCCGCGCCGAAATGAGCTGGGTTTTAGATTTGATTCTGCGGGTGGCCAATGAGGGACACATGGATGCGCTAGCCTTGGTAGACACGTTTGGCGTCACCTCGCCCCATGCCATGCAGTATTTTGTGCGGCAGGTCAAAGCGCGGACCGACAAACGCCTGGAAGCCCATTTTCATATGGATTTCGCCATGGGCGTCGCCAATACGGTTATGGCCCTGGCCGAAGGAGTCGAAGTGATTCACAGCACGGTGCTGGGCATCGGCGAGCGGGCCGGCAATGTGCCGATGGAAGAAACGGTGATGGCGCTGCTGACGATGTACGGCGTTGATGTCGGGCTGAAATATGATAAACTTTACTCCCTGGCCAAGCTGGTGCAGGAACTCTCCGGCCAGGCCGTGCCCAGCAACAAGCCGGTCGTCGGTGAATGGCTTTACAAGGTTGAATCGGGCATCATTGCCAGTTGGCTCAAAAACTGCGATTACCGCTATGCCACCGAACTCTTTCCCTATCGCTGGGAGGTGGTCGGGCAGCCGCCGGCCGAAATTGTAATGGGCAAGGGCAGCGGGATTGACTCGGTTAAGATGTGGCTGCACAAACTTGAAATCGAAACTAGCGAAGATGAAGCCTTGGGGGTTTTGGCTGCGGTCAAACAATTTGGGCTTCAACACAAGCAGCTTTTGACCGAAGCGGAGTTTGAGGCGCTGGCCAACCAAGTTTTGGCCGAGGTAAGGAAAGAGTGATTCTCACCTTATGATCGCCTCCTGAGTAGTGCGAAATGAAATGGAGCGCGTATCGAAGGGTACGATTTTAGCACCTCCGCACTTAAGTTAAGTCAAATAAAGCGCCCGGTGAATAGTAAGACTATTCATCGGGCTTACTTGTGGTGAAGATAAATCATGAATTCAGATGCCCTTCTTCCGTTAAGCGGTTTACGGGTGGTGGCTTTGGAACAGGCTGTTGCCGCCCCCTTCTGCTCGCGCCAGTTGGCCGATTTGGGAGCGGACGTCATCAAGATCGAACGACCTGATGGTGGCGACTTTGCCCGCAGCTATGAGGACTCCCTCAACGGGTTATCGGGGCATTTTGCCTGGCTCAATCGCGGCAAACGCAGTGTGGTCCTGGATTTAAAGCAGCCGGAAGACCACGCGGCGTTAGCCAAACTGATCGCACGGGCCGACGTTTTTATTCACAACTTGGCCCCCGGTGCGGTGGAGCGATTAGGCTTTGGCTACAATCAGTTGAAGGATACGCATCCACGTTTGATCTGGTGCGGCATTTCGGGCTACGGCCCCGATGGCCCTTACCGTGATAAAAAAGCCTATGACCTGCTAGTACAGGCCGAAGCAGGGGTAGTGAGTTTGACCGGCAGCCCGGACGCGCCGGCCAAAGTCGGCGTGTCTATCGCCGATATTGCGGCGGGGTTGTACGCTTACTCCTCTATCCTGGCTGCGCTGTACCAGCGGGAACGCACCGGGCAGGGCGAACGGATTGACATCTCGATGCTTGAATGTTTGGTGGAGTGGGCCATGCCTTCGCTCTATATGTGGCAGGGTACAGGACGTATTCCGGCGCGGGTGGGTGTGCGGCATAATATGATTGTGCCCTATGGCGCGTATACCTGCGCCGATGGCTCAGTCAACTTTGCCATTCAAAATGAACGCGAATGGACGCGCTTCTGCCACACGGTGCTGCAACTTCCGCAGCTTGAACACGACGAACGATTTGCCACGAACGCTCAACGCCTGCATAACCGGGTTGCACTGGAAACCTTGATTGAACAACAGTTTGCCTCTCTACCGGTAATTGAGGTCATAACGCGACTGGAGCAGGCGGCTATTGCCAATGCAATCGTAAACGATATGTCCCAGGTAGTAAATCATCCTCAGCTTGCCGCACGGGATCGCTGGATGGAGGTATCCGCGCCGAATGGGCTGATCCCGGCGCTGCTGCCGCCGCACAATTTAAGCAGCGTTCCCCCACGCCTGGGGGCTGTGCCTGCCTTGGGTGAGCACACCCGGCAAATATTGGCTGAATTGCGAGAAGAGATGTGAAAAGTGGATAAATCGAGGCTTACCTCCACCCCGAAGGCAGGCTAACTCCGCCTGGAAGTGCGCGCGCTTTGCAAGATATTTAAAATTTAACAAACTCTGGTATAATCCGCGGGACAAGTCCGGCAACCCTGGTTGCAAAGAGAACACCGCCTGAGGAAACTATCAATGTCGTCCCATTTTGACCGTCTGCTTGAATTTTACCAGGCCGGCCCCGTGCCCTGGGATAAAGCCGACCCTCCCCCGGAAGTGCTGGCATTTGCGCCGACCCTGCCCGTAGGCCGGGCGCTTGACCTGGGCTGCGGGCTGGGCCGGGCTTCGCTGTACCTGGCCCGCCTCGGTTGGCAGGTAGATGGCGTTGACTTCATTCCACAGGCCATTACCGAAGCGACAAATCGAGCCAGGCAGGCCGGATTGGACAACGTTCATTTTCATCTTGGCTCGGTAACACAACTCGATTTTCTGCATGGCCCCTATAACTTTGCCCTCGATGTCGGCTGCGCTCACAGTTTTACCCCGGATGAGCTGCAGGTTTATCACCGGGAGCTGCTGCGCTTGCTCGAACCGGGCGCATCTTATCTGCTCTTTGCTCATCTCAACAGTACTGAATTAGAGCCGGAGACGCGGCGCTGGTTAGAGGAAGCTGACCTGCGTCGTATCTTTGCCGAAGGCTTTGTTCTGGAACGGGTTGAGTATGGCCAGACGCAGGTAGGCGACCAGTCTCCCTGGCGCTCGGCCTGGTTCTGGTACAAACGAATTTTAAATTAATCAAAAAAGCGTGGTCTACCAGGGGTAGGCTGCGGACCTCGCGTCCACCTTGCGCCAAAAATCTCTATTTAGTAGAATACAACGGCCAATGATCATTTGAGCCTGGCCTCTCCACCGTTTTGCCGCTGAGCCTGACCCCAATGACCGGCAATTTCTTTACCTCCACGAGGTTCCTGTGATTAACAACATCAAAGCCATTACCTTTTCTTCCTATCTAGCCATGTTTTTCCTGGGCGTTGGCGCTTCCATCATCGGCGCGGCGGCGCAGAATATCGGCCTCTCCCCCGCACAGATCGGCCTGCTGATCGCCGTCCAGAACGTCGGTTTTATGCTGTCCGTATTTGTCGCCGGGACGCTGGCCGACAGTTATGAAAAGCCCAAAATCCTGCTGGTCGGCAGCCTTATGTTAGCTGTTTCCTTCTTTACCTTTTTTCTGAGCGAGCTATTCTGGGTCAATTTGCTGCTCATGCTGCTATTTGGGGCCGGTATGGGTGTGTACGAAGGTGTGGCCGATGCCATGGTGTTGCAGTTGCATCCCCAGCGGGCCAGCCTGCACATCAATGTTAATCACTTCTTTGTGACGTTTGGCTCGATTATGATTGCTGCCTATTTGCTGGCGCTGCAAATGAATTGGCGACAGTCGGTCATCCAGGCCGGCGCCGTAGTGCTACTGCTGGCCCTTTTTTTTGGGTTGGCCCGCCTCAAAAATCGGGGTGGACGGACTGAAAGCTATCGGGAGCGGTTGAACTTGATTGGTCGAGACCGGCGGATCGTCGCCCTGGTCATTGTGACCATCCTGGCCGTCGGGGTCGAGATTGGCTCGATCAACATTCTGACCACCTTTCTGGCCCAACTGCGGGGCTTTTCCGAAACGGCTTCCAAAGTTGGCCTGATTGTTTTGCTGGTGGGAATTGCCGCCGGCCGGCTGCTGGTCGGTCTGTTGACCCACAAAAAGCGCCTGGCGGCCTCGCTGCTGGGTCTCCTGGGGCTGTCGGGGATTTTCTTCGGCGGACTATTTTTTTTACCACTGGATAATTGGCTGTACCCGGCAATTTTTCTGGCGGGACTGTCTCTCTCGGCGATTCTGCCCCTAATCATTACCCTGGCCGGGCTGTTGTATCCTGGTATGGCCGGGACCGCCCTGGGCGTCATCAAAACGGCCCTGCCCATCGGGGGCATCCTGCTGCCGTTCCTGATGTCGCTGGTAGCGGAGTATGGCTCCTTCCAGCTTTCTCTGCTGCTTTTTCCGCTGGCCTGCCTGTTAGCCTTCGCGGTATTGTTCTGGGAGATTAAACCTCACCAGGTCGCCCGGAGCACTGCCTCCTGGTCGGTGGATTAAAATCGGCAAGCCTGCCGACGAGTCACTGCTCGAATTGGAAGAGATTTTCTATCTGGATTAGTCATGTTGTGCCCGGCTGGCAGACCTCTCAACGCGAGCAGTCCACCAGCCGATACAGACCAAAACCTCTAATTCATCTCCGCCAGCGGGGTCAGCTCGACCTGCAAGAACTTATGCAGGGGGAGCGACTCGACCGCTTGCCGGGCGATTTCCTCCGATTCAGCCTGGAACACCAGCCAGGCTTTAGAATAATCAGCCGCGACATAGAGCTTCTCCAATACGCCCTGGGTCATCAATTCGGCCACTCGCGCCTGTTCCGCCGGGAAGAGAGCCATCACTTCTGCGGTAGGTGCTTGTTTCATCTGATTGCTGGCTAAAAATTTCATCGGGTATTTCTCCTTTTGGTAATTTTGATTACCAGGGTTTCTCAGCCGCTGGCAGTTTGATTGTTGACCTTCAAAATATCAACTGCTGAATAGTCTTCCTTCCGGCCCATGTGTTACACTAACGAGAATCAGTGGATCCAAATTTCCCGTAGGGTGGCATCCCTATGCCGCCCGCTGACTGAGAATACTTTTCGGCGGTCAGCGGCACCACAAGGGCATTATTCGGCCTTTGGCGGTCTATTTACGCAGAAATACAATAAGGAGGCAATTGAGGTGACGGAAAAAGAAAAGATGCTGGCCGGGGAAGTCTACAACTGCCTGGATGCAGAACTGGCGGCAGAACGCCAGCTGGCCAAAGCGCGAGTCCACGCCTTTAACACCGCGACGGAGGTGAATGAACAGCAAGCCATTCTGCAAACCTTATTAGGCCGGATGGGCCAAAATGTGGTCATCGAGCCGCCATTCTATTGCAGCTATGGCCGCCACATCTCTATCGGCGATCACAGCTATCTCAATTCTGGCTGTACTATTCTGGATAATAACGAGGTTTGGTTGGGTCGGCATGTCATGGTCGGGCCGTCGGTGCAGATCTACACGGCGGCGCACGCCTTGTCCCCTGCTGCCCGAAACAAGGGATTGGAGACGGCCAAAAAGATTGTTATCAAGGATAATGTCTGGATTGGCGGTGGGGCCATTATCTTACCGGGTGTAGTAATCGAGGAGAACGCCGTGATCGGCGCGGGAGCGGTGGTAACCCGGAATGTGGCAGCCAATACGTTGGTCGCCGGTAATCCGGCCAGGGTAATCAGAATAATTTTAACCGAGTTCAATAGCTAATAGACAAATCACTTAAAAGTCATACTATCATTGTAGCAGCGACGGCTTCCACGCCGTCGCTTGGCCGGGCGTGGGAGCCCGGCCCGCCAAAAGATTGTACGATGTTTATCTGCTTTATCGCTTACCTCTTTCTAATGAAGGCTAATGAGACTATAATGAACTGGTCGCAATGAAAATCAAGGCTCTTACTTGTTTTTCCAATTTTTGAACACTTGCAGAAGTTCATCCCTGGTTTGGGGAGGCAGTGTCTCTTGGGTCAGTTTGCCCAGGGTGCGGATGGTCTGCTGCATTTGTTTGAGGTAGTTCTGGCAGCCGGAACACGTCCCCAAATGGGCCTCAAACCGCGCCCGCTCCGGCTCCGGCAAGGTTCCTTCAAAATATTCGGTTACAAGTTCGACTAACTCTTTACAATCCATACATGTAGCTCAATTAAAATAAGTTTCCAATGCCTGCCGGACTTTCGACCGCGCTCGATGCAGCAGGACGCGTTGATTGGCCTCGCTAATAGCCAGCACCGCGCAAACTTCGCCGGAACTCCAGCCCTCAATATCGCGCAGGGTAATCACCTCGCGCTGACTGGGCGGGAGAGTATCAATGGCCGCCAGGATATGAGCTTTGGTTTCCTGAGAGAGAAAGTGCTGCTCCGGAATGTCGTCCCAACTGGCCGGACTGACGGCCCAATGGCCGGGCCAGTTGGGGTCATCCGGTGGACGAAACCGGCTGGGGTCCACCGCAGGCTCGTCTGCCTCCGTATCGGGGCTGGTCCAATCAGAAAAGGGGATGCTGCGCGCTTCGCGCTGCCCCCGTGTTTTGGCTCGATTGGTTAAAATGCGAAAAATCCAGGTTTTGAGCGAGGAGCGGCCTTCAAAGCGATCAAGCCCTTGCAGCACGCCCAGCCAGGTTTCCTGGGCTACTTCTTCGGCAACCGCCCGGCTTGAGACGTAAATACAGGCCAGGCGCACTAACGAAGCATGGTATTGATCCAATAATGAGGCAAAGGCGGCCTCATCGCCGGCCCGTAATGCTTCAACCAGGTGCAACTCATCGGAGGTGGCCGGAATAAAATTATCATTTTGCAGCTCGGATATGGTCACGTTGGCAAGACCTGTGCTAGGTTCAACCGCTTTGACAAGCAAAGGATACTGCAAGATGATAACCCTGTCAAGCGCCACTTTGGAGTTGTCGGTGTGGTTCAAGTTAGATTGGCACTTTTTATTGGGTAAAACGTAAAGCGTAAAACGTAACGGTGGATTGTCGGTAAATCATTACGTTTTACGTTTTATAAATGTTAATCTAACGTACCGGATTTCTGAACCACACCGGGTTGTCCTAAAATACCCTGTTTTTGCCAAGCCTGAAACAATTGCAGCAGTTCTCCCTGCTCCTCGGTTGAAATAGTTTTGTCTACCAGGCGGCGCAGAGTTTGGAGGGTACAACGCATCTGAGCGACGTAAATGTTGCAGTCGGGGCAGGCGTCGAGGTGCTGATTGAATTTGCTTTCTATTTCCGGCAGCAGCGCTGCTTCCAAATAATCGGTCACCAGTTCGACCGCTTCTTGACAGGTGAGTTTGCGAGAAGTCATGCTTGTTGTTCCTTAAGCCAACGACCAGGTCTATAGCATGGACCGTGTTGATAATTAGTCCCGGCAAACTCAAAAACGTTACAGCGCCACTCAGATAGGCTGTTCCTTATCGCTTGCTACAAGGGGCTTTTCCCAGTAAAAGGACGAAAATATCTTTGCTGACTCACTTGCCAGTTAATTAACTGTCGGGTATAATTCTAATAATGTTAATTAACGTAATTTCTTGCCATCTCAATGGCGAAACCAACAGCTACAGGTGATTGCCATGGAAACCCGAACGAACAAACGGCCGACCATCGCCGATGTGGCCCAGGCAGCTGGCGTCTCACTGATGACTGTCTCGCGAGTGATGAACAACAAGCCGGGGGTAGGCGAGGAGTTACGCCAGCAGATCCAGGCCCTGGCAGATGAGATGGGCTACCGTCCGAGCCAGATTGCGCGGGGATTGGTTACCCGCCAAAGTACCATGGTGGGCCTGGTTGTGCCAACTGTTAGTAACCAGTTTTTTGCCGCTATCGTCCGTGGGGCCGAGGATATGGCTTACGAGAACGGCTATACCATGGTGCTCATGAATACTACCGACGATTTGGATCGAGAAATTGCCGCCCTGGACTCGCTCTGGCAGAATGAGATAACTGCCGTAATTCTTTGTAGCTCGCGTCTGTCTCCCGATGATCTGGAAGCCAGCATTACCCGCTTTCCGGCAGCCGTCCTTATCAACCGGGTGCTAAGTACCCCCCGGCCCCATATTGCCACCCTCAACGTTAACGATACCCTAGGCGCTCAATTGGCCGTTGAGCACTTCATCCGCAGTGGGCGGCAACGTATCGCTATCCTGGCCGGTCCGGTTTACTCCATTTCCGGGCATCGGCGTTTAGATGGTTACCGGGCCGGGTTAGCCGCCGCCAACATCCAGTTTGACCCGCTGCTGTTGGAACATAGTGAGCCGAATTTTGAGGGAGGTTATACTGCTGCCGCTGCTCTTTTAGCCCGCAGACCCAAAGTAGAGGCGATTTTTGCTTATAATGACCTGGTGGCGATAGGCGCAATGCAGGCTTGCCAGGAGCATGGCAAAAGTATTCCTGCCGATATTGCCGTGATCGGTTTTGATGATCTTCCCCTGGCAACCATAGTCCGGCCCACCTTGAGCACTTTGCATGTTGATCTGAATGCGTTGGGCCGGACAGCCATGCGCATGGCCCTTGAGTTAATTGACTCCCCCGGAGATACCACCGCCGCCCTCCAGGTTGACCCGGAGTTGATTTTGCGGGAGTCTACCTGATAGTGTTGGCTTTAATATCGTTCGGAAGCTAAAGTGGTTGGAGCCTGTGAAACTCCGGCCACTTTTTGTTTATAGACCTCAAAGCTATGTGGCGTGAAAACCTTTGAGATCTGCGTAAATAGAATACCCCACTGCAAAACGAATTTAAAACAATTCAAAATTACCTCTTGACAAACGATAAAAAGTGTGCTATAGTCGAATTAACGTTAACGATAACTTAAATAGTCATATTTATGATTATTTAAGATAAAACTAACGTGCACAATAAACGATCTGATTTATTAACTTAATAAGGAGGTTCACAATGAGCGAAGTTGCATCCATTCAATTGTCGGTAGCACCGGAGACCAGGGCAGACACTGGCCGGAAAGGGCGATGGGGGTCACTGTTTGCCATGGCCTTTGCCTTTATCAGTGATAACACCGAAGGCGGTCTGGTCAACACCCTGTTCCCTGTTATCCGCCAATCTTTGGGCCTGGGCGTCGAAGCTTTGGGCGTCATGTCGAGCATCAGCCGGTTCGCCCGGATGATCTTTGGCCCGCTCTGGTCTATGCTGGCCGACAAGTACGGGCGGAAGCGTGTGCTAATCTTTGTCACCGGCATCTGGGGCCTTTGGACGGCCGCGGCCGGTTTAGCCCAGGATTACACCCAACTGCTCATTCTGTACTCCATTGGCGTCCTCGGTACGGTGGCCGGCGAACCTATCTCCAACGGGTTGCTGGCCGACCTTTTTGATGAAGAGGAGCGCGGCAAGGCTTACGGAGCCATCCGTACCATCGGTTCGGGCGGCGGCCTGCTCCTGACGCCGCTCATCGGCCAACTGGCCAATGTTGAGAATGGCTGGCGTTACGGCATGTACATTATGGGAGCCATCAGCTTTCTTAGCGGCATGTTAATCCTGTTCCTGGTTAAGGAACCCAAACGCCAAACCGCCACCGATGAAGCCGAACTTGGTAAGTTTAAGCTGTCGGAAATCATCACCCTGGCCAAGACGCCTACGGTGCTTTTGTTGGCCGGTAACCTGCTGTTCATTACCAGCCTGGTCTTGTTCTCCTTCTTTGTTACCTATTATGTAGATGTGCGCGGTTGGCAAACCGCCGACGCCGCCATCCTGTACACAGTCTTCATGGCCGGTTTTGCCATCAGCTCCTTCTTGGGCGGGCTGTTGGGCGACTGGTTCGATAAACGCTTTGGCCCCAAAGGCCGCATTATACTGATGCAGCTCTACTTAGTCGCCTTCGCGGTCATGTCCTATGTAGCGATGCAAATTGACTGGGGACACGGCTTCGCCCTCTATGCTGTCCTCTTCTTATTCGGCCTGATCGGCTCGATCGGTTTCTCCGGCGTAGTGCTGCCGATGGTCTCGGCGGTGGTGCCGCCTCAACTCTCAGCCACAGCCTTTGCCCTGCTGTTCTCGCTGGTGCAAGGTCTCATCTCGGCCCTGATGTCGTTGGGGCTGGGCTACCTGGCCAAAGCCTATGGCCTGCAAACAGTCATGTTCTGGTTGGTGACGGTTCCCTACGCGGTCAACGCCCTCTATTGGTTCTTGTTCTACCGCACTTATCCCCAAGATGTGGCCGCGCAGCAAGCCCGGCAGATTGCGTGACAAACTATTTTACTCCACAAAAGTTGAGCTTAAATAAAAACCCCTCACCCCCGTCGCTGACGCGACTCCCCTCTCCCTTTTTTAGGGAGAGAGGTTAGGGGTGAGGGTAATTCAGGAGATAACCCATGCTTTACCCCATTCAAAACAATGTTCGCAACCGGCTTGATCTCTCCGGTATCTGGGATTTCAAAATTGACCCTGAAGAAGTAGGTGTAAGAAACGGTTGGTTCAACGGCCTCTCAGAGGCGCGACCCATCGCCGTACCCGGCAGTTGGAACGAGCAGTACGAGGATATTTTTAACTACCTCGACCTGGCCTGGTACGTCAAGCGGACCTACATCCCCTCAAGTTGGCGGGGCCAACGGGTCTTCATCCGTGTCGGCTCGGCCTGCTATTATGGCACAGTTTATGTCAATGGTGAAAAGGTTGGCAGCCACGAGGGTGGACATCTGCCTTTCGCCTTCGAGATCACTAACCTCATCAAGTGGGACGAAGAAAATGTGATCGCTGTCAGCGTTGAGAATACCTTAAAGCCGACCCGCGTGCCCGCCGGGAATATGAACACCGCCCTCGGCCCCTTTGCCAGCTTTCCCCGCACCACCTATGATTTCTTCCCCTTTGCCGGCATCCACCGCCCGGTAGTCCTCTACAGTGTCCCGCAGACCTACATCGAAGATGTCACCGTGGTGACAGGTATCAACGGGGCAGAGGGCACGGTCAAGGTCACGGTCCGGCTGAATGAGCCGGTCACCGCACAGGGAATCGTCACCCTGAGCGGCGGCCCCAAACCGGTGCAGGCCCAGGTGTCGTTCCGGGAGGGGGCGGCCGAGGCCGTTCTGACCGTCCCCAATGCCCGCTTCTGGTCGCCGGCTGACCCGTACTTGTACGAGCTAACCGTCCAAACCGAGAGCGACCGCTACAGTCTCCAGGTCGGCATCCGCACCATCGAGGTGCAAGGCAAGCACATCCTGCTCAATGGCCAGCCAGTGCAACTGAACGGCTTTGGCCGCCACGAAGATTTTATTGCCAGCGGCAAGGGTCTGAACCTGCCCCTGCTGGTCAAAGATTACCAGTTGATGCGCTGGACGGGGGCCAACAGCTACCGCACTTCCCACTACCCCTACAGCGAAGAAGAAATGCAACTGGCCGACCGCGAAGGTTTCTTGATCATTGACGAGATTCCGGCTGTCAGCCTCCAATTTGAGAATGAAGAAAACGTGGCCGAACGCCTGCGCATGTGTTTGCAGCAAATTGAGGAACTGATTGCCCGCGACAAGAACCACGCCAGCGTGGTCATGTGGTGCGTGGCCAACGAGCCGATGCCCGCCAGCTTGAACCTGAGCGCGCTGAGCAGCAACAATGAGGATGATCCGACCGTCACGCGGGGCAAAATTTTTTTGGACACCTTGATGGGCCGCGCCCGCCAGCTTGATCCCACCCGGCTGGTCAGCCTGGTCACGGTGATGGGCGGCCCCACCTCCTGGATGGAACAGGGCGATGTCGTTTGCATGAACCGCTATTGGGGTTGGTACGTACTGGGCGGCGAACTGGATAAGGCTCTGGCCTCGCTGGAGCAGGAACTCGATACGGTTTGGGAGATGTGGCATAAGCCCATCGTCATGACCGAGTTTGGGGCCGATACCATGGCCGGGATGCACGGCCACCCCAACGTGATGTGGACGGAAGAGTACCAGGCCGACTACATGCGCGGCCACCTCAGCCTGGCCGCCCGCAAAGATTACGTCGCCGGGATGCAGCTTTGGAACTTTGCCGACTTTGCGGCGGTGCAGAGCATCATGCGGGTGGGTGGTTTGAATATGAAGGGCGTCTTTACCCGCACCCGCACGCCCAAAATGGCGGCCCACGTACTGCGCGAGTTTTGGGCGAAAAGGGGAAACAATGGAATTTCTATCCAGTTTGTATAGTTTAGAGGGCCAGGTGGCGGTCATAACCGGCGGCACAGGCGTGTTGGGGGGAATGATGGCGTATGGGTTGGCCCGAGCCGGCGCAAAGGTGGGCATACTGGGCCGCCGCCGCGAGCAGGCCGAGGCGACAGCGCAGGCCATCGAGGCCGAGGGCGGCGTAGCCCTGCCGCTGGTGGCCGATGTGCTTGACCGCGAACAGCTTCAAGCTGCCTGTGATATGATTGTAAAACAGTGGGGGCGGCTCGATGTGCTGGTGAACGCAGCCGGCGGCAACCGGCCGGGCGCGACCCTCACACCTGGGCAGTCCTTTTTCGATCTGCCGGTTGAAAGTATGGGGCAGGTGATCACCCTGAACCTGCACGGCACGTTATTACCCAGCCAGGTTTTTGGCGAAGCTATGGCCCGCATGGAGCGCGGCTGTATTGTCAACATCTCCTCCATGGCGGCACAGCGGGCCTTGACCCGCGTGGTCGGCTACGGGCTGGCCAAGGCCGCGGTTGAAAACGCCACCCGCTGGCTGGCGGTGGAACTGGCCCGCTCTTTTGGGGCGCGCTTGCGGGTCAACGCCATTGCGCCCGGCTTCTTTGTGGGCGATCAAAACCGGGCGCTGCTGCTCAACGAGGATGGTAGCTTGACCGAGCGCGGCCAGACAATTATTGACCACACTCCGGCCGGCCGTTTTGGCGCGGCAGAGGAGCTGATCAGTACCCTGATCTGGCTGTGCGGGCCGGGCGCGAGCTTTATTAACGGCGTGGTGGTGCCAGTGGACGGCGGCTTCAGCGCCTTTAGCGGGGTGTAAAAACACCAATCATGGGTATAAAAGTATCAGAGAAAAATAGGCATTGACCTGACCAACCTGCTGTAATTAGCTAAAGTTTAGTCAAGCTCACTTGGAAGTTGGGTCTGTCCCAAATTTTAGGCCGGTAGGGGCGATTGGCCAATCGCCCCTATGAGATTCCTGGGGGACTCATGGCTGCCAGAACCGCTCGATCAAGGCTTGCTCGGCCGCGGCGGTCCAAACTTCGCCCGCGGCCAGCCGCTCGGCCACGTCGGGCAAGGTCTGCTTCAGTTCGGTTACGCCGGTCAACGGCAAACCCTGCAACTGGGGAAAGATAACCACTTTACCCGGATAGCGCCCCTCCATCATAGCCCGGATGCCGTCCAAAGCGGCTTCCAGCCCGCCGACAGCGGCCACCGAACGGTTGGGTGAAAGCTGTCCGGCCAGTGTTTTCTGAATCACCGTCTCCTGGTCGGTCAGGGCCGAGCCAGAAGTGCCGGTGTATTGCGCATTGTGCAGATAAACGGCGCTCAGGTTGAGTGGGACCATTGTCCCGTTAGGCACTCCGGCAAAAAAGACCAGCATCCCGTCCGAGGCCATCGTTGTGGCTGCCTCGGCCATGACCGCTGCTACCGGCGCCGAGACAATCACATCGTCGGCGCCGCGGCCAGCCGTGACCCGCATCACCATCTCGCGCAGCGACTCCTGAGCGCCGGTCGGATTGAAGGTAAGCAGTTGCTTGTGGTGAGCTTCGGCCAGCCCACCGAAGCGATCCGCCAGGGCCGCCAGCCGCATCGCGCTGACATCCGTAGCAATGATAACGGTCGGGCCGTTCTCCAATTCGATGGCCCGCTGCACATGCATCTGGCCCATCGGCCCCCCCGCACCCACAAAGAGGGCCGTCCCACCCGGCCGCAGGTCGCAGCGATTGCGGGCTTCGCCGTAGGAAGCGGCAATATCAGGCCCCCGATTGCCGACATAAGCGGTGTAGTCGTAGTGAACCCGGCCCACATCCACCTGAACATCGCCGTCAAGCGGCGTTTGGCCGACCATGTTGAAAGTTCCCCGGCGGGCAATCAACTTGGCCGCCTCGCTCACCCCCGCCGCCGAGCGAGGGTCGAGCAGGATAATGTCGTCAAAACCGGCTCCGCTGGTTAATTCTGCTTTGAGGGTGGGGTAATCAGCCGGGGTCAGCCCATTGCGGATGATCAGGTCAACCTCGCGCTTACCCGCTTCTTGTCGCAGCAGGTCCAACACAGCCGGCGGCGTATCGGTGGCGACAATCATCGCCGGGGACTCCAGGCCTGTTGAGAATTGGTAGGCGGTCATATCGCCCGGCTGGCCGACGATCCAGATGCTGCCGCCGCTTTTCGGGCTGAGCCGGCGGCGCTGGGTGTAGGCCGCCTCGACACAGGCCCAGGGTTCGGTCAAGGCGGTTTCGGCGTAACCCAGGTCGCCGGGCAGGGGCAGAACGTAGGTTTGATGGTCAGCCTCAAGCACCTCCGGGCCGATCAGATGAAACTGGGTCAAGCCGCCGGGGATGGTATACCCATAAGCCGTGCTTTTGCCCTGAATGTAGATGTCGGGCTGGAGAGCCAGCCGCTGGCCGGGGTGATACTGCTGGCGCAGGTTCTCTCCTACCTTAACCACCGTCAGGGCGACTTCGTGGCCCAGCCGCGTTGGTTCGAGGGCCAGGTTGCGATGGTAAAGCTTGGGGTGCTCGCCGCCCTGGGTGATCAATTTGACGTCAGAAAAACACATTCCCACCGCATCCACCCGCACCAGAAGTTGATCCGGGCCTGGTTCCGTCACCGGCATACGTTCGGGTTCGCTGTTGCGCCCGATATTTTCGACCCCTGCGCCGTACATATTCCAGGCCCACGTTTCAGCCGGGATCGGCGGTTCGGGTGAGCGATATTCGTCATAAGTAGGCATCGTCGTTTCTCCTAACCCGGACAAGCCGGATGCTACGCAAAAAAGAGTTCTCGCGCAAAGACGCAAAGGCGCAAAGATTTTAAAGAGCTTTCCTGGCGTTCTTGGCGACTTTGCGTGAGGCTTTCTTGCTCAATGGGCAAGAACTCAACTGCTAAGTACAGGGTTGCATATCATTTCGAGCGACGAAGGAGCGAGAAATCTTCGTCCTTGCCGAGAAGTTTCGGCAGCGGAGTAGAAGATTCCTCCCCGCTTTGCGGGTCGGAATGACATTATGCCCCAATAGCCCGCACCTCGGCGGCGGTGGCACAGGCCAGAGCTTGGGCGGCCAGTTCCTGTGTTTTCGACCAGGCCAGGGTGCGGATTTGAGCTTTCACCGCCGGGATGGCCGGCACGCTGGCGCTCAACTCGTCCACGCCCAGCCCGACCAGCAGCGGGATGGCCTGGGGATTGGCGGCCAGCTCGCCGCAAACGCCAACCCACTTCCCGGCGGCATGGGCCGCTTTCACCGTTTGGTCAATCAACCGCAGCACCGCCGGATGCAGGCCGTCGGCCTGGGCCGACAGGGCCGGATGACCCCGGTCCATGGCCAGGGTGTACTGGGTCAGATCGTTGGTGCCGATGGAGAAGAAGTCAACCTCGCGGGCAAAACTGTCGGCGATGAGAGCCGCCGCCGGCACTTCGACCATAATGCCCAACCCCACCGCAGGGCCGGCCAGTTCAGCCTGAACTTCGGCCACCATTTGCCTGACGGCGCGCCAATCTTCCAGGGTGGTTATCATCGGGAACATGATCCGGCAGGGGCCAAAGCTGGTGGCCCGGAAGATAGCCCGCAGTTGGATTCGCAGCAGGTCGGGGCGGGCCAGGGATAAGCGCACGCCGCGCTGCCCCAAAAACGGGTTTTCTTCGGGCGGCATGGGGAGATAGGCCAGCGGCTTGTCGCCGCCCACATCCAGGGTGCGGATGATGACCGGCCGGCCGGCCAGGGCCAAAACGATGTCCCGGTAGACTTCAAACTGCTCATTTTCGGTCGGCGGGGTCGGCCGGTCCAGAAAGAGAAATTCGGTTCGCAGCAGCCCGACCCCCTCAGCGCCACAACTGACGGCCTGGCGGGCATCGGCTAGACTGCCGATATTGGCGACCACTTCGACTCGGTGATTATCTTGAGTCAGGGCTAACTCTGCGGCAGCTTCGAGTTCGGCGGCTCGGCGCGTCTGGTCGGCCTGGCGCTGGCGCTGAGCCTGGGCGACGGTTTCGGGATCAGGCGAGAGGCTCAGCGTCCCGGCTGACCCGTCGAGAATGGCCGGGGTGCCGTTGGGCACGGTCAGGATGTCCGGGCCGGCGCCGACCATGGCCGGCAGCCCCAGCGCCCGCGCCAGGATGGCGGTGTGTCCATTAGCCCCGCCGACGGCCGTGCAGAAGCCCAAAACCCGGTTGGGGTCGAGGCTAACGGTGTCGGAAGGTGACAGGTCATGGGCAATCAAGATGACCGGCTCGGCGGGCAGTTCCGGCCCAGTGTGGTTAAGCCCGGCCATGGCTCGCAGCACCCGCTGACCGACATCGCGGATATCGGCGGCGCGGGCGGCCAGCAGTTCATCCTGGAGTTGGGCCAGGGCCGCCGCCATTTCTTCCACTGCTTGTTGCCAAGCCTGGGTGGCGCTGCGTCCGGCAAAAATATAACTCAGGGCGTTTTCACGCAGGTCAGGATCGGTCAGAATCGTCAGATGTGCTTCAAAGATAGCGGCCTCCCCCGCGCCGAGACGCTGGAGAACCTGTTGATGTAAGGTTTGCAGCTCGGTTTTGGCGCTGTCGAGACCGGCGTCCAGCCTGGCTCGTTCTTCTTCGGGCGTGGCGACGGTTTCAACAATGGTGAGTTTGACCGGCTGAAACTGGAACACCGGCCCTACGGCGATGCCGGCCGCTGCCGGAATTCCCCGCCGGATTGAGTCAGACACATTGGATGGGGCGGCTGGCTGCTTGACCGGGGCCGGCTTGATTTCAGCCGGGCCGGTTGAATGGCCGTTGGCCCCCGGAAGTTCGTCCCCCAGGCCGTTTTCAACCGCCGTTTTGAGCACGGCCAGGGCTTCGTCCTCGTCCGGCCCCTCGGCCATGATGCAGATTTGGCCGCCTCGCTCGACTCCCAGGGTCAAAACCGAAATGACGCTCTTGGCGTTGGCCTTTTTGGCTCCGTGCTGCACCCGGATATTAGCCTGAAACTGTTTGGCCGTGTTGACAAACACCGCCGCCGGGCGGGCATGCAGCCCGGTTGGGTTTTGGATAATCAGGTCGAGTTGTTTCATAACTTTATCTCCTGCCGGCTCAGGCTGTTTCGATTGCTTGGGGCCGGCTCAACAGTTCGATCAGTTCTTGGGGGTCGCTAATGCGGGCCAGGCGTTCGGCTTCCTCCGGTTCCTCCAGGATTTCGGCCAGGTTGGTCAGGATGCCGATATGCTCATCGGCGCTGGCGGCGATGCCGAAGACGAGATAGGCGGTTTCATCCGGGTTCCAGGCGACGCCCTGGGGAAACTGAATCAGCGAAATGCCGCTTTCGTGAATGCTGGCCCGGTCTTCAAACTGCCCGTGCGGGATGGCCACGCCGTTGCCGATGTAGGTAGACATGGTTTGCTCGCGGGCCAACATGCCGTCAACATAACTCGGGGCAACGCGACCCGCTTTGACCAGCAGTTCGCCGGCCAGGCGGATGGCGCTCAGTTTGTCGGTTGAGGGGGCATTGAGCTGAATGGTTTCGAGGCTGATAATTCCCATGATTTCTACCCTACCTCTTCAATCTGCCCATTCGATTGGAGGGCATTCACAATCACATCAAAGGCCGGAATGTTCATGAAATTATCAAACGGCAGCACCACCGCCCAGGGTGCTTTCTCGCGGGCCAGCTTGGCCAGCCCCTTATGCACTACCACCACCTGGGCATCCTTGGGGATAGACCTGGCCGGAGAATGTTCCACCTTGACCGGCAGGTTAGCATCTTTGACTCTCTTTTTGAGTTTGTTTGTCACCATCAGGCTGGAACCCATCCCGGCTTCACAGGCGATAACAATTTTTTTGACTTCATTCGCTTGAACAAACTTTGCCATTTTATACTCCTCTGAAAATAGACTTCCGGAGTGTCGCAAGGCAAGCCTTGCACTCCATTTTCACGCTTCGCGTCGGTGGTGTGCTGTCAGACTTGTGACGACTCCTTTGAAAGTAGCTTGGTTCATGTCACTGCGAGCCGCTTTAGCGGCAAAGCAATCTCCCACCCCGGAGAGGGGGATTGCTTCGGCCTCCGGCCGTTCGGCTGAACTCACGACGAAGCCTCGCAATGACATTTTCATTGTCAGTGTCGTCCTCCAGGGATTGTCCGGCCCCTACAGATTTTTCACCATAGCTGGCGCATCCCTAGGCGTCAGCGGGCGGTATAGGGATGCCACCCTACGGGAAATTTGGACCCACCGAGTATTAGTTGGCCGGTGTTGCTACCCCACCGCTGGGAAGGGACTCAGCCTCACCGCTCCATTCTGACGCTTCCTCTTCGGAGTCAAATTCTTTAACCGGGTAGAGTTTGAGGATAAACGACCCGGCCAGGAAGGAGGCGACGGCGGCAATCAGCACTCCGCCAAGAACAGCCACGTGTTGTCCCGGCGGGGTGACGGCCAGGTAAGCAAAGATGGAGCCGGGGGCCGGGGTTGCCACCAGGCCGGCGTTCATAATCACAAACCACAGGTCGGCCAGGATGCCGCCGGCCCACAGAGCCACAATCATAATCGGGTGAGCCAAAACAAAGGGGAAGTAGATTTCGTGGATGCCGCCGAAGAAGTGAATAATAATCGCTCCCGGCGCAGTTTGTTTGGCCATGCCCTTTCCGGCAAACCAGTAGGCTAACAGCAGCCCCAGGCCCGGTCCCGGATTAGTTTCAAGCAGGAACAGAATGGAGCGGCCCGTTTCTTTGGCTTCGGTAACGCCGAGCGGGCCTAAAATGCCGTGATTGATGGCATTGTTCAGGAACAGGACTTTGGCCGGTTCGATAAACAGGTCGGCAATAGGCAGCAGGCGCGAATCAATCAGGAATTGAACACCGGCGCCCATCGCCGTCGTAATACCCTGGACGACCGGTCCAACGAGGACCTGGGCCAATAACGTCAGGATGGTTGCCAGGATGCCGGCCGAGAAGATATTAATCAACATTTCAAAACCGGAAGGCATTTTATCTTCCAGCATTTCATCTATTTTCTTGATTAAGAAGCCACCGAGCGGCCCCATGACCATACCGCCGATAAACATAGGGACATCCGCGCCAACCACAGCCCCCATCGTTGCCGCTGCGCCGACCACGCCGCCACGGGTGTCGTAAACCATCCGCCCGCCGGCAAAACCGATCAAGATGGGCAGCAAGTAGGTAATCATAGGGCCAACCAGCTTGGCAAAATTTTCGTTGGGAATCCAGCCGACGGGGATAAACAGGGCTGTGATCAAACCCCAGGCCAGAAAAGCGCCCAAATTGGGGATGACCATCGCCGCTAAAAAACTACCAAAACGCTGCATTCTTTCCTGCATTGTTTATGTCTCCTCTTAATTGAGTCTAAAAGTAAGATAAATTTGATGTGGAGCCGCACCGGCTGGTTTGATTGTCTTGAGGAAAGAGATATAATAATAATATGCCAGCAGGCACAGCGGGCTGTTCGGTCGGCCAACCGAGAGCCTTAAGTACTTGTGGTTGATCGAGACACCGTTGGGCTGCCTATCCCGCGACGGTGTCTCTTAATTTTTAGCCGGTTGTTTCATTCACACCTCCCCTGAAAATAAAGACGCGATGCCTCGTGAGGCGAGGAGGCGAAAGAAATTTCGCGTCTTCGCGTCCTCGCCTCATCGCCTCATGTCAGCCAATTGGTAATCGTTTCGATGTCCTCCGGCGTCAGAAGCGGATGCACCTGTATCACCGGCAGGCCCGGTCGCGGCGGCTGAACGGGTACGGTTGAGATCAGCATCTGCGCATCGGCGACCTGTTCCACCGAAAGCTGGCGCAGCGATAACACCCCCATAATTTCCAGGCTGGGAAAGCGTGCTTTCAAGCGGGCTACCAGCAATTGGGCCGTAGCCATGCCGCTGGGACAAATGATAAAGACGCGGTGAGGCCGGCTGGCGCTTTCGCGGACAAAAGCCGCCCGGAGTAATAACGCCAGGGTAGCTATTTCGCCCGCGGGCAAGACAACCCCACTGCGCTCGGTAATTAGCAGCGCCAATTCTTGAGCGATATGATATTCACGTTGATACTGATGCGACAAGCTGCCATCGGTCCAGGTGGGCGGCGACCATAAACCAAAGCGCTGGCGCATAAAAGCCGGGATCACGTGAGCCACCAGGCCATCCCGCAGCGGCGTATCGTAGCGGAGTTGGGGCGTGGCAAAAGCCTGGGCTACCTCGGCCATCAAAAGATCAATCAATTCGGTAAAAAGGGGATCAATTTCCAACTCACCCGGCCAGCTCTGGTCGCGTAGACCGGCCAACAGATGCATGGCGATGCCCGCAATTTCGGACGGGAGCGAGGCAGGGGACAAATCAAGCCAAATCCGGTTGGCCACATCGGTGGCGACGCTCCACACCTTTTGAGCTTGCAGCCAGGCCAGCAGGTCGGGTTTGACCTCAAGATAATGGCCGTGACCGGCCCGCTCGGCCTGGATGGCCAAAGCCAGGGCCAGATGCAATACGGCGTCGTCGGTAAAGCGGCCGCCCAACTGCGCTTCGGCGTGGGCCACCCAATCAAAAGCGGTCTGGGTGTTCCACTGCCGGAGGAGTTTATTGGTTTGTTGGATAATCGGGAGGGCAGGGGTATCGGCCAGGGTAAAGCTCAAGCCCGTGCCGTGCCGCATTTCAAGCAGTGGTTCGTCAAAAGGGATGTCGCCCCATAACAGCGCTGTCAATCCCTGCCGCCGCTGTAACTCGGAGCCGCGACATTCAACCCCATAATTGGGCTTGCGCAGCAAGTTCAAGCCAAAGGATTCCAGCCAGGGTTCTAACACATCCAAATCTTTGAAGATAGTAGTGCGAGAAACAGCCCCGTTATATTGCAGCCAATTGAGGATAAGAGGCTCGGAGACCGCTAGCAGATGCAGGCCAAAAAGCTGCTGGCGTTGGCCGGCGGTTAATATCAGTTGAATATTGGTTGAAGTGTTTAACTCTTGCAGCAGGTGCTGGCGTTGGAGCGGCGTACAGTTGACTTCCACGCCGACGCCGGGGGTAGCCATGAGCGTGGCGTCGTGCTGAGCCAGCCAAGTTTTGACCGGCTTGAGCCGGTAATTGACCTGGCGTGAGGAGAGATTGGTTTGTTGGGCCAGTTGGGCAATCGCCAGTGGTTTGCTGGCGGTTAGCAACTGGTTCAGCAGATCTTTCTGCTGCATGGTGAGTGAAACCATTGCTCTGTTAGCACCTTTGCTTGATAGTGACATTCTATCATTGTTTGAACCGATTCGAGCAACTAATTCAGATGGTTTCTGAGCGGGTACTTATGACAAAAGTTGACTATTTACCTGGGTTCAATGTTTTCTTAATCGCATCCTGAGTAGCGCGGAACTCGTCCTGAGCTTGTCGAAGGGCGAAGTGAAGCGCGTATCGAAGGGTGCGATTAACCAGCTTGGGCTTCCAATTCTGCCAAGAACGTGTCCACTACGGTGCGGGCCGCGTTGCCCCGGACGCCAAACATGAGTTTATTACCCACCGGATCAACCGGGTAGGCCAAAACTGAAAGCTGGCTGCTTTCGGGGGACGCCGCTTCGAGCTTGACCACAAGCTGAATTCGATTGGGCAGCATTTGGTTTTTAACCTGTTTGTTAAAAGTGACTTCGATATGCCCGGCCGCAGGATTACTTTTTTTATCTGCCTTCCCGCCTAATTTGGCGACCACCGCCGCCGCTAATTGGCTCATCGCTTGAGCCGGTTGCTGATAAGTTTTTACTTGCTTGACATCGTAAGCCATTTGACACCTCCTTGTGCTACGGCCCTAGTATAACACCAAAGCCAATAATTGGACTCATTTAATTCACCTCTTATCTGGTCAGGCAGATATGACAAAAGTTAACTATTTGATGGGTTGAGTCATCTCAGGTGTGGCGGATTGGAGAGTGAGCCAAGAAGTTAAATTAACTAAAAACGGCCTGGCTCATTCCGATGAGCCAGGCCGTTTTTAGAAGTGGTTTGATAAACTATGCCTAATCTGGTGGATTTTATTGAGCCATCGCTGCTGCTTCGGAGAGCAGCTTTTGGGCCTCGTCGGCGCCAGGGATGCACAACACCCAACCGGGTTCAATCAAATCGGGATTTTCGATCAAGGCATAGCCGCCGGCCATCATGGCTTTATCACCTTCAGCCATCGCTTCACCAGCCATGGCCTTATCTTCCATCGCGACCTCCATCATTTGGCCGTTGGCGTCTTTGGTCATCAGCTTGCCGTCGGCCATCATCACCTCCATCATCTGGCCGTCGGCGCTTTCCAGCACCAGCTTGCCATCAACCATGCTGCCATCGGCGGCCATCATGTGGCCGTCTTCGCCGGCCTTAACTTCCATCATCTGACCGTCGGCGCCCTTGACCATCAACTTACCATCGGCTTCCAGCATGGCTTCCATCATCTGGCCATCAGCGCCGGCAAACATCAGCTTATCGCCGCTCATCATGGCTTCATCGGCCATCATCGCCTCGTCGGCCATCATGGCTTTATCGCCTTCGGCCATCATTGCGGCTTTATAGTGGGCGTTGGTCGCCTCGGCAATAGCCGGGAACGCCAGCACGTCACCGTAGAACTTTTCGGCGATTTTGCTCAGCCAGTCATCAGATTGGACGGTGTAATCTTGTTGGCAGGATATTTCTGCCATCATTGCTTCGCCCTCCATGGCTTCCTCTCCCTCCTGGGCCAGAACGGCTGCCGGCAGAACTGTCAACATAACCAGTGTGGTAATGATCATAAACAGCTTGCTTGTTACTTTTTTGCTCATTTCAAAATCCTCCTGTTGATTAAATGTTTGATAGACGGTCATTGTTCGCGGCCACGAACCCAGTATCAGTAGATCCAATTTTTCACCGTAGCTGGCGCATCCCTATGCGTCAGCGGGCGGCATAGGGATGCCACCCTACGGAAATTTGGATCTACTGAGTATACCTTTCGAGTATCACTGGTAAATCTTAACGATCTCTTACGAAATTATTACGGGTTTACAGTTAGCCCAAACCGCCCTTTTTCACCTGGGTCAGCCGGTGAGGAGATTGCACCGGTTCCACCGGCTGGCCCGTAACTATTTTTCTCAACCAGAGGTCGAAGACCGCGGCTCGGCGCGGATGTGTGACCTATGAGCTTGCTGAAAGGGGCACAAGTTTGATCGTCGTGGCTCTCGCCTCAGTGGTCAGCATGGGGGCAACGTACTGTGGATAGCGGCGGTACTTGGTGCGGTAGGTGGCATCAAGCTTGTCGTTTAGGGCAATCGCATATGACTAAAAACCAGATGTGGTACAATTCTCCCAAACAAGCCCGAGAGCTTCTTGAGGAGAAATCAGATGACGGAAAGACCAACTGGGGGTCTGATTGAACATTTTTCAGGCATAGCCGATCCACGAGCCGACAACAGCCAACATCTGTTGGTTGAGATTATCACCATAGCCGTCTGTGCGGCTATCTGTGGAGCCAATAATTGGGTGGAGGTGGAGCTTTTCGGTCAAGCCAAACACGATTGGTTGAGCACCTTTTTGGAGTTACCCGGCGGGATACCGTCCCATGATACCTTTGGGCGGGTTTTTGCTTTGATCGATGCCGAACAATTCCAAAG
>JAKLJP010000063.1 GCA_023151115.1 Anaerolineae bacterium
CCCAAAAGCGAACACACCCAGCAAAAGCGCCGGGCTTCCAAACGGAAGCCCGGCGCTTTTCGAGGAATTACTTAAAATGAGGATTGCTAACGGGTCAACAGACGGCGAGCCAGGCGCTCGTTGCCCACCAGTTCGGCCAGATGGTTCAGGTGGGTATCTTCGTAGGCCTGGTTAAAGATAGCAATATCCAGCGCAGCCAGTTTGCGGAAAGCTTTGACGGCGGTCTCACCCTGAGAACTGGCTACTTTTTCGCCATGCTCCATCAGGATGTCCATCATGGCCAGGGGGTAGCGCACCGGCAGGCCAATACGCACGTGGGTTTTGCCAATAGCCAGACGACTCTTGACATACGCCTCGCCATATTCCCCGGAGAAGAGGGTGATAAACCAATTCTTGAGGGTGCTACGCAGGTGCTCAACCATCCCTTCCAAAAATTCAGCCGTAATATCCTGGTTAAGCAAACGCTGATAAAAAGCCTCAATCATAGGGTCGGCCTGAGCCTCCGCTGCGCTTTTACAGGCAGCCATAGCGCTCTTTTCCTCGTCGGTTAAGCCCATCAGGGCCACCAAATCAGCCAAGATGGCTTCATCTTTTATTTCCCAGCTTTTGCGGTCGTTCATGAATTAAATCTCCTCAATTTATAAAATTTGGTTGAGTTTGCCGGCCATCGTCCGCACCTCGGCAAAGGCCATGCCCAGATTTACGTTTTTGGGGGTCAGCCCGACAAAGAGGGTTTGCTCATTCAACCCGACAACGATAATATTGCCTTCATCAGCCTGGATCAGGGTTTGATAAAAATTACCGCGCTTAAGCTGGTTAGCGCTGCGTTTGCTCAAACCGAGCACCGCCGCCGCCGTAGCCCCGACCATATTCTCATCCAGGGCGCGTTGGGGCACGTTGGCCGAATAAACCAGGCCGTCCACCCCCACCACAGCAGCCCCTTCGATGTCGGATGACTCCGACAGCAGTTCGGCCAGGGCATCCGCTAATAGCTCACTTTTCTTTTTTGTTGTCATGGTTTTACTCTCCTGAATTAATGATAATGAATTGTCTGCTTCGTCTAAGCGCCGCGCGCCCTCTAACAACAGGCCCGACCAACTCCGGCTGATGCTGAGGTGCGGCGGTTCGACGCCAACCTCTAAACTAAATTGGCCGTCGTGCCAACTCAACAATTGATAAACGGCCTCTTCCCCCTGTATCGCCCCCAGTTCTGCATGCACCACCGCGCCGTCCCTAAAAAAGAGCAGCCCTTGATCCCCATTATGCTCGATGACGATACGCGCCGTTTTGCGATCCTGGCAGTTATGCTGAATCAAATCGGCTACCGTCATTACATGCAAATTGCCCTGCATAGCCATAGGTTTTGCTCCTCTTTTTATAATTTCCAGGCGCGGCGGATGGCGCTAACGGCCTGGTTGGTCAAACGGCGATAGCTGGCGGTCTTGTTGGGGACCAGCACCGCCAGGATGAGATCGTGCCCGTTAACGCTAATGGGCCGGCAGACCAGGCGCTGGCCGCTGGTATCGTACAGGGAGATTTCATCGGTTTGGGCCATACCCAGTTGGTCGCGCACTTGGGCGGCGGTTTTTTGCACCAGCGCCACCACCGCCGATTGGGTCTCGGGGTCTTGCCCCGGCCCGGCCGCCGAGGCAATGGGAAACCCGTGCCGGTCGGTCAAAACGGCAATAGGAAATTCGCCAGCTTTGTTCATTTCGGCCAGCAATCTGGCCAGTTCGGTTGAGCCTGATTTGGTATTGGTTTGGGTCACGATATTTACCTCAAAATTGGGTTAAAATAGCTCAAGCAATCTCACGCTGAACTCGGGCCACGACGCCGTTGACAACTGCTTTGAGGGTGTCAAAAACGCCCTGGCCCTGGGCCGCTACGGCCTCAAAGGTAGGCTGGCCATTCAGCCGCAGCATATGGCGCAACAGGGGCACAGGCATGGCTGTGGGCAAGTCACGTTTGTTAAATTGCACCATAATCGGAATGTCGGTCAGCATAATGTCGAATGAGGCCAGATGAGTTTGCAAATTGGCCCACGATTCCAGATTCTCGTCGGTCCGGTTGGCCGCCGAGTCCACCACAAACACCACGCCATCCGCGCCGCGCAGCACCAGCTTGCGGCTGGCTTCGTAGTAGGTTTGGCCGGGCACGGTGTACAGGTGAATTTTAGGGGTCAGGCCGCTAATTTTGCCCAGTTCCAGTTGCAAAAAATCAAAGTAGAGGGTGCGGTCCTCGTGCGTTTTCAGAGAAATCAGTTCACCGCGCCGGCGCGGGTCTACTTTGGCGTGAATCTGTTCCAGGTTGGTGGTTTTGCCGCTGAGGGCCGCGCCGTAGTAAACGATTTTCAAATTTAATTCGCGCAGTTGCCAATTGATAAACATGGCTCACTCCGTCCACAAGTCGTCCAGGGCTTCACTGAACAGGTTGGGCAGCGCCTCCTCACCCAAAAGCGCCTCGACCGAACCGGCCAATTCTGACTCCAGGGGCTGCGCCGGCTGAGTGGCGGCAATCTCGGCTAATTGATGGACACCCTGGCGAATAACCATCCGCGCCCAACCGAGTGGAACCTCTTGGGATAAGCGCACCAGTAAAGCCAGGTGATGGCCCGCTTCGACGATAAAGGTGTGAGCCGTGCGGCCCTCACGCAGCACCATTTGATAATCCTGGTATTCGCCCATGAGCCGGGCAATTTCCTGGCTGGCCGCCAGATCGCCGGAGATCAAAGACCCCAGGGCCACCAGATTAATTCGTTCTTGCTCGCCTCGCGCTGCTACCAGTTGGCCGCTGTCATCCGTCAAGACCACAAGTTGAGCGGGCAGCTTTTGGGTCAAGTCGGCCAGCGTCTGGTCAAGGGCTGCGTATTGAGCCGGATAAAGGGTTAGCCCGCTCCGCAACCGGTGATAATCTTGATTAGAGTGGTTTGCCATCTTACTCTCCCGATGTGAACAATTTATCCAATTCATCTTCAAAGGCACGATCAATAGCTTGCTCAAAAATTTGCTGCGGGGCAGGGCAGGTGGACTGGCTCAAGGTGTCACGCAGGCTCACCGCCGTTTGCTGCGCATAATACCAAACCGACCCTAACCGGCTGCTATACGGCCCTCGCTTGATCATCAGAATCAGTAAAAATTGCTGGCCGATGTTGACCGCGTACAGGTATTCATTTTTGCCTTCCCGATAGGTCAGGCTGATGGCGTCGGCTTCTCCATCCAGGGCGCGCCCGGCTTCGGCCAGGGTCGCAATTCCGCTGGAGAGGAGCGAGGCAATCTGTTCCATCGGCAGATCGGTTTTGCGGCCAACGGCGGCAATGGTACGGCCGTGCGCGTCGGCCAAAAAGATGTACCCGGCGCTAACCTCTTTGAGCAGGCTCTCGAGCAGGCGGCTAAGCTGATGGTACTGTTCATCGGACAGCATGGTGATTTTTGGCCGCGATACCGGCCTGTCGCCCAGAGCCTCCTGCACAATTTGCCGGAAGGCGCTAATATCTAATGGCTTGGTCAGATAACGATAGACATGTAAATGATGAGCCTCGGCCTGAAGGGTGTCGCTGCCATAGGCCGTAATCATGATCAAGGGGGTGGTGGGTTGCAGATAGTGAATGGCCTCCAAAAGTTCCAGGCCGTCCATATCGGCCATGTTGTAGTCGCTAATGACCAGGTCAAAAGGCTGAAGCCGCAGTTGGTCCAGGGCGGTAAAGCCATCTTTAACCGTGACCACCTGATAATCGGCCTCAACTTTTTTGAGGCTGTTTTTCAAAACGGTCAAGATGGATTCCTCGTCGTCTACAATCAAAATACGCTTTTGAGTCACCAGGAGGGGCCTTGATCAGAAATTAGAATTAACTTATTTGGATGATAACAGCTTTTGAGGGGAAAGACGGTTAGGGAAGGTTGGGAAAGGTTGGCGAGGTTAGCAATCAGGCGACCAGAGGTAGCCCTGATGCCGCACGGTTATAATGTAGCAGGGCTGAGCGGGGTCCGGTTCAACTTTGCGGCGGAGGTGATGAATATGCCACTTGATAATCTCACGGGCTTCCTGATCCTCACAATCGTAGCCGAGGGCCAGATTGACCAACTGGCGGGGGGCGAGTGGCTTGGGCGCTGCTTTGACCAGGCAGAGCAGCAGGTCAAACTCGGCGGTGGTTAAATCCAGCAGCCGATCCGCCAGGGTAGCTGCGCGGTGATGGGTATCAATAACCAGAGAACCGGAGCGGATGAAGCGCTGGGGAATAAGCGGGGGGGCCGTAAATTCCGTGGTGTTGTCCAGTTCGCTCAAGGTTTGACGCAGCCCGTCAATTTGGGCCAGCAGGCGGCGGCGCTGTAGACCCTGCTGGCGGCGGCGCAACCCTTCACCCACCCGTTGGCGAATTGTTTCGGGCATGGCCGGTTTGAATAGATAATCAAACGCGCCCAGGCGCAGGGCTTCCACCGCGCTTTCCATCGTGCCGTGCGCGGTCAGAATAATGGCGACCAGATCAGGGTCGCGTTCTTTGGCAGCTTGTAGCACTTGCAAGCCACCAATGGGTTCCATCTGCAAATCGAGCAGCAGCAGGTCATAGGGCGGGCCGTCGGCCAGTTTGCGCAGGGCTTCGGCCCCAGAGGCAGCCACGTCGAGGGCATAGCCTTCGTGTCGCAGGGCGCGCTCTAGCACAAAACGAATATTCGGCTCGTCGTCAACAATTAAAATTTGGGGGGTGGACATAAAGCAGGGCTCAAACTTTAAAGGGTAGTTTGATAGTACAAACCGTTTGCTGATCCTGCTCCATCAACTCGATCAGGCCGCGATGGGCGGCGATAATATCCCGGCTAAGGGAAAGACCGAAGCTGAGTTCGCCTTCTTTAAGGGTCGGCTCAGCTCTGAAAACCGCCAACCAATTGGCAATGGGCAAAACGGCCAGGTCGGTTGAAAACTCGATGCAGACCATTTCAGGCAGCGCCTCAGAGCGGAGTTGCAACTTGCCGCCGCCGGCCACACCGATGGCGTCGCTGAGGTTCAATAACAAACTCAAAAAAACCAGGTGGAGTTGATGCGGCACGCCTCTTACCTGGGGCAGGTGGGGGGCCAGATGGGTTTGTAGGGTCACTTTTTGCCGCTTCAATTCATTGTGGGCTAACTGAATAACCTCACCAAGCAGGGCGTTTAGATCAAGCCATTCGGGCGATTCAGAGGGGCGGGGCCGGTAAATCCGGCTCAAACGTTCAAGCAGTTGGATCACCCGCTTCGACTCTTGCAAACACAGTTGCAGGTAAGCGGCTAAATCGGCCGGGCTGTCTAGCTCTTCCAGGGCCAAAACCAGCGCCCCTTGAATAGCTTGCATCGGGTTATTAATTTCGTGAGACAAAGCCCCGGTGAGCCGGCCAATGATAGCCAGGCGTTCGTTTTGAAGAAGTTGCTGGCTCAAGCGCTCACGTTCCTCCATCAAGGCTACCGTTTGGGTGTGTAATCGGGCATTCCCTACGGCTGAGGCAATCATTTCCAGGGCGGTGGAGAGAAGGGTTAAATCAGCTTCAGTAAAAAGTCCCTCATCTTTGTTAACCAGGCATAAAACCCCGATGGTCTGGCCGTGATACATCATTGGCGCGGCCATAAGGTTGCGTAAGGGAAGCCGCAGCAACTCCGCCGTCGTCCAGTGCGGCCGGGGGTCGCGGACCGGATCATTGACGATGACGGCCTCGCCGCTCTGGGCTACCCATCCGGCCAACCCTTGCCCTAAGGGTAACTCAATGAGCGGCTCATCCGGCAGGTCAACCCTCGAAGCGCCGGTTAAACGTAAAACCTCACCTGACTCTTTTATCAACCAGAGGAGGGCCGCTTCGATGCCAAAGAGCCGGTCCACCCAATACAGAATCCGCTGAAGGGTGCTTTCCAAATCGAGACCCGCAGCAATCTGGCGGCTCATTTCATAGAGGGTCTGGCTCTGTTCACTGTACTCGCGGATTCGGCCCAGCAGGCGGGCATTCGCCAACGCCGACGCAGCCAGGCCGGCAATACTTTCCAACAAAACCACATCCTGGGGGGTATAGGTTAAATTAGCCTGGCCGTAGACGGCTAACACGCCTATTGTTTGGTCGCGGTGACGCAACGGCGCAGCCAGGAGCGAATAGTCCGATCCGTCCTCGCGCAGATCTACAGCCGGGTCAAAGCGTGGGTCGCGGGCCGGCAAGGCCGCAGAGAGGGCCTGACCGTGCTGCGCTACCCAGCCCAGCAAGCCTTTAGCGCTGGGGCGGCGGCTGAGTTGGCGGCGAGTAGAGGACGCGGTGAGGGATGAGGCCAGCTCCAGCCAGGCTTCATCAGGCCCAAGCAGCCAGATTTCGCCGCTAGCGGCATTTAACAAGGGAATCACCTGCTCCAGGGTGAGCGAGAGAATCGCATCCAGATCAAGCTGCTGGCTAATGGTCCGCGCCAGCAACAACATAAAGGCATTATGGGTGGCGTAAACCTGGGTATCTTGTTGAATCTGCTGCATCTCTAGCATCGTTCCCAGGTTTTGGCTCAGGGCAGCCAGGGTGTCTTTATCAAATTGAGACAGGAGCGGCCGGCTGGGGTAACTCAACACCAGTAGGCCAAATAGATGATGATGACTTTTGAGCAACAAGATGAAGTGATAGCCGGTAGGGGCTTGTTCAACTTCAAGCCAATGCGGGCCACCCCCTGGCAGTGGCTCACATTGGATCAGGGCCTTGATTTCTCGGTTTAAACTTTTCCCTTCCTGGATTGGGAAGGGGGAGCGGTTGTGGCCTGCCGCCAAAGTGGTTTTTGACTCAGCCTGATCCAGCAAAAAGACCCAGGCCGATTCCGCTTGATACTGTTGGGCCAACTGCTTCAAGCCCTGCTCCCAGACGGCGCGCGAGACAGTTCCGCGCTTGAGTTGGTCTATCACGGGGGATAGACCGGCAAAAATAGGCAGCGGAGAACGCAAATAAAAGTTCAGGCGAGTTTTAACCTCTGTCGGCAGCAACGGCAGCAGGAGATAATCATCCGCGCCGGCTTCTAAAACTGCCAGGCGTTCTTCAGGCTGATGCAGCAAAGCAATTAAGGGAATAGACTTGGCCCAGGGGTACTGTCGCAACCGGCGACAAGCAGCCACGAGAGGTGGGTCACTTTCAGATTGAAGGAGAATCAAATTTACCGGGGGCGCGTCAGGGGGACAAGAGGCCAGGTAAACCTGGACCTCATTTACGGTAGATACCTGAGCCAGGTTGATCGTTTTCAACTCGGGAAGGGCCAGGGATTCACTCAGGTTATAATCGGGGCTAATGAGTAAAACTAACGGCATAATAAGTTGGCGGTAAAGTTACAACGAGGTAAATATCTGTCATTCTCATTATTCCATCAAATATCAGAATTGTAAAACGGGTCAGTGTTCAAGGGGAGGGCTAAAATGTGTGTCAATTTACCAAATTTCATATTTCCTTTCTCTTTCTGTCACAATGCAACCGGCTGGCTCGTCTTATTTCTGTAGAGCATTTTTACGCTTAATATTGAAAGGGGATAAAATATGTCAGTTCGAATAGATTACACCAAAGTCGAGCCAGGGGCAGTCCGGGCCATGTATGGGTTGCAGCACTACGTGAATGAAAGCGGGTTGGAGCCGTCGCTGCTGGAGTTAATCAAAACACGGGCCTCGCAGATTAACCACTGCGCTTACTGCATTGACATGCACACCAAAGATGCGCGGGCCAACGGCGAAAGCGAACAGCGGCTTTATGGTCTGTCGGCCTGGCAGGAAGCGCCGTACTATACTGAACGGGAGCGGGCGGCCCTGGCCTGGACCGAAGCCTTAACCTTGATTGCCGAGAATGGCGTCCCAGACGAATTGTATGCCCAGACCCGGCAGCATTTCAGCGAGGCTGAATTGGTAAACTTAACCCTGGCGGTGATTGCCATTAATGGCTGGAATCGCATCGCTATCGGCTTTCGGGTGGAGGTTGGTTCGTACCAGCCGAGGTCACACAGATAACGACTAAAGTCATTATTACATGTTTATCGTTTTAACACTGACAAAGTAGTAGTTTCAAAATGAGGCAAATGGCTGAGTCTACTCAAAAAACTGAACTCTTTGAAAGTTACCGCCCGCTGCTGTTTTCTATCGCCTATCGTATGTTGGGCAGCGTGATGGAGGCGGAAGATATTGTGCAAGATGCTTATCTACGTTTTGAGGCCACCCCGCTTGGCGGGATCCAATCGCCCAAGGCGTTTTTGTCCACCGTAACGACCCGCCTCTGCCTGGATCATCTGAAATCGGCCAGGGCGCAGCGAGAAAGTTATTTCGGCTCCTGGCTGCCGGAACCCCTACTCACCGACGAGTCAACCACAGCCCTGGTCAACAAACACGAAATGATTTCGATGGCGTTTTTGGTGCTGCTGGAAAATCTCTCGCCGCTGGAACGGGCCGTGTTTTTGCTGCGCGAGGTGTTTGATTACAGTTATGCCGAAATTGCCCAAATTGTGGAGAAGAGCGAGGCCAATTGCCGCCAGCTTTATCATCGCGCCAAACAATACCTGGTGCAGCGCCGACCTCGCTTTGCGGTTGTCTCCAGCAATCAGGGCAAATTGATCAGCGAATTTTTACAAGCAGTTCAAACCGGCAGCCTTGAGACGCTTACCCAAGTGTTGACCGAAGACGTCACCCTCTGGCCCGATGGCGGCGGCAAAGTCCCGGCTGCGCCTCGGCCCTTAGTGGGCCGTGATAGGGTGGTTCGGTTACTACTGAGAGGGTTTCGTAAACTACTGCTTAACCTAAACATTGAAACGGTTGAGATTAATGGCGCTTTGTCGCTTTTGTTGTGGGCCGAAGATAAAGTGATCTGTGTGGTGAACTTTGCCGGCGATGGAACTCGCATTGGCGAGATTCGGAGTGTCTGGAATCCAGAGAAATTACAACATCTTCAAGACCTCAATTCAAAATCCGCTTCTGTCAGCAGTTGACCGTTCATCTGGACGCCCACCTTTGGCTCCCGTTTGATGACGCCTGCTTTATCTTTGCTTAAAGCAGCCAACTGGCTTAAACTGGGACGAATGAAACGCCTGCCGCTGTACACGTTTTTGGCCGCCAACGCCATCTCGATGATCGGCAATAACCTGACCATGGTCGCCGTACCCTGGTTTGTTCTGGAAACCACCGGCAGCGCGGCCAAAACCGGGCTGGTCGGTTTTTTTACGGCCTTGCCGGCAGTGCTGGCGGCTTTTTTCGGCGGTACACTGGTGGACCGGCTGGGCTACAAGCGGATGAGCATTATCTCCGATTTAGCCAGCGGCGTGACCGTGGCTATGATTCCGCTCCTTTATCTCGGCATTGGCCTGCAATTCTGGCAGTTGCTGCTGCTGGTCTTTTTGAGCGCCCTGCTCGATGCGCCGGGCAATACCGCTCGCCAGGCGCTGCTGCCCGACCTGGCCGCCCTCACGGCTACCCCGCCGGAACGAGTCAACGCCTGGCAGCAAACAATCCAACGATTGGCGATCTTGATTGGGCCGGCGGTGGCGGGCTTGCTGATTACTTGGCTGGGCAGCAGCCAGGTACTCTGGCTCGATGCGGCCAGTTTTATGGTTTCGGCGCTGCTCTTTGCCCTGGCTATGCCGGCGGGACAGGTTAAAGCTGAAATGGGTACGGCCTACCTGGAAGAACTGCGCGCTGGCTTGCGCTTTGTCCGTCGGTCCCGTTTAATTTTTGCCCTGATTGTGACCGTCGCCATTACCAATTTTCTCGACTCGCCGCTGTTTGCGGTGATCATGCCGGTTTACGCCAAACAGATTTATGGCGGCGCCGCCCAATTAGGACTGCTGCTCTCGACCTTTGGCGCGGGGGCCGTGATGAGCGGGTTGGTATTTGGGGCGGTGGGCCACCGTTTGCCCCGCCGCATTACGTTCATTGCGCTGTTTGTTTTGGTGGGGCTGCCTTTTTGGTTGTTGGCTTTGGCCCCACCCTTTCCGGTAGCAGTGGCGGCTTTGCTGTGGACCGGCCTGGCCGCCGGTCCGCTCAACCCGTTGTTGATGACTGTCTTCCAGGAAAGAATACCGGCCGAGATGCGGGGGCGAGTGTTTGGCATGCTGATGGCTATTGCTCTGGTGGCTGCGCCGCTGGGCATGGTGCTGACCGGCTACCTGGTGGAAAATCTAACCGTCACTACGACCCTCCTGATTATCGCCGCCTGTTATCTGCTGGTCACGCTAGGGCAACTGTTTAACCCAGCCCTGCGCGAGATGGACAGCCCACCGGCTGCTCCCAACTATGTTTAACGTGGTCCTGGTTGAACCGGAAATTCCTCAAAATACGGGCAACATCGCCCGGCTGTGCGCCGCGGCGGAGATGCAGTTGATCATCGCCGGCAAGCCCAGCTTTGTGCTGCACGACAGCCATCTCAAACGAGCCGGACTGGACTATTGGGAGTATGTGCGCCTCAAACACGAGCCTGATTTGGCGGCCTTCCTGGCCGGGCTGGATATGACCCGCACCTACCTGCTGACCACCAAAGCCAAAGGCCGGCCCTATACTCTGATTCACCCCCAACCCGGCGATTTTTTTCTGTTTGGCCGTGAAACCGGCGGCTTGCCCCAACGGCTGCTGGAAGATTATCCGGCGGCCTGCTACACCATCCCTATGAAAAACCCCCAGGTGCGCAGCCTGAACTTAGCCACCAGCGTGGGTATTGTCATGTACCATATGCTGGCACTGCATAATTTTGGCTGACAGCACGGCTCAAGGCTCTAACGTTTGTGAGGGATAGTGGTTGAGGGCCTCCCGCACTTTATGGGTCAGGGTTGTCGGCGAAAAGGGTTTGGAAATGAACATAACTTCGGAGTTCATCAGGTCAAACTGCATCATCACGTTGTCGGTGTAGCCGGAGGAAAACAGAATTTTGGTTTGAGGGTACAGTTTGGTCACGGCTTCAGCCAGGGTTTTGCCGTTCATGTTGGGCATAATCACATCGGTCAGCAATAGGTGGATTTGGCCCTGATGCGCTTGAGCCAGTTGCAGCGCTTCTTTGCCGTTGGCCGCCTCCAGGACCAGGTAGCCCTGCCGGCGCAGCACTTTGACCGCTAATTCGCGCACGGCCGGCTCATCTTCGACCAACAAAATTGTTTCTCCACCGCCTGACAAGCGCCGGACCGGCGAAAGCTGCTCTGGCTGATGGCCCGCCATCAGCAACCGAGGCAAATATATTTTGAAAGTGGTGCCGTAGTTCAGCTCGCTGTACACCCAAATATGGCCGCCGCTCTGTTTGATAATGCCAAAGACGGTGGCCAGGCCCAGCCCGGTGCCCCAGCCCACTTCCTTGGTGGTAAAAAACGGTTCAAAAATATGCTGCTTGACCTCATCCGCCATGCCAATGCCGTTATCACTAACCGCCAGCATAACATAATCGCCGGGAGCAACGTCGGCATGCTGGCGGGTGTAGCTCTGGTCGAGGTTGACATTGGCCGTTTCGATGGTTAGTTTGCCGCCCTGGGGCATGGCATCACGGGCATTAACGACCAGATTTAAGATAACCTGGTCAATTTGAGAGGGGTCTATCTTCACCGGCCATAAATCCGGGACCAATTTGGTTTCAAGGGCAATATCCTCGCCGATGATCCGGTGCAGTATCTTGCTCATTTCGGTCACAACCATATTGAGATAGAGTACCTTTGGCTCAACATGTTGCTTGCGGCTAAAAGCCAGAAGTTGGCGAGTCAGATTGGCGGCGCGTCCGCCTGAGTCAATAATCTTGTCCAACGACTCATGGAGTGAGCTATCCAGAGGAATTTCGCTTTTGATCAAGGCGCTGAAGCCATTAATCACCGTCAAAATGTTATTAAAATCGTGGGCTATCCCGGCGGTCAGACGGCCCACAGCTTCCATCTTTTGGGCCTGGCGATATTGCTCCTCTAACTGCTGTTCGCGGGTGACGTCGTGTTTTACGCCCACATAGTTAACAATTACCCCATTTTCATCTCTAACCGGCGTAATGGTTTCTTCCTCAGTATAAAAGCTGCCATCTTTACGGCGGTTGATGATGCGCCCGCGCCAGACGCCTCCGGCGCTGATGGTGGCCCACATATCCCGATAATAAGCCTCATCCTGTTTGCCGCTTTTGAGAAAGCGTGGATTCTGCCCCATCGCTTCGGCCCGGCTGTAGCCGGTGATTCGTTCAAAGGCTGGATTGACATAGATAATATTACCGGCAACGTCGGTGATGACGATACTTTCGGCCGTCTGCTCAATGGCGGCGCTCAGTTGCCGCTGTTCGCTATCCAGTTGAACCCGCGCCAGAGCCACGCTAATCTGGTCGGCCACACTCCAGGCCAGGTTGATTTCGGCGCTGGAGAATTGGCGGGGCGGGGCAACTTCGAGAATTAAACTGCCCACAATAATGCTGTTTCGGGTCAGCGGTAGAACAAGGAGCGGGGCGGCCTGGGTTGGGGGGAGGGGTAGGGTTTGCGGGCTATTGGACTGAGTGTCTATAGCAAGCGGGGTTTTTTGGATTAGCAGGTGCTGGAAGACGGAATTGTGGGCAATGGGCAGGGTGGTATGCAGCCGGGATGGCTGGCCGTCGCCGGTAAATTCGGCCACTATCGTCGCCTCGGTTTTTTCGGCATTAAACATGGCCGCGCTGACTCGCGCAGCGTTAAAGGCAGGGGCCAATTCGCGGCAGGCCGTTTCCAGAATTTCTTCGGCCAAGCCGCTGACCGAAGCGGCAATGATGCGGTTAAGTAAGGAGAGTTCCCGGTTGCGCTGGCGGGCTTCATCTTCAGCCCGGCGGCGCTCAACAATGTAGCCCCATTCACGCAAGACACGTTGAACGATACGCGGCATAGCCAGTAAGGTCACTTCAGACTTGACCACATAATCCAGCGCGCCGGCCTTCATCGCCTCAACCGCAACCTGCTCGTTACCGTGGCTGGTCATCACTATAACGGGATAGTTGGCGTTGATTTGGTCGGCTGTTAATAGTTCAATGCCGTCTCCATCGGGCAGAAACCAGTCGGTGATAATTAGGTCGGGGGCCAGTTCGATGAGCAGGTGGGTTGCTTCGCGCAGGGTGCGAGCCACAATCAGTTCAATCGGTGGCGTTTGTTCTTCAAAAGAGCGGCTGATAAGGGCAACATGCGCCTCTTCGTCTTCAACCAGCAGGATACGGATGATTTTCTCAGGCATAGTTATATTTTTCCAGGGTGCGGTCAGTGGGTAGAAGCCCACAGTTTAACATCAGAATTTCAACGGGTGGGGGAGCTGTTCCAATCTAACCAGTATTTACCCAACGCCTCGATGAGCTGGATAAGCTCTTCAAATTCGGCGGGTTTGACTAGATAACTATTGGCATGGCGTTTATAAGCGTTCATTATATCGGACTCGGCGGCCGAGGTGGTCAGAATGATAACCGGAATTTGTTTAATATCAGGGTAAGATTTTATTTCTGCCAGCACTTGCAAGCCATCTACGCGGGGCAGGCGCAAGTCTAACAAAACAATGCGAGGTCGAGGGCTTTGCTGCGGGTCGGCGTAGTGGCCGCGGCGAAAAAGATAATCCAGGGCGGCTTCGCCGTCGGTCAGGTGAACTATTTTGAGGTCAGTCCGGCAAACTTCAAAACTACGGAGGACGAGTTCGGCATGGGCCGGGTTATCTTCTACCAACAAAATAGAAGGGGGAACCGGCTCTACTTCCGCGGTTTTCATAAATTTTTCCCTATCGCAAATAACTAACGTTAACCATAAGACTCATTATAACGGATGGCGCTGAGGGCGCACAAGCGTACTAAAAGGTTAACGGCAGGGTGAAATAGAAGGTACTGCCCTGGCCCGGCCCGTCGGACTCTACCCAAATCCGTCCCCCGTGAACCTCGACAATACGTTTGACCAGGGCCAGACCTACGCCGGTGCCTTCAGTATTCTGCTCAAGCCGCTCAAACAGGCCAAATATCCGCTGATGGTAGCGTGCGGCAATGCCGCTGCCGTTGTCTCGTACAAAAAAGATAGGTTCGCCCTCATCCTCTCTAACGCCGATATCTACGCAAGGAGCCGGCTGATCGCCCATAAACTTAATTGCATTATCAATCAGGTTTTGGAACACTTCTACCAGGCGAGGCCGGTCGCCCGAAACAAGGGGCAGGTTGGGGGCGATGTTGACCTGCGCCCCACGCGCTTCAATTTGGCCGGCCACCAATTGGCTGGCCTCGCGGGCCAGCTCGGCCACCGATACAGTTTGGGGTGGGTTCATCAGGCGGCCAATCCGAGAAAGCTCAAGCAGGTCATCGAGCAGATTTTGCATTTTGGTAGTCGCCTCACGGATGTGCTGAAAATCGTGCTGCATTCGCTCAGTATTGCCGGCAGCGATGTCTTTTTCCAGCCAGCCAAGAAAGCCTTTGATGGTGACCAGCGGCGACTTGAGATCGTGCGAGACAGTGTAGGTGAAGCGTTCCAGTTCCGCGTTTTTGGCTTCCAATTCTTTAATCAGGGCCTCTCGTTCTTCTTCCGCCTGCTTGCGCTCGGTAATGTCGCGGGCAAAGCCGGTAGTGCCGAGCACTTGCCCTTTCTCGTCCAGAATGGGCCTTTTGTAAGTTTCAAACCACTTGGCCTGACCCTGGTCAAACATAATTTCCTCGATGGTCTTTTGGCTTTTGCTCTCGATGATTTCCTGATCGTCGGCGCGATATTTTTCGGCCAATTCCTTTTGGGTCAGATCAAAATCTGTTTTGCCGATGACAGTTTGGATGCTCGGCATGCCCGCGGCGCGCGCAAGGGGTTCGTTGACGGTCAGAAAGCGGCCTTCGAGGTCTTTCAGCCAGACCTGAAACGGCAGGTTGTTAAGGATTGCCCGCAGATAGGCCTCACTTTGGCGCAGAATTTGCTCCTGCTGTTCCAATTGCCGGGTATAAGTTTGTAATTGGCGATGAGCCTCAAGCAGGGCCGCTTCATGACGGCGTGCCTGTTCTGCATTTTCGATGAGGTTGTTCATCAGTACTTGCGTGAGCGCAGCCGTCAGGGCCAGGATAATGGCAATGGTGATTAAATCGTCATAGCTGGTCAAAAAGCTCAATTGAGAATTTATCAACCCATTAACTTCAGCATACACAATGAGGGCAATCGCGCCGAAACTCAGCCATGCAAAAATAAAAGGGGCCTGCTTCCCCAACAGCAGACCCGCCAGAATGATGACCGCCGGATAACACAGCATCCCAATATCATGGATGCCCAGGTTGTTAACCAGGATAACATAGCTGACGATTACCAGCCCCAGCAGCGGAACCACAAATCGAGGCAGGGTGAGGCGGCCGCGCCGGGTTAGCCCAAGCGAAACCGCGCTGACAAGCCCTAAAAGAACCAGCGCCCCCAGGTTTTGTCCATTCATTGTCAGCCAGTCGTCAATCATTAAAAAAACTGAGGCCGCCAGCAGAATCAATAAAATGATATTCAGCGTGGCGGCCATTTGATTTTTTTCATGATCTTCCCCATCGGGTCGGATTGAAAATCTGTTTAGCCAGTTAAGCATATAATTTTCTCCTGGGGCTTAACAGTTAGATTGAGGCGGGTCTAAAAACGAGATATATGCCGCCGGCACATGCTCCGTTAACCAGACGCCATTGGCTGATTGGTAAAAAATATGACCGGCCCGGTGCATCTGGCCGCTGTGGACCTGCAAAATGACCGGCCGGCCTCGACGCGCTCCCACTTTGGCGGCAGTGGTCACATCGGCCGATAAGTGAACGTGGTGACGCTTGCCCTTGAGCAGCCCTTTTTCTTCAATTGCCGGTAAAAAACGCTCGACCGTGCCGTGATACAGAACCTCCGGCGGCTCAAGTGGTTTGTACCCCAACTCTACTTCAATGGAATGGCCCTGGTTGGCTCGAATGTGCTGGCCATCCTCGCTGAACGAGAAGCGTTGTTTATCATTCGTGACGACTATCGTCTCAAGCTCTGCTAGTGAAAGCGGGAAACCATGCTGTTCGCATTGCCGAAGCAGTTCCACCACCGACGCCCATCCTGCCCCATCTAAGGTCAGGCCAATGGTCTCAGGCTTGTGTCGCAGTACCAGGCTCAAAAATTTGCTGATTTTGATGGTTCGATTTGCCATTACGTTCTGTCTAATTCTAATATAATACTCGAAAACCACACGAGAGGCGAGTATAGCTTACAAAACTTACTTTGGTTAGAATCTCTGCGGCTGGAGCAGGTTGAATGGCAACCTTAATTGGCAAGGGGATTGATTTTGAGCGGCGTTTTGATTGTGAATTGGCGGGGAAGAAAAAGAGCTGACAGGTACACACGGGAAGCCCTGTCAGCTCTGGTGATTACATCACCAAAATCGGTTCATTGGCCGGCATCGCCACCAAGTCATACTCCATCGCCCCGGTGACCAGCACCGGGACCATCTGGCCGATGGGCAGTTCCTTCTCGACGACCACATAGCCGTCAATCTCCGGCGCGTCGCGGTAGCTGCGGGTGATGCTGACCCCGTCGCCCGCGCCATCTACCAAAACCTCCAACTTCTGGCCGACCATCTGCTGGTTGCGTTCCAGCGAAATGGGCTGCTGAAAGGCCATCAGCCGCTCCCAACGCTCCTGCTTGGCGTCGTCGTCCACCGGATGGGGCAGGTCAAAGGCCGGCGTGCCCGGCTCCGGCGAAAAGGTGAAGGCCCCCACCCGATCAAAGCGCACCGCCTCCATAAAATCGAGCAGCCCTTGAAACTCGGCTTCGGTTTCGCCCGGATAGCCGACGATGAAGGTGGTTCGCAGCACCGCGCCGGGCATTGAGCGGCGGTAGGTCTCGATCCAGCGCAGCAGTTTGTCCACATTGTGCGGGCGGCGCATGCGTTTGAGGGTGTCGGGGTGGCCGTGCTGCAACGGCATATCAATGTAGGGAATGATCTGGGGATGCGCCGCCATCACCTCGACCAGCCGGCCGCTGGCGTGGCCGGGATAGGCGTACATCAGCCGCCACCACTTGATGTCCGGCGCGGCGGCGACAAGCTGTTCCAGCAGCAAGGGCAGGCCATCCAACTCGCCCCAATCGCGGCCATAGGCGGTGGTATCCTGGGCAATCAGGATGATTTCCTGTACTCCGGCGGCGGCGAGATGCCGGGCCTCGGTTAAGATGTGCTCCTGCGGGCGGCTGCGGTTCAACCCCTTAAAGCTGGGGATGGTGCAAAAGGCGCACGGCGCGGAGCAGCCATCGCTGATTTTGAGGTAGGCGCTGGCCCGGCCCACATCCACTTGCTGCCGGTTGAGGGCCACCGTTTCGATGGGCGTGTCGCCGGTTTCGGGCAGGTGGTAGAGCGGGCCGGGCCGTTTTTCGGCCCGCAGTTTTTGGATAAAGGGCACAATGTCGGTCCAGGCCCGCGTGCCAATCAGTCCATCCAGCCCTTTGACCTGCCGGGTAACTTCGCTGCCAAAACGCTGAGCCATACAGCCGGCGGCGATGAGCAACTGGGGCCGGCCCTTAGCCCCATTTTTCTTTTTTATGGCCGCCAGTTCTTGCAGCGCGCCAATGGATTCATCTTTGGCCGCCTGCAAAAAGCCGCAGGTATTGACAATCAGTACATCAGCCTGATTCGGGTCGGCCACGCCGTTGTAACTGGCTTGCAGCAGCATTTCGCTCATGCCTTCGCTGTCGAAGGTGTTTTTGGGGCAGCCCAGGGTGAGCAGGTAGAAGGTGGGGTCTGCATGGGGGGACCGGGGACCGGAGACCGGAGACCGGCGGGTAGTTTTTTGTTTCATAGCTGTGGTTATACTCGCTTTATATTATTACAATTCCCGGCCGACAAATTGGCCGATGTGAAAGAGATATTGCTCAAAATCATCCAGGTTTTCCCTGGCATAACGCAAAACCCGAGCCGGTTCAATTTGCCAATAACGGTGAACGAGGATGTTGCGGAAACGGGCCATGTGGATAAGCCGGTTTTGAAGCGACTCATCCAAGATATTGAGGTGCTGGAGGCCCTCAAAACATTCGGCGTAGCTGGCCGGGGCTTCGCGGGCAGTTTTGGCCAGAAGATGATTGCAGATTGCGGCCACAGCCTCGATACAAATCAGGAGCAAATGCATCACGGTGTAAAGGTTACGTTCATCGGCAAAAAAATCGGCGTCGGATTGAGCCGTATAGGCCCGAATTTTGTCGAGACTTTCGCGGATTTCGCGCGCCCGATGACGTACCAACTCGAGATTGACTTTTTGGCTCATGTGGTCACCGCCTCCAGATAGTCCGGCAGAAAATGGGCAAAGGCGGTGTATTCGTTGGCCACGGTTTCGATCAAGTCGGTCAGTTGGGTTTCATCACGAGCCAGAAGCAGTTGTCCCTGGAAGACCTGGCGTTGAAAGGCCAGCGGGGCGCGGTTGAACGTTTGAATATCAACGGGCCGGCCCAGGACGCGGGTCAATTCCACGCTCAGCCCCATTTCGTAGTCAAATAAATCGTCCGGCAGCGGGTCAAGGTAAACCGCCACATCAATATCGTGAAAAGCGGGGCCGTCCAGAAACGAGCCATGCAGGTAAGCAAAGGCAATTTCGGCCCGCTTGGCCAGGCAGCGGCGCAGGTGTTGGATAATTTCAGCTTGGGTCATGGGCTAATATTGTAGCACAAGGGGGCGTGGAAGGTGAAACGGGAAAGGCAAAATTGCTTTGCCCAAACTTTCCAAACAGCTTATTATATCACCGACTTTGCCCAGAACAACTCTTCAAGGGAAGGATAATTTAAATGAAAACTTATAACTTCATTCTGACCGGCCTGGGCAATATTGGCCGGACTTTTTTAGAAATGTTGTCAACGCGAGAGCAACTGCTGGCCGAGCGGTATGGCCTGGCCCTAAAAGCTGTCGGCGTGGCCGACTCGTCGGGGGCCATTTATGCGCCGGATGGGTTGGATTTGGCGGCGGTGGCAGCCCATAAAAAAGCGCGGCGGGGTGTGGTCGAACTGGCCGGGCCGGGGCAGTGGCGCGGCGATGGTCTGGCCCTGGTTGAGCAGGCGGAGGCCGATTTCCTGCTCGAAGCCACGCCGACAAACCTGGTGGACGGCCAGCCCGGCCTGGACATGGTTCGTATCGGGCTGCGGCGGGGCATGCACGCGGTGCTGGCCAGCAAAGGGCCGCTGGTGCTGGCTTATCAGGAGTTGGCCGGCCTGAGCGACTTGACCACGAAATCGGCCCCGGCCCTGCGCTTCAGCGGAGCGGTAGGCGGTGCGCTGCCCAGCATTAACCTGGGGCGACGCGACCTGGCCGGGGCGCGCATCCAGCGGGTCGAGGCGGTGGTCAACGGCACCACCCAGTTGATTTTGTGGCTGATGAGCCAGGGCCAAAGCTACGAGGCCGCCCTGGCCGAAGCGCAGCGTTTGGGTATCGCCGAGCCTGATCCCTCGCTGGATGTGGAGGGCTGGGATGCGGCCAACAAGCTGGTCATTATTGCCAATGCCGTCCTGGGCCTCCCAACAACCCTGGCCGATCTGTCCGTGACCGGCATTGGTGGGGTTCGCCCGGCGGAGCTGCAAGCCGCCCGCGCCGCCGGGGGGCGGATGTCGCTGCTGGCCGTGGCCGAGGCTCAGCCGGACGGTTCATCCCCAGCTTACCGTTTGAGCGTAGCGCCCACCGCCCTGGCCGCCGATCATCCCCTGGCCCATCTGCAAGCGGACGAGATGGGTATTGTTTACTACAGCGACATCTGTGGGCGTTTGGCGGCTGCCGTCCGGGAGGAGGGGCCGGGGGGATCCTGCGCCGCTATGCTGCGTGATATCATTGAGATTACACAAATAGAACGCTAATATATCGCGGCATAAATGACCCTACAGATTGTAGTAACGACTTTAGTCTTTTGTGGCAGGCCAAGCGACTAAAGTCGCTACTACAATCTGTAGGCTTACTTTTGCCCTGATGGACTAATTGCCCAAGCCCAAAATCAGCCCGGCGATGGTGAAATAGATAAACAGGCCGGTGGCGTCTACCAGCGTGCTCATAGCCGGGCCGGAGACAACGGTGGGATCAATTTTAAATTTAGCTGCTAACAAGGGCAGCAGCGACCCCAGCGTGTTGGCCCAGACGACGATGGTAAAAATAGCCATCGAGACGGTCAGGGCCATGGGTTGGCCGGTGCCCCAAGTGAGCGCGCGCAGGTAAGCCACCACCCCCATGCACAGGCCGAGCAGCAGCCCGGTACGTAACTCGTGCCACAAGGCCCACCCGGCGTCGCGCAGAGTTAGATCGCCCACGGCCAGGGCGCGGATGATGGTGCTGGTGGTTTGCGAACCGGCATTGCCGCCGGTGCCGATCAAGAGCGGCACAAAAAAGGCCAGGGCGACGGCTGATTGCAGCTCGTTTTCAAAATGGCGCAGGACCGTGCCGGTCAGGCTTTCGGTGACAAATAACAATAATAGCCACGAGATACGTTTGCGGGTGATGGTCAGCACGCCTGTATTGAGATAAGAACCTTCCAGCGGTTCAGCGCCGCCGAGGCGTTGAATGTCCTCGGTGGCCTCTTCTTCCAGCACGTCAATCACGTCGTCAACGGTGATGACGCCCAGTAAAACGTTGTGTTCATCCACTACCGGCAGCGTTTCCAGGTCGTAGCGGGCCATCAGCCGGGCGCACTCCTCCTGGTCGGTACCGGCGGGAACCGAAATCACTTCGACTTCCATAATCTCGGCCAAAATAGCCGTAGGCGGCGCGACAATCAACTGGCGCATGTTGACCACGCCGCACAGGTGGCGGTCTCGATCTACCACGTAAAGATAGTAGCTGGTCTCCTTGTCGGGCTGCCACTCGTGGATGGCCTGGAGGGCCTCGGCGGCGGTCATGCGGCGGCGCAGGGCCAAAAATTCGGAGGTCATCAAGCCGCCGGCGCTGTCGTCGGGGTGGAGCAGCAGGGGGTGGATTTCGTCGGGGTCGTCCAGGCCGGCCAGCACGGCCTGGGCCTGCTCCGGTTCCAAATCACCCAGCAGATCAGCCGCCTCGTCGGGTTCCATCTCGTCCACAATGCGGATGGCATCATCGGTAGACAGGGCGCTGACCAGTTCGGCGGCTTCCTCGTCGTAAAGTTCTTCGAGGATGTCGGCGGAGGAGGCCGGATCGAGTTGCGGCAGCAGGGCCACCTGATCCTCTTCGTCCAGTTCGGCAAAAAGTTCGGCCTGGTCGGGGGGACGGAGGGCCTCGATGATGTTGGCCGCGCCGATGAGGTCGTCACGCTCCAGAGCGGCCTGGAGTTGAACTAAAACATGGTTTAAGATAGGGGTTTCCACGAGACACCTCCGAGAGATAAAATAATCAGCTCCCGGAGGCGGGGAGCAAGCCTGCCGGCGGGGGCTAGAGTGTCAATTTGTTGGCAGGCGCAAGGCGGGACAGGTGTCCCTTCCTACGCGACGCGGGTCCGTCTTCCACTGTTTGCATCACCGTTGTTATAGATAACATTTGAGGTTATTGTAGGCTTGATAAAGAGAGGAGTCAAACTGATAATTACTCAGCCAGGCAGCGGTCCATAAAATTCAGGGTTAGGGCTGTAACTTGCTCGATTTCGTGGTCGAGCATGACCAGGTGGCCGGTGTGTTCCAACCAGTGCAGCTCTTTGAGTGGGGAGCCAACCTCGCGGTAAAGTACGCCGACGCCGCGCAGGTCAATGACCGTATCCAGGCGGCCCTGCACAATCAGCAGCGGCGGCTGAATCTTTTTCAGGCGGCGCTGCACCTGGCGTTGGAGTTGAAACAATTGTAGCAGCGAAGGAATAGAATTGACCTTATAACCCTGCCACTGGCCGTTGGCATCGTAATGAAGGGTGCGTTTGGGCACGGTGCGGATAAAGGGCGCGGCCAGACGCGCTTTGAAGCTGGTCATACGGGGCACACCCAGAGCCGGGGCATAAGCCAAAATTCCGGCAACCTCTGGGTGTTCGCTGGCCAGGTGAAGCGCCAGCAGCGCCCCCATCGACTCCCCGCCGACAAAAACACGCTCGCACCGGGCGGCAAGTTGCTGATACGCTGCGGTCATGGCTTCTGTCCACTCCGGCCAGCGGGTGCGTTCCAGGGCATCGGGGGTGGCCCCATGGCCGGGTAGCAGCGGCCCGGAGACGGTGTAGCCTTTTTCGTGGAGATGGCGGGCCAACAGCCGCACCTCTGCCGTCGTCGCCGTCCAGCCGTGCGAGAGCAGCACCCCCACCGGTCCCCCGGCCCAGAAAAAGGAGTCGCCGGGGAGATGGGGGTTGTGGAGGGTGGGGTTTAGGTGCATCAGTTTCTTTAAAAAGGGAACTTATAGGAACTGAGGGAACTGAAGGAGATTTGAGTTCCCTCAGTTCCCTTAGTTCCCTCATTGGTTAGGTCGAATGTCGTGTAATGGCCTCCGCCACAATCTCCGCCACATCCTTCACCTTCATCGGACTGCCGGCCTGGGTGTTGGCGTCGTTGAGCATGCGGGCGCAGAAGGGGCAGCCGATGGCCAGGGTGTCTGCGCCGGTAGTTTTGGCTTCGGCGTAGCGGTTGGCGTTGACTGCCTGCGTACCGTGTTCTTCCTCTTTCCACATTTGCGCGCCGCCCGCGCCGCAGCAGAAGGAGTTATTTTTGCTGCGACTCATTTCCAGCAGGGTCAGACCGGCCTGGGCCAGCGCCTCACGGGGTGAATCATAGATACCATTGTGCCGACCCAGGTAGCAGGGGTCGTGGAAAGTGACTTTTTCCAGCCGGCTGCCGTTGAGCTTGAGCTTACCGCCGCCGATCAACTCGGTCAGCAGTTGGGTGTGGTGCAGCACAGTATAACTGCCGCCGAAATCGGCGTATTCTTTGCCGAGGGTGTGCAGGCAGTGGGGGCAGCCGGTGACAATCCGCTTCTGGTCCGCCCCCACCGAGTTGAGCAGCTCGATGTTGGCCTGGGCCATTTCAAAAAAGAGATATTCATTACCGGCCCGGCGGGCCACGTCGCCGGTGCAGCTTTCGTTGTTGCCCAGCACGGCAAAATTGACCCCGGCGGCATTGAGTACGGTGGCAATGGCGCGGGCAATGGCCTGAGCGTTGGGGTCAAATGCCCCGGCGCAGCCGACCCAGTACAGCACATCAAAATCGGGATTTTCTTCCACTGTCGGCACTTTAAAAGGCAGGGATTTGGCCCACTCGAGCCGGTCGGAGGCCATCTGCCAGGGGTTGCCGTTGCGCTCCATGCCGGTAAAAGCCCCTTTGAGTTCGTGCGGAAAAGTACTGTTCATCAACACTTGGTCGCGGCGGAGGTTGAGAATATCAAACATCGGCTCATTGCCGACCGGGCAGACTTCGACGCAAGCCCCGCAACTGGTGCAGGCCCAAACCGCGCTCTCGCTGATGGCATATTCGAGCAGGGTCAGCGGGTCCTCTTTGCCGGCAGCCAGCCCGGCCATATCATCCCAGATGTGATAGCGCTTATTGACTTCCAGGGCCGAGGGCGACAGCTCCTTGCCGGTCGTGTAGGCCGGGCAGGCATCCTGGCAGCGGTTGCACATGATACAAGCAAAGGCGTCTACGATATGCGTCTGGGGCAGGTCGGTCAGGCGGGCCACGCCAAACTGCTCGATGCTCTCGTTGTTGAAGTCAATCGGATCAAGCGCACCCAGGGCGCGGCGCTGGGGCCGGGTCATAAAGTTGAAGGGGCCGATGAAGAGATGGGCGTGTTTGGTGTAAGGAAAGTAGGGCAAAAAAGCCAGAATCATGCCGAGGGCAATCCACCAACTGACGTGCCAGCCGGCCGCCTGAGCATCTGGCGACAGCCCGGCCCACAAAGTAGCAACCGCGCCGGCAAAAGGCTGCCAGGGATCGCCGCCTTCATGGGCCACCAGAAAGGATGCGCCCAAAAAGCGAAAGCCGACATGACTGAGGATAAAGCCGCCGACAATGAGCGAATCTTTGGGGATGCCGGCCGGTACTTTGGGATGCAGTTTGACGTTTTCGTGGTAGCGCAGCGCGGGTGATTTAACCACAAAGCGCCGCGCCAGGAAATAAAGCATGCCGATCAAGACGCCAACACTGAGCGCATCGGCCAGGAGGCGGTAAAGACCCCCCGCCGCCGTATCGCCCAGAAAGCGAAAACCGGGCAGATAGCCTTCAAGGACATCAACGGCGTTGACCAGAAAATAAAACAAAAAGCCCCAGGCAATGGCAAAATGGAACAAGGAGGTCACGGGCCGGTGGCGCAGAATCCGGCCCTGGCCGATCAGGGCGATCAAGCCTGTCCGCAAGCGCTGCGGCAGGTCGTCGAAGTTGAGCCGGCCCTGGCCGCGCAGCACCACCCGCGCCATGCGGCTAAAAGTAACATAGGTGAAGTACAACGAGGCCAGTACAGCCACGGCAAATAAGATTTTCTCGATTAAGGTCAGCATTGACTCCTCGGTGGGTTAGGTTGGGAGATTAGAGATTGGAGATTGTTATTCTGAAATCTCCAATCTCTAAACGCGCCACATTATACCAACAATCTGAAATCAGGGCCAAACAAAAAACCCGCGCGCTTTCTTTAATGAAAGGCACGGGTGGGCGGACGGTTAAGTTGGAGATGGAGTCCAAAGCTTGCTTTGGCTTTTCCAAAGCAAGCTTTGGACTCCAGTTTCTATAATCACCAACTTATTTTGATTACACTCGTTGGATTTAGGCGGCTCGCTTCAGTTCTGACTGGTCGAAGTACTCGGCCACCATCTTTTGGGCATTTTCATGGCGTTTGAGCAGTTGTTTGTCATTACCTTTAAAGCTGATGATGGTTTGCTGGGCACAGACGGCACAGCCGCGTTGGGCGCGGTAGCTGTCCATTTCGCAGCTCAGGCAGCTCCCCAGATTAATCATCATCAAGCAAAAAGCCAAAGCGTCGGGGTGGGTATCGGGCAAGGTTGACAGCGAGTCAACCAACTTGGCCCATTCTTCGCCGCGCAAATTACGCAAGCGGGCAATCAAACGAGGTGTAAAGAGTAAATCATATTTGCCATAAACCTGCGGAAGATCACTCATAATTTCCCATTCCTGCCTTGGCCCGGCTTCACCGGTTATTAAGTTTAAATAACAACTGAAAATAAACATAACTATTATAGCCGGGGCATGGGTGCATGTCAATAGCTTAATTTTTATGAATTTCACTATAATAAATATTGACAAAATCTTCTCGACTCAGTAAAATAACTTTAATCTTCAGCAAGATCAACTTAATCAAGCTGTTATACAACCTTAGGAGGCATGAATGATTACGTTAACTTCATCGGCGGCCGAGAAGCTGCAAGGCATTATGACTGAAAAAGGATTAAGCAATCACGCCCTGCGCGTGTTCGTTTCCGGGGGCGGCTGCTCCGGTCTTTCTTATGGTATGACCTTTTCCGAAGGAGCCGAATTTGGCGACCAGGAATTTGATGTGAATGGGGTCAAGGTAGTAGTAGATATGGGCAGTATTCAATACCTGGATGGGGCCGAAATTGACTACATTGACAGCCTGATGGGCGGCGGCTTCCGCATTGAGAATCCTAACGCCGTGCAATCCTGCGCCTGTGGCAGTTCGTTCCGCACCGCCGCTGGCGAGCAAGGCACGCCTTGCAGTCACTAAACTAATGCCAACTTATCGCCCTCACAAATTTTTTGTGGGGGCGATTTTTTTTGAGAGCCATATGACCAAAATCTTTACCGTGGCTGAAGCCAACGCTTTGCTGCCGCGCCTCAGGGTAATTATGGAAGGGATGCAGGTCATCCGCCAGGAAGCGCTGATGCTGCGGCCCGACGTGTGGCCGGTTTTAGAAAAGGCTGTAGGCAACGGCGGCAGCCGTAAAGCCGGCGAACTGTTGGAACTGTTCAAGCAGTTTGAAAAATTAATGACCGAGTTACAGGGCTACGGCTGCGAGTTGAAGGGGTTGGAACAGGGCCTGGTCGATTTTCCGGCAATGATACATGGCCGGCAGGTTTATTTGTGCTGGCAGTATAACGAGCCGGAAATTCAGTATTGGCACGACATTGACGCCGGTTTTGCCGGTCGGCAGCCGTTGAGGGGTGATGAGGGGTGAGGCGATTTCGCTCTGCCTTAGCGCGGTTGCACTTTGGCCTCTCCCGAAGCCAGTTCATTGGATGAACTGGCTTTTTATACTAAGCGCACGCTAAAATTTCCGTAGGACGGCATCCCTATGCCGTCCTTGCCATTACCTAAAACGGAGGATATAACCATACCATTGACTGAGGAGTTGTGAAAGGTTGTTTAACGAGGTCAAGGTTGGTGTGTCTTTAGCTAAATGTTGGCGCATTTTCTTAATCACGGCTATCCAAAAAAATAAGTAGATCAGGTTGAAGATGATGCTGATGGTTGCGTCTCCCACTATTCTGACTCCAATATGGGTATGAGATATGATGTCCAAGTTTCTGGTAATTTCCGCATAGTTTAGCTCTTAATCGCTTGAAGTTCCATCAATTAGGCGTAAAGATAGGGTAAAAGGAGGGTAAAAGGAGGGCAAAAATATGGGGACGCAACATGAACGAAATTAGGGTCATCCCCACTTCTGAAATCGTTGCAGCTTAACAAACTGTCATAGAAAAAACCGTGCTGGCTAATGAGCACGGCTTTTTCTTTGCTGTCCGCCCGGCTTGGGGCGAGTCTTAAAGCCATTGACCTTCCACTTGACCCGGCTGGTCAAAATCACCCCATCGCCGATGGGGAGGGTGGGACGGTGCTGCCGTTCGGCATCTTCGGGCCTGGCCCAGGCCGACACGCGCCGGCCCTGTTGGGCGGCCCGGAAATTCATGGCCGCAACCACATGGCTGCAGGCTGAGCGCCGATCTTCGTCGGGACGCTGCCGGCCCCACTCACAGGTGCAGGTCCCGCCGTTAAGGCCCAGATTGACATCGTAGGTGCGATGCGTTTCACCGCTGGTGACTTTGTACCAGTTTGACCTGACCTGGCGGACGGTATGGCCCCGGCTCTTGCGCTGAATTTGCTTGGCGCTGGTAATGGTTTGAGCCATGTTACCTCCTTAAAAATTAGTAGACGGTAGACAGGGGTGGTATCTCTCTGCAACTCTGCTACCTTCCTATCATTACTGGTCAAACTCTTGATTACTATTATACCATAAAATGGGCAAGTTATCAAACTCTTGACCAGTAGGACATTATGGTGTATAGTGGTCTTATCTTTGGGCGACGGGGGTTGATTGTGCGCGACGAATTACTCAGCACCAGAGAAGCGGCCGTTCTTTTGGGGATGAGCCAGGAGACGGTGAGCCGGCTCATCAAGAAAGGCAAACTAGAGGGTCAAAAATTGGGGGGATTTTTTGTGGTGACCCGCGTCAGCGTGGAGTTTTATGCCACAACTACCAACGGCAAGAGCAAAAATGACCCGACGCGCAAGTTGCCGCAGGTAGATAAACTTATCTCAAGCGATGGTGAGAAATTTCGGTAAAGCGCTCTTAGAACCAATACATTTCAAATAAGGCCGTAGCATAGGGCCTTGTGCCCGCCCACAAGGGGCTAAACTACGTTATTTGAAAAGTATTGCTCTTAGAACAGGTTTTGCCACGAATTTCACGAATTGGCCAAAAATTCGTGAAATTCGTGGCTAGCTGTCAAGCGTTGTCGCCCCAATTGATCGGGTGATTACCTATCTTCAAGCGGGGTCCACTTCAAGCCTTTAGGGCCGACATAATCGGCGCGGGGGCGGATCAGGCGGTTATCGGCGTATTGGGCCATGATGTGGGCGCACCAGCCGGCAATGCGGCTGAGGGCAAACATCGGCGTAAACATGTCGGTTTCCAGGCCCAGCATGTGGAGCAAGGGGGCCGAGTAGTAATCCACATTCGGGTACAGCTTACGCTCCTGAAAGAAGGGATGCTGGCTCGTGATCTCCTCCAGTTTGGCAGCGATGTCAAACCACTTGCGATTTTCCGATTGGCCGGCTAGGGCTTCGACCCTGGCCCGCAGATGCGGGGCGCGGGGATCGAGCGCCTTGTAAACTCGGTGGCCAATGCCCATAATCCGCTTTTTGCTGCTTAAACAACCTTCAAACCACGGCTCCACATTATTGACGTTGCCAATCTCCTGAAATTGCTCCATTGCTTCCTGAACAGCGCCGCCGTGGGCGTGGCCGCTCAGGGTGCCAATGCCACTGACCACTGCCGAATACATGCCGGCCCAGGTTGAGGCTGTCACCCGGCAGGCAAATGTTGAGGCGTTGTAGTCGTGTTCGGCCAGCAGCACCAGATAGAGGTCGAGCGCATCTGCGGCTTCGCGGGTTGGCTCTTTGCCATTGAGCATCCACAAAAAATTGGCCGCGTGCCCCAAATCTTCTCGCGGAGGGATGGGCCGTAAGCCCCTCCGGTAGCGATCAAATGTGGCCATGATGGTAGGCGTTTTGGCCAGAATATCATCGGCTTTGAGCAGGCTAGTTTCTTTGTCAAAGGTCAGTTTCTCCGGGTCGTACAGGCCAATCTGGGACACACCGGTTCGGCAGACCGACATGGGCCGGGCGTTTGAGGGCATAGAACGAATAAGCTTTAAATGATCTTCATTCAAGCTGCGCCGGGCCACCAGCCGGTCGTTTAATTGAGCCAATTCTTTTTGGTTGGGCAGTTTGCCGTGCCACAGCAAATAGACAACTTCTTCAAAGGTAGCATTAGGAGCTAACTCATCAATATGGTAGCCTCGATAAACCAGCTCACCTTTTTCGCCATCAATAAAGCAGATATCTTGCTGACCGACGATGATATCTTCCAGGCCAGCTTTGATTTCAGTCATAACATCATCTCCAAGGGCCGATTATTGGCGCTTTTCAATTGGGATATAGTCTCGCTCGTCTGCGCCCAGGTAGATCTGGCGGGGGCGAGCAATTTTTTGCTCGGTGTCGTCCAGCATTTCCATCCATTGAGACAACCAGCCCGAGGCGCGGGGAATAGCAAAGAGGAAGGGAAACATGTCCATGGGGAAGCGCAGGGTGTGATAGATAATGCCGCTGTAGAAATCTACGTTGGGGTACAGTTTGCGGGAGATAAAGTAATCGTCTTGGAGAGCAATGCGCTCTAACTCAAGGGCGATATCCAGCAGGGCGTTACTGCCGGTCACTTCGAACACTTCGTAGGCCACCTTTTTGATAATGCTGGCGCGGGGATCATAATTTTTGTAAACCCGATGTCCAAACCCCATTAGCCGGACCTCGCCTTTTTTGACCCGCTCGATATAAGCCGGAACGTTGGCAACGGTGCCGATTTCGTTCAACATCAGTAGGACAGCCTCATTGGCCCCGCCATGCAGAGGGCCATAAAGCGCCGCCGCTGCCGCGGAGAGGGCGCTGTACGGGTCGGCCATACTGGAGCCAACCGCTCGCATGACTGAGGTGGAGCAGTTCTGCTCATGGTCGGCGTGGAGGATAAATAAGACATCCATGGCCCGCGCCAGCGCCGGATGCACCTCGTAGTCGCGCTGGTTCATATAATCGAGCATGTATAACAAGTTTGCGGTGTAGCTCAGCGAACTATCAGGGTAGTTGAAGGGCCGGCCAATACGATGGCGGTAAGCAAAAGCAGCAATGGTGGGCAATTTGCCAATAATCCGCCAGATTTGTTTCTCGCGTACCTGCGGGTCACGCACATGTTTGGCTTCGGGGTAGAGGGTAGACATGGCCGAAACGGCGCTGATTAAAATACCCATCGGGTGAGCATCGTAGCGAAAGGCGCGAATCAGTTGCACCAAATTCTCATGAATAAAGGTGTGACGCAAAATCCGGTTTTCCCAATACTCCAATTGCTCTTTGGTTGGCAACTCTCCGTACAAAATAAGGTAGGACACTTCCAGGTACGTGCTCTTTTCGGCTAACTGTTCAATGGGATAACCGCGATAGCGCAAGATACCTTTATCGCCATCAATGTAGGTAATGGAACTTTTACAGGCGGCGGTGTTCATATAGGCGGGGTCGTAAGCCATCAGGCCAAAATCGTCGGGGTTAACTTTGATTTTGCGCAAATCTGTCGCGTGGATAGTATCATACTCGATTGGAACCTCATAGGTTTTACCGGTACGATTATCTGTTATGGTTAAGGTATTATTGCTCATGGCTGCTCCTTTTTATATGTGAGGAATTCTAGAGGCAATCAATTGCCTCAGGTAAGCAGTATTGTATCCGGCAGGTCGGAAACAATCAACCCAGGAAAGGTCCAACCACCTGTGAGGCCAGGCGAAAATTCGCTGTATTTTAGCATAGAAGGGTCCAGTCCCAAAATGGTGGGAGAGGCGAATGAGCGAATAAAAAACCGCTATCTTCAACCCTCAGCTTTCTATCTTCATGCCTGAGGCGGGTGGACTTCCAGGTACTGCTGTAAAAGATCGCCCATGCGCCCGGCATTAGGGCCTAAGATGTCGTAACTATCCCAACGCGAGTCATTGGAGCCGGCCAGAAAGATGGCCGCCCCTTTGATGTAGTCATCCTGCTGCAAATTTTGATCATACCAGATCAGTTGGTCCATGTACACGCCGGGGGGGTCATCGCGCAGGCCGTTGGCCCGCCAGGTATCAATAAAATCCTGCCAGCCGTGCGCGTCGGCCGGGCCGGGCCGAGGCTGGACCAAGCCATCCACGCCACACTCGGTAATGAGGGTCGGGATGTCGCCAAAGCCCAGGGGAATGAGTTGATGCCGGTAAACTTTACGGTAACGCAGGGTCAGCCACCCTTCATCACCCTGCTCCGGTTCTCCATCCAATTGCAACCCACCAGAGCGAAACTGCATCACCGGGGCCGAGTATTCGTGCAAGCCCAGGTAGCCGTTGTACTGGCGAATTGCTTCCAGGGCGGGCTTGAACTCCGGCCATAGTTCCAGGGGTGGTTGACCCGTCCCAAAGTTGCCCACCACCGAGCGCAGCCCATTTTCGGCCAGAATGCGGGTCCGCTCGGCTTCAAAATCGGCCAGCCGTTTCATTTTGTCTACGGTATCGGCCACCGGCTCGTTGTAGGCTTCCCAGGCGTCAATCCCGGCCATGCGCAGTGGATCGGTAGCCAGGGGGAGTAGTTTTTCCACAAAAGTCTGGACCAGCGGGGTCGGGTCAGTATCAAGGTTGTGCTGTTCCAGAAACATGCGGGCCACGACGATGGTGGTGGGTGAAGAGTCCTTAATGCCCTTGACAAAATTACCGTCAAATTCCAACGTTTTTACCAGGGCCGGCTTCCCTTTGGCGATAATTTCCAAAGCTTTGGCATCGTAGCGAGCCAAAAAAAGGCCCAATTTGCTGGGTGGGCCGGGTGGGTAGGGGGTTGGCATGGGGGTAGGTGTTGGGGTCGAGGTAGTTTTGCCGGTGGGGCTGGGGGTGGAAGTTGCCTCGGTGGGTTGGCTGGTTGAGGTGGGTGTTGAGGGAGTGGGGGTGACAAAGGGTGTGCCGGTTGGAGTAGCGGTAAAGGTGGGTAAGGGTGTGGCCGTGCTGACCGGCAGGGAAGTCGAAACATCCGAAACACGCCCCAAGTTAGCCAGGCGACAGGCCTGCAAAAAAGCCAGGAAGCCGAGAAAGCCTGCGCCGCGTATAAAATGTCTTCTGTCCATACTCTTTGTAAAGTAGATGGTAGACAGTAAACAGGGGTCTCCCTGTTTACTGTCTACCTGTTTTCAGATTTTAAAAATCCACTGGCGGGGATTAATCTTACTCGCAGGCGGGGTTGCGGCCAAATCATCGGCCTCGTTTTGGTCGTGGGCATACACCGGGCAGCCCCGTAGTTTAAAGGGGCACAGATCGCAGTGCAGGCCGGGTCTGGCCCGTACCTGGCCGCGAGCCAGAGCCTGGATGGGTTCGCGCAAATGGGCTAAATTTTGGCGATACTCGTCTTCACTTAGCTCGATGGTGACATTTTGATCGAGTTGCAGCCAAAGTTCCTGTAAACGAATGGGCCGTTTAGTTGGATAGTTAGCCGCTACCAAAGCGTGAAAGATGGTCATACCGTGATCTTGACGCAGAGCATCGACGTCGGGCAGAGGGCCGGGTTCGGTGCGGAACAGAATGGCTAAAATACCGCCGTCCGAGGTCTTATCCAGGCGATCCACCGTGCCATGCAGGATAACAGGTATCCCGCCGATTGAAATTTTGAGTTCGAGGGTTTCGTTTCCGGCCATCATTTGTCGCCACTCCTGGCTCAGGCGGTGATAATACCGCTCAATAATGGGCTGAGCCGCCGGTTGGTGAGTCACCTCAGTCAGACACTGTTCCAGCGATATGCGCGCAGGGCCGCCGGCAGCATGCAAGGTTTGGATCGCCTCGCGGATGGCCTCCTCCAGGAGGACATAGGTAGGGTCTGCCGAAGGGGCTGTCTGCTGCAAAAAGTAGTAGTGTAGTGAACACTGGGCCAAAACCCGAGCTTCGGTTGGAGTCAACGAGATCGATTGCCTCAACATGACTCATGCTTGACAAGTTAAGGAAAGGAGAGATTTGTCAAATCGAGAAAATAACGTAAGTTAAAGGGATGGCCAAACGA
>JAKLJP010000064.1 GCA_023151115.1 Anaerolineae bacterium
ATTTTTTACCTGGTTATGGTTCGCGACCATACCAACCATCAACGGCTTATTTTTGCGAAAACTTAAAGACATTAACCAAAATTCCATTTTCCGCTGAACCAGTACATCTCTTATGAATGAATCATCAGTAGTAGATTACATCATCAAAACTTTTCCGGGAGTCGAAACCACCACGGCCTACGGCTACACCTTTTTTTTCTATCGCTCAGAGCGCAACCTGCCCTTCGCCACGCTCATCTCCTCGGACCAGGATCATGATCGTATCTCGAACCTGGACCGTCCGGGCGTATATCGCCTGAATATTGGCATCAGCAAACAGACGTTTCAATCGCTGTTCGGGACAACGAAAGTGAATGTCAGCAGCTACGATTTCACTGCTTTAGACGTGATCATGCCCCATCCCGATTATGCGCCCCAACATTTCATCTGCGTACTTTCGCCGGGTGAGGCGACCTTGGAGACAGTACGCCTTTTGCTGGCGGAAGCTTATGATATTGCCGTGCGGCGATACACGCGTCAACACAAAAACAAAGAGTGTTAAAAAATTTTTACTTGCAAAGCGACCTAGTCTAAGGTACAATTATAGTAATTAGCCCGGATTTCTAGCCTGTAATCGGCCAAGTGGTTGCAGCTAATTGATATTTTGCTAATCGAGACTAAACGTTGATAAAAGCGTTTCATTTGCGCGACTCACGGCTTGTGGCGCGCCTTCAGCGGGTGGGGACGCCTCTGGACATTGAAGAGCAGTTGACGCATCCCCGCTCCCCCTTGCGCTCGGTGTTGTTAGATAGCATCCTTGCGCCCCACGCAGGTCCTTCAACTTTTATCCTTGACCAACAAGATGAACACGGTACCAGCCTGGGTCTGGCTCAAATGCGCACCCGGCCGGGCCGGCCCGAGCGGGATGTTGTTTTTATGGCCCCGGCGCTGACCACCGGCAACGGCAGCCATGCTATCTGGCAGCGTTTGCTGGCTCACCTCTGCATCAAAACCGCCGAGCAGGGCAGTTTGCGGCTGTACGCCCGGCTGCCGGGAAAATCTGAAGAGTTGCAGCTTTTCAAAAATGTCGGCTTTTTGGAGTATGGGCAGGAAGATATTTTCCAGCTCGATCCGGGGATCAATCGGGCGGACGGCTCCGCCGGTCTGAATTTGCGGCCCCAGCAGCTCAGCGATGGTTGGGGCCTGCAAAAATTGTACACCACCCTGGCCCCCCGCGCCGTCCAAAACGCCGAAGGTCTGGCCCAGGGCCAGTGGTCTCTGGGCCACCGGCGCTGGGGCGAGCAAGGCCGGCGGGAGGGGTATGTCTGGGAGGTTGACGGCGAAATTTTGGGCGCGCTGCACCTTCGCTCCGGCAAGCGCGGCTACTGGATTCGCACCCTGCTCCACCCCGATGTATTGGATCAAGCCGAGGCTTTGGGCCGGGCAGCTTTGCGCCTGACCGAGGCTCGCCCTTACCTGCCGGTTTATTTTGCCTTGAGAGAATTTGAGGCTGGGTGGCGCTCTATTTTACCAAGCCTGGGCTTCAAGCCGCTGACCAGCCAAACCCTGGTGGTTAAACATATGGCCGTGCGGGTACGCAAAGCTGTGCCCGCGCTCATCCCGGCCCTGGAACAAACCCCCACGGAGGGGGCGGCCACAACCGTTATGTCCCCCATCGAGATGGCTCAGACTCAATCTACCCCCAAACATCGGCGCGTCAGGCAGTCTGACCATCAAATTTTGACGCTAATTTTTTAGATGGCAAGTAACAAGTCTGCTGCTCACCTGAGCTAATAGACAAATCACTTAAAAGTCATACTATCATTGTAGCAGCGACGGCTCCCACGCCGTCGCTTGGCCGGGCTCCTACGCCCGGCCTGCTAAAAGATTGTACGATGTTTATCTGCTTTGTCTATAAGTGATTGTCCAAAAATAAATTCCCCCAAGTTCCTACAAGTTCCCAGGGAACTAAGGGAACTCATAGGAACTCAAAACGGGAAGTAATTTCTAGACGTTTACTAAGTTTTTATCAATAGTGGAGGTACAACCATCGAAACCGTGAGCAATTTACCTCAACAAATAAGAATAACCGATGATCTTGAAGCCTTGTTAAGGGTTTTACCCCCTTACATCCAGGAAGCCCTGGCAGCCGCCAACGACGGCGAAAAATTGGTCGAAATTGTGATGGACCTCGGCCGGCAGCCTGAGGCGCGCTACTCTGACCGTGAAGTTATTTTGAGTGAGCGCGAAATCACCCAAGATGACATTGATTTTGTCACGGAACGCATCGGTAAATTTATGGGCGATAACCGGGCCGGGATCGAACGCACCCTGCACCGGATTTCGGGTATACTCAACCGGCAGGGCAAGGTGATTGGCTTGACCTGCCGGGTGGGCCGCGCGGTATTCGGCACGGTAGACGTGGTTCAGGACATCCTGGAATCAGGCCAGAGTTTGCTGCTGCTGGGCCGGCCCGGTGTGGGCAAAACCACGCTTCTGCGTGAAGCCGCCCGCGTGCTGGCGGAAACCAAGCGGGTCATCATCGTGGACACGTCAAACGAAATCGCCGGCGATGGCGACATCCCCCACCCGGCCATTGGTCGGGCGCGGCGTATGCAGGTATCCCGGCCCAGTTTGCAGCACGAGGTGATGATCGAGGCGGTGGAAAACCACATGCCCGAAGTGATCATCATTGACGAAATTGGCCGCCAACTGGAAGCCGAAGCCGCCCGGACCATTGCCGAGCGGGGGGTGCAACTGGTCGGCACCGCCCACGGCCAGAGCCTGGAAAATCTGCTCCTCAACCCGACTTTATCGGACTTGGTCGGGGGGATTGACAGCGTGACTCTCTCCGATGAAGAGGCGCGGCGGCGCGGCACCCAAAAAACGGTGCTGGAACGGCGCGCGCCGCCGACCTTCGATGTACTGGTTGAAATTCAAGACCGGGAGACGTTTGCGGTTCATCACGATGTGGCCCGCGCGGTGGATATGCTGCTGCGTCAAAAACCGCTGCTGCCCGAGATTCGCTACCGGGATGAAGCCGGTGAAGTTAAGATTGAAACGCCGCCTCAACCGGCTGTCACGACTGGCCGAGAAAGTCGAGAAAGTCGGGAAGGCCGGGACAGCCGGGAAAGTCGTGAGGCGGTAACGACGGCTAAAGCCAAAAATGGCGATTACGGTGACTTTCGGGGCAAAATGGCCGCCAGCGGCATGCTCGATTTTGAGCACACCAAATCCATACAGCCGATCAAAATCTACCCGTATGGCATCGGCCAGAACCGGCTGCGCCAGGCGGCCCGCACGCTGCGAGTGCCGGTCACGCTGGTGGATGACCTGGAAGATGCCGACATCTTGATGACCCTCAAGAGCTACTATCGCAAGCATCCGCAACCCATTACTGAGGCCGAGCGCATGGGCCGGCCGGTTTATGTGCTGCGTTCCAATACGGTCATCCAGATGGAGTCGTGCCTGGCCGATATTTTTTCGCTAAGCGAGCGGGATGTTGACCCCAGTTCGGTGGCTATGCGGGAAACCCAAGATGCCATCCGCAAAATTCTGTCCGGCACGCGCAGCATCGAGTTGTCGCCGCAAAGCGCCAATATCCGCCGCGAGCAGCACGAGTTAGCCCGGCAGAACAATTTGATCTCGCACAGCCTGGGCCGCGAGCCGTATCGCCGGGTACGCATCTATCGGGATGCGCCCACGGGAAGCAGATAAATTGGGAGGCTGGAAGGTTGGAAGATTGACAAGCTTCCAACCTTCCAACTCTCCAACCTTCCAACCCTCCAACACAGGTCCACCATGAGTCTATTCATCACCTTTGAAGGCCCCGACGGTTCCGGCAAAAGTACCCAAATCAACCTGGTTGCAGCTCATTTGGAGCATTCAGGCTATGAGGTCTTATGTACCCGCGAACCGGGCGGAACCGCCATCGGCGATCAAATCCGGCAGGTGTTACACGATGTCAAGAATACCGAGATGTCGGCCAGAGCCGAAATATTGCTCTACTCGGCCAGCCGCGCCCAGTTGGTAGAGCAGGTTATCCTGCCCCACTTGGCTCAGGGAGGCGTGGTTTTGTGCGACCGCTACGCCGACAGCACTTACGCCTATCAGGGCTATGGTCGCCGCCTGGATTTTGAAACCCTGCGCTTGATTACCAACTTTGCCACCCAGAACCTCAAGCCCGATTTAACCATCTATTTGGATGTCGCCGTTGAGGAAGGGCTGCGCCGCAAATCGGCGGCCAATGTGAGCGGTCAGGGCGAGTGGAATCGCATGGACCGGCTTGAGTTGGAATTTCACCAGCGTGTCCGTGCCGGCTACCTGGAAATGGCCCACAAAGAACCGGAGCGTTGGCTGATTGTTGACGCCAGCGCCCCGGTCGAAGAAATCAATGCGATTATTTGTGAGCGGTTGGAACAGGTGTTGTCAGTAGTCAGAGGTTAGCCGCCAGTCAATGTCATTAAGTTAAGCAGCATCCTGAGTAGGGGAGCACAGCGACCCGTATCGAAGCCGTGTCGTGAGCTTGTCGAAGGGGGTGCTGCGCTGTCAGTAGTCATCGCCACCCATTTCACTCGACCCAATCATCATCCGCGCCGCCGCCAGCGCCGCCGGCTAAATCGGGCATAGACTGCTCGATAGATTCGGGGTCTTCGCCCGCTTCCAGCCGGTCCACCACTTCGTGAAATTCAGGTCCTAAATCTTCACCCATTTCACTGCTCATCTTACGCATCCAGCGGGCCATAGATTTGGGATCATTCTCATCCAACCCGGCTAAACTGCTAGGGTCGGCCAGGTTTTCCAGGCGGCTCTCCTCAGAGCGGAGCACGGCCACTTTAGAAACCAGCCGTTTGAGATTCACCCCGCCACAGCGGGGACAGGTAGCCTGCTTGCTGCTTACCTCGGCAAAGCTGCGGAAGAAAACATTGACTCGTTTGCGGCAGTCATAACAGCCATATTCATAAATGGGCATGGTGGGTTCTCCCTCAATCCACATTCAAGCTTGACCTGGGTATTATACTCCCGTCATTCGGCTGAATCAAACGGATTTGGCCGGACAAACTAATGAAGGTTCAAAAATTAAATCAGTAAACAGGAACACAGAGTCTCGCAGAGACATCACAGAGAACCACAGAGAAATCTCAGCGAATCTCTGTGCCTCCTCCGTGTTTCTCTGTGTAATTTTTTACCAAACTATTTTCTTAAGCCTCATAAGTTTGTCCTACGGTCGCCGGGCAATCGCTATTTTCAGGCAGGAAAAATTGCTTCTCAGGAGATTTGGCGGCATGATAAATGATTGAAAAATTTTTAGAGCAAAGAGGAGCAAGCCTTGTCGCGCCGCATTGAACCTTACAATCATCAAGAAAAACCTCTCCTGGTCGTCATTTCCGGGCCGTCGGGCGTAGGCAAAGATATGACCATTGCCCGGCTGCAACAATTGGGCTACCCTTTTCATTTTGTTGTCACCGCCACCACCCGCCCCAAACGCCCCACCGAGGTAAACGGCGTGGATTACTTTTTTGTGTCCACCAGCGAGTTTGCCGAAATGATCGAACAGGGCGAATTGTTGGAGTACGCCGTCGTCTATGGCGACTACAAAGGCATTCCCAAAGCCCAGGTGCGTGAGGCCTTAGCCAGTGGTAAAGATGTGGTTATGCGAATTGATGTTCAGGGCGCAGCCACCATTCGGCGGCTGGTGCCGGAAGCAGTGTTGATTTATCTGTCCGCCGAGTCCGAAGAAGCCCTGGTGCGCCGGCTGCGAGAGCGCAAAACCGAACCGGAAGACCAGCTAAAAATGCGCATCGCTACCGCCCGGCAAGAGTTAAAACGGCTGGATATTTTTGATTATGTCGTGATTAATGCCGAAGATAGACTGGACGAAACCTGCCGCAAAATTGTGGCCATCATCACCGCCGAGAAGTGCCGGGTAGACCAGCGCGAAATCAATTTATAGGATAACGCATGTCCCATTATTCAGAGTTTGACCCGCCCCCGCCGCCGCCGCCCAACGCTTATTTACCCTTACCGCTCAGCCGGCCATTTTTTGCTTATATTTTGCTGGCGGCGATTGCAATTGTGTTTTTTTTGATGGAGCTGGCCGGCGGCTCAACCGAGCCGCGAGTCTTGATTCGTTTTGGGGCCAACTACGGGCCGCTTATTTTACAGGGCGAAATTTGGCGTTTGTTTACTTCCATGTTCCTGCATATCGGGCTGATGCACCTGTTTTTTAATGCCTACGCGCTTTTTATCTTTGGCGTGGAAATGGAGCGTCTGTACGGGCCGGATCGGTTTATTGTGATCTATGTCCTGTCCGGGTTGTTTGGCAGTCTGGTCAGCTTTGCCTTTCGCGGGCCGGAGATGTTATCCGCCGGGGCGTCGGGGGCTATTTTTGGCGTTATTGGGATGAACCTGGCTTACTTTCTGACCCATCGAGACACCTTTGGTCAGTTTGGCCGCCAGCGGGTGATGAACACGCTGATTGTCATTGGCATCAATCTCTTTTTCGGGTTTACCGTGCCGGCTATTGACAACATGGCTCACCTGGGTGGTTTAATCGCCGGGTTTGCCCTGGGCTATGGGTTGGCCCCCCGCTACAAAGTGGTTGATATGGTGACGCGGCCTCGGGTGGTAGACACCATCTCGTTGCTCAACCGCTGGTGGGCCCCGGCCCTGGGAGTCATCCTGCTGGCCGGAGGCATCCCCTTGGCGGTGTCTTTCTGGTCGAGTTGAAAGGGACACAAGTAGCAAAGTCACAAAGTCGCATAGCTGTGGACCCCGCAGGCCATCTCTTGCGGCGGTCGGGCGTCAGCGGTCTATTTTTAAGGAGGCAGCCATGTCTAACATTCCCTCCCCAGTGCGTCTGCCGCGCTTTGCCGATAACAGATGGTACAGCAGCGAAGGCAACCAACTGCGAGAAGAGATACAAACCTATTTCACCGGGGCGCCGGCCAGCTCGGCCGGACTGATGGGCTTGATTGCGCCGCATGCCGGCTACTTTTTCAGTGGGCACGTGGCCGGGGCGGCCTTTGCCGGGTTGACTCCTGGCGCATTTGACAGGGTGCTCCTCATCGGTCCCGATCATCGCGGCGCGGCGCTTGGGTCGGTCGCCACCCCCAACGCAGCCGCCTGGCGCACCCCCCTGGGCGATATTCCGGTGGATTGGGACATGCTTCAGGCTCTCCACACCGAAATCGGCCTAACTTTTCTGCCAAGCGATGAGGAACATTCTTTAGAGGTCGAACTGCCCTTCTTGCAAATGGCACTGGAGCGATTTCAATTAATTCCCTTGATGATGGGCGATCAGTCGCCGGCAATATGCCGCCGCTTGGGAGAGGCGCTGGCGAAAATTGTTCCGCTCTTTTTAGACGAGGGAAGAAAAGTTCTCTTTGTAGCCAGCAGCGATTTGAGCCACTACTTTGACGACGACACCGCCCGGCGGTTGGACCAGACTACCCTGCAATTTATCCTCAAACTCGACGCCGCCGGCCTGCTGGAACATGTCACCCAGGGCCGCCGCCAGGGTCAACCTTTAACTTGTGGCGCTGGCCCTATTGCCGTTGTTATCCAGGCCGCCACCGCTCTCGGCGCTACCGAGGCCACTCTGCTCAAATACGCCACCAGCGCCGACGCCCACCCGCAAAGAGATCGGGTGGTGGGTTATGCGGCAGTAGCCATTAGTCGAATGTAAAATAGGACGCGGATTTGACGGATCGAGCGGATAAAATGTTACAAAAATCAGATCAATCCGCTCGATCCGCGTCCCATTTAGCTCCAGGAGAAGTCAACTTGCTATTGCACGAAGACAAGACTGAAAAAATCCTTCAAGCATTTTATAAAGTTTACAATGAGCTTGGTTACGGCTTTCGAGAGAATGTTTATGAGAATGCCTTGGCAATTGAATTACGAGAGTTGGGTTTTCAAGTGGAGCAACAGCGCGAAATAAGAGTTTACTATCACGGGCGTGAAGTTGGAGAATATTATGCCGATTTGGTCGTGGACAATCTCATTATCCTTGAAATTAAAGCTGCCCGTAATCTTATCGAAGATCACGAGGCCCAGTTGTTGAACTACTTAAAAGCTACTATTTTTGAAGTTGGTCTTCTCCTCAACTTCGGTGTCAAACCTGAATTTAAGCGTAAAGCCTACCTCAATAAAGGTAAAGGCCGTCTCAACTGGACCAAACCTTGATTAAGGATAGGACGCAGATTTGACGGACTGAGCGGATAAAAGTAAAAAATTAAAATCCGTCCAATCCGCTCGATCCGCGTCCCATAAATTTTTGCTAACCTATGACATTTGCAGAAGTCATTGTAGATCGCCCTATTATTAAGCGCGACCAGCGTAGTTTTAGTGATACGTTCGACGACGCCGACATCCCCTACCCGGAAGCCGTCGATCTGGCCGCAGCCGAGACCTTTGCGCCGGATAATCCACTGGCGTTGACCTTTCACTACGAAATTCCGCCGCACCTGGCCGATCATATCCAGCCCGGCCAGTTGGTGGCGGTACCGTTCCGCACCGAGCAACTGCCGGCGGTGGTGGTAGGCTTGAGTGAAACCGCCCCGGTGGATTATACCCGGCCCATTGCCGCCATTCTCGACCCTATTCCGGCCCTGACCCCGGCCCAACTGAGCCTGGCTCGCTGGCTGGCCGATGAAACCCTGGCCCCGCTGGCCGTGTGCATACGCCACTTCCTGCCGCCCGGCTCCGGCCGCAAATCAGAATTGGTGTTAAAGCCTGTCCCTGCGCCCACGCCCCTCCCCGCTCTCAATGCGCCGGAGCAGATTTTGCTAAACTATCTGCGCCAGCACGGCAGCGTCCCGCTGAGCGAAGTCGAACCGGGCACAGCCGAGGCGCTGCTGGCCAAAGGTCTGGCCCGTAAAGAAGCCACGTTGACCAAACCCCGCGTCGGCCCCAAGATAGACCGCACCGTAGAACTGCTGATCGCTCCTGATGAAGTCGAAGCGGTGCTGCCAACCCTGGGCCACGACTCCAAACAGGCCGATGTCCTGCTCGCCCTGGCCAATCTTGATGACCCGCTGCCCAGCCTGGCCGAAGTGCAGGCTCTGGCCGGCTGCACCAAAGGCCCCATCGAGATGCTGGCTCAGCGGGGTTGGGTTGAGATTTTACCCAGGCAAATCCATCTGGCCGTTCCGCCGGCCCAAAAAAGTGCGGATTTGAGCCTACACCCTGACATTGAACAGAAAATCTTCAATTACCTGCTCCAGCAGCCCCAACCCGCCGACGCGGAAGAGGTGCTGGCGGCTACAGGAGCCAGTCGCGCCGCTCTCAATGCGTTCCTCAAAAAAGGTCTCATTGCCCGCCTTGACGAGCCGGAACGAGTCACCCTGACTCTGCCCGCCGCTGACTTGACCGAGGCGGTGATCGAACTGCGCGGGGCGCAAAAACAGGCCGAGGTGCTCCGTTTGCTGGCCGACGAGGATGGGCCGGTTTGGGTCGGCTGGGTCTATGCCCAAACCAGGGCCAACCTGGCCCTCCTGAAAGAGCTGGCCGAAGCCAATTTAATCAGCATGGGTGATGCTCGCCGCTGGCGCGACCCCCTGGCGGGCCGCAGCTTTACCCTGGAGAGTGCGCCCACGCTGAGCGAAGAGCAAGAAGCTGTCTGGCAAGCCGTAACCACGGCCTGGAAATCGCGCCAGAGTGGGGCCAAACCAATCCTCATTCACGGCGTCACCGGCTCCGGTAAAACCGAGATTTATCTGCGGGCAATGGCTGCGGCCCTCGACGCCGGGCAGGGGGCAATCATGCTGGTGCCCGAAATCACCCTGGCCACCCAAACGGTCGAGCGGGTATCGGCCCGTTTTCCCGGTCAGGTAGCCGTCTGGCATTCGGCCCTGTCGCCGGGGGAGCGCTACGATACCTGGGAGCGGGTTCGCAATGGCGAACTGCGGCTGGTGGTGGGGCCGCGTTCGGCTTTGTTTGCGCCGATAAAAAATTTGGGGGTGATTATTGTAGACGAGGAACACGAACCGGCCTACAAACAGCGTGACCGCCCGCCCATCTTTCACGCCCGCGACGCCGCATTGGAGTTGGCCCGCCTCAGCCGGGCGCTGGTGATCATGGGCAGCGCCACCCCCGATGTTGTCACCTATCGCCGGGCCGAGCGAGGCGAGTACCAACTGCTGACTTTGCCCAACCGGATTCTGGCCCACACCAAGCACCTGGCGGTGCAGCGGGCAGTGGCTAGAAGGATGAAGGCGGAAGGCGGAAGGATGAAAGAAGGAAACCAACCTTCATCCCTCATCCCTCATCCTTCATCCTTTGTGGCTTTGCCGCTGCCCCAAGTTGAAGTTGTTGACTTGAGAGAAGAGTTGAAGGCGGGCAATCGCAGCATTTTCAGCCGGGCCTTGCAGGATGGCATCCGTGAAACGCTGCGGCGGGAGGAGCAGGTGATCCTGTTTCTGAACCGGCGGGGGGCGGCCAGTTTTGTGATCTGCCGGGATTGCGGTTATGTGCTGCGCTGTCCCCGCTGCGACACCAGCCTGACCTACCACAGCAGCGGCGAGTTGGTGATGTGCCATTACTGCGGCCATCGCGCCGAAACACCCCACCATTGCCCCGAATGTGGCAGCGACCGGATTCGCTACTTTGGCCTGGGCACGCAGCGGGTTGAGGAAGCCGTGCAGAAAATGTTTCCCCAGGCCCAAACCATCCGCTGGGATTGGGACACCACCCGCAAGCAGGGCAGCCACAACGTGTTTTTGCAGCACTTTATGGCCGGACGGGCCAATGTGATGATCGGCACACAAATGGTGGCCAAAGGGCTGGATTTGCCGCTGGTGACGCTGGTGGGAGTAATTTCGGCGGACACGGCTCTTTATTTGCCCGATTTCCGAGCCGCCGAACGCACCTTTCAACTGCTGATGCAGGTGGCCGGCCGGGCCGGGCGCAGCCCACTGGGCGGGCGGGTCATCATTCAAACTTACAACCCAGATCAGGTGGCGATTGAAGCGGCCAGCCAGCACGATTATATCGGTTTTTATCAAACCGAGCTGGCGTTTCGGCAGGAGCAGCGTTATCCGCCGTTCAAGCGGCTGGCCCTGCTGATGTACAGCGGCCCCGGCCCGGAGCGCAGCGCCGCCGATGCCTATCGCCTGGCCGAGCGGCTGCGGCTGCACGTGGACCGCCAGGGGCTGCCGGCGGTGGAGATTATCGGCCCCACGCCCAGCTATGTCCAGCGGGTGCGCAACCAGTTCCGCTGGCACATTCTGCTTCGCGCCCACGACCCGGCGGCTGTGCTGCGTCCCCTGCTGCCGCTGCCGCAGGGCTGGCGGGTAGATATTGATCCGGTGACGTTGTTGTGACGCGGTACTTTTATTAGAGTTGTGGTAAAATAAAAGAGAGAAGTTATTGAGTTATTAATAGGGGCCAAAAATCAATGACCGAACAACTGACGCCATCTTTATCAAATGAGATTGTACGTCGCATTCGGGCCACAGCCGAACCTGAAAAGATTATCCTGTTTGGTTCTCAGGCGCGCGGTGAAAGTACGGCTAATAGTGATTTGGATCTATTTATTATTATAAATAGCGACTTACCCCGCTATAAACGAGCTGTACCCTTTTATCAGGCGTTGGCTGGTCTGGGCAAAGCTAAAGATATTGTGGTTTACACCCCGGCTGAAGTAGCTGAGTGGCAAACGGCCAGTTGTAGTTTAGTTGCTACCGTTCTACGTGAGGGCCAGGTACTCTATGAAAACCAATCTTGATTTGGCTCATTTGCTGATACGGAAGGCCGAATCCGATTTGGCTGCCGTTCATCGTACAATTACCAGCGAAGGGCCTTACGATACAGGATTGTTTCATTGTCAACAGGCTGTGGAAAAATATCTAAAAGCGTTGTTAGCCGTACATAACATCAACTATCCCAAAATTCACGATGTGACAGTCTTGGCTGAACTGGGCGAGCCGTTTTGTCCGGCTTTATCCTCTCTATCTTTTAGTCTGGCCGAATTTAATCCTTTTGCTGTGACTATCCGCTATGATGATCTGGATTTAAACCACGAGCATTCTCTGCCCCTGTTGCAGGAAATGCTTGAAAAAGCTGATCAAGTACGAACTATCATCCTTAATGTCCTGCCGGAAGAGATCAGGCCGTTAACTTACAAATAGCGTAGAACCCTTGACAAACAACCGGATAAGTTAATCTTACCAGTTATCCCTTCTCCACCCCTATCTTGTTAAATAACTTCTGCTTTATCTGCGCGTCATACACCTGCCACTTCATGCGGCGGTACTCCTCATCCGTCGAATCGCCGGAGAGGAAGCCGACGGGGATCTCAAAGCCGCCGGCCAACTGTTTGCCGCCGCCAAAGAAATGGCCGGTTGGGTCTTTGCCAAACACCTCTTTGAGAAATTCATCCGGGTCGAGGGTGATCTTCAACGTGCGCAGCGAGCCAATCAGCTTTTCCTCGTCGTTAGCCCCGACCACAATCCCGTAGACAATCGCTGTATGAATATTCTCCTCGGTCAGCAGAAAATCGGCGGCCTGCGGAATGGCATCCCGGTCTTCGGCGCGGACGTAGCCAATCCCGGCAATCGAGAAGCTCTCCACCGTCATCCGCTCGCCCAGCGCCCGGCGGATGATCTCCATCACCTGTTTGGGGCGTAACTGGCGCATGATCTGGCCCAGAATTTCAACATCGGTAAACCAGCTTAAAAAGCCGGCCGCCTGAAAATCCTCGGCGTTGGCTCGAATAAAATTCTGGGTATCGGTGATGAGGCCGTGCATCAGAGCCGTGGCGGCAATAATGTGGTCTTTGTTCGACTTGTCCAGTTCAAGCAACCCCTGCTCCAGGTACCTGGCATAAATTGTGGCCACGGCCCCACTGCGGCGAATATCCTTAAAGTGGGGCTGCAAACGCTCCTGAACTTCGTGATGATCCACCACAATCAGGCAGGGAACGCCGGCTGCTTCCAACGCCTCGGTAATCTTTTCGGCGGTTGTGCCCTGGTTGTCAACAAAAACAGCGGCCTGGTAATGGCTCAAATCTAGCGCCGGATCAAAAGGCAGCAAGTTCAGCCCCAACAAACGAACCAGAGCGATATTTTGCTGGTGGCTAATCTTGCCGCCGTAAATTACATCGGCTTCGATATCAAACTGGGCGCTGATCAGCCGATGGGTAAAAGCCGCGGCAATAGCATCCGGGTCGGGAAAATCGTGGACGACAATCAAATGGCGCTCCCCCCGGTGCGCCTCCAGGATTTCGACCAATTTCTGAGCCTTTGATTTGGCTACCGCCACTTCGCGTGTTTCCAACGAAACTTCCCCGCTGCCGTCCGTACCGTTATCCACCTTGCGTTCCTCAACATCTGTTTTTGTGGTCATGCCCTTCTCCCCCAGTGACAATTTAGGTGCTGCTATTATAGCTTTTTTTCTTCATTTGCCATGTAAAGACGGCCCAATTTGTCTCAAAAGGGGGTTGAAAATTTGCCTCGTTTATGATATGATAGACGTATAATTCAGCTCTTTGACAAATTGCCCGCAGCAAGTGCAGCGTTGTGGCTCACCACCTTTTGTAACCGCGCCAGACCCTTCTGTGGGTCTGGCTTTTTTGTTTTTAGGCCAAAATAATCAACCGTCCGGTACGGGGGGAGAAAGAAGGACACTCATGAAACCATCCATCGCCTGGAAAATAGGTCAACTTTTTGTCTGGGTCCTGCCGGTTGTACTGGCAGCATTCTGGCCCGACCCAGCTACCCGCCCCGCCCTGGCCCAAACCACGCCGCCCCTCATGTTCATCGAAAATGTGGGCCAACTGCCAGCCCTGGCCGGCGGTGAGAAAATCCGCTTCCAGGTTCCCACCGCTCAAACAACCCTCTCGCTAACGGATAATGCCCTCTGGTTTACGGCCCTGACCCAACCTGAACCTTCCCCTGACCAACCAGTTGCGGCCACGACCGACCCCCAAATTCTGCTCCCTGCCCCTCGCGCAGGAGTCAACCTCAAACTGAGCTTTGTTAACGCCAACCCCCGGCCGCGCCTGGAGCCGTTCAACCGGCTGGCGACGCACGTCTCCTTTTTTACCGGCAGCGATCCATCGCTCTGGCGCCCTGGTGTTCCGGTGTGGGGCGGGGTACGCTATGTGGACCTCTACCCCGGCGTTGACCTGGAAATCAGCAGCGAAAACGGGCAGTTGGTCCAGCGGCTGGTCAGCAAAGAAGATGTCGCCATTGCCGGCGTCTCGCCTTTAGCGAGTATCCGCTGGCAAGTCGAAGGGGCGGATACGCTGGCTTTGGACGAGAATGGTCATGTGCGCCTGACCACCGCCATCGGCGATTTCACCCTGCCCCTGCCGCACGCGGTTGATGCTTATAACGCTCCGCTCGACCTACCTGCCAGGGCAGAAGTCAACGGGCTGGAAATAACAGCCCCCTTCTCCTCTGCTCCCCCGCTCCTCATCTCCCCTGCCCAAATCGCTGCCGCCGCCGACCTGCTTTATAGCACCTACCTGGGCGGCCCCGGCCACCTCGACAGCAGCCGCGATATTATCGCCGACGAGGCAGGTCATGCCTATGTGACCGGGCTGGCTTATCCCGGCTTTCCCTCGACGCCGGGTGTTTTTGATCCAACGGTTGAGGGCGTGTATACAGATGCGTTTATTGTCAAAGTCAATCCCGGCGGCAGCGGCCTGGTTTACGCCACCTTTTTGGGCGGCAGCGACTTTGATTCGACTCACGGCATCAGCCTCGACGAAGCAGGCAATGTGTTTGTGATGGGTACTACCAGTTCGCTCGATTTTCCGACCACGCCGGGTGCTTTTGACTCGACCATGACCGACGAGTCGGACGTGTTTGTGGCTAAACTAAATCCCGACGGGACCGCCCTACTCTACGCCACCCTGCTGGGTGGCAACAGCAGCATTGATTTTGGGACTTCGATTGCCAGCGACTCGGCCGGCTACGCCTACGTGACCGGCTCTACTCAGGCCCCTGATTTTCCCACCACCGGCGTTGGAGATGGCTACCACGGCGGTCTGACCGACGCCTTTGCCGCCAAAATTGCCCCCGACGGCAGCGCGCTGACCTACTCAACCCTGCTGGGTGGCTCGAACAGCGAGTACAGCTACGATATTGCTGTAGATGGGGCCGGCAATACCTATTTGACCGGCTATACCAATTCGTCCGACTTTCCGACGACGGCCGGGGTGTATGATCGGACTCTGAACAATACGGAGGTCTTTGTCGTCAAATTGGACTCATCCGGCACACCGGCTTATTCAACCTTCCTGGGCGGCAGCGGCGGCGACTACGGCTATGCCCTGGCGGTAGATGCCAGCGGTTCGGCTTACCTCGCCGGCTTTACCGACTCATCTGATTTCCCGGTTACGCCAGGTGCGTTCGACTCTACCTTCAATGTCGGCTACAGCGGCGATGCTTTTGTGGCCAAACTTTCGCCCAACGCCGGCGGCCTGGTCTACGCCACCTATCTGGGCGGCACATACCACGATTACGGCGAAGACATTGTCGTAGACGCCGGCGGTAGTGCCTATGTCATTGGACAAACCGGCTCGACCAACTTTCCAACTACCCCTGGCGCCTTTGATCGCGAGTGCGTCGGCTGCAACCAAACCTTCCCCTTTAGCGATGCCTTTGTCGCCAAGTTTCAGCCCAACGGCAGCCTGGCCTACAGCAGCTTTTTTGGCGGCGACGCCAGTTACGAGCGTGGTTACGGCATTGCCCTGGCCGCAACCGATGAGGTTTTCCTCAGCGGCGACACCGACTCGACCGACTTCCCCACCACCCCCGGCGCGTTCGATTCAACCCTGGATGGCTTTGGCGATGCTTATGTGGCTAAATTACGTCTTCGCCCCGAAACACAGACCCAGCCCACGCCTGTGCCCGCGCACACCTGCGCTCCGACGCCGCTGGGTACAGTGACGGTGGGCCAGGAACCACGCGGCCTGGCCGTTGACTCCCTGCGCCAGCGCGTCTACGTGGCTAACTACGGCAGCGACAGCGTTTCGGTCATCAACAGCCACACCAACACCGTTCTACAGACCATCGGCGGAATCCCTACCGCTAACGGCATCACCCACGACCCCCAACGCAACATGCTTTGGATCACCAGTCACAGCACCGACCAGGTCACACCGATCCAGGTCAACGCCGATGCTACCGCTTTTACCACCTTGCCCGCCCTTAACGTCGGCAATCAACCCTGGGGCGTTGTTTATGACCCAGTTCACCAATACGTTTATGTCGCCAACAGCCTGTCCGACTCGGTCACGGTCATCAATGCTGAGACGCGAGCCGTTGTGACCACCCTGACCGGCCGCTTTCTGCGCCCGTTCCACCTGGCCGTTAACCCGGTGACCGGCAAGGTGTACGTGGTCAATTTTGGCGGCCCCACTCAGAATGTGGCCGTTTTGAACGGGACGACGGTGCTAAAAAATGTCAGCCTGTACGACAGCAAAGAGCCGTATGGCCTGGCCATTGACGAAACACGCAACCTGGTCTATGTGGCTACGGTCGAGCCGCACCGAATTGTGGTCATTGGCCCTGCCAACGGCCAGCCAGATCAATTTTTGGGCTGGGCCGCTTTTCATCGCGGCTTCAACAACCCGCGCCGGCCCGTGCCGCTGCGAGTGATTGCGGTCAACCCCAGCGTTGGCCCTGCCGGCGACGGTGGCCATGTCTGGGCTACCACCACCCTGGGCGACGGCAGCGAGGCTAACCAGGCCCTCTTTATTCCCAAGGGCTGGGGCGGCGGCTTCCACTTTCCCCTGGCCCAAAGTGTTGACTACTACCCCGCCGACGGTATTGCCGTTGATCGGGCCGCCAACCGGGTGTATGTAGCCAGCGGCTTTGTGCCGGGGATTGTCACGGTGATCGGCGACCACACCAGACTGTGCCCTGATGCTTTCACCAAAATTGCCTCGCTCGAAGGGGATATGGGTGAAACTCCTGCCGATAACAGCGACCAAATTGGGGTGGAAATTTGGAAAAATAACGAGGACGCGCCCCAACTCAGCAGCGACGTTAACGGCGACGGCCTGATCAATATCCTTGATCTGACCTTCTTGGCTGCCCACTACGGCAGCAGCGACACTACCGCTGATCTGAATACGGATGGAAAGGTTGACCTTCTTGATTTGGTCATCGCAGCTAATAATTACGGTCAATAAAAATTAAAAACAGGCGCGGCAATGGGGCCGCGCCTGTAAGCTGGGTTGGATAAACCAAAGAAAAAACATTTATCGAGCCAGCGGGAAAGGCTGAGTCGGTCGAGAGGCCGAACTTTGCCGGGCCACAGTAGGCATCGGCGCGGTTTGGCGGGAGAAGTGACCTCGTCCGTAAGCCACCGTCGTCGGTCGAGTCTGGCGGGTATGGATACTTGTCTGAAAGTCATCTTCCTTGCGACGATCTGTTTGTCCTATGTATTGACCGGTAAGGTAGGCCATAATGAGCAAGCCCAGCCCGCCCATAATCCAGAACGTTGTCGCCGGAGTCAGGAGCAGGGAAGAGGTAGGCCACAACAGAGTCAAACTCCAGAGAGCCAGTCCCCAGCCGATGATGATTGATAATCTCTTCATTGCAGCATCTCCTCGTTAAGTATTTAGTACCTATCCGAAAACCTCCGTAGAGGACGCATAGGGATGCGTCCTCGGCTTGCATAGGGATGCAAGCCTACGGGTTTTCGGATAGGCTCTTATTACTACATCCAGCGTTTCTGGCCGACCAGGGCCAGAGCGCCCAAGCCGGTAGTTAAGGCGAGCATAAAAAGCTGCAGCCCGCTGAACTGAGTGAGCGAGTCCAAAAAAGGAAGCGCCAGAGCGGGTTTATCGGGGGTGTTGTAGCGAACCAGGCCCTCGTCACTGACAGCGTGGATGGTCCCATCATCAAAGGTTAATTCGTTGATGATCTTGTCGGTATCGCCCAGTTTTGTCCAACTGCTCCCGCCGTCCTTGCTCTCATAGATACCGCCGCCAGCTATCTGCTTGCCGATGCCGTAAGCCGTTGCCGCTGCTACGTGCCAGGAGTCAGCCTCGTCTACGGTGAGGGCCGTGACTCGCAAAGCTGCGCCCGGAACCAGGCCCAACCCATCGGCAATGTTTTCCCAGGTCCGGCCGCCGTCGGTGGAGCGATAGGCCCCGCTGGAAGGAACGCCGGCATAAAGGGTATCAGCATCGGTGGGGGCTACCGCTAAACTGATGGGGTATTCGGGCACGGTATCGAGCTTTTGCCAATCGTCATTGCCACGGCTGGTGTAAAGCCCTTCGGGGGTCAGAGCGTAAACATCACTGTCAGGGCCTACAACCAGTTTGGTCACATGGGCGTTGTATAATGACACACCGCCCACCAATTCGTAGCCAACCCCTTCCTGGCCGACATCAAACTTATAAACCCCTTGACCTTCAGTTCCCACATAGAGCGATTCAGGCTGGTAGGGGTCTATCGCCAGGGCTGTCACTGCCGGAATCAGGCCATCTACGTTGCCGGGCAGGCTCAAAAAGAACTTGTGCCAGGTTTGCCCACCATCGTCGCTGCGCCAGAGATTGTTCGAGGTGGCGACGGGGCCGCCCGCCGCGCCGGCGTATAACACCTGATGATTAACCGGATGGACAGCCAGGGTGTTCAGAGTAACTCCCGGCCCGGCCCCGACCCTCTCCCAGGTGCGGCCTTTGTTCTGACTGCGGTAGACGCCCGGTCGAGAGGCATCGGTCAGGGTAGCATACATCACTTCGCTGTCCGGCGCGGTGGTCATGGCCCGGATTGGAGCGTTGGATAGGTCGGCGCGGGCCAGACCTTCTACTTCCCCCACAATCAAAGTAGCCACAGTGCCTACTACCAAAATGATCAAAAAAATTCCAAAGTGGGTTAATGATTTCCAGGGTATCTTCTCAGAAGCTTGTTCGAGTTTCATTTCACACTCACCTTTTCCTTAAAAGTATGGGGGCGCCAGCCCACCCCCACCTTCACATCTCCTCCACCGCAATTTGGGGGCTGGCCCAAAACCTGTTTTTACCTAAATATTGTGATTTACCGAAATTCGCTTTGAGCAGAGTTGTACACATGAGCGATTCTACTCAATGACTGTTCAAGAGCCTACTAAACGATCTTCCAAAGCTATGATTTATTATTCTTCGCGTTCTTGTTCGGTCAGGTAAAATTCTTCGTTATACTGAGGGTCACATTCAGCAATATGCCCAGGCAAGCCATGGCCCGTTCCAAAAGGGCCATGATTGCTGGCCGTCCAGGTTAGCTTACCCGCCGCAGCCAACTGCTCGACCTCGGTCAAACTTAAACTTAACACTTCTTGACCGGCTACTTTATCCCCCACGTCCATGGGTACACGGATTCTTTGTTCGATGGTACGGGGAATAAACGTAATTTGCCCATCGGGATTTAATTTGATAGCAACATTAGAGCCTTCTATTGCCAAGTCTCCGGCGTTAGGGATTAAGACCATAGGTCCAGCCGCCAAAGGTTGGACGTTGTTCAAGCCGTTCCCGGCACAAGCGGCGATAATATGGGCGTACTCTTCTGATTGCAGCCAGACCAGCGTCATTTCTTCCATCAACACCCGCATGATCTCAGAACCATAGGGATTTTGACCATTGACTGCTGCCGGCGCTTCGACTGCCTCTTGAGCGAACGCCGTTTCCACGATACGTCCGCCCGGTTGAGTCAAGGCAGCCGCACCAATCAAAGCCGAAGTTGCCAGACTAATCATTAATTTTCTCATCATACAAACCTCCTTAAAGCCGTTGAACATCGTTGCTCATGTGTACAGCCCTATCCACTGCGCTTCAACGGCGCTTCCATCCAGCCAAAGCCGGACAGATGATATTACAGCTCATAATAGTTAACGATAAAGGGGGTAAATGTGTTATGCCGATTTAAAACAAAAAGCCGCAGAGATTTTTGTAGAATCACCTGCGGTTGAGGTCAAGAGATTAGAGATTGGAGATTGGAGATTCGGGCTTAAAAATCTCCAATCTCTAATCTCCTTTAATGGACAGCCGGTCGAGCCAGCCCCCAGTCTTCGCTGGGGCCGACATCGGCCTGGATTTTGCGCTCGTCGCTGCCATCGAGCTTCATCACCGTAATCCACCAGGAGCCGAAAGCATCGGTGCGGAGATAGAGGTTTTGGCCGCAGGAATCAAAAACGGGGGTTGTGTCCGTTTCGGGCCGCCGGGTCAAACGCAGCAGTTCGCCATCGGATTGCCGCAGCAGGTAGATTTCCCAGTTGCCATCCCGGCGTGAGGAGAAGGCCAAATATTCTCCACTTCGCGACCAGATAGGATAGCTGTCGGTATCGCCAGAAGTGATCTGCTGACCATTGCCACCCTCAAGATTGACCTGCCACAAGCCACAATCGGGCGTGCAGCTTTTGATGATTAACTTCTGGCTGTCAGGATACCAGGCCGGTTGTTCGCCGGGGAAGCGGCTCAATTCCTGGCCGTCACTCGCCTTGACTACCCTGATTTCACGGGACACGCCCGGCGCAGCAACCTCAAAAGCCAGTTTAGCGCCATCCGGCGACCAGGCAATATTGTTCACGTGATCCTGGGCAACCAACTGGCGAGGGTTACGCGCTTGAGTATTGATCACCTCTACCAACCAGACTCCGTTGCCCTGACCATAAATACCCCCCAACTCGCTGATGCCTGACTCGCCCGAAAAGGCTAACATAGCGCCATCCGGCGACCAGGCCGGCGCCGCCGCCCGTACATGCAACTCAGCATTGAGCAGCCGGTTGTTCGAAGCAATCAGGCTCAAATCGTGCTCGACTCCCCGGCTTTGCGCATAAACTATCTGGGCCGGACGAGGATAGGGGGCGGTAATAGTGCTGACAGCGGCGGCTTGATTGTTGGCCGGGGTGATGAGATGCGCTGGCCCGTTCAAAGTAGCCGTCTGGGTCAGCGTGCCGGTAAAACAGGGATCAATGGTGGTGGTCAGGCTTAGATTGCGAGAACTGTCGGTGGTCAAATTATCCAGGGTACAGGCGACTGTTTCTCCTGTTGGGCTGGCACAAGCACTATCACTGATGGAAACCAATTTTTCCAGGGGCGAAAGTTCACTGATGAGGGTAGCGCTGATGGGGCTGGCCGGGCCGGCATTGGTGATGGTCAGAGTATAGGTGATGAGGCCATTGCTGATGGCAGTCACCTGATTGTCAAGCAGCAAGCGGGCCTCGCGGGTCGAGAGGGTGGCTAAAAGGCGATCCAGTTCCGGCACCTCCACCCCGGCCTCAGCCAGGCTGTCCTGCTGCTCATTTAAGGCCGCCGAAATTACTGCTTGAGCATCAGCTTCAGGATATTCGGTCACCAGGGTCGCCAGCGATTGCTGGTACTCTTGACGAGCAATCTCTTCGGCCTCCGGGGTACCGGCCACGCTGGTTAACTCGCTCACGCGCCGGTCAGCCAGAAGCAGATCGGTTTCAAGGGGGTCGAGGTGAACCGCCCGCCAGACTTGCTCGCTGCCAACCTTCCAGCGATACAAGGCATCGCCCGGCAGGGCGGTCTGGGCCAGCACTGTGATTGTGCCGAGCACCAGCAACACAATAGCAGCCAGACCGGCGGCTGTGTTGAAGGCTTGCCCCAAGGCAAACCCAAAACCGCGTGAAAACAGCGGCGTCCAGGTTTTAACCGGAGTTTGGCGCGGGTGACTCCGCATATGGGCCATCAACTCAGCCCGCGTGCGTGATTTGAAAGCCGGCGTGGGGCGAACCTCTTGTCCTCGTTCCAGCGTGGCGGCCGCCGTTAGCAAGGGACGCAGTTCGGCGGCGTGTTCGGGGTAGCGGCCAAGACAATCCTCCAAGTTGGCCTCACCGCTGGCCAGCCGGGCTAAACACTCTTCCAGAATTTGTTCCAACTTACTCATTGTTGCTTCCAGCAGACCCTAAAGGTTTTAAAAACCTTTAGGGTCTGGTTCATCGTTACTTCCAAAAATTTCGGCCAATGCCTGCAAGCCTCGCATTTGCAAGGCCCTAATCGCTCCCGCCCGTTTCCCCAAAACCTGAGCCACTTCTTCGGTGGTCAACCCTTCAATAAAGCGCAGAGTCAGCACATGCCGCTGGTCTTCGGTCAAGTGCTGCAAGGCCAGCCGAATTTCCTCGGCCTGCAACTGCTGGCCAACCACTTCGTCCACATCTGCCGCCGGGTCCGGTTCGCTCAGAATGCCCGGTTCGAGCGGTGTGGTCTCTTTGAAGGTCCGATAATAATCAATCACGCTGTTGCGGGCAATGCGAAACAGCCAGGCGCTAAAAGGCAAGCCGCGCACCTGATAGCTGCTTAAATTATCCCAGGCCTTGAGAAACACCTGCGAGGTTAAATCTTCAGCCGTCGGCTCGTCGCCCACCCGAAAAAAGATAAACCGATAAATCCGCTCAATATAGGTGTCGTACAAGGCAGCAAAAGCGTCAGGGTCGCCGGAGACCGCTCGTTGGATCAGTTCGGGTTCTAAAGGTTGGTTAGACGCAAACGCGGCGCCGCCATCTTTCAAGGCTACCATCCATATAAACGAATCAACCGGCCAAAGTGTTACGAGGGGTGATAAGGAAGACAAGTCGGCAGAAAAGTTGAGGCCAGGATAAGGGAATTAGCACAGAAAATATAGAGAAAAATCCCCAAATCTCCTAATCCCGGCCTATTAATCCACAATCAGCCGGTCGTGGGCAGGGGCCATCCGCGCAGTGAAGTGGCGCAAAACCGAGGGCGCTTCGACCATGCGCACACCCCGAATGCGCCCACGCAGGTCATTGACGTGGAGCAGAACTTCGGCCAGGTAATCCACATGGCTCTGGGTGTAAACCCGGCGCGGAAACGCCAGCCGGACCAGTTCCATTGCCGCCGGTTTTTCGCTGCCATCGGGCTGGTGGCCAAACATGACCGAGCCAATCTCGACGGAGCGAATACCGCCTTCCAGGTACAGCACCAATCCCAGCGCCCAGGCCGGGTATTCGCTCTGGGGAATATGGGGCAGCATGGTCATAGCGTCGAGGTAGATGGCGTGGCCACCCGGCGGCTGGACAATCGGGATGCCGGCGCGGGTCAGGATTTCGCCCAGGTAGGCCACCGAGCGAATCCTATAACGCAGGTAATCCTCGTCCAGCACCTCATGCAGCCCGACGGCAATAGCCTCCAAATCATAACCGGCCAGGCCGCCGTAGGTCGGGAAACCCTCGGTCAAAATGAGCAGGTTCTTGCAGCGCTGGGCCAGGTCGTCGTCGTTGACCGCCAGAAAACCACCGATGTTGGCCAGGCCGTCCTTCTTGGCGCTCATGGTACAGCCGTCCACGTAGCTGAACATCTCCTGGGCAATTGCCAGCGGGGTCTTATCGGCGTAACCTTCTTCGCGCAGCTTGATAAACCAGGCGTTCTCGGCAAAACGGCAGGCATCCAGAAAGAGCGGCACGTTATAACGGCGGCACAACTCGCTGGCGGCGCGGATATTAGCCATGCTGACCGGCTGGCCCCCGCCCGAATTGTTGGTCACGGTAATCATGACCAGCGGCGCCTTGCCCGGATTCTCAGCCAACACCCGTTCCAACTTTTCCAGGTCCATATTGCCTTTGAAGGGGTGAAGCTGCTCTGGGTGGGTTCCTTCGGGGATGGGTAGGTCGAGGGCGACGGCCTGGCGGTATTCGGTGTTGGCGCGGGTGGTATCGAAGTGGGTGTTGTTGGGCACAATGTCGCCCGGCTTGAGGGTCGAACCAAACAGAATGCGCTCGGCGGCGCGGCCCTGGTGGGTGGGGATGACATGCTTGAGGCCGGTAATCTCCTGCACCGCCGCCTCGAAGCGGAAGAAGGACCTGGCCCCGGCGTAGGACTCATCGCCCTGCATCATCCCGGCCCACTGCCCCGACGACATCGCCCCCGTGCCGGAGTCGGTCAGCAGGTCAATCAGCACATCCTCGGCTTTGAGCAAGAAGAGGTTGTACCCCGCCTCTTTTAACGCCGCTTCCCGCTCCTCGCGGGTGGTGTGACGGATCGGTTCGACGGTCTTGATGCGGAAGGGTTCGATGATAGTGCGGAAGGGCATGAGAGTCTCCTTTGACTTTTATGCTTGTGGAGCAATATGATATAATCCTAACAGGAGATAAGAGATGGTCGAAATTACCATGCAAGTTCCCGATAATTTGGCGCAGCGGCTGCAGCCGTTGTATCACTGGCTGCCGACCGTTTTGGAGTTAAGCTTGGTCGGTTTTAAAACGCCAGCGGTTCAGGCTGCCTCCGAAATTATTGATTTCCTGGCGACCGGCCCCGCACCAGATGAAGTGCTGGCCTATCATGTCTCTGATAGAGCACAGGAACGAGTGCGCCGGTTATTGGCGGTCAACGCCGCCGGATTAGCGACAGTTGAAGAGCAGACCGAATTGGATGAAATTCAGCAGATCGAACATATTATGATTTTGCTTAAGGCTCAGGAGCAACTACTCAAAAGTAACTGATATAGTGTTGTAGGTTATAGAATTTCGACATCAGCAGGAGGGTTAAATCCTCCAGGCCAAATTGTAGTGCTATCATACTTGAGTCTGCGCATGTCAGCATTATATAGATTAGCCCCATCCAGACTCGCTCCCTGTAGATTAGCTCCACACAAATTGGCCCCTCTTAAATTAGTTCCATCCAAAATTGCTCCTTGCAGATTGGACTCGCGCAGATCAACTTCGCTCAAGTTAGCCCCACTCAAATTAGCTCCGCTCAGGTTCACTTCCCGAAGATTAAATTTAGACAAATCCATATTTCGTAAGTCACACCCGCTCAATTTAGCCCCACTTAAGTTAACCACTCCATCTCGTGTTAATTTTCTATAAAACCCTTGCCCCATTCCATTCCTACCCATAAAGATGATGATTTCATCCAAGAGAGGATTCTTGGGCTGGTTTTGCAAAACTTCTTGAAGTGTGTGCCAGCGTACCTGTACAAATGTTGGGGGATTAATAATTCCTTTAAGTATTTTTTCTTTATCTTTCTCATCCGTATCACGGGTAACGTAGAGCAGAAATTTATTCCGAACCCCTGGCTGAGAACTTAGATGTTTAGCATATATCTGTAGTTGACCACTATGCTCTTTTGAATTAATTTTCGACTCAAGAAAAATTAGATCACGATTACGTGAACTGTCTATCAGTTCAATCTGTATATCTATTCTACCACCTTCACAAGGGCGTTCTGATAAAACTTCAGCATGAACATACTGACTCGAATTATCAATCAACTGAATATACTTCAGCCAAGTGAACAGAATTTCAGGTGACGTTTTGAATAGATGAACGACGATTTTTGTAAAATAATTTTCTAAATACGTACTACCACCATCCTCTTTGGACCTTCGCAAACTATCAAACAGTGATACTTCTGCCATAGTTCACCTGCCTTATAGAGTTAATGAAACAGTTGTTTCCGAGAATTTTGGTCTTTCCCTGCGGGCTAACAAACGGTCCCGAATACCATCAGGGTCAAACCGCACTTCATTACGCGGGCGGACTTCTGCAGCCAACTGGCGGCTGTGGCTCCTTCGGTAAAGGCAGCGATGACCGTATCCAGGGTCACGCGGCTGTTGCCAACCCGGACCACGCCATCAACGTCGGTTTTGAGAGGAATAGGGGTTTCGACAATGATTAAACTCATAAACACACCTCCTGGCTGATAGATATATCATAGCCTAAAACAGCAACCGAGGCAACGAGTCGTACAAGAGGAACTTGAGGTTATCAATGACTACAAGCGTTTGGAAACTATTTCGTCTGACTTGCCCGCCCCGGCATGAATGCCAGGGCTAGGGAACAGCGCCGGGTCAACCCGGCTTTAGCCCGATTGATCGGGCGCTGTCGTATAGTCCGGCGACTTCATCGCCGGACGAGCGCCGCCAGCAAGGTTGCACCTGGGGTTTACGAAGCTCTCATGATTAAGAAAGAGGGTAACCACTGCCCTCCGCAGTCCCTACCGCGAACATAACCGCGCAATCAACGTATCCAGCGCCAGCAGGCTGTCCATCCGGCCCGTCTTGATGGCAACGTCAATTTCCAGCAGCATTTCCATCGTTTGTTCCAGCCGGGCCATCGAGAAATTGGCGGCTTCTTTGAGGCGGGCGGTGGCGGCGTAATCGCTTTTCCAGCCTTTGGCCTGGGCAATTTCGGCGGGGGACATGCCCCGCTCGGCCATATCTTTGACCTCGATCAAGGCGCGGATTTGGGCGGCGATGCTGCCGAGGATGGCCATGGGGTTGCTGCCTTCGTCCAGTTCTTTATGCAGTTGGTCGTAGGCCCGGCGGGCGTTGCGCTGGCCGATGGCGTTGGACAGGCCAAACTGGTCGGCTTCCTCGGTGTAGGGAACCAGCAGATCAATATCGGCTTTGGTGATGGGGCGCTGGCCGGCGGTGTAGAGGGCCAGCTTTTCCAATTCGTTGTTGAGGGTGTGCAACTCAGCGCCGACTCGCCGGGCCAATAGATCGGCTGCGCCCGGTTCGATGACCGCCTTATGCTCGGTGGCCCGGCGGATAATCCAGCCCGGCAAATTCTCCGAGATGGCAAACAGCGTCACCTCGCCGCCCACGGCTTTGGCCGCTTTAAGAATCAGGTGCGAGCGGTCCAGCGTTTTGGTCTCGACCAGCACCAGGTCGGTGGTGGGCGGCATGCGGCCCAGGTAATCCAGCAGGGCTTGCAACTGCTCGCTTTTATCGGGACTGCCGGGGTTGGTAATGGTCTTGGCCGGGTCGCCCTCCCCGCCCTCGGCCCGGCCGCTCAGCGAGGCCAGGAAACCGCTGACAATCACCAGCCGCTTGGGGGCCAGAAAGGGCATGGCGTCGCTGTGCTGGCGCAGGTCGCCCAGGCGCAGGGTGCGGCCATCCAGCAGGGCGGTGTTCATCTCCGCCGTCGCCGGATCGCCCAGGCCGGCGCGCAGCGTAGCTATCTTTTCAGCGCGGGAGAAATCGTCGGGGCCGTGAAAGACGTACAGCATAAGCGGTAAGGCGAGGAGGCGAGGAGGAGTGAGGCGAGGAGGCGAGAACGCGAAGCAATTCGCCTCACGTATCCTCGCATCCTCGCGTCTTCTTCGCCTCTTCGCACTATTGAACGGTTTCGACGCGGTGCGTAATCAGGTTGCCGGTCGGGTTGACGCTGACATTTTTGATTTCCAGGTTGCCGGGCTGGCCGGTGGTGGTAAATCGCTCTTGTAGCAGCAGCCCCAGCGGCTGGGCCACAATCGCAGCCAGGGTCGCCGCCAAAATCGCCGCCGGAATGGTTGCCCAGCGGAAGCGGCCCCGGCTGGCGTCGAGGCTGATGGCAATAAAAGCGGCCAGACCGGTCAGCAAGCCGGTGGTAGCCACCACCGTGCCGCAGCGAGGATGGACGGCCAGTTCGGCTTCTCCCTGGCGCAGGCGGCGCAGGGCTTCCTGGGCGGCGTGTTTGACCTCCGCCGTATCCACTGCGCCGTAAAGGGTAAAGCCGTTCCAATCGCTGCGGCCCACCAGCGACAGGTTGCCGTTGCGCCGGCTCAAAAGATGAATCGTCGCATGTTCCAGGCCGTGATTGCGCTGGATGCGGGTAATCAGGGACGAGTTAATTAAACCCATAAGGTAAAGCTCCTCAAAAATATTTACGATTTACGATTTACGATTGATTATTGTTCCAAATCGTAAATCGTAAATCCAAAATCGTAAATCTCACAGGGGTTTGGCGACAACAATAACCCGGTGGGTGTTGTTGGTGTAGGGCCAGCAGGTGACCAGGGTGATCCGTTCATCGGTGGTGGCGGCAATCCATTGGGCGTTGCGCTGGCGCACCTCAATCGGCTCGCCTTTTTCTTTGACAATTGTCTTTAAGTCAACCACGTATTCAAAAGCCTGGTTGCCGGCGTAAACCGTAACTTTATCCCCCACCTCCACATTGACCAGATCACGAAAAACCTCGCCATTCACATTGTGGTGGCCGGCCATAACCGTATTGCCCGGCTGACCCAGGCGGGCGCTGGTTTCGTGCCAACCGGCGGCGTAATCGGCCACCTGCCAGATACTATACTGGTGGCCGTTTTGCTCAACCACCTGCCAACCGACTTGAATTACTTTAGTGTCAATGCCTACGGATGGAACGACCAGCCGGGTCGGGATACCATCACCATTGGCCGGCGGGTTGGGTGCAGGATCGGGTGGGGCCGGTTGGGGCGTGGCGGTAGCGGTTGGCGTGGGCAGTGGGTAGAGGTCTGGCGTCTCTGTCGGTGCTGCTGGCACAACAGGGGCCGGCGGCGCGGGGGTATCGGTTGGCGGCGGAGGCGGCGCATCTATGACAGGCGGGGACTGGTCGCCGGGTTCAATCGTCACCGGGATGGGCGTCGGCTCATCGGCGTTGAGCGTTTCGGGCAAAAAGTTGGGCGGCGGCACTACCCAGGTGGCGGTGGGTGTGGGCGGCAGCGTGGGCGACGGGGTCAAGGTGGGCGGTGGACTCCAGATCGTAGCGGTCGGTGAAGGGGTAGCGGTCGGCGGTGGAGCAGCCTGGGCCAGCGCCCCCGGCGGAGCATTGAGCACTAACTCCCAGCGAGCCTGCACATCCTGATAAGTCCAGAAAAGGGCCAGGCCGCTTAAAATGACCATTGTCCAGACAAAGCTGGCAAACAACAGGGCTATTTGCTCAAAGAGAATTTGTTTGTCTGATATCTTCATAACCTGAGACTTTCGGAGGAGCCGTAATAGCGTGCAGTGCATAGTGCGTGGTGCGTAGACTACACAAAGCATCTACGCACCACGCACTATGCACTATGTTCTTTGGTAAAATTATAAGCCATAACCGCCAGGGAGACAACTAAAGCGGCCAAAGCCGCCACCTGCACAGCCAGAAAACCGGGGCCAATCAGGGCTGGCTGGGCGCGAAAAATTTCCAGCGGCAGCCGGCCCAGACTGTAAAGCGCCACCAGCAGCCAAAAGTGAATGCCCGGCCAGGGCCGCCAGAAACGATAGAGATACAAAATGATTAAAACCGCCAGGCTGAATCCGGCTTCATACAGTTGGATGGGGTGTCGAGGGACGCCGCCTACCTCGATGGCCCAGGGCAGGGCCGCCGGCGCACCGAGGGCTTCTCCGCCCACAAACGCGCCGATGTGGCCGATAACAAGCGCCAGGGCCAACCCCGGCGCCAAGGCATCCAAAAACAGTCCCTGTGGGACGCGCTGCCGCTGTAAATAGATCAAAGCGACCAAGCCAGCCACGATAACTCCTTCTACCGGGGCCAGGGCGTTACGGGATAAAGAGAGCGCCTGGCTCAAGTCACTCACATAATTATTCCAGTGGCTTAACACAAACCACAGTCGCGCCCCGATGACTCCGGCCAGAAGGCCGTACAACCCGGCATTATAAACGTGGTCGCTATTGAAGCCCAACTGTCTGGCCTGATCAGCCGCCAGCCACAGCCCGGCCCAAAACGCCAGCAGTAATGACAAAGGATAAGTGGGGATGGCTAACGAACCGACAGAGAGAATGGGCAGCATAAATAAGGAATGGACGAATGGCGAATCATGATTCGCCATTCGCTGAATCAGTTATAATTCTGACAGTTTGGCTTCGATATAAGCCTTATTAACCGGGCCGGTAAAGATTTCGTTGACGTTGCCGTTACGGTCAATGAAGATGGAGGTCGGTAGGCCCAGAATGTTATAGGCTTTGGCCGTATCGCCGGTTTCATCCAGCACAATGGGAAAGGTAACGCCAAACTCATCCAGAAAGGCCGGGATTTGATCCTTCTGATCGGTGGTGGTGTTGTTGATGCCGATAATCACCAGTGTCCCGGCGTTATCCACCGCCGCCTTCTGAAAGTCGGGGAACTCGGCCCGGCAGGGACCGCACCAGGTGGCCCAGAAGTTAATCAGCACCGGCTTGCCTTTGAAGTCGCTCAGCCGCACAATTTCACCTTCGAGCGTCGGCAGGGCAAAATCCGGGGCCGGGTGGTCTTTGATCGGGGCCGGTTCAAGGGCAACCGCTTCGCCGCTGCCGGCTGTGCCGCTTAGCATGGTCCGCGAAAAGACAATCCAACCGCTGCCCAACACCAGCACCAACCCGATCAGCGCCAGCCAGAACCAGCGTGCCTTCAAGAGCGGGGGAACAGGTTGAGGCTGGTCAGTGGATAGGGTTGAACTCATAAAAGGGTCTCACTTTCAAAAGTCTGGATCACTACTCCATTATGACCACGTCAAACCACTTTGTCAAACCGCCGCCAGAACCTTTTTGTGGGGATTGTGAACAAAGCACAAGCCATGCTACAATAGGCTAAATGACCGGGGACCGTAGACGGGGGAGCGGCGTTTGCTCACTATGGCCGGTCTTCTGTCTCCGGTCTACTAAGTACCTATCCGAATAACCTCGTAGTGACGCATCCCTATGCGTCCTCGGCTTGCATAGGGATGCAAGCCTACGGGTTTTCGGATAGGCTCTAAGGAGGAAAGTGTGATTCCAATCCACCGTATTGGCTGGTTCGCCTTGATTATTCTGCTCATTGGCTTGACCGGCTGCGCCGCCGAGGCCACCCTGGTCCCGCCCACGCCCCGGCCCAATCAAGAACGGGTTCAGATTGCCGACCTGGAAATTGTGACCGGCCAGACCATTTACGTTCCCGCTTACTCCGATATCTACTTTGACACCAACAAAAGTTTGGACCTGGCCATCACTTTGAGCGTCCACAACACCGATCTGGCCCACTCGATTGTGCTGACCTCGGTGCGCTATTACAACACCCAGGGCCAACTGGTCCAGGAGTTCATCAGTCAGCCCCGGCCGCTCGGCCCACTGGAAGCCGTAGACTTCTTTGTCCCCCCCGCCGACGAGACCGGCGGCGTCGGCGCTAATTTTATCGTCGAATGGGGCGCTGAACAGCCGGTCTACGAGCCGGTGGTCGAGGCGGTGATGATTGGTACGATTACCTCTTTGGGGTTCTCCTTTACCAGTCCGGGCCGAGTGATCAGTCAAACGGGTACGTTTGGCGAGTAAATTCTTTGCTCCTGGGCGGTCTGCGACCGCCGCCTCTCACGCTCAACCTCGCCCGGCAAGAGACACGGGTCACAGACCCGGTGTGAACCTCCCTTTTTGATACCAATCCCAAAGTGGTGACTTGAATTTTTTCTACAATCCCATCAAATTATAAAAGACTTGGAAGGTATAAGTCAACTGGTAAGATTGACAATCCCCGCCCTTTCCCTTAACATTAACCTTAAGAAGCCGACCAGCCTTGAAACCCTTCCAAGCATTATCATCAAGGGGGATTAAACCATGCCTATCCATTATTCCATCCATCCTAACAATTTACCCGGCCGAGGCGGATACCAGGCCATTATCCACTTTGTCGGCTCGCTGGACGAAGACGCCATCATTGAGCAGATGATGCGCCAGGGGTCCACTGTAACCCGGGCCGACATTCTGGCCGTGCTGGATAACTATTACCGGGCCATCATCACCCTGGTCCTGGCCGGCTTCAAGGTCAGAACGCGCATCGCCCTCTTTGGGGCCAGCATCCAGGGTATCTTTACCGGCCTGACCGACAATTTTAGCCCGGCCCGCCACCGCCTGGAACCGCCAAATTTGCTTGCAAAAAACAATCCGGCACTGGGTCCATGAGATGGGACTTTACAAAATAATTGAATAAGGGTAAGTTGAAGGACTATCAACTCAAAAAGCA
>JAKLJP010000065.1 GCA_023151115.1 Anaerolineae bacterium
TGGAGCAGTTAGAAAAGGATGAAGAAATCGAGTTTGAAACGGTTGACCTGGGCAAAGACCGAGCCAAGCGCATTGCCGCCGATGTCAAACTCCCCTCTCAATTTGCCGCCCTGGTGCCCAAAATTAGAGAATTTCTGCAAACCTACGCTTTTGGTGAGCCGGTTGATTTGGACGACTCGGCCATGATTAAAGCCATCTCTCACCCGGTTGCCCAGCACGTGACGGTCAAAACCTTTGTGGCCGCCCTTCGTGAAGCGGTCGTGCAAGAACAAACGCCCGTCTTAGAGCATGCCGGGCGGCCTTTAGCGCAGACTCCCGGCTTCCCCTGGTCCCGTCCCACTTTGGCCGCCGGCAAAACTGTGTTTAATCTGGTTGCGGCTGATAACGAGTATGAAAAATCTTTTGCTCAATTTCTGGAAAAAGCGCCCGATGTGATCCGCTTTGCCAAAGTGCCGGAAAAATCTAACTTCACCATTCCCTACACCGACTCAGCCGCGAATCTACGCTATTATGAGCCGGATTTTATCGCCGTTACTCAAGACGGAGTCCATCACTTAATCGAAACCAAAGGCCGGGAAGATATAGACGTAAAGCACAAAGACCGGGCCGCGCAACTGTGGTGCGAAAATGCCACGATTCTGACCGGCACAGAATGGCTTTATAAAAAGGTGCAGCAAAAGGAATTTGAGCAGCTTAGGCCCAGCGAATTTGATGATTTGATTGCTTTGGAGCCGATTGGCTTTTATAGGGACGCTGGCCCTGGCCTTGTGTAGCTAGTGAGTAAAGGGATTTCTCGACCTACGGCCTCGAAATGACATGTTCTCGGCTCTTTCCCCTACTCCCTCCCTCCCAATTCGCCACCGGCCCGCGCAGATTGTAGTTGCTGGCGGCGATGGTCAAATCAAAGATGTCCACAATCCTGTCGGCGTTGACGTCGGCGGCAGGGTTATCGCTGCGATAATGGATGGCCATAAAAGCCAGGTCCAGAATGTTGATGACCGCATCCTGCACCACATCGCCGCCGGGGAGGGTCAGGCTGCCGAGTTCGCCCTCCGGCGCGTCTTTTTGACCGATGAGATAGGCCGGCTGGACGGCTTGCAGGCAGAGAAAGGCCTGCTCGGAGGAAGGGGTGATCTCAAAATGGCCTGTGGCATCGGTGACGGTGGCCGGTTCCCCCGTGACCGACGAGGCACAGGGCGTGTTGCTCAGATAAATGCCGGTGCCGCTGTGGTCGGTGCGGCCTTGCAGCAGCACCGTGCCCGATAGCGGCGTGACCTGCCCAATGACCACCCGTGTGACTGCCGCCAGCGCATCCAGCCGGGGGGTGACTCGCCCGTTGCGGCTATCGGTGACTAGGCGGCCTGTTTCTTCCAAAATCGTTTCTATTTCTGCCACTGTTAGATTGGGATTGGCTTGCAGCAACAAAGCCGCTGCTGCCGCCGCATGCGGGGTAGACATTGAAGTGCCGGATTTGGTGGCTTCGCCGCCGCCCAACCCGGTCGAGCGAACCAGCACGCCGGGGGCCAGCAAATCCAGTTCCGGGCTGCTGTTGCTGGAACAGGCCACCTGGTCGGCCACAATATTCTGGTCGGTGCAGGTGGGCCAGCCTAAACTGGCCAGGGGGCTGTCGTAAACATTGCCCACCGCCACCACCCCCGATACACAGGCGGGAGCCATCAGCGCGTCAGCTTGACCGCTGTTGCCTGCCGCCGCAAAAACGGTGATCCCCGCCTGCCGAGCGGCGGCCACCGCCGCCGCATAAAGCGTAGTGTTGGCGTCGGCCCCGTCGCAGACTCCCACGTAGCTGCCGCCGCCCAGGCTCAGGTTGATGACCTTCACGTTCAGGTTGGACTGGTTAGCCACCACCCAATCCAGCCCGGCCAGCACATCCGAGGTAAAGCCGGAGCCGTTTGGCCCCAGCACCCGCACGGCCACAATTTCGGCAGCCGGGGCAATGCCCTGCGGGCTGGTCTGGCCCCGCCCGGCAATGATCCCGGCCACATGCGTGCCGTGCCCGTTTTGATCCTGGGCGCTGTTGCTCTCGGTGCTGCCGTCGGGCAGGCAGCCGCCGTTGCGATTGAAGCAGTGCTGGCCGGCCAGGCTGGGGGCCAGATCAACGTGGGCCGTATCCACGCCGGTATCCAGCACCGCCACCCGCACCCCGGCCCCGTTCAAGCCAAAATCCCGCCAGACCGCGTCGGCGCCGATGAGGCTGGCGTTGGGGGTGACATCGGCAATCTCAACCGGCAAATCCAGGGCGATGGCGGCCACTTCGGGCTGCCGCCGCAGGGCTTCCAGACCGGCAGGGGTGACTTCGCCCACCAGGCCGGGTAAAGTCTGGTAGGTTTGAATAAGGCTGAAATCGGCGAGGGACAGCGCCTGCATCACACTTTCCTGGCTGCGGGCAATTTGATCGGCCTGGGCTGCGCCGGCCTCGACTGGGTGCAAGACCACAATAACCCGCGCGGTAGGTTGGGCAGCAAAAGCGGCTTCGACATCCGTAGGGGATTGAGCCAGGGCGGCGTGACCGGGCCAAACCAGCCACAGCAAACAGAGCAGTAAATAAAAAACTTTTTGTAACTGCCCAGCCATGTCATTTCGACCCGCGAAGCGGGGAGAAATCCCCGACACCTTACGTTTACATGTTGTGCCTGGAGATTTCTCAACCTTTGGTCTCGAAATGACATGAGTCTGAGTAATAACAATTTTTTGATAAATCGTCCTCATTTTTAAACCCCCTCAGTCGAGGTATCAAGCTGTTGCAGTTCGGCCTGAGCCTGAGCGTTATCCGGCTCGAGGGCCAGCGCCCGCTGAAAACAGATGTGTTTCTCGGCGGCTTGCTGGGCTGCCAGCCCCTTGCCCAGCCAGGCGGCGGCGCTGGCCGGGTCCAGTTCGATGGCCTGGCTGAAGCGCTCATAAGCCTGAGCCAGGTCGCGCTGCTGCATGGCCCGGTAGGCTTGCTCGGTGAGCAGGGCAGCGGTGCGGGTGGGCGAAGGGGCTGTGCCGGGCGTCCGCCGGATCGGTTGAACGTGGTCGGCTGTTTCTGCTCTGGGGCGCAGCCGGAGCAACAGCAGCGCCACCCCCACGAGTCCCAATACTCCGGCTACAGCCCAGCCCCAGCCGAAAGATGAAGGGGCTGCGGCCGGCTGAGGCTGAATGACAGCGCCCGCCGGCGGCCCGGCCAGCGCCAAATCCGTTGTTGCTATCGGAATGGCCGTGAGTTGGGACGAGACAAATTTAGCCTCGGTCACCTCAACCTTGAGCGGGCCGGCGCCAATGACCTCAAAGGCAATGGTCGCCAGAACACCGTCCCCGTTAATGGGGGGGGCCGGTTTGAGCAGGGTAAAGACAAAGTCAATCAGGCCCGTTTGGGCGTCGGCCTGGTTGAGGACCACAAAACGGTCATCCAAAAAAGCCAGCAAGGGACCGGGGGCAATTTGCGCCCCTGCCAGACGCGGGTCCTCATCGCGGGCCTTCAATTGGCTGGGATCATAGCGGAGTTGAATTTCAGCCCCATACAGGTCGGTTACGTTTTCAAGCTGCACCGTCACCACCAGCAGCCGGTCGTCTTGCAGCGGCAATTCGCGCAAAATGAGCCGGAACGGTTCATCAGCCCGGACGGGCTGAGCGAACAACAGGGGCAGCAGAACCAGCCACAGCCCCAGGATTGATTTGAGAGAAAAGGTCATAAATTCACTATTCACCATTCACAATTATCGGTCCTTGCCGGCCATAATTTCCGGCAGCCAGCACCAAATCCATAATGTTGACCGTGCCATCGGCGTTGAGATCGGCCAGAGTGTCGCCGGAGTTGAAATAGCGGGCAATATAGGTCAGGTCGAGGATGTCAATCCGGTTGTCGGCGTTGAGGTCACCGGCCAGCAGGGTGAGACGCCCCAAGCTGGCGGCTTGACCGCTCGAACCCAGATTTTGAGCCAACAACGCCTGCGCATCGGCCTGGGCTGAGAGATAACCGGGGTGGCTAAAACTGAGACTGCCCGTGCCAGAAACGGTGAAAGTTCCGTCGGCTCCGGTTTGAACTTGCTGACCGGACCCGGCGACAACAATGCCGCTGTGATCTGATCGCCCTTGTAAGGCCACCACACCGCTCACGCCCTCACAGTTGTCCGAAACCTCAAGCTGGCCGTTTTGGGCGGTAAAGGGGATGGCTTCAGCGTTATTATTGGCCAGAAGGACATCTTCCAGGGTCAGTGGGGCGCTGCCGGCGGCTACGGGCTGCCAGTCCACCCGGATTAACTCGGCGCTGCCGTTGATGGTGCTGCCCAGCAAGGTAGCGGCAAAGGATATGACGCCGTTGGTGGTATCCACGCTGTTTTCGACAATGAAGCCGTTGTCCACAAAGTCGTCGCCCAGGGTAATCTGCACCCCGTCCCGGCCGGGGTCGGCGTCAATCACCTGGGCCACGGCGGGATCGTAGCGAAGGCTCAGGTCAACTCCCACCATGTTGGTCACATTATCTACCTGGACCGAGGCGCTGCCCTGGTCATCGCAAATGGGAATAACCAGGTTGGCCGGGTTGACCCGGAGGATGACGCCGGTCGGCGGGGTGGTGGTTGGAGTAGGCGTGGGGGTGTCGGTGGGGGTGGGGGTGATGGTCGGCGGCGTGCCCGTCGGCGTAGCGGTAGGAGTCGAAGTTGCCGTAGGGGTAGGGGTAGCTGTCGCGCCGCCATCGCCGTTGACCGGGACCGAGGCGGTGGCGCTGCACTGGAGGAAGCGCCGGCCGGTGGGGTCGCTGGCGGTGAAGGTGTAGTTGTAGAGACCGGCAGTGGCAGTGTCGTCGTCGAAGCCGTCGTATTCACCCGCTCGATCCACAAAGCCGAAGCCGGTCGAGGCTTGCGCCCCAGTGACCACCGGGCTGATGGTGCGGGTCGCGGTGACGGTTGCGCCGGGTAGGGGGAGTCCCTGGTAATCGGTCAGCCGGACGGTGAACTCAACCGTATCGCCTACGTTGTAGCTCTCCCGGCCGAAAATGACGCCCATTTGGCAGGGTTTGAGCTTACAATTATTGATCCGTTCAGCTACTTTGGCTCGCAGTTCCGGGATGCGGTTGTAGATGTTGTCGCCGGGCGAAGTGGTCCAGGTGACATCCCGTCCCCCGGCAATAACTGGAATATTGGGCAGGCCATCGTAAGTGGCCGAACTCAACGGGTCAATGCCTTTTTGGTTCAATTTCCAGGCGATCAATTCCACCGCGCTGTCGAACATGGGCTGGTGGAAAGGAGCCACGCCCAGCCGGGGGTCATCGCAGTTGCCGTAGCAGCCGAGAAAGCCAATTGCCATCGAGCCGCGATTGTGGGTATCGTGAATGCCGATTACATCATCGCCGCCGGCCCGGCCTTCGTAAATGACGCCGCTGGGGTCAATCAGGTAGTTGTAGCCAATATCGCCCCACCACAACACATTGGCGTGAAAGTTCCAGATGGAGCGGACCCAACCGGCGTAGCCCTGGTAGGGGTGCGGCTGGTTGGGTGTTTCGGATTGGTGCAGGATGATATGCGTTACCGGGGCATAGACTGGCGGGCGGGGCGAGCTAAAACGACCTCCCGGACAGCCCCAGTCTTCCCGCGAAACAATGTTGGTGGGCTTGGTGATGGGGCAAATCTGGGCGATAGCGGCGGTGGCGGCCATCTGACTGGCGATTTGGCCGTCGGTCGGCCCCTGGCTGGTGTCGTTCATCACCAGGGTGACGCTGCGCAGGGTTGGCCCAAAGTCGAGCGAGCTGCTGCTGAGGGTGACTTTGAATTGCAGCGCAGCCTGGGCGGAGTCAACCCAGATCAGGTTGCCGCTATGCAGGTCATCGCGCACGGGATAAAAGGCTTCGGGGTTTTCCACCCACTCGCTCCACGATGCGCCGCCGTCGCTGCTCAGGCGGGTTTCGAGGCGCAGGCCGGTCCCGGCGGGTAAATCGGCGCCCCACAGCGGGACCATATCGGTGGTGAAGGCCAGGGGTGAGTGGATGACCCCGGAGGTGTAGCTGCCCTGAGTTGCGCCGGAGGTCAGCGCCAGGCCGGCCGGGGTCGCTTCCAGCCCCTCAAGCTGGCCGTTGGCTCCCAGGTAAGCCGCGTCGAGGTGAGCCTCTTGCGAGACAATGGTGGCGCTGCCGTCGGGCGAACTTTGCACCGCGCCGACAAAAGCGGGCTGGTCGCCTTCCTGCTGCGGCGGGTGGGCGGAAGTCTGGCCGACCCCCCCGAAGTAAACCAGGGCAGCCAGAATTAATGAGAAGACGGGGATTAGCGATTTGAGTGTTTTCATTTACGCGCTCCTTGAAGAAGAAGGGAACTGGGGGAAAGTAAGTTTCAGTAGATCCAATTTTCGGAGAGTGAGGCACGCCTACGTGCCGAACACCACTGCACGTGGGCGTGCTGGCTCCTCAAATTTGGATACACCGAGTTCCTGAGTTCCTACGAGTTCCTTTAGTTCCTTTTGCCTTTACTGCCCCTGCCGTTGATAGTTGCCGGCGGCCAGGGCCAGGTCGAGAATGTCTACCAGGCCGCTGGCGTTGAGGTCGGCGGTGGGGTCGGCGGATTGGTAACGCCCTGCCAGGTAGGTCAGATCAAGAATGTTGACGGTATTATCACCGTTGGCATCGCCGGCCAGCAGGGTGACCTGGCAGGCATCAATCTCCGGTTCTCCTGCGGTCAGACCGGCAGACGCCGCCATCTGGGTCGAGAGGTAGCCGGGCGCGGTCAGATTCAATTCCCCGGTGGCAGCGATGGCAAACAGGCCATTGGGATAGCTTCGAGCTTGTTCACCCGCAGGACTCGTGACCATCACCCCGCTGTGGTCGGCGCGACCCTGCAAGTTGACGGTACAGCGCAGGCAGGGAGGGCTGATGGTGATAACCAGCAAACCATTTTGATCGGTGTGGGGAATAGACGCTCCGGTGTTATCCCTCAAAGTTGAAGTTAACGTGATGGTGGTGGTTCCTCTGCGGCCTTGCAATCGCCAATCTATGTTGAGCAGGTCGACGATAGCGCCGCTCACAGGCGCATTACTACTGCCTTGATAACGGATAGTGTTGCCGTTTCGGGAGATTGTGCCGGAGCCAAAAACAGGAGTGATCTCGCTGGGGATGACAAAAGTGGAGTCATAGGTGATGGACAGGTCTACCTGCGACAGGTTGGTGACGGTCGCTACAACGGTATTGGAGATATCGGGATCAGTGCGTCCGCACAGGTCTACAGTTTGGGGTGAGGGAACAATACTTACCGTTGCAGTGCCGCTTCCATCTTCTACAAGAACCGGCACGGTGGCAGAATTACATGAACTAAAGGTTTTATTGCTCTGAGGATCGCTGGCTGAGGCCGAAAAAGTATGTGTGCCTGTTACAGTGGGAGTGTAACTACCTGTACACAAACCACTATTAGTACAGGTGAGTGGAATCTGCTCGGAACTATTGTTAGGTTTTTGGACAGTGGCCGTAACAACAGGGGTAACACCATTCGTATTCGTTACCGTCGCCGTTAGGTTAATGGTTCTGTTGAGAGTGGCCGGATTGGGAGCGGCCTGGAGAGTAATAGAGCATGGGGGAGTATTATTCTGGACTGGGAAGGTGATCGAATCAGAGCAGCTTTGATAACGGGCTGGCGAGGCACTGTCTCCGGCAAACAGAGTGAATGTATAATTACCCATTTTAGTGGGAGTAAACGTATGGGTATAAGCACAGTTTTCTGATTTGAAGGGAAGCAATACAGGGGTGGTAAAGTCAGGGCCAGTCCAACTGTAATTAACAGAAGCGTCACATTGATCCTGTTCCTCAACTTTTACTTTCGCTGTTATGGTTATGGGTTGATTTGGTGTATATGGTGGCGAACTGGGTGTTATTTCCAGGCGACATTGCTTTGGGTTCACACGTACCGTCCGTGTTGCTGAACACGGTAAAAAGCGCGGGCCGGTAAAATCACTCACATCAAAATTGAAGGTGAAGAGGCCGGGCAGATTGGTTTGGGTATAGATACCATCATACGTGCCGGATTGGTCTTCCAGAGGGGGAATATCGCTGGCTTCAAGGGTGTCGGTGAAAGGCTGGCGGCTAACAGTAGCATCTACATTTGCTCCAATCAGAGGTGCGCCTTCTGCGTCTTCAACCCGTAGAGTGACTTTGATTGGGTCGCCAGTGAGATATTCGGCTTTATCAAACTCAACCGAAACCACCTGGCAGGCCTGAGGGGGAAGAGTGGTTGGAGTGTAGGTCGGCGTGGGCGTTTTGCAGGAGCGGCAATGGGCCGGGTCAGTCTCGCCGCCCTGAAAAGCCAGGGTCAAGAGGGCCGCTGTTGCTATGACCAAAATGAGCCAGAGGCGGAGATGAGATTTCAAGATGGTATTCATACTTTATCTTCTCCTTACAGGTGTCCCGAAAAATTCATAACAGTCAAAGTAGCACGCGAAGCGGCAAGGTAGCAAACCCTTGCTACATGCTACTTTGCTACCTGCTACCTGTTTTAACGCCGAAAATTTTTCTAAAGCACACTACTAACCCGCTAACAAAACTTTTGGGAAAGGGGGGAAACTCAAAGCGCCCTTTAAGTTCCCCCCGCTTCCCGCAAGCCTTATCCCTTTTAGGCATGGCGACTGTTTAGGCTGTTCCCAGAAAACAATTCACCAACATTCCTGATGCGTGATGCGTGAAAGTTTAGGCTATAAATCGTTACGCATCACGCATCACATATCACTCCCTTAACCTAACCCTAGAACGGGAATGGTCCCCCGCCGGGCGGCGTGCCATCGGTGGGGCCACCGGCGCCAAAGTTTTTGGCAACCAACACTAGGTCAAGGATGTTGATAATTCCATCCGGGCACGGCGCCGTCCCTGGCGAGGTGGGGGGGGTACAGGTCGGGCTGGGTGTACCGGTGAAATCGGCGGCCTGCGACAGGGTGCTGGCTCCGGCGGGCTGGTTGAGCACACTGGCCATCAGGACCAGATCGAGGATATTGATGGCGTTGTCATTGTTAAGATCGCCGGCCCACAGGAAAACGGATGAGGAATCATGCGGGTCTTCAAACTCGGTCTCCGCGTCGAGGTAGCCAAAGCGACTGACCGCTACAGTGTAGGGCGGCGACACCGAGCCGTTATTGAAGGCACAGAAGCCAAAGATGTCCACCTCACCGCCATCGCAGGGGTAGATGCCGTTGATTTTGACATCGGTAAAGATGTCGGTGGGCACTGCGCCGACGACCAGGCCGGCGTTTTTGCCGCCTTCGAGGCCAATCTGGAATTTGAAGATAGTGGGCACGTCAACCGTGATGATACCCAGGGTGTCTTCAACATCCGGGCCGGGGAAGCCGCCGTTATCCGTTACCAGCGAGGTTTCACCGTCGAGACAGATGTCGGCCTCGTCGTTTACCGCCGCGTCGGGGTCGCTGCGCCAGACGATGTCAAGCAGGCTGCCGCTGCCATCAACGGTCATCGTCGGGTCAAAGTAAACAATACTGACGGTAAAAGAGGCGTCGGTTAATCCATCTGAAGGAACAGCAGGGAGTACTTCGCCACAAGTTACCCCCGCACCGCCGGTTTGCACGGTCATAAAGTAATCCACTCCACGCTTACCGGGCAGTAGGTCGCCGGGCCGGACCTCCTGCGGCGAGACAATCGAGGCGTCGTAGCCGATGACCAGTTGCAAGCCGGAGATATGCTCCGCGCCTTGAATATCCAACTTGGTCACAACCGTGCCATCACCCCTGGAAACTACGGTTTCGCCCGGATTCCAGAGAAAGGCTTCAAAGCTAATGGCCTGGGCGTTGACATCTTCTTCCGGCTCCTGGGCCGCCGCCGGCAGGGCCGTTAACGCCGCGAGTAAGAGCACAAGCACCAGCAGCCAAATAATTTGGCCTAAATTCTTTTGTTTCATCAGGTAAACCTCCATTAAAACCAGGATAAATTGATTAAACTAAAACTGTTCCAAGGATGTGGTCTTGCGCTGGAGCTCCCTCCTTTCCTGAAATCATGACCGTCGAAAGAGAGTAATCAGTAAACAGTTAGCATCAGATTGTAACAACCCCTCTACTATCAGTTTTAGCATATCCTATCCAGGGCAGTATCTCAACGGTAGCAATGCGGAAAAAAATTTAGGTGGTTTCGAGGAATTTCTTCTCCGTGCTAGTACGGTTGTTGGGTTGTCGGGGTTATGCTAGATTTGGAGCTGCCAGTAAGTTTGAGAGGCTTGACGCGGAGGGAGAGTTGGCTTAAGATAGAGACGTGATGCGTGAGGCGAAGAGGCGAGGATAGAGGATGGAGGATGGAGGATAGAAGATAGAGAATAGAAGATAGATAACAATCCTCATTGACGAGTTTCTATCAACTATACCCAACGCATTTCAAAATTTCCGTAGCTGACGCATCCCCATGCGTCAGCGGACGGCATAGGGATGCCGTCCTACGGAAATTTTAGCGTGCGCTTAGTATATCAACTATCTACCATCTACTATCTTCCATCTACCATCTTCAATCTTCGTCTCGAGGCCCCTGTGGGCAAATCATCGCGTCTTTATTTCAAAGGAGTTTTTCCCTTGTCCCCCCTCCGCGTTTTGATTGCCGAAGACCAGACCATTTTGCGTGAGGCGTATCTGCACGCTTTGCAAACTGTGCCACATATCACGGTTATCGAAGCAGTCGGTGATGGCGAGGCGGCGGTGGAGGCGGCGCGGCGCTTGCAGCCGGATGTGGCTCTGTTGGATATCCAGATGCCCAAACTCAATGGCATTGAGGCAGCTAAGCAGATTCGAGCCGCCCTGCCTCACATCGGGCTGGTGCTGGTGTCGCACCACAGCCAGCGTCAGTACGCCGAAGCTTTTTTGCGTGATGGGACCGCCGGTAAAGCCTATCTGCTCAAAACCACCCTCAACGAGCCGGCGGAACTGATTCGCGCCATCGAAGTGGTGGCCGAGGGCGGCGCAATTTTGGCCCCCGAAATCCAGGACGAACTCCTGCAAATCGCCGTGACCCGGCCCCAGGCGCAACTGAACGCGCTGACCCGGCGCGAGCAGGAAGTGCTGCGGCTCATGGCCGAAGGCTACACCAATATCGCCATGGCCCAGCGCCTCTCCGTCAGCGAGCGCACCGTCGAAAGCCACGTCAACAATATCTTTTCCAAGCTGAGCCTGACCAGCGAAGTCACCCACAACCCCAGGGTGATGGCGGTGCTGTTGTTTCTCCAAGCCGGGCAATGAAGAAGGAAGTAGGAAGTAGGAAGTAGGGAGTAGGGAGTAGGGGGATTTTCCCTTACTCCTTACTGCCTACTCCTTACTCCTTAAATAGTGGGTAAATGCCTGCAAATGGCCGGGGTTGGGACTGGGTTGGGGGGCGGGTAGACGAGCGTAAACCGTAGTGCCCTGGCCCGGCCCGGTTTGAAAGCTGAGGCGGCCGCCCCAGGCCAATGTCCGTTCTTGCAGCGATAGCAACCCCAAATGCCCCTGCTGCCCCATCAGCAGTTCGGGCGCGGCCTTTAACCCAACGCCCGTATCCTGCACTGTCACCGTTACCGTATCATCGCGCCAACGCAGGTGGATAAAGACTTGCTCGGCCTGGGCGTGTTTGATCGCGTTGTCGAGGGCCTGGCGGGTGATGTAGTAGATATCCCGCTCCAACTTGGAGTCGGCCAGGCGGGCGTTGTCAAAACCCTGGGCGGTCAGGTCAATAGTGCGGGGGGCGGTGGCCGGCAGAGCATGTTTGCTCAACGAGTCCATGTAGGCTTGCAGCGCGGCAATCAGCCCCAAATCGGTCAGCACGGCCGGGTGCAAGCCCTGGGTAATCTCACGCAGCCGCGAGTTTAAACTACGTGTTTCCTGACTCAACGCTTCCAAACAGGGCTGAATTTGAGCCGGGTCAACGGCAAGCTGGTGCTGGCTTTGGCTCAAGGTCAGGCCCATGGTGGTCAGCCGGCTCAAAATATCGTCGTGTAGTTCAACCGCCAGGTTGCGCCGCTCTTCTTCCTGGGCGTCAATGGTGCGGCGGTAGGCCAGTTGCAGCTTGTCCAGCGTGTCGGCCAGGTCGGCGATCAGACGCGCATTTTTAACGGCCAGGGCCAGGGGGCCGGTCAGCCAATCAAAGGCTCGAAAGGCGCCCGGAGAAGGCCGGAGACTGGCCGCAGCCCAACTCAGGCCAATCAGGCCGACCAGTTCAGCCTGCAAATTCAAAGCGGCCACCTGCTCAACCCCCAAGAGCAGCAACCCCTGGCGCAGGGCGCTTTCCGGCAAGGCTAACACAGGCTGCGTCCCCGGTAATTGTCCCGGCGACAGGTCAACCGGCAGTTCGGCCAAATCAGCCGCCAGTGTTCCCTCGCTGTGGGCCAAAACCAGCAGGCGATCCTCGGCCTGGTAGAGCCAGAGGCTAACGCTCTGCGCCGCCAGGTGCTGGCGCAGCGATCCGGCCACGTAGGGTAATAAAGTTTCCAAATCGGCGGTCTGGCGGACGGCCTGGCTGTACATCCCCAATAGTTGCCGGCCCAGCACTCGCTCCGGCCAGAGCCGCTGCTCCAGTAAAGATTCCAGCCAGGGGTACAAACCGGCAAAACCCAGCAAGGCTACCAGAGCCAGAACCAGGGCCGAACCGGAAAGTTCAATGGAAAAGAGGAGCAACACTAAAAAAAGTAGAAGGGTTGCCGGCGCCATAATCAACAGTGTGGCCAGGACATAAAACTGCCGGTTCGACCGGCTGGCGAGGGGGTCGCTCACCTGGAACCACGAAACTATTTGATTCTTAAGCCGACTGAGCTGGTTCATCGGCGGACGGTAGGAATAGGGAAGAATGGAAAGCTGGAAGGTTGGATAAAGCTATGTAAACGTCTAAAAAATCCTTCCCGTTTTGAGTTCCTACGAGTTCCTCTAGTTCCCTGGGAACTCGTAGGAGCTTGGGGGAACTTATTTTTGGACAATCACTAAGTCCTATCCTCCAATCTTCCAGTTATTTAGGCTAAATCTTTGAAAGCGCTGGGGCGACGGCCAGAACCTCGCGGCCTGTCTCCCGCTGGCTGTGTCTGTTTACGGAAACCGCTCATAACCACAAAACCGCCCACGGCCAAAACACCCAATCCCAGTACCACCGCCGCAATAATCCACCAGGGGAAATTATCGCCCTCAGAGCCGGCGACAACCGGACTGCCGTCATCGGAGCCGCCAATGGTCAGGGGTGAAGTTTCAGCCGGGATTGTCTCCAGGTTGACCGAGACCAGGGTGGATCGCTCCACATTGATCGTTGTGGGTGTGTCTTGCAGAATTTTGAAGGTCATGCGAACTACGGGACCGCTGCCATTGACCGGCGGAGCCGGATTGAGCAAGGTCAAGGCATACATAATCGTTCCCTGGGAGGGGTCGGCCTGATTGGCCACCACAAAGCCCTGGTTGACCGGCAGCAGCGTACCCGGTTCAATTTGGACGCCCCCCTGGTCGGGCTGGCTGTCCTGAATTTCTAATACCGCCGGGTCATACTTGAGATGAAGCTCCAGGCCGTACAGATCGCTTACATTTTCGGCCAGCACTTCGACGGTAACCATCCCCTCAGCCGATGAAACGGGCTTGAGGGTTAAGCGGGTTCCATTCTGAGCCAGGGCTAACGGCGCGGCCACCAGTAGGACCAGCAAGATGATGGACAAAAAGATTATTTTGAATGAGTAGATTTTACTTGAGCTTTGCATAAGTAGTTTCCTCCTGAAAATAAAGACGCGATGGCAGGTGAGGCGAGGAGGCGAGATGAAGATTGAAGGTAACTACTCAGTCATGTCATTTCGAGCGACGTTAGGCGCGAGAAATCTCCTAATTCGTAGTTTGCAGACAACGGCCTCAAAGATTTCTCGGCTTTCAGCCTCGAAATGACATGGGGGTGAGTAGTTACATGAGGATTATCCTCTATCTTCTATCTTCGCTCTTTGCGCCCTTATCTCATTGACAAATCCAGGGATGGGCTGCCGTCGACTGGCCGTAATTGATGGCCAGCAGAATCAAATCCAGCACATTTACTGCACCGTCCTGGTTTAAATCTGCCGCAACGCCGCCTCCATTCTCGCCGATGACTCGGCCCAGCGCTGTAGCATCGGCCACATCAATCGCGCCGTCGCCGGTGATATCGCCGGCCAGCAGAGTCACGGGAGATAGGGAAGTTGTTTCGCTGTTATGGTTGAGGCCGGTACAGGTGGCGCTCAAAAAACCGGGGCGGCGGACGGTGAGGGTGTACACACCAAAGTCAAGGTCGGTGAAGGCGAAGTCGCCGGTGGCGGATGTGATCGTCGTGGAACCCAATCCTTCAATCAATAAGGTGGTTCCGGTCAAATTAACCGGGATCGGCCCCTCAAGCTGAATGTTGCCGGTCAGAGTCCCTCGCGGTTGAGCCAGCGCGATTACCTGTACGGTCAGAGGGGTAATTGCGGCAATAGGCAGCGGAGCGCCGTCTTTTTGGCCCAGCGTCACTGCCGTCAAATCAAAAGACCTCGGGCTGATCGTGGGGGCAATCGCCTCGAAGGTCCAGGTCAGCAGCGTCAGCGAGCCAGTTAGGTCGGGCACATCGCCCTGGCGGCTGGCGGCTACCAGCAGTTGGCCGTCGGTGATTTGAGATTGGGCAATCAGGGGAAAATCGGGGCTGAGGTTTGGGCCTCCGGCTGAGGGTCTGACGGCGGCGCTGTCCCAGTTGAGCCGGAATTGATAGCCAAAAACGCCGGGCGGCTGCGGCTGGTTGAGGATGACCTGGATTTCAAACGTCTCGCCGACCGTGACCTGGGCCGGGCCAGTAATCTGGAGGGTCGCGCTGCCGGTCTGTAGCAGCGCTTCGGCCCGAGTGGCCGGTGCAGTGACCAGCATGGCTAAAAAAAACAAAACACAGAAAGCGCGATAAAATCTATTGAGTTGGCTGAATAGTGGGATTTGTGGGACCACGCTCGCAAAAGCGAAGGGGCCTGGCTGAAACCAATCCAGCAAAGGCTTTGAAGCCATCTGCGCCGGCAGTCTCCTCAGCCTGGGGCCGGGAGCGCCGCGTAAATTTGGAACGGCATGGTTGCCATGCCGGGTCAAACGGCTCAATTGAGTCCAAATTTGGCTGATCATCATCGCCTTTACGGTTGGTTTGGTAAAGAACAGGGCGGATTTGTAGACACAGACCCGCCGGGCCAACTATTTTTGAACAAGATAAGCATAACATAGAGGTTGGTCTGGAACAATAGAGAATGGGTACCAAGGGGAGCGAGGACGCGGGGAGGCGAAGACGTAAGGCCGTTAGGGTCGTCATGCCCTCTTCTCCTCGCCTCTTCGCCTCCTCGTTTCTTCGCGTCTTTGCTGCCTGACACCCATGACTTGTGCTACAAATAGGAGACCTCAAAAATTATGGTATAATGAGCTTAACTGGTCCGGGCTTTTGCCGGCAGTTAAACTATCAGGAGATTGCAAAGGAGAATACAGGTGAAACTGCACGAATACCAGTCGAAACGCATTTTTGCCAAGTATGGCGTGCCTATTCCCAATGGAGATGTAGCCACCACGCCCGCCGAAGCCCACGAGATTGCCAAACGGCTTGGCGGCCCGGTGGTCATCAAAAGTCAGGTTCTGGTAGGGGGGCGAGGTAAAGCCGGCGGCATTAAAGTAGCCAAAGATGCCAAGCAGGCTGAAGAGCTGGCCAGGCAAATTTTGGGTATGACCATTAAAGATATTCCGGTGGAGAAGGTGCTGGTTGACGAAGCAGCCGATATCAAGGAGGAAATTTACCTGGGCATTGTGATTGACCGGGCGCAGCGTACGCCGGTCATCATTGCCTCGGCAGCGGGCGGGGTGGAAATTGAAGAAGTGGCTAAAACCAAGCCCGAGGCCATCATTCGCCTGCCGGTTGACCTCGAACGGGGCCTGCTGGATTACCAGGCCCGCGACCTGGCTTTTGAGTTGGGCTTGCGGCGCGATTTTATCGGCCAGTTTGTGCAGATTGTCAAAGGGTTGTACCAGGCTTTTGTGGATACGGATGCCAGTTTGGCCGAAATCAATCCGCTGGTCGTGACCGGGCAGGAACGGCTGCTGGGGGTTGATGGCAAAATTGTCCTCGACGACAATGCCCTGTTCCGCCACCCGGAGCTGGCCGAACTGCGCGACATTCAGGAAGAAGCGCCCGCCGAACGGGAGGCGCGCCGGGCCGGCTTGAGCTATGTCAAGCTTGACGGCGAAATTGGCTGTATGGTCAACGGGGCGGGGCTGGCTATGGCTACTATGGACATTATCAAACATTACGGCGGCGAGCCAGCCAACTTCCTCGATGTGGGCGGTGGGGCCAAAGCCGAAAAAGTGACCGCCGCACTGCGGATTATCCTGAGCGACCCCAAGGTTAAGGCGGTCTTATTCAATATTTTTGGGGGCATTACCCGCTGTGATGAAGTGGCCCGCGGTATTCTGGCCGCCTTAGAAGAAGTCAAAACTAACGTCCCCATGGTGGCCCGGTTAGTTGGCACCAATGAAGAAGAAGGCCGGCGGATTCTGGCCGAGGCCAATTTCCCCAGCGCTACCAGTTTGGGCGAGGCGGCCCAAAAAGCCGTCGCTCTGGCGAAGGGAGCCTAACCTCATGAGCATCCTGGTTGGAAAAAATACACGTTTATTGGTTCAAGGGATTACCGGCCGTGAGGGCGCGTTCCACGCCCAGCAGATGAAAGAGTACGGCACCAACATCGTCGGGGGGGTGACGCCGGGCAAAGGCGGCGAGTGGATACACGGCGTGCCTGTGTTTGATACGGTCAAAGAGGCGGTCAGCACCACCGACGCCAACACCAGCATTATCTATGTGCCGGCCCGTTTTGCCGCCGACGCGATTATGGAAGCGGCCGACGCCGGCATCAAATTGATTGTCTGCATCACCGAGGGCGTGCCGGTGCTGGATATGGTTCGGGTGCGCAGCTTTTTGAGCCAAAAAGAGGCTCGACTGATTGGCCCCAACTGCCCCGGCCTGATTACTCCCGGCGAGGCCAAAGTGGGAATTATGCCTGCCCACATTCACAAACCGGGCAATGTCGGCCTGGTTTCGCGCAGCGGAACCCTGACTTATGAAGTGGTTCAGGCCCTTACGGACCGGGGCATCGGCCAGAGCACGGCTGTCGGCATCGGCGGCGACCCGATCATCGGCAGCAATTTTATTGACATCCTGACCCTGTTTGAGAGCGACCCGCTGACCTATCATGTCGTCCTCATGGGCGAAATCGGCGGCGCCGATGAGCAAAAAGCAGCCCGTTTTATCGCCGAAAAGATGAGCAAGCCGGTCACGGCCTTTATCGCCGGGCGGACGGCCCCCGCCGGCAAACGCATGGGCCACGCCGGAGCTATCATCGAAGGCGGCGAAGGCACCGCTGAGGAAAAAATCAAAGCCTTTGAGGCCGTCGGCGTGCGCGTGGCCCAACTGCCCGAAGAAGTGGCCGCGATTGTTGCGGAACGAATGTAGTTGTTAGTTTTGAAAAATAGAGGCTAAGGCTAAGGCTAAGAATTTTTTAGCTCAGCCTTCGCCTCAGCCTCAGCCTTTCTAGGTCAGCAGCGTTGTGGACGAAATACTTGAGTCCTCTCCCCAACTTGACCTTTCCCCCTACCTCAATCGTTGGATTGCCCTGGTGCGTGGGCGTGTCGTCGGCGTTGGTTTAACGGCAGAACAGGCCGAACGCGCCGCCAAGCGAGTCCGGCCCAAAGAAAAGGCGCGGGTGGTCTTTGTAGATGGGGCGGGGAGGGTGGCCGAAGATGAAGGAAAAGCGCCATGATCAATTTACCTAATATTAGACTTGCTGAAACCGAATTGGCCGAGGCTCATGTATAGAACAAGTGCAATTTAGCAGAGGCGGCTCCCACGCCGCCGAGGGCCGGACGTGGGAGCCCGACCTGTTTTGCACTAGTCATGAGCCTTGGCCGATTTTTGCCAACGCTGGCATATCCGCGAGTTGGCTCTCTTCGGTTCTGTTCTCCGAGACGATTTTAACCCGGATAGCGATGTAGATATTTTGGCTACATTCACGCCAGAAGCAGATTGGAGTCTCTTTGACCACGTCCGTATGGAAGAAGAGTTGAGCCATTTACTAAACCGGCCCGTTGATTTGCTCGTCACTGTTGTCTTTGTGGAAAAGCATGTACCACAAACATTGTCATCCACCATATAGATGGAAATCCCTCAAACAATGATCTGGACAATCTTCTTCCAGTTTGCTTTGATTGTCACGGAGAGTTGGAACGATACAACCCTGAACATCCAATAGGCACAAAATATCGTCATCTTGAGATAAAAACACGAAGAGATCAAATATACGAGACATATACTCAAAGTTATGTACGCCAAGTAGAAATAAGAATCAGCCGATATGAGCAAAGAGTTTTTGAGCAAACAGGCAAACGTGTTGGAATAGGATTAAATGACATATTCTGTACAGTTCGAACTCTTAGTGAGGATATTCCAATCCAGTTGCGCCTCCGCGATGTACAACCGTTTCATTTTCGGCTGGAGATTTTCTGGAGCGTCATAGATGTTCTAAAAAGAGAACATCGCATGTTACCAATTAGTTATGTGTGGACCGAACTGGACGGTGATTGGTGGTTTGATCCGCGTACACTTCATGAATAATAAAATTTGATTGGTGTGACTCACCCAAATTGGCTAAATAAACATCACTTAATACAAGATGTAATTAAAATCCTCCACACCCACCACCTCGAAGCCTACCTCGTCGGCGGGGCGGTGCGGGATATGCTGCTGGGGCGCGAACAGATTGTGGACCTGGATTTTGCCGTACCCGGCGATGGATTGGCCGTAGCTCGACGGGTGGCGAACGGCCTGCACGCGGCCTTCTACCCGCTCGACACCGAACGGGGCACGGGGCGAGTTGTCCTCGATAAGTTTTATCTCGATTTTGCCTCTTTCCGCGGGACCACCCTCCGAGAAGACTTGGCCGACCGCGATTTTACCATCAATGCCATGGCCATCCGGCTGGCCAAACCGTTTGAGTTGATTGACCCTCTCGGCGGGCAGCAGGATTTGAAGCTGGGCCAGATTCGGGCGGCTTCGCCGACGGCTTTCAGTCACGATCCGGTGCGGGTGGTCCGGGCGGTACGGCAGGCGGTTGAGTTTGGTTTCGCGCTGGAGGCTGAGACCGAAGCCTGGCTGCCGGCGGCTGCGCCCGGTTTGCCCGGCATTTCCCCCGAACGGCAGCGGGATGAACTGCTGAAGCTGCTCAACACGCCCGCCCCCGGTCAAGCGGTCCAAATGCTCCGGCGGCTGGGCGTGCTGCCGCACCTGCTGCCGGAAGTCGAGCCGATGATCGGTGTAACGCAGGGGCCGCCGCATCACCTGGATGTGTTTGACCATACCGCCCAGGCCCTTGATGCCTGGGCCGGGATGCTCCACAGCGGGCTGAGCGACCTGCCGGAGCCGCTGCAAGCGCCCGCTCAAGCCGAATTGACCGCGCCGCTGGCCGGAAATTTGAGCCAGCAAACCTTACTCCCTCTGGCTTTGCTGCTGCACGATACCGGCAAACCCGCTACCCGTACCCCTGATCCAAACTCTGCCGCTGTCCATTTTTATGGTCATGAGCAAATTAGCGCCAAAGTTGCTCGCCGGTTGATGCAGCGTTTTCATTTCAGCAACCAGGCCGCCGATTTTGTCGAAACGGTGGTGGCCCAACATATGCGGCCGCTGCTGTTGACCGCCGCGGACAAGGTGAGTCGCCGGGCCATTTACCACTTTTTTCGGGATACTGTGGGCAGCGGTTATCAGGCCGGCATGGCTGTAGCGCTCCATGCCCTGGCCGACCGGCGGGCCACCTCTCCCCCTAACGAAGGGCAGGCTGAATTGCAAGAACTGCGGGAAGTGGTGTATAAATTGGGTATGGCTTACTTTGAGCAGCGGGCGCAGGTGGTTGAGCCGCCGCCCCTGCTGACCGGGCGCGATCTAATCGAAACCCTGGGCCTGGCCGAAGGGCCGCTCATCGGCGTGCTGCTGAACCGGCTGAAGGAAGCCCAGGCCACCGGCGAAGTTACCGACCGGGATGCGGCTTTGGCCTTTATCCTGGCCGATCCCGATTTCCAAAACGACCGCCGACCGCCGACGGACGACCGCCTTGCTTAGCACAGCTTGGCGTAAATTTATAACGATTGGAGCGCAGGTTTTAGTTTGCTTTAGGCAAGAGGCGACTGAAGTTTGCGCTCCGAAATCGTCACGATTTGCAGCGGTCGGCGGTCATAGTTTCAAGGGAGTTTACGTTGGCAAAATTGGTTATTTACGAAGAAGCAGGCGAAGAAACCGTTTTTGAGGATTTCGAGCTGCTTAGCAACCGCATCTTAATTGGCTCCAGCCCCGACAACCAACTCGTACTGGATGCGCCCAATATTGACCCGGCCCACGCCAGCCTGGAGCTGCGCCACGATCATTGGATTTTGCAGGATTTGGGCGGGCCGGGCGGTACCATCGTCAACGGCATTACGGTGGAGGGACCTTATTATCTCCAACACAATGACCTGATTGAGTTGGCTGACATCAAAATCAGATTTCGAGACCAAAACTCGGAACCAGAGGCCGAACCGGAACCCCCAGCAGAGGAAGAAGTTTACAGCCCAACCGAGCCGACGGTCAAAGGGCGAGTCTGGTTTGCCAAAGTAGCAGCAGGCACTCTGGCCGTCCTATTTTTAATTCTACTGATCTTGGTTGTCGGCCATTATGCCGGCTTGCTCAATATGGTTGATTTGCTTCCCCCGTGGCTATCGCAAATGCGGTGAGGGCACGGGGCGAGCCATAAAAAAATAAGACCTCCGAAGTGGATTAACCTTTGGAGGTCTACTTTTTTGAAAGGAGAATTTAAGCAAATCACAATTTTGAGGACGCGTAGCGGGCACGCCTACGTGTTGAGCAGAGCCGCACCTAGGGGTGCTGGCTCCTCAATTTATGATTTACTGAATTTACTTGGCGTACAATGCTATTACAATCTGCGGGGTAATATTGGCTTCGATATAGGCTGCCAGAAGCAGCAGCGGCACGACTACAAAAATAAGGATTTTGAGAAAGTTAGCCAGGGTCAGAAGCAAGCCCTGCCCAATATCTAGCCCCGGCGGCGGCGAAACCAGGGCCGCCCCAATCCGCAGAGCAAAAGCCATCCCCAGCAAAATAGCCGGAATTTCAAAAATTCCATGCGGCAAAATAAAAGCGGTCACAAACAGCCAGGGATTGTAACCCAACAGGACAATCTGGGTAATGATAAAGCTGACCAGCCCCATATTCAGCAGGGTTAAAAATAAGGCCAGCACCCCAAATGAAAACATGCTCGATATGGCGGCCAGGATAATGACCCGGAAATTATTAAAGAAAATAAACGAGGTGTTGATTTCGGGCAACAGCCGAACTTTTTGCAAGTTACCAAAAGTATTGGCCGAGATTTCGTTGAGCGGCAGGACATTGGCCGGCAGAGGATGCTGTTGGGCAAAAGCCGCCCCCAAAAAAACCGCTGCCACCGTCATAGTCAGCACCATAACGATGGGCAAACCTTGCTGGCGGATGAGTACGGGTATATCGTGCCGGTAAAAACGAAGCAGGTTAAACCTGGCCGAAGCGTGATCGCCGCGTTTGGCGGCCAGTTCCGGCGGTCGCAAAAAATAGCCCTTAAAACTGTGCCAAATACTTTTGAGATTCAGCTCATCCATCTCTCTAGACAGGATCTCTTCGCGGTTAAAAATGCGAATACCCATCCGCACCAGGATCAAGCTGACCACGGTCAGCGCCGCCAAAATCCACCACAGCGCCTCATATTCAGCATAGAACATAATGATGCTCTGCCCCTGCACCAGCAAGGCCATCGGAATAATAATGAAGCTGGCTAGCAGGTTAGCCGCCCGTACACTGGTGGTCTGGCTGGAAACCACTACCGCCCCGGCCACCATCACCAACGCCTCCATCGTGGTCAACAAAAACATCAAAACAGCCAAGTCCAGCGGCGGCACCCAGCGCGGGGTAGTTATCAGGCGGCTGACGAGGAAAACGGTAATGCCCAGATAACTGGCCAGCAGCGGCAACAGCAGCGACGAAAGCATCTTGCCCAGGTAAAGCTCAAGATCACTGACCGGCATAGACAGGATAGGTTCCAGGCTGTTGCGCTCTTTTTCGCCGACAAAGGACTCCAGGGCGATAATCAACGAGAACGAAATGGGGAAAAAGCCGACAATCATCAACAGGAAGGGATTGATGCGCTCTACCAAAATGGTATCGGTGTACTGCGACACCCAGGTGGTGGCCCAGCGGGAAGTAAAATCCATCAAAAAGGGAAAAATAACGGTCAGCACAATGATCGGGGTGACAATGCGCCAGTCACGCAGACTGTCACGCAGTTCGCGCCGGGTGATAATCAAGGCTGTGCCCAGGCTGCCGCGCTCGTGCCGGGGAATGGCTTGAACGGCCATCGTTACTTCACCTCCGTCTGGTCAGCTTCGACAATCCGTAGGTAAACCTCTTCCAGGCTGCGCGAGACTTCGCTGAGGGTAATAATCGGGACATCCTGATGGGTCAGTTCGTTCAAAAGGGCCGGGTTGAACTGGGCCGGGTCGGGCACGGTGTAACGAATCCAATCCTGGCCGTGCCCTACGATGTTGACCCGCTCCTGCAAATGGCTGACCAGTCCATTGAGTGGAGCTGCCAGCCGAATTTCCATCAACGGGTCGCCCAGCAGGCGCTGTTTTAATTCCGCCGGAGTACCCTGGGCAATAATCTGGCCCCGGCGGATAATGGCAATCCGGTCGGCCAACTGTTCTGCTTCGGCCAGATTGTGGGTACAAAGCACAATCGTCCGCTTTTCCTGGCGCAAATCGGCAATCGAGTCGCGCACCAGCTTGGCGCTGTGCGGGTCCATGGCCGAGGTGGGTTCATCCAAAAACAGCACCAGCGGGTCGTGCAGCATGGCCCGCACCAGGGTGAGCTTTTGCTTCATGCCCTTGGAGTAGGTCCCCACCGATTTATCCCGCGCTTCCCACAATTCAAAACGTTTTAACAGCTCCTCGCTGCGCTGGCGGATAATCGGCCTGGGCACGCCTTGCAGCTCGCCAAAAAAGGCCAGGTAATCCAGGCCCTTCATACGCAAATACAGGCCGGGGAACTCGGTCAGCAGGCCGATGACCCGGCGCACTGCTTTGGCCTCGGCGACGGTATCATAGCCGGCAATGCGGGCGCTGCCACGAGTAGGTTTGAGAATCGCGCCGAGCATGCGCACTGTCGTGGTTTTGCCGGCCCCGTTGGGGCCTAGCAGCGCCAGCACTTCGCCTTCGGGCAGGCTGAGCGAAATATCTCTTACGGCGGTAAATTCGCCAAACTCTTTGGTTAAATGGGTGGCTTGAATCATGCAGGGCCTCGGTGGGAGGAAAAGGGTTACTTAGAGCCTATCCGAAAACTGTAGTATAGCCCCTGGTGGGCGTCTCGGTCGGGCACAAGGCCCTAACCTACGGGGGTTTTCGGACAGGTTGTTAGCCGAAACTGTTTTAGCCCGGTCAGAGAGGTGTTGCATCTTCTATTTTTTAGGCAACACGAGAACTTTGTTTACAAATTTATCCTGATAAAAGTGTAGCCGGAATAGAAAAAGTTGTCAATGTACCATTGGGCCAATCGGCCAAAGGAAACGCGGCGAATAGTCAATGAGGATAAGACAGAGTATAATGGAAGGGTTAGCGGTGACGGGTCAAGTAAACCTGAAAATAACCAGTAAGGCCACCAGCGCCACAGAGCCAAACTCCCACAAAGCGCGGCGCGAAAGTTTGCCCAGAAGCTGCTGTTGGGCCAGGCCGACCAGGACATAAAAAATCAAAAGCAGTAACAAGCCGGCAGTCAGGGCGCTGATGCGCCAATAATTCAAGGCCCATGTTACCTGGCCCAGGCTAAGGCTAACAATGGCCGCGAATAGCCAGGTTTTGGCAATCGAGCGCCGCTGCCGCAGTAGGGCCAGGGCAATCATGCCGCTGACCAGCATAATACTGGTGGCGCTAATGGCGCTGCGGCTGCGAGTGCGGTAAATGATGATAAAAAAGAGCAGGGCCATGGTATAGCCCATCAATTGCTGCCAGATATAAGCCCAACGATACTCTTTGTGACCCGCCGCCGCAGCTTGCCAAAATTCGGCGATGAGGGTTAGCCAGAGCAGTACACCGACCCCTATCAATCCTATCGCCCAGGCGATGGGATTGGGAGCCAGCCCCAGCGTTTGGGTGGCTAAAACAACCAAGAGACCGGGCAACATCCAAAAGGTGGCCATAACGCTGATGCGCCGGGTGGGCAAGTTGGGGTGGATGCGCATCACGGCATCGGCTCCGGCCATGGCCAGCCCGCCCAGCAGAACGGCCACCAACCACTGCTGTGGAGAAGTTAGCGTGAGCGGCGAACCAAAAATGGTAAAGGTAGCAGTCTCGGCTGGAAAGGCCAGCACAAAATAAAGCGCCAGTCCAATCAAAATCAGGCTGACGACCACACTGATCCGTTCGTATACTAACATCGTTGGCTCATTCTAAACCGGCCCAAATTGTTTGTCAAAATGAATCCTGCCAACCGTTTATCTGCCCGAATTTGTCTAACCTTCATCCTCATCTTGCCCCTGGTTTTATTCTGGCGCTGGCTGCTCCGGGGCGAGGTCCTCTTTTGGGGGACCACTATGTTGCAATTCTGGCCCTGGCATCACCTGACCAAACTGAGCCTGCTGGCCGGCGAGTGGCCGCTGTGGAATCCGCTGCTGGGCAACGGCGCGCCGCTGCTGGCCAATTTGCAAAGCGCCGTTTTTTATCCGCCCAATCTGCTCTACCTGCTGCTGCCCATTGAGCACGGATTGACCGTTTCGGTGATACTTCACCTGGCTCTAGCCGGGCTGTTGATGTATTGGTATACACGCTACCTGGGACTGCTGCCCTTTGCCGCCGCGCTGTCAGCCTTAACCTATATGTTTAGCGGTTACATCGTCGGACGGACCCAATTTGTGGTCATGGTCAATGCTGCGGCCTGGCTGCCCCTGCTGCTGCTGCTTAGCGACCGGCTGGCCCGGCAGCGTAACCCGCTCGATATTTTGGGCCTGGGTCTGGTCCTGGCGGTTCAACTTTTAGCCGGACACGCCCAGTTATGGTTTTACAGCCTGTGGTTGATTGGCCCTTATATTATTTTCCGAAGCTGGCCGGCGAGGAGGCGAGGAGGCGAGGCAGGGGAGCAGGGGAGCAGGGGAGCAGAGGAGATTTCACGCACCACGCACCACGTACCACGCCTCACGCTTCACACCTCACACCTCACACCTCACGCCTACCCTCTCCTGGCTCTGTTCGCGGCCATTCTGCTGGCTGTCTTGCTCTCTGCTGCCCAACTTCTCCCCACCGCCGAATTTACCACCCAATCCCCGCGCAGCAGCGGCGCGGAACGCACCTTTGCCTTAACCTATTCCTTCTGGCCGTGGCGTTTGCTGACCCTGCTGGCCCCCACCTTTTTTGGTCATCCGGCCAATAATGATTATTGGGGCTATGCTAATTATTGGGAAGATCACGCTTACCTGGGCGTTTTGCCATTTTTATTGGCCTGGATAGCCCTGTGGAATTACGGGCTGCGTCAAGTGTGGGGGCCGGAACCGGCTTCAGCGGACGGTCCACATCCCGGCCAGTTCTGGCGAGTGGTTCCCTTTTTTGCGACGCTTGTGCCGCTGAGCCTGATTCTGGCGATGGGCTGGAATACGCCCATTTACCTGTGGGTTTTCCAATGGTTACCTGGTTTTGGCTTTTTCCAGGCCCCGGCCCGGCTACTGATTTGGTATACGGTGGCTGTGTCGGTATTGGCCGGGGTAGGGGCGCAGTCCTTCAAGCTAACCCCGGCAGGCCGGCGCGGCTGGCAGCGGCTGCTGGTGGCCGCCGCCGGATTGACCATCGCCGGGCTGGCCGGCAGTTTTATTTTGACCGGCCGCAGCCAGACCTTTCTAGCGGCCACGATGACCCTGGGGCTGTGGCTCATCATCTCGGCGACACTCCTGTTGCTGCGGCCTCGGAAAACAGGTAGGGTAGCTTCAACCCATCTGACCAAAGAACCCTTATGGCAGGGGGCTATCTTGATTATGGTGGCGCTGGATTTATTGGCGGCGGCGTGGCCGCTTATCCCTACCCTGCCTGCGGCTGTCTTTCAACAGCCGATTGTCACCGCCGAACTGCTCAAAACCCAGCCGGGCGGGTATCGCTTTTTTGTGGATGATACTTTTGATTACGATACCAAATTTAAGCAATACTTTCATTTTAACAGCTTTGGCCCGGCCGACCCACTCTATTGGCAAAGCCTCAAAGAGACGCTTATTCCCAACCTGGGAGTCTATGCAAACCTGCCTGCCGCCAACAACTACGACCCCCTGGTCGTGGAACGCTGGCAGCATCTGGTCAATTTGCTAGAAGAAACCAACGATGCCCAGCGCGCCCGGCTGTTGGCCTTGATGAATGTGGGCTATTTTATCGGCGACACCTCCCACCGGGTGGGGCCAACGCTTGTTGCCAGCGGAACGATGACCCTTCAAAAAGTCCCGCAGCCGCTGCCTCGCGCTTATTTTGTGGCTCGGGCGGCTTATGTGCCTGACGAAGCCGCAGCCATCGCTCGATTAACTGCGCCTGATTTTGATTATCACCGGGAAGTGATTATCATGGAAGATGAGGCTGAGGCTAAGAAACTGTCTGAAAAGTGGCTGAGACAGGAGTGCAAACCTTGGTTTGCCGGGCAAGGCAAGCCTTGCACTCCAGCTTTTCAGATAGCCTCTAAGTCTGAGGCAGAGAATGGAGAGGTCGCGGTAGTTGAACAGGGAGCGGATCGGGTGGCGCTGGTGGTTGAAGCGCCGGCGTCCGGTTTTGTGGTTTTGACCGACAGTTACTATCGCGGCTGGCAGGCGACGGTGGACGGTCGGGGAGCGCCTATCCTGCCGGCCAATCTGGCCTTCCGCGCCGTCGCCGTCGAGCCGGGAACGCACGAGGTTGTTTTCAGCTACCGGCCGCGAAGTTTTACCATCGGCCTGTGGGTGAGCAGCCTCATCCTGGCCGGGATGGCGATAACGGGCATTTTGCTTATTTATAAAGAAGTGTAGCTAACTAACTTGAGTTCGGAATTTTCTAAAACGCACCCTTCGATACGCCCTTCGCTTCGCTTAGAGCTACTCAGGATGCGTTTTAAACCGAAAATCATCCTAAGTAGGGCGTTAGCCCGTCTAATATTTCGGCAGTCGGCGGTTTACGGCTTGCCCTGAGCTTGCCGAATGGGTCGGCGGTCCTCTCTAAAGGTTCAGACTTGATACTTCCAACTATCTTCTACGCGCTGCTCGGCTGGCTGGTGGCTGTGGCCATCAATCACGCCGCCGATATTTTACCAAAACGAGAAACCCTGCTCCAATGGCCCGCCTGTTTAGCATGTGGAACCCGGCGTTCTCTGCCGGCCTGGAGCGCCTGGCTGTCCTTATTAACCGGCCGGCGGAATTGTCAGCAGTGCGGCCAGCCGCGCCCCACCTTCACCCGCGCGCTGGTGGTCGAAGTGGCGACGCCGCTGTTTTTTGTCTTTTTAATCAGCTACTACGGGCTTTCGGCTTATCTGGGGTGGGTCTCGCTGTACACTGCCATTTTGATATTGATCACTGTGACCGACCTGGAACACCGGCTGATCTTTAATGTGGTTATTTTGCCTGCCCTGCTGCTGGCTATTGCCGGCACGTTTGTAGCAGATAAACCGGCCTGGCCGGCCGCTATCGTGGGTGGGGCGGCTGCCTTTGTGGTCGCTTATGTGGCCGCGCTGCTGTCGCGGGGAGGATTGGGCGAAGGCGATGTGACCCTATCGGCCTTTTTGGGTTTGACTATCGGTTTTCCTTTTGTGTTGCTGAGCCTGGGCTTTGGCGTGTTTTTGGGGGGCTTTGTGGCCGCGCTGCTGCTGGTCACCCGGCGGGTCGGCTTAAAAACGTTTATTCCCTATGGCCCTTTTTTAACCATCACCGGCTGGATTATGCTCATCTGGGGCGCGGAGATTTGGGACCATTATTTTTAAGGGGCGTTAATGAGCCAACGGCACACCCTTGATGATGAAATTAAGCAGGAGATTGGGAGATTAGAAATTGATTCCATCTTCAATAACCAATCTCTATTGACGGAGGTAATTAGAGATGAAGCGAGTACGTATTTTAGTTGAGGGGCGAACCCAGGCGGTCAATTTTCGCTACCACACCCAACAACAGGCCCAAAAGCTGGGGTTGACCGGCTTTGTGCGCAATCTTTCGGATGGCCGGGTTGAAATAGATGCCCAGGGCGATGATGCCGGTGTCGAAGAGATGCTGAACTGGTGCCAGAAAGGACCACACAGCGCCCAACTGAAAAGCATCCTTTTTCGCTACGACGAACCCGGCGAGCATATCTCCGATTTTATTGTCCGCTAAAACCTGTCAATCCACTCAGAGGCAACTATGGAACGTGAAGAAGTCATTCAACTTGTTAAATCAGCCCGCCAGCAAGGTAAAGTGCCCAATTTAAGTAAGGCCGATCTGCGCGCCGCCAACTTGCACGGGGTAGATCTGCGCGGGGTCCACCTGGCGGGGGCTAACCTGGCCGGGGCTAACCTGAGTAAAGCAAACCTGCTGCGGGCCAACCTGGCCGGGGCTAACCTGAGCCATGCCAATCTGGTGGAAGCCAAGCTGCACGGCGCCATCTTAACCGAGGCTAACCTGAGCGGAGCCGACCTGACCGGCGACCGCATGGAAACGGCCCAGTTGAGCGGGGCCAACTTAAACCAGGCTTGTCTGCGTCAGGCCGTTTTGCGGGCGGCCCGGCTCACCGGCGCGACCCTGACCGAGACCAACTTGCAGAGCAGCGATTTGAGCAAGGCTACCCTATCCCAGGCCAACCTGCGTCGGGCCAACTTGCGCGATGCTCGGCTGGTTGAAACTGACCTGAGCCAGGCCGCCCTGCCGGAAGCCAACCTGAACAGGGCCGATTTGACCAAAGCCAACCTGAGCGGCGCGAATGTCAACGCGACCAATTTGCGCGAAGCCGACCTGGGCCAGGCCGATCTTTCCAAAACCGATTTGACCAAAACATTTTTGTGGGCCGCCCAATTAAACGAAGCGACCCTCACAGAAGTCAACCTGCAAGGGGTTGATCTGCATAAAACCAATCTGCAAGGCGCTAATTTGAGCCGGGCCAACCTCCAAAAAACCCAACTGGTGAGCAACGATTTAAGCGGGACTATCTTGAAGGGAGCTGACCTGCGGGGAGCCGACCTGAGCGAAGCCAATTTGAGCGGCGCGAATTTGAGCGAAGCCAATCTGCACGAAGCCCGCGTGACCGAGGCGCAACTGAACACCGCCCGCACGTTGTCCGGTGCGACTATGCCCAACGGCGTCAAACGCCCGCTTGACCCGGCCTCCGGCGACCAGCCCGGCAGCAAACGCAAACCCGACGTCAACCGCCTGGCCGAAGCCGCCGCTCGGCTGCGTAAAAAGTCGGAGTAATTTAGGGGCCGCCCCAGACAATGAGGGCGTTGAGTTTGAACTACTCTCAAATCAAATTGTTGAAGTGGAAAACGCCCTGGTGAAATAGGGCGTTTTGATTTTTAAAGTCTTTTTGCTTCATCCAAAGACTGTAGGCTGGTGCGGGCCAAAACGACCCTTTGAGCCTCCCCCGATTTAGTGGACAGGGAGTTAATCGATGAAAGCTAATTTTTCAAAATTGACGGGGCTTTGATAACTCAAAGCCGAGTGACGTCTGACACGATTGTAAAAAACTTCAATGTACTCAAAAATATCGGTTTTAGCCTCTGCTTTGGTTTGATAGTGGCAATGATGCACCAATTCAGTTTTCAAGGTCCCAAAGAAACTTTCCATCGGCGCGTTGTCGTAACAATTGCCGGTGCGGCTCATACTACAACATATCTGATAGTGGGGCACCAAAGCTTGATAATCGTCACTTGCATATTGGCTGCCTTGATCCGAGTGGTGCAGCAGGCCAGGCGGGGGCTGGCGCATTTTAAGCGCCATTTGCAACGCGGCGATGACCAGGTGGCGTTCCAGGCTATCGCTCATGGCCCAGCCGACAATCCGGCGCGAGTACAAATCCAGGACCACGGCCAGGTACAGCCAGCCTTCAGCGGTCGGAATGTAGGTAATATCTGTCAGCCATTTTCATTGGGTCGGCTGGCGCTAAAATCTTAATCGAGCAAATTAGGCGCGACCGAATAAGGGTGGGCGCTATCGGTCGTGGTCACTCTGAATTTACGGCTCTGCTTGGTACACAGTTCTTCCTCGCGCATCAACCGCGCCACTCGCTTCTGACCACAGTTGACCCCATTTTCAGCCAATTCTACCTGAATACGGGGGCTGCCATAGGTTTGACGACTTTGCTGATGAATTTCTTTGATTTGCTGGCTCAATTCCTGGTCGGCCATCTTCCGCGCACTGGTCGGGCGCTTCAGCCAAGCGTAGTAACCGCTCCGCGAGACCGCCAACACCCGACACATCACCGTAATCTTAAATTCCTCCTGGTGAGCAGCGATGAATTGATATTTCACCGCTGGCTCCGCGTGAAGATGGCCAACGCTTTTTTTAAGATGTCCCGCTCCTGCTGGACAATCGCCAGTTCCCGCTCCAGACCACGTACGTACTCATCATCCGGCTTTAAGCGCAATACTTTTCAAATAACGTAGTTTAGCCCCTTGTGGGCGGGCATAAGACCCTATGCTACGGCCTTATTTGATATGTATTGGCTTTAAGCGCCCTTTGCCCGGAAAAGCTTGGCTACCGCTCCATTCGACTTCTTTGCGCCAATTGTACAGACTGCCTCGATTGAGCCCTAATTCCCGTTCCACCTGGCTATCTTTCTTGCCGCTGGTCCGAGCTAACTCAATCGTTTCCAACTTGATTTCTTGGCTGTATTTTTGTTGTTGTTTAGTCATTTTTCCCTCGGTGTTTAGTAGACTCGATTTCCTTTATGTCTACTAAACCGGGGGAAGGTCAGCAATCTCTTTGACCAACCAAGTTACTAGGGTAGGATAGGCCAGGACCAGGCCGGTCAGCAGGATGGCGCTGAGGATTGGGGTCACTAGCTGGAATAGGGGTCGTTTGGTCATAACTTGTCTCCTCAAAAGTTTACGGCGGTCAGTAGTCGCAGTTAGCGTTTCCAGTCGGGATTGCCGTCGTAACCCCGGTTCCTGGTCAGGCGGACCTGGTTTGATCCGTCGGCGTTCATCACATAGATATCCCAATTCTCATCGCGGTAGGTTTCAAAAGCAATCTTCGTTCCATCGGGCGACCACGCCGGCGCGCTGTCAAAATTGGGCTGGTTGGTTAAGTTGGTTTGGCCGGAGCCGTCGGCATTCACGACATAAATCTCAGAGTAGTCGTTCTGGTTATAGACAAAGGCGAGCTTCATTCCATCCGGCGACCAGGCCGGAATATAACAATCGCGTTAGTGTCTTTTAATTTTCGCAAAATCATGGCAAGATAAGGGTATTTATAGGCACAAACCAGGATAGGAGTAATCA
>JAKLJP010000066.1 GCA_023151115.1 Anaerolineae bacterium
CCTATGGATAATTTGAATTATTCAGCTTACCATAGGTTGTCTTACCTGGCAATATTTTTTAGAACTGAACGACCCTGCCTGAGCAATAACGTGGTCATGGCCGGCTATGAAGATAAAGAGGGCGCGCTCTGGTTCGGCACCGATCCCGGTGGTTTAAACCGTTTTGACCGGAACACCGGGCGCTTTACCGTTTATACCCATGACCCTCAAAACCCCGACAGTATCAGCAACGACGCCGTCTGGGCTATTTATGAAGATCACCTGGGCATACTCTGGCTCGGTACCCGCGATGGCCTCAACCGCTTCGACCGGACCACCGGCAAGTTTAAATCCTACAAACCTGACCCCGCCAACCCTCGCAGCCTGAGCTACAAAGATGTGATCCATATTTATGAAGATAAAGAAGGCACGCTCTGGATTGGCACCCGCGACGGCTTGAATAAATTTGACCGCGAAACCGAACAATTCACCGTATACAAGCATGACCCAGCCAATCCCCACAGCCTGAGCAACAACCAGACCTGGGCTATCTACCAGGATCGCGCCGGAACTTTATGGATCGGCACACGGGGCGGCGGCCTGAATAAATTTGACCCTAAAACCGAACAATTTACCGCCTACCAAAGCGACCCCACCAACCCCGCCAGCCTCAGCGGTAACAATATCTGGTCAATTACCGAAGACAGCCAGGGTTATCTCTGGTTGGGCCTGGAAAACGCCGGCCTGAACAAGTTTGACCCCAAAACCGGCCAGGTGACTCGTTACCCGGCCAACCCCGACAACCCGGCCAGCCTGAGCCACGCTAACGTTTTTGAAGTTTATCAAGACAGAGCCGGGGCTATCTGGGCTGCTACCTGGGGCGGCGGCGTCAATCGGCTGGACCTGGGCCTGCAACGCTTTACCCTTTACCAGCATATCCCCGGCGACCCCAACAGCCTGAGCGCCAATTTTGTCAACGCGATTTATGAGGATCAAGCGGGCATCCTCTGGATTGGAACCCAAAACGGTGGGCTAAACCGGTTTGATCGAGCCGCTAACCAGATGACCCATTATCAAAACGACCCCCAGGACTCGACCAGTTTAAGCGCCAACACTGTCAACTTTATCCACGAAGACCGGGCCGGTGTTCTTTGGGTGGGAACCATGGGCGGCGGCCTCAACAAATTTGATCGAGCCAGTGAAAAATTTACCTCTTACAAGAATGACCCTAACAATCCCGCCACCCTGGCCTCGAACAACCTGACCCAAATTTACGAGGATGGCAGCGGCGCACTGTGGATCGGCACTCTGGGCTTTGGCCTCGATAAATTCGACCCGGCTACCGGCCAGATAACTCATTACCGTCACGACCTCAATAACCCGCACAGCCTGGCCGAAGACACCATCAATGTTCTTTATGGTGATCACGCCGGCGACCTCTGGATTGGCACCTTTCGCGCCGGTTTGGATAAATTTGATGCCGCCACAGGTAAATTTAACCACTACCAGTTTAACCCTGCTGACCCCAACAGCCTCAGTAACAATAATGTGCGCTCGATCTATGAAGACCCCAAAGGTGTTTTTTGGGTGGGTACCTCGGGGGGATTGAATAAATTTGACCCGGCTACGGGTCAGTTCCGTCATTACCACCTGAAAGACGGCCTGCCCAGCGATACCATCTACGGTATTTTGGCCGATGCAAAGGGTAATTTATGGCTCAGTACCGGCCGGGGTTTAGCCCGCTTCGACCCGCAGACAGAAACATTCCGTAATTATGACGTTTTAGATGGCTTGCAAAGCAACCAGTTTAACCCTTATAGCTATTATCAGAGCCGCGAGGGCCAAATGTTCTTCGGCGGGCCGGGGGGACTAACCGCTTTTTACCCCGAGCAGATTAAAGATAATCCCTACCTGCCCTCGATTGCGCTGACCAACTTTTTGCTCTTTAACCAGGCTGTGCCGGTTGGCGAAGACTCCCCTTTACCCAAACCGATTAATGAGTTGGAGCATCTCACCTTAACCTATGACCAATCGGTCTTTTCCTTTGAATTTGCCGCCCTAAATTATCACATCTCTCAGAAAAACCTATACCGCTATAAACTGGAAGGGTTTGACCAGGATTGGTCGCCGGCCAGCCCGCAGCGCATGGCGACTTATACCAACCTGGACGCCGGTCATTACACCTTTATGGTCAAAGCCTCTAATAACGATGGTCTCTGGAACGAGACCCCTAAAACTATCCGGCTCACTATTTTGCCGCCCTGGTGGGAAACCCCCTGGTTTAGCGCATTGGTCGTCCTGGCTATTGCCGGCAGTGTTCTGGGCGGTTTTCAATGGCGCATCAGCAGCATTAAGGCCCGCAATCGTGAATTGGAACGGCGGGTGCAGGAGCGCACCCTGGCACTGCGCCTATCCAACGAGCAGTTGCAGCAAGAAATTAGCCAACGCATCCGGGCGGAGGCCAACTTACTCAAGGCTAAAGAGGTGGCCGAACAAGCAAAAGCCGACGCCGAAACCGCCAGCCTGGCTAAAAGTATCTTCCTGGCAACCATGAGCCACGAACTCCGCACTCCGCTCAACAGTATTTTTGGCTATGCCCAAATTCTCAAACGCGACCTCACCCTGCCCCGCCAGCGCGACGGCCTGAATGTCATCCAGCAGAGCGGCGAACACCTGCTGGGACTGATTAACGATGTCCTCGACATAGCCAAAGTTGAGGCGGGCAAAATTGAACTCCATCCTACTGATTTTCATCTGCCCTCTTTCGTCCAGACGGTCAGCGAGATCATCCGGGTGCGGGCAGAAAACAAAAGTCTCTATTTTAAGGTCGAGACCGACCCGGCTTTACCCCAGGCCATCTATGCTGACGAGCAGCGCCTGCGCCAGGTGCTCATCAACCTGCTGGGCAACGCCATAAGATACACCCATAAGGGCGAAGTAATATTTCGGGTGTCCGTAGTGGGCCAGGATAACGTTAAACGTTCAAATGTTAAACGTTCAGATATTACCCTCCGCTTCATGGTTACTGATACCGGCATCGGCATTGCCCCGGAACACCTGGAGATGATTTTTGAACCCTTCAAACAGGTCAGTGAGATCGGGCGCAAAGGGGAAGGCGCTGGGCTGGGTCTGGCCATCAGCCGCAACCTGATTAAATTAATGGGCGGTGAATTGAGTGTAACCAGTGAACCGGGCCGGGGCAGCACCTTCTGGTTTGAGTTAACGGTACCCCTCGCGGCTCATTGGTCAGAAACCATCCCCTTCAATACCGAGAATATCATCGGGGTCAAGGGACAGCCGCCCCGCATATTGGTGGTGGATGATAAACCCCAAAACCGGCGGGTTCTGGTTGACATGTTGTCGCCCCTGGGCTTTGAGGTGATGGAAGCTGACAATGGCCTCGACGGCTGGGCGAAGGTGGAGCAAGGCCCATTTCAAGCGATTATCACCGATTTGATTATGCCGGAATGGGATGGCTTTGCTTTTATTCAAAAAATCCGCCAATCGCCAGAATTTAAGGAGGTGATTATTATTGCTTCCTCGGCCAGCGTCTATGAAGATGACCGGCGCAAGAGTCTGGAGGCGGGCGCAGATGCCTTTTTAGCCAAACCGGTGCATCTTGACGCCCTGTTGGAAACTCTGCAACAGCACCTACATTTGGAATGGCGTTATACTGATACGCAGCCCCTCCTCGGCCCAACCGACGCCGGCAAACCGGGTGAAATAACGTTACCGGCAGAACTGCTGGCCCAACTAACCGAACTCGTCACCATCGGCGATATTCGCGGCCTGCGCCAGCAAGCGATTGCGCTGCAGCAGGACGATTGTTTAAGACCCTTTGGCCTGGAGTTGGAACAATTGGCGACAGGTTTTCAAATGGACAAAATTCGGGCCATGTTGAAAGCCTATCAGTCCTGATTGAACCCAACGCCTTTTATTTCAGCCCCCAAGTTTCTTGCCTTTCCTTTGAGCCTGGGGTAAAATCGGGGTGAGAAGAGGCTCGTGATATTTTGCGCGAACAAACGCCCCGGCCCAAAAGTTTGAATATCCTCATGCTCGCTCCGACCATGTTCTTTGCTGATTATGGCGCGCATGTGCGGATTCTGGAAGAAACGCTCATCCTGCAGAGCCTGGGACATCGCGTGACCATTTTGGCTTACCCCAATGGCCGCGACATCGAAGGCATCTCGGTGCGCCGCTGTTGGGGTGTGCCTTTTAATTACCGGGTCATCGTCGGTTCCTCGCGGCACAAAATTTATCTCGACGGGCTGCTGGCGATGATGTCAATCTTGCACGTTCTACAGCACAAGCCCGATATTATCCACGCGCATCTGCACGAAGGCGGGCTGATTGGCTGGGTGTTGAGCAAGCTGACCGGCGCGCCGCTGGTGTTCGACTTTCAAGGCAGTTTGACCGCCGAGATGATAGATCACAACTTTCTGGCGGCCAACAGTCCCTTTCATAAATTTTTGTCATGGCTGGAGCGGCGCATTGACCACGCCGCCGATGTCATTTTGACCAGCACCGGCCACGCCGCCACCCTGTTGGCCGGTCATTTTGGTCTGCCGGAAGCCAAGATTACCCCCACCCCCGACTGCGTCAATGCCGATACCTTTTGTCCCAGCCTCTTTTCAGCCGCAGAGAAACAACAGCTCAAAGCGGAATTGGGCCTGCCCCTGGATAAAAAAGTGATTGTTTACCTGGGCGTTCTGACGCCTTATCAGGGCATTGATAAACTCCTGGAAGCCTTGACCCTCCTCCGCCAGACCCGCGATGATTATCATTTATTGCTAATGGGCTATCCGGGGGTGGTACGCTACCAGGCCAAAGCTCAAGAATTAGGGCTGACCGGACAAGTTACCTTTACTAACAAAATCCTCTACCATGATGCCCCACGCTACCTGGCGCTGGGGGATATTGCCACTGCGCCCAAACTATCGGCCACCGAAGGCAGCGGCAAAATTCTAAATTATATGGCCATGGCTTTGCCAACCGTCACCTTCAACGTGCCGGTCAGCCGCGAGTTTTTGGGTGATGGCGGTATCTATGCCGCCGATACCAGCAGCGAAGCCCTAGCCTCAGCGCTCAACCGGGCGCTCGATTTATCTGCCGCCGAACGCGAACGCCTGGGGGCCTATCTGCGCCAGCGAGTCATCCGTCACTTTTCGTGGCAGCGCGCCGGGGAGCAGATCGAAGCGGTTTATCGCGCCCTGTTAGCCGGCGAACCACTACCCGTCACCCCGATGAAACCCGCCCCGTTTTCAAAAAATCCCTGACCATCTCCTCGCTCAATTCGTAACTATTCAGCTATGTCATCCTTCGACTTCGCTACGGTCTCAAAGATTTCTCGGCCTATGGCCTCGAAATGACATGAGGCGTGAGTAGTTACAATTTATCAAGCTTAAAATCTTGCTTGTCCGCTTACAGGGGCGCATCTTTCATCCCTGATGCAAGACACAGATAGTAGAAATTTGGGCCGATAAGCTCCAATCTCCAAAATGGCCTTTGAGTCCCGTTGAGTTGTTATACCTTTCGTGATAGAATCAAGAGGAAGACTCAAACAGGTTTCAAACTTCTGTGTGGTAGACTACAAATAGGGTGAAAGTGAGAGTATATCGGCTTTTTTGTGGAAAACAGTTATGCTCCTTAATTTTAGCCATTCTAGGATTTGGCTTAATTTTGCATCATCCTGCTCTGGCCGCCGACCCAGCCGTAAATGTTGTTGCACCTTCCAACGAATTTGGTGATGTTGGGGCAGCATTGGGTAATGTTTGGGACATGAACAGTGTGAATGACGTAACCTGGAAGCAGCCTGACGCCAGTAACAGAACAGTTCAATATACGCTCAAATCGGCGGCTGATCCCACCGTTCCACCCGGAGGCTCCGGCTTTGTCTTAAAAGGTGTAACCCCTAAAGGAAGCGACCTGGTTTCGGCTTTTTATACCAATTCACAGGTTTCTATTCCCAGCCAGATTTATCGTTATCTCATTTACCGGCTGTATATTGCTCCTCATCAACCGGGTGAGTCTGGTATTGAGCGCACCAACGCCCGTATTCTTTTTTCTTCAGAATGGGGCGCCAACTGGCAGATTGAGGCCTTTCCCTTTCGCCGCTATTCAGTCCCCCAACGGCTGGGCTGCCCACCCACTACCGCTTATGGAGATTGGTGTACTTTTTTTATTGATCTGGCACAGCCTAATCTTACGGGTCCAGGGTCGCCCCATGCGTGGAATTGGGCACAGCCTGGGGCTAAAGTGGAGGCATTTGGCTTATGGCCGCACGAAAACTGGTGCAACAGCCAATGCAACCCATCAGGCGACTCGCCCGACTATTTTTATCTGGATTACGTCTTTTTAACCGGCGAAATTATTGCCCGGCAGCCTGATTACCAATATACCATCAAATGGAATGTAGCGGACTCCGATGGCGGCCAACTAAACTCGACCCTGTATTATCAGCAACAAGATGAGATTTTATCCCCAGCTCTAGCACCCTCTTGTAACGCTGGCAATTTGAGCACCGCCTGGATACCTATCCCGGGCGGCGCCACCAGTACAACCGTGAGTGGATTACCCCCTTCACCTCATCAGATATTTCTACCCCTTGTCATAAATAACAAAGAAGCTAATTCTTTTGGTTCGGGCGTGGTTGGCCCGTTTAATCAATCCTTTGTGTGGCACTTATCTGATAACAATCAATATCCTATAAGTAAAGCTTATTATGTCTGCGTGGTGGTCGAGGACAGTCATGGCAATGAAACCTATCAGGTCAGTTCAGCTCCCATTTTTAAAGTGCCCGCTCCGGCAGACCTGGTCATAAACGGCCTGCCGAATTGACCTGCTCCATTAATTTCTCAATCTCAATGGGATGAATTTCAAGATAAGTATTTGGCTATGAAGATCAACCGGTTCTCTCCTAAAATCCTTCTTATTACCGTGTTCTCATTATTATTAGTTGTCGCCTGGGGGGCAGCATCAGGGTCGGCGCAAGGGCCGGTAGTGCAAGGTCCGCCGCCGGTGGTCACACCCGAGATTGTGCCAGGCGAAATCATCGTCAAGTTTCAAGCGGACGTCGGGCGGTTGGGCGCGCAAAACTCTTTACGGGCCGAGGGACTGCGCCCGTTGGAAATTTCGCCCGAAACCGGCCTCATGCGCGTCGAGGTCAAACCCGGCCAGGAAAGCCAGGTTATTGCTGAACTGCTGGCGCGGGGCGATGTAGCTTACGCCACTTACAACTACAAAATTTACGCCCTGGGCGACCCTAATGATCCTTACTATAACCCCCCTTATAATCTTCAATGGGCGCTCAAAAACGCTCAAGATCATGATATTGATGCGCCCGAAGCATGGGATATTCACACCGGCGGCAGCGGCGTTACGATTGCCGTGATTGATACCGGCGTTGATCTGGATCATCCCGACCTGCAAGCCAAGATAGTAGCCGGCTGGGACTATGTTAACAACGATAGTTTGGCCGACGATGACCATGGTCACGGCACGCATGTGGCCGGGATTGCGGCGGCCAGCGGTAATAACGGCATCGGTATTGCCGGGGTGAGTTGGGGGGCTAGAGTGATGCCCCTTAAGGTTCTCGATTCTGCCGGTAATGGCGACATTTATAATTTAGCCCTGGCTATCAGGTATGCCGCCGATTACGGAGCTAAAATTATCAATATGAGCTTGGGGGCAAGCTGTGGCCTCGATTGGTCGTCTGTTGAAGATGAAATCAACTATGCTCGGGGCAAAGGGGTATTGTTGGTGGCTGCTGCCGGGAATAGTGGCTCAACCCCGGTGTTGTGCCCGGGCGGCCTCAATGGGGTTGTGGCAGTGGGCGCAACCGACTCTGGCGACTCGCGGGCCTACTATTCAAACTATGGCGCGGCCCTGGATGTGGCGGCTCCTGGCAGCGGGATTTACAGTACCTATTATGGGGGGGGATACACCACTATGAGCGGGACTTCAATGGCCTCGCCGCACGTGGCCGGGTTAGCCGCCCTACTCCGGTCTTATGCGCCGGGCATGACCTCCAGCGAAGTAGAGGCGCTGATCAAGCAAACCGCCGACGATCTGGGGTCAGCCGGATGGGACCAATATTATGGCTATGGCCGTATCAACGCTCGGCGCGCCCTGGAGCGAATTGCCTTGCAGATCTCGCCGGCCCAACCGGTCTTGTTTATTGACGATGATCCCGGCGTTGCCTCCAGCCAAGTGCGTGTTATTACCCCAAATTCGGAACCTATTAACTGGAGCGCCAGCATCTCCCCCACCGTCTCGTGGCTCACGTTAAGTCCGCCCACCTCCGGCTCGGTCTCCTCAACCTCGACCAATCAATTTATCACCTTTAATGCTACCAAACCACAGGGCGGCTACGATCTATATCCGGCTACCCTGGTCTTAACCGGGACCACCGGTTCGGGTGTAACCGTTGGCCCAATCATAACTCAAGTTCAACTGCACTACGTGCCCGAAGTTAAGACCCTCTATTTTCCGGTTTTCTTCAAGTAGATCTCGAACAAACCTAAATTTTAGAAGACAGACCTCATAGGTTTTGAAAATTTATGAGGTCTGTCTCTTTTTTTGAGAAAACCCCGACCATGTTACAATCGAGAAGAGGTCTGGCAAGATGATTTGGGATATCGTCAAAAATGCGGCGGCGGATGTTTGGGATGAGATGCTCTACCTGATGGTTTTTAACATTATTTGGGTCGTCAGCACCATCCCCGGTCTGTGGTTGATCGTTCAAGGCACAGCGTTGGCTTTTTTGCCGTTCATCCTTTTGGGAGCAATCCTGTTGTTACCTTGCGCTTTTGTACTCTTTGGCCTCATCTTTACCGTGTATGATATTGGTGAAGCCAAAGGGATTGGGCTGGGTACGTTTTGGAAGCACCTTCGGCAGACATGGCGGCAGGCCTACGTATGGGGGTTGATTAACCTGGTCGTGGGCGTTATTGTCTGGGTCAACTGGTTTTTTTATGCCCAGGTAGAAGCTGAGTGGGCCGGTTTCGCTCAGATAGTTGTGCTGGCGATTAGCTTGCTTTGGCTGATCCTGCAATTGTTGGCTCTGGCTTTTTATCCTCGCCTGGAACGGCCAGGGTTCAAGTTAGCCTTACGCAACGCCGGGGTCGTCCTGGGCCGGTATCCGCTGGCCGGCTTTTTCATGCTGATCCTGGTTTTGATGATTTCAGGGGTAGCTTTCTTTTTCCCGATCATCTATTTCCTGGGCGCTTTTTCGATAATGGCGATTATTGCCAATCGCGTGGTTGCCGCGATTCTGATCAAAGAGAAACGGCGCGAGGAAGAGCGGGAGGCGTGAGGTATACTCTAGATATCCAGAATTTTCTTCTCACCATCAGGGTCGCAAGCCTTCTCCTTCGAAAATAGACTGGAGTGCAAACCTTGGTTTGTCCAAAAAGCAAAGCAAGCTTTGGACTCCATTTTCATCATCGGTGGCGTGCTCTGGCTCATGAACACTCCTGTGAAAACAACTTGTTTGTAGTAGCGACTTCAGTCGCTGACAACCCGGACGACTGAAGTCGTCACTACGAACAATCTGCGACTTTGCTACCCTGCTACTTGTCCCGGCCGCACAGCTCCCGAAACTGGCAGCGGCGGCACACGCTCAGGTCGCTAATCATAGGGAAACGCCGCAGCTCGGCCAGGTTGGTTTCGGGGTCGAGCAGTAATCCCCGCAGTTGAGCCACGCTGGCCTCCACCTGGGCCTGGGTTTCTTGCAGCAGCGCTTCATCCAGATCAAAAGTTAGCACTTTATCCTCGGCCAGGGCATAAACTACGGCCTGGAGCGCCGGCTGAACCGTCTTCTCCGACCACCAACTCTGGCGCAAATACAAGCCGTAAATCCCCAACTGCTGGCGCAAATCGGCCGGTTCGATTGGCCCGGTTTTCCAATCGTACACAAAAATTTTATCGCCGGCCGGCTGGGCCAGGTCCATCTGTACCCAGATTTTAGTTCCGGCCAACCTGAACGATTGCAACTCCTCGACCTTGAGCAAGGCCGGGGCCGATCCACGCTGTAGACCGGCATAAAGATTTGAGTTGAAAAAGGTGTGCAGATGAAGCTCGGCTTGAGCCTGAGCAGCCTGCCAGGCCGAAGCGGGTAATCCGGTTTGGTAATAATGCTCCTGAAAGCCGGTCAATTGATTGGGTTTTTGGCGGAAACGGCCGCTGCGAGAGTCCTCAACATCGGCCTGGGCGCGGCTACGCAGCCGCTTGACCACCTCTGTTTCCGCAATAGGCCGGCCAGCCTTGAGCCGGGCCAGGGCAAATTTGATCGAGTCGTGGACCAGTGTGCCGCCCCAGAGGGAGAGGTCGGTTAAATTTTTGAGTAAGTAGGCTCGCCGGACCGGGGCCGGGGCTTCCGCTTGCCAGCCCTCCCAGGCTGCGTAGTAATGATAATAGTAAGCGCGGGGACACTGCCGGTATTTGGCAGCGCGTGAGTAAGACCAACTGAACTCGTTTTTGGAGTCGCCTTGAGCCGGGCTGCGGGTGTGGACGGCCAGCAGGTCAAGCCAGGTAGCCGGTTGACAGTTAAGGGCGGGGCCGCGCTCGGTATCCAGCCAATCGTGCTGCATGTGGGCGTGGTAATAATCGCGCTGGCGCGGCTGGATGAACACATGGTCCCCGTACTCGATGGCGCTCATGGGGCGGGTTAAGCCGAGGGCGGCAGCGGAGACGCCGATAGCTTCAAGCTTCCAGGTACGCCCCTGGCTCGGCTGCGCCTGGCGCAGATGCCACAGCCGCCCATTCAACAGAAGATTTTGCCCGGCTTTGAGCATGGTTAGCAGGGGTCAATGGGCATGCTCACCATGCTCCGCCGCGTGATCGTGTTCGCCGTCACTGGCCTGATCATGGGCGTGCTCTTCGGCGTGATTGTGCTCGCCATGGTCAGCCGGCAATTCGGTTTCTTCGTGAGCATGCTCAACGCCATGCTGCCACTGCGGAAACAAGGGTTCGGCGGCTTTGCCCGCGCCAAAGAAGCCTGCTCCGACCAACAGCGAAACAACCACCGCTTCTCCCAGCAGTCGGGGGGCCGACAGTTTACCACTGATAGCCCACTGCCCCCCCTGCATCACCAACGCCACCAGAGCGATCAACCCCACCAGTTCGCTGACCTTGCAAACGAGGGCCGGCGTATCAATTGAACCGGCCTCATGGCCGCCAAAGGGGGCCGGCAGAGCCAATGTCAAGAGCCATAAAACCACCAGACCGCCCGAAACGGCCAGGCCCACCCGGTAAAGCGCCAGCGAGGATCGCCGCCAGAAAGCTACGGCCCAGGCGCATTGAATCAGGCCGGCGATGGCAAAGAAAATACCATGAGCCGGGGCGTGAGCATAGTGGGCCGGGGCGATAATCAAATGGACCAGGCCGGCCAGAGCAATGGTCAGCACACAAATGGAGCGGATGATTTCACGGCTGCTTTTTGACATGTTTAATCCCCCATTGAAACAAGTAGCACGCCCTTCGGCGCACCCGAAAGGGTGAGGTAGCAAAGTAGCAAGTAGCAAACCTATCACTTGCTACTTTGCTACCTGCTACCTTGATTGTTGGGAAAGAATTTCTCTGGACACCTATATTATCACTTTAAACGATAAACGTCCGGGAATCGTTACCAAAGTGTTACCAATTTTAAGCTGAGGGGAGGCCGATTAATCGAGGGGAGTTGGACACAATTTTTGGACAACGCTAATAACCTGCTCCACGTCAAATGGTTTAACAATATAGGCGTCGGCTTTGGGCAGGTCAGCGATAACTGTTCGCTCAGGCTCAGACATAAGGGCGCTAATTACCACCACGGGCATGTCGGCCAACCTCTTATCTGTTTTAACAGCCCGGTAGACATCCCAGCCGTTCAGATCAGGCATCATCAAATCCAGCAGCAGCAAATCCGGCTTTTGTTTTTGCATGAGGTTCAAGCCCTGTTTGCCAGAAGTAGCCCTGACCACCCGATAGCCCAACGGTTTGAGCGCCTGGCTGACCAGATCAAACGTAGCCTTTTCGTCTTCGATGTAAAGAATTTGAGATTCTTGAGCCATAGCATTCCCTTTAGTTAATTTATTTGTAACTGCTCAGCCCTGTCATTTCGACCGCAGGGAGAAATCCCCAACACTGTACTTTTACCTATTGCGCCCTGGCGATTTCTCGTTCCTTCGTCGCTCGAAATGACATGAGCCTGAATCGTAACATTTCTTTAAAGCCAATACCGCAAGGATTGAAAAGTATTTTAATGTGAGGGTAGGGGGATGTCAAAAGTCTGTGCCCTTCAAGGGGTGGGCGGCAGCCACTGCTGGATAGCACGGATCAAACGTTTAACGTCGAACGGCTTGGTCAGGTAATCATTGACCTGGGGCAGCCCTTCAATCAGAGTAAGTCCCTGGGTAAGCACCCTGGCCGTAATGATAATCACCGGAACATCAGCCAGGGCCTCATCGCTTTTCATGGCCCGGTAGACATCCCAACCAGTGACATGAGGCATCATCAAATCGAGAAGCAGCAGATCAGGTTTACGCTGGCGCATCAAAGCCAACCCTTGCTCGCCCGAGCTAACACCGCTGATGTTATACCCTGCCAGTTTGAGCGCCTGAGCCACCAAATCCAGGGCAGGACGTTCGTCGTCAATGTAAAGGATGAACGGTTCTTTACTCATACCGGGCCGCCAATGTTAAAATCTATCTCTATTTTAACGGGAGCAGGAAGAGATGTCAATCCCTAAAAAGCGGTAGATATCCACTCATCTGCCTCGTACATAATGGCGGCGCAGACAGCCACCGCCGCCGTTTCGGCCCGTAAAATACGCGGGCCGAGTGTGACCAGCCGAATCCCGGCTTCACGGGCCAGAGCCGCCTCAGCGGGAGTGAAGCCACCTTCCGGGCCGATAAAAACCCCTACCGCCGGAGGGTGAGTTTCAACCAATGCCATCTTCAGGGTTAAACCACTTGCTTCTTCCCAGGGCATCAGCAGCAGCGGGGCCGGTTGGGTGAGCCGGCTGGCCTGTTGGATGGCTGCCGCCAGGGGGATAGCCGGTTCCAGGCTGGGCAGTTTTCCCCGCCGGCTCTGCTCGGCAGCTTCGCGGATGATGCGTTCCCAACGGGCCTGTTTGTGAGCGCCGCCCGGCCCACCCACTGAGCGATGGCAGAGGGTCGGTACAAAGCGGCTGACGCCTAACTCTGTCCCTTTTTGCAGCACCCACTCAAATTTTTCGGCTTTGAGCATGCCTTGATATAGAGTCAGCGCCAAGGCCGGTTCATTCGGGACCACCTGTTGGCCAATGATCTGGCCCTGAACTTCGCCTTTGCGCAGTTCGGTCAGCCGAACCTGCCACTCCAGGCCAGAATTGTCCAGCACGATAATTTCATCGCCCGGCTGGAGCCGCAGCACAGTTTGAATCTGGCGGGCCGTTTCGCCGGACAGTCTGACGGTTGGGGGCGTGAGCCAGGCGGGGGGAATAAAGAAACGGTGAGGCACAGTTAATAGCGCGTCCACTGTTGAACGCGCAGATACTCTAGCCACTCCCGTGCTGATTGCCCTTCCATATCTTCACGATCAGCCCACATACCAAAATAGTCACGCTCACGCACAGAACGACCTGCTTGAGCCGTCGAACTCTTTAGGGCTGATACCTGACCGCGCAAATGAACCATTTCACCAATAAGCCGGTCAATCTCTTGCAAGATATGTTGTACTTTTAAACTTTCCTCAAGTTTGTTCATAGCCACCTCTGCTTCTTACATTCTTAATGGATTAGTTAGATAAAAGCAGAGCTTTCGCACTCCAAAGACTCAAACATTAATCATCAGCAATTCTATTTTACTATACTTCTTCCAGACTAAAAAGAGGGGTATTTGGTCTTTAACATCAGAATCCCTATAATTGGGAGATGCTTCGACACAGTTTTTGGAGGAAATCCTATGGACATTCAAGATAAAACTTTTCTCATCACCGGCGGGGGTTCCGGTCTGGGCGCAGCGACGGCGCGGCTGCTGGCAGAGTCCGGGGCAAAGGTGATGATTGCCGACGTCAACACCACGGCGGGAGAGGGCGTGGCCGCCGAAATAGGCCCATCAGCCCGCTTTGTGCAGACCGATGTAACTTCAGCGGAAAGTGTTCAGGCTGCGATTCAGAAAACGCTGGAGACCTTTGGCAGTCTGCACGGAGCGGTCAACTGCGCCGGCATTGCCATTGCCGAAAAGGTTCTGGGGAAAAACGGTCCGCACGATTTGGCCCGGTTCAGTCAGGTGGTCCAGATTAACCTGGTGGGTACATTTAATGTGATCCGCCTGGCCGCCGCGGCCATGAGCCAGAATGAACCCACTGCCGCCGGAGAACGCGGCGTCATCGTCAACACCGCTTCCGTGGCAGCCTTTGACGGGCAAATTGGACAGGCTGCCTATTCGGCCTCAAAGGGAGGTGTGGTGGCGATGACCCTGCCGCTGGCCCGTGAATTTGCCCGTTATGGCATCCGGGTCATGACCATTGCCCCCGGCATCTTTAGCACGCCCATGATGGCCGGGTTGCCGGAAGCGGCCCAACAGGCGCTGGCCCAGCAGGTTCCTTTTCCACCCCGATTGGGCCGCCCCGACGAATTTGCGGCGCTGGTCAAACATATCATCGAGAACGAAATGCTCAACGGCGAGGTCATCCGCCTGGATGGGGCGATGCGGATGCCGCCAAAGTAGGAACGACCGCCGACCGAGGACCGCCGACCGCCGTTTACCAAGCGGTAATCAGTGATCGTGAACAGCCCAAGAGTCCTCGGCGGTCTGCCGTCGTTTTGCTTCGGGTGATCCCGCCAATGGGGTCATCCGAATTTTTGTTTACAAGGGGTTGAGGGTGTGGTATGATAGATATAGGTTTCTGTCAACTGCAATCAGACGGTTGAAATAAACATCTCTAATACTGTAATTTCTATACACCAATCAAGAAAAATCAGGAAAAGAAAATGAGTGTCTTTGGCTTTACTTTCAAAGCTCTCTATCGCCTTGAAGTTGATGAATTATGGGATATAGCCCGTCTTATCAAGGGTGAAAATCATTATCTGCCCAAGAATAAGGATGTTCTCTATGTTAGGCCCTATCGGTTGGACAGTTGTCGGTGTAGGTATTGTTGCTGGTGGTATCGGTTTTTTGAGCCAATTATTTAAAAAGAACGACCAGAAATTGACCACCGTTGTAATTGCCATCACCCGAAAAGGTAATTGGTTTACTGAGTAACGGCCTTGAAGAGGCACAAAAACGAGATAAAAGATGAGAATACCCAAAATGAATTTGAAGATGAATGATGTCAACGACAGTCGTATCTCACATTTGCCGTTTTACCATTCATAATCTTATATTGACTGTCACCACAATTTGAGCTAATTACCCGTACTCTTGATCAGGCTATAATTAAAGAAACAATGGATGAGGGGGAAATAACTATGGAAAACATCTTGACTCAACACATTAGAATAACACCGGGACTGCGCGGAGGCAAACCCCATTTAGCCAACACCCGCATCACCGTAGCGGATATTGCGATTATGCACCTTAAAATGGGCCAAACGATACCGGAAATTGCGGCTGAATATGATCTTAATCTGGCCAGCGTCTATGCTGCCCTGGCTTATTATTATGATCATCGCGCCGAAATAGATAGTCAAATTGAAGTAGACGAAGCATTTGTGGCTGCTTTTCGCCAGCAAAACCCTTCTAAACTCCAGGCTAAATTAAATCAACTAAAGTATGAGTCAACCACTCCGTTTTCATCTTGATGAGCACATCCCCCGTGTGGTGGCGGCTGCTTTACATCGTTTCGGCATTGATGTAACTACCACACCGGAAGCGGGACTGCGACAAGCGGATGATTTGGCCCATTTAGCCTTTGCCCGGCAAGAAGGCAGAGTCCTAGTGACTCACGACGCTGACTTTTTGCGTTACCATGCTCAGGGAGTAGCGCATGCCGGTATTGCCTATTGCCAAAAAGGTAGCCGTACAATTGGCGAAATAATCGAGACTTTACACCTCATGCACGAGGTGATGACACCGGCTGAGATGGAAAATACTGTGGAGTATTTGTAATTTGCAGGTTGAGTCAGTTTGCCTCCTCGCCTCTCGCACCCTCGCGGCTCACACCCACCGTTTGTAATAAAACTCACTGTCTTCATCGTTATTTAGCCGGGCCGAAACCTCAAACAGCCACTCGTCGAGGTGGGAGTCGTGGTCGTCGGTGCGGGGGAAGGGGTTGTCGTAGCCCTCGGTCAGGGCCTGGCCCACCCGGTGCAGGGCGGCTACGGCCAGTTCCGGCACATCCCGGCGGCGAATACCCTCTTTTTTCATCAAGGTCTCGTTCAGGTTGGCCATCATCATCCCACCGGGGATAAAGGGCAGGGCGCGGGTGCGCATCATGGGGTAGAAGATATCCAGCACAGTCTTGCCGCTGCCGATCATAGCGCGGGTGTACTCCTGCAAAATATCTTTGGGCAGATAGAGGCTGGTCGAGTAAGCCCCCTGGCGGCCGTATTCCCGCAGGCTGGGGTCGCGGCTGGCTTTATCCAAGCTGCCCCGCCAGTCGGCAAAGACGGCGGCTTCCACGGTAATGCCGTTGGCTTCCAGCACTGCCGGAAACTTTACGGCCATATCGCCCATGACAAACTTGGTAATCTCGATCTCTTTTTCGCTCAGTGGGGTAAGCTGCCATTGAAACAGGCCGTTTTCGTCGAAATCCTTGATAAACACCGGCGGCATGCTCGGCAGCATGCCCGAAATGGCCGCCGCGACGGTGTTGAAATAAACCACCCGTTCCGCGCCCGATTCTTTCAGGGCTTGCAGAATATTTTCCAGCGGCTTGCCTTCCATGCCCATGCCCTCGTTGAGCCAGTGGAATCGTTGACCCCAACCGGCGGCTTCCGCTTGCGCCTGCATCGCCTTGCCGGTTTCATAACCCAACGAGCGGCTCAAATCGCGGGCCACGACGGTGACGCTGGCCGCAGTGCCGACCCCCATGATCGCCGTTTCCAGCGCGCCGCCCAAACCGGGGCCGGTCGCGCCGGCTAAAAGGATGTGCCGCCCTTCCAGCCACTTTAAATTATATTGGCCTGCATCCAGCAGCGGTTTTTGAGCGGCCCAGTTATCCGTTAATAATTTTTGGGCTTCGGCCGGAAACGCCTCGATTTCTTCTTTGGTGGGCCGGGTGATCTGCGGCGCGCCCTCACGAATGGGCAGTGTAGGGTCCGCTTTGGCAAAGGGGCTGATAAGTGCTGTCATTGATTACCTCTTTTTTGTGGGATGATACGTGACGGGTGATGCGAGATGATTCCAGACAAAAATCCTCACGTATCACGCATCACGTTTCACATTTCTGCGGCCCGATTTTAACACGAATAAACAGGCCCGTCAACGCACCCAAGCGGGCGCGGAAACTTATCATTTAAAACCCTCAAGCCGCTCATTCGGTTCACGTTGTAGCAAAACACCCCAAAAGGGGATGACAGAAGTCTCGGTTAATGGTATGATACGGTGAAAAGTAGCAGGGTTGCAGAGTTGCAAGGTTGCAGGGCCGAAGACTCCCTACAGGTAATCCTATTTTGTCGGCGGTCGTATTTACAGAGGAGGGTTCAACGATGAGCTATCAACAAAAATATCAACAATCCATCGAACAGCCGGCCGAGTTCTGGGCGGACGCGGCCGAGGCAGTTCATTGGTTCAAAAAGTGGGACAAAGTGCTGGACGACTCACGCCCCCCGTTTTATCGCTGGTTCAGCGGCGGTGTGACCAACAGTTGTTACAACGCCCTCGACCGGCACGTGGAAAATGGCCGGGCCGACCAGCCCGCCCTCATTTACGACAGCCCCGTGACCAACACTGTCAAAAGCTTCACCTACCGCGAGCTGCGAGATGAGGTGGCTCGCTTTGCCGGGGTCCTGGCCGGCCAGGGGGTGACCAAAGGCGACCGGGTCATCATCTACATGCCCATGGTACCCGAAGCGGTGGTGGCGATGTTGGCCTGCGCCCGGATTGGAGCTATCCATTCGGTGGTGTTTGGCGGGTTCGCTTCCAATGAACTGGCGACCCGCATTGACGACGCCAAGCCCAAACTGATGATCTCCGCCTCGTGCGGCATCGAAGTCAACCGGGTGATCCCCTACAAGCCACTGCTCGATGCGGCCATTGAACTGGCTTCGCATGTGCCGGAAAAATGTATTATTTTGCAGCGCCCGCAAGCCCAGGCTGGCTTGATCGCCGGGCGCGATCTGGATTGGACCGAATTAATGGCCCAGACCCAGCCGGTTGACTGCGTGCCGGTAGCCGCCACCGATCCGCTTTACATCCTCTACACCTCCGGCACCACCGGCATTCCCAAAGGCGTGGTCCGTGATAACGGCGGGCATCTGGTGGCCCTGAAGTGGAGCATGGAGTACATTTATGGCGTCAAGCCGGGCGAGGTTTATTGGGCCGCCTCGGATGTTGGCTGGGTGGTCGGCCACTCCTACATTGTTTACGCTCCGCTCTTTCACGGCTGTACCACCATTCTGTACGAGGGCAAGCCGGTCGGCACGCCCGACCCCGGCGCGTTCTGGCGGGTGATTTCGCAGCACAAGGTCAGTGTTTTGTTTACCGCGCCAACCGCCTTCCGGGCCATCAAGCGCGACGACCCCAACGGTGAGTATGTCCGCCAGTATGACCTGAGCGGTTTCCGCACCCTCTTCCTGGCCGGCGAGCGCTGCGACCCCGACACGCTCCACTGGGCCGAGGACAAGCTCAACGTGCCGGTGATTGACCACTGGTGGCAAACTGAAACCGGCTGGCCGATTGGGGCCAACTTCGCCGGGCTGGAACTGTTCCCGGTCAAGGCCGGGTCTGCCGGCAAGCCCGTTCCCGGTTATAATGTGCAGATTTTGGACGAAGGCGGCCACGAAGCGCCGCCCAATAAAATCGGCAGCATTGTCATTAAACTGCCCCTGCCGCCAAGCTGCCTGCCCACACTATGGAACAACGACGACGGCTTTGTGCGCTCCTATCTCAGCGCCTTTCCCGGCTACTACACCACCGCCGACGCCGGTTTTAAGGACGACGACGGCTACCTCTGGATTATGAGCCGCACCGACGACATCATCAACGTGGCCGGGCATCGCCTCTCCACTGGCGGCATGGAAGAAGTGCTGGCCTCGCACCCGGATGTGGCCGAATGCGCCGTCATCGGCGTGGCCGACGAGTTGAAGGGCGAAATTCCGCTGGGGGTGGTCGTACTCAAAGCCGGGGTCAACCGCACCGAAAAAGAGATTGTGGACGAACTCATCCGCATGGTCCGCGACCGCATCGGCCCGGTGGCCTCGTTCAAAGTGGCCACGGTGGTCAAGCGCCTGCCCAAAACCCGCTCCGGCAAAGTGCTGCGCGGCACCATGAAGAAGATTGCCGATGGGGTGGAGTATCGCATGCCCGCCACCATTGACGACCCGGCGATTTTGGAGGAAATCACTGAGTCGCTGGCGCGGTTGGGGTATCCGCATCATCAGTAGAATTAAAAGGGTTAGGTTGCTGGACGAAAAACGATCCTCGTTTACTGCAAAGTAGGATTGTGCTATAATACACCTCCAAATCCTCCTTCTAATTGGGTATTTCGGTCATACCTTTGCCAGAGCTTTCAGGATGCCAACTATATCAACCTTTTACGGCATTAGAATAAGCATGAACTACAATGAGCATAACCCACCTCATTTTCATGCAGAGTATCAAATTATGAAGTCACTGTAGAGATCCAGACAGGCGCAATTACCGGAAAAATGCCAAGACGCGCCCTTAACCTTATTTGGACCTGGTTAGATGAACACCAGGCTGAATTATTGGAGAATTGGGACAGAGCGCGACAGCGACAAGCATTGAGCCAAATCGAGCCATTAGCGTGAGGTAGCTATGTTTTTACATGTGATAGAAGTAGAATATTTAGAAGATTACAAGCTAAAACTAAAATTTAACAATGGAGCAGAAGGGGTGGTGGATTTAGAAAAGGAACTGTACGGCGAGGTTTTTGAACCTTTACGAGATAAAAGTTTGTTTAAGCAAGTTTTTTTAACCAGTCGGACGATTGAGTGGCCCAATGGAGCAGATTTTGCGCCTGAGTTTTTGTTGGAGATTGCCGAGTTAAACCCTGCCCCTGTTCAGAGTGACTCAGGACAGGAGTTTGTGAAGCTGGTTTCTTAAAACGATGAAACAATTGTAAAAATCGCGTTGACCAAAAGCATCATCTCCGTTAAAATAAAAAGACCTATGATTGAACAAGAATCATAGGTCTTTTTGTTATTAATGAGGTGGGTGTGACTAAAATGAGTTGTAAATCTGACTTGTCATAAAACGTAAAGCGTAAAACGTAATGATTTCTGCCCAAAAAACCTTACGTTTCACGTTTTACCTTTTACAAAGTTGTCTCTAAAACTCACTTTGGTCAACACCTAATGAGGTTGACTGAAGTTTTTACGAAATTGGGGTATAATTTCCTAAGAGTTTTGGTTGTGGAGGATAAGCAATGACAGGGTTAGAATTGTTACAATCTGTGCAATATGTGACGGTAAAAGGTGAACGGTTAGCGGTCATCAGTGCCAATGATTGGGAAGCCTTGATCGAATGGCTGGAGACGCTCGAAGATTTACAGATAGCCAGACAAGCCTTTGCCGAATTAAAAACCTTTGGTGGCGACCGAAAACAAGCCGGATGGTTACGTTGGGATGAGGTAAAAGAGGAGTTAGGGTGAACCATTACACGGTTTACATTATTCCCAGCGCTTGGCCCAAGATCAAAGAACTGCCCGGCAATGTGCGCCAACGAGTCAGACGAGCAATTGACTCGTTGGCTGATAATCCACGTCCCACAAAAAGTAAAGCGTTGGATGCGCCCGACTTTGAGTTTGAGGTGCGCCGACTCCGCTTGGATCAATGGCGGAATAATATATGCTGTTACCGAAACCAATAAGATTGTTGATGTGCTAACCGTGCGTAAACGTCCTCCGTATGATTATGGGGATTTGGAGGAGTTGCTACGAGAGATTTATAGATAGCCCCCAAGTATCTTTTTACCTGGAATTTGAATGACCTGTCCCTGCTGTTCCCCCCGTAATATAAATAATCTCGACACCTTCTTCGATGCCGCCCACGCCCGCAAAGAGGCGCAGCACTACCTCAAAAAAGGGCTGGACAAGCGCACCCGCAAACTCATCGCTTACGTGACGACCCACGCCCCCGAACCGATCAGCGTGCTGGACATCGGCTGCGGGGCCGGCGGAGCGCACCTGGAGATGCTGCGGCAGGGAGTAGCCAGCCACGCGGTTGGCGTAGATGCGTCGTCGGGCTATCTGGCTGCGGCCCAAGCTAACGCCGCCCACCTGAATTTAAGCGACCGGGTGACGTATCACCACCAGGATTTCGCCCAATCAGCCGCTTCCTTCGCCCCCGCCGATGCGGTGCTCATGGATCGGGTTATCTGCTGTTATCCCCACCTGGCCCAACTGCTCGGCGCTGCCGCCGAACATACGGAGCGTTACCTCTGCCTCAGCTTTCCTCGCGACGAGTGGTGGAGCCGCCCGCCTTACCGCGTTGTTGATTTCTTCCAAACTCTTTTCCGCAGCAAATACCGCTTTTACCTTCACCCGCGCCCCCAGATCGTTGCCATCGCCCAGGCCGGCGGCCTGCACCTCGTCCACACCGACCGCACCTTTTTTTGGCAAATTATGGTCTTCGCCCGGCCTCAACCCCCTCAACTGTAGGGAAACAGCGCCTTTCGATACGGTTTCCGCTTCGCTTCAACCTACTCAGGACGCTATCAAGGCTAATACCTGGCAAAATCGCATCCTGAGTAGCGCGAAACGAAGTGGAGCGCGTATCGAAGGGTGCGATTTTGAGAAACTCGCCCCCAAATCCGAACGCCCCCCACCTGTCGTAAAATTGAAAAACCTGCCCCTTTGAAGTATACTTGCCATAATTTAACGCCCCACCTTTCACGAAGGAAGCGCCGTGAAAAAACTATACACTTTTGCCCTTATACTTTTAGCCCTTATCGCTCTATCTAGCCACCCGGCCAACTCCCAATCCCCGCGCAAAGCATCCAATCTCCAATCTCCAATCTCCGATATTCCTGCCATCCTTGACCAACGCTACCTCGGCGTTCCCGCCGGAAACGGCCACAGCCCCCAACGACTGGCCCTCGACAGCCAGAGGCAGCGCCTTTACACCCTGAACCAGGGCTTGGCGGAACTGGGCGAAGGCAACACCGTCAGCATCATTGACCTGACCACTAACCAAGTCACTGGCCTGATCCAACTCGAAAACCTGCCGGCGCCGGAGACATTGGACTTTCCTTCCCGCCCCGGCCCGCTCGATTTGCAGCTTGACCCTTATAACCCCCGTCGTCTGTACGCCCTCACCGGCGACCTGTATGCCAGCCCGCCCTACACCACCCTGACCATCATTGACCTCGACACCGGACGCATCGCCGATACCCTGCCCAACATCTATGCCCTTGCCCCCGGCCCTGACCGGCTCTATCTGGCCAACGCTTCCCAACTCTGGACCGTTGACCCGATTTCACTAACTGTATTAACTTCTACTAATCTCCAATCTCCAATCTCCAATCTCTCATCCTTTCTTCTCCTTAACTCCGTCGCCAACCGCCTCTACCTGGGCCAGAAACAGCCCGGCGCATTGACCGTTTTCGCCGCCGATACCCTGACTCCCGTTGGCAGCTACACCGACCCGGCCCAACTCATCGAAGCGGTGGTGGATGAGTCCGCTCAGCAGGTCTGGGTCATTGACAGCGACGACGCCCAACTAACCCTGCGCGCCCTCGACAGCGACGGCCAACTCCTGACCAGCCCTGCCCCCTTCATCCTCACCGACGACACCTACAGTACGCCTCACCTGGCTCTGCTCGACTCCACGCTGGCCGTCACCAACCGCGCCATTGACGCCCACCTGCTGCAAATCTTCGACAAGTCGGCCCTGCGCCTCACCACCGACCTGACCCTTCCCGGCTACCCCGCCGACCTGGCCGCCGACCCGACCACCGGCCGGCTTTATGTCGCCTACGCCGACACCAATAGCTACGTGTTGGCCGTTGACCCGGCCAGCGGCGCGGCTGAAACCATCTTCACCGCCCTGCTCATCCAAGCCGCCACTGCCGACCCGGAGACAGGTCGTTTATACGTTTTGAATAATGAGCGCACCCTGCAAGTCTTCAGCCTAACCGATTACAACGAAATAGCCCGCCTCGAACTCGAACCCGAACTCACTCTCCAATCTCCAATACCCAATGGGCACGCTGTCTCCAATCTCCAATCTCCATCCCCCTCCCTGGCCCTCGACCCGAGCCGCCAGCGCCTCTACCTCAGCGGCAACCCGACCCAGGTGATTGATACCGCCGCCTTCACCCTGGTCGCCACCCTCGATACCCCTGGCCAGCTTACCCCCGACCCCAGCAGCGACCGGCTCTACCTGACCCCGCCCTGCCAGTGCCGCACCGAGCAGTGCAACACCCTCATTCTCAACGCCGAAACGCTGACCAGCACGGCCACTCTCTTCCCCCCGCAAGACCCCATGATGGCTCCGTGCGTCACCGAAACAACGCTCGACCCGCAGAACCAACTGCTCTATGCCCTCATCTTCAACGGCGTGGCCGGTTCCAACAGCGGCAACACCTTCTCCGCTTTCGAGGTGTCCGGCCCGCCGCAGCCGGTTTACCAGGCCGGCCAAATTAGCTACTACGGCCGCTTTGCCCTCGACCCGGAACGGCAGCGGGTCTTTACCTCACGCGGCCGGCTCGACCGCTCCTTCATCGAGCGATTTGAACTTCAAGGACAAATCCTCACCCCCACCCTGGAATTAGCCGGGGCCAACGGCCTGTTGACCTATGACCCGCCCTCCGACCGTCTTTACTCGGTCAACGGCCAGGCTTTGCAAGTTTTTGATGGCGACCTGGCTCTGTTGGCCGAAATCGTCCTGCCCGGCCAGTTCACCCCCCTGGCCTTTGACCCGCAAGCGCAGCGTCTCTACCTGGCCGACGCCAACGCCAACCTCCTGATTGTCGCTGCCAGTGGCGGCCAGCTTGACCCGCCGCCTCCGGCTGCCTTTAGCCCGCAGCCGGCCTCCTCCCAACTCTTTTCCACTCCCGCCGGCGACTATTTCCGCCTGGACAACGGCCGGCTGTACCAGGCCGAGGGCCAAAGCTGGACTTTATTGGGCCGGGGCCTGCCCAATCGTTCCATCAGCGCCTTTGCCATCTCGCCCAACTATCAAAGCGACCGAACCCTGCTGGCCGGTCTGTCAGCCCAGGGCCGCAATGGAGGTCTTTTCCGCTCCACCGACGGCGGCGACACCTGGCAGCCGACCACTCGTGGCCTGACCGACCTGGAAATCAGCCAGATTGCTTTCTCGCCCACCTTTGCCCAGGATGAAACCATTTTCCTGACCACACCCTATCGTGGCCTCTTCCGCTCCGGCGACGGCGGCGATACCTGGCTGGCCTTAGCCGGCGGCTACACCACTGAACCAACCGAAGCCCAACTCTCTGACCTGGCCGTGTCGCCCACCTTTGCTCAAGACAAGCTGATACTTATCAGCGGGCGCACCCTGCTCCGCTCCACCGACAGCGGCAACACTTGGGCCGATACCGGCCTGCCGCCTGGTCAAATAGCCTTTTCGCCCAACTTTGCCCGCGACCAATTGGTTCTGAACGATGGCCGTTGGCGCAGCACCGATGGCGGCCAAAGCTGGCAGCCGGCCGCCGCCGGGCTGGAACCCAATCAAGGCGTCCGTGACCTATTCTTTTCGCCCACCTTTGCCTCCGACCAGACCGTTTATGTAGTGCTGTCCCAGGAGTTTAACCAGCCGCTCAAATTGCAGCGCTCGGTTGACGCCGGACGCACCTGGCAGTCGCTGTCAGGCGGGCTGCCGGCCAACTTTGAACTGGCCGCAGCCACCGTTCTTCCCGGCGGTGAGTTATACCTGACTGGTAAGACTGATCAGCAGCCCTTTGTGGTTGCGCCTCAATCGTTAACCTGGGGCCGCCCTACTCTTGACCTGAACCAGCTTGACCTGCAAGCCCTGGCCGTTGCGCCTGATGGAGCACTTTTTGTCGCCAACAGCACCGCCGGGGTCCTCAAATCTACGGACGGTGGACGCACATGGCAGGATACTAACTTCCCCGCCCGCGCCGACGAAACCAGAGTGGCTCAATTAGCCATCGCCAATAACGGCACGCTCTTTGCTGCTACCGGGACGATTATTGAACGGAGTACCGACGGCGGACAAAGCTGGACTTATCTGGCCAACCTGCCCGCCGGCTTTGAGGTCATGGCGCTGGCCGTTTCGCCCAATTTTGCCCCCGATGGGATTGTGCTGGCCGGGGGAAATTATGCCAGCAAACAAATTCTGCGCTCGGCGGATGGGGGGCAAACCTGGCAGGTGGTTTATGATGGCGCAACTGTAGAGGGAGCTTCGGACATCGGGGGGATTGCCTTTTCGCCCAACTTTGCCGGCGATAAAACCGCCTATGCCTGGCTGCAATACGGCGGGCTGCTCCGCTCCACCGATAGTGGACAGAGCTGGAACCTGGTCCCCAACGACAAAAGCAACGCGGTTGCCCAAACCCTGGCCGTTTCCCCAGCAGGCCGGCTTTATTTGGGTGCGCTCCACGGCGGGCTGTATGTGTCGGACGATGGCGGGCAAAACTGGCTGGATTTAAGCGCCGCCATCGGCGGTGATCGCACCTGGAGCAGCGCCATCGCCTTTGGCTCCAACAACAGCCTCTTCCTGGGCACAGATATCGGGGTCTATCGCAGCCTGGATGGCGGCCAGACCTGGAGCGCCGCCAACACCGGCCTGCCGCTCGACCCGGATTTGGGCATACCGCAGGGTGTCCGCGCCCTGGCTTTCAACCAGGGGCGGTTATACGCGGCCTTGACCAAAGGCGGGGTGTTTGTCTCAGACGACCAGGGCCAATCGTGGCGCAGCGCCGCAGCCGAGCCATGAAGAATTGCGTCTTTCATTAAGGTTTGAGGATCACCTTCACCACCTCCAGGTTGCCGCCGGCCAAATCTTGAAAGAGCTGGGGACCGTCGTCTAAGGGGGCAATCTTTTCAATGAGGGGGGTAATATCTATCTTGCCCGTCTGAATAGCTTCGATGGCCTGGCCAAACTCTTTATTGAAGCCGTAAGCCCCGCGAATGGTTAGCTCGCGGGTGACAACCTGCTGCATGTTCAACGCTACATCAGGCTGTGAATTGCCAATCCAGGTGATGTGGCCGCCGGTACGCACGGCTTCCAGGGATTGTTTGACCGCCGCCGTGACTCCTACAGCTTCGATGACAGCGTCAGCGCCCAGACCGTTGGTGTAGCCCTGGATCACAGCGGTAGGGTTTTGTTGGGCAACATTCACCGTCGCCTCAGCCCCTAATCGTTGAGCCATCTCCAGCCGGTGCGGGCTGAGGTCGGTGACAATAATTTTACCAGCCCCTTTTAGCCGGGCGGCCAGCAAGGTGAGCAAGCCGATGGTTCCGGCGCCAATAATGACCAAGGTATCCATAAGTTTGAGCGGGGTTAGGTTGACGGCATGCATGGCTACCGCCAGCGGTTCGACCATGGCCCCTTGTTCCCAACCCATCTCGGCGGGTAAGGGGTAGAGCATTTGTTGCGGCACGCACACGGCTTCGGCATAGGCCCCGTTAAGATTCATACCCAAGCCGCTGCGATTAAAACAGATATTCCACAGCCCGGCGCGGCAATTATCGCACTGGCCGCAAGGCAACAGGGGCTGCCCCACCACCCGGTCGCCCACTTTATAGGCGGCAACCTGTTCTCCGGTAGCGGTTATCACCCCGCTAAACTCGTGTCCCATCACAATCGGCGGTTTGCGCCGGCCCGTTGTACCCATAAAGCCGTGGACATCCGAGCCGCAGATACCAACGGCCTGGACCGAGATGATCACGTCTGTGGGGCTGGGTTCTGGTGGGTCAACTTGGCGCAGCGGCATTTGCCAGGGGGCTTCGTAAACTAAAGCTCTCATGGGGATTCCTCATTTTTTAGAAGCATTTTTAAATCGGCCGGCGGATAACTCATAAGCCGGGTTTGACCGGCCAGGGTGGTGATGGTCAACCACACCCCGCCGGGGCGCAAACAGTAGGCGGCCCGGGCGATGTCGGCCAGCCGGGGATCATCTTCGGCCAGGGCTGGCTCGGTAAGACGAATGATCCAGAGAGCCTGGGGCCGGGGATAAGCGCCCAACATAAGCCCGCCTTCTTCTTGTGTTTGCACCTGAGCGGTCATTCCCTGCGCTTCCAAATATCTTTGCATATGCTGGATCGCTTCGACCAACAAAGGCAGGGCTTGGGCTTGTTCCGCTGGCGAGAGGCAGGGATGGGTCAGGGCGTCGGCTATGGGCGCGCACCCGACGATGGCTAAACTCACCAGCCATAACCACAGACCAAACCGCCGGAGGAACTTGGTTGGGCTGTGTCTGGCAAGAGCAGGGTGAGAGATTTCTCGCTCCCCCTTGCGGGTCGCTCGAAATGACATGACCGCGTAACTCCTATCATTTAACAATTCCTGCCGCCAGACCGCGGATCAGATGGCGCTGGATGAGCAGGGCAAACAGAACCGTAGGGATGATGGCGATCATTCCCGTTGCCGCCACGCGGTCCCAATGGATCGTCCGTTCGGCGATCAGGGTAGTGGCGGCGACCGGAATAGTTTTGGCGGCCTCGCCGGTCAACACCAGGGCGATAGGAAACTCATTCCACGATAGCAGCATGGCAAACAGCGCTGCGGCGATCAAACCGGGTCGAACCACCGGCAGGACAACTCGAAACAACGCGCCCAGCTCAGAAGTGCCATCCACTAAAGCGGCATCGGCCAGATCACGCGGCACGCTGGCAAAGAAACCCAGCATGATCCAGATGATAAACGGCAGGGCAAAAACCGCGTGAATAAAACTGAGGCCGAGAATATTGTCTACCAGTTTCAAGGTACGCATCATAAACAGCAGTGGAATGACGACGACAATGGGCGGCATGAAGCGCACACTCAGAATACTGAAAAGGGTGGCCCGGCTGTTCTTGAATTGAAAGCGAGTCAGTCCATAGGCAGCCGGAACGCCGATCAGCAGCGCGATCAGTGTGCTCAACAAAGCCACGCTGGTGCTGTTCAGCCAAAAACGCGGCCAGTTAGAACCGGTTTCATCAGAGAATACTTTGTAGTAGGCGTCGAAAGTGGGGGTGAAAACCAGCTTGGGAGGATAGACAAAAGCATCGGCTTCGGATTTGATCGAAGTCAGGAAGAGCCAGAAGACCGGGAAGAGCGTCCACAGGAGCACCAGGGCCAAGCCCAGATTAACCAGCGCCGCCGCCAACACTTTTCGCCAGAATCTAGGCATGGGTCAACTCCTCCTGTCGCAACAAGTTTACAAACAACCAACTCAGGCCGGCTGAGAGCAGCAAGACCAGCACCGACATGCTGGCCCCATAGCCCACTCGAAAATACTCGCCGATGCCAAAACGATAGATATGAAAACTGAGCACTTCGGTCATCGTGCCCGGCCCGCCGCGAGTGAGGACAAAAACGGTGTCAAAGATTTTGAGTGCATCCAGGAAACGCAGCAAAAAGGCGGCCAACAGCAGCGGGCGTAATAACGGTACAGTCAAGAAAATAAAGCGCTGCAAGGCATTGGCCCCATCCACCTGAGCGGACTCGAAAATATCTTCGGGCAGGCTGTGCAGGCCGGATAGAATCAGTAAAGCCGGAAAAGGCGTCCACTGCCACAGATCAATCAGCATCAGCGAGGGCCAGACGGTCTCGGCTCTGCTGTACCACTCGTAAGGTCCCAGCCCAACCAGACTCAAAACGTAGTTAAGGGGTCCGAAGGAAGGGTTGTAAAGATAGCGCCACATCATCGAGGTGACGACCGGAGTGAGCACCATGGGCACAATCAGCAGGGCGCGCACCAGCGTCGCCACTGCCGAGGGCCGGTTGAGCAGTAAGGCCACACCAAAGCCTAACCCAATTTCAAGGATGCTAACGGCGAAGGCAAAGGTCAGCGTAATCCGCACAGAATACCAAAAGAGCGGGTCAGTCAGGGCTTCGAGATAGTTCCCGAACCAAATAAATCGGGCCGGATTGGGGATTTTCCAATTGGTCAGGCTGATAATGAGCATATACAAGAGCGGGAACAACGTCCAGAAGGTGATATAGGCGTTCACCGGCCCTAAAAAGATGAGTTGATGGTTGTCGAAAAAGCGTTTGAGCATACGAAATTCCAGACCCTAAAGGTTTTTGAAACCTTTAGGGTCTTCAAGCAGCTATTCTATCAACCCGGCCTCTTGGAAGAGTTGGGTCGCTTCGGCGTCGGCGTCTTGCATAGCCTGTTCGGCTGTAACCTCGCCGGCAATGGCTCGATTCAGATTGGTGAAAACGACATTCACAAACTGGGTCCCAACCCCGCCGGCCATAGCCCAGGGGTGTCCCTTCTCAGAGGCCAGGCGGGTGGAGAAGTTTTCAGCTGGCCGGGCCTCGGCGATTTCTTTGAGGCCATAAACCGACTTGCGCGGCCCGGCATTGCCGTCGGCCTGCATCTTGGTTTGGATAGTGGGTGACTCGATAAAGGAGATAAAGGACCAGGCCGCGTCTTTCTTGGCTTGAGACTGGGAGAACTTGTTGATAGCCATGCCCACACCGGCCACCAGGTATCGCTTAGCCCCCGGAATCTCGCCAAAACCGGCCTTGCCGCTGACTTGGGTATCGGGGCCGGAGGCCATGCCAAAAGTGGGACCCCAAATGATGCTCATAGCTGACTGCCCCTGGGCAAAAGCGGTGACGGCCTCAAACAGGCTGGCCGTACTGTGGCCCGGCGGTGTGAACTTGGACAGTTGCAAAATATAGTCGGTGGCGGCAATGGCTTCGGGACTGTCCAGAGTTACCTCATAGGTAGTTGGGTCCCATTCCTGGCCGTCGAAAGCCCACAAAAAATGAACCCAGACAGCGTAGATGTGCAGGTCACGGGCGCCCTCAAAGGAAATACCATACAAACTCTCGTCGGGCCGGGTAAAGAACTCCGCCACTTCCAGCAGTTCGTCGGTCGTTTTGGGTACGGTCAGTTCACGCCCATATTTGGCCTGGAAGGCTTCTTTCTCAGTCGGGTCATTAAAAAGATCGTCACGATAGATGAAGATACGAGTGGTCAGTTCTTGCATCATGGAATAGGGCCGGCCTTCGGGAATCTTGGGCACGCCGCCATAAGGCCAGCTGGTGGCCGCCTGGACCGACTCGGAGAAATCTTCATAGTGAAACTTGCCCGGCGTTTTCTCAAGGTAGGGGGTCAAATCCTCAATCCAACCGGACGAGGCAAAATAGGCCACCCCGGCGCCATCCTGAGTGGTCTGAACAATATCGTAAGCGCCGGCTTGGGAAGTGAAATCCAACACCTCTTTCTCAATCAGACTGGCCTCGGCAATCTGGGTGAGGTTGACTTTGATACCGGTTTCTTCCTCAAATTGGGGCACATAGGGCAATAAATGCTGCGTACCGGGGCCTTCGTACAGGACCACGCTAATTTCTTCACCCGCCAGGGCCGGATCATAATAGTAGTCCCTGTCTTCCATCACCGGCGCAGCCGCAGCGGGCGTTGCCGTCACCACAACTTCCTTCTCCACCACAACTTCTTTCTCGACCACAACCGTTTCCTTGACGGTAACGGTTTCAGGGGTGGCCGCGGCGCAAGCCGGCAGGATGGGTATCAACAGCAGTAGAGCGGTTAAAAAGAGATAAAATTGTCTTCGATTGTTAATTGCACAGGGCATGGTAATCCTCCTTTGGGCCAAGACATGTTGATTCTCAATTTTTTATTTTGGGTCAACGCTTACCTTGAAGTAACCAGGCAGGCCCTGGAGAATTCCCCTTATCTTTGTGATAAATCTGGGGTGTGTTCGCTTTTGGGGGCAGACCTCACCCCCCAACCCCCTCTCCGAAGCGGAGAGGGGGAGAAGAGCGCCCTC
>JAKLJP010000067.1 GCA_023151115.1 Anaerolineae bacterium
CTTACGTAAACCGATTTCTCGACTTGATTTATCTCCTTTCCCCATTTGACTTTTTCTTTGAACCCTTAACTTGTCACGAGTATGAAGCCACAGGAAGTAGAACGGCCAGCCCCAGACCTCCTTACATCCTCACACCCCAACCCCGAGCAGGCGCACCAACGGGTTCTCCCCGCCCTCACCCGCTAATAACGGTATTGGGCGGTTTAACGTCAGGGGCGGTCAAGAGGCCATAACGGGAGAGCCTTCTGAAAGCATTGCCCCAGACTTCCCGCGCGGTAGGCTCGGAGGGCTGCCACATCCAACTCGGCCAGGTAGCCCATGTTCCACATTTCGGGAAAGAGGACGACGTCGGCCCTCATCTGGGCAGCTTGGCGGCAGAAGGCTTCTCCCTTGAGCAAGTTGGCCTCCTGATTGCTCCCACAAGCCATCATTTGCAGCAGGGCAATTCGTAACATCATCGAGCCGTCTCCTCTCCGGTCTGCGGTAGATCAGCCGGAGGATGGACTAAATCTGAACTAAAAATGAAACAGAAGATTTATTGTAGCTCAACTGGGCAGTCCAACCTAGTTAACCTCTGAGGTGCTCCTGACTAAGCCTGCTTGCTCCAGTTGCGGAGCTTGAACCAGACCCTGACCCCCACCCCCCAGATAGCTCCACAAAGCGCGCCGCTTAGAACCCAACCCAGTTGAGAAGCAAACGCTGGACCGATGACTAAATCCAGAATGAGTATAAAGGCGGCCAAAGACAGGGCAAACAGTCCTGCCGGTTTGCCCAAGATGAGGAAATAGATTAGCAGAATGATAATCTCGTAGCAGCCCAATCGTTCCCCTGAGCTTTGGGAGGTCCCTTGAGACTTGGAGATAAGCGCCAGCGCCGTTCCTACCAGGGCAGCTACGGGAATTGCTCCCGCGCCAAACCCCACGGCCAGGAGGAAGAGCGGATTGCTGCCGGGTTGAGTTACTAGGCGGAGGACTGTGCCTATCGCTAGCCCAAAGCCGGCCACCAGGAGGGTAGTATTGATGTTTGACAGGTCCACTCTCATAATTCTTGAGTATCTTTGCCGGATTGGAAGCCGGGCCTGATGATCCCACCCCTTAACAACCACAGGGCGGTTAACATAAAAGGGACTGAGATAACTCTCAGTCCCTTGGTGGTTTGGCCGGGCCTGGTTTAATTCACCATGCCCTGGACCAGGGTTTTAACCGTGACTTTGGCCGGGTCGAGGTCCAGCGGCACGTTCAAATCAAGAGTATAAGCGGTTGTGCTTTGGGGTTCAATCAGGCCGGTTTCCCCATAAATATCAGTGTCATACGTAGCCAGCAATTGGCCTCGTTGATCATACAAGGCTACCACAACCGTAGCCCAGGAGAGCGTCTTATCCGAGTTATTGGTGACTTCACCGCTGAAACTCCAGACGCTATCCGCCTGCACCTGCTGGTCAATTTCCGTGTTCAGGCTCACATACTCGTAGTTGTTGTTAACCATCGCCGTAGTGACCCACACTTTGGTTCGGGCAATCTTGTCCGACTGCCCGGCCACACTGTCAACGCCGCTGAAGCTGTTGAGAGAGTACGGAACACTCTGGCCCGGCTGCAAGGCATAAGGCAGATTGATTACCTCGGCATCGAGCACCGTGCCGTCTTCAGCGTAGAGACCGGCCAGGAGGTAAAGCTCGATGGTATCCTCCGCCTGATTGGTCACACTGCCAACTACATGCACCGACCCCTCGGCATCTACATAAGTGTACGGCTCAGACAGTTCTAACGGCAGCACTTCTTCGGCTTGAGCCGGGCTGGCATCCACATAAACCGCCCAGGTTTCAGCCGTGGGGGCCGGACCGGTCAACCGGAAGCGGAAAGGAATGCGGTCGTTGCCGCGAGCGTCGCCTGCCGGAGCCAGATAGCCAGCACCGGCTTCGTAGGTGTTGGCGGCTACGACGTTGTTATCCTCATCCAGCGCGGCCCCGGCCAGACCCTTAATATCCAGCCGAGTCTCGCTCAAGTTGACCAATTCTCCGGTAATATAAAGCATGCCGTCGTCGCCTGTAACCATCTGACCGTGCTGCACCTCCACCTGTGTCTCTCTGGCTGCAGTGGTCTCGTAGTTGATCAGTTTTACATCAAAGGTTTGGGGTTGGCCGTTATCCAGGCTAAACGAATAGGCAAACGGTGAAGCTTGGCCGGGTTCCAGGGTCCACAAAATCGGATTAATGGTAATACTCTCAACCGGATTGCCGGAATAATCCCGCAGCAGGGTCTTACCCTTCGCATCTTTGGCCGTGAGGGCCAATTCAATATTGTTGACGGCCATATCGGCCCCATTATAAACACTACCGACAATATGATAATAGCTAAAAAAGCCGTCGGCATCCTGATAGCCATAAATATTGGTCACGGTTACTTCGCGGTTGGCTTCTTCGGCCCGCGCCACCGGCTGGCGGCCGGCCGAAGCTATCACCATCAAAATGGCAACCAATAGCAGTGAGACAAAAGAGCGTTTCATAAACAATAGAGTTCCTTTCAGGAGGATGGTTTAGAAGCAATAGTTGTCAAAACTATACCTGGATTTTAACCGGCCATCGTCCAGCTAACGTTACGGAGACGTTACAAAAAAGGACGGCGCATGTTATGAGATGCTCCGCCCTTTGTTAAAGATTTGATTGAGTTATCAGATCTTAAAGGTCTTTAAAATCTTTAGGGTTCTGAAAAGTCCGAAGATTATTCCTCGATCTCTTTGCCTTCGTTATCTATCACCATCACCGGACCGAGCTGCTCCAACTGCGGCTTGACCACTTCAGCGTCGCCTACCACCACGATAATCGGCTGGTCGGAGTCAATGTATTTGGCGGCGGCAGCTTGGGCTTCTTCAGCCGTCACCTGTTCAATGGCTTGCAGGTAGTCGTTCAGCTCTTCGATGGGGATGCCGGTCAGGTAGCGGGTGGCGAGCTGGTCGGCAAAATCAGCGGGCTGCTCGATGGCCAGGGCAAAGTTGCCGATGAGCTGGTTCTTGGCGTCGGTCAACTCCTGCTCGGCAATCGGCTCGCTGCGGATGCGTTCCAGTTCGGTCAGGATTTCCTGCACAGCGTCGGCGGCGTGGTCCTGGCTGACATCGCCGACCACGCGGAAGGTGCTGGTGTCATTGGGGCGGCCAAAGCGGCTGTAAACGCCGTAGGTATAACCTTTGTCTTCACGCAGGTTGCGGTAAAGCCGCGAAGAAGAGCCGCCGCCCAGGAGGGTGTTGACCACTGCCAGGGCGTAGCGATCCGGGTTGCGGGCGTCAATGGCCCGGTTGCCCACCTGCACAGTAGCCTGCTCGGAGGTGGGCCGATCTACCAGGTAAATCAGCGAGGTGTCGCCCAACTCGGCCTCGGGATAATTCAGAAAATCCGGCACATCGCCCGACTCCCAATCGCCAAAAACACGCTCCGCTTCGGCTTTGGCTTCCTCGGTGGTAATATCGCCGACGATGACCAGCAGGGCGTTGTTGGGTTTGTAGTAGGTCTGGTGAAATTCAACCACATCCTCGCGGGTCAGGCTGCTCACAGTTTGCAGGTCGGTGATAAAGCCGTAGGGATGGCCGCCGTAGGCAATGCGGCCAAATTGACGGTTGGCCATGCTGGCCGGGTTGACCTCATCCTGCTCTAAAAAGGTCAGGGTTTGGGTTTTAACCACGTCAAACTCTTTTTTGGGAAAGGTGGCATGGCGGGCCATATCACTCAGCAGGTCAAAGGCCAGGGTTGTTTCTGTGGTCGGGGCATCCACCGAGAGCGACGTCCATTCCAGCGCGGCGCTGGAGCCCACCGAACCGCCGGCCGCCTCGATGGTTTCGGCAATTTCGGCGGCAGAGCGGCTTTCGGTGCCTTTGGTCAGCAGGTCGGCCATCAAGTCGGCCACCCCCTGCTGCTCAGCCGGGGCCGCCGCGTTAGAGCCACCCACGTTCAGTTGCAGGCGTAGTTTGGGCGTTTCGGTCTGCGGCACAAAAATAACATTCAAATCGTTGTCAAGCGTAAACTGCTCGAAGGGCGGAAAGTTGCTCTCCGTGACCGGCAGAGCTTCTGGTATCTCGGTGCGGCTGACCACGCCCTCGGGCAAATCGGCCAGCACCTCGCTGTCCATCGCTTCGGAAGCAGGTTCAGACTCCAGGGCAATTTCAACCGGCTCGACCAGCAGGCCGGGATAGTCACTCAAAACTTCTTCGCCCTCTTTCAGGGTCAGTTGAATGTTCATCGGTTTGTCGCATAGATAGGTCTGGGCCACACGCTGAATGTCATCAACGGTAACAGCCTCGTATTGGGCCAACTCATCGGCGATGGCGGCGGGGTCATCAAAGGTCAGCACGGCGTCTTGCAGCCATTCGGCGCTGTTCAAAGCCGACTCGCGGAAAGAGGTAATCGAGCCGACCAGGGTTTGCTTTTTGACGCGGGCCAGTTCGGCCTCGCTGACGCCATCGGCAATCACGCTATCGAACTCAGCCCGGACCAGTTTGGGCATAGTTTCCAGGGCGTCACCGCTGTTGGGCTGGGCGATGGCATAGATGATGCTGGCCCCCAGGTAATCGCTCAGGCCGACGTAGGCGCTGGCGGCCTTGCCCTGGCGAATGATGTTCTGCTCAAAACGGCTGCTGCTGCCGCCGGCCAGGATGTCGGTCAGCAGGCTGAGGGCGTAAAAATCGGGCGTACCGCGTGGCGGGCCAACCACGGTGGAAGCCCAACGCGGCACTTCCACCTGCGGGTCAATCATAGTTTCCTCCGTGCCGATGGCGCAGCCGGTCATTTCATCGGTCCTCAGGGTGGGAAATTCGGCGGGCAGCGGATATTGCTCGGTGATGGGGGCAAGCGCTTCCCCGGCAGGGATGTCGCCAAAATAGGCTTGCACCAGCGTTTGGGTCAGTTCCAGGTCAATATTGCCCACAATGACCAGGGTAGCATTGTTGGGTTTGTAATACCTATCGTGGAAGGCTTGCAGTTCGGGCAGTTTGGCCGCGTTCAAGTCCTCCACGCTGCCGATGACCGAACGCTCGTAGGGCACGTAGCCTTGCATCGGCTGGGTAAAGAGGCGGCGGTTGGCCGCGCCGTAGGGCCGGTTGGCGACGCGCTGGTTGAACTCTTCGATAACCACATCGCGCTGGGTTTCCCAGGCTTTCTCGGTGACGGCCAGGCTGGCCATGCGGTCGCTTTCCATCCACAGGATACGCGGAAGCTGGTTGGCCGGGGCCACTTCCCAATAGGCGGTTTTATCGTTGGCGGTATAGGCGTTGTGATTGGCCCCAATCGACTCCAGCAGCTTGTCCCATTCGCCGTTGGCAATGTTGGCCGAGCCTTCAAACATCATGTGCTCGAACATGTGGGCAAACCCGGAGCGGCCTTCCGGGTCATTGGCCGCGCCGACGTGATACCAGATGTCCACCGCTACCACCGGGGCGGAGTGGTCTTCGGCCAGGATAACTCGCAGGCCGTTGGGCAGGGTGTAGTCGGTTAGGGGCAGTTCGTAATCGGCGAAGTTGAGGTCGGGGGGTTGGGCATAGGTGGGACTGCTAAAAAGCAACAAGCCAAACAGGCACAGCAGCCACCAGGGTGTTTTTAAGAACATCGAGCAAAATTCTCCTCAAGATTCGGTTTTTAGCCGGTATCTTTTCACTATATAAACGAAGCTTTAAGGAGACATTAAAACGCTGTGCAGCCTGCTTACCAGCTACCAATCTCCACCGATTCTTTCTCGCCAGGTAGGTAAATTTGCCTGACAAAGAAGCTTTCTCTTTTAATAATGATTTTGCCCGATAAGTAGGTTACAGTTAAGCTACCCAGCCAAGGTTTAACCCAATTCAGGATCACCCGGCCTTGTTCATTTCTAACTGTCACACGGAAACACAGCTCCTCGTTCATAAAGGATTCGCCTTGCCATAACCAGGACCTCGCTGGTCATCCGTCAAGCTCAAATTTTCAATCCCAAAAGATTGCGCCAGGCCGTGGAGGGTGTTGTCAACGCCTTGATAAAAGGCGACAAGATGGGGGTTTTCAGCCAACATTAAGGATTGACTTGCATGCATCACTTTTCCAGCCACTTCCAGATCTTGTTTGATATCTTCTCGTTTCCACAATCTCAATTCGTGAGTTTGAGGTTTTCGTCCCGGCTGGTTGGGGTCTAAATCAAGTCCAAATTTTTCTGCCAGGTAGGTGATGGCCGCGTCGCAACCGGCTTGATAGGCCGCCAGTTGTCCATTGCCGTCGCGCACCAGGGAGGGTGGCAATGTAATACGCATGCCGGCTCGAACAGCCAATAAATGGTTTTTAAGACTGTCAATTTGCCATATTTTTGCTGGCATATTTCCCCCTTTCTTAAATTAGCTGACATTATTTACAAATTTTGGGCGGCTGGGTTTCAAACAAGTCTATTCTCTATTTTGTATTGGTAAATATGGCAAGGGTAATCCGTGCGGTCCTGCCATCATCAACGATACAGCGTTGGGTTGATCTTTCAAATTGTTAGCAAAGATCAATTGGATTAACAACTGAACTAATTCCGGCACCGGATAACTGCTGAGGATATCCAGAATTGCTTCGTTGTGCTTTACTTCCATCATGGTTCGCTTGAAGGTATCAGGCGCAACAATTTCTTTAAGCATCACGCCACTCTCTTCGTTGGGCAGGGGTTTTAGGCCCAGCCCCCTCATTTCTTGCGTAAGGTCCCCATTAAGACTGGTTTCAATGGCGGTTACAATCTCATGGCGCGATAGTTCTTCTGCTCCATAAGCGGCCACCAGCCGACGCAAACGGCGGTTGGCAAACTCGTGCGCAATAGTTCGTAATAGGCTCTCGCCGCCGCGCATTAACTGAGCCGCTACAGACTTATCAATTGTCCAGGGGTTGAAGGAAAACATTACTGTCATCTTTATTTTAAAGGGAATATTATCGCGGCTGAGAACCTCTTCAAAAGCAAAGTTTCCTACATATAAACCAGTTTTGAGAGGGGGTAAGGCTTGCTCAATAATTGGAATAACCCAATTAAAACCGGGTTTCAGGGCATGGTGATACCGGCCCCAGCGTAATACCGGCGTAGAATGATTATCAGGGGTAAATTCCAGACTTAAAACTTTACGAGATATAGTCCATAATCTTTTCATTTTTACCTCCATCCCTATTAATTCAAAAATTTTTAATCTTAAAGTTCGTTTGAGTAAAGATTAGCAAATTACCATACATCCCTCCATTCTTTCCGAATTTTTGTAAAATATTACAAAGTATTTCTGTAAATACTTCAAAGTATTTCTTCATTATAGGTAAAAAGTTATAAAAATGCAAGTGCTTTTTCTCTACGATTTGTATATTTTTACCATACTCTAATTGATTCTTGAAAAGTTTTGAAGTACAATGGAGAAAAGGGGACTAACCGGCTTTGAGGTTAAGGGGCTTGATGAAAGGAGAAAAGAGATCTCATGATAACGCATTCACAAGATCAATCCTTATTTTTGCATTATCTCAGCCAGGAGGATCAAACTTTAATCACTATGTTCCGGGGGCAGATACAACCCCGGCTGGGCCAGGGGGAAGGTTTAAACGAAGAACTTTTGAACCAAACATTGCGGATATTGGCTCAATGGCGATTGCCGGCCCAAACCATGCTGGCAGCGATGCTAGCCCACACGGTTGAACCTAAACGATTATTTGAACAAACCGGCTTGATTGATGAAAAAACCTATCAATTGGCTCAGGACTTTAGAGCTTTAAGAGAATTGTCTCTTGAGTATGGCGATGCGAATTACAATTACTCAAATAGTAAATCGTATCGGATTAATCGCTTGCGCCAGCTATTTGTAACAGCTTATACAAATCTAGAATTGGTCTTGCTGTGTCTGGCCGCTCATGTGGCCAACGTCAACTGTATTAACCAATTGCCCCAGGCAAAGGCCCACCTTTTAGCCGAAGATAACGAAATTATTTTTGCGCCTTTGGCCATTATGCTAGGTATGGGACAACTGCGTCACAAATTTGACGATCTAAGTTTAGAACGGCTCCATCCCAAGGAGTGGGGGTGGGTTAAACAAATCAGGCTGGAGCAAAAAAAATATTATGATCACATTTGTAATTTATTGGTCCCCATTTTAGCCCATCACCGCATCACCGCTGCTATCCCCCTTCGACTTCACCCTCTTCGACTTCATTACACTCCTGCGTTCCGGGTATACGAAAAAATACGGCGGGGTGAAACTCTTAAAGAGTTGGTTCGAGAGATCAAAATAGATATTATGACCATCAGTGAAGCCGATTGTTATCAAGTGCTACAATTGATTCATCAGCAGTGGTCACCGCTGGAAGGGCGGGTAGCTCATAACAGCAGTTATTTTCGAGATTTAATAGCCTCACCCTCCTATAACGGTTATAGAGTGCTTATCACTACCGTCGGGTGTCATAAATTGGATGATCCTAAAGCCAAAATTCCGGTTAAATTTCATATTTGCACGCAAGCTATGGATCAAACCAATGCAATGGGGGTGGTGGCAGCCAAATTTTTCAGCGTGCCAGAGGTGGTGATGAAAAATGCCTGGTGGAATCACCCAGAGTCACTGGAGCTTATTCGCACGTCGCCGCTAGGGAGCAGTTCCGAAGAAATTTTTGTGTTTAGCCCTATTGGTGAAGTTTATCGGTTGCCTCAGGCCAGCACCCCTATTGATTATGCTTATCGAGTTCATTCTGAAGTGGGCCGTCACTGCAAACGTATGTGGGTTAACGGTCAAATAGCTGCCTATGATCAAGAACTCTATAATGGCGATCTTGTCGAAATTGAAATTGACCCGCGTTACGACGGCCCCGACAAACGATGGGCTGAGGCGGTGCAAACCTCTGTTGCCAAAATGAATATTAAACGGGTTTTAAAACAACGCCGGCTTTTGCCTAAAGGGAGAGAAATCATAGATAAAATTTTAGAACAAGAACTCGAAGCCTATCGTTTACAGCCGATTCCCGCTACTGATGTGGATAAATTTTTGAAAGGCGTGGCCGATCAATTGAATTATCCCGACCTGGAAATATTTTATCGAGACCTGGTAGAGCAGCCGCAACCGCCTCAGGGTACCCTATCCCCCAATCGGCTGGTAGCAGACTTGATTGCTCGTCACCTGGTAAGCCACATTGAACGGGCCGATGGCCAGACCCTCAATATTCCCAAAAACCGGATTAGATTCGCTCAGTGTGTTCATGATAAAAAACTTTGCCGGGTTACCCCACAGTCGGAAATTGTGGGCCGGTTAAGTCATCCGGGCAGTAAATATGAGCGTTTGATTGTTTATAAACGAGATTGTCCCAATGCACCATCCAACAAAAGCGCCATTCCGCTACGCTGGCGAGAAGACATGCGTGGCCGAGAAACAATCAGAGTGACTATCCATTCCATAGACGCTCCCCGCCTTTTAATCAATCTGCTCCTGCCCATTTATGCTTTGTATCACGAAGGTTTGTATCTGCTTGAAATCCATGCCGCGCAGATTACTCGCGATAGAACAGCTCGCCTTGAACTGACCCTTTACACCGCGACAGAGCGGTCAGTTCAACTGCTTCAAGAAGAACTTGAGTGCCTGCAACAGATGGGGGCCATTCAGTATTTTGATATTAACGCTCTTTTTCCACTGCAAAACAGTTATCCGACCGAACTTGAATACCAACCGTTGGCAAAATCGGCCTCTTTACCCAATCTGTACTCCCCTGCTCCCGCCCGTGACCGCCGAGTTTTTAAAGGGCGTGAAGATGAAATCAGACAAATTAGAACTTGCCTGATAGAGAAACAAAATTATGTGGTTCTCTACGGGTTTAGCCGTATTGGCAAAACTTCGTTGTTACACTTTCTTCATGACCATCATAATGCCACAGCTTATAAATTTGCGCCGGTTTTGATAGATATGCAAAGGCTGGATACTTACAGTGAAACCGGGTTATGGCTGGAAATGGCCAATCGTATTAATGAGGCCATTGCTCAACTTTATGGCGGCAAAAAAAGAAGTTTAATACTCCCCCGCCTCAGTGCTGAAAACGATGTTTTTGAAGCATTTCAAAGCTGGTTGGAAAAGGCCAAAAGCGCCGTAGCCGCTAAAGGGCGAATTTTATTGATTATGATTGACGAGTTAAATGAAATAGATGAAGCCTGGGATCTGAACGAGGCCCGGCGAGCGATTATACAATTAAAATCATTGGCCGAAACTGAGCGCCAACTTGCCTTTATCTTTTGTACTCAGGAGAGCCTTTACAATCAAGCCATGAGCTTTAAAACCAAAGTTATCAGTCAACCTTTGCTCAAGGCCGGTTTGCCGGTCAGGCTGGATCATTTAGACCGGAAGGCAGCGATTAGCCTAATTAAAGAGCCAATCGGCCAACTGCTTCAATATGAGGCCGATGCTGTCGAAAAAATTATTGAATTGACGGCTGGTCATCCCTATTTTCTACAGCACTTATTACACCAGCTTATTAATCACCTCCGTCGTGAAGGACGCCGCTCGGTGATACTAAAAGATATCGAAACAATTGTGCCCCAGCTTCTTACCCATGGCGAACACATTTTCCATTACTATCTGCAAGAGTACCAGGGAGTTAGACGGCGGGCTATTTTGAGCGCCTTAGCCTATCTGTCTGGGCCAGACAATCAGGGGGTAACGCTTAACGAACTGGAGACAACACTTAAGAAAGGTAAATTTGTATTTTGGTCCGCCGATTTGATTGAACGGCTTGAATATTTCCGCAACAAGGGCCTTGTTAAACGTACGCAAGAGGCCGAACAGGTTAAGTATTATTTTCGTATTCCCCTGTTAGGGCGGTGGTTAAGAGAAAATCGCCCCTTTTATCTTGTCTTACCGCGATTAGAAAGGTAACTCATGAGCCAGATTAATCCTTTTGCTTTGATGTTAGTCTCTTTGACGCCAGAATACTTTTTTGGCCGGCAAGCCGATATCGAGCTAATTCTAGAAGGAGTCAGCGCTATAGAACCACGCTCTTTCTCTATTCACGGCATAAAAACCATCGGTAAAACTAGCCTGCTGAAATATTTGTGCGATCCCAAAGGGGCCAGAGTGAAATACGGAGCTAACTTGCTCAATTATGGTCTCAACTCGTTAACCGAATTGGAATTTGTTTATGTTGATTGCTACGGCGTTGATAATAGTATCAAAATGTTCAACGCTGTATATCGAGAATTGCAAAAATTAGGAGTACACCAGGGCAAGGAAATTATCCAAAATTCTATTAATACATTCCCTATTTTTGAAAGCGATTTAGAAAATAAGCCAAAAATTAAACAAAATTTAGGTAAGGTCTTGGAGGATTTACGGGCCAAAAACACCAGGCTGGTTATTTGCCTGGATCACTTCAGTCGAGCCTTTTACAATTTGGAAAATGAGGATCACCTTTTTTTGCGCAGTTTAACCAGAGAGCAATCCTTTATTATAGCTACCGAAAAAAGTTTGCCGGAAATTCGAGGGCATGGATTAGAGTCCCCTCTTTTTGGCGTTTTGATGCCGCGTAATATTGGGCTGCTGCTGGATAACGAGGCGAGAGAGCTAATCCAAAACCCCACCAAACAGATGGATTTTACTTTCACCCCCCCTGAGATCGAATTTTTGTTAAAAACAGCCGGATGTCAACCCTATTTATTGACAAAAGCTTGTGAATTTTTGTTTAATTTGCTAAATAGATATGCAGAAGTGAGAAAAGAACTACCTAAAAATGAGCGGATGCAGCAGCAGGTAAGATTAGAGATGGAAGTCTTACCCGCAATTGCCGAGCTTTTTCCCCTGTTTTGGGACCAGCTTGAGCCTAACCAGCGTGAAACGTTATCAAAAATTGCGCTGGCTGAAGGATCGGTGGATTTGGAAACAGAACAACCGGCGCTTAACACCCTCAGACGAAAATCTCTAATTTATCACCATTTGCTCGAAGGCAAATATTATGTTTTTTCTGAACTATTTCGTGCCTATGTGTTACGGCAAAATCAACCGCGTCGTAAAGACAGCATTGAAGAGATAAGTGCTGGCCTGGCTCGCATTGACCGCAAACTGTTTGAATACCTTGTGGCGCGTCCCAACCAAATTTGCAAGTTTGATGAACTTCTTAACGAAGTGTGGGGTGATTCGACTACAACCAAACGCAGTATGGAAGCGGCAATTCACCGCTTAAGAACCGTGCTGCAAAGGGTTGAAGGAAATAAGTGGGGGTATATTCGCAATGTGCGGGGCATCGGCTACCAATATATGCCGAAACAGGAATAACTTCTCCACTATATTGCCCCCATTTAACTACAAATCCACCTCATGATAGCCGGTAATCAGCGCCACCTTGTTGTTATCATTCAACTGGCGCAGCTCATTCATAAACGCCTGCGCCTCCGACTGTTTCTTCAACTCAACGCCATACACCAGTTCGGTCAACATGCCGGCCTGCACCGTCTCGACGGCAATCAGGTTATAACGGTTGAGATAGCGGTTAAAAACGGCATTAAAAACCGAGTCATAGCGCATATCGCCGGGCAGCCGGATTTTGAGAATCTGCTCCCGAATATCCTTGGCAAACAGATTAAGGGTGGCCAGACCCCATAGGATAAAAGAGATAACGCCGGTAGCAATCACCGCTAGCAGATAGAAGCGTGTCCCGCAGGCCATACCCACGGCCATCGCAAAAAAGATGTAGCCCACATCGCGGGTATCCTTGATCGCGTTGCGAAAACGGACAATAGACAACGCGCCCACCAAAGCAAACGCCCGCGCAATGTTTGAGCCAATAATCAACATGATAATAGCGACGACCATGGCCATCATAATCAGGGTATGAACGTAAGACTGGGTGTAAGAGACGCCTTTGTATGTTATCTGGTAAACGCGGGCAATCACCAGTGATAATAGAAAACTCAAGACGGTTACCAACACGACATCGGCCACACTAAAGACATCGGTGGCATCTTGTTGTAAACTGGATAGGAATCCCTGCAAATCCATAAGTGGTCTCTCTTTATTTATAATTTTCGTGAATATCCTGGAAGAAGGGAGGATTGGAAGGCCGGAAATTTACCAGCCCGCCAGTCTTCCAATCCTCCAACGCTTTCAAACCGAGTCACAGTCAATAAACAATCTGCTGCTGGCCCAGCCGAAATTTAGCCTGCTCCAAGGCCAGGCAGTATTTGCTGATGCGTCGAAACGCACAGCGGTGTTTATTAATCAGTTCCGTCAGCCAGTAAGGGGTGCGCTGGTTGACTTTAACTTCCAGTACACTCTGCTGCGGCGGCACAAAATATTGATTCTCCGCATACCCCTGCGACAGCAAGCTCAGATCATGAACCCGGCACTTGAGCTGGGTATCAAACGTAACCCGCAAGCCGGGTTCGATCTCGCTGCCCTCAAAAGCCAGCCGCTGATAGCTGACCACGCAGGCCGGCTGGAGCTGTAACGTCTGGTAAAGGTATAGAATTTCATCAATAACGGCCTGATCGGCTTTATCCTCAACCTTCACCGGCTCACCGGCCCCACAGAGGGCTATGGCCTGAGCATAAGGCAGGATGACCCGCTTTTTTTGCAGGGTTTTGTTGATGCGCTGTTTAATTTCGGCAAAGCAAGGGGTGTCGGGCGTTACCTGCTCCCGGCCATAGACGCGCACCCGCACCTTGCGCCGAAAGCGATGGCCTTCCACTTTGTCCCAATAGGCCTGATAATCGGCCGTATCAAAATAGACGCTGGTAATCAAATACCGCCCGAACCTATCCCCCCGTTCATCCCGGATCATATACCGGGATAGTTCCTCAATCATCGTCTCAGCCTGCGCCCGATTGAGCAAATATTTAAGTTCAAAGCGGTCAGAAAGTCTAATCTTTGGCGGCAGTATCATAATCCGGGTTCGTCCGTGCCGGGTGTGCCGTGCAGGGTAACGCTGGCCCGCCAATTTTGCGGGCTGTTAGGGTCACCCTGAGGATCAGCAATCACCAGCGAGTCGCCCCGGCCATCAGGGCTGAGCGGCCAACTGTTCTCGTCGTCATAGCTAAAGGATAAGACCACCTCGCCGGCCCCATCCCGCAGGGTGATTTTTTCGCCCTGGTTGGATAATTTACCCTGGTACACGCCGCCGACCTTCACCCCCGGATACTGCCCGGCAAAGGCAGCCGCGTTGTGGACCAGCACAATCAGCTCGCCAGGAGCGAGGGGGGTCTGGGCCGGCGGAAAGGTGAAGCTGATCCCTTCGTCAAAAGTCAGTCCGGCCAGACTCAATTCTCCCTCGCCGATATTTTTTAGTTCGATAAACTCGTAATTACTTCCCTCGACCGGGTTGTACATGATCTCGGTGATGGCCAGTTTGCTTTTTTGCTCGACCGGCTCGAAAGTGGCTTCGGCGAGAGCGCTCCAGACACCCTTGTCAAATAACCTGGCCTTGACCTGAGTCGTCGTGCTCAGCAGCCGTGGCTCCTGATAAACAACTGCCTGAGGCGCAACGGCTCCCGTTACCGGCTGGCGGGGGTCGGAGCCGTCGGTGGTGTAGTAGATAGTTGGCGGCTGGCCCTGCCCCAACCCCTCCCTAACAGGGAGGGGAGCAGAGAGGACAAGCGCAAACCCTTTTTCAACCTGCCCTCCTGGCTGGTTAAACAGCGGCGGATCGAGGTCCGGGTAGTAACCCAACCGGCGCAATTGGGCGATCAGTTTGGCCCCGTTGCCCTCCATCTGGGCCAGCACAGCCGCATTGGCCTTGCGCCAATCCTCCGGTGTAATCGGCTGGTCATAGCGGGCATCGCCCCACCGGGCCGACTCGGCCACAATGGCCGGTTCAACCAACCGGGCCAATGCCTCCCAACGAGCCTGGGCGTTGGCGTCGGTCAGCGCACCGCCGTTAAAAAGGTGCTTGTAAACCCGGTCGGCCAATTCGATTTTGAAATCATTGTTTTGGATCAGGGCTTCAAAGATTGGCTTGATAGTATTGGTCAGCCCCACCGCATTGGTCTGGCCGACATGCACTTTGGCCCCCTCCACCCAAGTCAACTCGCCATCCCAAACCAGGAAACGGACCTGGCCGGTGGGGTTGTGGACCCCGGCGTACCAGTTGTTCTGCGGCCAATCGGTATTGCCGGCGTACCACTCCAAAATCAGGTAGTCGCAAAATTGGGGTATGTCCAGATAAGAGCGAAGATGAGCATATTTCTCCGGGGCGGCCAGTCCCCCGGCCTTGACCCACTCGAGCATTTCGGTAAAGCGATCGCTGGCCCCGGAAACCGTACCGCTGTGATTGACCACATACCATTCCTCTTTTTCACCGCCATAATAGGCGCCCAGAAAGGACTCATCCGGCCTTTCAATCACATTGTACAGGCCCCAATACAAGCCATTCAAATAGAGATGGACAAACATGCCATGCGAGCCAACGCCGGACATGGCAATTTGCGAGGCTCGCAGCCATTCATCGTGGGTGTAGGTGGTCAACCGCTGGTCGCCGGTATCGGGATGACCGGCAAAGCTGCGATCCGAACCGGCCCGCAGAATCAGGGTATCAAAGGTCTCGATAGGCGAGCCGGCAAACAGGGGATACTCCAACTTGCCGGCGCCATATTTATCTCTAAAAAAAAGCCTAAAGGAATGTTTGGGCATAAATTCCCACCGGCCGGCCCCGCCCTGGATGCGAATACCGGCGTTGATTTGAAAACCCGGCCCGGCCCCGCTGGGGTCAATCAATTCCACCGAAACCGGCTCTTCCCAATTCAAGCCGCGCTCACGCGGGTTGGCGTAAATTTTGAACCCCTTGACGCCCGTGACGATGGATAAGGTGGGAATAGCTTTTAACCCCGCTTTGACGCTAGGGCCATAGCGGGGATCATTGACGATAGCCGGGTCCATCTCGTAATCGGCCTGGACCAACTCGCCGCTTTTGTAGCCCAGGAAATCAACCGTATGCCGGCCCCAGGTGTCGGGAAAACCGGGCGGTTTGGCCGGCTGGGCCAGCACGTTATCCAAAAAAATATAGCTTTGAGTGTTAACCGGCCCAGGCAAAAATCCCGGCCTCAAGGCGACCGCCCGCACAAAGGTGGTCTGGCTGATCCGCAGCGGCTGCTGATAAAGCTGGCCGTAGCTCTCATTCGGAACGCTGCCATCGGTGGTGTAACGAATTGTCGCTTCGGGGCTGTCGGCGCTCAATTCCAGCGTAAACGGCTGGTCATAAAAGCCGTGGGGCACGTTGAACTGCACCGGCGCAGCCGTACCGGCATAGGCCAGGGTGGGATCATTGGGGCCGCCGGGGGTGGGATGGGCCAGAAAATTAAAGGTTAGCTCGTTGCCCACGCGCCCGTAGGAAACATCGCTCAACTGCTCCGGGTAGCCGGGTGCAACCGAGTCCATCACCTTTTCTTCCAATATATTGTAAAGTCCTAAAAACTCGCCGGCGCGGTTGAGCTTAAAATTGGTATGGAGTTGACCGCTCTGGCGATCTTTGCCGGAAGCAAAGACTAGCAAATACTGCCCGCTGCCCAGGCTCAAATCGGGGAAGGGCCACTTTTCAAGCTGCTGAGAATCGTCAGTTAGCGACCAGCCGGAGAGGTTGACCGGCTGGCTGCCGCGATTGTAAATCTCGATCCAATCGGAAAAATCACCGTCCTCGTCGGTCAGGCCGGCGCCGTTAACCGCCATAAACTCGCTGATGATCAGATCGCTGGCCGCTTCACCCTGACGTTTAGAAAAAATTTGGTTTGCGCCCAGGATCAAAATCACCAGGAGCACAAACCAAAAAAATACTTTACGAAATCTATGAGTAGACATAATTGCGAAATTGAATCAACCAGAAATCAAGGGAACTAAGGGAACTGAGGGAACTTATAGGATTTTAGTTCCTTTAGTTCCCTCAGTTCCCTTCTTCATAGGCCGCATTATAGTGGCGAGTCCGCCAGATAGCAAGCCTTCAAGCGTTTGACATGGGGTTAACTCACTGGTAAACTGCTCACTTCAACTTATTTTAACGGTCAAACTCATGCACGAACAAAGAAAATCGGATCATATCCGCATCAATCTGGAAGAAGATGTTAACTTTCGCCAGATCACCACCGGATTGGAAAATTATCACTTTTTGCACCAGGCGCTGCCGGAAATTGACCTGGCCCAGATTGATACCTCGGTCTCGTTTCTGGGCAAAACCCTCCAAGCGCCGCTGTTAATTTCTTCGATGACTGGCGGCACCGAGCAGGCCCACCGGATCAACCTCACCCTGGCCGAGGCCGCCGAGAAGTGCGGCATTGCGATGGGCCTGGGGTCACAGCGGGCCGCCCTTGAAAATGGGGACCTGGCCCCCAGCTTTCAAGTCCGTTCCGTCGCCCCAACCGCTATGCTGCTGGCAAATTTGGGCGCGGTGCAGCTCAATTATGGCTACACCGCCGATCACTGCCGCCGGGCCGTAGAAATGATCGAGGCGGATGCGCTGATTTTGCACTTCAACGCCTTGCAAGAGGCGGTTCAGCCCGAAGGCAATACCAATTTTAGCGGCTTGTTGAGCAAAGTAGAAACAGTTTGCCGGGCGCTGGAAATTCCGGTAATTGCCAAAGAAGTCGGCTGGGGTTTTGCCGAAGATACCGTGCGCCGGCTGGCCCAGGCGGGGGTCGCAGCTATTGACGTGGCCGGTTCCGGCGGCACCAGTTGGACCCAGGTAGAAATGTACCGGGCCAAATCGGAGGTTCGGCGGCGCGTGGCCGCCACCTTCGTGGATTGGGGTATCCCCACCAGTGAGGCCATCCTGGCAGCCAAACGAGCCGGGAACGGCCTGCCGATTATCGCCAGCGGCGGGCTGCGTAACGGGCTGGATATGGCCAAGTGTATTGCTTTGGGCGCGAGCGTCGCCGGCATGGCCGGCCCTTTTCTCAAAGCAGCGGTCAACTCCTTGCAGGCCGTGCTGGACGAAATCGAGATTGCCGCTACCGAACTGCGCATCGCCATGTTTGGCATTGGGGTGGATTCGATTGCCGGTTTGCAGGAGACAGAACGGTTGATCAAGCGGGTTGATTGATTACTTCAACCACATCGAGCAGTGTCAAAATCTTCGCAAGAGCGGCGCTGCCAAATTCGTAAATCCTCCGGCAAATCCAAATCCAGACCTACGGTTGGCGAGTGGTACAAGATCGGCTCAACACCGGCGACCCGCGCGGCTTGTTGGTGCTTTTCAAAACTTTCTGGTCCAAAGGCAAATTCAACCAACCCTGGTGGGCGTAACAGCAGGGCGTTGGTGCCATCGAGTCGCTGGCTGGGCGCGATAACCACTGCCGGCGAGCGCTGCCCCAACCTCACCATCTCGGCCAGGTCCGAGGGTTGCAGCAGCGGCAGATCGCCCGGCACTACCAGCACAGCCTCTCTCCCTTGAGCTGCAACCCAATCGGCAGCCTGTCGCAAGGCTTGATTCAAATCGTGACCCGCTTCAACCAGCGCCCAGGCCCCGGCCTCTTTGGCCAGCTTACGCACCCCCGCATCCCGCGAGACCACCACCACCTCGCCCACCTGCCGGGCCAGCCCGATGGTTCGCTGCAACAGGCTGCGACTCAAATCAGCACGTTCGGCCGCCGGCAAAACTCCCGCGAGCCGCGTTTTTGCCTCGCCGAACGGTTTGGCCGGAATGATAACAAACATATCGTTATCGTAATTACTCAGCCACGTCATTTCGACCGCAGGGAGAAATCCCCGACACCTTACTTTCATAGGTTGTGCCTTGAAGATTTCTCGACCTTCGGTCTCGAAATGACATAAGCCTGAGCAGTGACTCACTATCTATCATTTTACTGAGGCTCTTGCTCAAAAATCTCCAAAACCGGCTGTCCATCCCAACTCTTGGGGATAGGCAGGCCAAAAGCCGTCAATGCGGTGGCGGCGGTATCGTAAGTGATGATCTCACTTTGCAAAATTTTGCCGGCGGGCACGCCCGGCCCAACCGCCAGCCAGGGAACGGTCATATCGGCGGGGGAGTCGCTGCCGTGTTTGACCCCGCTGCCGCCGTGATCGGCGGTAATAATCAGCAGGGTTTGCTCAAGATAGCCCTCTGTTTCGAGGGCGCTCACCACCTCGCCGATTAAACGGTCCGTTAGGCTTACTGCCAACAACTGCCCCAGCGACATCCAGCCCAGCGCGTGCCCGGCCGAGTCCACGTCGGGCAAGTGAATAAACAACAGCGCCGGCATATCGCTTTGGATCACCGCCAACGCTTCGTTGACCACCTGGCGGTCGGTAAAACCGGCATAAATGTAATTATCCACCGAACCCGGCAAAACCAGATGCTCCAACTTGGGTTTGCCCACTACCATCGTCGTGCTCAAACCGGCCTCATGAACTACGCTAAAAAGCGTCGGGCCTTGCACTTTGCCCAATTTCGGGTCGTCAGAGTTCCAGAAAATGCCGTGTTTCTCCGGCGACATCCCACTCACCATCGAGGCATGATTCACCAGGGTGACGCTGGGCAGGACCGTCTGGGCGGCGGGCTGGTACGTGCCCTGGGCGCGCAGCGCGTCGAGTGTGGGAGTATCGGCCTCTTCCAGAGCATCAGGCCGCAACCCATCAATGCTAATGATGACGACATGACTGATGGGGCAGGGACACCCGGTTGTTGCCGGGGTGGGTATGGGGGTCAAGGTGGGCGAAGTGGGAACGGTTGCCGTTAGCGCCGGGGTGGCGGCCAGGGTTGGTGAAGGCTTTGGTTTGGTGAGAGTGGCTGTAGCTGGGGGCAGGTCAGTTATGGCAGCTGTTGATGAGGCTACAGGCCCGGTCGGGGGCAGGGTGGAAGGCAGCGGCGCGCCGGCTGCCCCGCCGGCACAGCCGGTCAACAACAGGATCAAAACCAACAGCGCAATACTGAAAAAAGTCTGACTTTTGCGGTAATTCATAGGGCGTCATTGTAATCTGAAATCGAGGGCAAAACAAAATGAGGAGACTTTCTTATTGGGGAAGTCTCCTCAAAACGTCTTGCGTCTTGCGTGTTCCGTTTATGTTACGTAAGACGCAAGACGGGTCGAATAATTGCTTTCCTGGAACTATTATTTAGAAATATCCGCGTGAAATTCCAACTCGATCTGGCCCACGCGAATCACGTCGCCGTTCTTGATTTTTTTCTTTTGGTGGGGAGCGACTTTAGCGCCGTTGATAAAGGTGCCGTTGGTGCTGCCCAAATCTTCCAACGACCAGTCATCGCCTTGACGCACCAATTTGCTGTGCAGGCGGGAAACACCGGCCTGACTGCCGCCGTACGGCCCCAAATCAATATCAGGTTTAGAATCTTTGTGGGTGCGGCCAATAATCAGTTCGGTGCGGCCGGCGGTTGAAATTTCCTTACCGCTGGCCGGAAGTTTAAGCCGAACCTTGACCTCTTGCAGGCTGTTTATTTCATCCGTATCAATGAGGCTGGTGGTCTCTTCTTTTTTGGGCCGCTGCCGCGAGGGGGGCGGTTGGGTAGAAAAAGAGCCGCTGAGTTCATAGCGCGCTTCGAGTAAAGCCTGAGAAAACTCTTCCATCGTCTGGTAGCGGTCGCCGGGTTCTTGGGCCAAAGCTTTATCGAGGATAGGCACAAACACCGGCGACACTTTGGGATTGGCCTTGAGCAGCGGGATGGGCGGGTCGGTCAGGCGGGCCATTAAGAAATCAAAGGGGGTTTGGCCCTGAAAGGGCAGCTTGCCGGTCAAAAGATGATAGAGCACAATGCCCAGCGAGTAAATATCGGCCCGGCTGTCAATGGCGGTGCTTTCCTGAATTTGCTCCGGGGCGGCGTAGGCCATTGTGCCCAAAACCTGGCCGGGCATGGTCAGGTTGGGTGTGGTTGAGTGCTGCATTTTAGCCAGGCCAAAGTCGGCCAGCAGCGGCACATCCTCGCGCAGCATCAAGATATTGGCCGGTTTGATATCGCGGTGAATAACGCCCTGCTTGTGGGCAAAGGCCAGCGCTTTTGAAACCGGAATAATGATGGTGAGGGCCTCTTCCCAGGAAAATGGCTCGTTGGGCTTCATCATTTTCTCCAGCGAACCTTTGGGGACAAACTCCATAATAATATAGGCCCACCCGCCATCCCTATCCTCGCCGTAACCGTAAATGGTCAGAATGTTGGGGTGGCGTAGGGCTGCAATGGCCTGCGCTTCCTGTCGAAAGCGGGCCAGCATCTTTTCCTCGTTATCACCGGAGGCCATAATTGGCAAAACTTTGATGGCAACCCAGCGTGACAGCTTCTCATCAAAAGCTTTATAAATACTGGCCATGCCCCCGGCGCCGACCAATTCCTTTAATTCATATCCGCCGAAGGAGCGACCAATCAGGTCTTCCATAACTTTTCCTCTCACAACCTCAGTTGTATTCCACCCTATTATTATAACATAGCTGGAAGCTCAGTTCAAAAGGAAATTTGTACCGGATGGCTTAACGGCCGCGATTGCCGACGGGCCAGGTTTTGAAGAAAAACCATTCGCCAAAGGCCACGTCGGCCCGGCTGGGCGGAACGCCGAGGTTGGTAATATCGGTGCGTGACAGGGCATAGAGACAGCCGCCCGTAGGATCGTCGCGCGCTTTGATCACCCGCCGGGCGATATCCATAAATTCCTTGCTGGGCGACAGATCAGGCCGGTAGCCAAAAAAACCGTGCGAAACCACCGCATACGTGTCGCCATAGCTGGGATGCAGCAGCCGGTTCTTGGCCACCCAACCGACCATATAGGCCGCCTCCTTATCCCCCGGCGACTCGCCCTGCATAATCCGGGCCAGATCGAGCACCGATAAGGTGGGCACTCGGAACGGCAGGGGCAAGCCCGGCAGCGAGGTGGCTCGTGGAGTATAAATACGGGTGGGGGCCTCCCCGTTAAAGGCCAGGGTTGAGGTAGCCGTAGGGATAATTTGACGGGTGGGGCTGGGCGTCCAGGTGGGGGGCAGCACAAAACCGCGTGTAGCCGCCATTTCGACAATGATTGGGGCCAGGGCGATGGGCACGGGCCGTTTGGTCAACAGCGGTAAAAAAAGGAAGGCGATGATCCAGATAAAAACAATGAAGCCAAAGAGGCCCAGAAACAGAAATACCCCTTCAGGGGTTAATTTTTTAGGCCGTTTCGGAGTGTAACCCATTCAAGCGATCACCCCCAATTTGACCCCATTGAGCCGGCCCGGATCGAACCAAGCCACCGGGCGGCCAAACCAATCGGCCGGAGAAATCAGGCCAAACTCTCGTTGGGCGGTTTCAAAATCATTGGCCCCCAATAGATAAGCGCAAGGCGACGGGCCAAAGCGGGCCAGGCGAACCGCCAGCCAGTCATCTTTAACCAGTGAGGCAGCCAGCGTAACCGGCGTTCCGGCAAAATGGGCTAACCTGGCCTGGAAGGCGCTGTCGTCTCGCAGTTGGGGGGCGGACCAACCGTACACCCGGCGGAAAAGATCAATCGAGCCGGCCAGATAGGCCACCCCCAGAATGACCTGGGCTACTCCGCTCAAGCGGCCGGCCACGCTGGCTGAGGGCTGAACTCGCCACTCGCGGGGCGTAATATCTTTGATCATAAACGGCAGCGTCGCGCCGGCCCCTTCGTCGCCCAAAAAAGCCAGGTCCCATTCCACCAGTAGGCCATCGGGCCGGCGGCGGTGCATGTACTCCGGCCCTTTCACCGCAATACCTAAAGCTTCCAACCGGGCAACTTCGGCGGCCACATCATCGCTTTGAATGGCCCAAGCGCAGGGGCCGCCGTTGCCGGCAATTTGCTCACCCCAAAAGATGGTCTCTTTTAACCCCGGTTCCAGTGAAGAGATCAACTCGATATAAGAGCCATCGGCAAAACCCAACAAGGCCATGTGGGTGACTCCATTGGAATGAGGCCCGCCGTAATCAGTCACCAGCCCCACCCCGGCAAAGGCCTGCTCCAACGGCGCGAGAGCCGGCCCGGCGATGGTGACGTGGTCAATAGTGAGGGTAGTGGGCATGGGTTTATCCAACCTCTAAAATATTGCACAGGCATGTCATTTCGACCGCAGGGAGAAATCCCTAATACGTTACTTTCATATGTTGCGCCCTGGGAGATTTCTCGACCTTCGGTCTCGAAATGACATGAGCCTGAGTAGTTCTCTTTTCTAGTAACACGGCTCGGAGCAGGGTGGCGGCCAAACGGAAGGGGGACCGAGCTGGGGATAGGGATAACGTGAGGGCGGGGCAAAAGGCGGTCGGGGGATGATCAACGTTCCAATTCCTTCCAAATTGGCATCCTCGGCCAGGCCGTTGACATAGGCCAACAGATCCACCTTCAGCTGGCACTGCTCGGCAATCCCGGCCAGGGTATCGCCGGCTTGCACAACATACACATTCGGCCCATCGCCATAAGCCTGGGGAATGAACAAGACCTGTTGGGGATAAATGTACCCCGGCGGGTGCAGATCATTGGCCAGGCTGATAAAACCGGGATCGGGCAGGTTGCAGAAGCGGGTATCCACACCGCACTTGCCGGCCAGGTTGGCCAGGCTTTCGCCCGGCTGCACTCGATAGCAAAAGCCCTGCGTCGCCCCCGGCGGAATAAATACCTGCGGCCCCGGCGGCGTGTTGGTCGGGACCGGCGTCGGGGTTGGGGTTAACGTTGGGATGGGGGTGGCTGTGACTACAAACAAGGTCGGCGTGGGCGTGGCGCCGGCCGGGATGAAGGTGGGGGTCGAAGTTGGTGTGATGGGCTGTGGGGTGAAAACAGGAGAAGGTTGGCCGGCTACGGCGTTGACCGTAATCTCAGCCGGCTGAGCGGCGACCGGCTCCAGGGAGTTTTCTTCATCGGCCAGCTCGGCCACGGCAAACGAGAGGCTGGTACTGCCTGGGTTAACGGCGCGAAAAATGATGTTCGCCAGCAGGCCGCTCCCGTTGGTAATCTCGGGCAAAGCGTAGTAGCGAATAATCCCAGCCCCGTTATCCACCTGGTTATTGCCGACATAATCGGCGCTGAAAAAGTCGCCCGGTTGAATTTGGACTCCTTCTGCCCCGGCGTCGCTGTCCTGGATTTCAATGATACCAGGGGTAAAACGCAACTCAAGGTTCACTTCGGTCAGGTTGACGGCATTATCCAGGCGAAGTTGAAACGTCCCCGTCTCGCCGGCATTTAACTGCCGCGAGGACGGCTCCAGCCGAAGCTGTCCGCTGACCTGGGCTGCGGCCGCCGGCGGGTTAAATTGATCAATATCGGCGGCCTGGCCGGCGGGCCGGCCTATTTCACAGCCGGCCAGCAGCAGTGCTGCTAGGAGTATCAGTAAAAACCCGTAACCTACGGTTAATTTGGACACCAAGCTTCCTCGACTCCTTAAAAGATAATATTCAGTCGTCAGCAGCCAGTAATCAGAAAAATATTTTCATTCCTAGTGACGTGCTCCCCTGGCTCGTGAACACTCCCTTGAAAATAAAATTACACGGAGTTACACAGAGGCCTCACGGAGGAGCACAGAGGAAGGACTTTGTGCGCTTCGCGTCTGTGTCTTCTTTGTGTTCTCTGTGTTACCGTATTTTCATCGTCGGTGTCGTCCTCTGGGACTGTCTGACTCCCTTGAAAATAACTGTCATGTCACTGCGAGCCGCAGGCGAAGCCGCGTAGCGTCCTACCCCGGAGCCAGGGATTACTTCGGCCTGCGGCCTCGCAATGACATTTCATCGCTGGTAGCGTACCCCAGGTTCGTGAACCCTCCCTCGTCTCTAGTAACGGCATGGGGCAGAGCAGGGCGGGGGCCAGACGGAGGGGGGACCGACCTGAGGATAGGGATAGCGTGAGGGCGGCGCAAAGGGCGGACGGGGGATAATCAAAGCGCCCACTCCTTCCAGGTTGGCATCCTCGGCCAGGCCGTTGACGTAGGCCAACAGATCCACCTTCAGCTGGCACTGCTCGGCAATCCCGGCCAGGGTATCGCCGGCTTGCACAACATACACATTCGGCCCATCGCCATAAGCCTGGGGAATGAACAAGACCTGCTGGGGATAAATGTACCCCGGCGGGTGCAGGTCGTTGGCCAGGCTGATAAAGCCGGGATCGGGCAGGTTGCAGAAGCGGGTATCCACCCCGCATTTGCCGGCCAGGTTGGCCAGGCTTTCGCCCGGCTGCACTCGATAGCAAAAGCCCTGCGTCGCCCCCGGCGGAATAAATACCTGCGGCCCCGGCGGCGTGTTGGTCGGTGCGGGTGTAGGCAGGGGGGTGAAGGTGGGCAAGGGCGTGGGAGTCGGGGGGATAGGGGTCAGGGTGGGCGTGCCGGGGAGTGAGGTGGGGGTGAAGGTGGCCGTTGGCGTCCCCGGCAGCAGGGCGCCGGTTGCGGTAGGTGTATTGACCGGCCCGCCCTGCCCGACGATAATCTGGCCGCTCTGGCTGGTGGCCGGGATAGGTTGGGCCTGACTGTCGGCCAAAACGGCCCGCGTAAAACTCAAATCGCTGGTCCCATCGGCGATGGCTTGAAAGGTGACGCGGGCTAGCACGCCACTGCCGCTCACCGCCTGGGTGGCCAACTGCCTGATAGCCTCCTCCAGGGTGCGAATATGGGAGAAGTCGCCGCCCTGGGCCTGAGCACTCAACTGAACAACGGCGTATTGCAGCGTCCCGGCCGTATTGGAAGCCTCATTAATCGCCACAAAATCAGGCTGGGGAAAATCACCGGGCTGGATTTGAATCCCTTCCCGGCCGGTGTCGGCGTCAACCACTTGCAGCACCGCCGGGTTGAACTGGACCTGTATTTCGGCCCCGGTCATGTCGGTTACATTATCAATGACAATTTCAACCGTTTGGGTGGCCCCCACGCCAAGCTGCGTTGTGGCCGGGTTAAAGCGGATAATGGTTTCGGTCTGAGCCACCGCCGCTCCCGCCGCTGTTGGCGGGGCAAATTGGTCAAGATCCCCGGCGGCCTGCTCATCACGGGCAATATCGCACCCCAGCAGCATCAGCCCCCACAAGGCCAGGCAAATCCAGGCGATGAACCTGTTCATAGCATACCTCTTAACCATAAAAACACTATGTCAACTTGACATAGTGTAACATAAAAGAGGGAAAACGTAAAGCGTGAAGCGTGAAACGTGAGGCGAGGCGGCGATGATTTAAGAAAAAATCAGCGAAAATCAGTCCTGGTGTTAGACTCCAGGTTTGAGGGGGAGGACATTATTGAGGCAAAAAACAAAAGCCACACTACGGACCTTTTTTATTTTTAACGCTTGTCAGCCCGCAAAGAGATATGATACAATAGTCTCACCCTTTTGAACCCAACCCCCAACATAGGAGACTCCGGCATGGTCGAACTCATCTGGGATGGCAAATACGACGCCAGCGGCAAGCGCACCGCCCCCCTGCGCTTGAAACTCCCCTTCCAAACGGTTGAAACCGTCAACGAAAGCTCTCAACAAAGACAATTAGCCCTGGATCTGTTCAACACCGGCCGCCCCGCCGCATGGCGCAACCGCCTGATTTGGGGCGATAAAAAGTATGTCCTACCTGCCCTGTTGGATGAGTTTGCCGGGCAGGTTGACCTGATTTACATTGACCCGCCGTTTGACACTGGGGCTGATTTCACATTTCAAATTAGTGTAGAAGATGAAAAGTTTATTAAAGAGGCCAGTATTATCGAGCAAAAAGCTTATCGTGACACTTGGGGTAGAGGTTTAGATTCTTATCTGCAATGGTTCTATGAAACTGTTGTTTTGCTTCGAGAATTACTAACAGAACAGGGAACAATTTACGTTCATCTTGATTGGCACGTGGGACATTACGCAAAAGCTATCCTGGATGAGATATTCACTGTGGAGAGATTCATAAATGAAGTAGTTTGGGTAAGATCGTCGCCTCGTGCAAATATAAACATAGGAATGAGTGGGGGTCATGACACTATTCTGGTTTATGCTAAAACTGAAACCCCCATTTGGAATAAACAATTTGTCCCGCTTAGTGAAGGATACACCGACAGCCATTATAACCGAGTTGAGGAAGGTACAGGTAGACGCTACCGTACTGATAATATGATTTCACCGAATCCAGACCGTCCCAATTTAAAGTATGAGTGGAATGGAATAATTCGTGTATGGCGTGTTACAAAAGAGAATATGCAGAAACTTCACGATGAAGGACGTTTGGTTTATAGCAGCACAGGGGTAGCACAGTATAAAAGATACTTGGATGAAAGCGAAGGCACACCTTTAAGCACAGCCTGGCAAGATATTCCGCCTGTAAATTCGCAAGCGTTAGAACGGGTTGAGTATCGCACTCAAAAACCAGAAGCTCTACTTGAACGCATTATCAAAACTTCATCTAATGAAAATAGCCTTGTATTGGATTGCTTTTGTGGCTCCGGCACAACCGCCGCTGTAGCGGAAAAGCTGAACCGGCGCTGGATCACCTGTGATTTGGGCCGCTTTGCCATCCATACCACCCGCAAACGGCTGTTGAGCATTGAAAACGTCAAGCCTTTTGTGGTCCAAAATTTGGGCAAGTATGAGCGCCAAGCCTGGCAAGCCGCCGAATTTGGCGGGCCGGAAAAGGCGGCCAGTGTGACGGCTCACTACCGCCGTTTTATTTTGGAGTTGTACCACGCCCGGCCCATTGAGGGCTATAGCTGGCTGCATGGTTTGAAACAGGGGCGTTTGGTCCATATCGGGGCGGTAGATGCGCCTATCTCCCCCGGCGATGTCAAACAGATAGCCATGGAGTTTCGCAAGGCCACCGGCACGGGCAAAGATGCGCCTACAGAAAGCGCGGTGGATGTGCTGGGCTGGGACTTTGCCTTTGAGTTAAACGAAGTCGCCAAGCAGCAGGCCGCCGAAGCCAATATCAGCATGCGCTTTATTCGTATCCCCCGCGAAGTGCTGGAAAAGAAAGCGGTTGAGCAAGGCGACATCAAATTTTTTGAATTGGCCGCCCTATCGGTTGAGGTGAAGCAGGAAGGCCGGGCGGTCAATCTGCAATTGACCGATTTTGTCATCCCCCCTGATGATGTACCCGCCGATGTCCAGGCCGCCATTAGTCACTGGTCGCAGTGGGTGGATTATTGGGCGGTGGATTGGGACAATCAAGGCGATACTTTCCACAATATGTGGCAAGCCTACCGGACGCGGCAAAATAAGAGTATCAGCCTGCGGGCAGGGCATAAGTATGAATCGGCAGGGGAGTATACGGTTGTGGTTAAGGTGATTGATATTTTAGGGAATGATACGACGAAGACGTTGCGGGTGAAGGTGGTATAGGGGAGAGCAGGATTTTCGGAATGGAAGGATTATTTTTTCTTTATCCTTTCATTCTGTTTATCCTGCCCTATTGTCCGGCCTTTGAAGTTATGCAAGGAAAAGAGCAGGATTTTCGGAATGGAAGGATTATTTTTTCTTTATCCTTTCATTCTGTTTATCCTGCTCTCAGCCTACCCTACTCTGCTTTATTTGTCTGAGCCATTGCCATGACCAAACTACCCCACTATGAGCTAACCCAAACAATTATCGGGGCCTACTACGAGGTATACAACCATACCTCTCGCATCTTTCCCGAATATATTTACGAGCAGGCCATGATCGAGGAACTCCGGCAGCGCGGCATCTCGACCACTCGCCAGGATAAATATCAGATTACCTACAAAAATTATCCGGTGGGGTTGCAGCAGCTCGATTTATTTATTGCCGGTGAAATCGTGGTTGAAAATAAGGCTGTTGACCAATTAACCCGGCTGCACAAAGCCCAGGCCATCTCTTACCTCAAAACAGTGGACAAATTAACCGGACTGCTGTTTAACTTTGGCGGCCCCCAACCTGAATTTAACCGGCTCTATTTTAACCCGGCCAAAAAGCCCACAGCTATGTCGCCGGGGAACTCGCCTGGTCCCTCCCCCGATTGGCTCTATCCCGATCTGGCCTATGAAATTGTCGGTGGGTTGTACGAAGTTCATACCCTGCTAGGTGCAGGTTTTGTCCACCGGATTTATGCCAACGCCTGTTACCAGGAGTTAAAATTGCGCGGTCTGGCAACCAAACCGGCCAAACGGATGCAGGTGGCCTACAAAGGCAAGGCAATTGGGGATATTGCTTTTGCCCATTTGCTGGTCGAAGGAAAAATCATTGTCTTTCCTGCTGCTATTGGCTCTATTCAGGATATTCATCTGGAAAATTTGAAACAATGGTTGGCTTTGTCTGACATCTCGTTAGGCATTCTGGCCAATTTCGATGCCGTCAAGCTGGAGATTATGTTTATCAGAAGATAAAAAACGAGGGTAAGCTGGACAGAATAAGACCAGGATGGGCAAAATAAAAGGATAAAAAATCCTTCTATTCTGTAAATCCTGCTCTCAACCCTGCTCTAACCTCAAGGAGACACCCATGCCCCGCAAAAAAACCGACCCCGCCCAAATGCCTCTCCTGGAACTCGCCACCAAAACCGCGCCGGGAGTCCCGGCCATTCGCCAAGCCGTGCGGGAATGGGTCGCTAATGGCTACAAAGGCGCAACCCCCACCAGCAAAACCTTGCTCAATTACTGGTTTCACAGCGATCACCGCACCTTCAACGGCGATAAATTTCAATACCACTATTTTCAGCGTGAAGCCGTTGAAACCCTCATCTACCTGTACGAAGTGGCCCAAAAGCGCCGCCATCGGGATTTGATCCAAACCTACGCCAGTCTGCCGGAAGGGGGCCAATTGCGCCTGCTGCAATACGATCACTTCCCCCGCTATTGCATCAAAATGGCCACCGGCAGCGGCAAAACCAAAGTGATAGCCCTGGCCATTGCCTGGCAATATTTCAACGCCGTGTTAGAGGATGCCTCCAGCTATGCCAAAACCAGCCTGCTCATTGCCCCTAACATCATTGTTTTTGAACGGCTGAAAAGTGACTTTGGCGGAGGCCGGGTGTTTCGCACCGACCCGATTATCCCCAAAGAGTTGCAAATCTTTTGGGACATGGATTTTTACATGCGCGGCGACGGCGAGCGGGCCAGTTCCACCGGGGCGCTGTACCTAACCAATATCCACCAGCTTTATGAAGCCGGCGAAGCGGCCAAAGATGATGGCGAGGTAGATATTATGACCGCCATGCTTGGCTCTAAACCGCCGGCCAACCTGGCCCAACCTGATGATTTTGAAAAGCGGATTATCGCCAGA
>JAKLJP010000068.1 GCA_023151115.1 Anaerolineae bacterium
TCGGAATGATATGACTTCTGTGGAGGTATCTACTCGCCTTGATTTCGTCACGAACTAAGGCAAAGCTGTACTAAGTACAAGATTGCCAAATTTGTAAAGTTTACTCAATCCTCAAAAACCCCGCCGACTCTGCTGCCCTGACCATTTCCCGTGTTACATCATAATCCCCATCGCTGACCGGAGCAAAGCGCTCGATAAAGCCGCCCACCAGCCATTTCCGGGCGGTTGGGTCAGTTTCCATTTCCAGCAAAACAGCCTGCAAATCAGCCTTCACCCTATCCGGCATGTGCCGGGCAGCGACCACCGGCAACCCCGGCGACGGGCCCAGTGCGTCAATCACCCGCAAATGGGCGGCCAAATCAGGCTGGTCGCGCAGGGCAATGGCTAACACCTGGCAATCAATCGCCGCTGCGTCGGCTTCACCGGCGGCTACCTGCCGGATGCAGTTCTGGTGCGACCCGGCCTGGACCACCCGCCCAAAAAAGCCCCGCGTTTCGCCCATCCGGATCAACCGGTAGCGGGTGACGTTGTAGCCGGAATGGGAGCCAGGCTCATTGTAGGCCCAGGTGCAGCCGCGTAAATCGGCAAAGGTCTGAAAAGGGCTGTCGCGGCGCACAATCACATCCGAAAAGTAGATAGGCCGATTTTGAAACCGCTCGCCTTGCAGCACCGGCGCGGCCAGCAGTTCCACCGGCGCTGGATTCTGGCGAGCCAACTCCACATAGGGCAGGCCGCAGATAAAACCGGCCTCAAACCGGCCCGCCGCAAATTGGTCGAAGGAGTTGCCCGCCGTTAGTTCGGTGGGACAGTCGAGTTTTTCACCGGCATAGGCGGCAATAAATTGATAGATGGGAAACATCGAAGGGGCGAGGAAGGTGGCAAAACGAAAAGGGGAAGTGGTCATTTTAATCCTTAGGTGAAAGGGGCAATCACTGCCCTGGGTCTTCAACGGTTTGTTATATCATCGGTGGGCTGTCCTACCACTCCGCTTTAGGATTGCTAACCCTAGCCAGTATCCATTATGGTCAGGCTGACAGCATCCTGGCGCAACGCCAACAGGTTTTGCAGGCGGCCTATGCCGCTCATCCCAAGCGATTTGTTAAAGATATGCCGGTCGTGCCAGTTCCGCACAAGGAGGTATGGATCAACAAATCTAACTCAGACCCGATCTTCCTTCTTTAAATTCTTTTTAAAGTTGTCTCACCATGCTTGACACATTCCGCTCCCCACACTCGGGTAAGTACGGGGTTCTTTTGACTCCGACCACCTGTTTCCAGTGTACCCAAATTTCACCCTGTTGACAATACCTTCTCACTCAATTCGGCGCGGAGCCTACCCCTTCTCCCCGCGACTGCGGAACACGAGCCGCAGCGGGGTGCCCAAAAAGCCGTACTGCTCGCGGATGGTATTTTCCAGGTAACGCTCGTAGGAGAAATGGACCAGGGTGCGGTCATTGACAAAAAAGACAAAGGTCGGCGGGTCTACCCCGGCCTGGGTAGCGTAGTAAAATTTGAGGCGATGGCGCTGCGCGCCCTTGGGCGGATTTTTGGCCACGGCCTCGCGCAGCAGCCGGTTGACTTCGCCGGTGGAGATGCGCCGCAGCCGTTCTTCTTGCACTTGCAGGGCCAGCGGCAGCACTTTGTCCACCCGCTGGCCGCTTTTGGCCGAGATAAACAGCACCGGCACATAATCTAAAAATTTTAATTCGGTGCGGACGCGGCTGGTGTACTCGTTCATGGTGTTGGTATCTTTTTCCACCAGGTCCCACTTGTTGACAATCACCACCACGCTCTTGGCTTCTTCCAGAATGTAACCGGCAATGTGAGCATCCTGGGCCGTGACCATATCCACCGCGTCAATCAGCAGCAGGCAGACATCGGCCCGGCTGACTGCTTTGAGCGAGCGCAAAAAGCTGTATTTTTCCACCCCGCCCTCAATTTTGCCGCGCCGGCGAATCCCGGCGGTGTCAATCAAGACCACATCCAGCCCCTCGTACTGGATGGGCATATCAATGGCATCGCGGGTGGTCCCCGGCACATCCGACACAATCACCCGCTCTTCGCCCAGCAGCTTGTTGAGCAGCGATGACTTGCCCACATTGGGCCGGCCCAGAATGGCAATTTTGATCGCTTCATCCTCAGCCTCGGTCTCCATCTCAGCGGGGGGCAAACCGGCCACAATCGCATCCAGCAGGTCGCCGCTGCCGGTGCCGTGCAGGGCCGAAACCGGGATCGGATCGCCCAGGCCGAGGGCGTAAAACTCAACTGCTTCACTGCGCCGCTTTTGATTATCGGCTTTATTAACGGCCAGGATTACCGGCTTGTCGGTGCGGCGCAGCAGCGCGGCCACATCATGATCGGCGCTGGTCAGACCGGCTTCGCCGTCTACCAGCAAAACAATCACCTCGGCCTCGGCAATGGCAATCTCGGCCTGCTCGCGGATCTCGCGCAGAAAGAGGCGGCTGGCAACACCGGCTTGAAAGCCGGTCGTATCACTTTGGTTAGCCGGGGGTGGGGCGGCATCAAAATCCAGGCCGCCTGTATCCACCACAATAAAGTCGCGTCCGGCCCACTCGGCGTCGCCGTAGAGACGGTCACGGGTGGTCCCGGCCAAATCTTCGACAATAGCTTTCCGTTGGCCAACCAGCCGGTTGAACAAGGTTGACTTGCCGACGTTGGGGCGACCAACTAAAGCAACAATAGGTTTTTGCTGGCTCATGTCACAAACTATCCTTCGTCAGGGGTAGGTGTAAAGTTGGGTCTGGGTTTATCCGTTGGCGTTGTTTTGGGTGTTGCCGTCGAGGTTGGAGAGGGAGTCCGTGTGGGGGTAGGCGTAGGCACAGGGCTAACCGGTGTTGGATTTAAGCGGGGGTTTGGATTGATGATAATCTCGATGGTATCGGGCAAAATTGCCTCCAAATTCAGCTCCTCGGGCAAAAATACGGTAGGGTGCACCTTATGCGCGCCGGGCGAAAGCCCAAAGAGATCAACCACCACTTTTACATCTTCCGGTTTCAGGGTTTGCAAACGGGGAATGGGGCCGGATATGATCACATCGGCTCGTTCGGGCGAGGCCGTCCAGACATAATCAGGGTCAATGCCTTGTTGGGTGATGGGTCGCTGCACCGTCTGGCCGCTTTCGATGGCCGCAATTTCGACGGTTACTTGCACCCCGCTGGCCCCGCCGCCTTCATTGTCCGGCAAAACCACCGTGACCCCATTGGGTAGATTTAAGGGGGCTGACTGGACAATATCGGCGGTTGCCTGGTTGACATTAATGGGCGCAGTCGCCACAAAACCCGAAATGGAGCTGAGCGCCTGGGGGTTGCCGACAATGGTCAGGCGGGGCGGATTCACCAAAATGTTGCTGACCCAATAACCGGGCGCGGGCTGCCCGCTGATCACCGCGCTTACGGAGACATCTTTATAGCCAAAACGCTGCTCAATCGGCAAAGTGATCTGAACCCTGGCCGGCTCGATTTTTAGGTTACTGAGAGGTTGGTCGTCGCGATTGCGGACAACCACGTCACTAAGGCGGCTGATAGTCTCTTTGGTATTGCCGATAAAAATCTCGCTGATCGCTTCGTCCACCTGGCTTACCAGCGAAGCCGGGCCGGTAATAGTTACGCGGGCGGGATTGGCAATAGGTGCTCGATTAATAAAGCCTATCGGCGGCTCATCCATCACCATAACATTAACCGGGAGAGAAATGGTCTGTACAGCTTGCAGGTTGATGCTGACCTCTTTGGGGATTTGTTCAACAATTTTTATTTGAGAATCAGACACACTGACCCTAACCGGGACATCATTAAAGCCCTCGGCCAGGCTCGACAGGTCTACTGTTGCTTTGAATTTGGACACAGAGAGCGTAGACCAACTGCTTTCAGGGGCCAACAGTCGCAGCCGGACGGTCTCGGGCAGCTTGTCGGTTGTCACCAGGCCAGCTGCCGGTGGGATAACCTGGATAGGAATAGCCTGGGGATAATCGGCTGTCCGGGGTGGGTTTTCTTCTCTGACCGCAGCAACCCAGACCAGGGTGGCTAGAAACAACGATAAAATAAGGTTGCCAAGATTTCTAAAAAATTTTTGCACCCAAAAACTCGATTACTGCTTGGATTGAGGACGCGCTTGAGAGATGGGCTTGGCCGATTTGGCCGGTTTGAAACGCCTCAAGACCACCTGCCCCAGTCGCCGCCAGCGGGATGGGCCTGCACTTAATTGAGATTTAAAGAACGCCACCAAGAGTTGTTCGAGCCGCTTTTTATCCAACCCCCGAATCAGGTGTCCATTGTGAGCGACAGAAATGGTCCCGGTTTCTTCGGAAACAACTACAGCAATGGCATCGGTAATCTGGCTGATGCCCAGCGCCGCCCGGTGACGGGTGCCCAACAATTCTTGCCTGGCCAGCATTGCTTCCTCAACCAGCGGCAACACCACGGCTGCTGCTACCAGGCGGTCGTTGCGAAGGATGACTGCACCATCGTGTAAAGGGGTAGTGGGGGTAAAAATGGTGGTGAGCAAATCGGAACTGACGAGGGCTTGCAGTCTTACCCCCGTTTCGATATAGGCTTCCAGGCCCGTGCTGCGTTCAAACACAATTAAAGCCCCCCGTTTTAATTGAGACATCGGGATAACGGCTTCGCTGACTGCATAAATGGCCCGCTCGGTATGGGTCTGAGCGAAGTGCGACGAACCGAATAGCTGGGCGCGTCCCAGGCGGTCCAGGGCACGCCGAAGTTCGGGTTGAAAAATTACGGGGAATGCGACCAGAAGCGCCGGTAGTAATTTGCTAATCAACCAGCTAAAGGCCAGCAGTCGGCTAAAAACACTGGCCATAATTGCCACCAGCACCGCCAGAATCAACAATCCGCGCAACAGTTGGACAGCCTGCGTCCCCTGGATCACAGCCAGGACCCAGTAAAAGATTAAAGCCACCAATAGAATATCAATAATACTGATTAAATCCAGGCGGGCTAGAATTGGCAGAATGTCAGACATTATAACCTTGCCCAAATCGGCAAGCTATAAACTCAAGTTGGTACTCCTCCCGGCTACAAGCACGAGTTTTAAGGTCCGTCTCTCAGATTACTGCCATCAAGATCCTTGCTTAGAACTATCCGGCTGTCCATTTATTAGCTAGGCCGTTCCGCCGCTGATTTGGGCCAACAGGCGGCGATATCCTTCCGGGTCATCCGGCCCCAGATTGATAATGGCCTGGATGGTTTGCATAGCCTGGCTGCGGAGGCCATTTTCTAACTGCATTTCACCCAAAGTATCGTACTCTTTAATGGCTTCACGGTTCCGGCCATTTTGGGCGTAGGCCACAGCTAATCGCTGGCGTAAGGACATATCATCGTTGTAAATTGAGGTAAGTTCCTTCAACAACTCCACAGCTTTAAGAGGGTTGTATTTTTGATAAATTGTCAGGAGACCATCTAAAGTTTTAGTAGCTTGATTAACTTTATTTTGCTTATAGTATAGATCAATTAACTGGCGCTGAGTCCGTTCATCATTAGGGTTAAGTTTTAGTAAATCCTCAAAGGCAGTTGTGGCCCTGGCCCAGTCAAAGCGTTGGCCGTAAATATCGCCCATGCGGCTCAGGATGTCGGCTTTCCAGGTGTTACGGTTAGGAGAAGTTTCGGCCAAGCGCAGAGCCTCATTATATCTTTCCAGGGCGCGGTCTACCTGGGCAAGCTGGTAGTAGGAATCGGCCAGGATCAGATATTGTTCCAGGGCCTGTTCGGTATCGTGATGGTTAATGTAAAGTTCAATCAACTTGGCCCGAACTGTTACATCCATGGGGGCCAAGCGCAATATTTTTTGATAAATATTAACGGCCTGGTCGGGCTGCTGACGCATCAGATAGACCCGCGCAATGTATAGGTACTTATTGACGGCTTCATCGGTATGCTCCTGCTTTAACAAAATATCGGCCAGGCGCACATGCAGCGGCAGATACGAAGGCGCTTTTTGAATGGCCCGCAAACATTCCTCAGAGGCCGTCATCAGGAAGTTGCGCTTAATATATTCACCGGTCAGGGCCATGGTGGTTATCACCACTTCTGTTTCCGGGGTTTCCAAAAATTCCACCAGGCTCATCACCGAGCCATCCTCGGTGACGCTGTCCATGCGGGCGCGTGCTTCGGCCACTTTTTCTTCCCAGGCCGAATTGGCAAAAAATCGCTTTACGGCGGTGACAAAACCAGTCGCCTTTTTGGGGTCAGATTGAGCCAGGTGCTTTTCTTCCAGTTCTTCATAAGCCTGGGCCAGCTTGTCGGCCTTTTGACGGCTAATAAACTTTAAATCAACAATCTTCAGCGTTTCAACATAGTATTTCACTGCTAATTCCAGGTTATTGGCCGCATGATACGTTTCGGCCAGGGCAAACTGCCCGCTTACCTGATAGGCGCGATCTTGAGCCGACATTTTGAACATTTTAGCGGCTTCGTTAAAGTCGCCTTTATCCTTGTATAGTACCCCCAAGTTAAAATAAAGCGCAGGGCGACCGGCGCCGGCCTGGGTTACTTGACGATAATTATTAATCGCTTCCGTTAACTTGCCCTGCCTTTGCAAATCAATCGCCTGCACAATAAGCAGGTTGATCTGCTCTCTGGGGATGGTGGCGGTCAAGGCGCGATTATCATCTTCAAAAATAACATTGGCCAGTTCAACCAAGGCTTGTTGTTGCATGGACTCGATCAGTCCGCCCATCATCCCTTTGGTCGATTCCAACTCGCTGTCAAGCGCAAAGAGGTCTTCTTCGCCAAAGAAATCATCACCCCTAAAGCCGTCATCATAATCAGAGAAGTCGCCCATTTCAGCCGGGGCAGTTTCGCTCACCTCGTCCGGGTCAATGGGCAACCCCTGTTCTAGCGCCGACAGGGCTGTAACTACGCCGGGGTCTTTGGGTAATAATTTTTGCGCTTCCTGGATACAGTATAAGGCAGCGGTTTCATCGTCCCGGTTTTGGTAAACGGCAGCCAGAGCCAGGTACTGCCGCGCGGCCAGGCGAAGATGGCCTTGCTGAGCCAGTGTTTGGGCCAGCTTTTGATGAGCATCAATTTTATCCGGCACCAGCTTGATGGCCCGCCCCCAAACCTCTATAGCCGCCTCAAAATCGTGCTGGGCTACAAAGATATTGCCCACTCTCAGGTAAGTTTCTGCCGCCGCATCCATCTGGCCCATTTGCTCTTGAATTTCGCCAATGTAACCAAGCGCCTGGTAATTGCCCGGATTGATTTTTAGCACTTGCTGAAAGGCTTTCCAGGCAATCTCGGTTTGCCCCACCGCCGCGTTGGCCCGGCCAAAGCCGATAATGGCCGCTTCGTTGTTAGGAAATTCAGCCAGAGCAAAGCGATACGCCTTGATTGCCTCAGCCCAATTACTCTGGTCGCTGAACCGTTCGGCATGGATCATTGCTGTTTGGAATTTGTTTTGATCGCCCGCCACGTTGAGCCTCACCTACGATTTTGGATTTACGATTTACGATTTTGGATTTACGATTTACGATTTCAAACTTCCAATCGTAAATCGTAAATTTGATTACCCCAGCAACAAAGCTAATATCCCCTTCTGGGCGTGCAGCCGATTTTCGGCCTGGGGAAAGAGCAGCGATTGGGGCCCATCCGCCACTTCGTCGGTGATTTCTTCACCCCGGTGGGCCGGTAAACAGTGCATCACCCTGGCCTGATGGCCGGCCTGAGCCAACAACTGGCTGTTCAATTGATAAGGCGGAAACACCCTTAGCCGCTCCTGGCTTTCTTTTTCCTGGCCCATACTGGTCCAGACATCGGTATAAATAACGTCGGCGCCGGCTACGGCCTCGGCCGGGTTGTGGGTTACGCTAATCATGGCGCTGGTTTCCTCGGCCAGATGCCGGGCGGCTGTCACCACCTCAGCCGAAAGCTCATAGCCGGGTGGGGTGGCAATACTAAAGTGCCCCCCCAGTTTGGCCATAATGGTAATCAGCGAGGTAGCCACATTATTGCCATCGCCCACGTAAGCCATTTTCAACCCCTCGACCCGGCCAAAATGCTCCCACATGGTAAAAACATCGGCCAGGGCTTGACACGGGTGGTCGTAGTCGCTTAAGCCATTAATCACCGGCACACTGCCATACTCGGCCAGTTGCAAGATATGCTGGTGAGCAAAGACACGGGCCATAATGCCGTCCACGTAGCCAGAAAGCACCCGCGCCACATCGGGCACTGATTCCCGCCCCCCCAGACCAATCTCGTTGGGCGAGAGGTAAAGGGCGTAGCCGCCTAAATGCAGCATGCCCACTTCAAATGATACGCGGGTACGCAGCGAGGGCTTCTGAAAAACCATGCCCAATATCTTGCCTTTTAAGATAGGCTGGTTATGACCTGAGTTCTTTAATTCGTCTTTTAATTCTTTCGCTTTATGTAGGAATTGCCACAACTCGTCGGCGGAGAAATCGGCGATGCTGAGAAAGTGTCGCATGGGAGGGTTTTGATCCTTTGTCAAAAATTCATGACAAGTATACCATAACTGTGTCTACATGGAAAGCGCCGAAAAAGTACCGGGCGCGTTCCCAAGGTAGCTCTATCCAAAAACGTGATGAGGCTAATCGGCGTCCGCCGAGCGTTGAAACGCCCGGCTCGTACAGGTAAAAGCCCGCTGAAGCAGGCTAGCTAAAAGCGCCCCTTTGAGCCGGTTTAAAACCGGCTTTCATCTGTTGTAGCCGGGGGCTTCCAGCCCTCGGCGGGCGGTACGGTTTAATGCCGCTACCCTACCAGATTCAGCCCAGCCGCTCTACAAAGCGGGCGCTGGTCAAGGCGCGCACCTGTTCCAGGCTGGCCCCGGGCATCAGTTCGGTCAGGGTTAACTGGCCGCCCGGATATTCAAACACGGCCAAATCGGTGATGACCACATTGACAGCGGCTATGGCCGTCAGCGGCAACGTACACTGCGGCACAATCTTCGGCTCACCATCACGGCTGGCGTGGGTCATAGTGATGATGAGCTTCTTGGCCCCCGAAGCCAGGTCCATGGCCCCACCCACTCCGAGCAGGGGTTTGCCCGGCACGGCCCAGTTAGCCAGGTTGGCCGACTCGTCCACTTGCAGACCGCCCATAATCGCCACATCCACGTGGCCGCCGCGAATCATGCCAAACGAAACTGCGCTGTCAAAATAGGATGCGCCTGGCAGGGCTGTGACCGGCTGCTTGCCGGCATTGACCGGGTAATCCAACGCCCCGCCGCTTTCCGGGGCCGGGCCGACGCCCAACAGCCCGTTTTCGGTGTGTAGAATAATGCCGTGCTCGGGGGTGATCAAATCGGCCACCAGGGTGGGAATACCGATGCCCAGATTGACCACATCGCCTCGCTTTAACTCGTCAAAGGCGCGGCGAGCCATTGCCAGGCGGGTCGGGTCGGTTTCCTTGCCCGTCTCCACCGAGGCCGAAGTACCCAAATCCTCCAGCGTGGTGTGGGCCTGCACCAGATAATCCACAAAAATACCCGGCGTCACAATCTCATCCGGCGACAATTGGCCCAGCGGAACAATCTCCTCCACTTCGGCAATGACCAGGTTGGCGGCAGTAGCCATCAGTGGATTGAAGTTACGCTCGGTCATCCGGTAAACCAAGTTGCCAGCGGTGTCGGCCCGCCAGGCCCGGATCAGGGCCACATCGGCTCGCAGCGCCGGCACAAATACCTGCTCAACACCATTAATGATTTTCTTTTCCCGTTCAGCCGTGATAAGCGTCCCCACGCCGGTGGGGGTGTAAACCCCGCCCAAGCCGGCCCCGCCAGCCCGAATCGCTTCAGCCAGCGATCCCTGCGGCAGCAGTTCTACCTCCAACTGTCCGTTCTGCACCGCCTGCACCGCTTCCCGGTTAGAGGTAAAGTAGGAGCCGATGGCTTTGCGTAATTGGCCGTTGCGCAGCAGCCGGCCCCCGCCCAGGCCCGGCTCGCCCACATTATTGGCAATCAAGGTCAAATTTTTTACGCCTCGCTCGGCCAGGGCGTGGAATAGATGCACCGGGTTGCCGGTCATGCCAAAACCACCGGCCATAATGACGGCCCCATCGCTAATCAAGGCCGCCGCCTCGGTAACGGTTAAAACAGGTACGGTTTTCATGAGGTAGCTCCTTAAAAAATAGACCGGAGACCGGAGACCGAGAACATATATCCGGTCTTCGGTCATCGCCGGCAAAGGATTTTTATTATTCTTGGGGATGATCTGCTGTCTTACCTCGATTCTACTCTCCCCGGCCTATCCGGGCAAAAGGGTGCGTTTCTTTTTTTTGATAGATATAAAATTTAGAGCAGGATTGACAGAATTTAAGGATAATTTATCCTTTCATTCTGTCAATCACTATCTTTGCACTTTAAGCCAAGCCCAATCGTCTACACCCAAGACGCGGGGACTTTGGATGGCCAAGGCTGGCGTTTTGCGGATGAGCCGTAGCAAAGTGTCACTACTGGTCGTAATCGTCAGGTGTGGTGCCAGCTTGGCTCCGGCTTCACCTCCAACGCATAGGCTGTCTGTTGTTGTCGAGTAGCCAAACGCAGCGTTCGACGAGTATAGCAGTCACCACCTTGGCAAATCGTTCAGCAAACGTCTTGTAGGAACAAGCCGGATTATCACAGAAAAAACGTTGGACCAGCACTTTAAGATAGACCGGCCACTCGGCCCACGGTAAATCGGCGACGGTACGGGTATAATGACTGTAGACCCGTTGGGATCGGTGCGTACACCCTAGACAAAGAGCTTCAGTTTGGCCTGAACTGACGTGAGGTATCAGGGGTTTGAGAAAAAAGTACCATCCCGTCCAAATAAGCGGGGGCAAATTGGAGCATCCGCCGGAGTTTGGTATAGTACAGGGCGAAATCAGATAGATGGAGTTCCAGGATTTAATCTTTCAACCACGTGGTGCGTGGTTCAGTTATATTACGCACCACACACCACGTACCACACACTCTAATAGACAAAGCAGATAAACATCGTACAACCTTTTAGCGGACCGGGCTCCCACGCCGTCGCTTGGCCGGGCGTGGGAGCCGTCGCTGCTACAATGATAGTATGACTTTTAAGTGATTTGTCTATAAGAGCCTATCCGAAAACCTTTGTCATCGGCTGGCATAGGGATGCCAACCTACGGGTTTTCGGATAGGTACTAAGAACTCACATTTTATTTTCCTGGAATTGCCTAAAAGGACAGTTATGGACAACAAAATCATCTTTTCAATGGTCGGCGTGGGCAAAATCTACCCACCCAACAAGCAAGTGCTGCGCGATATTTACCTGGGCTTTTACTATGGGGCCAAGATTGGGGTGCTGGGGCTAAACGGCGCGGGCAAAAGCACCCTGCTGCGGATTATTGCCGGGGTAGAAAAGGATTACCAGGGCGAAATCGTCATGTCGCCCGGCTACAGCGTGGGCTACCTGGAGCAGGAGCCGCAGTTAGACCCGGCCAAAACGGTGCGCCAGGTGGTCGAGGAAGGGGTGCAGGAAGTCGTAGATACTCTACGCGAGTTTGATGAGATTAACGCCAAATTTGGCGAGGAACTGACCCCGGACGAGATGGATGCCTTGATCGAGCGGCAGGGTGAAGTGCAGGAGAAGCTGGACCACCTCAACGCCTGGGATTTGGACAGCCGCCTGGATTTGGCTATGGATGCTTTGCGCTGCCCACCGGGTGATACCCCTGTGTCTGTGCTGTCAGGTGGCGAACGCCGCCGGGTGGCCTTGTGCCGTCTGCTGCTCAAAGAGCCGGACATCCTGCTGTTGGATGAACCGACCAACCACCTCGACGCCGAATCGGTGGCCTGGCTGGAGCAGCATTTGCGCCAATACGCCGGCACAGTCATTGCCGTCACCCACGACCGCTATTTTCTGGATAACGTGGCCGGCTGGATTTTAGAGTTGGACCGCGGCCACGGTATCCCCTGGGAAGGTAACTACTCCTCGTGGCTGGAGCAGAAACAGCAGCGGCTGGCTAAAGAGGAAAAGGCCGAATCGCAGCGCCAGAAAACGTTGGAGCGGGAGTTGGAGTGGATAAGGATGACCCCCAAAGCCCGTCAGGCCAAGGGCAAGGCCCGCCTCAGCGCCTACGAGAAGCTGTTAACCCAGGACGCGGAAAAGGCCGGCAAAGATTTGGAAATCTACATTCCACCCGGCCCGCGCCTGGGCGATGTGGTCGTCAGCGCCAAACAGGTGGCCAAAGCCTTTGGCGATAATTTGCTGTACGACAATTTGACCTTCGACCTGCCGCCGGGCGGCATTGTCGGCATTATTGGGCCAAACGGGGCCGGCAAAACAACCCTGTTCCGCATGATCGTCGGCCAGGAAAAGCCGGACTCCGGTGAACTGGTAGTAGGCGGTACGGTCAAACTCGGCTATGTAGACCAGAGTCGCGACAGCCTCGACCCTGATAAAACGGTCTGGGAAGAGATTTCTGGTGGGCAGGAGCAAATCATGCTGGGCGACCGCAGTGTTAGCTCGCGGGCTTACGTGGCCCGGTTTAACTTCTCCGGGGCTGACCAACAGAAGAAGGTCGGAACGTTGTCGGGTGGCGAGCGCAACCGGGTCCACCTGGCCAAGATGCTCAAATCAGGAGCTAATTTGTTATTACTGGACGAGCCGACCAACGATTTGGACGTGAACACGCTGCGGGCGCTGGAAGAGGGCCTGGAAAACTTTGCCGGCTGCGCCGTGATTATTTCGCACGACCGCTGGTTTCTTGATAGAATCGCTACCCACATTCTGGCCTTTGAAGGCGACAGCCAGGCCTTCTGGTTCCCCGGCAACTACAGCGATTACGAGGAAGACCGCCACAAGCGCCTCGGCAAAGCCGCCGACCGGCCTCACCGGATTACCTATCGCAAGCTGCGGCGGGCGTAAGCGCGAGAGAAAACAGGGTTAAATATAGCACTCCAGAAAAGTTCTCGCTGTTAAAACAAGTAGCAGGTAGCAAGGTAGCAAACCATCGCCTGCTACATGCTACCCTGCTACTTTGATCGTTAAGAAAGAATTTTTCTGGACATCTTTACTGGCCTTGACTAAGCCTCTAAAATTTAGGCTGCTTGACCGCCTGAACCGGGTCGGCCCCGCGCAGAAAATCAAAATCACAGCCAAGCGGGGCTTGCTGCACGTGCTCAAGGTAGAGTTGGCCGTACCCCCTCTTGAAAGCTAAAGAAGGTTTCCGCCAGGCCAACCGGCGCTTTTCTAATTCGGCCTCGCCGACATGCAAGTGGAGTTTCCGCGCCGCCAGGTCCAACTCAATCTCATCGCCATCTTGAACCAGGGCCAGCGGCCCGCCAATGGCGCTCTCCGGCGCAACGTGCAGCACAATCGTGCCGAAGGCGGTGCCGCTCATGCGGGCGTCGGAAATACGCACCATATCGCGCACCCCTTGTTTCAACAGTTTAGCCGGGATAGGGAAATTGCCCACTTCCGGCATCCCCGGTCCACCCACCGGCCCTACGTTTTGTAACACCAAAATATGATCTTCCGTAACTTCAAGGTCAGGGTCATTGAGGCGGGCTTGCAGGTCGGCCATATTCCGAAACACGACCGCTTGACCTCGATGCTGGCATAAGCGGGGCGTGGCCGCAGCATGCTTGATCACCGCCCCCTCAGGAGCCAGGTTGCCATGAAGCACAGCCAGGCCGCCTTCGGCCTGAAGCGGCTCTGCCAAAGGACGGATAACGTCGTGATTATGCCAGGGGGCGTCCTTTACATTTTCGGCCAGGGAAGCGCCGGTTACGGTCAGAGCTCCACCGTGCAGCAGGGGCAGCAGTTGCCTGAGCACCGCCGGAATGCCGCCCGCATAAAACAAATCTTCCATTTGATAGCGGCCAATGGGCCGCAGGTTGACCAACAAGGGGGTCCGCTGGCTGATTTCGTCAAAGAGAGCCAGCGGTAGTTCAATCCCCAGCCGTCCGGCGATGGCCGGCAGGTGAACGACGGCATTGGTGCTGCCGCCCAGGGTGCACAGCAGGGTAATGGCGTTTTCAAAGGCCGGCCGGGTCATAATCTGCGAGGGAGTTATGCCTTCACGGGCCAGGGCCACCATCCGCCGTCCCGACGCCTCGGCTAAGCGTAACCGGCGAGCATCGGGGGCCGGGATGGCGCCGTTGCCCGGTAAAGCCATGCCCAGGGCTTCGGTGAGCGCATTCATGGTCGAGGCCGTGCCCATGACCATACAGTGACCACTGCTGCGGACAATGCCATCTTCTATTTCCCGGTAGGTCGTTTCGTCCAGGGTTCCCGCCTGATATTCGGCGGTGAGGCGGCGGCAGTCGGTGCAAGCGCCCAGGATTTGGCCTTGATAGTGGCCGTCCAACATGGGGCCGCCGCTGACGACGATGGCGGGTATGTCGGCGCTGGCTGCCCCCATCAAGGCGGCGGGGACGGTTTTATCGCAGCCTACCAGCAACACCACACCATCCAACGGCTGGGCGCGAATCATTTCTTCGGTGTCCATTGCCGCTAGATTGCGATACAGCATGGAAGTGGGGTGGATAAAAATATCGTTCAGCGAGATGGTGGGAAATTCCAGGGGAAAGCCGCCCGTCTGCCACACTCCCCGCTTGACCGCCTCGGCCAGTTCGCGGAAATGGCGGTGGCAGTTGTTCAACTCGCTGAAGGTATTGCAGATACCAATTACCGGCCGGCTCAGGTCCAGGTCATCGTACCCCATAGATTTGAAAAAGGCGCGGTGGGTAAAGCCGGCCACCCCGCTTTCGTTAAAAAAGGTTTGGCTGCGATTCATCTCATTATCCATAGTTACTACTCAGGTTCATGTCATCCTTCGACAAGCTCAGGACAGGTTTCGAGACCGAAGGTCGAGAAATCTTCTTGGCGCAACCCATGAAAGTAAGGTGTCGGGGATTTCTCCCTGCGGTCGAAATGACATACTTAAGCCATCGCAAACCCGGCATCAACCACCAACGTTTGGCGGGTGATGGGTTTGGAGGCGTCCGAAGCCAGGAAAAGGTAAGAGGGGGCGAGGTCTTCGGGGGTAAGGTACATGGGCAGGATTTGCTGTTCGTTAAAGAGTTTAGCCTGAATCTCCGGCGTGACCATTTCTCGGAGTTGGCGTTCCGTCATCACCCAGCCGGGGGCCAGGGCATTGACCCGAATGAAATGTTGGCCTACCTCACGGGCCAGTGATCTGACCATGCCGATAATCGCCGCTTTGGTGGCATTGTAAGCGGTGAGGTTGGGAAAAGCAATCCAGAATTGATGCGAGGTGGTCATGATGATGCTGCCGCCGCCGGCCTTAATCATGCCGGGAATAAGTTCCCGGCAGGTAATGAAGTAGTGCCTCACGTTAAGTTTGAAGAGGTCATCCCACTGGGTCTCGCTCATTTCGACCAAATTGTAGCGGGGATCATAGCCGGCATTGTTAATCAAGACGTTGACCGTGCCCAGTTCTTGCTGCACTTGTTGGAGCACGGCTACCAAGTGTTCGGTTTCGGTCAGGTCAACCTGATAAAAATGAACATCACCTCCCTCAGCCCGGCATTTTTCTAATAAAGCGTGGGCGCTGGCGGCATCTTTATCCAAAATGGTAACGCGCGAGCCTTGTCGGGCAAAGGCCGGGGTAACGCCGCCGCCAATTCCACCCGCGCCGCCGGTAATCAAAACATGCTTGCCTTTGAGGTCGTCATAGGTTACACTCATGGCGCAATTTCCTCCTAAACTGTTTGGCAAAAGCCGCCGCGCAGACTTGTTCTGGCGGTTATAATAAAGTAAAATCGTGGATTGGAATTGATAAAGGGAGAGGGTTAGGGTGAGGGCCACCCCTTCATCCAATCCTTAAAATAATACCATACACCAAAGGAATCCCACAATGACCAACCCATCCCCCAACCCACCCGCCAGAGTTCTGCGCCACGTTGTCTTATTTGCCTTCAACGAAACCGCTGGCCCGGAAGAGATTCACGGTATCGAGCAGGCGTTTAGCGCGTTGCCTGCCCAGATCGAGGCGATCCACGCTTTTGAGTGGGGTATTAATGTCAGCTTCGAGAATCTGAGTCAGGGTTTTAGCCACTGCTTTCTGGTCACGTTCCTCAGCGAAGCCGAGCGGGACAGTTACTTGCCCCATCCAGCCCACCAGGCGTTTGTAGCCCGGCTCCAACCGTATCTGGCTAAAGCGCTGGTCTTTGATTACTGGGCGGGAGATGATGCGTGATACGTGACTTTTTATGCATCACGTTATCTCGCTCCCAAACTGGAGTTTGGGAGCGAGATTGCAAGCGAAACTCCGTTTCTATTGTCTTTTACAAACAGAGTTTGAGGGACAAGGACGTTTCTAATCAGGACGCGAAGCGAGAAACGAGCCTAAAATCGTTAGAGGGTGATGCGTGATACGTGAGGCGTAAGTGATCTTTTCACGTATCACGCATCACGCATCATGTCTCCCTATCATCTAGCCAAAATAAAAATCAAGGCTGCTTTAAGACTGCAACTGGTAAATCGTATGATGCAGCGGCTTGAGGGTCAGGTAAAGCTGCTGGTAAACCTGGCGGAAACATTTATCATACAGCGCGGCCTCGGCAGGGTTTGGCTCCACCAGGGTATGGTTGGGGCGAAGCTGCTGCAAGGCTGAGGGCAGGTCGGCATACACACCCGCGCCCAGACCGCCCAGGATGGCTGCACCCAGGCTGGTGGCCTCGGCGACGGTGGCGACGGTGATAGGCCGGTTGAAAACAGCCGCTTTGATGCGCATCAACAGGTGATTGCGAGTGCTGCCCCCGATAGCGTAGATATGGCGGGGCGGCTTTACCTCCGGATAAGCAAACAAAGGCTCCAACGCATAACGGCAATCATAGGCCAACCCCTCGAGGACGGCCCGGAAAAGGACGCCCCGGCTGGCATCGGTGCTGAGGCCGATAAACACTCCCCGGCCCTTGGGGTCGTAATGGGGTGTATTGGCCAGGCGCAGGTGAGGCATAAAGTAAACGCCCAGGCTGCCCGGCGCAACGGCTTCGGCCTCCCGGATCAGCGTGGCGTAATCCAGGTTGCGTCCCATCATGTCTCTAAACCACTCCACACTGGCCCCCGACGTAAAACCCGAGGTAGTGACATAGTAACGGCCCGGAACCGCATGCGCCCCTTGAGCGTAACCCTGGCGGCAAACCAATGGGTCACTGATGGGTTGGTCGAGCGGGATAAAAACCGGCTCCGAGGTGCCCATCGAGTCCATAATATCGCCGGGCTGGATGACCCCAATCGCCAGCGCCCCACAAATGTGATCGTGTCCCCCGGCGGCTACCTGGGCGCTAACCGGCAAGCCGGTGACGGCGGCGGCTTCCGGCGTAACCGGCCCCAGGCGCGTCCCGCTGTCACACAGCGGGGCAAACAGGCTGGGCGAAAGCGCCAAATCTTGCAGCAAGGGGATGTCCCATTCCCGGCGGCGCAAATTCAAGGCGATGACCCGGCAGGCCAGCGAGTAATCGGTCGCCTGGACCCCACTCAGGCGGTAGGCAATATAATCGGCCACGTTGAGCCAGCGCACGGTCCGGCTGAAGGCCGCCGGTTCATTTTCTTTAAACCAGAGCAGTTTGCACAACCCAAAGATAGGCTGTAAGGGCATGCCCGAAATCTGGAACATGCGTTCCGGGCCAATGGTGCGCTCCAACCATTCAACCTGGGGTTGGGTGCGCCGGTCAAACCAGGCAATGGCCTGATAAGTGGGCTGATTGTGGGCGTCGAGGGGAATGGCCGTTTCGGCCATACTGGCAATGGCGATGCCGGCAATACGCTCAGGCCGGTTCAGTTGGCCGGTAGCCTGGCGTAAAACGGCGGCAGCGCCCTGCCACAACTCTTCCGGCTGATAATAAGCCCAGCCGGGCTGGGGGTAATAGGTGGGGGTGGGCATACTGGCCTGCACGACCGGCTGCCCGGCCAGGTCAAAGATAACGGCTTTGATGTTGGTGGTGCCCACATCTATTCCGGCCAGCAAGGGGCCGGTTTGATTCTCGGCAGATGACAAGATTTTCTCCGGGTATCGTTTTTGGTTAACTTTGGAGGTAACTACTCATCCCCTCATGTCATTTCGAGGCTAAAAGCCGAGAAATCTCCTCGGCCGTTGTCTGCAAACCACGGCTGAGAAGATTTCTCGCTGCTAACGTCGCTCGAAAGGACATGGCTGAAGTTACCTTTGGAGCTGATAGATGGTATGGTGGAGGGGGCGCAGGGTCAAATAGAGCTGCTGGTAAACCTGGCGGAAGTAGGTCTCATAGAACGTTACCTGGTCCGCCAGCGGTTCAACCACGACCTCATCCCGCCGCAGTTGACCCAGGGCTGTGGGCACATCGGCATATACCCCCGCCCCCAGCCCACCCAGCAGCGCCGCGCCCAGGCTGGTCGCCTCGGTCATAGTGGTCACAATGACCGGCTGATTGAACACCGTTGCCTTGAGCTGCATGAACAACTGGTTACGGGTGCTGCCGCCAATAGCGTGAATCCGGTTCAGCGTGGGTGTATCCAAAAATTTCAGCAGCGACTGGACAATGTAGTGCGACTCACAGGCCAACCCTTCCAGGACAGCCCGGAACAGAGTTTCGGGTTTGACATCGGTACTCAGACCGATGAAGGCGCCCCGGCCCTGGGGGTCATCATAAGGAGGGTTCGCCAGCCGCAGGTGGGGGAGAAAGCAGACGCCCAAACTACCGGGCGGCACTCGTTCGGCGGCAGCAATAAGCGCGCTATAGTCACCCCCGCCAAAAATCTGGCGCAGCCAGTCCACACAAGCGCCGGAGGTGTAGGACGCGCCAAATACATAATAATGGCCGGCAACCACGTGGACACCCTGGGTATACCCCTGGCGGCCCATCTCCGGGTCGGTTAACGGGTGGGTGAGTGGTAGAAAGAGATTCTCAGCCGTGCCTAATGAATTCATCAGCGCGCCCGGTTCAGTGACTCCTACGGCCAGCGCCCCACACACGTGGTCATGCCCGCCGCTGGCGACCTGGGCGGTGGCCGGCAGGCCGGTCGCAGCGGCAACTTCGGGCAGGACCGGCCCCAGGCGCGTGCCGCTGACACACAAAGGCGCAAACAGGCCGGCGGGCAGGCCGGCTTCTTGCAGCAAGTCAGCGGCCCATTCCAGGCGGCGCAAATTGAGGGCCATGGTGCGCGAGGCCAGCGAATAATCGGTGGCCGGCACGCCGCAGAGACGATAGGCAATGTAGTCGGCCACATTCAGCCAGCGGACGGTGCGGGCAAAAGCGTCGGGCTGGTTCTCTTTGAACCAGAGCAGTTTGCACAGCCCAAAAATAGGTTGCAGGGAGAGGCCGGTTATATCAAACAGACGGTCTTTGCCAATGGTGCGGACCAGCCAATCAACCTGGGGTTGGGTGCGCTGATCGAACCAGGCAATGATGTCGTAGGTTGGCTGGCCAACGGCGTCCAGGGGCACAGCCGCTTCGCCCATACTGGCTACGGCAACGCTGACAATACGATCGGGCCGGTCTACTTTAGCTACAGCCAGACGGAGCGCTTCGACGGTGCGATGCCACAGTTCTTCGGCTTTGTAATAAGCCCAGGTGGGTTGGGGATAATAGGTGGGGGTGGATACACTGGCCTGGGCTACAGGCTGGCCGGTTGGATCAAAGATAACGGCCTTGATGTTGGTCGTGCCAACGTCGAGGCCCACCAACAGGGGATCGTTAGAAGCAGGCATAGGGATTACTTCTCCCTTGTTTATAAAAATATAAAGCCGGGATTAGGGATTAGGGGATTTTTTAATTTACATTTTATCCCCCCGCATCGCGTCCCCAAATCCCGGCAATAAATGAGCCGATTAACCAAATTTTTTATCCTTTGACCGCTCCCAGGGTTAAGCCGCGCACAATGTAACGCTGGGCTAACAGGGCCAGGATGGTCGGGGGGAGCATGGTCAGCAAAACGCGCACGCCGACGTAGTGGAACTGGACGCCGCGCGTGTGTTCAGCCCCGGCGATGATGACCGGCATGGGAATGGCCGATTTGTTGGTGAGCGAGAGGGCAAAGAGGAACTCATTCCAGCTAAAGGCCAGGCACAGAATCCAGGCGGCAACCAAGCCGGGGGCCACCAGAGGCAGGGCCACCTGGAAAAAGGCTTGCAGGCGGGACGCGCCGTCTACACGAGCGGCTTCCTCCAATTCGGAGGGCAGTTCGCGGAACATCTGGCTCAGGATAATGACCGGCAGGGGCAGGGTGAAGGTGGCATTGAGCAAAATCAAACCCCAAACCGTATCCAGTAGATTGATCTGGCGCATAATCAAAAAGAAGGGGATGACAAATAAAACGGGCGGCATAATGCGCTGTGAGAGAAACCAACTGGTCAAGCCGCCGTTGCTGGGCCGGTTAAACTGAAAACGAGCCAAAGCATAGGCCGCCAGAGTCCCTAGGATAGTGGACAGGGTAGCCGCGCCAATGGCAATCATGGTGCTGTTAAGAATGGCATGTTGGGTTTCAGGAATGGCTAATTCCGAGGTCCAGTGTTCGAGGGTGGGGGCAAATTGGAGGATAGGAATCCAGGTAGGACGAAACGTTTCAGCCGGCTTTTTAATGGAGTTGATAAAAGCCCAATAAAAAGGAAAGGCTACCCAAAAGAGAGCAATCACCACAATGATAGTATAAACAAGCTTGCCTGCCAGAGAGGTTTGTCGTTGCGTCATAGCTCTACCTCGAAACTTCGTACAAACTGCGAATCCGACCAAAGAGCAATGAAATGATGATGCTGACGATAATCAGCAACAGAAAACCCTGGGTAGCTGCATAACCGTGGTCGAAGAAGCGTAGGGCCGTGCGGTAGGTAAAGAGGCTGTAGACTTCGGTGGCGCGGCCGGGGCCGCCCAACGTTAAACTGGAGGGAATATCAAACACCTTGAAGGCTTCGACCAGCCGCAGCAGCAAAATAAGCCAGAGGATGGGGGCCATCAGCGGCAGGGTGATGTGCCGAAAAAGTTGAAAGCCGGAACTGCCATCTACTTTGGCGGCTTCATAGATATCTTCGGGCAGTCCTTGCAACCCGGCCAGGGCGACCAGAAAAACAAAGGGTGTCCACTGCCAGATGTCAATAAGCATCACCGCGATGGGAGCCCAGGTGGGGTTGGATAACCAGGGGGGAGGGGTGCCACCCAACGCAGCAATCAGGGCATTAACCGGCCCATTGGTTTCATAGAAAAGAGTAATGCCCAGGTAGCCCATCGCTACCGGGGTGGCGAACAAAGGCAAAGTCATCACGGCCCGCCACACATTTTTACCCCAAATTTCACGGTTAAAGATGAGAGCCAGGCCAAAACCGAGCAGCATCTCCACGGTAACGGTGACGGCCACAAAGGTTATGGTTATCCAGAGCGCGCCATGTAGGTTAGCATCGGTAAAGAGACGGCCAAAATTGCCCAGGCCAATAAACTGATTTATTTTACCGTAGCGGAAGCTGAAAAAGCTGGTATAAATAGCATACAGCAGGGGAAAAATGGTAAAGATAACAATCCAGACAACGGCCGGCAGTAAAAAAACATATTTGGTGCTGTCCTCACGGTTCCCCCGTTTGGCAACTCCCTGTTTTTGACCCTGCGCTTCTTGCAATTTTAGCTGGTCGGGTATTGACGCCACTGTAAAACCCTCCTGCTACTTTATGGGTAGGCAGATTCTTGGCAATCTCGTTCTTGTAATCTCATTCCCGCGCTGCGGGTAAGTTTGGGAACGAGATTAAAGTTTGGAGACGAGACTGCACTCCATTATTTTTTGGAGTGCGGATAATTATCCGCACTCCAAAGTTTAGCACATTCCTAACAAAATCGTAAATTATATGAGGTACACAATTGGGCTGTAGTTTAGGGCTTTATGCCCGTCCACAAGGGGCTAACCTACCTAGAACTGTGTAACTTCTAAATTATTCAAAGCCCAACGAAGCTTTATAGACTTCCAACTGTTGATCGCGGCCCAACCGGTCGGTGATCTGCTCGAAATCGGCGGCGGTGGCTTTCAAGGCTTCTTCGGGGGTAGATTGGCCGGTCGCGGCTTCGGACAGGTGGATATCCAGCGCGGTCCAGTATTCAAAGGTACCGGGGATACGCAGGTAGGGGAACTGCTGCTCGGCGCTAAAGTTGTCGAAATAGGCTTTGGTGTAATCTTTAATGTCCTGTTCATCCCAACCGGCGGCCAGGTAATCTTCAATCTTGGCGGTGCCTTCGGGCGGCAGGTAGTGGCTAAAGCGGCCAGGGTCAGCGCCGTCCCAACCACGCGCAGCATAAACCGACGATTTTTCTTTGGTCGCCATCAAAGCTAACAGGTAGTAGGTGGCTTCCGGGGCATCGGAGAATTTGGAGATGACGCCGGCCCAGGAACCGCCGGTGGTGTTGCCGACCATGTTCGGTTCATCGGTTTTGACCCACTCACCGGTGCTGATGTTGTAATATTCCATGGTACCGGGCATAGGGGCGGCGCCGGTTTTGCCGGTCACTGCACTGCCTTCTTGTTGGGCCAGAGCGCCCAGGTCGCCCCAGGTAAAGGTTAGAGCCGCTTGCCCACGCAGGAAGTAGTCCCAGCTTTCGCCCAGGCTCCAGCCCATCATGGCTTCGGGGCCAAACTGGATCAGGTCAACCAGGGTTTCCATCGCTTTGACGTGACCGGGGCTGTCCATCAGGGGTTTCATGGTTTCGGGATCAAACCAGTAGAGTTTGGGGTTGTCGGGACCAATCACAAACGGCGCCGAGAAGGACATGAAGTGGAACATGCCCTGGCCGCCCACCTTCAGGTGCATGGTCAGGCCAGAGTCGGGGGTGCCATCGCCGTTCAGGTCTTTACCGTTAAAGTATTCGGCCACATCGCGGAACTCTTGCCAGGTCTTGGGGACGCCCAAATCATAGCCATATTTCTCTTTGAAAGCGGCTTGATGCTCGGCGTCTTCCAGCAAGTCACGGCGATAGTACATCACCTGGCCGTCGTGGTCGTTGGCGACCATATATTTTTTGCCGCCGTATTCCAACAGAGCGCGGGGGCCGGGCTGGACGTCTTCAATATCCCATTTGGGGAAACGGGGGTCATTGTAATAATCGTCGTAGGGAATGATAAAGTCACCGGCAACCAGATCACCCAGCCACCACGCGCCGGCGATGGAGGTGTCATATTCACCCGTTCCGGTGGTCATATCGGTAAGCAGTTTGGGGAAGTGTTCGGCAAAGGGGACTTCGACGATTTCCAGTTTAGCGCCGGTAGCCGCTTCAAACTCGTCGCGAACTTCGTAGAAGGGGCCGGAGATGGGGCCTTTTTCACCGGCGGTGTTGACAATCACGGTGACGGTTTGGTCCTTAAAGAGACAGCCATCACCCGCGCAGGGTGTCGCCACTACCGGGGGAACCAGATCACCGGCCTGGACGGATTCAGCCGCCTGGCCTTCATCTACCACCGGGCCGGCTTCTTCAGTCGCTTCAGCAACCGCTTCGGTGGCTTCGGCTACAGCCTCTTCAGCTTGCTGGGCGGCCTCTTCGGCTGCTTTTTGAGCTTCTTCAGCGGCGGCTTCAACCTGCTCGGCAGCCTCTTCGGCTGCTTTTTGAGCTTCTTCAGCGGCAGCGTCTACCTGCTCTTGCGCCTCTTCCGCCGCTTTTTGGGCTTCTTCCGCTGCTTGCTGGGCCTGTTGTTGAGCGCCGCAGGAGGCGATCAGTAAGGCGGCCAGAACCAACAATACAAAAAGAGTAAATTTTTTTCGAAACAACATAGTTTTTCTCCTCCACAGTGAGAATATAAAGGAACGATTAAAAACTACTCTTTAGCTAAGACCTTCTACTGGTGTGATTTTTTAACCACCTCCTTTCAAAGATCAAACTGGCAGTAGAGATTGGAGATTCAGGTTTTTCTTGTGCCCACGCTTCGCGTGATGCGAAGCGTGGGCACAAGAAAAAGAGAGGTTATCTATATCGAGAGCATCGCCTATGGCAACCGAATGAATTCGGTCGCTGCTATGAAAAACCTGTTGAAACAGGTTAATTTGCCTCCGAATAACGTGTTTTTAACACGTTTCTCATCTCAGGCTGCGAATTCATTCGCAGACATTGAATTACCGAACGCTCTCATATCTTAATCTTTCAGATGGCGCACGGCCTCGCTAACCGAACCGTTCTCGTGGATGATGTGGCGCAGGGCGCTGACCATTTGCCGGGTTTGGCCGCTCTGCCAGATATTGCGGCCAAAGACCACCCCGGCGGCGCCCGCTTCCATTGCCCCGGCCACCTGCTGCAAAACTTCTCGATTGGTATCCACTTTGGGGCCGCCGGCAATCAAGACCGGGACCGGGCAGTTATTGACCACCTGCCGGAAGCCCTCGGCAGTGCCGGTGTAATAGCTTTTGATATAATCAGCGCCATGCTCAAAGCCCAAGCGCGCCGCCGCTGCCATCGCTTCGGGCGATTTGGCATTGGGGATACGCGGGCTGGGACAAGGCAGGGCTTCGACCATCAAGGGCAGATTGGCTTTCAGACATTCGGCTGAAATTCGAGAGACAAGCCGGTAAGTTTCCAATTCGACCGGGATGCCGACAAAGGCCATTAGTACCACGCCATCCACACCGAGAAGAAGCGCATCTTCGATAGTATGCAGCAGGCTCCACTCGGTGTAAGCCAGCCAATCCTGATTATACAAACTGGGGCCGCCATCGAGGCGGAGGGTAGTGGGAATGCGTCCAATCAGTTTATCACGATAGCGTTTTATCACGCCAAAAGTGGTCATAACGCCATCAACACCGGCAGCGACGACTTCATCAATGACTTTACCGGGGTCTTCCAGACCTTCGATAAAGCCATGCGTCCGGGCATGATCCATGGCCACAATTATTGCTTTGTTATCAGAGGCTAATAAAGACATTTTTACTCCATTAAACAAATGTTTTGCGCAAATCTTTGCTCAACATTATGATAATATACTACTGATAAAGCTTATAGGCAAGGGTGTCAACCGGACACCTTGAGGACAAAAAGAGGACATTAGTGACTTTGGAAGAATTTGAGCACCATTTGCGCGAGGCGCTGTCCCATCTTTATGATCCGGCCTACCACCCGCATGAGCAGTTCTGGACCATGATGGGTTGTGAGCCACAACGGGGTGTAGAAGCGCTTCAGGCTGCGCTGGTACAGGAGATTAAGCGTTTTGAGCCTGCGCCAGAGACTCCGCCTTTTGCCCGAATAAGACGCTTGTATGAACTGTTATCCTATCGTTATATCAAGGGACTGACGCAAGAAGAGACGGCTGAAGCCTTGAACCTCTCCCTGCGCCACATCCGGCGCGAGCAACAGCATGCGGTGGCCATGTTAGCCCGACGACTTTGGGAGCAAAACCATGGTGAAACTCTGCCCGGCGGAACAGCCGCTCAAAACGATAGCCAATGGCCTGAGCCAGCCGCGCCGGAGGGTGAATCGACAGCCTGGCGTTCCCAGGTGCGACAAGAGTTAGTCTCTTTACAAAGAAGCGCCCCCGGCCTGGTGACTGAGCTTGAAGCGGCGGTAGCCAGCGCCGCCAAACTGACCGGCGTTCTATTCCCAGAAAATAATATCAGGTTAAAGGTAGAACTTGAGCAGTCGAATCTGGCGGTAACAGTTCACCCTTCCGTCTTAAATCAAATTCTGGTAACGGCGATTGAAAAGTTAGCCCAGCAGATGTCGTTTGGGCAAATTACCCTCCAGGCCGAAAAGGAAGAGAACAATATTAGAATCATCATCACGGGTCAGCCGGTGATGAGCGATAAACCGCTTTATAGCGATTTTATTGAGGAGATTCTTAATATTGTCGGCGGTTCAAGCCGGGTCCGCACCGAAGATGAGCTTATTTCTTTTGAATTACGATTACCTGCTGCCCATAAAGTCGCAGTACTGGTGGTGGATGACAATGCGGACCTGGTTCATTTTTATCGCCGGTATACACTGGGCACGCGGTACGAAATTATCCATGTAGCGGAAGGTCAACGTGTTTTTGAATGGGTTGACCATTCTCCCCCCGATCTGATTGTATTGGACGTGATGCTGCCGGATAGCAACGGCTGGGAACTCTTGACCCAACTACGCCAGCATCCGGCCACAAAAACTGTGCCCATTATTGTCTGTTCGGTTGTCAGAAGAGAAAAGTTAGCGTTGGCGTTGGGGGCCACGCTGTATGTGCCTAAACCGGTGGGGTATCAGCAGTTTATCCAGGCCTTAGATCAAGCTATCGGCGGGTTGCAGCATGAGATTTGAAAGTTCAAGAGAACAGCGTAAAAATTTGCCAATAGATAATCCTGACCCTATGGTCGCTAATAAAACCGGGCTGGTAGGCGGCTGATTTGTGGCATCTTGGGCCGAGATGATAATTACCGGAATATCTCTAAGAGTCTCTTCCTGATTTTTAAGCTCCAGCATTTGCCAGCCGTCCAGGTCAGGCATAGCTATGTCCATCAGGATAAGATCAGCGGGTTGGCAGCGCAATTCATTGAGCGCTTGTAGCCCATTTGAGGCGACCGTAACTTCAAAGGAGTTCTCATCGGTGGTCAACATGCGGGTAATTAGCACCTGTAGATCGGGATCATCATCAACGATTAAAATCTTTTTTATGGGGCGATCAACGGCAGTGATAGCCTTAATCAAATCGGTACGGGTGACCGGTTTTACCAAATAATCGGCCACCTCCGCTTTTAAGGCCTGATTTATCGGAGTGGTAAACGAGCCGGCAATGATCGGCGTATCGGGGATAGCTGTCTCTAATTGTTTAAGCAGCGACCAGAGATTATTGGTTGAGTCAGCATTAAGCATAATGATATCGGCTGTTTTTGCACTCAATTCTTGAGCAGCCTGGGCCGGATTACGGGTATCAATAAATTCAATCTCGTCGGCATAGGCGGTAAGCGAAGGATAAAGATTGCCGGTTTCATCGCAAATCAGAACACGATGTTTAAGGGGTAGAGGCGAGACTCTGGATTTAGCCGATCGTTCAGATCGGATCCGATTTTCGCTAATCCAGCGCCCTGGTCTGGCTTGAGGGGGCAAGGGCGGCGAAATAGGCAGCTTAAAGAAAAATGTCGTCCCAACCCCTGGTTCGCTTTCAAGCCAAATCTCGCCATTATGAAGCTCTACAAATTGTTTGCAGATGCTTAACCCTAAGCCACTGCCTCCTTGATCGCGCCAGGGATCACTTGTACCCTGGTAAAATGGTTCAAAAATAATATCGGCGTCTTTGGGTAAAATACCCGGGCCGGTGTCGGCGACGCTGACAATAACATGGTGATATTGGGGTAGCGCCTGGACCGTGATCTCGCCGCGGTCGGTAAAGCGGACAGCATTACTGACCAGGTTGAGAATCACCTGCCGGATGCGAGTTTGGTCACAATAGACGGCCGGTAAATCTTCGGGAATCATGAGGCGCAAATCGAGTTTCTTTTTCTCCAGCATCGGGCGCACGATGATGACCGCGCTATCCACACACTCGGCTAAATTGACCCATTCCCGGTGCAGGGTCAGGTGCCCCATTTCTATCCGGCTGAGGTCTAAAACATCATTGATCATTTTGGAGAGATGTTCACAGTTGCGATGAACAATACTTAAATCTTCCAGAAGCGCCGCTGAAAGTTGCCCCCCATAGATGGCCGGTTTGCTCATTAAAAGATCAGTCAGCCCTATAATCATATTTAAGGGGGTACGAAATTCATGACTAACTTTGGCCACAAAGGCGCCTTTTGTTTTTTGGGCTTCTTCGGCCACCAGCCGCATGGCTGCCAACTTCTCGCTGAGCAAGGTTAATTCTCGATTGGCGTGGGCCAGGTCGTCCAGGGCCTGCTCCAGTTCGGCCTTGCGGGTATGGGCTTCAGCCAGGGCATTTTGGGCATGTTGAAAATGTTCCCAGAGCGGCGTGATGTTTTGATAAATGCTGTGATAAAGGGCTAACATGACCCCAAACATCCCCCAAATGCCGATGAGCGCAATAACCGTTGAAGCCGGATTTAGCGCCGCCATAGTATAGCTCAACAGGAGTAAAAGGATTGTTTCGCCAATTGCTGTGATCAAGGCCGCCGGAAGACCAATCAGTACCGCAGCCACAGTGGCGGGTAGAATCATCAAGAACAAGATTTCAGGCACGTTTAGCCGGTAAAACCCTACACAAATCAAGGCAATTAGCAGGCTGAGCATGAGCCAACGCCCCAACTCAAATTTATTCCGGTCGAGCAGCCAAATTGTGATTGCTCCGACGTAGAGCAACAGTCCGAATAGTCGAATTTGGATCTGATACCCTAAATCGGTTTGTATATCACTCAATAGCGTCAGAATCAGAGCCGCTATGACCAACATTGCTGTGATCCATCGGGGAGAAATACGCAGTTCGGCGGCTACAACTCGGTGGGTTTTGAGCATTGAACTTACCCTCATTTCATCTAAACTATAGCGCACATATTGTATCATAACCCCCAATATTTAAGCACTTACACTTCCATATCGGCAAAAATTGCCGATCTAACCAGGCTTACTTGGATGGAAAAGAGCACCAATAAACTCCAGGCTGATCCTAGAAGAGACATAGCCTCTAAACAGGGCGCTGTTCAATTTTTGCCAAAAGCACACATTTTGTTATTGCATGCTTGACAAGTTAAGGAAAGGAGAGATTTGTCAAATCGAGAAAATAACGTAAGTTAAAGGGATGGCCAAACGA
>JAKLJP010000069.1 GCA_023151115.1 Anaerolineae bacterium
TTTACCCCTCCACAAGTTTGGTAGATTATACTTCAATCCACCTTAGCTCGTGGTCCAGTTTTTGGGGCCAATTATAGGGAACTGGAAAAAATACCTCACGAAATGGCAACCGGCCACAGTTTGCAAAATCTGGTCAAGATACAGCAAACCATTGAGACGATCAACCTTGCGCTTTACAACATCCGCGCCGATGTTGACAGCCTGATTGCTCATACCGGAATGAAGCCCAATGCCAAAGGCAAAAAGAAGCCACCCAAACAAGGCTAAACTTCCATCCCTGAGCAACCAGGCATATCAACACCAAAAAGACCTGCGAAGTCTCGCCCACTTCTCAGGTCTTTATATCTTAATCTCAATAAACTGTTTTCGCAAGATTAGCCAATTTCATTCATCTTAATATTACGTCCCTATCTTATGAAAATAAACGTAGCAGCAACGTATTGCTGATTTGCTGGCTATGTCACTCTCGTACCAAGTCACAGCAGTCGTTGCCATCACATAGTTTCAGAGTGTTGCCAGAAATCTGATAGTTAAATATATCGGTTCCGGCAGTTATACTTGAGCGAACATTGATTGTAATTCGATTATCATCTGAAAGTGAATAGTCAGCAGTTATACCAGCACTGCTCTCGTTACCCCCTAAAACGTCGTAGTATATTACTGTTTGGTCATTAAGAAATTCAATCTTTGTGAATCCTCGAATTGGCCAACATGATTGGTTTTGGTCGGCTAATGCCCACTTCCCTACGATTTTGCTTCCTCCAAAGCAACTAATCAAGACAAACATACTTAGAGCTAAACTTAAGAAGATGCTTCTCATGATTTTCCCTCCTAATGTAAAGTGACATTTTTGCATCTAGTATAAGAATGGTTTAAGTATTCTGCTTGACACCAAGTTGAAATTCTGTCAACAAATCTCCGAATTTTTTGACGGTAAGCTTTAATATCATTCGACCTTAATAAGCCTAAATAATTCTCGCCGCTTTCATCTATCACAAGTTGCCTCTGCTTTGTTCTTAATCTTGATAGAGCAACTGATTCATTTCTGAAATCGGTACGCTCTCCTGTTCACCAGCCAAAAATACACAATCGTTACGGTAGCAGTAATAGAGCTTTTCCCACCGTTCCATTGCCTTTTCCCATTTTGGTAGTTCGATATTATTATATCTGGCAAGTCGTTCACGGTGACTTTGATTTAATTTCCTATAGACTACTATTCCTGCAATTATCAAACCGATTCCAAATAAACCCTGGATTACAGTAAGACCACCATTTACTAATGAAGATACAAATACTGGGTCTAAATTGCCAGGTGAAACCTCCTGGGGTGTAGAAGAAAAGAATTGTGCCCCACCAAATACCCCGCTAAGTAAGGCACAGAAGAGACAGGGGAGACCGACGATCAACATTCCACCACCAAGGATTAGACCCAATGTATCGTTACACCCTGCCCCTGGCTTTGGAGGTGGGTGATTAAGACTCTGTGCTAGCAAGGACGACGACTCGCTCTTATAAGGCACGTAATAATCTTCGGACTGCAACTTACCTTTTTTGTCAACATATTTACGGGTGTGATGGCTGCCTCCACTAATTTCACGACTTTGTGCAGTGATAATTGATGTCACCTTTTGAACCCGATCATCTCTTTTGCAAATAGGGCAAACAATTTTTTGCATATCCTTGTTTCCTCTAAAAAACAGCAACCAATAGAATTATCAGACTTTATCTGATTGTGCTCCCTGCCTTTCCTACGCCAGCCGCCTAACGCCTGAGCTTAGCCGCCGCCGGGCCAGCAAGATTTGGTATGCTGAAAAGTGACCTCGCTGGCAAGCTATGGTTGACAATCCGAGCGGTAGGTGGTCGGCTACAGCGAATTGTTAGCCAGCGTTTTTTGCGATAGTTTACAAGAGCCGTTTACTTGGAGAGCCATATCGTATAAATTGGTAAAGTTCATCAAAGATACTGATGATACTTTTGTCGTCTCCAAGATTACGAAGATATTCGTCAATTTCAGAAAACTTTATCTCGAAGAATTCATCAAATAACTGGGAGCCTCGGTATATATGATCAGAAGGTGTGTAGATTGGCCCCCATCTCTTAACAGGATTAAAATAATACAAAATCGGTTTAAGCTGTGAAGCCTCCATGATGCCAAGATAATTGACTAGACCAGCAAATGTTTTTATAAATTTGCGGTTAATATCAACGAACTTTCCAGTATCATGGTCATCATTGTATTTAATTTCCAAATAAATGATTTGTCCGCTTCTCGATTTAAAGAGAGCATCAACATCTTTCGTGATAGTCTGTTTCATTTCTTGGCTGGTGGTTTCAATTTCAATAACCTCCTCAAGCAAATCTCGAAATAGATCATCGCATAAGTCAGGACTACCGGGCAACTGTCGAGTTGTTATATACTGGTCAATTCTTGCATCTGTCCTTGCAGTCATCGAAAGTCTAATTTTTTTGCCCGAAGCAGGCATAGCTTCGACATACCCATCTCGCTCGACTACAAGCGCAATGAGCTTTTCGATAAAGTTGCCAAACTTGATATTAAGAGATTGAAGCAGCCCTCCCAATACACGATACTTCGTTGGTACAAAGTGAATCTTAGCTTCATGTAATTGGAGACTCTTTCTGATATTTACTTCAGAGGTCGTGTCGCGAATAATCTTTACGATTGCTTCCCTAACGATTTGGCTGACAGCATCTTCCATACTCACTCCAGATTGTTATCTGCGCGATACTTTTCACGAAGTGCATCAATACTAACCAAATTCCCCTTTTCGTCCTCATAATACCAGTATTCCCATCCATTGAAGGCCGAGACGCCCTGCACTAATGCCGCTATTTTATGAATTGAACCTATATTATTTTCCCAAATTAATTGTGAGTCAGCCTTTACGATAGCTACTCGATCTCGTGACTTAGAGTAAAGCCTCTGCCCTATTGAAATGTATTGAGCCTCGATAAGTTGACCAAAACTAACACGAGGAGCAGTACGTTTAGATTTAGTTACCAACTCTACTTCATCGAACAGTGTCAAAGGTAGTTCATCAATTCGCTTGCGAGCAACGTCAACATATGCTGGTTCAAGTTCAATACCAACAAAGTTGCGCTTTAGTTTCTTTGCCAATACGCCCGTCGTACCGGAGCCAAAAAACGGGTCGAGAACGACATCTCCTGGATTGCTAGATGATAGGATGACGCGATAGAGAAGAGCTTCTGGCTTTTGAGTCGAGTGAGCTTTCTTTCCATTAAGTTTAATTCTCTCTGGGCCAGTACACAAAGGAATATGCCACACATTAGGCATCTGTTTTTCATCATTCAGGTTTTTCATTGCATGATAATTAAAGGTATATTTCTTCTGGTCTCGTGACTTCTTAGCCCATATAAGTGTCTCAGTAGCATTTGTGAAACGAGTACCACGAAAGTTGGGCATAGGGTTTGTCTTGTACCAAATAACGTCGTTAAGTATCCAGTAACCCAAGTCCATCATAATTGCTCCAACGCGAAAAATGTTATGGTAAGAGCCGATAACCCAAATGGTCCCGTCATCTTTCAACACCCGGCGACACTCGCTTAACCAAGCACGTGTGAAAGAGTCATATTCGGCAAAATCAGCAAATTGATCCCATTCGTCATCTACCCCATCAACAATGGTTAGATTTGGGCGTAAGAGTTCATTCTGAAGTTGTAAATTGTAAGGTGGGTCGGCAAAAATCAAGTCAACCGACTTTTCAGGAAGCGATTTTAGCACCTTGATGCAGTCCCCCTGCAATATTTCGTTTAGAGGTAGGGTGCCATTTTCAAGTTCTTCAAAGAATACTCGTTGCTGCACGAGAATGCCCTCCTTCTCAACAGACCAAAAGTATAATTCGAACTGTTCGACTTTCACAACTGTGGAATTGTAAGGCTTTTCGTGCGACTCGTCAAAGATAGTTGGTTAGTACGATATCTTTTCGGGGATAATTTTGTGAGGTCTGCTGGCTAACGCCTCGGCATAACCCGCGCCCACGAAGCCTTAACTAAAAGACCACCTCAAAGTGCCAAAGGTGACTTCACTAAATGCCAAGATTGGGGCGTCGGGTTGATGCCGTTGTTAGCCCGTGCTTTGCTCCGAAGACTCCATATCCCTCTTTTTTTCAATCCACTTCCAAATCATCTTTCATTAGTTGGTCAGTAGTTACATTAAATATTTCAGCTATTTTGAGAATCATAGCGGCATTGGGCGTTCTTTTACCTTTTTCCAGTTGCGAAACGTAAGTGTTATAGACGCCAAGCATATCGCCAAGTTGCACTAAGGTTAACCCATGTCTTTTTCGCAAGATATGCAACTTTTCCCCAAATCTATTCATAAATTGTTTGCAACACTTGACATACAATAAGAACTATGATATTATCTTTCACAGCAATTGCTGTGAAAATACAGGTCATCATATCAAAAAATAAGGAGAAGCTTTATGGGAACAATGCCCCTTAAGGAATTATTGAAATTGTGGGAACTGGCAAAAATGCCCGTTGAAATGGTCATTGGACACATCTTGCAGCACCTCGCCAAGATGCAAACCGCTATTGATGCGATGAACGGCATCCTTCACCATATCCGGGCCGATGTTGATTACTTGGCTGCTCATAACGGAGTAGATTTGCCCTCAAAAGGTAAAAAGAAGCTACCCAAGCAAGGCTAACCTTTCATTCCTGAGCAACCAAGCCTCTCAACATCAAGACCTACGAAAAGAGCGAGATTTCGTAGGTCTTTTTATCTTAGCTGTAATTGGCGATTCAAGCAAGCCAATTGGACACACTATGTTCCAGTAGATAATACTTGATTTAACGAGGGCTTAAGCGTCTTAACAAGACTTCAAGAATGAGACTAACTATTACAAGAGCCGCAGAAGCGATGTAGGATATGGGCCATAGAAGAACAGCGACACCAAATAAAACAACTCCAAGACCAATTCGATAGGTCCATACAGCGATTTTAAACCAAAATTCACTTTGACGTGCACAATATTTTATATAAATCTCCGCATCTGACAGATTATCCGCCTTGCGTCGTTCCTCGGAAAGTGAATAATAGTCCCAAGCTAATGACTTTGCACAGGCTTCACTAGCGAATAGAAAGAGAAGTGCGGCTACCACCAACAATATCAGTGATGAATTGTCTTGAAAGCCTGGAGTATTCCGTGTTGCAACTATACCAATCATTGCTGCCGTAAATGCGAACATGACGGTCGTGACTAATGGTAAAGTATTTTGAGCAATAATAAATAACGCTGGTTCAGTAACCTGTTTTTTGGTCTGATTATTCACTGTATGCACCTGCAACTCCTTCACTTGGGTTTGCAAGGTTTCAACCTGGCTCTGCAATTCAGTCTTTACCCTTTCCAGCACGGTGAGGTAGGCGTGGGCTTCAGGCGGAAGGCTGGTGCGTATCTCGTCACTCAGTTTCGGTATTTCAATCATACCTTTAACTTACCATAATGTTGGAGTTAGAGCAAGTTCTTTGAACGCTCAATCCCGTGAACGGCTACATTCACTGAATATTACCACCACAGTTGTTAACGATACATTTCATAAGATTATGTCTATCACAATAGACATGCTTAGAGTTTTTATCGCAAGTTCGAGGATTATGTACTTGATGCTGATTCTTTTGATAGGTCGATAGTTGACAAAATATTAGATCATACTTTTCAGTATTTATAAGACTGGAAGCTATTAAGAGATTGTCTATATCTTCTTGAACATGATTCAATTCATCTGAAAACGAGTATACTAATTCTAATATGCTTTTAACGTTATCCAGTAAATCAGAAGATTCGTGTTCGCCAATGCTCCCTTCCATCAACCTGTATATTTGACTACGGTTAGACTCATTCTCATCTAAAAGCTGCCTTAGCCGGTGATATATCTCTACAATCCTGGCCTGAATAGGATTATCGCTCATCGTAATCCCTCCTTGCATATTATCTTCGTACATAATCTATACCTCCTTGAAATAATTAATTGTTTAGAGTAAATGTTATGATTTTAGGAGTATGTTCTCTCTGAAAATTAGCGGGCTAACAATTTGTAGACCGAAGCTTCCGCCCGATGTCATCGCACCGTCACTTCCGTCCGATGACTTAGGACGGAAACTTCATCCGCTGAACCGCCCAGACGGAAAATTCTGCCTCCATTGTAACCGAATTTGCCCTTTTTGTAAATGTCGACTACAATAGAACAAATAATCCAAACAAATATTCTAACTTGCCTACTCCCGGAGACTACCTATGCCTGACCCCGCCCCCAAACTGCTCGATCAAGTCCGTTATACCCTGCGCGTCAAACATTACTCTATCCGCACCGAAGAAGCTTACCTGGACTGGATCAAACGCTACATCCTCTTTCATCACAAACAACATCCCAAAGCACTCAACAGCCCTGACATTGAGGCTTTTCTGACCCATCTGGCCGTGGATCAGCGCGTCGCTGCCTCCACTCAAGATCAAGCCCTCTCCGCCGTGCTGTTCCTCTATCGTGAGGTGCTGCGGCAAGACCTGCTCTACCCTATTGACGCCGTCCGAGCCAAGCAGCCCACCCATTTACCAACGGTTCTGTCCAAAGCCGAAGTCAACCGCTTGTTGAGCCACCTGTCTGACCCCTACGAGTTGATGGCTAAGCTGCTCTACGGCTGTGGGCTGCGCTTGATGGAATGTGTCCGTCTGCGGGTCAAAGATGTGGATTTTGAGCAGCATCAAATCATCGTCCGCTCCGGCAAAGGTCAAAAAGATCGGGACACCCTGCTGCCCGACAGCCTCATCCCGCCGCTGCAGCGCCAGCTTCGCTATGCCAAAGCCTTGCATGATAACGACCTGGAACGAGGCTACGGCCAGGTTTATCTCCCCTATGCCCTGGACCGCAAATATCCCAATGCTAATCGCGAGTGGGGCTGGCAGTACGTTTTCCCTTCCCACAAACTCGCCCTTGACCCCCGCAGCGGCCTGATGCGCCGCCACCACGTGGATGAAACCGGCCTGCAAAAAGCGGTCAAAACTGCGGCCAGGGCGGCTCAAATTGATAAAACCGTGGGCTGTCATACCCTGCGCCATTCTTTTGCCACCCATTTATTGGAGGCGGGTTATGATATCCGTACCATCCAGGAATTATTAGGCCACAGAAGTGTCCAAACCACCATGATCTACACCCACGTCATCAAGCGCGGCGGTTTGGCCGTGCGCAGCCCATTAGATAGCTGAATATGGGGTTAAACTCAGCAAAACCCATCGCCGCCGGAGCAGCGAGAGGAGACGGGGCAAGTGAAGGATAAAAAAAGGCGCACCTCGGTGCGCCTTTTTTGCAGGAACGATTAACTCTGCCTTAGCATCAAATGTAAATCCCCAAACTCGTGCCACAAGTAACCCTGTGCCAGCGCCTCGGCATACGCCAGCTCCAAATGCTCCAACCCGGCCAGGGCTTGCAGCATGGCCAGGTGGCTGGCCTCCGGCTCGTGCAGGCCGGTCAGCAGCCCGTTGACCGCTTTCAGCCCGCGTTCCGGGCTGATGACCAGCCGGGTCCAACCCTCGCCGGGGTGGGTCACGCCCTCGGTATCCGTCACCGTTTCCAGCGCCCGGACCACCGTTGTCCCGACGGCGATCACCCGCCGGCCATTGACGTGGGCGGCGTTGACCTGCCGGGCTGTCTCCAACGGTACGCGGTAATACTCCTCGTAAGGCGGCTCGTGCGCCTCCAGGCTGGCGACGCCGGTATGCAGAATCAACGGCGCGATTTGCACTCCTTTTGCCACCAGGCGGGTGATTAACTCCGGGGTGAACGCTCGCCCCGCCGAAGGCATCTCAGCGCTGCCCGGCTCGGTGGCATAGACGGTTTGATAATACTCAGCCGGCCAGGCTTGCCTGGTGTAATAGTAACGGATGGGAAAGCCATACTCGTCCAGGTAAGCCGCCGGTGAGAACAAATCGGGCAGGCGGAGGGTAGCAAGCCACAGCCGGGTGGGGCCGCCGGAACGCTGCTCAGGCCGGTAAGGCGTGAGCAGCGTCGCCTCAGCCCCGCCGGGTAGGGCCAATGTTTCCCCGGCCTCCGCCGTGGAGAAAGGCCGGGAGGTCAGGCCGTCCGGCTGGCGCACTTCGACACTCCACAAATCGGCGGGCAGACGGGTGGACAGGTGGAGTTGGAGCGGCGTGCCGTCGGCGCGGGTGGCGCTGAGGGCGGCGTTCAACGTACCGCTGGTGTTGATCACCAGCAGGTCGCCCACATCCAGAAAATCGGGCAGGGCGCGGAAGCGGGTATGGCTCACCCGGTTGTCGGCCAGGGTCGAGACTATCAGCCGCACCTCGTCCCGCGCCAGCCCCCGTGCTTCCGGCGGCTCCCCGGCTTCGAGTTCGGGCGGGAGGTGGAAGTGAAGACCGCCGACGACTGACCACCGACCGTCGAAATTCTCTTTCGGTGAGGTTTTAAAATGTTTGGCTGTATTTTCAACAGCTAAATGGTTGGGTTCGGTCATTGTGACTATCATATTTCCTCAGTGCATGTCACAAGCGATACAGCTCACGCAGAGCAAAGTATTCTCTGATAGTTGTCGTTAAGTCAGCATCCTGGGTAGCCTTGAACAAAGTGAAAGGCGTATCGAAGGGTGCGAGATAGCCTAGCGCTTGTGCCGCACCCTTCGATACGCCCTTCGTTACACTCAGGGCTACTCAGGATGCGCCTGTGTCTGTCAATTTTGCCTGCGCTATTCCCTCAGGATTTTCGGCGGTCAGCGGTCTTTCTCAGCCGGAAGTTCAAACAGCGTTAATTGCATCCCATCTGGGGCTTGCAGCCGTTGGTTAAAATCGCCCCACGGGGTTTGGACGGCGCCGTTGAGCGGCCTAGCCCCGCCCGCCTGCAGAGCGGCGGCGGCGGCGGTCACATCCGGCACCTCAAAAGCCAGGCGCACCGGCCCGGCCACCCGCCGGCCCACCTCGATCCGGTCAATCAAAGCGGCCTGGGGCGGGTCAACCAGTTCCAGGGTGGCCCGTCCGGCCGACAGAAGAACGCCGCGGCCTTCGGGCGAGAGCCATTGATCTACCAGGGGCAGGCCCAAATGGTTTTGGTAAAATTCCACAGCCTGCTCAAAATTGTCTACGGTATAGGCCACCCGCAGTTCAATCGCCCCTTCATGCGGCGGCTCGGCCAATGCTCTGGCCTGGTAACGCCCGCTGGGCCGGTCGCTTTCCAGCAGTTCAACCAGGCCGGGCACGCTCGCTTCGGGCAGGGGCCGGTCGCTGATGTCCTCGCCGGGGAAAGCTTCCTGCTGCATCTGGGTTTGCATGTCGCCCGGATCAATCCAGTAGACCCGCCAGGCCGGGTTTTCGGCGGCCAGCACCGCCGAAAGCTGTTCCAGGGCGGCTTTACTGGACCCGTAGCCGCCCCAGCCGGGATAGGCTTCCACCCCGGCGTCGCTGCTGATATTGAGCACCCGCGCCGCCGGTTTTAATTCGCTGTGTACGGTTTGCAGCAGGGCCAGGGGAGCCAGCACATTAACCCGATAGACCTGCTCCAGCACGTCCAGCGGGTAATCCAGCAGTTCCGGCTGCGGGCTGGGACCGAGCATGCTGGCATTGTTAATAACGGCATCCAGGCCGCCCGCGGCTCGCGCGGCCACGGCCAGCGCCCGGCGGTGGGCCGAGTCGGTTACATCGCCGGAGATGGCCGTTACAAAGGTTTGCCGGGCTAACTCTTTTTGAACTTTTTTGAGGGCTGTCGTCCCCCGCGCGTCAATAATCAACTGCCAGCCGCGCTGGGCCAGTTCACGGGCCAGGGCCAGCCCCAAGCCGCGCGAAGCGCCGGTAATGAGCGCAGTCCGCTTTGTTTGAGATGTCATGGGGTATTATCCTTTCGATAGGCAAGATGTTCTCTGTCTTTAGGTTAATCTCAGTAGATCCAATTTTCCGAGGAGTGAGGCTCGCCCACATACCGAACACCGCCGTACGTGGGCGTGCTGGCTCCTCAAATTTGGATCCACTGTATCTGTGTTTTTATCCTATCATTAAAGACCCATAAACACACCGGGCAAGGGGTCAGACTATAATCAATAAAAAAGGACAGGTATCGAACCTGTCCTTTGGGGCAGTGGAGAAAATAGGGAGTAGGAAGTAGGGAGTAAGGGTTTTTCTCCTACTTCATTGCTTCTTGACTCTTGGCATTAGGTTAGGGGAGGTTAACACTTTGTTGAATGGAGCGTTGTTGTTTGAGCTGTGAGGTTAAAAAGAAGGACCAGCCAATAGCCATAACGACCGGCACAGCAGCCAGCATCAGCGCCGTCTGCTGGGGACTCAGGCCCAGACTGTCTTTGGCCCAGCCGACCCACAGGGTTGAAAGCGAGGCGGTCAGGGTCATCATAGCCAGGTCAAAGGCAAAGACGCGCCCCAGGAACTTGTGGGGCACGGTCATTTGCAGCAGCGTCGAAGAGTAAACCCAACTGATGCCGGAGCCAAAAGTGCGGATAAAGCTGGCGATGAGCAGCAGCCACAAGGTAGTGCTGAACCCGGCCAGGGTAAAGCCGATAATCAAACAGAAGTAGCAAAACAAAATGGCCCAATAGATGGCCTTGATGTTGTCGCCGGTTAGGCGGCGCGCCAGCAGCGGCCCCAGCCCGGTGCTCAACCCTTCGACCACGTAAATCAGGCCAAGCGTGCCGGAACCGTCCCCGCCCAGCGGAAAGAGTTCTTTGGCAAACGTCACCTCGACGACGGCCATACCGCCAAAGGCCAGCGCTTTCGAGGCTTTGAGCAGGGCCACCATCAGCACCGCCGGGTGCTGCCGCAGATAATGCAGCCCGGCCACAAAAGCTTGCCAGCCCGTATCCCGCTGTTCGGCCGGCTCCGGCTCGACCGGGGCAAAGGCGGGGCGGACCCGGCTGATAAACCAGGCCGAAAGGATAAAACTGGCCGAGTCAATCAAAAAGGCGGTGGTAATGCCAAACATGGCCGTCGCCAGGCCGCCCAGGGCCGCCCCAATCGCCAGCATCGAACTCCATGTGGTCGCATCCAGGGCGTTGGATGTCACCAGGTCCTCGCGGCGCACCAGGCTGGGGACCAACGCCGCCCGCGCCGGTTCAAAAAAGGCGCTGACGCTCAATTGCAGCACGGTCAACACGTACAGTAGCCAGATTTCCTGCTCGGTGCGGACCAGCAGAAAGCCCAGTACAATCACCGCCCGCAGCACATCGCTGGCAATGAGGATGTTGCGCCGGTCAAAACGGTCGGCCACCACGCCAACCAGCGGGCCGAGGACAAAGGGCGGCAGCAGCCGGGCCAAAAACAGGCCGCCAATCGCCAGCCCGGAGCCGGATAAATTGGCCACCAGCGCCGCCGAGGCAATCAAATTAAACCAGTCGCCGCTCTGGCTGATAATCTGGCTGAACCAGAGGTAACGGTACTGTTTGTTGTGGCGAATAAGGGTTACGTATTGGTCAATCAGGGGGAGGGGCATCAAGAACTCCTGAGAAAATAGCCTGGCTCATGTCACTGCGAGCCGCAGGCGAAGCAGTCCCCCAACCCGGATTAGGGGATTGCTTTGGCTACGGCCTCGCAATGACATTTTTATCATCGGTGGTGTACTCCAAGCTTGTAAAGGTCTATTTTATGGAATAGTAACACACCTGACAAACCTGCGCCTCCCCCAATCGGCGGATTTGAGAGAAACAAAAAGGACAGGCAATAAACCTGTCCTTTGGTACAGTAAAAAATAAATCAGTTATCCAAAATTAGGGAATTTTGCCTGCCAAAACGATCTTAAACGGAAACAGTTCGGCCCGCATCACCCCGGCGATTACGGCAGGATCGCCGTTCATAATTTCACGCGCCGCTTCTTCGGAGTCGGCCTGGAATACGGTGATGCCGAAGGTATGCTCGTCGGTGGTGAGGGTGCGCCCGACAAAAATGCCTACGCCTTGATCCACCAGCGCTTTCAAATAATCAAAGTGGTTGGAGATGATCTCGGCTTCTTGCGGGGTCGGGCCTTTGGTGAGCATGGCCGGCCGGGTGGGATGAATAACATAAGTGAAATATTTTATCTCTGACACTGGTTTATCTCCACTAACCCTGTTTGAGGCCGTGCCGCTCACCTTTTTCAACAAAGGCTTTGAGCCGCACCCCCAACAAATCCTGCCAGCCGGCATGGTAATTAGCCTGAGTATCATCGCCAAACGGGCCAATCGCCTGGTGCGACAGTTTGAGCAGTGTAGCCTCGCCCCCATTTTTGGGTTCAAGGCTGAATGTGACCATACTGTGCAGCGCCTCAGACGCACCGACGGGCCCCGTTAGTTCCAGGCGCTCATTCTTTTTGATAGCTGTCACGTTAGCCCACAACGCCCCGTCGCCGCTGCTGCTCTGTTCGTAAAGCCGGCCGCCCACTTCGGGTTCCAGGATGATGGCCTGAGGTGATGGGGTTAACAAATAGGGTGCGCCCCACCAGGCCGAAATATCCTGCGTTAGGGCCTCGAACACGCGCTCGGCGGAAGCGTTGATGCTAATCTCTTGTTCAACCTGCATACGCCGCAGCAAGATTTGATCGTTAGGTTGGTTTGCCATAGTTTTTTCTCCTTTTTCTTCAATGAGTTGCTTTAGATTCAATAACGAACTGGCCCAGCGCGCCTCATAAGGGCGCAGCCAGCGTTCGTAAATTGTTTGTAAGGGTACAACATTCAAATGGTTCCAGCGTTCCCGTCCATGCGGGCGGACAAACACCAGTTCAGCGGCTTCCAGTACCCCCAAATGCTTCATCACCGCAAAGCGCGATAGTTCCTCAAAAGCATCGCACAACTCGCCGGTGGTGCGAGGACGTTCTTTTAGCAAATCCAAAATTTGGCGGCGGGTAGGGTCGGACAAAGCTTTCCAGATAGGGGTTAAGGTATCAGCTTCACTCATATAAACCCATATTTATGTGATAATTTAGTAACGTGACTAAATAGTAACATATTTATTCAATTTTGTCAAGAGGAAAATAAAAAGACGGGGTGAGTCAAGCCCGTCTTTTTACATAACTATTTAGACACCCGGTTTCTGAGGATCAGAAGGCCAACTATTTCATCACTGTGAGCAAATAATTAATTCGCCTGGTTAATTCTTGGGCTACTTGTTGAAAAGCGCGTGCCCGTTCTTGCGGTTCGGCCACGGCAGTCGGGTCTGGAAAACTCCAATGGATGCGCTTAGGGTCGCCGGGGAAAATAGGGCAGGTTTCATTCGCCCGGTCACACACCGTAATGATGTAATCAAAAGATTGGCCTATAAATTCATCCAGGGGCTTTGAGCGCTGCTGGCTTATATCAATTCCCATTGCTGCCATTGTTTGAATTGCTTCCGGTTTGACCTGCCCTGGTTCATTCCCGGCGCTGAATACCTCTACCCGACTGCCGCCATGATGCCTTAAAATTCCCTCGGCCATTTGGGAGCGAGCGCTATTATGCGTGCAAAGAAACAATACCCTAAAAGGAGGTTTAAGGTTTTTATCAGTCTGAGTTTGAGGGGGTGGTTCAGTTTGATGGAGCGCCGGATGGATGGCTTCCCCTGTAGCCAGATAGAGTTGATTCATTCGGCCAAGGTCGAGCGTATAAAAAACATCCCGCCCATCTGCAGTGCTGCGCCGTTCTGAAACGAGATGTTGCTCTCGTAATTTGCGAAGGTGATAAGAAACGAGATTTGCCGGTTGGTCAAGCTGACTAACCAACTCTTGAACACGATAATCACTATGGGCCAGCGCTATAAGTAAGCGCCAGCGTAAGTCATGAGCTAAGAGTTTAAGAAAATCAAGAGGCTGCATTGCAGTTAGACTATTCACTCGTCTTAATCCTTTCAAATCAAATTGTATCAATTTGATTTGAATTATATCTGGCTAAGGAAAATAGTCAAAAAAAGGCCCGGCCGGTTAGGCCGGGCCTTTCACTATTTATTGGTGGTGTGTCACAGGTTCGTGAACACGGTTCAGCGAAAAGTTGGCTTCTTGCCGGCGTAGTCCAATAAATTGAAGCACCACAAAAATGGTTACCAGATCGGCCACAACGGCCACAGCCCACCAACCGGCCACGCTGAGCGGAAGGACATCCGTCAGCAGAATAATGGCGCTGCCTACCAGCCAGGCGACATTTCCGCCGATGGCATACCAGGCCAGACGCGGGTCAACCCGTTCACGGTTGGCGCCCGTAAAGAGGACTATCCCGTGCATCGCCAGCACTAGCCCGATAACAGCCAGGGCCAAGGGCGAGTCCAGCCCCAGAAATGAAGCCGTGGGCCTGGCTCCGGCAGCCATCATAATGCCCATCAACGCCGTCGAAAGGCCGTCCACCTGGAGCGTCCAGCGCAGCAAGGTTGAGGGGGTGGGTCGAGAGGTACTTTGTACAATCATCATAAAATCCTTTCTTTGTTTGAATAGGTTTATTTTGACGTTACGATACCCCTCAAAGCACTGCCAAGTCTATGAAAAGTGCTGCCAAATACTGCCAATTTCAAGGTAGCAAGGTAGCAGGGTCGCAAAGTAGCAGAAGAAACCTGCTACTTTGCGACCTTGCGACTCCGTTACTTTGCTACCCTGTTACTTTGCCACTTGTTTTAAGTTCTCTTTCAAATCCTGAGCGACTAATTTCGCGGCGGCGTTTTGCCAGTTGTGCAGGGTGCGTTCGGGGACCTGGGTTTGAAACCATTCCAGGGCTTGATGACTGACCGGGTTATGACCGTTGAGTGGGTCGGCGCGGCGGCTGTAGGGTTTGAGGCCGGCGACGTAGGGAAAGTAGAGGGCGTTGTAATATCGCCAGGCTTCGGTTGCGCCGAACTCGCCCTGGTCGCGGGGTTTGAGCCGGTCAATGCTCTCAACTAGCAGGCTTTTGAGTTCAGCCGCCCGTTCGAGGGTGTTATCCGGCGCGTTGCGTTGGGCCAGGCGGGTCTCAATGATAGGCAGGTAGGTTAGCGGGCTGGCCGCCAGCCGAGGCAGGTCGCCCAGGTGGCTGAGCGCCCGTCGGGTGAGCCGGGTGAACTCGGCCTCGTCGAGCGTGGCGAAATCAACCGGCGGGCCGAGGCGGGGCAAGGCGCCGGCCGCTGCCCGCAAATCGGCGCGAGCGCGGCGCAGGTGGGGCAGGTGGGCAAAGGCCAGCCGGTCCAGGTTGCTCTGGACGGCGTCGGCAAAGGTTTGGGTGATGGTAGCGGCGGCCAACACCGCCAGCAGCAGCGCCAGCATAGGAAAGGTCAGCCCGGTTCCCCAGACCATCGCTGCTGTAACCAGGCCGCCAAACAGCAAGGCGTAACCCAAGGAATAATCAAACGAACGGAACAAATCAGGCAGCAGCGCCTGGCCTTCATCGCGGGCATCCGCTACGGCTGCGGCTAGCCCCAGCAGGATGAAGTCAACCGTTAGCGCCGCCAGCACCCAGCCGCGGGGCAGCCAGGCCGGAGGGAAGGCAAACAGAACCGTCCCTCCGATGAGCCAACACACGGCCACACATAAAAGGGTACGCATCCGCTGCGAAGCGCCGGGCCATAGGTACAGTAACGCCACCAGCCAGAACAACGCCGCCAAAAAGGGCAACGTCTCGTGCCAGCGGGTCAGAGTTTGGGCTAGAGTGGAAGTGGGGGCAAAGCCGCTGAGAAGGTTCGCGGCCAGGCTGGCTGCAAAAGCTAGCAGTCCCAATCCGGCCCCGGCTAATGGCAGCCGAGCCGGATTACGGGCCAGCAGATACAGGCCCAGCCATAAGGCAAGGCTGTAGATAAACAGTTCTAAGCTCAGGCGGACTGTCATTTGTCATTTAGAGAACCGGCGGCAGCATGGCTAAGTGATTGTCCAAAAATAAGTTCCTACAAGTTCCCAGGGAACTAAAGGAACTCATAGGAACTCAAAACGGGGAGTAAATTCTAGCCGTTTACTAAGGGGTGGTAACAAGGATAGCGCCGGCGATGAGCGGCATCAGCCCATCAGGCCATTGGGTATGCTGGTCAAATTTGGCGTCACGCAAGCCGGCCCCGCGCAGCGTCACCTGGCTCAGATTAGCCCCACACAAGTTAGCTTCCTGCATATCGGCTCGGCCTAAATCGGCCCCGCTTAAATCAGCCCCGGTCAGATTAGCTTCGCGTAAGACTACGCCGCGCATATCGGCCCCGCGCAGATTGGCCCCGCTTAAATTGGCGCCGTGCATATCAGCGCCGCGCAGCGTTACGCCGCGCAAATCGGCCCCGGTCAGGTCAGCTTCCGCTAATTTGGCCTGGGTTAAGTTGGTGGCGGCCAGCAGGTCCGTGCCGGCCAGGGTTGCCCCGTTGAGGTTGGCCTGGGTAAGGGTGGCATGGCTCAGGTTGACCCCGGCCAGATTGGCCCGGCTCAGGTTGGCCCCTTCCAGGTTAGCCCGTTCCATCATCGCGCCGCGTAGGTCGGCTTCAGTTAGATCGGCCATGCCGCTAAAATCGGCTTCGGTCAGGTCGGCCCCGGCCAGGTTGGCGCCAACCAGGATGACATCCAGCAAAAAGGTGTCAACCAGGGCGGCCTTGTTCAAATTAGCGCCGCTCAAATTAGCGCCGCTCAGATTAGCGCCGCGCAGGTCAGCGCCGCTCAAATCCAGGCCTTGCAGGTTTTGCTCTTGCAGGGTGATGTAGCCCATAATTTTTAGATGGTCTTCAATCTGCTTGCGGGTTAATTTGGTCACGTTCCGTTCCTCATCGAAGATTTATCGGCGTCCAGATGCGGGACTTTTTTCATTTTAAATGCAAAGCGGTCAGGATGCAAGGACAGTTTATAAAGTACGGTTAAGGTTAACATTCCTTTCTACAGTTTGGTTAGAATCTCCGGCCCGTGCTCGGTGATGGCGATGGTGTGTTCAAATTGGGCTGAGAGCGAGCCGTCTAGCGTGACCACCGTCCAGCCGTCGTCCAGCAGCCGCCAGTCGGGCTGGCCGGCGTTGATCATCGGCTCGATGGTGAAGACCATACCGGGGCGCAGCCGAGGTCCGCGTGAAGCTTCGCGCACATGCGAGACCGAGGGCGGCTCGTGAAGCGATTTGCCCAGGCCGTGGCCGCCCCACTCCCGCACCACCGTTACCCCCTGGCTGTCGGCGTAATTGTGAATGGCCGCGCCAATATCATTGAGAAAGTGGATGGGCTGGGCGGCGGCAATGCCCCGCTGCAAACATTCCTGGGTCACCTCTAACAGCCGCTGCGCCTCCGCCGAAACCCGGCCTACCGGGTAGGTGACACAGGCATCACCACACCAATCATTGTATCTCAGCCCAATATCAATGCCCACAATGTCGCCCTCGCGCAGTACCCGGCCGTCCGGCAAACCGTGACATATCTCGTTATTGACCGAGGCGCAAATGACCCCTGGAAAGGGCGGGTGCTTGGGTGGATTGCCGCGATAGCCCTTGTATAAGGGTTTGGCTTTATGCTGGGCAAGATACTGCTCAGCCAGGCGATCCAGTTCCCGTAGGGTGACGCCCGGCTTGATGTGCTCGCCCAAAAGGGCAAAAGTTTCGGCTACCAGCCGCCCGGCGGCCCGCATGTGTTCAATGGCCCGCCGATTTTTAAGGGGAATGCTCATGATGTAGAATTGGTTTCCTTATCTAGTATCTTTAAACCAGGGAACGGAAGGAACTACGTTGTCTTTAGGCTGAGTCTGAGTCCAAGGCTAAGAAAGGTAGAACAACGGCTTTGTGCTTGGTACAGGAAGACGTAAATTCGTCACGATTTATGGTGTCCGCTTCCTGGCATGTCATTTCGAGCGCCAGCAACGCGTAGGCGTCTCCTGGCTCGCCATAATATTTTTGCCGTGGTAACGGAGATTCCTCCCTGCGGTCGGAATGACATAACTTTCTTGTTTTTCTCTTAGCCTCAACCTTAGCCTTGTTGGGAACATTCGTCCCTCAGTTCCTTTTGGCTCCTCGCCCTATAATTCTATTAAACCCTGCTGCGTGGCCAGACGCACGGCTTCGGTGCGGTTGCCCGCGCCCAATTTGCCCATAATCGAGCTGACGTGGAACTTGACGGTGCGCTCACTGATGACCAGAGCGGCGGCGATCTCTTTATTTTGCAGCCCCTGGGCTACCAGCCGCAAAACCTCCAGTTCGCGCAAGGTCAGCGCCTCGACCTCGTTGACCTGGGCGGGGTGGCTTACCTGGCGCAGCAGCTTGGAGGCCACCACCGGCTGTAATAACGACCCGCCGGCATGGACCACCCGCACGGCGTCGAACAACTCTTTGCGCGGCGCGCCCTTGAGCAGATACCCCTGCGCCCCGGCCTGCACCGCCCCTAAAATGCGCTCATCGGTGTCGAAGGCAGTAAATACAATGCCCCGTATCTCGGGGTTGGATTGGCTCAAGCGGCGCAGCACCTCAACTCCGTCCAAATCCGGCATTTCCAGGTCGAGCAGCATGACATCGGGCCGCAGTTCCCTGGCCCGCTCCACTGCCTCTGCCCCGGTTCCGGCCTCGCCCACGATCTCAAAATCCGGTTGTGTACCCAGGATGGCAACCAGGCCATCCCGTACCACCGGATGGTCGTCGGCCACTAAAATGCGAATAGGATTTGCCATTATTTACCGGCTCGCTAATGTAAGGGAATCGTCACTTCCAGCCGCGTCCCCTCGCCGGGGCAGCTTTTCAAATGCAGGCTGCCGCCCAGCAGCCTGGCCCGTTCGTTCAACCCAATCAGGCCGTACCGCCCCGGCGGGACCTCGCTTGGGTCAAAGCCCTGGCCGTCATCCTCGATGCTAAGCCGGATCTGCTGCGGGGTAAGGCTCAGCTCCAGATTAACCTGGGCGGCCTGGGCGTGCCGAGCAATGTTGGTCAACGCTTCCTGGGCAATGCGATACAATCCTACCTCCAGGCGCAGCGGCAGGGGTCGCAGACCGCCGGTGGTGACAAACTTGACCGGTAGTTGTTCGCGGCTGGTCCATTCGGCAGCCAAAGCGGTCAGCGCCTCTACCAGCGTCCGCCCTTCCAGGGGCGCGGCCCGCAAATCCAGCACCGAGCGCCGGGCTTCTTCCAGGTTGGCCTGGGTCAGAGCCAGGGCTTCCTGCACAATCTGGCGCACCCGGCCGGTGGGAGCGGTCTGCTCCAGCAGGGCGTCGGCGGTTTCCAGCTTAAGAGTGAGGGCGGTCAAGCCCTGGGCCAGGGTATCATGGATTTCACGGGCCAGCCGGTTGCGCTCTTTGATAGCCCCCAGTTCGGTGCTGCGGGCAAACAGCCGGGTCCGTTCGATGGCAATGCTCAGCAAATCGCCAACGGTGTGCAACAAGCGCAAATCATCGGCCGACAGCTCCCACCAACGGGTTTCGGCGCTGGCGACATTGAGCACCCCCAACCTTTTTTTATGGGCGTATAGGGGAATACTGGCGTGATAGCGCAGCCCCTCGGTCCCCACGGTCAGGTCTTCGAGCCGGCTGCACGTAATCACACTGACCCGCTCGCGGTTGTCCAGGCCGCCGTGACGGTAGGCATCCAGGCAGGCACAGCCCCCTTCCATCAAATGGCATGAGTTTTCAGCCAGGGCGGGGGGTAGTTCCTGGGCAGCGGCCAGGTAAGGGTTATCGCCTTCGTCGGGCCACAGGAAGATCCAGCCGGTGCGCAGGCCAAATAGTTCGGCTACCTGGGCCAGGGCCGTGCGCAGCGATTGGTCCAGGTCCACCTCGCGGTTCAACGCTTCGGCGATGGTGTTGAGAATGGACAGCTCCCGGTTGCGCCGCCGTAATTTGTCAGCATCAGACTCAGATGTGGCCTGTGGAAGCATCGTGCCTACATTGTAGCATAAGGCCAAAGGTCTGACAATGCTGAAGTTAACCAAAAAGACGCGAAGACACAAAAAATAACCTCTTTGTGTCTTCGTTTAAACTTTCTTGGCCACGGGTTGGTCTGTTTAGGCGCTTCCAAGAAAATAACTCATCAGATATTTATCTTATGTTTATGTAAAAAATGGAAGACTCAAGATGTTTGACTCATTTAAACTTGGAACGGTCTTAGGCTCAATACATTTCAAATAACTTAGTTTAGCCCCTTGTGGGCGGGCGCGAGGCCCTATGCTACGGCCTTATTTGAAATGTATTGGTCTTAGGCTTCAATCCTTATAGGTACCGCACCTCCACCTGTGAGGGTTGCGACCCTTTCTTCTTCTCCACCCGATAAGGCAGCTCGCCCAGCAAAAACTGCTCGCGGATAAACCGCTGTAAGGGTTGGCGGGGGTTGTCACAATCCAGGGGCAGCACCCGGTCTCGGCGGTCATACAACGTACACTCGCCAATCGAGGCAGTGGCCAGCGGACCGAGCATCTGGCTGAGGTAGGTCGGCAGGCCGACGGCGATAATATATTCATTTCTTAATTTATCAAGGGCACGGATCAGGGGGTGATCGAGGGAAAACCCAGCCGTGAGGCAATGACTTCTGGTTTTTAACAGATCTCTAATTTGGCTCGCGGTTAGTTTTGAAGACATGGCAGCTCCTTTAAGAAATATGAAAGGCAGAGACGATTGCCTATCTTTGGGTGAAGTTAAAGAACAGCTTCCTTTTTACACCAACATGTGTAGATGCATTTCAGGATACACACATTATATAACGACGCTTCTCCCCCAAGTGTTACGCCCTCAAGGCCCGCAGATGCCGCTTTTTGACACCGTTTTAATGTGTGTTATAGTAGAAGCCGTATCTAAACTTACCCTATAGGAGTGGAGATTAGAGATTGGAGATTTTTTAATCTCCAATCTCCAATCTCCAATCTCCCTTTTTTCGGAAATAGGACAATAACCATGCCCTCAGAACCCAACTACAAAGCCGAGTTGGTCGGCGTGTTTGGCCACCCGGTGGCCGAAAATCCCACCATTGTCATGCAGGAAGCCGCGTTTCAAGCCCTGGGTTTGAATTGGCGCTACCTGACCATTGAAGTTTACCCCGAAGACCTGGCCGACGCTTTTAGAGGTTTACGGGCCATGAACTTTCAGGGTATTAACCTGACCATTCCCCACAAAGTCGAAGTGCTAAAATATTTGGATGAAGCGGCGGCAGATGCCCAACTGATGGGTGCGGTCAACACCGTGCGCCGGGAGGGCCGGCGGCTAATCGGCGAGAACACCGACGGCAAAGGTTTTCTACGCTCGCTGCGGGAAGATGCCAGGCTTGACCCGCAGGGCAAAAAGGTGGTTATTCTGGGCGCGGGCGGCGCGGCGCGGGCCATCACCGTCGAGTTGGCCCTGGCCGGAGCAACCCACTTGACTATTGTCAACCGCTCCCCGCAGCGGGGTCACGATCTGGCGGCCTTGCTCAACGAAAAAACCCCCACCCAGGCCGAGTTTACGCCCTGGGATCAACCCTATGCCGTGCCGCCTGAGACCGATATCCTGGTCAATGCCACTTCGATTGGCCTTTTCCCCAACGTCAACGACAAACCTGACCTGCTTTACGACAGCATCACCCCCCGGCTGACCGTCTGCGACGTAATTCCCAACCCGCCCCAAACCCCGTTTCTGCAAGAAGCTGCCGCTCGCGGAGCCAAAACCCTCGATGGGCTGGGCATGCTGGTCTATCAGGGCGCAATTGGCTTCAAAATGTGGACCGGCCTGGACGCCCCCGTAACCGTTATGCGTCAGGCATTGGCCCAGGCTTTTAATAGAGGCTAAGGCTAAGGCTGAGGCTGAGGAAGGAAGAGTAACTTAGCCTTAGCCTCAGCCTTTGCAGGCTCATATAAAATTCAAAGGATCAACCCATGTCAACTCAAACTCAACAAATTAATCAAGCCCTTGACGCCGGTCAGGGTATTCTGCGTTTAGCCCCCACCTGGGTCCCCCGCTCGTTCTGTATTCCCGGCAAGCGCATCAAGCTACACCCCGATGATTACTACGCCTTTGGGGCCAACCGGGGCGGCATTGACGAGCGTTGGTTCTCTTCGACTACCAAAGCCGACAACGGACCCTTGACCACCCTCGACGAGGGGCTGAGCTACGTGGTCAGCGGCAGCGGGGATAAACCGGACAAGTTCTTGTTCAAGGATGCGGTGGCCGAGTTAGGGGGCAAACTCCTGGGCGACCGCCTGTGGAATCAATACGGGGACTGGCCCATGTACGCCAAGTTTTTCGACAACCAAGGGCCGCTGCCTCACCACCTGCACCAGATGGAGCAGCACGCCAAACTGGTCGGCATGCAGCCCAAACCCGAAGCCTACTTCTTTCCGCCCCAGATGAACAACCACGGCGGCGACTTTCCCTACACTTTCTTTGGTTTTGAGCCGGGCACAACCCAGGCCCAGGTGCGCCGCTGCCTGGAAATCTGGAACCAGGGTGACAACCACATCCTCGACCTGTCGCGGGCCTATCGGCTGGAATTGGGCACGGGCTGGTATGTTCCCGCCGGGCTGCTACACGCGCCGGGCAGCCTGTGTACCTATGAGCCGCAGTGGGCCAGCGATATCTTTGCCATGTACCAATCGCTGGTCAACGATGTGCCGATTGACTGGTCGCTGTTGGTCAAGAATGTGCCGGTGGACAAACAGCAGGATTTGGACTTTATTATCGGCATGCTTGATTGGGAGGCCAATGTGGCCCCCGACGTGAAAGACAATTATTTCCGCCCGCCTGTGCCGGTCAAGCCAGTCGAGGAGATGGAAGCCGACGGCTATCGCGAAACATGGATAACCTATGGCAACGAGTATGTGGCCGCCAAAGAGCTGACCGTCCTGCCCGGCCGCACCATCACCATCAGCGACCCCGGCCCCTATGGCCTGATTATGATGCAAGGACATGGCAGCCTCGGCCCCTGGCCGGTAGAAACTCCCACCCTCATCCGCTTTGGTCAGCTTACCTACGACGAGTATTTTGTCTCGGCGGGCGCGGCGGCAGCCGGGGTTAAAATCTATAACCCCAGCCTTACCGAGCCGCTGGTCATGCTCAAGCATTTCGGCCCTACCCCTGAAGCGCCGCAAAAGAGCTGACCCGCATAATGGCCGATCAAACCTCCGCTCCCCCGACCAAAACCGGGCTGTCGTGGCCGGTTATCGTGTTGGCGCTGCTGCTTGTCGGCGCTTTGGCCGCCTTGGTTTACACCTGGAACCAAGCCCAGCAGGCGGATCTGCGGGCTGACCTGGCCCTGGCTACGGCGACAGCCAGCCTGGCTCAAGCGCAGCAGTCCAGCGCCGCTGCGGCCGACCAGCAAGCTGCTGTCGCAACCACCCAAGCTGAACTGGCTGCCGCTCAAGCCACCGCGGCTGCGGCTCAGGCCACCACCGCTGCCGCCCAAGCCACCGCTCAGGCTAACCAGGAAGCGGCCCTGGCTGTGGCCGTGGAAGAAGCCGGCCTTCAGGCTCGCCAATCGGCGGCCTACCGCCTGGCGGCCTCGGCCCTGGCCGCGCTGCCGACTCAGCCGGAGCAAAGTTTGCTTCTGGCCCGCGAAGCCGTTTCCACCAGCCTGGCCGTTGGCGAAAGTGTTCCCCCGGAGATCAGCGGGGCGCTGCGCCAGGCGGTCTGGGCCAACGGCCTGGACGAGCGGCTCACCGCCGGCCACCGCGGCCCGGTCAATGACGTGGCTTTTAGCCCGGAGGGTAATCGCCTGGCGACGGTGGGCGACGATGGCACAGTCAGGCTGTGGAATACCACTTCCGGCGGCCAACTGCTAGTTCTCTCATCCTCCACCGGGCAGCCGTTTTACAGCGTTGCCTTTAGCCCGGCGGGAGACCGGCTGGCTGCGGCCAGCTTTGATCAAACCGCCACAACCTGGGATGCCAGCACCGGGCAGGAAATTCTGACCCTGACCGGCCATAAGGATTGGGTGGTCGGCATAACCTTTGGCCCCGCTGAGAACGATGGCGAGGAACTCATCGCCACCGGCAGCCAGGATGGGACGGCCATCATCTGGAACGCGGCCACCGGCGAGGAACTCCTAACCCTGACCGGCCATACCGCCGCCGTTAACCGCCTGGCCTTTAGCCCCCAGGGCGACCGGCTGGCGACGGCCAGCGACGATGGTGTGCTTATCCTCTGGGATACCGCTTCGGGCCAGAAATTGCTGACCCTGAGCGGCCACGAGGGGCCGGTCTATGCCGTCGCCTTTAACCCTGAGGGCGACCAACTGGCCTCGGCCAGTATTGATGGCACGGTCAGGATTTGGGATAGCGAAACCGGCCAGGAAGAGCGCACCCTGCGCCATAATCGGGCCGGTTGGGCCACCAGTGTTGTCTTTAATCTTAGTGGCAAGTGGCTGGCCTCCGCCGGAGATGATGGTCGGATAGTAGTTTGGGATGCGGCCACCGGCCGGGAGCGGCTGAGCCTGGTGGGGCACGCTGACGCTATCAAGGGCCTGGCCGTTTCGCCGGTAGTTCGGGGTGGTGAATGGCTGGCCTCGGCAGGGGCCGATGGGCAAGTCCGCTTGTGGCGGCTCACCGGCGATGAGGCAACTCTGGGTCTGCCGCCTTTGGCCGACCATCAGGGACCGGTTTTCAGTGTAGCCACTGATGTTTCGGGTAGTCAATTGGCTACTGCCGGAGCAGATGGCGTAGTTAAACTGTGGCAGCTTGGCCTGGATCAAACCAGCCTGACCCGCACCCTGGACCCGGCGGTGGGACCGCTCTATGCCGCCGCGCTCAGCCCAGAGGGCGAGTTTCTGGCGGCGGCCGGCGAAGCGGGTGAGGTGATAATTTGGGAGACCACCTTCCCCGACGCCGCTCAGAGCGAGGCCGAGGCTCAGTTCCGGCTGAGTGGTCACACCGGCCCGGTGTATGCCCTGGCCTTTAACTCGGTGGGCGATCAACTAGCCAGCGCCGGCGAGGACGGCTCCATCCGCCTGTGGGACGCCGCCAGCGGCGAAGAGATGGCTCTTTTGACCCCGGAAGATGCCACTGCGCCGGTCTACAGCCTGGCTTTTCATTCCTCCGGCGCTTTCCTGGCGACCGCCGGGCGGGATGGCCTGATTCGGCTGTGGGATACAGCTTCAAGCGAGCAGATCGCTGCCTTGCCCAGCACCGGGGCGACGGTGCGCGCCCTGGTATTTCACCCAACCCTACCTGACACTTCCGCGGCTGATGGCGCGGGCGCGCTCCTGGCTATTGGCAGTGATGACGGCACGGTGCGGTTGTGGACGGTACGGCAGTCCATCCGCGCCCTACCCGGCGCGGGGGCAGCGATTCAAGCCTTGGCCTTTAGTCCCGATCAGCAGCGCCTGGCAGCGGTGGACGCGGCTGGCGTGGTGACGATGTGGAGTATGATTTCCGGTCAGGTGGTGGAGCGGCTGGTTTCTCCCGCGCGAGTTCGGGCCGGCTATAGTCTGGCCTTTCTGGCCGATGGTGAGGCATTGTTCAGCGGTGGTCAGACGGTTTCTGCCGCCGAGCCAGGCGGGGCGGTGCTACAGTGGGACACGGCCGCCGACGAACTGCTCAATCTTTATACGCCCGCCCCGCTTGCGGGATTGGCCCTCACCAACAACCACCTGGCGGTGGCCGGGGCGGATGGACAGGTCCGGCTGTGGGAGGTCGAGCCGGGAGCGAGTCGCTGGTCGGCCCGGCCTGCCGGGGGCAGCATGGCGGCGACGGGAGTCTTTACGACCGCTGACGAGGCCGTATTGACCAGCGTGGTGGTGGCCGGGGATTATCTGGCTGCCGGGGGTGACACCGGGACAGCCTGGCTGTGGGACCTTCGGGAGTCGGGTAGGCTGCGGGCAACGCTGCCGGCTCATACCGGCCCGGTCAACAGCATCGTCCTGGTGAGTGCCACCGGAGGGATAACCGAAAGTCGCCTGATTACGGCCGGTCAAGATGATACGGCCAAAGTGTGGACCATTGCCGCGAATGGGGCCGTAGCCAGGCAGCCCCGATTTACCCTGACCGGCCATACCGGCGATGTGGTGGCCCTGGCTGTAAGCCCAGATGGGTGGCTGGCTACGGCCAGCCACGACGGGACAGCCCGGCTGTGGGACCTGGAGACCGGCGAAGAAGGCTTGACCCTGGCCGGGCATGTTGGCTGGGTTAATGATGTAGCCTTCAATGTGGCTGGCGCTTGGCTGGCGACCGCCGGAGAAGATGGTACGGTCAGGGTGTGGGAGGCGGCATCTGGCAAGGAACTGCTCCGGCTGGGTTCGTCCGCAGGCTTGAACGGGCCGGTCAAGCGGGTCGCCTTTAGCCCGGCAGGGGAAGACCTGGCCGCGCTGACAGAGGACGGCATAGTGTTCGGCTGGTCGCTGGCAGCGGACCAAACGGGCGGCGTTCCCTCGGCCCGGCTCTTGGTGCAGCTACCGCCTGCGCTGGGCGGCCACCCCAGTAGCCTGGCCTTCGACGCCACCGGCCGCGCCTTGGTGGCTGGCGGGGCTGATGGTGTGGTTCGCTTTTATGCCTGGGACATAGAGGATTTGTTGACTTTACGATAGGCTTTGGCGTGACAATTTAGAATAATAAAAAAGGCCCGCAATTAGTTGCGGGCCTTCTGATTCATTCTGTTTCAACTCAATCGTAGTTTACCGGACCGATGAAATCACTGTCTTCATCGGTCGGCTGTTTGGCAAATTCAAATACGGCGTAGGCGCTGCCGTCCATGTAGGTCTTCAGGGTCAAGTCGGTGCCGTCAATCCAAATGTAGTAGATACCGGCGTTCAGCCCGGCGAAGTCGCACGCGCCGGGGCCTTTGTGGCCGGTGTAGCATTTGGCTTTGTAGCCGCCGCCCTCGCTCTCGGCCCGTACCCACAACCCGGAAGCCGGGGTCTTAACCAAGATATTCGACCAGCCGCCGCTGCGTTCATGGGGCTTGCTGGGGTTCTCCCAGGCCGCCAGCACCCAGCCATCAGGCGAAGCATAGGTCTGGCCCTGGAAGCGGACCTGCTTGCTGAAGGCCACGTTGACCCGTTGCCCGCCGTCCACGCTAATCTGGACCTTTTCCGAGGGAGTTTCCTCGTCATCTACCCAGACATCATAATCGCCAGGGGGGAGATAGCGGAAGGCAAAGCTGGACGGGCCAAACTCGCCGCTTAAGTACTCGGTTTCCCCCTTGACTTCATAATCACCGCTACGCATGCGCACCACTTTGCCAAATTCGGTGTCCGTCTGCACCACAACGGTGGTGATTCCATTGGGGTCGGGCGAAGTCCAGACCTCATCGGCCCAGGTTTCGCCACCGTTGACCACCACCTCAATGGGATGTTCGGCCAGCGGCAAAAGTGGCTTGGCTGCGCCTTTCTGATAGCCCGGAGCCGGCGGCAGCTTATCATCATCCGCAGGGGGCTGGTAAGGTGGCGGCTTCAGGCTGGAGTCATACGAGTCACGATAAGGGGGATGAGCCGGAGGCGGGGCGTAGGCAGGCGGGGGCGCATAGGCCACCGGCGGCGCGCCATAGACGGGTGCAGGCGGTTGGTAGCCGGGAATAATCAACTGCTGCCCGGCCCAAATATATGCTGCATTGTTCAAATTATTGGCCTGGATTACGTTCCAGGGGTCAATACCGTAGCGGTCGCAAATACTGGTCAGAGTTTCACCGCTGGCAACGGTGTGATAATACCCTCCCGGCGCGGGGCGATAATCGTTGTAGTTGGCCGGTTGAGGCCGGTAGCCGCCAGGTCCAGGGATGCACAACTGCTGGCCGACAAAGACAAAATTCTCGTTGTACAGATTGTTCAGCCGCATCAACTCATGCGGGTTGACCCCAAAATTCCAGGCAATCCCGGAGAGTGTGTCGCCCATGGCCACCGTGTAGCTGTTGCCACAGCCGTACCCTTGTTGGGGATAGTTAACCGGTCCTCCATAGCCTCCCGGAATGACCAACGGCTGGCCAACATAGATCAAATCAGGGTTGACGATCCCGTTCTGGCGCATCAGGGCCTCGGCGCTAACCCCGTATTGGGCGGCAATGCCGTCCAGATTTTCACCGGACTGAACAGCGTGAACCCTCCCTCCCCCTTGACTGGGTGGCGCAGCCCAGGCGGTTGGCTCGGTGGCAATGGCTAGCGCAATCAGCAGTACAAACGCTAACAGGTATCTTTTCACGATTTCCTCCTGCCCCATATCTAGGGGCGATGGGCAGCTAACCTACAACATATAGACCGGTTATGGTATGGCACTATACATAATACAAGAATTACTACAATATGTCAAGTTATTTGACGAGTCGTTTCGTTGTGGCTTTTCTTAATTATAGGCATCCAGAAAAATTCTTTCCCAACAATCAAGGTAGCAGGTAGCAAAGTAGCAAACTTATCAGGGTTGTTCAGTTCTATAGGACGCCGACATAATTAAGGAGGTTATCAAGGTTCAGACCGTTCTGGAAGAGTTC
>JAKLJP010000006.1 GCA_023151115.1 Anaerolineae bacterium
TTCGTTTGGCCATCCCTTTAACTTACGTTATTTTCTCGATTTGACAAATCTCTCCTTTCCTTAACTTGTCAAGCATGTGATGAAAACATTAGTAGCACACATTTGCTATAGAGTCAAAATCTATTTTTATGAGTGATCGTTCAGCCACTGGCAGGAATTGGGGTGCTGCTCAGTTCGCGCTGAATCGTGGAGTCCTCGGTATCCAAGTCCGGGGCCAGCGCTCTCAGAATGACGGTGCCAATACAAAGGGTCGGACCAGCCGGGATAGTTCCATAAATCAGGTGCGGCTGGATCAATAATCTTTCGGCCGCGGCCAGCCGGTTGTCTCAATCAGTAAACGGTTGGCGGCCTGCACCAGCACCAGTGAGGTAATGTCAAACATGGCGGTCAAGTCAATGCTCTAACACCAGTAAAATCTCAATATTGATAAAACAAATTACATTTGTCAGTTAATGGGGTGACAAACGCCACTTATCAGCCAGCCGGTGAAGAACTAGAATTGAATCACAAGGACTGCCCAAAGCGTCATTCAACCTGTCCCGGCAAAATTTGTCAGGAAAATAGCCATGGTGAAGCCAAACTTAACAAACCTGGCGGGTGATGGCAGTACTCCCTATACCCCCAGCCCGCCGATCATTGCCATTGACGCGCTGATGCCGCCAGAAATGGCAGCCAAGGCCGAGGATATTGGGGTCAAAAAAGTCAAGATGGCCTGGCTCAATATTTTTATCCTGGCAATATTGGCCGGCGCGTTTATTGCCCTGGGGGCTATCTTTGCCACCACCATTACAGCAGGCGCAGCAGATAAATTAGCTTTTGGAGTCACCCGGCTGTTGAGCGGTCTGGCTTTTTGTCTGGGCTTGATTCTGGTGGTGGTGGCCGGGGCGGAGCTTTTTACCGGCAATAATTTGATTGTGATGGCCTGGGCGGATGGGCGCGTATCCAGTGTTCAACTGCTGCGCAATTGGGCCATTGTTTACGCCGGTAATTTTGTCGGCTCCCTGGCGACGGCCGGGTTGATGTTTTACAGCCGGCAATATACCTTTGGCGGTGGGGCGATGGGACTGAATATTTTAAATATCGCCCATAGCAAGGTCAGCCTGGATTTTGCGCAGGCCATTGCCTTGGGCATTATGTGTAATGCCCTAGTCTGCCTGGCGGTTTGGCTTTGTTACAGCGCCAGGACCACCACCGATAAAATCCTATCCATTATTTTCCCCATTACCGCCTTTGTGGCCGCCGGTTTTGAGCACAGTGTGGCCAATATGTATTTCATCCCTATCGGGCTGCTGGTGAAGGCCGGGGCGCCCGCCAGTTTTTGGGAAACAGTTGGCAAGCGTGCTGCCGATTATCCCCAGCTCACCTGGGGCAATTTTTTTGTAGCTAATCTGCTGCCGGTGACCATTGGCAATATTATCGGTGGGGCAGTGATGGTGGGTCTGGTTTACTGGTTTGTTTATATTCGCAAGCAATGAGGTTTTATGCGTCTGCAAGAAGTGATGGCCATTACTCAGGCTGAGTTTTTTTCGCCCAGCCCGAGCGAAGCGGGAAACCGGTCTCTCCTTACCCGTGAAGTACAGACGGGGTTTGGGGCAGATTTGATGAGCGATGTGTTGCATTATCATGTGGCTCAAGGACTGCTTATCACCGGCCTGGTTAACCCCCAAATTGTGCGGACGGCTGAAATGGCGGACGTCGCCGTAATTCTGCTGGTGCGTGGCAAAAAACCCTTACCAGAAACTCTGACGATCGCCCAGCAAGTTGGTATCCCCATTATCGGCACCCGGTTGACTATGTTTGAAACATGCGGGCGTTTGTATGCGAGCGGTCTCAAGGCTGCCCCTCGCCAGGATGAATTGGCTTGAGTTTGATTAGCAACATGATAAATATAGTGCTCCAGAAAAGTTTTCGCCGCTAAAACAAGTAGCAAGGTAGCAAGTAGCAGGTCACAGTTTGTGCTACCTTGCTACTTGCTACCTTGATGGTTGAGAAAGAATTTTTCTGGACATCTATTATCCATTTGGCCGTGTTTTGTTTGATAGACATCATAATCTATAAGAGCGCGTTTTGATGAAAAACCCGACCACAGAAGACAGCCTGCCATCAGAAAGTGTCATGACCGATGCCGCTGCCGGGATAATTACACGGGTAGAGGAGTTGGCCTATGAGCTAAAAATCGAGGAGGTGATGACCCGCGACATCAAATGGGTGATGCCCACCATGAAAATGCAGGATGTTTTGAACCTGTTTCGAGAGGCGCGGATTTCGGGGGCGCCGGTGGTGGCGGAAGGGAAGCTAATTGGCATCATTAGCCTGGAAGACCTGATCCGCGCGCTGCGGGATATGGGCCGGGGCGAGTTAAATGCAACCGTGGCCACTTATATGTCACCCAACGTGGTCACTGTTAACGCTTTTGATCCGATTGTAGAAGCCCTCAAATCTTTTGCCCAAACCAAATTTGGCCGGTTGGTGGTAGTCAATGATGCCGGTCAACTGGTGGGTATTATTACTAAAGGAGATGTAACGCGCGGACTGTTGGGCGCGTTACAGCATGATTATCAGGCTGAAGAAGTCCGCCGCTATCGAGCCAGCCATCTGTTTGAAGATATTATTTCAGATCGAACCAGTTTGATTTTGCGTTACCAGATCAGGCCCAAAGATTTTACCCACGGCGGCACAGCTTCCAGCCATATCAAGCGGGCGCTGCTGCGTCTGGGAGCGAATCCGCAAATTGCCCGGCGCTGTGGTATTGCTATTTATGAAGCCGAAATGAACTTAATTATCCACACTATTCGTGGTGGTGAGGTGCGGGTTGAAATTGAACCGCATCAAATTGTAATGGAAACAATGGATGATGGGCCGGGCATTGAAGATATCGAATTGGCGATGAAACCCGGTTATTCTACAGCGCCGCCGGAGATTCGGGAGATGGGCTTTGGGGCAGGCATGGGTTTAAAGAATATTCAACGTTGTGTAAACGAGTTGGTACTGGAATCAAAACCGGGGCGGGGAACACGGCTACACATGAAAATTGACTTGCGGCCCGAGGAAACCTTTAGCGAAAAAGGTCATTTTTCTGCGGATGAGCAGTCGGGAGAAAGGACAAAATGACCCTGCAAGAAATAATTGAGGCGCTCCAGCTCAAAGTATTGACCCAGGATAAAGATTTTAGCCAGGTGACACCCGCCGGCGGATATGCGGCGGATTTATTGAGCTGTGTCATGGCCGGCGCTCAACGTAAAGCGATCTGGGTAACGTTGCAGGCCCATCTGAATATTGTGGCCGTAGCTGCCTTGCTGGATTTGAGCGCCATCATTATCACCGAAGGGGCCAACCTCGAACCCGAGACCATTGCCAAAGCCAATGAAGAAGGGATAATTTTACTCTCTACGGATAAACCCACTTTTTATGTGGTTGGCAAATTATGGGAGTTAGGGGTGAGGAATAGTAATCAGTAAACAGGGGAATTGGATATGGGTTTCCACTGTCTACTGCTTGCGGGAATTTGTGGACGTAGAAACGAGGGGCCTAAAAACCTATATTGCTGATTTACATGTTCATACGGTGGTATCACCCTGCGCCGATGTTGAGATGATTCCGCCCTTAATTGCGCAGGAGGCTCTCAACAGAGGGATTAACCTGATTGCCATCACCGACCACAATAGCAGCGCCAATGTGGGAGCAGTGCAGCGGGCGGCGCAAGGAACGGGCCTGACCGTTCTGCCGGGGATGGAATTGCAAACAAAGGAAGAGGTTCACCTGCTTTGTTTGTTCGATACCCTGGCACAGTTGACCTGCTGGCAGGAGGTGGTAGACGCGCATCTGCCTGAGTTGGAAAACAATATTGAATATTTTGGCGAGCAGTTTGTGGTGGACGAAACCGGCGAGTTCATTCGACGGGAAACCCGGCTTTTGCTGACTTCGGCCAATATCTCGCTTGAAGTAGCCGTAACCGAGGTTCTAAAATTGGGTGGAATCGCCATCCCCGCGCATGTCAATCGGACGGCTTTTAGCTTGCTGGCCAACCTCGGTTTTGTGCCACCCGGTGTGCCCTTTGCCGCCCTGGAAATTTCTCGCCACCTGACCCCAACCCAAGCCCGCGAAAAATTCCCCCAACTCAAGCAGTACCCCCTCCTGCAAAATGGCGATGTCCACCGCCTGGATGAATTCCTGGGATTCAATCGCTGCCGGCTGGCCGCCCCCACGATTACGGAGCTTCAGTTGGCGCTGCGCCATGAACAGGGCAGGTCACTGGTGATTGCTCCCCGGTAAGTTGACAATCATCGTGACTTTGGATGACAAATGTCACGTGACAGTTTTAATTTTTATGTGATAAACTTCACAATAGAGATTTTATTCCAATTATTTCAACGGGAGTAGTCAATGATTGACACGCTCGAAAAACCCTCTCTGGCCGACCCCCTGACCATCCCCGAACAACGGGCGATAATTGACCAGATTCTCAGCCAAAACAAAAACATACCCGGCGCAACCATGGTCGTTCTCAACGAGCTGCAAAACCGCATTGGCTTTATTTCCAAAGCCATGCAGGCTTATGTAGCCCAGCAGTTACGGGTGCCCCTGAGCGAAGTAAACGGCGTTGTTACCTTTTATTCCTTTTTCACCACCAGCCCCCGCGGCAAACATACCGTTAAATTCTGCCTGGGTACCGCCTGTTATGTCGGTGGAGCGCCAGGATTGATTGAAAAAGCCAAACAAGTTCTGGGGGTTGATCCTGGCGAAACAACCGAGGACGGCTCCATAACGGTTGAGTTGTGCCGCTGCATTGGCGCTTGCAGCCAGGCCCCCACCATGGTGATTGATAAGGATATGTATGGCCGAATGCACCCCAATAAGCTACCGCAAATTCTAAACAGGTACCAATAGCAGAGGGTAACGGGTTGCGCGAAATTGCCTTGCATCTGCTCGATATTGCCCAGAATAGCGTTGCGGCGGGCGCGAGTAGAATCGAAATGCTGGTCGAGGAGGATTTGGTAGAGGATCAACTCACACTGGTAGTTCAAGACAATGGCAGAGGGATGGATGAGCAGCTTTTGAGGCGGGTCACTGATCCGTTTGTAACCAGCCGCACGACCCGCAAGGTAGGTTTAGGTCTACCCCTGTTCAAAGCAGCCGCCGAAGCGTGCCAGGGACATTTTCAAATTAGCTCTACCCCTGGTCAGGGGACACGCTTAGCAGTCGAGTTTCAACGCAACCATATTGACCGCATGCCCCTGGGCGATTTGGCCGGCACCTGGCTAACCCTGGTCGTCGGGTTTCCGCAAATACACTGGTTATTTCATTATCGGGCCAGGGTTCAAGCGGGTCAGGCTGATGAGGATTTTACTTTTGACAATGAACCGATCAAACAAGAATTGGGCGAAATTCCCTTAACCGAGCCTTCAATTCTGGCGTTTATCAGAGAACTACTGCAAGAAGGCGTCGGCCGGGTGCAACAAGCGATAACTCAAAGTGAGGCTCAAGCCAGGCTCAACAGATCAATTTGAGGAGCCAGCACGCCCACGTGCGGCGACGTTCGACAGGTAGGCATGTCTCACTCAAAGCGAGGCTCAAGTCAGGCTCAAATGACATTCCGCAGGAGGTAATGATATGACACAGGTCAAATCACTGGAAGAACTGAAGCGGCTAAAAGAAGCGGCGCTGGAAAAGCGCAAAGCGAAGGTAACGGTCGGACAGACTCACATTGTGGTCGGCATGGGCACTTGCGGCATTGCCGCCGGAGCCAGGGAAACGATGAAAGCCATCCTTGAGGTTATCGAGGAGAAAAACTTGAGTGATGTCATTGTGACCCAAACCGGCTGCATGGGGTTGTGCGAATGGGAGCCGATTGTCGAAGTAACCAGCGGCGGCAGCCCTAAAGTAATGTATGGCAAAATCTCAGCGGCCAGGGCCAGACAGATTATGCAGCAACATGTCATCGAAGGTATACCTGTCTCTGAATTGGTAATCCCAGCTTAACTAAACTATCGAATGATAAGTGATTGTCAAAAAAATAAGTTCCCCCAAGTTCCTATGAGTTCCCAGGGAACTAAGGGAACTCATAGGAACTCAAAACGGGAAGTAAAATTTAGACGTTTACTAAGGGACCTACAATGAAGTATTACCGCTCCCATATTTTGGTCTGTGTTGACCCCGAGTGTATGGCTAAAGGCGCGCATGCCATTCGCCATGCTTTAGAAAACGAACTCGTTGCCCAGGGTTTAAAAGAGGAAATCCAGGTGCTAGAAACCTCTCGCCTGGGCGGATGCGCCAGCGGGCCGGAGATCATGGTCTATCCCGACGAGGTTCACTATTCCGGGCTGACGGTTGATGATATTCCCCATTTGGTAAAAGAACATTTTCTTAAAGGACGCGTGGTTGACCGATTGTTTGCGCCCCTGCAAGAGCAGCTCGACGAGGAATTGGGGCCGCCCAAACCCAAAGAGGTGCGGGTTGTTTTGCGCAACTGCGGCCAGATTGACCCGGAAAACATCGAGGATTACATAGCCGAAGACGGCTATCAAGCCCTGGGCAAAGCCTTGAGCGAAATGACCCCGGAGCGGGTCATCGAAGAGGTTTTAGCCTCCGGGCTGCGCGGTCGCGGCGGCGCGGGTTTCCCTACCGGCAAAAAATGGCAGTTTGTCCGTAGTGCGCCCAATACCCCCAAGTACCTCATCTGCAATGCCGATGAAGGCGACCCCGGCGCGTTTATGAACCGGCGGGTGCTCGAAGGCGACCCTCATTCGGTGATTGAGGGGATGATTATTGCGGCCTACGCAATTGGGGCCAGCCAGGGCTATATCTACTGCCGGGCCGAATATCCCGTGGCCGTGCGCACCCTCAATATTGCCATCAACCAGGCTCGCGCTTTTGGCCTATTGGGGGAGAACATTTTGGGCAGCGGTTTTTCGTTTGACCTGGAAGTGCGCATGGGGGCGGGCGCTTTTGTCTGCGGCGAAGAAACCGCCCTGATGGCCTCGATTGAGGGCAAACGAGGCGAGCCGCGCCCGCGTCCTCCCTTCCCGGCAGTGCAAGGCTTGTGGGGCAAACCGACTAATATTAATAATGTCGAAACCTATGCCAACGTTCCGCAAATCATTCTGCGCGGGGCGGAGTGGTTTGCCAGCATGGGCACCGAAAAGAGCAAGGGCACCAAAACCTTTGCCATTGCCGGCGATGTAAACCACACCGGCTTGATCGAGGTGCCGTTAGGCATCACCTTGCGTGAAGTTATTTTTGATGTGGGCGGCGGAATCAAAGACAACAAACGGTTTAAAGCTGTGCAGACGGGCGGGCCAATGGGCGGCTGTTTGCCGGCCGAATATCTCAACATGGCGGTGGATTATGAGTCCTTAACCGCCGCCGGCTCGATTATGGGGTCGGGCGGCATGATTGTGATGGATGAAGACACCTGCATGGTGGATATTGCCCGCTTCTTTATGGAATTTACCCAGGATGAAAGCTGCGGCAAATGCACCCCCTGCCGGGTTGGCACCAAACGCATTCTGGAGATTCTGGAACGCATCTGTGCCGGGCAGGGCAAAGACGGCGACATTGAAACTTTGGAGATGCTCTGCCGGCAAATCAAGAGCACCAGCCTGTGCGGGCTGGGCCAGGGTGCGCCCAATCCGGTTGAAAGCACCCTCAAACATTTCCGGGCCGAATACGAAGCCCACATTTATGAAAAACGCTGTCCCGCCGGGGTTTGCCAAACGCTGGTGCGAGCGCCCTGTGTTAACGAGTGTCCGGCCGGGGTGGACAGCCCGGCCTACCTGGCCCTGGTTACGCAAGGTCGCTATGCCGAAGGCCTGGCCATTCATCGAGAGGCCAACCCCTTTGCCCTGGTCTGCGGCCGGGTGTGTCCGGCTTACTGCGAGCGCAAATGCCGCCGCGGCCGCATTGACCAACCGATTGCCATTCGCTTGGTGAAGCGTTTTATGGCCGACCGCTTTTATGCCGAGGAATGGACGCCAACGCCGTTGGCTCCACCCAAGGATAAAAGGATAGCGGTGGTAGGGGCCGGCCCGGCCGGCTTAACCGCCGCGCTGGACTTGAGCCGGCAGGGTTACACCGTCACGATATTTGAGAAAATGCTCCAGCCGGGTGGCATGATGACCTACGGTATCCCTTCTTACCGCCTGCCCCGCGAACCTCTTTTTGCCGAAATTAATCACATTCGCCGGGCCGGGGTAGACATCCGCTGCAATCAGGAGTTGGGCCGAGATTTTACCATCGAGACGTTGAAAGAAGAGGGCTATGCCGCCACCATTTTGGCTCTGGGCGCACATAAAAGCCAGCGCCTGGCTATTCCCGGCGAGGACAAGGCGGGCGTTTATCACGGCGTCAAGTTCTTGCGCGATATTGCTATGAACCGCTCGCCCAATGTGGACGGCCAGCGGGTGGTGATTGTCGGCGGCGGCGACGTGGCGATTGACTCGGCGCGTTCGGCCTGGCGGCTGGGGGCGGCGGAAGTGCATGTGGTTTACCGGCGAGAAGAGGCCGATATGCCGGCCCACCGGGAGGAAATCGAGGCGGCCAAAGAAGAGGGGGTGCAGTTCCACTTCTTGACCAATCCGATGGCGGTTTTGGGCTACGCCACCGTCACCGGCATCCGCCTGCAACGCCAAACGCTGGGCGAGTTTGACAGCAGCGGCCGCCGCCGGCCCAAACTGATTGCCCGTTCCGAATTTGACCTGGCTTGCGACATCATCATCCCGGCGATTGGTCAAACCACCGATTTTGACTGGATGCAAGACAACAGCATCGAAACGGTACGCGTTTCCACCTTTAAAGTGGGCCAGGCTTTGGAGACGACCCTCCCCGGCGTCTTTGCCGCCGGGGATGCGGTGTTGGGGCCGGCGTCGGTGATTCATGCGGTGGCCCAAGGACACAAAGTTGCCCTGGCAGTAGAACAGTGGCTGACAACAGGCAAATTAGACCGGGTGGTGTACAAACCTACCCGGCACGACATTCCGCTGTATGTTAACCCCGCCGATTACGCTCAGTCCCGCCGCCCGGTACCGCGGGCCCTGCCTTCGGAATGGCGCACCTGGAGCGGTTTCACCGAAATCGAAATGGGGTTTGATGAAACTATGGCTCAAGAAGAAGCCAAACGCTGTCTGCGCTGTGATTTGGAATGGCTGGAACGCATCGGTGCGCCCGTTCCGACAGTCGAAAAGATGTCTGTTTGATTTTGTTTATGTAAGTAGGAATGAAAATGCCCTTTACCCCGGAACAATTTTTTAATGTTTTTGCTCAATATAATCTGGCTGTTTGGCCGATGCAAGGGGTGATTTACGCCCTGGCCATTGCAGCCTTGATTTTGGCCCTCAGGGAAATCAAATACTCGAACCGAATTATCAGTGCAATCTTAGCCTTTTTGTGGTTATGGATGGGGCTGGTCTATCACTGGGGCTATTTCAGCACAATTAATGGCGCCGCATACGTTTTTGGAGGATTTTTCATCATTCAGTCAGGCCTGTTCGTGGTTGCCGGTACACTAAAGCAAAAGTTGTGGTTCCGCTTTCACCCCAATAACTATGCCATTATCGGCGCGCTGTTCATTCTTTATGGGCTGGTCATCTACCCTGTGTTGGGCTACGCTTTAGAGCATCGCTATCCTTACACCCCCACGTTTGGTTTGCCCTGCCCTACCACCATTTTTACCTTTGGCTTGTTACTATGGACCGATAAGAAGATTCCTAAATATTTGCTCATTATCCCGGTTCTCTGGTCAATCCTCGGCTTGTCTGCTGCCTTACAATTGGGTGTTTGGGAAGATGTGATGCTTGTGATAACGGGCATAGCCACACCGATGATGATCTACTATCGGGATATGCGGGAAGCCGAGTTGGTTCATCGGCCTGGCTTTTAACGACCTTTCTCAAATAGGTTAAAGTTCTTACAAGGAGGTAAGATATGAATGTTGACGCAAAAAACAAGTCCGATATCCCCTCCATCGTCCAGGCAGCCATTGCCCAGCACGGGACCACGCCTGAAGCCCTGGTCCCCCTCTTGAGCGAGGTGAATGAGAAACTTGGTTATTTGCCCACAGCCGCCCTCACCGAAATCAGCCGGGCGCTGCGGCTGCCGGGCAGCCAACTGATGGCGGTGACCAGTTTCTACCGTATGCTCTCCACCAAACCGCGCGGCCGGCATGTCATTCAATTTTGCGAAAGCGCTCCTTGCCACGTGATGGGCGGTCGCCTGGCGCGCCGCGTTTTGCAAGAGGAATTGGGTCTTGAACCCGGTGAGACCAGCGCCGATGGTCAGTGGACTCTCCTGGCCGTCAGTTGCCCCGGCCTTTGTGGGGTGGGGCCGGTGCTGATGGTAGATGAAAATATTTACGGCAATATCACCCCGCGGCGCATTCGCGAAATTTTGAGGGAATATGAAGTAGGGAGTAAGGAGTAGGGAGTAAGGGGAGAAGATGGAAGATGGAAGATAATAGATAGTAGATAGTAGATAGTAGATAGTAGACAATGGATAGTTTTCTATCCTCTATCTTCTATCCCGCTCTTCCCCTACTTCCTACTCCATGAAAGAGGAACAGTCACTATGAACACAATCCGGTCAATGGTGTTGATTTCAAGTGATGCCGAAAGTTTGGCGCGGGGGGCGATGGCTGTTTATAACAAATTTCAGGAGCAAGTTAAAAAATTTGGCTTGCAAGATGAAATCTCGGTGATGATGACCGGCGATATGGGGCGGCACGACGCCCTGCCGCTGGTTGTCGTTTATCCCGAAGCCGTCATTTACGGGCCGGTCTCGCCCGAAAAAGTGCCGCTGCTGGTGGAAGAGCATTTGTATAAAGGCCGCATAGCCGCCGAGCTGCAAGCCTCGGCCAGAGAGTTGTCGGGCAGAATTGCCTGGCTATCGGCGCGCAAGGGCACCTTGCCAGCGGAACAGCGGATTGTGCTGCAACGGGCCGGCCTGATTGACCCCGAAGATATCGAGGATTACATCCTCCACGACGGCTATGAAGCCCTGGGCAAGGCGCTGGCGCATATGTCCCCCGGCGAAGTTATTGAGGAAATTATCAAATCGGGGCTGCGGGGCCGGGGAGGGGCCGGTTTTCCGACCGGCCAAAAGTGGCGCATGGTGGCCCAGGTAGATAACTATCCCAAATACATCATCTGCAATGCCGACGAGAGCGAGCCGGGCACTTTCAAAGACCGGCTGGTGCTGGAAGGCGACCCGCACAGCATTATCGAAGCGATGGCCCTGGCCGGTTATGCCGCAGGGGCCAATGAAGGTTATGTCTATATTCGCGGCGAATACAAACTGGCCCAGGCGCGGCTGGCTCAGGCTATCACCCAGGCCACAGAGATGGGCTTTCTGGGCCAACATATCTTTGGGAGTGACTTCAATTTTAATATTCATATTCATTCCGGCGCTGGAGCCTACATCTGTGGCGAGGAGACGGCGCTGATTGAGTCCATCGAAGGTAAACGGGGCGAGCCACGTGCGCGTCCCCCCTACCCGACAACGCACGGCTTGTGGGGCAAACCGACGGTGGTCAACAATGTCGAAACGCTGGCCAATGTGCCGGCCATTATCCGCCACGGGCCGGCCTGGTTCCGGGGGTTTGGGACAAAAAGTAGCCCCGGCACCAAAGTTTACACTGTTTTGGGCAATGTCAACGTGACCGGCTTAATCGAAGTGCCGATGGGCATCACCCTGCGCGAAGTGATTACGATTTACGCCAAAGGGATGAAAAACGGGGCGACCTTTAAACTGGCCCAAACCGGCGGCTCCAGCGGCTCGATTATCCCGGCCAGCTTGCAGGATACGCCGATGGATTACGACTCTTACACTCGGGCCGGTGTATCGCTGGGGTCAGGGGCGCTGCTCATCTGCGATGAAGAGACCTGCGTGGTTGACCTGGCCCGTGTGCTGTTGAACTTCTTTAGCCAGGAAAGCTGCGGCAAATGTACCCCCTGCCGGGTGGGGGGGCAGCGCGCCTACCAAATTTTGACCAATGTGGCGGAAGGGGTGGGCAAACTCAGCGACCTGGATGACCTGGAAAAAGTGGCGGCTAACCTATTCCAGTTGTCCAACTGCGGCCTGGGACAAACCGCCGGCGTGCCCATCCGCGATATTCTGCGCCATTTTAGGGCCGAAGTGGAGGCCCATATTCGCCTGAAAGTATGTCCGACCGGCGTGTGCCCGATGAGCGGCCGGCGAGTCAAAGTGGTATAGGGAGTAACTTATGACCATCAAACTAACCATCAATGATAAAGAAGTCGAGGTTCCGGCCGGAACCACCGTTTTACAGGCCGCTAAAAGGGCCGGCATTGATATTCCGACCCTATGTGACCATCCTCACCTGACCCCCTACGGCGGCTGCCGCCTGTGCGTGGTCGAGGTGGAAGGGGTGCGTACCCTGCAACCCTCGTGTACCTTGCCGGTGAGCCAGGGCATGGTGGTCCGCACCGATACCCCCAAAACGCGAGAGGCCCGCGAATTTGTGCTGACCCTGCTCTTTAGCGAGCGCAACCACTTTTGTATGTACTGCCAGATGAGCGGCGGCGACTGCGAATTACAGAACGCCGCTTACGGCGAAGGGATGACCCACTGGCCGCTGCAACCCAATTGGCAGCCCTACCCGGTTGACGCCTCGCACCCTTATTTTGTGCTGGATCACAACCGCTGTATTTTGTGCCGGCGCTGCGTCCGTGCCTGCGGCGAGTTGGTGGGCAACTTTACCCTGGGGGTGCAGGAGCGCGGCGCGGCCAGTATTTTGGTGGCCGACCTGGATGTGCCACTGGGCCAAAGCACCTGCGTCTCCTGCGGTACTTGCCTGCAAGTCTGTCCCACCGGGGCGATTATTGACCGGGACAGCGCCTATCGGGGGCACGAAACGCAGGTCCAGCGGATCAAGAGTACCTGTACCGGCTGCAGCGTGGGCTGCGGGATTGAGCTGCTGGTGCGCGACAACCACCTGCTGCGGATTGAGGGCAATTGGGATGCGCCGGTCAATGAGGGCGTTTTGTGTGAAAAAGGCCGCTTCCAACCGCTCAAAGAGAAACGCGAGCGCATCTTGACCCCCCTGGTGCGTCGAAATGGCGCTTTAAAGGCGAGCACCTGGGCCGAGGCTTTGAGCACAGTTGCCGGTAAGTTGAAACCGCTGGTGGGTCAGAACGGGCACGGCGTGGCCGCCCTCGCTTCAACCCGGCTGCCGGCTGAAGCGCTGTACACCTTCAAACAGCTTTTTGCCACCCAGATGGGCAGCGAGATGGTGACCAGCATTGAAGAGGGCGTGACCACTGCGCTGCCCGGCGCGGTGGCCCAGGAACTTGGTCAATCGTTTGAAGGCAACCTGAGCGCTCTCAAAACGGCGGATTGTGTTCTGGCGATTGGGGTGGATTTGGCTGACAATCATCAAGTGGCCGGTTTTATGATTAAACGTAATCTACCTAAGGGAACCAGCCTGATTGTCATTGACCCCTTTGATAACAAACTGCATAACCTGGCCGACTTCTCGCTGCGGCCCCAAAAAGGCTCAGATTATGAGCTGCTTATGGGGCTGATAGCTGAAATTACCCGTTTGGACCTGAGCAAAGGTCAACTTGACCAACCCATTGACCTGACGAAATATGATCCGGCTACGGTAAGCCAGACGACCGGCATCCCGGCAGAAACCATTAAGGCCGTCGCCCAACGGCTGGCGGCGGCTCAAAAACCGGCTATTGTCTACGGCAAAGGGGTGACTCGAAGCGACTCCCCCGCCGTGTTGAAAGCTCTGCTGAACCTGGCCCGGCTGGTGGGCGCGCTGACCCCAGATGGCTCAACCGTGCTCAGCCTCAAAGGCGAAGCCAACAGCCTGGCGGCGCACCTGTATGGACTGGACAAAACGTTCCAGGTTCACGATCAACAGGTAGCCTACCTGGCTTTGGGCGATGATTATGCCAGCCAACGTCTGCTCCAGCGGCTGGAGGCTGTGCCTTTTAAGGTGGTGCAGGCCAGTTATGCGTCGCCGTTAACGGCCATAGCCGACGTGGTTTTACCGGCGGAAATGTGGGCCGAACAAGAAGGGCACTTTTTGAACCTGGAGGGCCGGCTGCAAACGGTTCAGCGTGGGCTGACGCCGCCGGAGGAGGTTCGCTCGCACGTGGATATTCTGGAAGCGATTGCGGCGCAGTTGGACTTTAGCCCGGACCCGACCTGGCAGGATGAATTGAAGAAACGTGTACCGACAAATGTCTTGATGAGGAGCGTTTAAAATGGCAAAACCCAAAGTTTCTAGTGATTGGCTGGCGGCGTGCGCCGGCTGCCATATGTCGCTGCTGGATATGGATGAACGGATTATCAAACTGGCCGAGCTGGCCGATATTCGGGCCACCCCCATCACCGATTTGAAGGAGCCGGATGAGAGCGGCGTTGATGTAGGGATTCTGACCGGGGCAGTCAATACCACCACCAACGAAGAGGTGGCTCAGCGCATGCGCCAACGCTGCAAAACGCTGGTGGCCCTGGGCGACTGCGCGGTTTTTGGCGGGGTTGTGGCTATGCGTAACTTCTTCAAGCTGGATGAGACGCTGCGCCGGGCCTACATCGAAACCGAAAGTACTGACGCCGAAGGCAAAATCCCCCGCAGCCCTGAACTGGGCGTGCCGACCGAAGTGAGAGCCGTCGGCGAGGTGGTCAAGGTAGACATCTGCGTTCCCGGCTGTCCGCCGGACGCCGACGTGATTTTCTATGCGTTGAGTGAATTGGCCCAGGGACGCCAGCCAGAAATCAAAGGCGACAAGCTGCATTGGCATTAAGCAGGGAGTAAGGAGTAAGGAGTAAGGAGTAGGGGAGAAGAAAAATCCCTACTTCTTACTGCCTACTACCTACTCCTTTTATGGAGGATGATGATGTCCGTACAAAAAATTACGATTGAGCCGGTCACGCGGATCGAGGGACACGCCAAGGTGACGGTTCACCTGGATGAACGGGGTGAGGTGGAGCAGGCCTTTTTCCACGTTAATGAATTTCGCGGCTTTGAAAAGTTTTGTGAAGGGCGCATGTATTTTGAGATGCCCATGATTACCCCGCGCATTTGCGGCATTTGTCCGGTTAGCCATCACCTGGCGGCGGCCAAAGCGTGCGATGAGCTGGTGGGGTCGCCGCCGCCGCGGCCGGCGGCGCTGCTGCGCGAATTGATGCACATGGGCCAGATCATCCAGAGCCATGGCATGCACTTTTTCGAGCTGGCCGGCCCCGACCTGCTGCTGGGCTTTGACGCCGACCCGGCCATCCGCAACGTGGTTGGGCTAATCCAGGCCAACCCTGACCTGGCTTTGAAAGCGGTCAAGCTGCGCAAGTTTGGGCAGGAGATCATTCGCACCCTGGGCGGGCGGAAAGTTCACCCCAACTTTGCTGTGCCGGGTGGGGTCAACAAAGCCCTGCAAACCGCCGAGCGGGATTCGATTCTGGCGGAGGTGGACGAAGCGATTGGGGCAATCCAAATTGGCCTCTCGATTATGAAGGAGTGGGCCGCCAAAAATACGGAGGATGTTAACAAATTTGCCGTTTTTTCCTCCGGTTATTTCGGGCTGGTCACACCGGAGGGCGGCCTGGAATTATATGATGGCGCTTGCCGTTTGATTGATGCTAACGGGCATCTGCTGGAAGAGTTCGCGGGGCGCAATTATCTGGATTATATCGCCGAACACGTCGAGGATTGGTCTTATCTAAAGTTCCCCTACTACAAAAAGCTGGGCTGGCCCGGCGGCGTCTACCGGGTGGGGCCGTTGGGCCGTTTGAATGTGGCTCAAAAAACCGGCACACCGCTGGCCGAGGCAGAACTCAAGCAGTTCAAGGCATTGAACAACGGCCAGCCGGTTGAGAATACACTCTTTTATCATTACGCCCGGCTCATCGAAGCCCTGTTCGCGGCTGAACGGGTCAAAGTGTTGCTGGATGATCCCGATATTCTCAGCCAGGATATTCTTAATACCCAGCGCGACTTCAAAGGCGAGGGCGTCGGAGTCATCGAAGCGCCGCGGGGGACGCTGTTCCACCATTATTGGACGGATGCCGACGGCAAACTGGAGCGGGTCAACCTGATTGTGGCCACCGGCCACAACAACTGGGCCATGAGCAAAGCGGTAGACAGTGTAGCCAAAACCTACATTCACGGTCAAAACGGCCAGGTGGCGGAGGGGCTGCTCAACCGGGTGGAGGCAGCGATCCGAGCCTACGACCCCTGCCTGTCCTGCTCAACTCATGCGGTGGGCCAGATGCCGATCATCGTTGAGGTGATGGATGCAGGTGGTGTGGTGGTTAACACCTTGCGCAGAGAATAAAAACCTGATGCCAAAGATTCTAATCCTCGGCTATGGCAACCCCGACCGTGAAGACGACGGGGTGGCCTGGCATGTGCTGCAAAAATTAGCCCACTATTTCAACCGGCCTATCACCACGATGGACAGCCTTGAATTTGACCATCAAAGTGGTCACGTTTCCTCGCCCGCTTCGCGTCGCCTCCCCGCCTCCCCCGACCTGGCCTTTGCCCTGCAACTGGCCCCCGAAATGGCCGAGGTGCTGGCCCAATACCAGCAGGTCTGTTTTATTGATGCCCACACCGGCGCATTTCCCGAAGAAATCCGGCTGGCTCGGCTGGAACCGGGCTACCAAAGCTCACCCTTTACCCATCATCTCACAGCGGAAAGCTGTTTGTCCCTGGCCCAAACTTTGTACGGCCACGCGCCGGACGGCGTACTGATTTCAATTCGAGGTTATTCCTTTGGTTATGGGGTTGAATTATCTGAGCCAACATCGCTGCTGGTCGAGCCGGCGGTCAACCGGATTGTCAATTGGGTGGTTCAGTGTAAGGAGAAGGTCAACGTTTAGCCGAAAACACCCAAAAATTAGATGAGATGTGTCGTTTCATTTAATGACATGTGTCACTGACAAATAACAAAACCCTGACTTATACTTTCATAAAGTCAGGGTATTTTTTTATGCACGAACTGGCGATCACAGAAGGAATTTTAAAGACAGCGCTGGTCGCAACCGAGCAAAATGGGGCCAGGGCGATAACGGCCATTGATCTGGTGATCGGCGAGTTGAGCAGCATTGTGGATGACTCGGTCCAGTTCTATTTCGACGCCTTGAGCCAGGGCACGTTAGCCGAAGGGGCCAGGCTGCGGTTTCGGCGCATCTCCGCTACGGCTCACTGTGGCAATTGTGACCGCCAGTTTCCAGTTAAAGCGCCCCTGGAACCCCTCTGCCCTGCCTGTGGCAGCGCCCGCTTGCAGGTGACCGGAGGGAAAGAATTTTATGTGGAGAGTATCGAGGTAACGGATGAACATTCCTGTAGTTGAAAATATTTTGAACGCCAATGATCAAATCGCCAGGGCCAACCGGGCTGATTTTGAAGCCGCCGGCGTGTTTGTCTTAAATTTGATGGCTTCGCCGGGAGCGGGCAAAACCAGTTTCATTTTAGCCACGCTCGACCGGCTTTCGCCCCAACTGCGCCCCGGCGTTATCGAAGGCGATTTGGCCTCGCGGATTGATGCCGATACCATTGGGGCGCGCGGCGTGCCGGTAGTTCAAATCAACACCGGCGGCGGCTGTCACCTGGACGCGCCGATGATTCGCACCGCGCTGCCTGCGCTGCCGTTAGCGCAGTTGGATTTGCTCTTTATCGAAAATGTAGGCAACCTGGTTTGTCCGGCCAACTTTGCGCTGGGGGCAGATCGGGCGGTAGTCATCGCCAGCGTACCGGAGGGGCACGACAAACCCTACAAATATCCGGGCATCTTTGCCAGCGCCGATGTGGTCATCCTCAACAAGGCCGACCTCTTGAACGTTTTTGATTTTGACCTGGATTATTTTCGGCGGGGCGTGGAAATGGTCAACCCCGATGTGCCTTGTTTTTACCTCTCCTGCCGTACCGGGGCCGGTATGTCAGAATGGGTTGCCTGGCTGCTGAGCCAGTTGTCGGCAACCAGGTCTTAAGTCTCCATAAATAATCAATTTTGATTTTCAAAATAGGTAATTGTTGCTGAAAGCCTGGAAGGCTGGATAAAGCAGTATCCAATCTTCCAATCTTCCAGCCTTCCAAGCATATTACTGAATTTGATCGTCAAAAACGATAATTCAGTAATCACGAATTGAGGAGCCAGCACCCCCAGGTGCGGCTCTGCTCGGCACGTGGGCGTGCCCGCTCCGCGTCCTCTAAAATTGGCGATTGCAAATTGGAGTCCAAAGCTTGCTTTGATGATCTAGCCAAAGCAAGCTTTGGACTCCTTTTTCTAAATAAATACCAGTGAGGGTTCCGGCGACACCTGGCTGGGGGAGCCGAGAGCCTGCCGCAAGAAGTTTTTCACCTGATGGACCGGCACGGCCAGCCCCACCTCCGGGCCGGTAATCATCGTATTGATGCCGACCAGCCGGCCTTGTACATCCACCAACGGCCCGCCCGAATGTCCGGGCCGGAGATGCAGCCCAACCTGGATAAACTCACTCCGGCTGGCCGGCATTTCCAACGGCCGGCCGCTGTCAATTACAATTCCCGCCGTCGCCGCGCCCAACACCCCCCAGGGATGTCCCAAAGCCAGCACCCACTGGCCCGGTTTAAGCTGCTTTGAATCGCCCACAGCAATGGTGGGCAGGTTGTTGGCGTCCACCGAAAGCGCGGCCAGGTCACGTCCGCTATCGGTGGCTAAGAGACGGGCCGGCAGGGTCCGTCCATCGGGCAAGGTCACTTGCAGATGGTCACGTCCGGCAACAACGTGAGCATTGGTCACAATCAATCCATCCGCGTGCCAGATAGTCCCCGCCCCCGCGCCCCGGCCGTTGCTGATCTGCACCAGGCTGCGCCGCACGTTTTCGATAACGGCTGACATTTCGTTATTTAATTGCTGCCATAAGTTAGACATTTTTAGACCTCAACAGGAAGGAACTGAAGGAACTCGTAGGAACTAAGGGATTGTCCAAAAATAAGTTCCCCCAAGTTCCTACGAGTTCCCAGGGAACTAAAGGAACTCGTGGGAACTCAAACGGGAAGTAAATTTTAGATGATTACTAAGAGGTTATTTTTGAGTTCTCAAGTTCCCTCAGTTCCGTTAGTTCCTTTCGCCTACAACCACACTCATTTCCTGTACCTGCCCCCCGCGCACAATTTTGAGCGTAACCGGCTTACCTACCCGGTCGGAGCTGAGGAGGGTCAGCAGGTCATCGTGCTGCTGTACCGGCGACCCTTCCAGGGCGACGATGGTATCACCCAGTAGCAGCCCGCCCTGTTCGGCCGGACTGCCCGGCTCGACCGCCGCCAAAAGGAGGCCGGTTTCCTGGCCCAACTGCTGCTCCAGGGCGGCCGGTAATCGCACCGGCTGAGTATTCACCCCCAGATAGCCCCGGCGAATTTTGCCGTGCTGAACCAGCATGTCAACTACCCGGCGGATGGTAACGGTGGGGATGGTCAAACTAACCCCGCGCGCCAGGGCCGAGGTGTTCAATCCCAACAGTTGCCCGGCGGCGTTGATCAGCGGGCCGCCGGAAAAGCCGGGATACATGACCACATCGGTTTGAACATACTGCTCAATCAAGCCGCCGGCGCCGGTGCGCCAGTCATTACCCAGGGCGCTGATGATGCCCAGCGTGGCTTGAACGGTCTGGCCGGGCCGGCCCAGGGCCAAAACCAGATGGCCGACCTGCATACTATCGGCGGCAGGGGTTAAAGGGGTTAAATTTTGGACGCTCGTGCGCAGTACGGCCAGGTCGGTGGTGGGGTCGCGGCCAACCAGAGTGGCAGAAGCCATTTGGCCGTCGGGCAAGCCGACCTGAATATTATCGTCCTTTTCGACGGTATGGTGGGCGGTCACAATTAAACCGTCGGCGGACCAGATGATGCCGCTGGCGGCCAAACGCCGCCGGGCTTCGACCCGGACAATACCGGAGCCAGCGCCGGCAACCGTTTGAGCCATGGCATTGGACAAATTTTGTAAAGTCTCAGTCATAAATTAATTCCTTTCGAGCTTTGAGGGTTTGACCGGAGACGGGAGACCGGGGACCGGGTTCAAAACTTCAACCCCGGTCTCCTGTCTTTGTTTCTGGTCATAGTTTAGCAGCAATGGCCGACAGACGCATCAACCATCCGGTGAGGGCTGTACCTGGAAAAATGGGTAGGTGACACGTGAACGTATCACGTGTCATGTATCACGTGTCACGTTTTACCGTTAAAGGAGGATGAGGCCCAGGCGAGTAGCCCGCACGACGGCGTCGGTGCGGCTTTGGGCGTTGAGTTTGCTGAGGATGGCGTTGACGTGAAATTTAACGGTGTGGTCGCTAATGTCAAGGCGGCGGGCGATGGCTTTGTTGGGCAAGCCTTCGGCCAGCAGTTGGAGCACTTCCAGTTCGCGAGGGGTCAGGGGGTCGGTCAGAGGGGGTAGTTCAGCTTCCGGGGTAGATAGGACAGCAGCAGTCAAGCCCGGATCAAGGGCGACCAATCCCTGGGCAACGGCCAAAAGGGCGGCCTGGAGTTTTTCGGGTTCGGCATTACGGAGTAATAAGCCGTGTGCTCCGGCACTCCAGGCCTGGCTACTGTAAGTTTCGTCGGGTAGCAAGGCCACAATGGGCAGGCCGGCCTCGCGCAAATCGGCCAAACTATCCAAACTGGTTGCGGCTGGATTTGAGCCGGACCGTAGCGCACCGGGGTCCCAGCCCAAATCGAAGAGCAGGACATCAGGCCGGTAGACATCGAGATGAGAGGAGAGGTCGGCTGCGGCGGCAATACGGCCAACAACAGTTAAGCCAGGCTGGTCGGCCAGCAGTGCGGCTAATCCAGCCCGTGCCAGGGAGTCGGCGGCGATAACGAGAACTCGTAATTTATTAGTCTGTGTCGACACTACTGCCTGCCTGAGTCTAAGCTGCTTGATACTGGTTACACTTTCCGGGTAAACAATCGGTTTTATAAAACCTTAAAGTTTTTTTAAAGGGGCGTCCACACCGTATCTTATTGACGAAAATTTGGACTTTTAGTTAACCTGAAACAGGCTATCTGGGCTATACCTATTTTTAGAAATTTATGTTACTTTAAAAACCATCAGTCTGGGTAAAAATAATTCGTGGCGCAATTTTACCTGAAAAATTGAGTTCCATCTACCTGTCCATTAGAATCTTTTAGAAAGGAGGGACTGTCATGATATTTTTACCGCGTGAGGAAGGTCAGGGCCTGGTCGAGTATGCCCTAATTTTAGTTTTAGTCGCCATTGTTGTTATTGCTATTTTACTTTTGCTCGGCCCGGTTATTGGCAATACTTTCAGTAATATCGTTGGCAACCTGTAGTTTCATTTTTGATTAGCCCAGACGAAAAGCTCTACACCGTTCTTGGTGTAGAGTTTTTTGTTTGGCTCATGTATAGAACAAGTGCAATGTATCAGAGGCGGCTCCCACGCCGCCGAGGGCCGGGCGTGGGAGCCCGGCCTGCTTTGCACTAGTACTTAACATGAGCCTTTTGTTTTATACCCAACGCATTTCAAAATTTCCGTAGTTGATGCATCCCCATGCGTCAACGGACGGCATAGGGATGCCGTCCTACGGAAATTTTAACGTGCGCTTGGTATAGTTGAGGTTGGGTGGATCAGGAGGCGGTATAACTCGACGGCTAACAGGATCAGTAGCAAGGTGCGGATGATGATGGTCAGAGGCGTCAATTGGTTGAGGCCGCGCGAAAGGATAACCGGCCACTCCAGAAAATTGATAAAACTCAGGGCGATGATAAACAAGACCGCGCGTTTTTCTGGGAAAGTGAGCAGCAGCAGGGGAATTAAAAAGGTTTGCCACTGCGGACTCCAGCCTTGCGACCACAGGAAAAAGATGACAAAGGTGAGGGTGGTGAAGACGATAGCATCCTGATCAGGGTTGGAACCGGGAGGGCGAGTGAAAATGAACAAGCCCAACAACCCAAAGGGAATGATAGTTAGCCAGGTAGGAATGCGGGCGGGCTTACCGACGGGACGAGTGGCTTTGGCCGGGTCAAAATGATCGGCCAGGGGGCCAAAGTTGCCGGTGGTCAAATTGCCGTCAATGATGGCCCAAACCGTCTGATAGGAGGATTTACCGGCCTGCGCTTGTAGGGAGGCCAGGGTCATGGTTGGATTGGCTAAGGCGAAGGGGCCAAAGATAAGCAGGCAAATCAAGAGCGTCCCTGCCCCGCAAACGACGGCAGCTTTGAGGCCCTGCCTGCGCCATACCGTTGCTACGAGCATGATAGGTAAAAATTTTACCATTGTTCCCAGGCCCAATGCGGCGATGAGAAGCATACGGCGATTTTTGAGCAGGCTGTAAAGCGCCAGCAGGATAAAAAAGGTGGTCAGCGCATCGAAGTTGCCCAACCAAAAGAAGAGAGGCGTGAACAGGGCCGTATAAATCCAGGCGATGGTCAGGGCGCGGGCACGGCCAAACAAAATAAAAGCCAGACGGTAGAGAAGATAGAGGTTGCCGCCTTCGGCCAGCAGCAGCACAAAGGCTAGTAGCAGGATGTAATTCTTCAATTGCTGGCCGGCCAGAGTATAAACGGCAATATTCAAATAGGGGAAGATGGGCGGAAATTCATACCAATAATGAATAAACGGATAAAAACCACGTTGAGTCATGTCGGCCAGGTTGAAGTAATGCTGATAATCGCCATAATAAATCAGGTTTTCGGGGGGAAAGGCCATTAGCAGCATCAGGCGGCTGGTGAGAAAAAGAATCAGGATTAGAGGAAAATCGGCGGCGGCGTTTGAATTCTTGGTTAGCATGTTATCGTTTTCTCAGGAGGAGATAATCATCCTGCTCAAAAAGAACGGTGTAATCCGGGCCGGCTTTCAAGGCGGCAACCTGTTCCAGGTAAGCCTCCGGCTGGAAAATAGGGAAGATGTTACCTTGTAAATCCAGAGCAATGTATTCGGCCGGGCCGTATTGACTGCTGGTGAGACGAGGAAACAGATAAATAGCGGGCCGGTGGGTCAGATGGGTGCTGAGCGAGGTTTGGGCCGAAACAACGGCATCGGGTGAGATGAGTTGCAGCATTTGCTGGGCGGAGTTGTGGCGAGCTTGACCAACAGGCCAGGCAAAGCTCAAGGAAAGGGGCGTGTGTCCAAATTTTAGCTGGTAGCTTAAAGTGGTCAACAAAACCATTAGCATGAATGTAGTCGTTAAAAAAGTGGGTGAGACGGCCATTTTCTGGCGCAGTAACTTGATAAGTAAGGCCGCCCCATTGATGGCCGAGGCAACCACAAAAGGCACAGCCATGACCGAATAATGAAATCTATCCAGGGCGTAGGTGGTTGGCAAATCGGACAACAGATTCATGGCTATGGTCGGCGCAGCAATTAACAGGGTCAGCGGGTCGAGCAGTGACAGATAGGCAACAGGCGCTAAGAGATGGGTGATGTATCTCACTTTATCGGGGTTTGACCAGATATAGTCCCAGACAAACAGGGGCCGGGTCAGAACGGTTAACAACACTTCGGGGATGGTGTTGCCGAGAACCTGGTAACGATGTAAGCCAAAATGGGTGTCGCTGCCGGCGTAGGTAGGAATAAATATGATGGTCAGAAAGAGAAAAACCGCAAAGCCGCTCAGACCGACCGCCAAGCCCCGCCAATCTCTTTGGGTAACAAATAAATAAAAGCCCAGCATGCCGACAAATAAGGCAGCATCCTCTTGACAGGCCGCTGCCAAAATGCTGAAAATTAAGAAAAGACCAAAACGGCGCTGCTGTAAATACCAATAGGCAAACGGCAAGAAACCGGCGGCTAAAGTGACCGGGTGAAACTCGAATAAATTAGCGCCCTGCAAGGCCGGAAAGAGCAGATAGGCAGCAGTAAAAACGAGCGCCGCCCAGGCATTGAGTTTCTCAGCGGCCAGCCAGTAGAGGGGGAGCGCGCCCAGCGCCAAGACAACTGTCTGTACAAGCAGCAGGGCCTTAGCATCGGGCCAGACCAGGTAGACCAGGCCCAACGGGAGCAAAATCGGCTGGAAATGGATGGCAAAAAGAGAGTCTACACCGATAAATTCGGCGCTAAAAAAGTTGCCGTGCAGGTTGTTCCAGGCCGCATAATCAAAAATCCCCAAATCAAAGCCGTTGGTCAGGAAATGATCGTGGTTGGTAAAGGATAAATAGCCGAAGAAACCGATGTAGACGGCTATCATCAATCCCAAAATGAGAAGGGGATAGGTTAATTCTTTGCGGCTCATATCATTGATTTATTGAGTATCCACAGTGGTGAAAATATTAATATTATCAATGGTCTTCAGGGTGAAAGCTGTAGGCGATTCTACTTCCGAAAGAAACTGTTCGGTTTCGCTGCCGGCCTCTAAAATATAAGTTTGCCGGGGTAGAGTAGCCACGTAATGGGTGTAGCTTTCATAGCGGTCGCGTGAGCGGTAAGGCGCAATGATTAATTTTTCACGGCTCAAAAAGGTAAGTTTGTAGGCATTCTGATAATATGCCTGGCCGCCTTTGATTTGCTCACTCTCCAAAAAATCAACGACTTGTTGGGCAGAACATACCTTTGGCAAAGATTGATAATACTGCCAATTGATGACCCCATAGTAGCCCCAGATAAAGACAGCCAGCATGATAACCAAGATAGGTTGGTACCTTTGCCAATGAGTCAGAGCTAGGCCGACCACACCGCTTAAAACAAACAACATGGGCAAAAAATAGCGAATATGCTCGATGACGTAATTATTGCCGTTGATAAAGCCAAAGCCCATGATTAAACTGCCCAGCAGCCATAAGTAATGCTCCGGCTGAGGCGTGATAGGCCGCAATAAGAGGAGATCAAGCAACGCCTGGCGATAATGTTTACCAAAATGAAGAAAAATGGCGACAAAAATAGCGGCAAGCCCTATTTTGCTCAAAATCATTAACCACAAGGCACTGTCGGTGTGGGTACGTAAGCCAATTAGGGCCGGAATAATGCCAAAGAGGTGTAACTGCCACAATTCGGGTAAACGCTGCCAGGTAATGAAATTAAAATTGTCTACTCCGCCCGTTGAGTTGCCGGGATTGAAAAAGTAATAAATCATGGGGGCTATGCCTAAAATACCGCCCAGGCCAAGCCAGAATAGGTAAAGTTCAGGGTGGTCTTGAGAAGAGGCGTTAGAACTTAACTGTTTACGCCAGCGAAGTAACGTTATCCACGTGATCCAGGTAATTAAAATAGCGCCAATTAACAGGCGTTGAATATAAAGTACGTCAATCGCCAGGTTGAAGGCAAATAAAATTATCAGGATCAGCGCCATGATGCCCAAACCAATTATCAACCAGATGAACAGAGATAAACGCCCCAGGTAGTTTCGCCATTCAGGCCACTTGGGTGAGCCAAGACCCCAAACAACCAACACTGTGAACAGGTAAAAAACAGACAAGGGATGAGTCCACAGAGCCAAGCCGGCCACCAACCCAACATTGAATACCCGGCCATAACTCCAGCCGGAGGTGAAACCTCTCTGGACCAATAGAAACAAGAACGTGCCCAAAAACAGCATTTCCGCGTTGCCACCATTGGCCCCGTAAGTATGTACGGTCAACATAGCTGGAGGCAGCGCCAAAAATAGGCTTCCCCACACAGCCGTTGAACGATTATGCCATCTATCCAACCATACAAATGAAACTGTCACAAAAGCCAGATAAGAGGTAACCGGACTCAAACGAAGTAACAGCCCGTTCATATCGTCAAAAAGCCAAAAGATGACCGCTGCGATCATAGCTTCTAAACTGCCCAGGTAGAACTGCCCGTAGAAAAAAACAGGGATGTGACCTTCCAAAATATGTTTAGCCATCAAGCCGACAATGGCTTCATCGGAATTGAAATCGCCACACCAACGAGTCAGCAAAATACCTCTCACTAAAATGGCGACAGCGATGGAAATGAGTAAGGCGAATCCGAAATTTTGAAATCTGAAATGTAATCTCTGGAGCATGCTCTGATACCTGGTGCTTTTTCTGGGATTTTGTTTGTTTTTCAGTTTTCTCCGCAATCAAACAACTCAAAAACATGGATGCTGTCTTGAACGGTTATCGGGTGTAAACACGGTACAGTAGTTACTTGCTTTAGCAGATCTTGAGCCGTATCTGTCCCCGGCCCTTCGGTCTCAATTAATACATAACGCACCTGCCAGCGGTTTAGCAGGGCCAAACTGGCGGCATCGGGAAAGGTGAGTAACTCGGGGTGACGCCGACCCAGCATAAAGCCAAAGGGATTGCCATAGGCATGGACGATAGGTTTACAATGAGTTCTGGCATAGATGAATTGGGAGCCGTTAAAGCTGCTGTCAAGCGGATATTGAATCATGGCATCGCCGTCGGGTTGGCGGCGAGAAGTAAGGTCATTGCAATAGTTGCCTCGCCAGGATATTGGGGCGGCTGCATTGTGGCTGGGTTGTTGGCGCAGCCAGATGTCAACCGGGCGCTCGGTAAAGGGCCGGTGGGTGGGCATGGGCTTCCACCAGACCTCAAACAAAGCCAGGCTGATGACAATGAGCCAGGGCCAGGTGGAAGATGGAAGATGGAAGATGGAAGATGGAAGATAGAGGATAGAGGATAGAGGATTGCTATGGCTCGCAGTTCGTTTTTTGATGGGCGGGGTTCGATTGGGACGACGGGAAGCGATTTCGCGTTGGTGCCAGGCGGCTGCGCCATAAGCAGCCAGGATAGCGATGCCAAAAATGGCAAACTGACCAAAGCGGGTCCAGGTACGGGTATTACCCACTGCCGGGACGAACCAACGGATGAGCAGCGATGGCAGCGGGATGACAATCCCGTTCTCTTGTTCAAGCGTGAAGGGTTCTCGCTGCAAGGATAAGTTCATGGAAATATCGTTCATTATCTGGTTAAAGCTGTTTACCACAGCGGGTGGCGCGGGAATGACGACCTGCCGCCCGGCCAGGTGCAGGGTTAGCCCCAGGCTGAGGACAATCGCCACCAGGGTGAGATAGAGCCAGGGCCGGGTGGTTTTGCCCTGGCTCCAGCGCAGGCCATAAATGGCAAAAAGAATAGCCACCAGACCCGGACTTAACAAAAATTCCGTAGCAATATTCAGATTGGAATCGGGAAAAAAGCGACCGGCTTCAAAATCGGCTTGAGTGGGCGATGTTTTGTCGGCCAGGGCGGCCAGATGCAGAATTTTTTCTTCAATAAAAGTACCCCACAAGGGATGGAAGGGATTGGGGATAAGATAATCGGTGGGTGAGGCCGACCAGAAATTGGTATTTTCCAGAGTGGGGCGAGTATCAGGATCACTGCTGACGGCTAAAAAGGGCGGCAAGAAAGGAGCGATGAGGATTATCGCGGTGACGATGAAGATGCCCAACCCCATCCAAAGCCCTCGGTCTCGAAACTGAACGGGCCAAGGCCAGGCTCGGACTGCCAACCAGATCAGGCTTAACAACCCGCCGGCCAGAGCCAGATACCACGAGGCCAGGGCATTGAGGCCAAAGGCAAGGCCACCGGCAAAGGCATAACGCCGGCGCCCGGTTTGTAGAAACCTTTCGATAAAAAGAAAAATGAGGGGAAACCAGCCTATTGTCAGGTGGATCAGATGAAAATATTGTCCCCGCCGAAAGGGGGCAAAGCCAAAAATGATACCGGCCAGCAGACCGGCCCACCAGCTATGGGTCAATCGCCGGGCTAACAAAAAGGCGCTAAAACCACCAAGAAAAATATTAAAAAAAAGCAGCGCGTTATGGGCGCTGTACTCGCCAACGGCAAGGGTAAAAGGCAGGCCAAAGAGGGTGTTAGTGGGGGTAATCTCGCTGTAAGCCAAGGGATAGCCCAACGGATAATAAATAAAAGGAACCAGCCAGGGCGATTGACCGGTCTCAATCAGCGTATGCTTAAACCACCATAACCGCCAGACATACTCATAAGTATCTCCGCTTCCGCTGACCTCGTCAAAAAAATGAAAAATGATCGGCCGCAGGAAGATAGCAGTCAGGAGGAGGAAAAAAAGACCAGCCAGCAGGTTGCCGCTGAAAATTGAGATTAGCCGGGCCGATTTGAATAGAGCCGGACTCTGTGGAAGCTCTACAGAAGTTCTTTGCATAAGACGATTTAAGAAACTGTCAAAGAATAACTTTTCAGTTTGGGAGATTAGAGATTAGAGATTGGCAATTGTTTAATCTCTAATTACCAATCTCCAATCTCTTGGCGTAGCAAAGTTATTTGTGGACGAGTTCTAACTGTCGTTGCGTTGATAAATGGCCCGGCCAGCGATTGTTTCTACCCAATGATAATCCTTGGCTAAACCCTGGGTAAGCCAGGTGGGGGGATTATCTTGCGCCACAACGATAAATTTGGTGGTAGGGGCAAAAAGCCGGCGTTGTAGTTCCGCCGGCCCGCCGGGGATATTAGGCTCCTCCAGGTATTTGGGCCAGATAAAATCCAAAGCGCAGCGACGATTGGCTAAAAAGTAAAGTTGAACCTCTTCGCTCCAGATATAGATGCGATCATCAGGCTGTGAATGAGTTTGGATATAAGTAGCAATATCTTGTAGAGCCACAAACATTGGGCCGGTGGGAGGCCAGCTTTTTTGCACAAATTCACGATAGGTTTCCTGGCCCGTTTTGTAACGGATGTAGTGATACAAATAGCCGCTATTGACAAAAAGGTAAGTCGCGCCAATTGTCAACAACAGCAGCGCCGATATGGGCCAGCCTATCCACCTGCGTTTAGGGTTAACCTGAACTAGGCGCAGCGGCTGCGTTATAAACCAGGCGGCTAATAGACTCAGTGACGGGGTGATAAGCAAGTAATAGTGCCAAAAAGCATTGTAGCTGATGCCCGCTTCGATGAAAGAAAGTAGAAACCAGAATAGAATAATATATTTTGTCAGCCTGGGTAAGATTTTATCAAACGGCATTAACATCGCTCCGGCTAAACCGGAGGTCAATAAGGGCAGATTGGCTATCGCCAGGCCACTAAGCGGATAGAGAAAAAGGAACAATGGATTAACGGTAGTCGAAGTGACGTGGCCCTGGCCCAGGGTAAAAACTAGGCTCAACCGGGGCAAAAGCCCCAAATCACCAAAGTAAATCACCACCGGCAACAACCCCGCCATCAGGCCAAGGCCCACCCAAAGCGTTCGCCGGGCCAAACGATTGATGCCCTCCTTCTTATTCGGCTGCCGCCATAATTGGATCAGGAGAATCAGACCCGTTAGCACCAATGCTGAGACATAGACAGATTTAAATAAGATACAGATAGCGCCGATAAGCCCAATCCAAACATACTGCCAATCTTTGGTGGGGCGGTTTTGGAAGATAAGCAAGAGAAAGATGCCGGCGATACGGGGCAAATTGGCAAATAATTCAATTTCGGCAGTATGACCCTCCATAATATAGTCTGAGGTAAGCAATAAAAATAAGAAGAGGGCAATCCAACTTGTCTTTCTATCAGCAAAGGCACGAGCCAGGTAATAGAATAAATAGGCCGTAGGGATCAACCAGACGGCCAGAAAAAACCTGATCGCCCACGAATTGTCGCCCCACAGCGAGAAGGCCAGGGCATTAATGTAGTAGACAAGGGGTAAATGATGGCCGGGATGGTAACTGCTGTACAGAGGTTCGCCTTGCAAAATAAGTCGTCCGCCATAGGCATTGGCGGCGCTGTCGTCGTCAAGAGGTTTTTCCAGATAGGGTAGACGAACCAGCAAGACGATTAACGGCAAGAGACACAGGAGAATTAATTCAACTTTGAAATGTTTAAAGTTTGCCAGCCTGGTAGTGAATATTGGATTTAGCACTAGAGGGCTAGAGATCAATTTGGATGGCATAAGGTTTTTGAATTTTGAAGTGAATCCATTCACGGTTTTTAATGAATCGGCTCATTTTTGGGCAATACACAGTAATGACACACCAAACGGTAAATTGAGGTGACGTAGTAAGGGACGTTCTGCGGCAAAGACTGCTTGTAACAGATTATTGCTCCAGCCTGGATGCAAATCATTTTCGCTGGTTCCCCGGATATTATTGCCCGACAGCCGCAGGGCAGTACGCCCGGCCAAAATCAGCGGAAACAAAAAAGTATTGGCATAGGTGAGTTTGTTGACTTTCAGACCAACTCCGGTTAGCTTTTGAAGAAGTTCGCCTGCTGTATAACGCCTGTAATGATGGCTAACGTCATCTTGCAAACCCCACAAAAAGTTAAAAGCAGGCGTGAAGATCACCAAAGAACCATGAGGTTTGAGCAGTCGAGCCAACTCTTGCAGAGCCTGTACATCATCGGCCAGATGTTCAATCAAATCTAAAGCCATAATAACCTCAAAAGAGGCGTCGGAAAAAGGAGGGCGGGCGCCATCACCGCAGCTTAAATTGCTTAAGTGACGAGAGCGGCAGAAACTCAATCCTTCCGGCGAAAAATCAAGCCCCGTTACTTGCTGGTAGCCGTTGGCTTGAAGATATTCGATGTTAAAGCCAGTACCGCAACCTATATCCAAAATTCGGGGGTTGTGATACTGAGCCAAGACTTGTAAAACCCAATCAAAAATAATTTTGCGCCGGGCGACATACCACCAATGGGTTTGTTCAACATTCTGGATGTGTTGGTACATCTCTTTTTTCATGATATTTAGAGCCTGTTTATTTTAATGATGGGCCTCGATATACCGATCATACCACAGTTGAAAGATCAGCAAGGTCCACAAGACCTTGCGATTATCCCGCTGCTGCGCGAAATGCTCATCGAGCAGTTGCCGCACGTAAGGATAATTAAAAAGGCCTTGCCGGTTGATGCGCGGCTCCGACAACATTTCCATCACCAGCTCGCGCAGCTCGGTGGTCAGCCAGCGGGCGACCGGCATATTAAAGCCTTTTTTGGGGCGATGGATAATGTCTTTGGGCAAGGTCCCGTTCATACTCTTTTTGAGCAGATACTTGCTGGTCAGCCGTTTCAGCTTAAGTTCGACCGGTAAATCCGTAGCAAAGTGGACCATGTCTCGGTTCAAAAAGGGAACCCGCACTTCCAGGGAGGCGGCCATGCTGGCCCGGTCAACTTTGTAGAGGATATCCCCTTCCAGGTACATTTTCATATCGTTGTACAGCAGTTGATTCAAGGGCAGGCGGGCGTCACACTCGCGGGCGTGGAGATAAGCCTGGGTATAGGTGTCGCGCAAAACCGGCTTAAACCAATCTTGTAACAGCAGCGTCTTGTCCTCATCCACAAAAGAGCCAAGCCAGCGATGATGGCGGACTTGCAGTGGTACGCCCCGGCCCGCCAGAAAACGCCGTATCTTGAAATCAAAGCTGATATTGTTGAAAGAAACCGGCATCAAATCGAGCAGTTTGGGAGCAACTGAGGCGCGTATTTGCCAGGGTACCATTCGTTCATAATATTCAATCAGCCGGTGCGCCGCCAGGGTCGGATAACCGGCAAACAGCTCATCACCGCCATCGCCACCCAGCACCACTTTAACCTGCCCCCTGGCAAAGAGCGATAGGAAATAGGTGGGGATCAGCGATGAGTCGCCAAACGGCTCGTCCAGAAAATCGGTGATGGTCGGGACCATCTCGGCAACCATCTGGCTGGTCAGAATCAGTTCGTTATGGCGCGTGCCCACATGCTGCGCCACCTTTCGGGCGTAGGCCGACTCATCAAACGAGGCTTCCTGAAAACCGACGGAGAAACTATCAACCGTGCCGGGGTATAATTGGGCCATGAGCGCGGCAATGCTGCTGGAGTCCAACCCCCCGCTGAGCAAAACGCCAACCGGCACATCGCTGACCAGCTCTTGTTTGACGCTTTCTTTCAAGGTCTGGTACAGACCATCGGCGTAATCACGCCAATGGACCGGCGGCCGGCTTTCGCTGCGGGCCAGGCTAATCTGCCAGTAGGGTTGGCGCTGAAGCCCCTGCTGATTGTAACGCAGGCTATACCCCGGCTCCAGCCGGTAAATATGGCGGATGATGGTTCGCGGCGAGGGCACATACTCAAAAGAGAGATATTCGTTCAGCGAAATCAGGTCAATCTCGCGCTTGACTTCAGGATGAGCCAGGACCACTTTTAACTCTGAGCCAAAGATAAAAAAATTACCTATTTCAGTGTAATACAATGGTTTGATGCCCATCCGGTCACGCGCCAGGGTTAATTCCTGGCGTGGAATATCCCAGATGGCAAAAGCAAAGATCCCGTTGAGATGTTGAATACAATCCAGGCCAAATTCCTCATAAAGATGGAGAATGACCTCGGTATCGGTTTGAGTCCGAAAAGCATGCTCCTTTTTTTGCAAATAAGTACGCAACTCGCGGTAATTATAAATCTCGCCGTTAAAGACAATCCACATCGATTCATCTTCATTGGCAATAGGCTGGCGGCCGCCGGCCAAATCAATGATGGAGAGACGGCGCGACCCGAGGCCGGCCGGTCCGCACTGATAAATCCCCTGTTCGTCAGGCCCCCGATGTTTCATTGCCTGGGTCATCTTGAGCAAAATGTCCTGGTTGACAGATTGGGAGGATTTTAGATCAACAATACCGCAGATGCCACACATGCTTGTCCCTCTTATATAGGAATGGTTTTGCTGGCTGACCGTTTTTGTCGTTGCAAATAAAGGCTAACCCACAATATCATCGGAAACAAATGGCCCAACTGCCAGGCCCACGGACCGAACCAATTAGCCAGGAGCGGCAGCCACGAAACGACAGCCGCCAGAATTGCTACCCACCAGGTGAGACGGGCCATGGCCGGCAGCACCACAAAATAATGGTAAGAGTGAAGGTAAGGCAGGGCAAATACCCCGGCCAGCATGAGCATGTCTTCGTCGCCACGGGAAAGCCATAACAGAATAATAACCAACGGCAGCGACCACGGCCAGATGCTAATATCATGCGGCTCTTCCCAGGCGGTAAAATTGCTGATGGTCAACATATCGAGCGGCCACAGCCCCCAAATAGCTGTGGTCAGGGCCAGCCAGATGAGTAAAACAACCAGGTCTTTTTTACGAGCCAAAAATGCCAGATAACCCACCTGGGGTTTAATTGTTACCAACGGCGCCAACCAGGGCATGCCGGTCAGCCCAAAAACAATCAGCCCTTCAATCTGGCCCAGAAATACCAACCACAAGGCCGGCAAGGTAAAAAAAGCCAGGCTCATCGCCAGTAACGAAGCCCGCCGCTGGTATAAGCCCAACGCCAGGCCGCCAATTAAAAGGGGCCAGGTAAGATAACTGACATATTCAACCCAGGGTGGATAGTAAGAAAGGCCCTCTTCCTGAACGGGGGTGCTGAAAAAATTAACCCAATCATAACCGATTAATCCGACCGGGGGTAAAAGTGAGCCGAGAAACGAGAAAACAACCATTCCGACAACGATAAAAAGGAGATACTGCCAGATAGGCATTGATCGCTTCGGCTGCGGCTGCTCTGGAAAAAAGGTGGCATCAATTTTCCGCCATAGTTCCAGCCAATTAACCTCTCTCAATTTTAACCCTTGTTCCATCGAATAAACTTTCTTTAGTACCTTAGCAATTGAGTCCTTGTACAGTGAGCAAGAAATTGTTACACAGAGAGGCACGGAGAAGTCACAGAGTTTCTCAGAGGAATTTTTAGAACTCTCTGTGTGCCCCTGTGGAGTCTTTGTGTAGCTCTGTGTTTCTTTTTGGTTCTGGCTCGTCCAGGTTAGGAATGAGAATCAAATAAGTTACCTATTGGGGGATTGGAAATTGTTAATCTGAACCTCTAATCTCCAATCTCCCGTATTCCCTTAAGGCTTCGTTTAAAATTTCTGCTGCAACCTCGTTCCCACGTGGATTAAGGTGAATATCCTTGCGAAAATAGAGCATTTCATCCGTTTGATTGGCTCGCTCGCGCAGAGCCGGAGTTAAATCCAGACAGGTCAAAGTTTGTTGCCGGCAAAAATCAGCCATCGTTTTATTGAGTTGATCAAGTTGAGGTTGCAGCTCTGCTGGAGCATAGACTTGCTCCCGATAGGGGAATAGGATGACCATAAACTGGGTCTTTTCATCCTGGGCTAATACTTGTTGGCGAGCCTCCAGAATAGACCGTTGGGTCAACATCAGGCCGTCGGCAACTTCGGGGACGCTTAAATCGGTGTAAGTCAGCCACCAAACCAGATTGGAGTCGCGGGGGGCAGTTTGATTGTTGAAAGTGACCAGGTTGTAAAAAAGGGCGCGATTGTACCAGAAAAACGCGCCAATGTTGTATACCGTTGAGTGGCGAGCCAGCCAGGCTAAAACAGGATTGCGCCAAAATTGACCCGCTTGGGCTGCGCCGCTGCCAAATTGCTCAAAGCGCCAGGCGTCGTTTAAATCATTGGGGAAGAAAACCCAGACCACCACTTTGGGCTGCAAGGGCAGGCCATAGCGGGCCAGCATCCGCTCCTCTTGCTGCGGGCTGTAACCCACCACGCCCAGATTGGCCCAATCCTGACCGGTTTGCTGTTCCAAGATTTCAACCCAGCATGCTTCCACGGCCACGCTGGCGCAACTGGCGTACGAGTCGCCGATGACTACGGCAAAAACCTCGCCGGATAAACCGTCGTCGCGAAAGCCGGCGTCGGCGGCCCCCAGCGAAACGGTTGATACCCGGTAAATACCGGGGCCGGTATCGTCTTCAAAGGGTACCTCAAAATCAACCAGGTTTGGCGCGTACTTATATCCCAGGGTTTCATCCGGCACAAGTCCTTTTAAGGGCTGGTCTTGTTCAGGTTGAAATACCGATTTCACTTCGCGTGGGATCGAGCCGGGGAATAGTTGGGCCAGCGCCTCAATTGCCAACAACGGCAGCAGCAAGCCCAACACAATCAGACCAATTATGCCGCCAGGTGAGAGTTTTGGATTTTTTGTAATAACAGATACGGGAGGATTTATTTTTGTTTTGACGGCGCTCAAACCCTAATCCTTTATTGGTTAAATACTATGGGTAGCATACACCAAAAAAGGGTTAGAATATAGGGGCAAAAGTCCCTAATTATGACGCCCATTGGTCACATGTTAAAGCCGAAAGAAGAGTTAGGAATGTGAAGCGGGCTTCTCGAAGAGATTTTTTGAACTATCGGGGCCGTTGGGCAACGGCGGCAGCGTTGAAATAGGGACACGCCGCTGCGGCAGGAAACGGGTCAGGGCCAGGCGCATGACCGTATACATAGCTTTATAAATTTCGCGCTGAGATATTTTTGATTGCCCGCGTTCGCGATTGGCAAAGATAATAGGAATTTCACCCACCTGATACCCCTGCCGCTGGCATTTGAACAACATTTCCACCAAAAAAGAGTAACCGTTAGAAAAGATATGGTCAAGGTCAATGTTTAATAAAACTTCACGGTGATAACAGCGAAAACCGGCGGTACAATCATTGGCCCTTAAACCCAAAGAGGCGCGGGCAAAGGCGTTAGCTCCCCAACTCAAAAAACGGCGCTGCCATTCCCAGTTAACCACCCCACCCTGCGGGATGTAACGCGAGCCAATGGTGATATGATAATGCTGCGACAGGTTTACCAGGGCCGGAATGTAGACCGGATCATGGGAAAAGTCCGCATCCATGGTAATCAGGCGGTCGGCGCCTTCGGCTAAACCCAATTTGAAACCGGCAATATAAGCCGTACCCAAACCCAACTTCCCGGCCCGGTGAATCACCTTTATCCGAGGATTTTGGGCGGCCAGTTGATCGGCAACATCGCCGGTCCCGTCAGGTGAGTTGTCGTCAACCACAATCACTCGAGCCTCGACCGGCAGGGCCAAGATTCGGTTTACCAGTTCGGTGATATTGTCTTTTTCATTATAAGTGGGTATGATAACGCGAATGTCCAACCGAAACTCCACAGGCAAAAATAAAAGCGGCACGCATCTTACCACAACTCAGCGGATTGGGCTACTTTGAAATGAGGCGAAGAGGCGGGGACACGAGGAGGCGAAGAATCCCCTCGCCTCCTCGCCTCACGTGTCATCGCATCTTTGTTTTTGAAGGAGAAACTTGATGTCAACGCAAAGCCAGGTGATTATCGAAGTTATAAACAGCGAGGTCCTACGCCATAATCCCCTGGGGGACTCAGCCATACGCCGGACGCCGGTCTATCTGCCGCCCGGCTATGATAACAGCACAACCCGCTATCCCGTAGTTTATCTGCTGACCGGCTTTACCGGGCGCGGAACAATTCTGCTGAACGACTCCGCCTTTGATGAACCGATCCAGGAGCGGCTTGACCGGTTGATCCTATCTGGCCAGGTGCAGCCGCTGATTGTGGTTATGCCCGATTGTTTCACCCGCTACGGTGGCAGCCAGTATCTCAACTCCAGTGCGACAGGGCGTTATGAAGATCATTTGATCGAAGAGGTAGTGCCGTTTATAGATGAGCGTTATCGTACCCGCGCCGAGGCCGGCTACCGGGCGGTGATGGGGAAGTCATCGGGAGGCTATGGCGCGCTGGTGCAAGCGATGCGCCACCCCGATATTTTTGGTGCGCTGGCCTGCCACAGTGGGGATATGTATTTTGACTACTGCTACAAGCCCGATTTTGTAAAGTTTCTCAATGCGACAGGCCGGCTCTCGCTGCAAACGCCGGCAGCGCTGCAACAATTCCTGGCCAACTTTTCGCCCAAAATGCAGCCCAAACCGGCCAACTTTTTTGATGTCATCCACATTGCCGCCATGTCCGCCTGCTATTCCCCTAACCCAGACGCCCCCTGCGGCTTCGACCTGCCCTTTGACCCCATTACCGGTGAACTACGTCCTGCCGTCTGGCAGCGCTGGCTGGCCCACGACCCGATTACCATGCTGCAAGATGAACAGCATGTAACTGCGCTGCGCCGCATGAAACTCATTTATCTCGACTGCGGCAGCCGTGACGAATACGCTTTACACTACGGGGCGCGTATCTTTTGCCGGCGACTGGACGGGTTAAATATTCCCTATTTTTATGCAGAGTTTGAGGGAGGCCATCGGGATACTCAATTTAGGTATGATGAGTCATTCAAAGCGATTTCTAAGGTGTTCGGTTAAAACAACCCCCACTTTCGTTTTCTCACCGCTCCGGCGCCGATCGGATCAAACCCTTCAGTCCACCGCGTTTGCTGGTTGTACCTGGCCTGGCTCAGTTTGGTCTGGCTCAAATCGGTTTCCCGCAGGTCAGCCCCGCTCAGGTCAGCCTCGCTCAGGTCAGCCTCGCTCAGGTCGGCTTCTTGCAGCTCCGCTCCAGTTAAATTGGCCCTGCTCAGGTTGGTTTCGGCCAGGTTCGCTTCACCCAGCCTGGCCCCAACCAGCTTGGTTCCGCTCAAGTTAGCCCCAAAGAGATCGGCCGCGCTCAGGTTAGCCTTGCTCAGATCAGCGCCGCTCAAATCGGCCAGGCGAAAATTGGCAAAAACCATATTCGCCTCGCGTAGATTGGCCCCTCGCAGGGTGGCCTTGATCAGGTTGGCAAAAACCAGGTTAGCCCCACGCAACGTTGCGCCATCGAGGTTGGTTTGGTTCAGGCTGGCTTCGTGCAGCAGCACTTCACTCAAATCCAAGTGCGACAGATCGAGCTTGCTCAAATTCAGCCGGCGCAGGTCAAGCTTATTACCCTCTCGCCGGGCTGTCTCAAATTTTTTTATGATCTCATCACGATCCATCAGCCGCCTTCAATCAGCGCCACCAGCCGCTCCACCACCGCCCGCGCCGAGGCTTTATCGGTAGCAACACACGATACAACCGGCTGTTTGGCCGGCAGTTTGAGCGCCTGCCGGATTTCCTCGCTGCTTAGCCCCTGGCGATCCGCTTTGTTGGCCGCCAGCAGAAAAGGCACGTTTTTGTGTTTTTTGAACGCTGCCAGCAGGGTTGTTGCTTGCTCAAGGCTACGCCGGTCGGTTGAGTCGACCAAAAAGATAAAGCCGTGCATATCCTGGGCCAGAATATCGCGCATAAAATCAAAACGGTCCTGGCTTGGCGTGCCAAACAAATGCACCGCGCTGCCCTGGCTAATCTTCACTCTGCCGTAGTCCAGAGCGACGGTGGTTGCCCCTTTGACCTTTTTTTCGGCCGGATTATGGCTGGCTTTATCGGTGTTAACCGGCTCAATCTCTGTGACAGTTTTGACAAAGGTGGTTTTACCGGCGTTAAAAGTCCCGGTCACGACCAATTTGTACAATTTGGACATGATCCCTCCTTTCAGATGGGGAACTGCGCGGCCATACTTTATGGTAAGTGGAAATCCTTACTTTGTCAAACAAGCAGATGACTTACATCTATCAGAAAAGTGACATTTACTACTTTAAAAACAGGGCAAAATGCGATAAGCTTGGCTCATGTATAGAACAAGTGCAATTTAGCAGAGGCGGCTCCCACGCCGCCGAGGGCCGTGCGTGGGAGCCTGGCCTGCTTTACACTAGTACTTAATATGAGCGATAAGCTTTGGGGGAAGGCTGGAGGGTTGGAAAGTTGGAAGGTTGGTCGGCAAGTAAATTACAAATTTACCGTCCATCTGACTACTGATTACTGATTACTGGCTACTCAAATATCATTAAGTTAAGGCTGTAGCATAGGGCCTTGTGCCCGTTTATAGCCGCCCACAAGGGGCTAAACTACACTAACTTAATGACATTGACTGGCTACTGATTACTATTTCCAAAGGAGGAATCTCATGAAAAAAGAACTTGTCAAAGATTGGATGACTCGTGATGTGGTCACAATCTCTCCGGAGATGACCTTGCCGGAGGCGCACCGGCTGATGGAAGAGAAGAAAATTCGCCGCTTACCTGTCGTAGATAGCGGTAGATTAGTCGGCATTGTGACCCGCGGCGATATCCGGGGGGCGGAGCCATCCGGGGCCACCTCCCTGAGTATCTGGGAAGTCAACTATCTCCTGGCCAAGCTCAAAATTGGCGAGATTATGACCGCTCACCCCCTCACCATTGCCGCCGAAGAAACCATTGGCGAGGCAGCCCGGCTTATGCTGGAAAAGAAGATTAGCGGTCTGCCGGTTGTTGATAACGCCGGGCGTCTCGTCGGCATCATCACCGAGTCGGACATTTTCCGCCTGGTGGTGCAGGAGTGGCACAAAGATTAGTTGTAATTTGATAGGGATAAAGCTGAGGCCACGTTTGAAAATTTTGCCGGGCGTGGCCTCATACCAACAGCTCAAGTCAACTGTCTGCGCCCAAACGCCCGTGACCGCTTAACATACTCTTCTGCCGCGCGGCGGTTGCCTTCGATCTCTGCCGGGGTTAATTCGCGGACAACTTTAGCCGGCGCGCCTATAATCAACGAGCCGGGAGGAAATTCTTTACCTTGCGTCAACAGGGCGCAGGCCCCCACGATACAGTTCTCGCCCACCACCACCCCATTGAGCAGCACCGAGCGAATACCGATCAAAGTGTTATCGCCCACCTGGGCGCCATGAATAACCGCGCCGTGGCCAATTGTTGCGCCTGCACCAACAATAACCGGAAAGCCGGGGTCGGCGTGGAAAATGCAGCCCTCCTGAATGTTGGTGCGCGGGCCAATGGTCAGCGGAGTGGTATCGCCTCGCAGGGTAGCATTGAACCAAACACTGCACTCTTCGTCCAGGGTCACATCCCCTACAATCACCACCCCTGGCGCAATAAAAGCAGTCGGGTGAATCTGTTCGGGCCGAAATTGGGTGTGAAACAAAGTCGCCTCCTGAAGAAAATAGGCAGTAGTCAGAGTTCAGTAGTCAAATGGTCAGTGGATTTTGAAATTTACTTTCCAAGACTGTACAATTCTAAAAGACGCCGACATAATTTAGGCTCACTTTTTCGTCGGGTTGCCAATAGGCCACGACATTGACCCGATAGGCCGATTTCTGGATGAGGAAAACGCCGGGCAACCCGCATTATCGAAGATCGAGCCGATGCCGCTGCTCACCGTCGAGGAGACCCTGGATGCCTTGGGCCTACGCAGTCCGCCCGGAGCATAGTCGAGCAGCATCGTCCTCTGCTCACGGCCTATTGCCGGCTTTTAAGTGACTGTAACTTGGCTAAAGAATTGTTTTTTCTCTCCAAGGGTGGCTGCGCCGGTAATATGAAGGGTGGCCGTAAGCGGCAGGTCGTCGGACGACGTTCCGACCATCACCTCAATAGCCCCCGGTTCAACGACGTACTTCATCTCGCGGTTGTAAAAGCCAAGCTGGTTGACGGCCAGGGTAAACGTCACGGTGCGCTGCTCGCCTACTTCCAGGCTGACCCGCTTGAACCCTTTCAGCGACTTGACCGGTTGGGTCACACTGGCGACCGGGTCGCGCACGTAAAGCTGGACCACCTCGCTGCCGGCTCGGCTGCCGACATTAGCCAGGTTCACACTAATTTGCACTTCGTCCCCGGCTTGGCAGGTGGAGCGGTCAAGCCGCAGGTTTTCCAGGCGGAAACAGGTATAGCTCAAGCCAAAGCCAAAAGGGAAGAGCGGTTTGGCGCTGACATCCACATAGTCCCCCTGCCAGTGAGAACGCCCGCCCGATACCTTGTGCCCATAGTAAACCGGAATTTGCCCCACCGTGCGGGGGAAGCTGATTGGCAGCTTGCCGCCGGGATTATAGTCGCCAAAAAGCACATCGGCTACGGCGGCGGCCCCCTCTTCGCCGGGCAGCCACGCCTCTAAGATTGCCGGAACGTGTGTTACCAGCCAGGGGAGGGTCAGCGGGCGTCCATTGACCAGTACCACGACGACCGGCTTGCCGATTGCTACAATGGCCTCGACCAACGCCTGCTGTACTCCCGGCAGGTTGAGGTCGGCCCGGTCGCGGGATTCACCGGTTGTGCAATCCCTGGTCAGGCCCGCCTTGTCGCCAACGACGAGGATGGCAACCTCGGCTTTTTGGGCGGCAGCTATCGCTTCGGCAAAGCCGGCCTGGGACTCGCCCAACACGTCGCAGCCCTGGGCATAGTAAACTTTTGTTTCAGGCGAAACCTTGTTTTTTATCCCGGCCAGGATGCTGATAATCGGTACAAAATTATCCACCATTTCAATCTTGTCCGGGATAGGCATATTAAAAATATTCCTCCCGGCGCGGTGCATCTCGGCCAGCGACTCAATGTGGCAGGGATAGGCATAATCGCCAATCAGATGGCGGACGTTATCGGCATTGGGGCCAATCACGGCAATCGAGTTCAGTTTCTGGTCAAGCGGCAGCAGATTATCTTTGTTTTTCAGCAGGACAATGGATTTCTGAGCAATCTCATAAGCCAATCGACGCTGCTCAGGCGTATCGAATACAGTACGAGTCTTTTCAACATCCACATACGGATTTTCAAACAGCCCCAGTTGGAACTTCAGCCGCAGCACCCGGCTGACTGCCTGGTTAAGAATGGCCTCATCCAGCGTCCCCGACTCGACGGCCTGGCGCAGCGGGTCGGCATAGCAGTCGGTGTTGGGCAGTTCTACGTCAATCCCCGCCTCTAAAGCCATAGCCGCAGCTTCGGATTTGCTGGCGGCAATCTGATGGTAGGACATCAACTGATTGATCGCAAAATAGTCAGACACCACAATGCCGTCAAAGCCCCACTCGTCTCTGAGAATATGGGTTAGCAACTCTTTCGACGCGCCGCAGGGGACGCCATCCAGTTCGTGGTAGCCGTTCATCACCGAAGCCAGTCTGGCTTCTTTAACGGCGGCTTCAAAAGGCAGCAGGTAAACCTCACGCAGTTCACGGGGGGGCAGGTGAGGTGGGGCCCAGTTCATGCCGCCCTCCGACATGCCGTAGCCGACAAAGTGCTTGGCCGTGGCTATCACGCCCTCTTGCCAATTTTTCCCCTGCAAACCATGCACAAAAGATACACCCATCCGGGCCACCAGATAGGGGTCTTCACCAAAAGTCTCTTCGGTGCGGCCCCAGCGCGGGTCGCGGGTCACGTCAAGCACGGGCGACAAACCCTGCTGCGCTCCGGCGGCGCGCATCTGGGTTCTGACCACCGCGGCCATGGCTTCGACCAATTCCGGCTCCCATGTGCTGGCAACGCCAATGATTTGGGGGAAGCAGGTGGCGTTGCGGGCCATATAACCGCTGCAACACTCCTCGTGGACAATAGCCGGGATGCCGAGGCGGGTATTTTCGCGCAGATACTTTTGGATGGTATTGGCCAGCTCGGCCCCGGCGGTAGGGTCGAGGCTGCTGGCTCCGCCGATACGAGTCACCTGGCCCAGACCGTTGGCAAACAGTTTGTGAGCCTTAGCCTGGGAAAATTTCATGTCCTGTAAAACTTCAAAAACCCAAATACTGCCCAGTTGGGCAATTTTTTCGGTCAGGGTCATGCGCAAGAGCAAATCATTAACTCGCTCCGCCACCGGCAGCGAGGGGTTTTGATAAGGATAGGAGTGCGTCATTGTTTTTAGCCTCTGTATCTTTATAGGTGAATAAGCGAATGGCGAATGGTGTAAGTGTTTACTTTCATTCGCCATTCTTTTCCTTGTCAGCCTTTAAGAGCGCCGGCAGTCAGGCCGGAAACAATCTGGCGCTCGGCCAGAAAGTAAAAGATGAGGGTTGGGGCTATGGATAAGGTGACAAAGGCCAGAATCAACGGGATGTCTGAAACATATTGGCCCCTAAATTGCATGGTGCCAAGCGGCAGAGTCCATTTGTCCTCGCTGTTGAGCACCAGCAGCGGCAGGAAAAGCTCATTCCAGGAGGTAATCATGGCCAGCACGGAGACCGCCGCAATGGCCGGACGGGCCAGCGGGACGAGAATTCGCCAGAAAAAATCAAAGGTGGTGCAGCCGTCAATATAAGCCGCGTCTTGCAGTTCGCCGGGGATAGATTGGAAGAAACCACGCAAAATTAAGATGTTGCTCGACAGCCCAAAGGCGATTTGGGGGACAATGACGGCCCAATACGAATCCAGCCAGCCCAACTGGCGGAGCAAGATGTACTCCGGTAGGATGGCGATATTGATGGGAAAGAGCAGGCCAATGGTCAGGTAGTTAAACAGGGTCGCTTTACCCCGAAATTCACGCCGGGCAAAGACAAAAGCAGCCAAACTGGAGAAGAAGACCACCCCAACCACCGTACCCACCATCACAATCAGGCTGCTGCGCAGCATCCCCCAGAAAATGTCGGTGGATAAGATGCGGATATAATTGTCCCAGCGGATGGGATCGGGGGGCTGGTAGGGAAAAGTGGCAAACTCGCTCCGCGTTTTCAGGCTGCCAAAGACCATTGTTACCAGAGGCACAAAGATGATGAGCACAAATACGATCAGGATGGCATACTGCCACAAATAATTTAGATAGCGCCGGGTTTTATTAGTTTGGATCATCATGGCTAAGCTTTCTTAGGCACTGTAACCACCCAGATAATCTTGCTCTTTGAACAGTTTTTGATAGATGAGAGAGAAGGTGATACAAATCAGAAACATCACCACCGCTACGGCGGAACCGTACCCCAGGTAAAAACGAACAAAGCCAAAGCGGTACAGATAGGTAGCCATCGTTTCGCTTGCACCGGCCGGACCGCCCTGCGACATGAGCCAGACAATGGCAAACACTTGCAGCGAGCCAAGCACCGACAAGAAGACCGTCGTGCGGATGGTGCCGCGCAGCAGGGGGATGATAATATGCCGGAGAATTTGGGGACCGGAAGCGCCATCTATTTTGGCTGCTTCTTCCAGTTCAGCCGGAATATTTTGTAAACCGGCCATGTATAACAGCATATGAAAGCCAAAATATTTCCAGGTGAGCGCAGCAAAAATAGCCAACATTACCGTTCTGCGGTCACCCAGAAAAGGTACGGCGCTTAGACCCCAGTTGGTCAGGATGGCATTAATCAGGCCGTAATGAGGGTCAGGGTGATAAAGGGCTTGCCAGACCAGGGCGGTAATAACTTCGGAAAAGACATAGGGCAGGAAAAAAACGGTGCGGAAGAAAACACGCCCGGGCAAGTTGCGTCCTACCAGCAGCGCCAGCCCCAGGGCCATGGGTAATTGCACGGTGAGAGAGAGCATCACAATCAGCAGGCCGTTTTGTAAGGCGCGCAAAAAATTCCTATCGGTTAAGATGCGGAAGTAATTATCGGCGCCCACAAAATCTACCGCCGGACCAAACCCCTTCCAGTTGAAAAAACTGTAATAAGCAGATTGGACAATCGGGTAGATCAAAAATACAGTGAACACCAGCAGCGCCGGGGCCAGGAACAGGAAAATGGTTCCAAACTCCCGCGATTTCAGCGCCGGTGTAGGCTTTGTCAGCCAGGGGAAACGGGTTCGCGCCGACGTCTGATCCATAAATTACCTCTTTTAATCAAAGAATTTTTGCCACCCTATGCCTGATGCGTAATACGTGAGGACTTTACGAGTTACGCATCACGTATCACGCATCACGTTTAAACCAAGACTTTTCCAGAAAAGATTACACTCTCAGTAGATCCAAATTTGAGGAGCCAGCACGTCCACGTGCGGCGGTGTTCGGCATGTGGGCGTGCCTCACTTCTCGGAAAATTGGATCCACTGAGACTCAGTGGATCCAATTTTCCGTAGGGTGGCATCCCTATGCCGCCCGCTGACCCATTTGGATCTACTGAGTCTAGCTATTTCAATTCCATAGCCGCAGAGTCTTCAATCGCCTGGCCCACTTCTTCCGGGGTCTTGGTCCCGGCGAAAAGTTCCTGGACGGCGTCATTTACAACAGAGCCAACTGCCGGCGGCAAAGCCTGGTCGTAGTAAAGTTGTAAATAAGGAGCTTTGGCCGCATTTTCAGCGACGGTCTTCATCAAGGGATCGGTGATACATTCTTCAGTGCCTTTGACGACGGGTAAAATCCAGTTGATCTTGGTTGCCTCACACTGGATATCTTTAGAGCTGAGATATTTTAGAAAGGTGACGGCTTCATCGGGAGCGTCCCGGCCCACCAGCCAGCCGCCGCCGCCGCCCAGGGCATCTGCCGGATTACCTTTGCCGCCCTCAACTGTTGGAAAGGGGAACCAGCCTAGCTTGTCGCCAATACCTTCCTTGTTGGCACTCTCATCCTTTTCTACCCCAGGCGCCCACTGGCCCATCAGTTCCATGGCCGCTTCGCCATTGCCCATGGCCCGGGCTTGATCGTTGTAGGTCAAACCCAAATAGCCATCTTGGAACGGCTCAAGGGCAATCAATTCCTGAAGCTTCTCGCCGGCTTGTACAAAAGGTTCGTCGGCAAAGGAGCCCTGGCGGCTGTAAGCGGCATCAAACGCTTCCTTGCCGCCCATGCGGATAGCCAGGTAAACCCACCAGAAGTGTCCCGGCCACTTATCTCCCTCACCCAGAGAAATCGGCGTTACCCCTGAGTCCTTCAACTTCTGCACATCATCCAACAGCTCAGCCCAGGTGGTGGGCGGTGCATCAATCCCGGCTTTTTCAAATAACTCTTTGTTGTACCAGAAGCCAACCATACCTTGATCACTTGCCACACCGTATTGTTTGCCTTCGTAACTATACACAGCCAGGGGGCCAGGAGCAAAGGTATCAGCAAAGCCGTCTTTCTTGATGTCTGCGGTGATGTCGCGCAGCAGACCGGCCTTGGCGTACTCGTTCATCACGCCGCCGCCCCAGGTGGTGAAGACATCCGGCGGCTCGTTCGATTGCATCACCGTGGTCATCTTGGCTTTGAAGGCTTCGTTTTCCAGAATGGTGCTGTTGATCTTGGCGCAGGGATTGTCCTTTTCAAAGGCGTCAATGGCCTGTTGAAGAACGGCTTTCCGGTCATCTTGGGTGTTAATATGCCAGAATTCAATGGTCACCGTTTCGACGCAGCCAGAAGCCTCGGTTATGGCCTCTTCAGTGGCGGCTGGGGCTTCAGCGGCAGGTTCTTCAGTAGCCGCCGGCGCTTCAGCGGCAGGTTCTTCAGCCGCCGGCGCTTCCGTGGCTGGCGCGGCGGCAGGCTGGGCTGCGCCGCATGCGACTAATAGAAGGCCAAGCAGCAGCGTGAGAATCATCCATAAAAATTTCCAGTTTCGCATTTTTTCCTCCTTGAATATAAATGTCGTTGAAACAATTTAAAAATGATCGGGGTCTCTATGGATTGTTCTGATAGTCACCTCCTTGTCTGAAACCATTACCGGTATCGTTTCCGGTAACGTTACCGAAATAGGTAAAAAATCAATATTGACCCTCTTGCGCCCAAACTTAGTACAGCTTTGCCTTAGTTCGTGACGAAATCAAGGCGAGTAGATACCTCCACAGAAGTCATATCATTCCGACCGGAGGGAGGAATCTTCGTTATCACCGCCGAAAATGTTATAGCGAGCAAGAAGATTTCTCGCTGGCGCTCGAAATGACATCTCAGGAAACGGATACATTAAATCGTGACGAATTTATGCAATCCTGTACTTAGTTTGGGCGCAAGAGGGTCAAAGAAATTATTTTTCAACCTCAATAGCCCGGCAGGTATTTCTCACAATCAGTTTGGTTGGCATGCGGAAAAGCTGATTTTCAAGCGGCTGGTTTTGGATTAATTTGACTAACATTTCGACGGCCACCCGGCCCATATCGCTGATGAATTGATCTACGGTAGTCAAGCCGCCGTTGACAAAAGAGGCTTCCTCGATATTATCAAAGCCAATAACCGATATATCTTCCGGCACCTTTAACCCGATTTCGGTAATAGCCTCGATAGCCCCAATCGCCGATTTATCATTGGCCGCAAAGATAGCAGTGGGGCGTACCGGCAAGGCCAACAATTTTTGGGCGCAGCGATAACCGGTCTCCTGGGTAAAATCGCCAATTTGGATTAGCTCGGGATCGAGCGGGATGTTGGCCTGGCGCAGGCTATCTTGATACCCTTGCAGGCGGCGCACAGCGCTTTGCAAATCGGGACGCCCGCCAATAAAGCCGATACGCCGATGCCCCAACCCTAACAGATACTCCATAGCGGCCTGAGCGCCCACGTGGTTAGTGGCAATCACCGCGGGAAACTCGGTGCTGTCAAGGTGAGGGTCAACAGCAACAAGAGGATAGTGGGTCGAGAAGGTTTCCGCGGTCGGCGTCACCACAATAATTCCGTCGGTAATACTGCCGTTGAGCAAAGAAACGTACTGCCGCTCGCGAACCGCCCAGGAACGATCTCGGCTATTACCGCCGGTATAAACCAGCAGGTCGTAATCCATTTGCTCAATAGCGCGATTGACCCCCCTGACCACGTTGAGACAAAAGGACTGTTCCAGGTCGTGCAAAACCAGGCCGATAACGTTAGTTTTGCGGCTGCGCATGCTCTTGGCTGCCAGGCTGGAGGTGTAGCCCAACTCCTCGATGACCCGCTGCACTTTTTCAAAAGTTTCCGGGGCCACATCCACCTTATCATTAAGGACCCGTGACACCGTAGAAACCGAGACGCCGGCCGCGGTAGCAACATCCTGAATTGTGATGGGAGATTTAGCGAACTTCATGGGTTCTGGCTCGACAGCTTGGCAACGATGCCGGTATCATTTCCGGTAACGATACCGGCAATGATATTACAATTGGTAGAATCTGTCAAATCCCTGGTATCATCGGGTAAGCTACCCTATCCAGAGCTTCATAATTGGCAGTTTCTTCACTTTTGGGTATTATCTGGCCGCGATGACCGTTGAAGTTGACCACCTTTTTATCTGTACCCGTGTAAATGCGCCGGAGATCGAGCCCCTATTGGCAATGGGCCTGAATGAAGGCCAGCCGAACTGGCATCCAGGCCAGGGTACGGCCAACCGGCGCATCTTCTTTCACAATGCCTTTTTGGAATTTCTGTGGGTACACAACGAGGCAGAAGCGACCAGCGAGGTTATCCAACCCATGGGTTTGTGGGAACGCTGGCAGTACCGCCAAAGCGGGGCGTCCCCGTTTGGGTTGGCTCTGCGCTCGACTGGCTCGACCAGGCTGCCTTTTGAGACCTGGGCTTATCGCCCGCCCTACCTGCCACCCTCTTGGCAGATTGACGTAGCGACCAACTCGGTCCACCTCAACGAGCCGCTGCTGTTTCACATCCCGTTTGGCGGCCGGCCCGATACCTTTGCCCACGATCGGCAGCAGCCGCTGACGCATCCCGCCGGGTTAAAGGCCATTACCCAGATGCGGCTGACGCTGCCCCAAAGCCGCTCCCTCTCCCCGGCCCTGGCGGCGATACAGGCAGCCGGGTTGGTCCAGTTTAGTCTGGGCCAGGCGCCCCTGGCCGAAGTGACTTTTGATCAAGCTCAGCAGGGGTGCAGGGCCGATTTTCGACCGGAACTGCCGTTGGTCTGCCGGTGGTAACTGGTCCTCAAGATGCATCTATCGCCCCATCCAGCCCCCATCCACCGGGATGATGACGCCGTTTACATAATCAGAGGCGGCGGACGCCAGAAACACAGCCGCGCCTTTCATATCTTCCGGCAGGCCCCAGCGGGCAGCCGGAATACGGTCGAGGATTTGTTGATTGCGGGTCGGGTTATTAATCAGGGCTTCGTTCATTTCGGTGTTCATGTAGCCGGGAGCGATGGCATTCACATTTATTCCTCGCCTAGCCCATTCATTGGAAAGGGCCATCGTCAGGCGGGCCACGCCTCCTTTGGCGGCGGCATAGGCCGGCACGGTAATCCCACCACTAAAACTCAACAGCGAGGCAATATTGATAATTTTGCCCTTGCCTTTGGCAAGCATCACCCGCCCGGCCAATTGGTCGAGCATGAACATAGAGGTCAGGTTGACTTCCAGCACAAAATCCCAGGTTTCCAGCGGGAATTCCTCAGCCGGGGCACGGCGCTGCACCCCATGGCTGACAATCAAAATATCCACTGTGCCAAGCTGGTCGAGGCTCTCCGCAAAGGCTCGCTGGAGTTGAGTTCGGTCACTCAAATCAGCTTGTATGGGAACAGCTCGCTGCCCGGTCATCTGGCTCAACTCGGCGGCTGTCGTTGTGACCCCCTCTGAGGAGCCAATAATGGCTGTTTCCGCCCCAAATTCGAGCATAGCCTGAGCCATCGCCCGGCCCAGACCGCGGCTGCCGCCGGTGACCAGCGCTTTTTTACCGCTTAAATCAAATAGATACATCGTTTCTTTTCCTCACGGTAGGGATTGCAAAGTGGTTAGGAAAGACCTCATAGGTTTTGAAAACCTATGAGGTCTAAAATCAACGATTTCGATAGTCGGCCAGGATTTGATCTACCACCCACGTTGTTCGAGCGCCGCTTTCGCCGGTGCTGGGACAAGCGCCGACGCCGTTTAACTCGTCCACAATCGTTTGAATCAGGGGTTGGTGGACATGCGGCGGGTCGCCAATGGCAAGCTCCTGCCGTCCCTCGACGGTGGTGATGATGATCGGCTCAGGCGTAAAGGTGGCAAAGGCAATTTTGCCTTTTGTGCCTACAATCTCCGTTTGGTCAACTTCCTGAAACGTGGTGAAGCACCATGTCCCCACCCCCACCACGCCGGAGTCAAACACAAAAGTTCCGGCTACCTGGTCTTCAGCCGGATAGAGGCGGCCCTGATTCACGGCCACCCCACGCACCGTGCGGATCGGGCCAAAAAGGTAATCCAGAAAATCCAGGGTGTGCGACCCCATATCCACAAAAATGCCCCCACCGGATAACTCCGGGACCACCCGCCAGGGCAGGTTGTGGGGGTCAAACAGTCCAGGATTGGCCGGCCGATACAAGCTGATGGTGACCGTGCGCGGTTCACCGATGGCCCCTGCCGCGATCAGTTCTTTGATCTTGATAAAACGAGGCAGCGCCCGCCGGTAATAAGCCACCCACAGCGGCACGTTGGCCGCCCGACAGGCCGAAATCATTTCCTGGCAATCGGCCCAAGTCAAGGCCATTGGTTTTTCCACGTAGACCGGCTTACCGGCCGCGGCGCTCAACAAGGTGTACTGTTTGTGGGCATAGGGCGGCGTGGCGATGTAAACCGCGTCAACGTCGGGATCATGAATAAGAGCGGCAGCATCGTCGTACCAGCGAGGTACGTTATGCCGCTCGGCATAATCTTTAGCCAGCGCCCCGTTGCGGCGCATCACCGCCACCAGGCTGGAATTACTGGCTTTTTGAAAGCCGGGACCGCTTTTCACCTCGGTCACATCACCCACGCCGATAATCCCCCAGCGAATGGTACGCATGCCAACCTCCTAATTTACATGGTGGGGAAAAATAACTGAACTTTGGCGCTTTGCTGCCCATCGGCGGCTACCGCAAAAGCATCGGCTACCCGGTCGAACCCAAACTGGTGGGTGATGAGCGGAGTCACATCTATCCGACCCGAGGCTAGATATTCAACAGCCCAGTCAAAAGCCATGCCGCTACGGAAACTGCCCACCAGGGTCAGTTCTTTCGACATCACTTTATTGGCCTGCACCCCTACCTCACCGGTGGGCAAAAAGCCAACCTGGACGACTGTCCCGCCTCTGATGGTGGCTAGAATAGCCGTGTTGAGCGCTTGCAAGCTGCCCGATGCCTCAAAGGTGACATCGAAGAGCATCTCGCCTTTGGCCAGAGCTTGCGCTTCGGGCGAGTCCTGGCTCACATTGACGGTCAAATCTGCGCCGCACTGCCTGGCCCGGTTGAGCCGTTCATCCAGAATATCGGTGATGGCCACGGACCTGGCCCCCATCGCCCGCGCCACCAGCAAAATAAGGCTGCCAATTGTGCCAGCGCCGGTCACCAGCACCGATTTACCCATGAGCGACCCGGCCCGGTTGACCGAATGAAGGCCAATGGCCAGCGGTTCGGCCATGGCAGCGACGCCCGGATCAAAACCGGCGGGAAACAGGCAGCACTGCCGCTCTTGGGCCAAAACATACTCCTGATACGCCCCGTCGGTGTGGGGCATGGTGCTGGCAGACCCCCAAAAACGCACGTTGGGGCAAAGATTTTCCCGGCCCTGGCGGCATGGCAGGCATGCGCCGCAGGGCAGATTCGGGTTAATGGCGACCAAATCGCCGGGCTTGAGCCTGGTGACATTGGGGCCTATTTCCACCACCGTCCCGGAGACTTCGTGCCCCAGCACAAAGGGGTGCTTGACCACAAAATCACCGTTGGCTCCCTTGAAATAGTAATGCATGTCGGAGCCGCAAATCCCGCCATAACCAAACCGGACCAGGACCTGTCCGGCTTGCGGCTGGGGCATCGCTCGCTCTTCCAGGCGGATATCTTGTTGACCGTACAAAACATAAGCATGCATGGGATTATCCTCTCTTAATAGCTCATTTTTTGAGCTACTTGTTCAAATAGTGAATTGAGATTATAATATAAGTATCTCTTTTGCAAAGGAAGGTCTGCTGTGGACGAAAATCAGAACGGAACCAGTGTCATCACTTCACAAACTGTCCTCAAATCACTCGACGTATTAGACTGCCTGGCGGCTGCCCGGCGTCCCCTGTCGGCCCCAGAAATTGCCAAGTTGTGCCGTATGTCCCGGCCTACCGCCTATCGTCTGCTGACCACGCTCAGGGGGCGAGGTTACGTGATGGTTGATGAGGATTACAACTACTCGCTGGGGACCAAAATTTTGGGGTTGGCCCGAGTGGTGCTGGATACGATGAATCTGCCCAAAATGGCCCAACCTTACCTGCACGAACTCAGCCAGTTGTCTCAGGAAACGGCCTTTATGTCTATTTTAGACGATACCAAAATTCTGTATATTGCCAAAGAAGAGGGTCCCCAGGTGCAAACTTCGCAGACTTTTCAGATGCGCTCAAATGTGGGCACCCATAATGAGCTACATTCATCGGCTATGGGCAAGGCTATCCTGGCTAATCTGCCCACCGACGAGCGCAGCGCCCTGATAGCCCGTCTCACCCTGACTCGTTATACCGATCACACCATCACCGACCGTGACGCCTTGATTAACGAATTGGAACAAACCCGCCGCCGGGGCTACGCCATTGACGACTGCGAAGGAGACGACTGGGTGCGCTGCGTGGCCGCCCCTGTTTATGACGGCGGCGGCCGGGTTCTTGGGGCTATCAGCATTGCCGGCCCGGCCCATCGAATGACCCTGGAGTATATTCAGCAACTCTCCGGCGATGTCATCCGCGTAACCCAGGCGCTCTCAAAACAACTGGGGCAAGTGAGTGCTGTTGCGCCTCAATAAGTCCTCAGTAACAATTTTAGTGGCTAAAACGGCGCTTAAAATACCCTTCCAGGCTGAACTCCGGCCCGGTGAGATAGGTTAACCATTCGGCCTCATCCCGCCGAACCTGCTGGGCTGCTTCAATGACCTGGGCGGCAATCGCCAGCGGAATCGTGGTCACGCCGTTGATATCGCCGTGCAGCAGGTCGCCCGGCTCGATACGGACGCCATCGAGGGTGACAGGGATATTGATTTCCAGCAGGCGTGGGCTGCCATGCGAAGGCGCCAGTCCGGCGGCAAAATAGTGCAGTCCCAACCGTTTGACCTCCAAAATGTCGCGTACACCGCCATTTGTGACCAGGCCGACTACGCCGAGCCGTTTGGAAAGGGTCGCCATCATCTCCCCAAAATGGGCCGATTTGCGCGGCTGCGGCCCCACATCTTGAAACACCAGCACAATTGGCTTGGACGCAGCGGCCATTGCTTCCACCCAGGCCCGCCAGGTTGCCTCATTCTGTTTGGCTCCCGGCGTGGTTGAGTCAACGGTGGCGGTGACGGTATAGCCGACCATACTGCCCAATTCCGGCAGCAGGCAGCGAATATCTATCCCCAAAAATCCTTCGACCCGCCCGCGCACGTTGAAGCGCTCGATGGCGTTGCAAATGGTGGGTGTATCCAGCTCGCGTAGGACGGCGAGTTGGTCGTCGCTGAGTGGAAGTGGCATAAGAGTCCTTCTTTGGCAACCGAATGAATTCGATTGCTGATATGGGAAACCTGTTGAAACAGATTTATAGTTTGAGCAACGTGTTTTTAACACGTTTTCTATTTCAGGCTGCGAATTCATTCGCAGCCTTTTTTATCAGCCACCGATACCCTTTAGCTCAATCTCCCGCGCCCGGTGGCAACTGACAAAGTGACCGGGGGTGATTTCTTCCAGTTTGGGTGTGACAGCGCGACAGGTATCCACAGCGTAGCGACAGCGCGGGTGAAAATAGCAGCCCGGCGGAGGGTTGGCCGGATCGGCCACGTCGCCTTGCAGCACAATTCGCTGAGAACGCAGCCGGGGGTCCGGCTTGGGTACAGCCGATAGCAGCGCCTCGGTGTAAGGATGCCGGGGAGTCTTAAAAAGCGCTTCCGTTTTGGCAATTTCGACAATTTGGCCCACATACATCACCGCCACCCGCTCGCTGATGTGCTTGACCACGCTCAAATCGTGGGCCACAAACAGATAAGTCAGGCCAAATTTTTCCTGTAATTCAAGTAATAAGTTGAGAATCTGGGCTTGCACCGAAACGTCGAGCGCCGATACCGGCTCATCGGCCACCACCAAACGCGGATTCAGAGCCAGCGCCCGCGCAATGCCAATCCGCTGGCGCTGCCCGCCGCTAAAGGCGTGCGGATAGCGGCGCATATATTCGGGCCGCATGCCAACCAGCCGCAGCAGCTCGGCCACCCGGTCCATCCGTTCCTGCCGATTTTTCATCCCATGCACTAGCAGCGGCTCACCCACAATATCCAGCAGGGTCATACGCGGGTTGAGCGAGGAAAAGGGGTCTTGAAAAACCATCTGCATCTGCGAGCGAAGAGCCTGAACCTTGCTTTCAGGCATAGCTGCCACGTCCACCACCGAACCATCACCGGTGCGAAAGAAAATCTGTCCTTCCGTCGGGTCAATGGCCCGCAGGATACAACGAGACGTGGTCGTTTTGCCGCAGCCGCTTTCACCCACCAGCGACAGGGTTTCGCCCTGGTTGACGAAAAAATTAACATCGTCAACGGCGCGGACGTGTCCCACCACTTTTTGCAGTAACCCCTTCCGAATGGGAAAGAACTTACGCAGATTTTTTACCTCAAGGAGTACCTGGCCGTTAGAGTCTTTCACGGTTGACATACCTCTTCGGGAAGGTTGGAAGGTTGGAAGGCTGGAGGATTGGATAAAACTACCCAGTCTTCCAGCCCTCCAATCCTCCTATTTACCATTTTCATACAAAAAACAACTCACCTTTTGCCGCTCGTTTACCGACAACAAAGTTGGCTCCTGCCGGTCACACGTGCCGCGCATAAAATCCGGGCAGCGTGGATGGAAAGGGCAGCCGGTTGGACGATTATAAGGATGGGGAATAGAGCCGGTAATTGTCGGCAGTTTGACCCGCGAACTGGACTCGATGCTGGGGATGGAACGCAAAAGCGCTTTGGTGTAGGGGTGCTTGGGAGCGTGGAATATGTCATCTACCGGGCCTTCTTCGACGACCCGGCCCAGGTACATCACCACCACATCGTCGGCCATTTCGGCGATGACGCCCAGATTGTGAGTGATGAGCATGATCGCCATGCCGCGCTGCTGCTGCAACTCCCGCAGCAGGTCAAGAATTTGCGCCTGGGTGGTCACGTCGAGCGCGGTGGTCGGCTCGTCGGCGATGAGCAAGCGAGGGTCGCACGACAGGGCCATAGCAATCATAGCCCGCTGGCGCAAACCGCCGCTTAACTGGAAAGCATATTCGTTAATCCGGCGTTCGGGCTTGGGGATACCCACCTGGCGCAGCGACTCGATGGCTCGTTCTCTGGCCTGCTGCTTATTCACCCCAAAATGGAGTTGAATGGCTTCGATAATCTGGTTGCCAATAGTATGTACCGGGCTGAAGGAGGTCATCGGTTCCTGGAAGACCAGGCCGATCTCCGCTCCCCGGATGTCCCGCATCTCTTTACTATTAGGCTGCAGCCGGGTCAATTCGATTTCGTCGCCGTTGGCGCGGCGCAGTTTAATCTCACCCTCCACAATGCGGCCAGGCTCCTCCACAATGCGCAGGATGGATTGGGAAGTCACACTCTTGCCGCAGCCGCTTTCGCCAACGATCCCCAGCGTCTTGCCGGGATACACCTCAAACGTGGCCCCATCCACCGCCTTGACGGTTCCCTCATCCTGAAAAAAGTATGTTTTCAGATTTTTTACCGACAGTAACGTTTTGTGTCCGTTATCCATATCATCATCCAGATAAGTTCTTCCAGCCATTTTTGATGGATTTCTGATACGTGATACGTGATGCGTGACTCGTAAAGCCCTTACGCATCACGTATCACGCATCACTTTTTGGCTAAAACTTTTCTGAAAACCAATCTCATCCATACGGGTCCGCCGCGTCGCGGAGGCCGTCGCCCATAAAATTAAAGGCCAACACGGCGATAATAACAGGGACAGCCGGGATCAGCAGCCACGGTGAAATGGCTAACGCCTGGATATTCTGGGCGTCCTGCAACAACACTCCCCAACTGATGGCGGGCGGGCGCAAGCCCAGGCCCAAAAAGCTGAGCGAGGTTTCGCTAATGATCATGGCCGGCAGCGCCAGGGTTGTCGCGGCAATGATGTGGCTCAGAAACGAAGGCACCATATGCCGAAAGATGATGCGCATGCGGCTGCAACCGGACAGGCGGGCCGCCATGACAAAATCTTCCTCACGCAGCGAAAGGAATCGCCCGCGCACCACCCGCGCTAACTCGGTCCAACCCAATAGTGAGATGATGAGGGTGATGGCGAAGTAAACCTGATTAACGGTCCAGGTACTGGGCAGCGCTGCGGCCAGGCCCATCCACAACGGAATCGTGGGCAGAGAGCGCAAAATCTCGATAATACGTTGGATGACCGTATCAATCATACCGCCATAGTAACCCGAAATGCCGCCGAGCACCACCCCCAAAATCAGGCTGAGGGCAACGCTGGCCAGCCCGATGACCAACGAGGTCCGCGTGGCGTACATCAACCGGGACCACAGGTCGCGCCCCTGCACATCCGTCCCCATCAGAAAGAGCGTTTCTTCCGCTTCGGCGCCTTCCACGCTGATAAGATGGATGTTGGTGGGAATAAACCCCAACCACTTATATTCAAAACCAGGCCCAAAGAATTTCACCGGCACTTTAATATTAGGATCGGGGGCGTAGACCCGCTTAAACGTTTTGAGATCACGTTTGCCGGTGATGCCAAAGACGTGAGGGCTGAAGGCACCGTTGTCGAACCAGTGAATGGGTTGGGGGATCATCAGGGAACGCTCGGCATCGGAAGTTTCGGGGTCAACGTAGGCCACAAATTCCGCATTCATGGCGATGAGATAAAAAAAGATCAGCACAATCGTTGCCCCCATGGCCAGTTTGTGCTTGCGGAAACGCCACCACATCAACTGCCATTGGGTGGCCACCGCAACCCGCTCCTCGGCCTGGGTGACAACCAACTCTTGCGCTTGTTCCTCCAGCTCCTGGGGAGGACTCATGATTGATTCTGCCATTATTGCCTGCCTAACCGGATGCGCGGGTCCACCCACATCAACAATAAGTCGGAAATGAAGGTGCCGATCACCGTCATGACGCCCAGCAGCAGCACAATGGTTCCGGCCAGGAATACATCCTGCGCAATCAGCGCCTTGAGCAGCAGCGGCCCCACCGTCGGCAGACTCAACACCAGCGAAACGATGATACTGCCCGAAATGACAAACGGGAACAGGTAGCCGATGGTACTGACAAAAGGATTCAGCGCCACCCGCACCGGGTATTTCATAATCACCCGTGTTTCAGACAAACCCCTGGCCCGCGCCGTCATCACGTAAGGCTTGCGCAGTTCGTCGAGCAGATTAGAGCGCATGATCCGAATCATTTGCGCCGTGCCCCCAATACCCAGCACAATGGCCACAATGGGCAAATGCTTGAGCATATCTACAAATTTGGCCCAACTCCACGGCGCATCGGCCATTTCAGCCGAGAACAGCCCGCCAACGTTGGCGTCGAAATACCTGAAACCGACGTACATCACGATGAGGGCCAGCATAAAGCCGGGGATGGCCAGGCCGATAAAGCCGATAAACGTAGCCACGTAATCGCCAATGGAATAGCGCTTGACTGCAGAATAGATGCCGATGGGCAGGGCCACCGCCCAGGTAAAGACGATGGCGGCCAACGAAATAACTATCGTCAGGACGAGGCGATCACCGATGACGTCGAGCACCGGCCGGTTCCATTCGATGGCCATGCCAAAGTTGCCCTGCATAATCAGGCCCATCCACCTGAAATACTGGACGTAGAGCGGCTGATCGAGAGCATACTGGGCGCGGAGCGCCTGCGCCTCCCCTTCTGTCACCCCGGACCCTGAAGACGACATCATCGCAATGTACGAGGTCACGTAATCGCCGGGGGGCAGTTGGATGATCATGAACGAGAGGATGGTGATGGCCCAGATAGTCAGAAGGGCCAGGATCAAACGGCGAACGATATAAGCTATCATAAAGTTACACCTCTCTACCCTCCCTCAACCTGGACATAGAGAAGGGATAAGGCTGTTCGAAATTCGTGATGCGTGATACGTGATGCGTGACAGTTTTAGCCGTAAATCATTACGCATCACGTATCATCCCTTTGACTAATTTAAATCTTGGAACTCTCTCAGTTACGCCTTGAAGAAGAAGGTGATAGGCTGCGAAGAACACGGCGTGCGCGCATGCTGCGCGTTTACCTGGCGCGCCGGGATATTGCCCATATTGTTCTTAACAATCCGCACGCCCATAAACGCCGGCGACTGGCCCACTGTGCCGATGCTCCACTGCTGCTCGACGATGATCTTCCAGATTTCTTGCGCGTTCTTAATCTGACCGGCCTCGTCCAATCCAAACGCCTCTCGATAGAGGTCAAAGGCGCGCAGCATTTCGGGGTCGGTTGGTTTGGTACCCTGCTCGCCATTGGAAGCATACCATTTGGCATAGGCCATGCCCATGTGGCACTCATTCGGGTCTATCGGCAGGGCGTGGCGGGCAAAGAGGTAGAGCATTTCCGAACCATCGTTGGCCCAGGTAATCATCTGGTGTTCGTTGTTGGCGGTCATGCCAAAGGCAATGTTGCGTTCCGTCTCCTTGACATTGACATCAATGCCGATCTCTTTCCACTGCTGCTTGATCATTTCGCCTATCTGGGTGTAGGGAACAAACGCCCCGCCCACGGTGATCATTTCAAGCTGCAAGCGTCCCTTGCCGTCAGGGCGGAGGCGGAAGCCTTCGCTGTCTTTCTCGGTCAGCCCCACTTTGTCGAGCAGCGCGTTGGCTTCATCCAGATTAAGCGTACACCACTTGGAGCGATAATCTACGCCGGGGCTGTAGATGGTGTCTTCTGCCGGGGCCGTAGAGCCGGGCACACCAACGCCGAGCCAGAAGGCTTCGTTGAGCTGATCGCGGTCAATCCCCAGCGACAGCGCATGGCGGAAATCTTTGTTCTGGATCAGCTTGGCTATGACAGGATCGCCTGTATACGCGTTACCCATATGGATCGCCACGTCCGAGCCATTGAAGGCCGGGTCGAGGTGAACCGTATAGTCGCCTTTTTCGGCGTTTTCCAGGAACACGGGCAGCTTGGCCAACCCCATGTGCCGTTCCTGGATGTCGTACTCACCGGCAATGGCCCGCAGGTTGGCCACTTCGACGTTCTCGGCCAGGGTCATAGTGATCTTGTCAATGTACGGCAGTTGGTTGCCCTCGATATCGACGGCCCAGAAGTACGGATTGCGTTCCATGGTCCAGGTGGGCGTGTTGATCGGGCTGGTCGTCCGCCAGGGGGTCATCACCGGCACGTCGGGATTGAGCGCCCAACTGTACTTGTTCTTGAGCAGAGACACCCAGTTGTCAAAGCCCTCATCCGTGGCCATTTTGTTGACCTCTTCTTCGGATGAGTACTTGGGCAGGAATTGTTTGATATAGTGCGCCGGGCAATACCCCCCACCAAACGTTCCGAACGCGCCGCGCGTGGCAAAACCCGCGCCGATGCCGGTGCTGCCGGCCAGGACATAAACAAAGTAGGGATACGCTTCGGGGAACTCAAAGGCTATGGTAAAATCGTCAACCTTTTTCATGACGCCCGGTTTGCCGTTGATTTGCATTTCGGGGAAGGGTGTGGGCACAATTTCCGGGTTTGAGTAGATATCCTCGAACCAGAACATAAAGTCGTCCGCGGTCAGGGGTTGACCGTCAGACCATTTGGCCCCTTTGCGCAGAAAAATCGTGATCGTCTTACCGTCTTCACTCACCTCCCAACCTTTGGCCAGGGCGGGCACAATCTTGGAGCCGGTGTAGTCAAAATGCAAAATTTTGTCGTTTGAGTTGATGCGGTTGCCGTTCTCGTGATCCGCCGGGCCGGTAAAGGCGCGCCGCCAGGTGCCGCCGTATTGGCCAATTTCTGTAAGGGGCTGGATAACCAGCAAATCTTCGGGATCGGGCAGGCGCTCTTCAACTGGAGGCAGGTCACCGGCTGTGACCAGCTCGGCCAGCATGGGCGCTTCGGCAAATGTTTTGGGGAACTCTGCTACATCGAGGATAATAGTGGGGCCCTCGAGTTTGCCGACCAGTCCGCCGAGATCATCGGCTTGAAGAGCGGCAATCGCATTGGCGGCCCCTGTAGCCGTGGGGGCCAAGGTGGGGGGAGTTTCAGCAGCGGCTGTGGCTACTTGCGGCAGATAACCGCCAAAGGCTACTGAACCTGTAGTGAGCGCAGCCAAACGCAAAAATTCGCGTCGAGACACACCCTTAGACTTAGACCTCTCCGTCGTCATGATTAGTAATACCTCCTTGTACTCTAAATTGATATTAATATAGTTCAATATTTGAACTGATAGTTCAAACTACGAACATTATAACATTCCTTGCCTGAATTGTCAAGCAAAAATTGAGAATTTTACCAGGAGTCTAAACTTGACAGATATCAGACAGGTGCATTAGAATAAACCAATTGTGTGTGCTTGTCAAATCTTTTTTGGTGGTCTTAAACGATGGAAATGTCTCTTAAACGCCTGGAGCGGCCTGCCCTTTTTCGGTCGGTGCAGGATAATATCAAAAATTACATTCTGGAAAACAATTTAACTGCCGGCGCGCCGCTCCCCCCGGAGATGGAACTGGCCCGGCAGTTAGGCGTCAGCCGCAGTTCGGTGCGTGAGGCGGTTAAAGCGCTGGAGTCGCTGGGTATCCTGGAAACCCGCCGGGGCAGCGGGCTGTTTGTGCAAGATTTTTCCTTTGAGCCACTCCTGGAAAATCTACCCTACGGCCTACTGTTTGATTTGTCCCAACTGGCCGATTTATTAGCCATCAGACGAGTCCTGGAGACAGGCATGGTTGAGACGGCTTTGACCGTCATCACCCCGGAGCAACTCAGCCACCTGCGGGGATTGACCCGGCAAATGTTGGCTCGCGCCGAGCGGGGGCAGACTTTCCCGGACGAGGATCGAGAATTTCATGCCACCCTCTTTGCCGGCCTGCAAAACCAGGTGTTGCTAAAACTGCTCGACACCTTCTGGCTGACGTTTCACAAGGCGGCCCAACTGACCGATTTGCAAGACCGCGATCCCATGCGGACTTATCGGGACCACGTAGCTATCCTCGAGGCCGTTGAAGCCGGTGAGGCCGTGCAGGTTCGGCTGGCGCTAGACCAACATTACCTCAGCCTGGAAGAGCGTTTGAAGCAGGCTCAACAGGCTCGAAACATTTCCTGATTACTTTTGATTTATGTGATGCGTAATGGTTTTGGGCTTAAAATTTCACGCATCACGTTTTACCAATTTTGGTTGATTATTTTTTAGCCACAAATGACACGAATTTTCAGGAATAAAGGATAAAAATTTCTGTTAATTCGTGAAATTCGTGGCAGATTTTACCTCAGAGCACTTACCAACACTTAAGAGACGGACTACCATTTTTTGAAGTTGATCTATAAATCCCCGAAAGGTATTCATCACCATGTCCAAATCTATTTTTAACGGTCTGATTCCTCCCTTGTTAACCCCTCTACTGCCCGACGATACGATTGACCGGCAGAGTGTACAGCGCCTGGTTGAGCATATTTTGGCCGGCGGCGGCAACGGCGTCTTCGCCCTGGGCAGTTCCGGCGAAGGACCCTTTTTGAGCCTGGATCAACGCCGCAACCTGGTACAAGCGGCGACGAAAGCAATGCGGGGTCGGGGGCTACTGCTGGTGGGTATTTCTGAGTGCAGTATACGGCGGGTCAAAGGGGTGATGGCTGCGCTTGACCTGCCCGGCGTGGACGCCTTTGTGTTGACTCTGCCCTTTTACGGCCAGTTTAGCCAACCCCATATCCAGCGTGATTTCTTTACGGCGGTCGCCGATGAGTCTGTCCGGCCGCTGCTGCTCTACAACATTCCGCAAGCGGTGCATGCCGTAGTCGAACCTGAAACCGCAGCCGAGTTGAGCCGACATCCCCGGATTGTGGGTATAAAAGACAGCTTCGGCGATGTGGAACGATTTCAGCGCCTGGTGTGGTTAAGCCGTGAAACGGATTTGGCGGTTTTGCAGGGGGCCGAATCGGTGGCCGGGCTAAGCATGTTAGCCGGGGCCGATGGGTTAGTTTGCGGCCTGGGTAATCTGGTCCCGGCCTGGTTTACGGCCATCATCGAGGCGGCCCACGCCAATCAGCCGGACCGGATCCAGGAGATACAACAGCGGGTGGTGGCTCTGGGCCGGCTGCACACGTATAATCACTGGTTGAGCTGCCTAAAAACCGCGGCCAGTTTGTTAGGCTTGTGTGAGCCAATAGTCTCAGCGCCGTTGCCCCGGCTGTCGGCGGATGAAACGGCTCATATTCGCAGCTTGCTGCAAGAGCAGGGGTTGAGTCCGATTTAACCCTTGACAACTCCTCTAAGCGGTGTTATAATGTTTACTAATTGAACTAGTAGTTCATATAATGAACTACTAGTCCCTTATCTTTTTCAAGCACCCCTTCAATCTTTGATGTTTTGGACAAGGAGGTCCTTATGGAAGTACGCTACGCCCCTGATCCTCCCCGCTTTGAACGGATGAACACCGCTGAGATCAGGCAACATTTTTTGATTGATGATCTGTTTGCGCCGGGCCAGGTCAAGCTGGTCTATTGGCATACAGACCGTATGATTATCGGCTCGGTAATGCCAACCGATGCTCCTCTGGCGTTAGAAGCGGGCCGGGAATTGGCAGCCGCCTATTTTGCCGAACGCCGTGAAATCGGCGTTATCAATATCGGCGGCGCGGGCCAGATCACCGTTGACGGCGTTACTTATCACCTGGGCAAAAAAGATACGCTCTACATCGGGCGGGGCAGCCGCCAAATCGAGTTTAGCAGTCTGGCCGCTGCCAATCCAGCCTCGTTTTACCTGATCAGCCTGCCGGCCCACCAGACCTATCCCACTCAATTAGCGCGGGCGGAAGCCGTCGAAGCGGTTGTCCTGGGCAGTCAGGCCGAGGCTAACCAGCGCCGCCTCTACAAAGTAATTCACCCCGAAGGCATTCAAAGCTGCCAATTGGTTATGGGGTTTACCGAGTTGGCCGAAGGCAGCATCTGGAACACCATGCCGGCTCACACCCATGAACGTCGCAGCGAAGTTTATTTGTATTTTGACCTGGCCACCGATGCAGTAGTCTTCCACCTGCTGGGCCAGCCCACCGAAACCCGGCACCTGGTTGTCCGCAACGGCCAGGCGGCCCTTTCGCCCAGTTGGTCTATCCATTCCGGGGCAGGCACTAAAAATTACACCTTTGTTTGGGCGATGGGTGGAGAAAACCAGGCGTTTAGTGATATGGATGCTGTTAAAATGGAAGGCTTAGCATGATTCTCGATCAGTTTAAACTCGACGGCAAAATAGCCCTGGTGACGGGCTGCAAACGCGGGTTGGGCCAGGCCATGGCCTGCGCTCTGGCCGAGGCCGGAGCCGACATTATCGGCGTGAGCGCCACACTGGAGCCGTCGGGCAGTGAGGTTGAGCAAAAAATTACGGCTCTGGGCCGCCGCTTTAAGGGCTATAGCTGCGATTTTGGCGACCGCCAGGCTTTATACGGTTTCATCCAGCAGGTCAAAAGCGATTTCCCCCGGATTGACATCCTGATCAATAACGCCGGGACGATCCTACGCCAACCGGCCGTCGAACATTCGGATGAATACTGGGATCGGGTGATAAATGTCAATCTGAGCGCCCAATTTATTCTGAGTCGAGAGCTTGGCCGGGAAATGGTCGAGCGCGGACAGGGCAAGATCGTTTTTGTGGCCTCACTGTTGACTTTTCAGGGCGGCATTTATGTACCCGGTTATGCGGCCAGCAAAGCCGGGATCGGCCAACTGACCAAAGCCCTGGCTAACGAGTGGGCCGCTAAAGGCGTCAATGTCAATGCCATTGCCCCCGGCTACATGGCTACTGACAATACAGCGCCTTTACGCGCTGACGAGCAGCGCAGCCGTTCCATTATGGAACGAATTCCTGCCGGACGCTGGGGCCAGCCGGAGGATATGAAAGGGGCGGTCGTCTTTTTAAGCTCCAGGGCTTCAGATTACGTCCACGGGACGGTGCTGCTGGTTGACGGCGGTTGGATGGGGCGCTGAGGGGAGACCATGACCACAGGTTTCAAAGCAGTTTTGATTGACTACGATGAAGAACTCTTCACTCCGCCGGCCTGGGTTGGCGGTGAATTGGCCCGCTCCGGCGTCGAGTGGGTGGAGGGCCAGCACCGCACCCCGGAACTGGCCTTGGCGGTGGCCCGCGAGGCGGATGTGGTCCTGGTGCAGTCGGTCCGTCCTCTGTTAACTCGATCCGTTATCGCTCAACTGGAGCGCTGCCGCTGTATCGTCCGGCTGGGCGTCGGCTATGACAGCGTGGATGTGGCGGCGGCCACGGCCCACCAGATTCCCGTCTGCAATGTGCCGGCCTACTGCACCGACGACGTGGCCGACCACACCATTGCCTTGCTTATGGACAGTCTGCGCCACCTGGCCCGGCAGGATCGCTGGATTCGGGCCGGGCGGTGGGATCGCCGGGCGGCTCGGCCAACCCGCCTTCTACAGGGCAGCACACTGGGGCTAATCGGCCTGGGCCGGATTGGCCGGGCCGTGGCCCGCCGGGTGCGCGGTTTTGAGCTAACCCTGCTGGTGTCAGACCCTTACCTTGACGCCGAAACCATTGCCCAATTTGGCGGCCAAAAAGTAGAACTGGTCGAATTATTGCAGCGCTCCGACTTCATCTCGGCCCACTGCCCCCTCACCGACGAAACCTACCACCTGTTGAGCCACCGGGAATTTGAGCAGATGAAAGAGGCCGTCTTTATCGTCAATACCAGCCGGGGGCCGGTCATTGATGAAGCGGCGCTGGTAGCAGCCCTGCGTCGTGGGCAGGTCGCCGGGGCCGGGCTGGATGTGCTGGAACAGGAGCCGCTGCCGCTCGACTCGCCCCTGCGCGAGTTTGAGCAAGTCACCATTACCCCTCACGTTTCGGCCTGCGCCCCCGAAAGCCAGGAGAATCTATATCGGACCGCTTGCGAGATTGTGCTGGATGTATACAACCGGCGCTGGCCTCCGGGGGTGGTCAATCCTGAAGTTAAAAACAAATAGGGAGATTAGAGATTGGAGATTGTATAATCTCCAATCTCTAATCTCCGATCTCCTGAGTTTATTATTGAGGTTTCAATGATGAAAAAGAAAATCGTAACCTTTGGCGAAATTATGATGCGGCTGTCGCCGCCGGGTTTTTTGCGCTTTAGCCAGGCCAATACCTTTGATGTCATTTACGGCGGTGGTGAGGCCAATGTGGCTGTGGCGCTGGCTAATTTTGGCGAGCCGGTGGATTATGTGACTCGTCTGCCCAAAAACGACCTGGGCGATGCCTGTATTCAATTTTTGCGCCGGTATGGGGTGGGGGTAGACCAGATTGTCCGCGGCGGCGAGCGGTTGGGCATCTATTTTCTGGAAATGGGGGCAGCCCAGCGCGGCAGCAAAGTGGTCTACGACCGCAGCCAGTCGGCCATTGCCACCATCGAGCGGGGAATGGTGGATTGGGAGCGTGTTTTTGCCCGGGCCGACTGGTTTCACTGGACCGGCATCACCCCGGCCATTTCTGCCGGCGCCGCCGCTGTCTGCCTGGAGGCGGCTCAGGCGGCCAAACAGGTGGGGCTGACCGTCTCGTGCGACCTCAACTATCGCAAAAACCTGTGGAAATGGGGCAAAAAAGCCGGCGAGGTCATGCCGGAGCTGGTCAGCCAGTGCGATATTGCCATCGGCAATGAGGAAGACGCGGATAAAGTTTTTGGGATCAAAGCGCCCGAAACCGATGTGACCAGCGGCAAGGTTGAAGCCGACAAGTTCCGCCACGTCTGCGCTGCCCTGGCCGAACGTTTCCCCAATTTGCAGACTATCGCCATCACCCTGCGCGGTTCCCTCTCGGCCAGCCACAATACCTGGTCGGGCGTGCTGTGGCAGCCGGACGGCTTTTACGTCGCTCCCATCTATGACATTACCCACATCGTGGACCGGGTAGGCGGCGGCGATGCCTTTGCCAGCGGGCTGATTTACGGGCTGCGTACCTATTCCGGCGACCGCCAAAAGGCGCTCAATTTTGCCGTGGCTGCTTCATGCCTTAAGCACTCCATCTTTGGCGATTTTAATTTAGTCAGCGTAGATGAAGTGGAAAAACTGATGTCCGGCGATGCTTCGGGGCGGGTGTCGCGGTAGGATTAAGAAATTAGAAATAAAAAATAAGAACAGACAGTTTTCTAATTTCTCATTTCTTATTTCTTTTTTGGATTCCGGCTTGTCCGGGTCAGGAAAGGACAACTCCAATGGCTCGTTTTACCAGATTAGAAGTACTCAATTGTATGATTGACCTGGGCTTGATCCCGGTCTTTTATCATAAAGATGTCGAAGTGGCCAAGAAAATTGTCACGGCGTGCGCCGAAGGTGGAGCACGGGTGATCGAGTTCACCAACCGGGGCGATTTTGCCTACCATGTCTTTACCGAGTTATCGCGTCACTTTGCCACCACCGCACCCCAGATCGTTTTGGGCGTCGGCTCGGTGGTGGATGCGCCTACGGCGGCTATGTACATTGCCAGCGGAGCTAATTTTGTGGTTGGACCGCTGCTCAACACCGAAGTGGCCCGGCTGTGCAACCGGCGCAAGATTGCCTATTCGCCTGGCTGCGGCAGCGTCTCGGAAATTGCCGAGGCCGAGGAACTGGGTGTTGAGATTGTCAAAGTATTCCCCGGCAACTCGGTCGGCGGGCCGGGCTTTGTCAAAGCCGTGCTCGGCCCATGCCCCTGGACACGGATCATGCCGACCGGTGGCGTAGACGCGACTAAAGAAAGTATTACCGCCTGGTTCAAAGCCGGGGTGGCCTGTGTCGGCATGGGGTCAAACCTGATTACCAAAGAGGCCGTGGCGGCGGGCGATTTCGAGGCAATTACCCGCAATGTGGCCCAAGTGCTGGCCTGGATCAAAGAAGTGCGAGGATAGATTTATGAACGGACAAGAACTTTCGGCGGCGCTCAGGAGCGGCCGGCGGGTTTATGGCACGGCCATTCTCTCTACCTCGGCCCGCTGGCCCAGGGTTGTGCAAAAACTCGGCCTGGATTTTGTTTTTATTGATACGGAACATACCCCCATTGAGCGGGAACAACTGGCCTGGATGTGCCAGGCTTATGATGCCCTGGGCCTGGCTCCCATTGTGCGCATCCCTGCACCCGATCCGTACCAGGCGTGCGTGGTACTGGATGGAGGGGCCAAAGGGGTGATTGCCCCCTATGTAGAAACTGTGCAGGAAGTGCAGGCTCTACGCGGGGCGGTCAAGTTGCGACCGCTCAAGGGGCAGCGGCTGCGCCAAGCCTTAACCGGCGAGGCCCATCTACCCGGCGACCTGGCCGCTTATCTGAACCGCTGGAACACCGGCAACGTCTTGATTATCAATATCGAAAGCCTGCCGGCGTTGAAGGCGTTGGATGACATTCTGGCCGTGCCCCAACTCGACGCCGTGTTGATTGGTCCACACGACCTCTCGATCAGCCTGGGTATTCCGGAGCAGTATCGTCACCCGCTGTTTGATGAAACGGTCAAAACGATTATTGGCAAAGCCCGCCGGCATCAAGTGGGGGTGGGGATTCATTTTTCCACCGGGCGCGATCAGGAAATCGAGTGGGCCAAAGCCGGGGCCAACTTCATCGTCCACAGTACCGACCTCACCCTCTTTAGCCAGGCCATGGCCGCCGACCTGGCGGCGATGAAAGAAGCGCTGGACGAAGGCAAACCACAGGGGGGCGGACACGACGAGGACATCATTTAGGCAGTTCTAAGAATTACATTCGCCAAGATGTAAGACGCAACATGAATATTGGGTAATTATTTCTTGGAAATGCCTTAACCCACAGCAAAGGATACAAACGTGGAAATTCGCTTTGATCAACAGGTTGTCATGATTACCGGCGCAAGCACCGGCATCGGCGCAGCGCTGGCTAAGGCTTTTGGCGCGGCCGGGGCCAGGGTTGTGCTGCATTACAACAGCAGCGAGGCCGCCGCCAGAACCGTCGCCGGGGAGATTGAAGCCGGCGGGGGAGAGGTGTGGCTGATTCGGGCCGATGTCACTGCCCCGGATCAGGTAAAACAGTTGGTGGCCCAAACCCTGGAGCGTTTTGGGCAAATTGATATTTTGATTAACAACGCCGGCGGCCTGATCAAACGCCAGCCGGTGGCCGACATGCCGGCTGAGCTTTATCAGTACATTATGGATTTGAATATGACCTCGGTGTTTCAAATCTGCCAGCAAGTCATCCCGGTTATGCAGCGGCAGGGCCAGGGCAATATTATCAATGTGACCTCGATTGCGGCCCGGCTTGGCGGGGGAGCGGGGGCTGTGGTTTATGCCACCAGCAAAGGGGCGGTCAGCACTTTTACTCGTGGGCTGGCCAGAGAACTGGCCGGGCAAAACATCCGGGTCAATGCTATTTCGCCGGGGGTGATTCAGACTCCTTTCCACGAACGCTACAGCACCCCGGAACAAATAGAGGCGATGGTGAAAACTATTCCGATGGGGCGCGTCGGACAGCCCGAAGAGTGTGTCGGCGCGGCGTTCTTTCTAGCTTCCGAAGCGATGAGCCGCTATGTGACCGGACAAATCATTGAAATTAACGGCGGGCAGTTGATGCCCTAGCCGGTATACACCGATCGGGAGAAGAGAGTATGAAACCAAAAGTTTGGCTTGATATGAAGATTGTGCCAGAAGCCCTGGCCCGACTGGAGCCAGACACCGAGATTATCGCCGACGGGACGCTGGACAACTTACCCGGTGCAGCGGCGGCGATTATGGGGGTCGAGAACCAGGCCGACGGCGCGTTTATGGACCGGGCCGGATCGTCCTTAAAGGTTATTGCCCGGCATGGCATTGGGGTGAACAATGTGGACATCCCGGCGGCTACCGAGCGCGGCATTTTGGTAGTCAACACGCCCGACGCTCCCACCGAGTCCACCGCCGAACACACAGTTGCCCTGCTGCTGGGCCTGGCCAAGCGAGTTGTCGCCGGCGACATGAGCATGCGCGGGACCGACATTCCTCGCGCTCAACTGATGGGGACCGAGGTTCGGGGGCGGGTGTTGGGGGTGATCGGCTGCGGGCGGATTGGCCGGCGGGTGGGCGAAATTTGCGCCCTGGGGTTGAAGATGCGGGTGCTGGCCTATGATCCGTACTGCACCGACTGGACCTCGATCACGTCCCTGGGCATCGAGCCGGTAGACAGCCTGAATACATTGCTGGTCCAGGCCGATTTTGTCAGTCTGCATGCCTCACTGACCCCGCAAACCCGCCAGCTAATGGGTGAGCGTGAGCTGCGGCTGATGAAACCGGGCGCTTATCTGATCAATGCCAGCCGGGGGCCGCTGGTTAACGAAGCAGCCCTGGCCCAAGTTCTGGCCGAAGGTCACCTGGCCGGGGCGGCGCTGGATGTGTTCGACCCGGAACCGCCGCTGCCGACCAATCCTCTGCTCCAGATGACCAACGTGGTGGTCACACCGCACATTTCTTCCTACACCGACCTGGGCTATAGGGCGATGGGCATGGGCGCAGTCGAGCAGGTACTCCAGGTGCTGCGGGGCGAGTACCCGCCCAACCTCTTAAACCCCGAGGCATGGCCAGGCCGGCTCAAGACGTAATTATCACAATCGTCGAGAAAAAATTATAGGGACAAACCAACACTTACTCCTGTTTGTCGAGGAGTGTCACCGGCCTACCTCTCAAGGTGAGTGAGCCGCAGCGAACCCGACCGAACAACCAAACTCAGTAGATCCAATTTTTCACCGTAGCTGGCGCATCCCTATGCGTCAGCGGGCGGCAGAGGGATGCCACCCTACAGAAAATTTGGATCCACTGAAACTGGCTTACTCCCCGGCAGCTTACCCACTCTGGTTCTCATTAAATCAGTCGTTCCAACAGTTCCAAATTTGAAAATTTTGAGTCAATTTCGCCGAGAAAGGCACGCTTCGCGTTAGATGCCGAACGTCGCCGCATCTGAGGATGCTGGCCCCTCATATTTGAAATTGCTGTAGTCGTTTATTTGCGTTTCAAGGCCATCCAGTTATAATAGCGCAACAGAACATTTGTTCGCGTCTCCATTTGACCATGTTTGAGGGGCAGCTCAAGGTGAGCGACGGTTGTAAGTGGGGAGGCGACAACTTTATCACAGGTTCAGTGCAAAATGAAAGGAGAGTACAATGAGCAGGGTACGGGTATTGGTTGGCACCCGCAAAGGTGCATTTATTTTGACCTCGGATGGGAAACGTGAACAGTGGGACATCAGCGGACCCCACTTTGCCGGCTGGGAAATTTATCATCTCAAAGGCTCACCTGCTGACCCCAAGCGGTTGTATGCCTCCCAATCCACCGGTTGGTTCGGGCAGTTGATTCAGCGTTCCGACGATGGCGGCCAGACCTGGGAGCCGATGGGAAATGAATTTGTCTACGAAGGCGTTCCCGGCACGCATCAGTGGTATGACGGCACCCAGCATCCCTGGGAATTTAAGCGGGTCTGGTATCTCGAACCATCGCCGACCGATCCCGAGACGGTTTACGCCGGGGTGGAAGATGCCGCCTTGTTTCGTTCCGGCGACGGCGGGAAGACATGGCAGGAGCTTGCGGGGCTGCGTAGTGTCAAAGGACACCTCTGGCAGCCGGGGGCCGGAGGAATGTGTCTCCATACCATCTTGCTGGACCCAAGCAACCCCAACCGAATTTTTGTGGCTATCTCGGCGGCAGGCGCGTTTCGCACGGACGATGGTGGGAAAACCTGGCGACCGGTGAACCAGGGTCTGAAATCCGAATATGAGCTGCCTGACCCCCATGCCGAGGTCGGTCATTGTGTTCACGGTTTGGCCATGCATCCCTCACGTCCAGAAGTGCTGTTCATGCAGAAACATTGGGATGTCATGCGCAGTGACAATGCCGGCGAGTTATGGCACGAGGTCAGCGGCAATCTGCCGAGCGACTTTGGCTTCCCGATTGCGGTGCATGCCCATGAACCGGAGACCATTTATGTCGTGCCCATCAAAAGTGATTCAGAACATTATCCGCCCGATGGGAAACTGCGGGGATACCGCAGCCGAACAGGCGGGCATGAATGGGAGGCGCTCACCCAGGGGTTGCCGCAAAGCCACTGCTATGTCAACGTCCTGCGCAGCGCTATGGCGGTCGACTCGTTGGACGAGGGCGGTGTTTATTTTGGCACCACCGGCGGGCAGGTGTACGTATCGGCAGATTCGGGCGATACCTGGATGCCCATTGTCCGCGATCTACCCTCCGTGCTGTCCGTCGAAGTTCAGGTACTACCATGATCCGGGTGGTACTGCCGCCGCACCTGCGCCGGCTGGCGCGGGTCAGCGGCAAGGTCGAGCTGGAAGTTAAAGGGCCGGTTACCCAACGCTCGATCCTGGATACCCTGGAGGCGAGTTATCCGATGCTGCGCGGGACGATCCGCGATCACGTTAGCCAGCAACGACGGTCGTTTATCCGGTTTTTTGCCTGTGGGGAGGATTGGTCTCATGAGTCGCCAGATACCCCCTTGCCCGACGCTGTCGCCACGGGCAAAGAGCCTTTTCTGATCGTGGGGGCGATGGCCGGGGGTTAGCCTTACGCCGCTTACGGCGAGCTTGATTTTCAGATGATCGTTGAGAGCGCCGGGGGCGTGCGGGCACGAGTGGTGGTCCGGGCATTGGAAATGCGAGAGCATTCGGTAATTCATCGCTGCCCGCCGGGGGCTGGAAGCCCCCGGCTACGATAGGTGAAAACCGCTTGAAAGCGGTTCACCAGCCTGCTTTAGCGGGCTTCCACCTATAATAGCCGGGCATTTCAACGCTGGGCAGGCGGCGTGGCTGAGGCGATTTTGTAATTACCGAGAGCCTGGGCCAGCAGTTGGCCGATATGCCGCTAATCCAGGCTTCTATTGACCCTGGCTATTCTTGCACCGATCGGTAACAAAAATTGTGTTCCCCTACCAATTCTTGCGCCAATTGGCAGTGACAATAGATTTGTCATAGGTCACTTCGATCTCGATGGGTTCAGAGAGAGTAGAGGTGGCGGTGCGCTGGTCGTCGGTGGTAACCACTGTCAGAATCCATTTGCATGGAACCGGCTTGGTAGCCAGGGTAATATCATAAAAACCGGGCGGCCAAAAAGCGCCGCCGCCGTTTAGCCCGCCTACCGGCCCAGACGGATTAGAGATAACCGAAAAACCGCCGCAACTGGCCTGAACGTAGACGCCGTTAACCGGATTGCCGGCCGGGTCGGTGATATTGCCCAGAAAGCGAGTCAAACCATAATTGGTGTCGTTGTACCAGCCGGTCGGCTCGAACTGGTATTTGGGTTTTTCGGGGGTCGGGGTGGCTTCCGGGGTAGGCGTAGGAGGTGGGGGTGGGGCAACCACCACCGGCACATTGGCGGTATTGCTGGCCTGCACCACTGATCCAGCCACCCAGCCGGTTGCGCCGTCAGCATTGCTGATTTGCCACCAGGAGGCTTCGTTGTTGCGCCCAATAATCGGCACAGTTAAATTCGGCGGCAGAGCGGCCACCACCGGATAGTTAGTGCCCGGCCCGCTCCGAACATTGACCGTGTTGGCGGCGACCAACTGCGGCCTCACCGGGGTGGGCGTGGGCGTCGGCGGCACGGGAGTCGGCGTGTCCGGCGGCAGGGTTGAGCTGGGCGTGGGCGAAGGCAGGACTGTGGCTGTGGGCAGCGGCGTCGAGGTGGGCAGAACGACAATGGCCGTTGCCAACGGCGCGGGGACAGGGGTGAAAGTGGGCGCGGGCGTCCGGGTAAGCTGGACCCGTTCACTACGGACTCGAAACAGCCAGGCAAACAGGGCTGTTGCTGCCAGGTAAAGGATTAGAATGAGCAGGACAATCAGGCTGAGATAGCGGACTTTTTGCATCGTTAACCTTCAGTAAATCACGAATTGAGGAGCCAGCACCCCCCAGGTGCGGCTCCGCTCGGCACGTAGGCGTGCCTCACTCCTCAAAATTGTGATTTCAGGTTCGTTGAGTTAGTTTAGCCAGCTACCCTCAAATCGGCAAATGCTTTACCGGCCCAGTTGTTCAGCCAAAACCCGGCCCAGGCGGGCGATGCCTTCCCGAATTTGGGCAGGGGTGGCGTTGGAGAAGTTCAATCGCAGGGTATTCTCGCCGCCGCCATTAGGGAACATAGGTTCCCCAGGGACAAAAGCCACATGGGCGGCCAGAGCAGCCGGCAGCAGCGCAACCCCGCTGATCCCTGGCGGCAACGTAACCCACAGAAAGAGGCCGCCGTCCGGGTGAGTCCAATGCGCTTCGGGCGGAAAATGTTCCGCCAGAGCTGCCAGCATCACCTCGCGGCGCTCCCGGTAAACCCGGCGAATCACGGGCAGATGTCGCTGCAAAAAGCCATCCCGAACTGCTTCATAAGCAATCATTTGATTGAACGTGGCCGAGTGGAGATCGGCGCCCTGCTTGGCCTGCACCAGCTTGCGGATCACCTCCAGCGGAGCCACAATCCAGGCCAGGCGCAGTCCCGGCGCCAGTGTTTTGGAAAAGGTACTGAGGTAAATCACACTGCCGTTGTAATCACCCTCACTCAAACCTGAACCGCCAACTTCCAGAATTTTAGGAATCGGTTCGCCTTCAAAGCGCAGTTCCCCGTAGGCATCGTCTTCTATAATGGGCACGCCGTAGCGTTGGGCCAGATCAACCAGTTGCTGCCGCCGTTCCAGGGTGAGGGTTACGCCGGTTGGGTTTTGAAAGGTGGGCATGGTGTAAATCAGTTTGGGGCTGACTTGCAGGGCCGGCTCCAGGGTGGCAGTAATCATGCCCTGCTCATCAGAAGGGACGGCGATGTACTCGGCTTCGTAGGCGTCAAAAGCCTGGAGCGCGCCCATGTAGGTCGGCGCTTCGACCACCAGCCGGTCGCCAGGGTTGATAAAAATTTTACCCAGCAGATCGAGGGCCTGCTGCGAGCCGGAGGTGATGAGGATGTTGTCGGGTGAGATGGTCAGGCCGGGGGCGGTGTGTTGGGCCACCCACTCGCGCAGGGGACGATACCCTTCGGTGGTGCTGTATTGCAGAGCTTGAGGGCCAAAATCACGAAGAACCCGGTCGGCGGCCACGGCCATTTCTTCGACTGGGAAGATTTCTGGCGCGGGGAGTCCGCCGGCAAAAGAGATCATGTCAGGCTGCTCCGTTACTTTGAGCAGTTCTCGAATGGCTGAACTGGTCATGCGTTGAGTCCGCTGGGCGTAGCGATGAGTCCATGAAATAGGCATAGTGAGTCTCCTGGAAGAATGGAAGAATGGAAATTGGAAGACTGGAGGATTGGAAAAATGGAGGGTTGACAAAATTTGCCACCTTCCAACCTTCCAACTTTCCAACGTTCCAGACAGCTTAGCATCAATAAGTTGGGTTGGGTATAGCCAATTGGCTCAGTCCGCTGCGGGCCAATTGGCTTTTATTTACATAACCAGCCAAAGCAAAACAGTCACGGTAGCGATGCTGGTCAGGGTGCTGACAAAGACAACAGCGGCGGTAAATTCGGCGTCGGCCCCAAATTCGGCGGCCAGGACACTGCTAATCACAGCAGTGGGCAGGCTGGCTTGCACAATCACCACCTGTTGGGTGATACCCGACATGCCCAGGAAAGCGGCCAGCGGAAAGGCGATGAGCGGCGCAATCACCAGGCGGGCCGCAGTAGCCAGGACAATGGGTCGCCACCGCCCCCTAACCGAAACGCGGGCCAGTTGCAGCCCCAGTACGACCAGCATGGCCGGCACGGCAGCCTGTCCCAATAAAGTAACGGCCCGTTCGAGCGGGAGCGGTAAGGTAATATCGCTCAGGTTGATGAAGAGTCCCAGGGCAGTGGCATAGGGCAAGGGGACGGTGAACATGTTAAATAGTGAACGTTTGATTGAAGCCGTACCGCGTGAGGCCAGAAAAACCCCCACTGTGTTTGCCAGAATCGCCGTAATGACAAAAAAAACAACGGCGCGCTGCAAGCCGACGGCTCCAAAGGCAAATTCGCTCAGCGGCAAGCCATAATTGCCGGCATTAATCACCACTACGCTGAGCATAAACGCGCTTTCGAGTTTGCGGTCAAAGTGAAAAAGACGGGCCAGGATCCAACTGACAATTGTCATCAGCAGGTAAAAAATGACAATCATGGCTGCAATCGAGCCGATTTCACCCGCACGCAGGTCAGATTTAGCAATACTGCCGATGATCAAAAAAGGGTTGAACAGATAAAAGATAACACGAGACAAAACACGGGGATCGGGCGAGCGGTAATGACCGAGCATAAAGGCCAGGCCAACTATGATAAAAATGGGGACGATGATGTTGTAGATGATGTTGAGTACGGATAACACGATTTATGATTTACGATTTTGGATTTACGATTTACGATTTCTAACAGATACTTAAAGCTAATAGGGAAATCAATTTAGGGATACCAAATAGCCGGGGCTACCCGGGAGGTGGTTTGGGACGGCACATTTTTTACGACCGTCCTAAAAATAAGACGCAGATGACGCAGATTCGACAGATTTTCGCTGATTTTCTATAAATTTTCTGCGTAAATCTGTGTTTACCAGCGTTCATCTGCGTTCTATTTAAAAAGCGCAAAGGTAGTGACCATCGGTTATAGGACAAAAATTGTAATATTCGTGAAAATTTGTATCATTTGTGGCCTAAAAACAGTTTACGATGCGACCCTTAAATTCTGAATTTGAACTTATGGAACTGACCCTAACCACCCCGGCCCTGCTTTTTCCGGCCATATCGTTACTATTACTCGCCTATACCAATCGCTTTTTGGCTCTGGCCGCCTTGATGCGCGATCTTTACGCTCGTTACAAAACAGCACCGGACCCCAAAATCAAAGGCCAATTGGCTAATCTGCGCTACCGGATTGTTATTATCCGCAATATGCAGGTCTTTGGGGTAGCCAGTTTTTTTGGCTGCGTCTTGTGCATGTTTTTGTTGTTTGCCGGGCAAAGCCTGGCCGGAACGTGGACTTTTGGCGGCAGTCTAATCCTACTGCTGATCTCGCTGGCGTTGTCGCTGCGGGAAATTCAGGTTTCGATTGATGCTTTGAGTTTGCAAATTCAGGATTTAGACGACTAAAGAAAATTATCCTGCTTCGCCTGCCCTGTCATTCCGCTCATCTTTTCTGCTTGGCAGTTGAATCCCCAAGCTATCGGCCATCGCCAAAATGCGGGCCAAAAAGGCAGAAAGAGCATCAAACGCGCCGTCGCCGTTGCCGGTTTGCAGTACCTTTAATTCGTGGACTGCGGGCATGTGGGCGGCCAGTTCGGGTAGTTTGTCCACCAGCCGGCCGGCCAGGTCGCGCTCGTTCATCAGGTTGCGCACCTCCTGCTGCAAGCGGGCGATGTTGGTTTCGCCCTGGGCTAGAGCTAATTTGACTCGGTTGGTCGCCTCTTCCAACGCCAGCCGCACCTCGCTCTCCTGCTGCCGCCGGGCCAATTCGGCTTCCAGTTTGGCCGCCTGGAGACGGTCGGCTTGAGCCTGGACCAGCAGTTTATAGTTGGCTTCCAGCGTTTGCAGGGTGGTCTCGCGTTCCAGCCGCTGCTGGTCGGCCTGCAACTGCGCTTCGGCCAGCCGGATTTCTTCGGCCAGTTCTTTTAGGGCCTGCTCCACTTGCAGCGCCTTCTGGCGCGCTTTGGCCTCCGCATCGAGGCGGGTCCGTTCCAGGCTCTCTTCTTGTTCCCGCCGCAGCAGGGCCAGCTTCATGGCCTGCTCATCCTCCGCCGCTTGAATTCGCAGCCGCTGCTCCGACTCGCGCCGAGTCAGGGTGGTCTGCTCTTCGAGTTGAATTTTCTGGCGGGCCATCTCCTGCTCCCTGGTAAAGCGGGCGCCTTCCTCGGCCAGCTTGATCTGCAAGGCTTCGGTCTGCTTGCTCTGCTTGATCCGCTCAATGGCGACCATCGTTTCGGCTTCGCTGGTTTCGGCCACCTGCCGGTTTTCCAGCTCCTTCTGACGGATTTCATCCTGGGCCAGCAAATAGCTGATACGGGCTGTCTTTTCCTGATCGTAGCGAAAGGGCGCTTGCAAATGTTCCCACAAACGCTGCGAGCTGACCAGCGCCTCTTTGATCTGCACCGTCACAATCTTGATGCCCAGGCCCTCATCCCCACCCCGGCCTTCGGCCACGGTTTTCAGGCGCGAGGTCAGTTCTTCGATGATCGGCTCCTTGTCGGCCAGCACCTCCTGCACGCTCATCGTGGCAATTTTGTCCTTGATGCCGGCCTCGGCCTGCTCCCGCAGTTGGGCGTTGACAATGCCCAACGGATCGCGGCTATCCGAGAAGTCGAGCTTTTTGTAAGCTATTCCAAAATCGTTGATCTGCCACTGGACGTAAGCCAGAATGTTGATGCCCTGCTTTTCCTGGCTGATGCAGTTGGCGACAATGCCAATGGTTTGCATCGCCGCCGGGACGACCAGGTAAGCGTCGGTGTAGGGGTTGTAATTGAACGAGACGCCCAGGCCCAACGTCACCGGCTCTTTGCGGCCCAGGCGAGTGTGGACCACGTACGCATTGGGCGGGACGATGATCCGCTTAAACATCCAGAAGCCGGTCTCGCGGACACGGAGGGGTTCTTTTTCCAGTTGCAACTCTTCCGAAGTTTTGAGGCCGGAGGGCGGCGGAGGCGCACTTCGAGCCGGCTGCGGCGCATACCCCGGCGCAGCCGGTGGACCACCGGCGCTCAGCGTCGCCGGGAGCGGGGCCGGCGCTTCGACCATGGGCGGCTCAGCCTCTCGTTGCTGGACGATATTCTGTTCCATAAACACATTAGCGGCGGCGCGGCGTTTTTCCATGAGGATATCTCCGTAGTAAAAATGTTAGCTCATGTTAAGTACTGGTGCAAAGCAGGCCGAGCTCCCACGCCCGGCCCTCGGCGGCGTGGGAGCCGCCTCTGCTAAATTGCACTTGTTCTATACATGAGCCAAATGTTATCTTTGCGTGTAACTGCTCGACTTCATGGCCGCCGAGAAGACGGCGGTCGGCGGTCACTTTTCTGCCGCCATTGTAACACGATTCAGGGGAACAAATCAACCGGGAAAATGGGTTGGGTAGGGATAACTCCTTGACAAAAGAAGATGTGCCCCCACCAGTTAACCTCCAAAATTTATCAAGCCAGTTGTGTCAGAAAGCCACTTTTCGATTATAATGCTTACCCGTTCCGTTACTCATTTTAAATCCTTAAACCTGCCGCTTAATCGGGATGGGTAGATGAGAGGAGCTAATTAACTGTGTAAGATCATAATTTCAGGTCGGGAACCCAAACATGGGCGACTACAAACTTGTGGTGCTGGATGTAGACGGCACCTTGGTTGGACACGGCGCTTATCCCAGCCAGCGAGTCGCCGCAGCCATTGCGGCGGCCAAAGCCAGAGGGGTCCAGGTGGTGTTAGGAACGGGCCGGGCCACCGAGGCCTGCTACCATCTGCTAAAGTTTCTAAACCTGGATGGACTGCATATTTTATTCGACGGGGCGGCCGTGGTCGAATGGCCGAGCAACGACATCATTTTTTTGCAGGCGCTCCCCCCCAGAGCCGCCCAGCGTTTGATTGAACTTTCGCGTGAGCACGACCTATTTCTGGAAATTTATGCTCACGATTTTTATTTTATTGAAAAAGACGGCCAACTGGCCCAACACCAACGCCAAAAGCTGCAAATTACGCCGCTTATAACAGATTTGATGAGCCTGGTCAACCGGATCAAAATGGTTAAAGGTCAACTTCTGGCCGCCGATGCCGAACAAAAGGAGCGGGCCGATCTGATTACGAGGGAGATGGCCGATTTGTGCAAAATATCGTGGAGTTTGGATCCCACCAACGGTATCTATTTTGGCAACGCGATTTCCCGATCTGTTTCCAAAGGCAACGCCCTGAACGAAATGATGGATTATCTGGGTATTAACGCCAGCCAGGTCATAGCTATTGGCGACTCGTTTAATGACCTGCCGATCTTTGAAGTAGCCGGAACTAAAATTGCCATGGGCCACGCCCCGACCAGTCTTAAAGAACTGGCTGACTGGGTCGCGCCAACGGTAGAAGAAGACGGCGTGGCTGTGGCGATTGAAAAATTTATTCTCAGCAAATCCAATTTTTGACCGTAGCAAAGGCATCCCCATGCCTTTGCCGACGGCATCCCTATGCCGTCCTGGGGCGATTGAAAAATTTATTCTACAGAAGGAGTTGAATTAAGCGTGAGTCAGGCAAATGGACAGTATGTTCAAACCCGCTGGAGGTTAACCGATATTATTCCCGCCGCCGCAGGGCCGGCGGTAGAGCAATTGGTGACAGAATTAGAGACCGTCACCCAGGAAATCGAGGCTTTCCGCCCGCTGCTTTCGCCGGAGATGAGCGGCCAAGATTTTAGCCGGGCCATCCAAGCAATAGAGCGATTTGCCCAGATAGCCCACCGGCTGGGCAGCTACGGCCCGCTGTGGTTCTCCGAAGACACTCAAAACCAGGCCGCCCTGGCTTTTATGGGCCGCATGGAACAACTGCTGACCGAAGCCCAAAATCGCACCCTCTTTTTTAGCCTGTGGTGGAAGGCCCTACCGAATGAAGCGGCCGATCGCCTGTTAGCCTATGCTGGCGACGCCCGTTACAACCTGGAGCAGGACCGTCTGTTCAAAGACCACACTCTGGCCGAGTCCGAAGAGCAGATTATCAACCTCAAAGACATCAACGGCATCAGCGCCATGGTTACGCTGTACGACATGATTACCAGCAAATTTACCTTTGAGTTAGAGGTTGAGGGTGAGAAAAAAACGCTGACCCGCGACCAACTGATGACCTATGTCCGCAACCCCTCGCCGGAGATGCGGGCGGCCGCTTACCAAGAGCAGTTTCGGGTGTATGGCCGGGAGGCCACGGTGCTGGCCCAGATTTACACCCACCGGGTGCGAGATTGGGCCAGCGAGAATCTCAAATTGCGCCGCTTTGCTTCTCCCATTGCCGTGCGCAATTTAGGCAATGACGTACCCGATGCGGTCGTCAACACCCTGTTGGATGTCTGCGCCGAACAGGCCCCCGTTTTTCACCGCTATTTCAAGCTGAAAGCAGGTTGGCTGGGCCTGCCGAAGTTACGCCGCTATGATCTGTACGCTCCGCTCAGCCAAGAGTCAACCAAAAAGATTGACTATGGCGACGCGGTGACAATGGTTCTGGACAGCTTTAACGAGTTTTCGCCCGTGGTGGCTCAAGAGGCCCGGCGTGTTTTTGCCGAAGGCCACATTGACAGCGAAATTCGGCCCGGCAAGCGCGGCGGCGCTTTTTGCGCCAGCATCCTGCCGGCGCTGACCCCGTGGGTGCTGCTGAACTACACCGGCGAGCCGCGCCAGGTAGCCACCCTGGCCCACGAGTTGGGCCACGCCATCCACGCCATGCTGGCCGCTGAACACTCCGTCCTCACCTTTCATTCGGCCCTGCCGCTGGCCGAAACGGCCTCAGTTTTTTCAGAAATGCTGCTAACCGACCGGCTGCTGGCCGAGGAAAAAGACCCCCATGTTCGCCGCGATTTGCTGGCCGATGCGGTGGACGATGCTTATGCAACGGTGCTGCGCCAGGCTTATTTTGTGCTGTTCGAGCGGGATGCTCACCGGTTGGTAGCCGAAGGTAAAACAATGGATGAATTGAACCAACACTACCTGGGCCAACTTCAGCAGCAGTTTGGGGATGCCGTCGAGGTCAGCGAAGATTTCCAGGCGGAATGGATTTGTATTCCGCACATCTACCATACCCCGTTTTATTGCTACGCTTACAGCTTCGGCCAGTTGCTAGCCTTGTCGCTGTACCAGCAGTACAAAGAGCAGGGCCAGAGTTTTACCCCCAAGCTGCTCAAAATTCTATCTTACGGCGGCGCGGCCAGCCCCCACCACATTCTGAGCGAGGCCGGGATTGATATGGCCGATCCCAATTTCTGGCGCAGCGGCTTTAAAGTAATTGAAGGCATGATTGACGAGTTGAGCTAATGCCCAAACCCGAAATTATGAGTCCCGCCGGCTACTGGCCGCAGTTGCAGGCTGCCATCGAAGCGGGGGCCGATGCGGTTTACTTTGGTCTCAAGCACTTTACGGCGCGGGCCAAAGTCGGCTTCTCCCTGGCCGAACTGCCGGAGGTGATGCGCACCCTGCATACGCGGGGGGTGAAGGGCTACGTTACCTTCAACACCCTGGTCTTTGACGACGAATTGGCCGAAGCTGCCCAAAACCTGGCCGCCATTGCCGAGGCGGGCGCGGATGCTATCATCGTCCAGGATGTGGGGATTGCGCAACTGGCCCGGCAGATTGCGCCCAGTTTGGAAATTCACGGCAGCACCCAGATGAGCATCACCAGCGCCGAAGGCATTCACCTGGCCCGGCAGTGGGGGGTCAGCCGGGTAGTGCTGGCGCGGGAATTGTCGCTGGAGGAAATCCGCCAGATTCGCCGCCAGACCGACTGCGAGTTGGAGATGTTTGTGCATGGGGCGCTGTGCGTCTCCTACTCCGGCCAATGTTTTTCGTCGGAAGCGTGGGGCGGACGCAGCGCCAATCGCGGCCAATGCGCCCAGGCCTGCCGCCTGCCGTATGAACTGCTGGTGGATGAGCGGGTCAAGCCGTTGGGCGACGCCCGTTACCTGCTTTCGCCGGGCGACCTGTATACCCTGCCCCAGATACCCCAGATTGTGCAGTTGGGCGTCTCGGCCCTCAAAATCGAAGGGCGCTACAAAGATGCCAATTACGTGGCTCTGACCACTGCCGCCTATCGCAAAGCCGTGGACGAAGCCTGCGCGGGCCGGCCCCTCAGCCTCAGCCGAGGCGAAGAACTTCAACTCGAACAGGTCTATTCGCGGGGACTCGGCCCCCACTTTATCAACGGGACCAACCACCAGGCGGTAGTGCAGGGCCGCTCGCCGCGTCATCGCGGGGTGTTGATGGGCCGGGTAGTGAAGGTGCTGCCCGATAGGGTGCGGGTCGCCTGCAACCCGGATACAACGGCGGTAGCCCCGCTCAAAGCGGGCGATGGCCTGGTGTTCGATGCCGCCAGTTGGCGCAGCCCGGAGGAAGCCGAGGAAGGCGGCCGCGTCTATCAGGTTACGCCGCGGGGCAGGGACGAGGTGGAACTCTCTTTTGGGAACGGCGCGGTCAATTTTAGCCGGATTCGACCCGGCGATTGGGTCTGGCGCAGCCACGACCCCGACCTGGAACGGATGGCCCGCCCGTTGACTCAGGCCGCCGGGCCGGTTCATAAACAGGCCGTGTGCGTCCGGGCGACTGCCCACGAGGGCGAGCCGCTGACCCTGGTATGGTCACTGGCGGCGCAGCCGCAGGTCCAGGTGACGGTCCAATCGGCTGAACCGTTGGGACCGGCCCAGAACCGCGCCCTGACGCTTGAGTTTTTGCGCGAGCAGTTGGGCCGCCTGGGGAACACGGCCTATGAATTGGCGGAGGTCGAAGTGGACATGACCGGCCAGCCCTTTGCGCCCAGTTCGCTGTTGAACCATCTGCGCCGCCAGGCCGTCGAAGGGTTGGCTGAAATACAGAGCCGACCCCGGCATATCATCATAAATGACCCGTTGCTGGTATTAGAGACAGCTCAAAAAACCTCACAGGTCTTTAAGACCTGTGAGGTTTCCCCTGCTCCACAGTTGCATCTGCTGGTGCGCACCCCGGAGCAGTTGGAGGCAGCCCTGTCGGTGCGGCCGGCCAGCATCACCCTGGATTATCTGGGCCTGTATGGCTTGCGCCCGGCGGTGGAGCAGGTGCAGGCCAGCGGCATCACCGCCCGTGTGGCCAGCCCGCGCATTTTGAAGCCCAACGAGCAGCGGATTATCGTCTTTTTGCTCAAGTTGGAGTGCCAGCTTGTGGTCCGGTCGAGTGGGCTGCTTGATGCGTTGCAAGGCCAGCCGCATCCGCCGCTCATTGGCGATTTTAGCCTGAACGCGGCCAATGTATTGTCAGCCGGGGCATTATTGCGGCTCGGACTGATGCGCTTGACCCCAACCCACGACCTTAACGCGGCCCAGGTGGCCGGTTTGGCCCAGGGTATCGGCGGCGACAAGCTGGAGGTGGTGGCATACCATCACCTACCGGTTTTCCACACCGAGCACTGCGTCTTCTGCCGTTTTCTCTCTCAAGGAACCAGCTACAAAGATTGCGGCCAGCCGTGCGAGCAGCATCGGGTGGCCCTGCGTGATGGGAATGGCCGCGCCCACCCGGTCATGGCCGATGTCGGCTGCCGTAATACCGTCTTTGGAGCCGAAGCCCAGGAAGCCAGCCGGCATCTGGACGAGTGGCGGGCCGCCGGTGTGCAGCATTTCCGGTTGGAATTTGCCCATGAAACGGCGGCGCAAGTAACCCGCATCAGCCGCGCCTTTGAGCAGGCTTTGAGCGGTAAAATGCCGGCACACGAGTTAACCCGCCAACTTCCCCGCCTCGCGCCTCAAGGCGCCACCGAAGGAAGTTTGTTTGTGCCGGTAAATGTTAATTTTTCCGCACCCATGCGTCTCCTTTCTTCTCATATTTCTTCTTAACGGCAGCCCAGGCGACCCGGTGCGCCGTTTCCTCGCGCGAGGCATCTTCCCGGCGTTCTTCGGGTTCATCATACTGCTCCCAGGCGCTGTTGAAAGCGGCCTGATATTTTCCTGGGCATGTTTGGGTAAATTATCCCGAACCGAGTCGGGCAACTCACTAAGTTTTTGATAAGGCATTTTTCCTCCTCGAAAATAATTTGTTTGTAGTAGCGACTTCAGTCGTTGATAACTTGGGACGACTAAAGTCATCACTACGAAGAATTTTCATCGCTGGTGGCATACCCCAGTCTCAGTAGATCACAGATTTTAGCTCAGAGGGGGTCTACGACCCCCAGACGCCGATCGCAGACCGGCTTGGAGCGGAACAAATTGTGATCTACTGAGACTACTGAATATTCCTTCCTCAACGGCAACTACCCCGATTGCGAGAGTGCTTCCTCAAGAGCTTGTCCGTTGATAAAAATCATGACGGTGTTAACCGTAGAAAATTGAAGGGCAATAGCCTCAAGCTGAGCTTTGAAGCGAGGCACATCACACGCCCCGTTTAAGGTATACTGGCCAAACAGATGAATGGTCGCGTGGCCGTTGTAGATGGTAAGACTACCGGCGGCGCTGTCGGAGGGGGCGGCTGGGCGGCAGGCAGGATAAAAGAGGTCGTGACCCCGTTAACGATAACCGAATAGTCGCCCGGTGGCAGGCCGGTCGTATCCAGGGGGATAACATGCTCATAAGGCACAAGCGCCTGGGCGCAGGCGACATTGAGCGGCCAGCGGGTGGTCAAGCGGCCTTGAAAGGTGTTGCCGGTCCGGTTGACTTGAGCCTGCTCAATCGTGGTACAGTTATTGGGCAAGCTGCCCCTGGTTACCGCTTGCATCTGGATGGGAAATGACTCCAAAAGATGGATTTCCAGATTTTCGACCATCGCCTCGCCATAACCATATTCCTCTGCCGGAGGGTTGGCCGCTGGCGGCTGAGTCGGGGTGGGGGGCGTGAACTCTGCCGGTTGAGTGGGCGGCGGGGTGGTAGTAACCGCCGGCTGAGCCAGGAAGGTCGCTTGAATGGGTTCAGGCAAGACCTCAGAGAGCGATGTGGTACACCCGGCGTTGAAGAATAGGATAAATGATATTATTGAGAGAGTCAGTAGCTTTTTCATAGCTTGGCTTGATCCTGTTGTTGATTTTATCCAGAACTCCCATCCTTACCCTATCATCAATTGCGCTCCTTTGCCACACCCAATGGGGCAATTTTAAATAAAAAAAGAGCTATCTTTCGATAGCCCTTTTGGAGATTACTGCCGCTTGCTCATTGCCCCAGCGGGTCATAAAGGTTGCCCAGCGTGGGTGCAATGTTAGAAAAGTCGCCCCTAGTCACATAATCCGATACGGTAAAAGCAACCAGAATAATCACAAACAGAAATCCCACTACGGCAAAAATCTGGATGAGGCGGCTGTTGTAGCGCAGGTGCATAAAGAAAAGCATAATCAGGGTGGTTTTGGCAATGGCAATCACCATAGCGACGACATTGCTAAAAATACCCAGGTCCACAAAGGCTACAGCCACCGTCGCTGCCATTAAAACCATCAGGGCAATAAACACGCCCAGGTAAACTTTTATCGGGACTATGTGATGTGTCATTAGTGCCGTCCAATCAAATAAAGTAAGGGAAAAAGAAAGACCCAGACAATATCTACAAAGTGCCAGTACAGGCCCAGCATTTCGACCGGAACGTAATTTTCGGGAGGGAAAGCGCCCCGCCAGATGCGGACCATGAAATAAATAATGACCCCTGCGCCGATAATCATGTGCAGCGCATGAAAACCAGTCATCACAAAATATAAAACAAAGAAGAGCTGGGCAAAGTGGGGATTGGCTTCACCCTCATAGATAAAACCGCTGCCGGGGATTAAATGTTCTTCATATTTATGAAAATATTCGAAGCCTTTGATGCCCAAAAAGGTTGAACCCAAAACCAGGGTTACAAAAAGCAAGGCCACAGCAGCTTTACGCTGGCCCAACTGAACACTCCTGACCGCCAGGGCCATGCTCAAACTGCTGCACAGTAGCACCACTGTATTGGTCGTACCCAGATAAATATCCAGGTGATGGCTGGCTTCGGCAAATTCCTGGTAATAAGCGGCCCGGTAGATGATGTAGAGCAAAAAGAGGCCGCTGAAAAACATCACTTCCGTGACCAGAAAGACCCACATGCCCAGGGTATTGGATTCGATTTGCTGGTCCATATCGGTAAAGTGATGGGCCAGGCTTGAAGCGTGACTATCGCTCAAAGGTGGTTCTCCTTTCCTTACCCCCACCCTGCTCCCTCCCCCTAAAAGGGGGGGGCAGGCAGGGGGGTCATTTGGCTGCCGGCGCGCCCGCCCTGGCCGAGTCTAAATCGGTGTCTTTTAGCTGCTGCTGGGTAGCGGGCGGTTCGGCTTGATATTCATAGGCTTCCCAGGTGACAACCGGTACTTCCTCAAAATTATGAGTAGGCGGGGGCGAAGGCGTGGTCCATTCGAGGCCGATTGCGCCCCACGGATTAGGCCCGGCCACGGCCCCGTAGCGCAGCGACCAGATAAAATAAATCAACGGCAGCAGGTAGCCTACCGCCAGCACCGAAGCCCCTGCCGTTGACATGACGTTGAGCACCTGGAACTCTTCAGGGTAGACATGGTAGCGGCGAGGCATGCCCAGGTAGCCGACCAAAAATTGGGGAAAGAAAGTCAGGTTAAAACCGGCAAAAATCAACCCGGCCGAAAGGCGGCCCCACCATTCCGGGTATAATCGGCCCGTAATCTTGGGCCACCAGAAATGGAGCGCGCCCAGGTAGCCCATCACCGCCCCGCCGACCATAATGTAATGAAAATGGGCTACCACAAAGTAAGTATCGTGAACGTGTACGTCAATGGCCAGGGCCGACAAATAGAGGCCGGTCAAACCACCAATGGTGAACAAACCAATAAAGCCCAGGGCATAGAGCATCGGCGTGTCGTAAGAGATTTGGCCTTTGTAGAGCGTCGCCGTCCAGTTGAAAACCTTGATGGCCGACGGAATAGCCACCAGATAGCTGAGAACCGAAAAGATCATGCCGGCGTAAACCGACTGGCCGCTGACAAACATATGATGGCCCCAGACCAAAAAGCCAATCACGGCAATCGCCAGGCTAGAAAAAGCAATAAAATTGTAACCAAAAATACGTTTGCGTGAAAAACAGGTGATCAACTCACTGATAACGCCCATACTCGGCAAAATCATAATGTAAACCGCCGGATGGGAGTAAAACCAGAAGAGATGTTGAAACAGGATAGGGTCGCCGCCCAGCGCCGGATCGAAAATACCAATCCGAAACAGCCGCTCGATAGCCACCAGCAGCAGAGCGATGGCAACCACCGGCGTCCCCAAAATCATGATGATGCTGGTGGCATAATGCGCCCAGACAAACAGAGGCAGCCGAAACCATGTCAACCCCGGAGCGCGCATCTTGTGAATGGTCACGATAAAATTAATCCCGGTGAAGATAGAGGAGAAACCGGAGAAAAACGCGCCGACAGCAGCAAAAATCACATAGCTGTTGGAATAGGTGCTGCTGTAGGGCGTGTAAAACGTCCAGCCGGTATCTACCCCACCCAGGGCCAGCACCGCTACCGTGAAAAGGCCGCCGATACTGTAGACATACCAACTGGCCAGATTCAGGCGGGGAAAAGCCAGGTCTTTGGCCCCAATCATCAGCGGGATCAAAAAATTGCCCATTGTCGCCGGGATGGATGGCACCAGGAAGAAAAAAATCATAATGAAGCCGTGCATGGTGAAGACACGGTTGTACATATCGCCGGTCATCACATCGGCGCGGGGGGTCATCAACTCCAGCCGAATGAGCATGGCGTAGATGCCGCCAAGCACAAAAAACAACGAAATCGAAACCAGGTAAAGCAGGCCGATGCGTTTGTGATCGGTGGTTAACAGCCAGGATTTGGCGCTGTAATTAACATTTAGGTAATGCTCGTGCGAGGTGACTAACCCCTTCTGGCGGGGAGCGCCCTTTTCAACTTGCGTCGTACCAACCATTATTGTTCGCCTCCATCGGGCTGTAACGATTTCAAATAAGCCACAATTTGCTGCAAACCTTCATCACTAATCTGGCCTTGATAAGTGGGCATGATTGAGGGATAACCGGCCACAATCTTGGCCCGCGGGTTTACAATTGACTCGCGCAAATATTCCTCATCCGCTGTAACCGTTTGACCGCCTTCTAATTCCACTTCCTGCCCAAAGACGCCCACCAGTGAAGGACCGCGCCCCTGCGCGTCGGCCTGGTGGCAGGTGATGCAGCCAAGTTGTTGAAACTGGGCTGCGCCGGCCTCGGCCAAAGGCACATTGCCGCTGTCGCCGGCCAACCACTGCTGGTACTCGGCTTCGGGCATCACAATCACGCTGCCGCCCATCTCGGCGTGGTCAGTGCCGCAAAACTCGGCACAGAACAGGTGGTAAGTACCCGGCCGGGTGGCTTCAAACCAAATACTGGTGTAACGGCCCGGCAGCACATCCTGTTTGACCCGGAAAGCAGGGATGTAAAAGCTGTGAATAACATCCTGCGAGGTCATAATCAAGCGAACTGCCCGGTTGACCGGCACGTGCAACTGGTTGATTTCAGCCTGCCCTTCAGGGTGCTGAGCCTTCCACATCCACTGTTTGCCGACAATATAGATTTCAAGGGCATCAACCGGCGGGCGGTACAAATTGAAATACGCCATCGCCTGAATGATAAACACGGTCAGGGCCAACAGCAGCGGGACAAAAGACCAGAAAAACTCCAGCTTGCTGCTCTCAAAAACCAGGCCGGAACGATCTGCGGTTGTGCCGCGCCGGTACTTTATCGCAAAGAACAAAATGAAAAAGCAGACAAGCACGGCAAAAAATAGACTGAGACCTACCAGCAGAAAGTAAACACCATCTACCCCGCTGGCAATGGTTGAGGCTTGATCTGGAAATAATGGAAAATCCCACATAATTTTTCTCTAACTCGTTCCTAAAAGTATCATCCGCAGATTTTTAATTTTTGGCTCTGCGAAATCTACGCTTTTGATAACGACTCGCCCAATTTGCGGCCCCGCTCGCGCCGCAGCAGCACCGTAACCACCGCCCCGATGGCCGCCACAGTGGTTAGGCCGGCGGCGCGAATGACATTCATAATCGTTACAGTGTATTGGCCGACCACCGGATCATAGTGATAACAGAGCAGCAGCAGTTGGTCTACCGGCGAACCGATTTTGTTGGCTGCCGCTTCGACCAGCCCCAGCCGGACATCCCTGGCCGGGAAATCAATGCCGTAAAAGTAGCGGGCAATCTTTCCTTCGGGTGTAACCACCATAATGCCGGTCGGGTGAGCGTATTCCTGCTTGTCGGAGTCGTATTGATAATGAAACCCGGCTGCCTCAGTCAATTGTTCAATGGCCGCTTCTTCACCCACCAGAAAGTGCCAGCCGGCCCCGGCTTCGGGCCGGCGATACTGTTCCAGGTAAATTTCTTTTTTGGCCGCCGCCAAGTCCGGCGTCTCCGTTGGGTCAATGCTGACCGTAATCACCTCAAATTCGCCGCCGATGTCGAAGGTCAAATCGTTCAGGGTAGCCAACAGGCCATTGAGCACCAGAGTGCAGAGCATGGGACATTCATAATAAGCAAAAACCAAAATGACCGGCTTCCGGCCAAAATAATCGGCCAGTTGGACAGTTTGCCCAGCTTCATCTTGAAACGTTAACTCAAGCGGCAGTTGTTGATTCAACTTCTGCTCAAACTCAACGCCCTTGATGAGTTCGTCCACCGGGTGCGAGCCGTCGGCATGAGCAGAGGAAATGAAGATAGAAGATAGAAGATAGAAGATAGCGAGAAGCAAGGAGTAGGTAGTAGGTAGTAGGTAGTAGGGGATAGAAATACGAGGCCGCCCGGTGATGAATCGCGGAGCTAGTCCACCACACTGAATGAATCCGGCTAAAATATTATTCCTGTCCTTCAATGTTTTATTCTCCATCTTCAATCTTCTATCCACTATCCACTATCCACTATCCACTATCCACTATCCTCACTCCTCGTCCTGCGGTTGCGCTGGCAGCCCTCGTTCCAGAGTCAATTCGATGGCCCGTTCGATGGGGATGCGCACCACCCCGGCTTCCTGGTCCACCCAGCCGTAGTTGTTCAGAATACCATCCTGCTCGTTAGCCATACCCTGCATGTCTTGCCCTGGGTTACGTTGTAATAAAGGCCCCGGCGGCAATCCTTGAGCCTCTTCCAGCAGGGGCGGCGGGGGCGCGCTGCGAGCGGCCTGGTTGTAGTTCAAGAAACTATATAACAGACCAATGATGACAAAAACAATAATGACGACAACAATCAACCCCCCAGCCAACCAAACCAGGTTGCGCAGGTTGACGTCTCTGACTTCGTAGCCCAATTTCAGGCTTTCTTCAGGAATGGGTTGAGGTTTGTGTTCTTCCATGATCCAATATTTTCTCCTCCACCCCCGCATCGTATAGGGGCAGCAGGGATTTTTGCTTCAACTGCCAGATAAAGGCTGCCAGCCAGAGTCCACCGATAGCCAGCGGCGCGACGATGATGAGCCAGTCCAAATAGAATGTTTCATGGTAGGCCGGAATTATCAGCCAGTACAGGTCAACCCAGCGCATAAACAAGACCAGGCTGGCGACGATGACCAGCCAGCGGATGCGGCGCTTGACCGTCCGCGAGAGCAGCACCAGGAAGGGTATCACAAAATGGAAGACGGTCAGCAGAAAGCCGACAAATTCCCAGCCGCCATTGGTGCGGCGGAAAACCCAGGGCGTCTCTTCGGCCAGGTTGCCCGACCAGATAATGAGATATTGCGAAAGGGTCATATAAGCCCACAACATCACCCCGGCCAGCAAAAAATTGCCCAGGTCATTAACATTTAAGGCTTCTACGGCGGCAGTCAGCGGTGTGTGTCTCATTAACCAGTTGAGGGTGATAATGGCAAAAGCAAAGGCCGCGGCTACTGCGCCGGTAGCAAACATAAAACCATAAATGGTTGAAAACCAGTGCGGTTCAATAGACATCATCCAGTCAATGGAGGCAAAGGTAATGGTCAACCCAAATGCGCCCAGACCCAGCCCACTCAAAGGGCGCAGGCGGCGGCCCGAGACGATGTCGAAGGAACTATCTAATTGGAGCAGCCAGCGGTTGAGCAGAAAAGCCAACCCCAGCCAGACTACAAAATAAATCACCGCCCGACCAATAAAAAAAGGCGCGTTCAGGTAAAGAGCTTTGTGCTGCAAAAGTTCGTCGTGAGCGACCGCATCGGGGCGGGCCCATTCGTACAAAATCGGTAAGCCCAGCAACAGGGGTATAAACAATACGGCTAACAAGGGCAGGGTCAGTAACCCCGCTCTGAGAATCCGTTGGGTCACATAGCCCCAGCCGCCGCCGGTCATATTATAAATCATCAAAATCCCCAGGCAGCCCAGGGCCACCTGTAGCCAGAGGATAAAGCCGACCAGGTAGGCCGGGAAGAATTGGGCCGGACTCAGAAACCAGCCCACCACCAGCAGCACCAGGCCGATTACTCCGGTCCCCAGGGCCGTCATTTGGATGCGATTGAAGAGGGATTGCGCTTGTGGCTGGTTCATTGGCCCGGCTCCTCTAACTTGCTGCGTTGGTCGGGTGGCACATCATCCAGGGTGGCGTTCTGGCTCAGTTGCAGCGCCTTAATATAGGCAATAATGGCCCAGCGGTCTTCCGGCGGCACGCGGGAAGCGTAGCTGTACATTACCCCAAAACCGTTGGTAATCACATCATAATAGTAACCGGGCGGCGCTTCGCGCAGACGGTCAATGTGGAACGAAGGCGGCGCTTTGAACCCGCGTTGAACGATCATGCCCTGGCCGTTACCCACGCGGCTGTGGCAGGGGGCGCAGAAAATATCATACCGTTCACGTCCGCGCTCCAACACCTCGCGGGTAATTTCAATCGGAAAGTTCTCGACAGGGGTATCATCCTCATTCATGCCCTGGTAAAACGCCTTGTCTGAATTAAGGTGTCCACGCGCCACCGTATCCACCAGCAGCGGCCTCGATGATTGGCCGTCGAGGAAAAAGTCGCTCGACTCCAACGGCTTCACTTTAGCTTGCTGCCGCATATCATACCAGCAGCCCGTCAGCAGGAGCAGAGGAAGAAGAAGATAGAAGATGGAAGATAGAAGATGGAAGATAGAAGATGGAAGTTTTAAAGTTACTCGCACTTTATGACCCTCATTTCGCAGTATAACGACAAAAATCCTCTGCTCGCTGAATCATCCTGTTGAGCATACCGCCGATTCGCTGCCATGCTTCATCTAATTCATGATACAGTTCAGAGTTGATGTAACCGCACTCACGCGCATGGTCGAGCCAAGCCTGTGTTTCCATTGCCTCTCCGAGAGCTTCGTTAATCTTATTAACAAATGCAGCCTGATATTTACGCCTGGCCCAAGCCTCCGCAATCATCGCGTTGACAGAGCGAGATGAACGACGGATCTGATCGGTTAAAGCATAAGTTTCTTCTTTTGGAAAATCCCCGGTTATCATAAAAATCCTCTTGGCCTGTTCCAGCGCCAGTTTATACACATTCAAATCCCGAAAACTCTTAATAACCCGTATCGCTCTTTCGCCATCCTCCATAACCCCTCCCAATCTTCTATCCTCTATCCTCTATCCTCTATCTTCCATCCTCTATCTTCCCTACCCCGGATATTTATACTGCTCAATCTCCGACACCCGTTCGGGGTGAAAGCTTTCCAGGAATTTCCTTGTTTCTTCCATATCAAACTTGGGGTCGCGCGCCTCGATTTGGAGGAAGAAGCGGTCGCGGCTGGCGGCCTCAAAGCCGGGTACGCCGAAGACCGGGTGATAGGGTTGGGGCAGTCCGTTGAGGCCCAGCATGCCCAGCACGGCGGCAAACGCGGCCAGCAAGACAGTGGTTTCAAAGGTGGCCGGGATAAACGAGGGCCAGCTATGGAAGGGCCGCCCGCCGATATTGAGCGGGTAATCAATGACCGAGGCGTAATATTGCAGCATATAGCCGCCAATGGCTCCAATAATGCCGCCCGCCAAAACGATGTATGGCAGGCGTGTGCCGCGAGCACCCAAGGCGTGCCCCACTTCTTCAATCGGATAAGGCGTGTAGGCATCCATTTTGCGGTAGCCAACTTCATGGGCCTGATGGGTCGCCTTGATCAACGCCTCCGGGGTGGTAAATTCGGCTAAATAACCAAAGATAGGTGGATTTTTCATGCGTTTTCGCTTTCCGGCACCAATTCGCGCATCTCAAAAATCGAAATGACCGGCAGTACCCGGATAAACAGCAGCAGCAAGGTCAGGAAGAAGCCGATGGTGCCGATAAACATGGTCCAGTCGAAAACCGTAGGGTAGTACATCCCCCATGCAGAAGGCAGAAAATCGCGGTGCAGGCTGGTCACAATAATCACAAATCGTTCCAGCCACATACCGATATTGACAATAATCGAAATGACAAACAAGACCAGCAGATTGTTTCTAATCGAGCGGAACCAGAGCAATTGGGGGATCAACCCATTGCAGAGGATCAGCGCCCAATACATCGGCGCATAGGGGCCGGCCATGCGGTTTAAAATCAGATATTCTTCGTACTGGCTGCCGCTGTACCAGCCCATAAACAGTTCCATCATATAGCCATAAAAGACAATCAGGCCCGTTACCAGCATAATCTTGGCCATATTGTTGAGGTGGCGCATGGTGATAAAATCTTCCAGCCCATAAACTTTGCGCAGGGGAATCGCCAGGGTTAGGACCATGGCAAAGCCGGAGAAAATAGCCCCCGCCACAAAGTAAGGGGGAAACATGGTTGCGTGCCAGCCAGGAATGATTCCGGCCGCAAAGTCAAGGCTCACCACGCTGTGGACCGAGACCACCAGCGGGGTAGAGAGGGCGGCCAGCATCAAATAAGCCGCGTGATAGCGATTCCAGTGGGCCGCGGAGTTGCGCCAGCCCAGCGCAAAAATCCCATAAAGAATCCGGAGCAGCGGATTCTTAGTCCGGTCGCGCATCGTCGCCAGGTCGGGGATAAGGCCGGTGTACCAGAACAGAAACGAAACGGTGGCGTAGGTGGAAATGGCAAACACGTCCCACACCAACGGGCTGCGGAAGTTGGGCCACATGCCAAAGGTGTTGGGATAGGGCATCAACCAGTAGTCGAACCAGGGCCGGCCGGTGTGTAATAAGGGGTACAACCCGGCATTGGCGACGGCAAAGAGGGTCATCGCCTCGGCAAAGCGGTTGATGGAGGTGCGCCACTGCTGGCGAAAGAGCAACAAAATAGCCGAAATCAACGTGCCGGCGTGCCCAATGCCCACCCACCAGACAAAGTTGAGAATATCAAAGCCCCAGCCAACCGGGTTATTAACGCCCCAAATGCCAACACCGGCGTACAGCAGATAGCTAATGGTCCCAAACAGCATGGCCGTCCCCAACGAAGCCAGGCCAAAGGCCACAAACCAGACCAGCGGCGTCCGGCGCGTGAGCACAATGGCGCTAATTTTATCGGTGACGGTTCCGTAAGTATGGCCCGGCCCAATCACCGGCGCGGGCAACTGCACGCTCGACGGTTTATCAAATGCATCCGATGATTGCATCAGCTTACTTCACCTCCCAGTTCAGCGTTGGGATTCTTGACCTCGGCCAGATAAGTGGTGCGGGGTTTGGTGTTCAACTCTTCCAGCAGGCCGTAATTGAGCGGCGTAGCTTTAGATTGGGCCACCCGGCTCTCCGGGTCATTGATATTGCCAAAAATAATGGCCTGGGTCGGGCAGGCTTGCTGGCAAGCGGTGATGATTTCACCATCACGGATGGCCCGGTTTTCCTTTTTGGCCTCGATGCGAGCCAGGTTGATGCGCTGGACACAGTAAGTGCATTTCTCCATGACTCCCCGCTGGCGCACGGTCACATCCGGGTTCATTAAAAGTTTCAGCACCGGCACATCCTGGTTGCTATATTGGAAGAAATTATAGCGGCGCACTTTGTAAGGGCAGTTGTTGGAACAATAGCGGGTCCCGACACAGCGATTATAAACCATATCGTTCAACCCTTCGGCGCTGTGGACGGTTGCCGCCACCGGACAGACCACCTCGCAGGGGGCCTTTTCGCAGTGCATACACGGCACCGGCTGGAAGTGAGTCGCCGGGTTGTCCAATTCTCCTTCAAAATAGGTATCCACCCGAATCCAGTGCATCTCCCGGCCCCGCGAAACCTGCTCCTTGCCGACAACGGGAATATTGTTCTCAGCCTGGCAAGCGATGGTACAGGCATTGCAGCCGATACAACTGGTCAGGTCAATGGTCATGCCCCAGGCATTACCCTCGTAAGGATACTCCGGGTACAGGGAAATATGTTCAGCCTCGCCGTGGCTCTCCTGAGCAAAATCGGGGTGGGCCTGGTACTCGGCCAGTGAGGCTGAGCGTACCAACTCGCGCCCCTCCATCAAAAAATGCAACTGGGTGGTTACCAACGGATAAGTCTCCCCGGTTTTGACAATTTCCAGGCCCGTATCAAACCAGGGCGCTTCAGCGGTGCGTAGGACATAAGCGTTGAAACCAACCCCATTCCCCACCTGGCCGGCCCGCCTGCGCCCATAGCCCAGGTGAACCGTAACGGTATCATCGGCGTGGCCGGGTGCGACCATAATCGGCGCGCGCACCGACCGTTCGCGGTAACGCAGTTCAACCACCTCGTCATTAGCCAGGCCCAAGCGACTGGCGGTGGTGGGGCTGATGAGGGCCGCGTTATCCCAGGTGAGTTTAGTAATGGGCCGGGGCAGCTCTTGCAGCCAGCCATTGTTAGCAAAACGGCCATCCCAGACCGACGGATCAGGCCGGAAGACAAGTTCCAGGCCAGATGACTCTCCCGCTGCCGGGGCGCTGCCAAAATTGGCCTGCGTCGTAACGGAGCGGGTGGGCAGAGCCGTGTCAGCCATCAACCCATTGTGCAGGGCGGTTCGCCACACGGTTTCAAAATCGTCGCCGGGATATTGCTCCTGCCAATAATTTCGCACCAAATCCAGGTTGGATACCCCGGTTTGGCCCAAAATTACCGCCAACAGTTCGTAAGGCGATTTACCATCGTACAGCGGCGCAATCAACGGCTGAATGATGCTGACCGTGCCATCGTAAGCGCGGGCATCGCCCCACATCTCTAAAAAGTGCAGCCCCGGAATATGCCACTGGCACAATTCTGAGGTTTCGTCTTCATACAGGCCCAGGTGAACCCGAGTGGGAACATTAAACATGCGCTCGCCAAATTGCAGGTCAGCCGGGGCGTCGTAAACGGGATTGCTATCGAGGATAATCAACAACTGGACTTGCCCGGCCTGCATCTCGTCGGCCAGTTCGCGCAGCGAAGCGATGCCATTGCCGGGGTTGGCGGTGACCGGGTCGGTATAAGTTACCGTCTGTCCCACATTGCCCAACGCTTCATTCATCGCGTAAGCCAAAGCGTGAACAATGGGCGGCTGCTGCTCGCCGGCAATCACCAGGCTTGAACCTCGATGGGCCTGCAAATCGCTGACCACCGCCGCAAGCCAATTAGCCTGATCGGGCAGTTCCGCCCCACCTGCTTCCACACCGAGAGCTTGGGCGAGAGCGCGGGTCAATAATTCAATCTGGCTGGGCCGCAACGGCAGCCGGTGGTCGGCTTTGGCCCCGGTAATCGTCGGGGTGCTTTCGACCACATACAGGCGGCTCTGTTCGGTTTGACCGGCCCAGACGCGGCGGGTGTCGCTAAAATCACGGGCATACCGAATATGGCCCGGCCCTTCGCCCAAAAAGTTGGCGTCAAGCGACAGAATAACCTCGGCGTTAGCCAGGTTGTAAACGGTTTCGACATCTTCGCCAAAGGCCAGGCGCGCCCCAGCCCGGCTATTATCGGTCCCAGCGGGTTCATACTGATGCCACCGGGCTTGCGGAAATTCGGCCAGAACCGCGTCAATCTGGCTGGCCAGGGTGGGCGAAGTAACCTGACCGGTCAAAATACGCAGCCCGGCCCCCCCGTTTCCCCGCAGATTGTCTATTTCAGCCTGAAAATTCTCCAAAAAAGCGGCCCAGGTACTAATTCGGGTCCCAAACCGAGTCACCACCTGCGAGCGGTCAGGGTCGTACAACTGCAAAATGGCCGCCTGGAGCCAGACATCTGAGGAACCGAGGCTGGCCGGGTGGTCGGGGTTGCCCTCGATTTTGGTCGGGCGGCCTTCGTGGTTTTCGACCAGCGCACCAATGGCATAGCCGTTAAAAGGCGCAGCCGTAGCATAAAACAGCGGCTGGCCTGGAATCAATTCTTCGGGCTGGCGCACATAAGGCAGAATTTTTTCGGTCGGTTGGCCCGAACAGCCGGTCAATCCGGCCAAAGCCAGCGACGCGCCCATCACCTTGAGAAAGTTGCGCCGGCTAAGCTGGTCGCTCCATTCAGCCGCGCCTTGCGGAAATTCTCGGTACAGAAACTCTTTAAATGCCGGAGTTTCGGCTACCTCTTCAAGACTGCGCCAATAACGCCGGCCCTGCGTCTGGGCTAACTTCGCCCGAATTTCGGTGAGATTGAGGGGTTCTTTTTTCATAAAGTCCTATTCAATTCAAAAGGAACTGAGTCATTATCATATCATTTCGAGGCCAGAGGCCGAGAAATCCCCAGGGCGCTACATAGACTTTGGGGATTTCTCCCTTCGGTCGAAATGACATGCCCGAGCAGTTACTTTTACCTACCAAATTTTAGTAATTGCAATGCCCCAGGGATTTCTCCCTTTGGTCGAAACCTGTCCCACCCCTTCGGGTGCGCCGAAGGGCGTGAGCCTGTCGAAGGATGACATGTCTGGCTGGTTCTCTGTTTTTTAGCGATGACAGACCGAACAATTGGTAAGCTGGTTCACTTGAATATTGTAGGCTTGGACTAATTCCCGCCCCATCGCCACCTGATTTTCTTGCGGCACATAGCCCATAGTATAAATTTCCTCAACCGGGCGGATGTATTTCTCAGGGTGGCGGTGGCACTCCAGGCACCATTCCATGTAAAGAGTGTTGGCCTTGTAGGTGAGGGCCATTTGGTCAACCCGGCCATGGCACGTCTCGCAGCCCACGCCTTTGGCCACGTGAATACTATGATTAAAGTAAACAAAGTCGGGCAAGTTGTGAACTCTAATCCATTCAATCGGTTGGTTGGTGCGGAAACTTGCCCGGACAGGCTCGAGCATCTCAGCATTGGTCCAAATTTGGGAATGGCAAGTCATACAGGTTTCAGTGGGCGGAATGCCGGCAAACGAAGAGTCTTCGACCGAGGTATGGCAGTAGCGGCAGTCAATCCCCAGACCGCTCACGTGGTGTTCATGACTAAAAGGCACGGGCTGTTCGACAAAAACCCCTACACCGGTGGTATAAGAGGAGCGAACAAAGGCCATAATCAAAGCGGCGACGCCCGCCACAATAAACACACCACCAAAAATAGTTACTTTAGCAATAGTATTGGTACTGGGATGAAAAATTTGCGCCATTGAGGAAGCCTATAATTCTGATAGTTAACTTCTTCAGGACAATTAATGAACGGGAAAAATATAGAATTGTATTACGTTAACGGGGAAATGCTATTCTACGATGGAATAACAAAATGGGCAAATAGTTCCATCGTACCCCCTATTTTCCAGCATCGGAAAAATGTACGTCACCTGCAACAAATGCAGATCAGAAGAGGTATAACAAGTTACAAAGCAGATAATTGAAATATACTTAACGTCCTTAATTTGCGCAAATTGACACAATAAATTTGTGTAAAATTACACAATTAAACCGGGAAAAGTTTATCAACTTATGCAGCCATTTGGCATTTTATCTATCTTGCTATATCTTTCAGCCGCAATGATAAGCCCTTCGCTAAAACAAAATCTCTTTCTCAAAATTGGGCAAAATACCGGCATCTTGTTGGTAGTTAACGGGGTTGGCGCGATCATGGGCTTTTTGATGGCCGCCGTTCTGGGACGGGAGCTGGGCGACGCCGGGTTTGGGCAATACAGCTTTGTGATGACCTGGCTGTTAAGCCTGGCCCTGTTTACCGAATTTGGCGTTAGCACTGTCATTACCCGTGATGTTGCCGCCCAACCAGAGCAAACACAGCGCTACTTGATTAACTCGCTGGCCGCCAAAAGCATACTAAGCCTGCCCGCCATTTTGACGCTGCTGTTCCTGGCCCCCTACCTGGCCGTAGATCAGAACCCGGCGGTGACTGCTGCTTTGCGCTGGGGAGTCATTTTTCTGTGGAGCAGCCTGGTCTACAGCTCATTTACTGCTATCTTCCGGGCGCACCAGAATATGGGTCCCATTTTGTGGCTGACCCTGAGCGGGCAATTGTTTCTTTTAATCGGAACGGTCTGGCTGGTATTACAACAGCAAGCTTTGTTTTTGATTATCGCCTGGGCCGGGCTGAGCCAAAGCCTTCAATGTGGTTTAGCTCTGGTTTTCTATCAAAAGTTGAAACAAGCAGTACCAGCAGAATATTTAGGGGAATTCAAAGGAACTCCTATGAATTCAAAGTTCCTCCGAGTTCCCCCCAGTTCCTACGAGTTCCCCGTCTCAAGCGAGTCATCTCTGGAGAAAAATTGGAGCATTAGTAACATCTTCATCAAAAGGCTACTTGTTAGAGCCTGGCCTTTTGCCCTGGCCGGAATTTTAGCCGCTTTGCAACTGCGGGCTACGGTATTAATTCTGGCCTATCTACAAGGCGACCAGGCCCTGGGCTGGTACGCCGCCGCCAACCGTTTTGTCGAAACAGGCAAGCAACTGCCGGGGGCATTCTACTCGGCTATGCTGCCGGCGATGGCGGCCATGGCCGGCGCTCGAACTGAGGTGCAAAGCTTGGCTTTGCAAAAAACCTTGAGCCGGTCGCGATTGGGGTTGTTAGCATTTGGCATGGCTGCTTCGCTGGGCGCGTTATTCCTGGCCCAACCCATCCTGACTCTCACCTACGGGGCCGAGTATCAGCCCGCTACCCTGACCCTGCAAATTCTTTCTTTCAGCCTTATTCCGGCCAGTCAAAACAGTCTGCTCATTATCTATCTCTATGCCTGCGGCGATGAAAAATTTGTCAATCTGCTCACTGCTGTCGGCTTGATTGCCAACCTGGGCTTATGTTTCTGGCTGATTCCCACCTGGGGACCGGCAGGAGTAGCTCTGGCGTTGCTCATTGCTGAAAGCTTGTTGTATGGGCCGTATACTATGAGAACTGCTTATAAAAAACGTAAAGCGTAAAACCTCGAAGAAGAAAAAAATAAGAAATAAGAAGAAGGTTGCATTCTAACCCTTACTTCTTAAATTCTTATTTCTCACCCCTTCGGGTGCGCCGAAGGGCGTAAATTCTTATTTCTTTATGAAAGCTTCGCTAATTCTATTCCTCATAGCCCTACTCATCCGCCTGGGAGTGGTCCTCTTCTGGCAGTTCGACGGTCTATATGGCCAAGATGCTTATGCCTATTTTAGACAGGCAGTGGCTATTACTCAAACCCTACCCCACGGCCAGTCGCCCCCCACCGATTTTTTCTGGCCCAACGGTTATCCCCTGCTGATTGCTTTCTGGATGCTTTTTGCAGGTCAGACGGCCTGGGCGGGCCAACTGGCGGCCTTACTTTGCGGTGCGGCTTTGGCTCCCCTGGCGTTTCTGCTAAGCCGTGATCTATTTTTTAAAAATACCTCGATGCTTATACGAAGTCATTATACCGGCCTATTAGCAGGTCTCATTGTGGCAGTTGCCGGGCAGCCTATCTTATCCTCAGTGGTTATCATGGCCGATATGCCGGCGCTCTTTTGGGCAACACTGGCGGTGTGGTTGGTGGTTCAAGCGATAAATTTGGGGAACTCAGGGGAACTCAGGGGAACTCAAAAGAAGTATTCCCCCCTGCTCCCCTGCTCCCCTGCCCTCTTATTTTTCGCGGCTGGGGCTACGCTGGCGCTGGCAATTATTTCCCGCTGGTTGTATGTTCTGATTGTGCCGGCTCTGGGTTTTTATATCTTTTTTAATTACTGGAGCAAAGCAAGCTTTGCACTCCAATTTAAGAATTTTGAATGGTCGCCGCTTTTAGCGGTTTGCAGCGGCGCATTGATTCTGGCACCTCAACTGTGGCTCAGTCTCAACAAGCCGGAAGGACTGGCCCACAGTTGGTTATTGGGCTGGAGTCCGGCTCACTTCTTCCAGCGTGAATTTGAGAATATTGACGGCCGTTTTCTCTATCCCCTGCCTAATTTTATCTTTTATGCCCAACCGGCCGGCCATCCGGCTTATATTTTTCCGCTGCTGGGCCTGGCCGCGCTGTGGGCCGTCTGGCGGCTGGGGCAAACCCGGCAGTGGGGTACGCTGATTTTACTATTGGGCTGGGTCGCTCCGGTCTACCTTTTTTTGGCCGGCATCCCCTACCAGAATTTTCGTTTTGGCTTAACCCTGTACCTGCCACTGGTGATTTTGAGCAGCTACGGGCTGAGTGACCTGAGTAAGGGAGCAAGGGAGCAAGGGAGCAGGAGTGATTTCTCCTCCGCTCCCCTGCCCCTCCGCTCCCCTGCTGTCTTCAAGCTCATTATCATCCTGTCCCTGCTGGGCATGCTGGCCTGGGCTTACCCCATGCTCGACAACTTTTTAACAGTTCAAAATCAAAGCAAAATCATCGCTGCCCAGGTAGAGCAAACCCTGCCTGAAAAAGCTACCCTCATCACCTTCGGGCTGACCCTGACCCTCCAGCATTACACCCGGCTCAACACCCTGGAATTTTTTTATCTTGATGAGGCCACACTTCAAACCCTGACTGACACGCCCGACCTGCTCTATTTACTCCTTGATGTGGGTAGCATCGAAACCCAATGGCAGGGCAAAACACCCCAAATTAATTATCAATGGCTCAAGGAAAATACCACCCTAACCCAGATTGGCGATTTTTCGCCATATACTTTATTCAAAGTTACAAAGTAACAGGCCCCAAGCCGCGGCCAATTGCATCCTGCTACGCTGCTACCTTCTATGAGAATTGCCCTCGTCACCCCCGGTTTTAGCGCCCACGCCAACGATTGGGCGATTCCTGCGCTGCTCAACCTGGCCCGTACCTTGGCCGAGCAGTACGAGGTTCATGTCTTCAGTCAGCGCTACCCTGCGCGAGGTTTGTACCAATTCAACGGTTTGACCCATCACGCCGTTGGCGGCGGGCAAAACTTTGGCTTGGCTTCGGCCAAAATCTGGCTGCAAACTACACAAGCTATTATCCAGCAGCATCAAAAAACCCCCTTTGACTTGCTGCACGCCTTCTGGGCCGACGAGGCTGGGTTTTCAACGGCGCTGGCCGGCTCAAGGATCAGGCGACCGGTAGTGGTCAGTTTAGGCGGAGGCGAGCTAACCAACCTGCCGGATATCAATTACGGGGCGCAGCGTTTTCTGGCCCGGCGCTTGACCACCCGCTATGCCCTCAAAAAAGCAGCTCTGGTCACCGCCGGCTCCAAGTACCAACTCGATTTGTGCCGCGCTCACAACATTCCGGAATCTAAACTCCGTCTGGCTCCCCTAGGTGTTGATATCCATCTATTTCGCCCTATCGCCCTTCAAATAATAAAATCCAAAATCGTAAATCGTAAATCGAAAATCGTAAATCCCGTTCTCGTTCAGGCTGCATCCCTGCTGCCGGTCAAAAATCAGCGATTGCTGCTTGAAGTTTTAGCCCAGGTAAAAAAAGAAATCCCTCAAATTAAACTAAATCTGGCCGGAAGTGGCCCTTTGTACAACGAGTTGTCTGAATTGGCCGGCCAGCTTGGATTGAACACCAATCTTATCTGGCGGCAGCCAGTGGCTTATCTGGCCATGCCCTCGCTCTACCAACAGTCGCAGCTCTATCTGCAAACCTCCCGGCATGAGTCGCAGGGCATGGCCGTGCTCGAGGCGATGGCATGCGGTGTGCCTGGGCTGGGCACCCCTGTCGGTGTGATGCGAGAAGTAGCTTGTCTGCCGCCACAACACTCGGCTGAGGCTCTGGCTGCCCAAGTAGTTGAGATTTTCAGCAACGAAACCCGCTATCAAGATTTACGCCGCCAGGCTCGCCAGAAGATTGAGGCCGAGTACAGTCTGGCAGTTGCCACCCAGAATTTCCTCAACCTTTACCACAAAGGGTATTAGCGGCCAGACTTTCATCTCGTCTACACTTTGCCTTGTTCGCTCCTCCATGCTAGAATCCGGTTTACTACCCCTGCAACTTGCCAGCCAACTATGCGCCAATCCGATTCTTATCAAACAGCCTGGTTTCAGCCGATGGGCTTCAGCCTGCATCTGACCAGCAACAACCCGGCTATTATCGCCGCCGCCCAAACTTCATTTGGCCGGTTTGGGCCGGCTGAATCTGTTGAGCAGCCTGACTTCACCTTCCGCCTCTTTACCCACGATGTAGACGACGGTCCCGGCGGTCCACCTGTGTTTCGCCTGGAAGGGTCGCTGCTTTACCAATCCACCGGGCGCGACTCGACCCTGGTGGCCGATTTGTCCGCCGGTCTGGCCTTTGGCTATTTTTCGGCGACCACCGTAGCCAATCCGGTCTCTTTTCGCTGGCACTTCTTGGAATTGGCCTTCTTTATGCTGCTCGAATGGCGCGGGTTGATGGGTGTACATGGCGCGGCGCTGGCTAAACAAGGTCAGGCGGTACTGCTGCGAGCGCAGAGCGGCGGCGGCAAAACGACTCTGGCTTACGCTGCCGCTGCTTCGGGTAAGTTTCAAGCCCTGGCCGAAGATGTGGTCTGGCTGGATAGCCGGCGCAATTTGTGGTGGGGCATGCCCTGGAGTTTTCACCTGCTCCCCGACGCCAAAAAGCTGTTTCCGGCCCTGGCTGCCTACCAGCCGGTGCTGCAAACCAATGGAGAAATGAAACTGGAAGTCAATCTGGAAACCATCCAGCCCGGCAGCACCACCATTTCCGCCCAACCCAAAGCCGTTGTCCTGGTCGAGCGGCGGGTTGGGGAGCAAAGCCGATTGGAACTGCTTCCTCCCACGGCAGTACGAGAGCTGTGGCCCTTCGGCTCAACCGGCCTGGAAATGAAACTACCCCACCACCCGGCTCACCTGGAGACCTTGTTCCAACACAAAACCTATCGCCTTTATTTTGGGGATGACATTCAGGCCGGGGTAGATTTGCTTGAAACGATATTTGAGGAATAGTCACTCTGGTGACCGCCGACGGCAGTTCATCTCGCCGCTGAAGGCAAGACGCCGACCCAAGCCATCGAAAGCCGCCGCCCTTTGGCTGGGCTGGGCATCCAGCACGTCATTTTTAATATGCCCAATGTCCACGAAATCAAACCGCTCGAAATCTTTGGCCGAGAGATTATTCCAGCGGTAGCCGAGTTTTAAACGACCGAGGACCGGCAGACAGTTGGAGATTAGAGATTGGAGATTGTTTAATCTCCAATCTCTAATCTCTCAGAGGATTCTATGTCATCAGAACTACTGGATTGGGTCTACGCTTACCTGGAACGAGACGAAGAGATTGTCGTCCCGATCAAACGAATGTGGAATGAGTGGCACGCCCTGCACCCGGAGCCGTCGCTGGAAGATTTCACCGCCCTGCTCCTGGCCGATGACCGCTTTGAGGAGATGGAGGGCGTGGATCATAATGAAGGGTTAGAGTGGGACTCCCCGGAAGAGTTTGAGGAGTACGTGCGCGATATGGAAGCTGTGGGCTTTTTCTCCGGCCCGCGCCTCAAATTGAAAGCCCGCGAGCTAACCCTGGAACATATCACCCGCATGATAAAACTGCACAACGACCGCATGGAAGCGGCCCTGCGCCAGGCCCGCGCTGTGATGCCCGACGGCGTGAGCGAAGAAGAGGAAGGCCAACTCATTGACATCATCGCCCTGGCCCAGGAACTGCGCCAGCAGTTGCGCGAGGCCGAGCTGGACCCGGATGATCAGGACGGGGTATGACCGCTCTGGCCTCTGTCTGCGCCACGTTGGCCGATTGGCTCACTACTGACCAACCCCAAAATCCCCATTGGTCTGCCGCCGCCTGGCAGACCTTTCAAGTTGCCGGCCGAGTCCACGGCGTCGCCCCATTGCTGCGCAAGAAACTGGCCGCAGTCCCTTGGCTGGACGAATCCACCCAGACCTGGCTGGCTGAGCAGTACCACCTCAACAGCCAGCGCCTGGCCCGTATGCAAACGGAACTGCAAGAAATTCTGGCCCTGTTCAACCGCCGCCACATTCCGCTGCTGCCGCTCAAAGGCTCGATTTTAGCGCCGCTATATTACCCCGATCCGGGCCTGCGCCCAATGGCCGACCTGGATGTGCTGATTCACCCCGAAAATTTTGCCGTCAGCGCCCACCTGCTGGCGGAACTCGGCTACCAACAGGAAACCATCCACTGGAAGCACACCGAGTTCTGCAAACCCGACAACCGCCGGGTTGTCTCCACCACCGGCGAGCACCCTGACAACCCGCGCAAGCTGGAAGTTCATTTACACTGCCGCGAGACCTTCGGCGGGCCAACCGTCGAGCTGACCAAACTGATGTGGGCCAACGCCGCGCCGGGAACGCTGTTGGGCCAGCCGGCTCTATTACCCTGCCCGGAGGCGCTCTGGCTGCACCTGTTGGTCCACGCCACCTATCATCTGTGGCAGGGCAAAGGTCGCCTCATTCACTTGTATGATTTGGCCTTGCTGGCTCCGTACTTAACCGATCCCCAGCCCTGGCTTGACGCCGTGGATGGCCGCTTTACCTATCCCGTCCTGGCGTTGTTAAAAAAATATTTTCCCACTGCTGTGGAGGACTCTCTGTTGACTGCGCAGCATCCCCGCGTTTCACATTCATTCCGCCAATGGGTTGACTCCCTGGATTTGGTCAACACCTCTCACCTCAACCCCCACCCGCCCGGCCTGTATTTATTCAGAGCCATCAAATTCAGCGAAGGCCGTCCCCGCGAAGTGGCGCAAGCCTTGCGTTTTGCCTTGCTGCCCAGCCTGGACGAAATTGCCCTCGATCATCCCCAATTGGCTCAGTCCAAAGCACCCTGGCTGGCCTACTTTTTGCTGCCGCTGGATTGGGTCAAACGGTTGAACGTTCAACGTTGAACGTTTAACTCTGCCAGCGCCGCCTGATACTCCGCCCGCGTTTCCTCATCAGGGGCATGCACAATCGCCAGCTCGTAATAGCGCCGGGCCACCGCCGGGTCGCGGCGATTTTCGCGGGCCAGACTGGCGTAGAGGGCGTGGTCAACCGGCAGGGCCATCGTTTGGATTTCTTTGAGCAGTTGGGGCGGGTTGGCGTCAGGCCCCAGGTAATACACGTCAATCACCGGGTCAAAGACCAGCCGGATTGCTCCCTGCTCCCCTAACCAGGCCCGCATCTTTAAGACATCGTCGCCGATGTAGTTGGAAAAAATGCTCATAATCACCCAACTCCGCCTGGCCGCGGTCACTTCCGCCTGAACGGCGGCCAGGGTATCAAAGCGGTCCAATTCGGCGCGGGCCGGCGGGTAATACCAATTCATGGTCGCTTCGGCATTGACCGGAATAATCGCCTCGCCCGGCTGGCTGTTCTGGGCCAAAAATTGGCTCACCAGCCGCCAGTTTTCATTTTTCTGTTCAACATAAAGCTGGCCCAAAGCAGTTCCCATAGTCCAGACTAGCAGACCGCTTAAAATTAATAAAGCCCCTTTTGACACCCAACCCGGTTCCGCGCATTTGAGCCAGCGTGGCAGGGCTAACAGGCCCACCGTGAGCAGCATCAGATAAGCCGGCAGGGTCGAGATGATGTAACGCGGCGAAAAAAACGTTCCCCGGTAGACCAAAAAAGCCACAATCGCTACAATCGGCAAAACAATCCACAGGCTCAAGAGCAGGCTCAAGCTATATCTTTTTTGCGTCAGCAGGTACAGCAAGCCCAATCCAGCCAGTCCGTTGACCAGCCACAAAACCGGCTCGGCATCGCCCGCGCCGAGGGGTCCCAAAATTTGGTTTTTGATAAAAAAGTCGTCCACCTGCGGCCCGTCGCCCTGGTTGGGTTTTTGCTCGGCCTCGACCGTGAACTTTTCCGGCTCGGCCACTGCCTTACCGAACTCGCGGGTGGAGTAATAGAGGGCGCTGCCATACCCCAATGCCAGCAAAATGACCAGCGCCACCGTGCCCGTCCCCACCAACGCGCCCAGCGTTTTGGCCGCCGTGCGGCGTGGGTGGGCAAAAATAAAATCAAACCCGGCCCAGATGACGAAGGGTACAAAAATAACCAACGCAAATAGATGGGCCAAAGCAAAGACCAATACCCCAATTTGCAGTATGGCCAGGTAATACCGCCGTCCGGTCGCTCGAAACCGCCACAAGGCATAAACGGCCAGGATAACGCCCAACACCACCAACGCATAGGGCCGCGCCTCCTGGCTGTAACGGATGTGAAAGGGCGATAGGGCCAGCAGGGCCAGCAACAGTAAGCCTTCGCTGCGGCCCAGCAGCCGGTGGCCCAGCCAGTAAGCCAGCGGCAGGGTGAGTGTCCCTACCATTACTGCCGGCAGCCGCACCCAGGCGTCCTGCCGGCCCAGCCAAACCCAAAAATGGGAAATAAAATAATCCAGCGGGACAGCCGTATGGCGGGGCAACTGGGGCAAGATACCGCTCAGCGGCCCCTGGGCAATATCCAGTTGCAGCAGTTCATCATACCAGAGGCTTTCCCTGCCCAGGGCGTACAGGCGCAAAGCGAAACCTAATGCTGTAATTACCAGGGCAACGAGAGAGATGGTATTGCGTCTTGCGTCTTGCGTCTTGCGTCCGTTCTTATTTCTTATTTCTAAATTCTTATTTTTCATTTTCCGGCCAGGGCGTTTAAGGCGGCTTGATACTCGGCCCGCAGTTCAGGGGTGGGGGCGTGCTCGATGGCCAGGCGATAATATTGGCGGGCCACCTCCGGTCGAGAGCGGTTTTGCTGGCCCAAGCTGAGATAGAGGGCGTGGTCCACCGGCAGGGCAAAACGCTGGGCTTCGGCCAGCAGTTGGTCAGGCGTTGCCCCCGGTCCAAGATAGTAGACGGTAATCAGCGGGTCCAACGGGAAGTGGACGGCTCCCTGCTCGGTGAGCCAGGCTTCCACCTGGTCGTCCACCGTCGAAGAAAAGATACTCAGAATAACCCAACTGCGCGGCGCAGCCGCCGCCGTTTCTTTGATTTCGTCCAGCGTCCAAAAGTAGTTGGGCGCAGTCCAGGCACTGGGGCGATACCAATTGACGGCCGGCTCAGCCCGCATGGCGATGATTTTGTCGGTGGAGCCGGCGTTCTGATTGATAAAGTTACCGACCAGCCGCCAATCCTCTTTATTTTTTTCAAAATAAAGCCGCTCCAGACCGCCTCTAAAGTTGTTAAAAACCAGGGCGCTGACCAACAGCAGAGCCGCCAGCGATAACCAGCGCGGCTCGGCGCATTTGAGCCAGCGCGGCAAGGCCATCATCCCTAACGCCAGCAAGGTCAGATAAGCGGGCAGCACAAAAATAATATAACGAATGGCAAAAAAAGCGCCGCGATAGACCAAAAAGGCCACAATGATGAGAATCGGCAGGATGAGCCACAGCAGTAAAAATAAAGCCAGCCGGTACTGTTTTTGGGCCATCAGGTAGACCAGGCCCAGCCCGACCAACAGGTTAAATCCCCAGAGAGACATATCGGCCGCGTCGCCGCCCAAAGGCGTTAAAATTTCAAACTTAACAAAATCGGCGCTGAGCTGCGGACCTTGCCCCTTATCCGGTTTTTGTTCCGGCACAGCAGTAAATTTGTCCGGCTCGACCAGCGCCTCGCCAAACCCCTTGACCGTGTAGAATAAACCACCCCAGCCGGATAAGAGCAGCAAAATAATCGGCAAAATCAGGCTGGCCGCCAGCAGACCGATCAATTTAAGGGCCTGTTTACGTCTCGCTTCAGGCCAAAGATCAAACGTGGTGAACAACAAGAGGGGCGCAAAAATCGTCCAGGCAAAAAAGTGGGCCAGCGAAAAAATCAACACCCCTACTTGTAACGGGATAAAATAGCGCAGCCGGCCGGTATCACGCAGTCGCCAGTAAGCATAAATCGCCAGTGTGACCCCTAGCAGGACCAGGGCATAAGGCCGCACTTCCTGGCTGTAACGCACGTGCAGCGGCGACAGCGCCAGCAGCGCCAGCAGCAGCAAACCGGCCTGTCGCCCCAACCAGCGCCGGCCCAATTGATACACCACCGGCAGCGCCAGCGTCCCTACCATCACCGCCGGCAAACGCGCCCAGCCCTCCTCCCGGCCCAACAAAATCCAAAAGTGGGCAATCAAATAATCCAACGGCACTGCCGCGTGGCCCCGCAAACGCGGGAAGATGGTCGTCACGCCCCCCACCCCAGGGGGCAAGCCCTGGGCAATATCCAGTTGCAGCAGTTCATCGTACCAATAACTCTCAGCGGCTAACTGGTACAGCCGTAGGCCAAAACCAACTGCAATCAAGAGCAGAGCGGCAGCAAATGTAATCTGGCGTGTTGCGTGTTGCGTGTTGCGTGTTGGAGGAGCCGATTGCACGTTTCTTCTACCTGAGATTTAGGACTTTGGCTAGTTTCAGAGAAATTGCACAATACTGTCCCGTTCATTAACAAGTTGCACTTTACGCCGGAGACCGCCGGGGGGATAAATCGCCCCGGCTATGAAACAACGCCCGATGAAGCGGGCTTGCCTGAGCCGGATTCATCCGGCGTAGTTCTCTAGCCCGGCTGATTTATCGCTGGGCGGGGTGCTGTTACGGTCGGGCCGTATGGTGCAATATCTTAGCGAATACGACAGAAATTGCACCATACTTGTAACTACTCGGCATGTCATCCTTCGACAAGCTCACGCCCTTCGACGCACCCGAAGGGGTGGGACAGGTTTCGAGGCCGTAGGCCGAGAAATCTTCCCCGCTCGTAGGCTATTCAAGCACCAGCCTGGAAGATTTCTCCTCGCAGGCTCGTCGAAATGATATGATACCCGAGCAGTTACCAATTCTTGTGTTGCTTCTTTCGTGGAGTAAAGAGACAAAACACGCAAGAAGCTTAAATCCCGGCACTGCCTAAACTCCCTTTAATAAAAATATCATACCAAATTTGGGTGCTCAACACCCCCATCAGCAGCGGCCCCAGGTGAGGCTGGCCAGCTTGGTGCGCCCGGCGCAACTCTTGAACCGCACTCGCATCGAACAGACCGGTTTGCCGGAGACTCGACGACGCGAGGGCCGTTTCAGCCCAATCGGGCAGGCAAGCGGACCGCAGCCAACCGGCATAGGGCGAGGCCAGGCCCTTTTTACGGCGGGTGCGCGTGGCTTCCGGCAAAAGTCCCTGCGTGGCTTGCCGTAATAGATATTTCTCAACGCTACCCTTTAGCTTATAATGTGGCGGTAGGGTGGCGCAAAACTCCCACAGACAGTGGTCCAGGTAAGGCACACGGGCCTCGATGGAGCTGGCCATGCTCATTTTATCTACCTCAAAATTGATAAAATCCACCATGCGGGTCTGGCTCTCCAGCCACATGGTCTGGTGGAGGGGCGCATCGTGGGAGCGGTCCCGCAGCAACTCGGCCCACAGCGCCGGAAAATCATCAACCGTCCCGTTCAAGGCGTGGACTACTTCGCCCGACAAAATTCGCGGGTGATAGCTGTCACCCCCCGCTTCGAGCCAATCCCGGTAACGGGTCGGAATATCGGACGCACCCCGCGCCAGCACCCGCCGCGCCGCCGCCGACATCGGCAGCGGCGACGCGGCCAGCATCCGTCGTAGGGCAACCGGCCAGCCCAGCAGTGGGCGCACCAGCGCATCGCCCCGGTGCCAGTGATAGCCGCCCAGCAGTTCATCGGCCCCCTCGCCGGTCAGCACGACGGTTAGCCCGGCTTGCCGGCAGGCCCGATACAGCTTGTAAATCGGCAGCGCCGTCGCTGAACTCTGCGGTTCTTCCAGGTGGCCCATGACCGCCGGGTACAGGTCAAAATCAGCCGGGCCAAAAGTGATGGGATGGTGCTCAGTGCCAATGAATTGGGCCAACGCCAGCGCCAACGGCGATTCATCATAACTGGCGTCTTCAAAACCAATGGAGACAGTTTTTAAGCGACCGCCAACTTCTGACCCCTGACCCCAGACCCCCAACCCCTGACCCCTGTTAATCAGGGCCACGAGCGCGCCAGAGTCCAGCCCCCCAGACAGAAGCGCACCCAGGGGAACTTCACTCATCAAGTGCATCTGCACCGACTCTTGCAGCAGGGCCAAAAATTGTTCGGCTGCCTCAGCCTCGGAAATGAGCCGGTTTTCCTGATAGGTCAGCCGCCAATACGGCTTAATTTGGAAACCATCGGGCTGCGCCAGTAAAAAATGGGCCGGCGGCAGCTTGAAAATACCCTCAAACATCGTTGCCGGGCCGGGCACAAAACCCAAAGTCAGCATAGCTTGCAGGGCGGGCAGATTGACCCGGCGGGGAAAATGGGGCTGGGCCAGAATAGCCTTGATTTCGGAGGCAAAGCTGAGCCGTCCGTTGTGCTCGGCATAGTAGAGGGGCTTGATGCCAAAACGGTCGCGGGCCAGAAAAAGCTGCTGCCGGGTCTCGTCCCATAGAGCAAAGGCAAACATGCCCCGCATGCGGCTTAAAATTCCTGCCGGCCCCCAAGTTTCGTAACCATGGACAATCACTTCGGCATCGCTGTGGCTGTGGGGGTGGTGGCCTAACCGCTCCAACTCGGCCCGCAGCGGTTGGTGATTATAGGTTTCGCCGTTGTAAACCAAGTGAATCGAGCCGTCCTCGTTGCTGATGGGTTGGTCGCCGCCGGCCACGTCAATGATGCTTAAGCGACGTATGCCCAGACCACAAACACGTTGGGCTGAAAGAAAAGTCGCTCCCTGATTTGGCCCGCGATGGGCAATCGTGGCAATCTGCGCCGCCAACTCATCCGGTTGAATCGGTTCGCCCTTAAGGGCGTAAATGCCGGAAATACCACACATTTCGATTTACGATTTACGATTTTCGATTTACGATTTTCGATTTACGATTTTTGATTTTTGATTTGGAGTTACGAGTTATTAACTTCCCCGTCTACTGTCTACCGGATAGACGTACATTTCTACAAACCCGGTATAATCCTGTTCGTTTTCATAGTAGGGTAAACCATTCAGGGTGAGCCAGGCATGCCCGCCGAGGCCGCCGCTCTCGTTTGCCCCTTTGAGCCTGGCTCCAAAGACAATGCTGACCGGCAGACCGGCCTGGCGCAAAAAATGGTAGCGCAATAACGAGCGCCGCAGGCAGATGCCCAGCGGCGAACGGAAGTGCCAGGCGGCCAGCGCATCGGCCAGGCGGCAGATGTCGTCGGGAGTGAGATTTTGCCGGTCGGAGGGCACTGGCGGCGTCAGCTTGGCCATCATTTGCGGTAGGGGTTGGTTGAATTGGGCGGGTAACGCCCGGCTGAAAGCCAGCATCCGGGCCAATAACGCTCTTTTGGAGGCGTTGGGCAGGGCAGATACGAGTATTAGACTATGTTGTAGACCCCGGCGCAGGCGTTCAAAGAACAATCAAGCCTTCCTGCTTAAAATCGGCGGCCAGTTCCAGCAGGTCGGCCTCCACTACCCCGGCCTCGACCTCGTATTCGGCGGCGATGAGCCGGGCGCAGTCGGCAATGGTCCGCTGCCCGTCGAGCAGTTCCCAAAACTTCGTCCCCGTATCGTTGAGCGAATAGTAGGCCCCGCTGACCAGATTAATTATAATGGCTTCCTCGCCAACCGTTTGGTGCGTGGCGTTGGGGTTGTGTTGGGGTTTGTCTGATAAGTGCATTAAATACTCCTCGTTAAATACGACCGCCGACGGCAGAGAGCGCTTCGTCCCCCTTGGGGGACCGCTGACCGCTGAAAATAATGCGACCCTGCTACCTTGCTTAGTTTTTGGGCAAGCCGTTGTCAAAGCAGTAATACAAGGTCTGGTAGGGCTGGCGAAATTCGATGACTTCCTCGCCGACCGTCTCCGGCGCTTCTTGTTCCACCAGGATACGAGCCATAAAATCGGCGATGGTCTCCATGGCGGTTTCGTTCATGCCCAGGCGTGTCACCTCGATGGTGCCCATGCGCAGGCCGCTGGGCCGGTCCCAATGTTCGGGCCGGTCGTTGGGGATGAGGTTTTTGTTGGCGATGATATTGGCCCGCGCCAGACGTTGGGCCACAGCCAGTCCCCCGCCAAACTGGCGCACATCGGCGATCACCTGCTGGGTGGCGGTGTAGCCCTTGTGACTGCCCAGCACCGGGATGCCGCGCCGGGCCAGCGCCGCGCCCAACGCCTGGGCATTGCGGACGATTTGGGCCATGTAAACCGGACCAAAAGCTAACAATTCCGCCGCGGAGACGGCCAGCGCAGCCACCCGATTGACCTGATGCGTGGCGACCAGCACCGGAAAAATGGCGTGGGTGAGCGGCTCGGTCAGGGCCGGGTCGTCCCAGACAATGACCCCGCTCTGGGGACCGCTGAAAGTTTTGCCGGCCGAGCCGGTCAGCACTGCCGCCCCTTCCCGCAAGGGGTCTTGAAACTGGCCGCCGGCGATCAAGCCCAGTTGATGCGCCCCATCAAAAAAGATGCGCCCGCCCCACTCGGCCACGATGTCATGCATGGCCGCAATGGGAAAAGGGAAGAGGGTCATCGAGACGCCGAGCGTGACCAGTTTGGGCTGCACCAGCGGGGCCATTTTGCGGAAGAGGTCCAAATCCACTTCCAGTTCCAGCGGATCGAAGGGAATGTCCACAATTTTGAGACCGCGCACCCCGGCGGGGCCGTCGGGACGGTTGCTGGAGTGGCCGCCAAAGGGTTGTGGCACACTCATCATCACGTCGCCGGGTTCGGTCAAGGCCGTGTAGACGGTCAGATTGCCGATCATACTGGCGACCAGGCGGTGGTCGGCGTAACGAACCTTGAACAGTTTTTTGAGCAGCTCCATGCATAGGGCTTCGATTTCGTCAATGTACTGCGTGCCGACAAACCAGCGGTTGAGCGCGCCGATATGTCCTTCGGCGGCGCGGGTGCCGACTTCGGCGGAGAGAAGCGCCCGCACAGTGGGGCTGGTTGGCGCTTCGGGGGCAAGCAGGTTGATACAGCGCTGCCCGCGCCAGGCTTCATTGCGAGACACAGCAGCCAGCACAGCCTCCTGCATCGCCTGGGGCGAAGCGCAGGCGTCAAGCACCGCCCGCGCCTGGGCTAAAATTTCGGGGTCGTGTACTTCTAAAGGGGGTACAGCAGTGGACATGACAAACTCCTTGAAAAAATAGTAGACGGTAGACAGGGGGAATACAATCTCTGCGATTTTGCTACCTGCTACCTTGTGCGAAGTGCTAACTATAAATCTATCAGCCGCTTTTGTCAAAGGGGTTTGAAACCCAAAAACAAACAAGGCCGGCCCACTCAAGGCCAGCCTTGCTCAATCTGTTGAATAGTAACTTAGCTAAATTTGTTCCAATGGCCGCGGCGAGGAATTGGGTTTCCAGCGCCGGGCTTGCCAGCGATGGATCCAATAATCAATCAAATTTTGCTCGTTTTCACTGTTGTGCGTCAGCGGGGTCAGCCGGGCTTGCCACTGTTTGAGCCAGTCCGTTTCGGCCGGCAGCACCGGCTCGCTCTTGATGGAAGCCATCACCCGAAACTGGCCCTGCCGGTCGTAGCCGATCAGCATATCCCCGCAGTTGTAGACCGGCGGGAATGTCCCCGGCACACTTTTTATGCCCTGGATCAACTCTTTCAAGGCGCGTTCGTTTTCTTCATAAATTGACATAATAGCCTCTTCGCTCTTTTAACGGTCAGCCGGTCCTCATCCGGCGGTTCCTTAACCCCACGAACCTTCCCTGACTTTATTCTAGCACAGGCAGGTTTGAATTCGGTTTGCAGTTGGGTTGGAATTGAGGGAGTTTTTAAAACCACTGAGTTCGCTGAAAAGAGTGAGACCGCTGAAAGAATCCAGGCTCTTTTGGAATTCAGGGGGTCAGGGGCAACGTGATGCGTGATGCGTGATGCGTGATGCCCTAATCACGTATCACACATCACGTATCAGGCTCAAACCCCACGAAATCCTGAGGACTCAGAATCCATCAGCGGTCTCATTTTTCATTCCACAGTGATTCAATTCCACACTGTAGGGGCGAGGCAGGTCGGAAAGCGGCCCGTTTTGGGCCGAGAAGATCATGCTGACCTGCCTCGCCCCTACGGCGACCCCGCTGACGCGGTGATTCCGGGGCGAAGTTAACCTATCGCTGCCTTGATTTAGACCGGCAACTTTGCCTTGTCTCTGCCAGAAATCCAGAAATTCAGGATTCCAGGATTCCAACTACAAAATGGGGGGACACCACCGCCCGAAAACCAACGAAATAGCCCCTGCTATCGGGATCGCCCTTGAAGCGGATGGCGCAGCGGGCGTAGTCTCCATCGAGACTGAAAGCACCGCCCCGCAGCACCCGGAGAACATTAGTTCTATCAAGATAAGCCTTCGTCCATTCATCCTGAACCTGAAAAGGATAGGCTTTTTCCTGCCAGACGGTGCTGCACCATTCCCAGACATTGCCGGCCATATCCAGCAAGCCATAAGGGCTGGCCCCAGCGGGATAAGCATCTACCGGCGTTGTGCCACCCTGGCCGCCTTCGCTTGAATTGCAGCGTTGGGCATCCCACTGATTACCCCAGGGATAGATGCGGCCATCGGTGCCTCGCGCTCCCTTTTCCCACTCCGCCTCGGTGGGCAGGCGGTAGGGTTTACCGGTCGCTCCGGCCAGCCAGCGGCAGTAGGCTGCGGCATCATCCCAACTGACCACAACCACCGGATGATTTTCCTTGCCCTGGGGTGGCGTTTGCCCGTTCCAGTTGTAGGGTTTGGCCCAATTTTCATTAACTTGGGGCGCGTGATGACCGGTAGCCTGCACAAAAGCAGCATACTGGACATTCGTTACCGGCGTTTTGGCCATGTAGTAATCGGGCAAATAGAGAGTATGTTGGGGCTGCTCTTCCTCCTGCGCCTGTTTATCCTTTTTGGGATCACTGCCCATCAGAAATTCCCCAGCGGAAATGAGGATCATTTCGGGTTCAAAGGGAAGGCGGTCGGGGGTCGGGGGCTGGGGGTCAGGGGTTGGGGATTGGATGATGGGGCTAACATAAGCATCGCCCGAAGTCTTCGCCTTTGGCCTGGCCGGGGTTTCCTCTACAGCAGGCTTAATTTCTTCCTTAGCCTTAGCCTTAGCCTCAGCCTTCAGCCTCAATCCCCGCACTAAACGCCCGTAACCCTTCTCATCAAACAAATTGACCCAATGCAGCCCTTGCAGGCGGTGGGGCACATCACATTCTTCCAGACGGAGCGGGATGAGAAAAATCGAGTTTTCCGGCTGCTGATCGGCCACATCGAGAGCGAATTTGATCTCTTCCTGGACGTAGCCGGCGCGGGTCAAGGCAGCCTGGGAGAGGCAGACGATGACCACATCGCTGGCAGCGACGGCTTTGGGGATCTCTTTTTGCCATTTCTGGCCGGGCAACAAATCCTCTTCGTCCAGCCAGGGTTCAAAGCCGTCGGCGCGGAGGCGGTGGTACAGGTCGCGCACGGCGGGCTTGTCGGCGGCAGTGTGGCAGAGGAAGACACGAAGAGGCGAAGAGGCGGTGAGGCGGTGAGGCGAGGAGGAAGACATGGGTGAGGACTCGGGGAGGGGAGGCGAAGCAGGCGAGGAGGCGGGAGGAGGAACAGGGGCAGGGGTACGTAGGGCGCTCAGGTAGGAGAGGGGCGGGTCGGCGTCGGAGGGGGGAGGGTTGTCTTTGAAGTAGGGTTGGTGGGCTTTGAATTGGGCGGGGTTGGCTGTTTCGGCCCAGGCCAGGAGGGGTTCGAGTTTTACCTTTTGGTGGGCGTATTCCAGCAGCAGGCGCACGAGTTCGGCTTTGCCGGTGTTTTGGGCCAGTTGGTCGTAAACCGGCCTGAAATCGGGGGTGTCGAAACAAAAGTCGCGCAGTTCGGCGTCGCTGAAGCCTTCCTTGAGCAGGGTGCGGATGTTGATCAGGTTGTATTGTTTGCCCATCAGTTTTTCTATTTATGAAGTATCAGTAGATCCAATTTTCCGAGGAGTGAGGCACGCCCACGTGCCGAACACTGCCGCACGTGGGCGTGCTGGCTCCTCAAATTTGGATCCACTGAGTATCATGCTTTATGTATAGGCCAGTGGGTCTATTCGGGTCAAAGAAGTAAGTGCTTCAAAATCTTTATCAGCACTGATTACCTGAAAAATACTATTATTTTGCATTGTCGCTGTATGGATAGCATCCCGTGGCTTTACTCCGGCAGCACGATAAGTCTCAAACAAATCAATAGCCAAACCAATATCACGCTCTGTGATCGGCAGAATAGTGAGAGGATATTTCATAATATCACGACAAAGTTGAATACCCTTGTCAGACAGTTTGATATGACTGTAACGATAAAGCAATTCCTGCAAAACCTCGGTATTAATTGCGGCTGGTAGAATGCCATTTTCCACATCCGTTAAGATGCGTACACAAACATCTTTATAAGAATGGGGTCCACCAGCGGCATACATAAAGACATTGACATCAAGAAAAACAACCTCAGCCATTATTCCGACCGCCCTGCTTCAATCTCCTGTTCCATCTGTTCCCAGTCAGCTACAGGCAAATTCATAGCCGCGATACGGTCAGTAAGGGGAGTAGCAGAAGTTTTTGGTTTTAGTACAATTCCCTCCTCAGTAAACTCGATGATAACTTCTGTTTCATGTGAAGTTGTCAATCCCAGGGCATCAAGAACTTGCTGAGGTAAAGTAATCCGCCCAGTTCGATCAATGGTAATAGTTTGTGTTAGCATTTTCGCCCCACTTTTTGTGCTATCGCTTCATTTGACAGCCTGATGTCTGCCACTATTATAACGCCAAACAAACCATTTCACAAGGGATTTTTTGACCGATGAATCTGACCCAAGCAACCGACCCGCCGCTGGTGGTGGAGCTGCACGGCCTGAAGCTGGCCTTTCAAACGCCGGATGCGCCGCTGCGGGAACGCTTTGAGGAAGTTTACGGCCATTTGCCTCACGCCAATGGAGCGGGGAGCGATATTTTTATCGGCTGGCACCTGCACAAGCTGCCCAGCGCCCCGCCGCCTCCACCGGGCATGCCGGCGCTGAGCGAAGGGCCGCTGGTTGGCTACTACGGGCAGGGGTCGCTGGTGGCCATCCGCATGCCCAAGTACGGCCTGATTACGGTAGATTTGGACCAGCAGCGGCTGGTCGGCGCTGTTACCCGCAACACGCTGGAAGCTTACGGCGCGTTCGAGGATGTGCTGCTGATTTCGCTGGCCCCGCTCTACCGGCGGCGGGGCTGGTTTCCGCTGCACGCTTTTGCGGGGCTTTCGCCGGGCGGCAAGGTCGCTTTGATCACCGGGGCGATGGGCGCGGGCAAAACGACCACGGGCCTGGCCCTGTTGAGCGCCGGCTGGAAACTGCTCAGCAACGACTCGCCGCTGCTAAGTCTGCGCCCGGATGAACAGGTCGAGGTGTTGGCCTATCCGGGCCGTTTGAGCGCCTTTGACGACTCGCTGGCGCGGTTTGAGGGATTGCGGAGGTTTGTGGGGGAGGCTAAGGCTAAGGAAGAGGTATTAGACTTGTTAGCTCCAACCGGGCCGCAGAAGCGGGTGTTTCGGGCGGAGGAGGCGTTTGTCGAGCCGTGGGCGGCGAGGGGGCTGGCGGGAGGAATTTTCTTCCCGCAGGTTGTTCCGGGGTTGAGCCAGAGTGAATTGGTCGAAATCAGTCCCAAAGAGGCGCTGTTGCAGCTTGTGCCCCAGGCCATCGAAGGCTGGGATAAAGCGGCTATCGGGCAGACGCTGCACCTGCTGGGTAAGCTGGTTGAGCAAGTTCCGTGCTATGAGTTGAAGCTGTCATCGCAGGTGGAACAGTTGCCGGGACTCATTGCGGGAGGGATGGAGTAAGTACAGGATTGCGTAAATTCGTCCCGATTTGATGTAGCCGGTTCCTGGCATGTCATTTCGAGCGCCAGCGAGAAATCTTGGTCCTTGCCTGGAAGTTTAGACAGCGGGGAAGAAGATTCCTCCCTTCGGTCGGAATGACATGATTTCGTCACGAACTAATGCAAGGTTGTACTAAGCGTCGGGCATGACCCAACAAGCGTGCGAAGGAAAGGAGACAATTTGCGACTGGCCGACTTTGGGCAGGGTGAGTTTGCGCTCATTCAAAGCATCCAGAGTCACGTTGGTCTCGCCCAGGTTGACCTCCATCCGCACAATGGAACCCAGAAAGGTGACTGCTTCCACCCGGCCGGTCAGTTGATTCTCCCCTTCGGCCTGGCCCAGATGCAGCTCTTCGGGCCGCAGCATGACCCGCACCGGTGTACCGGCCGCCATCTCAACAGGCGTGGCTGTGGTCAGATTTTGGCCGTTGTGAGCTAACAGTCCTTTGGCCGGGTCCACGACGGTACATTGAATCTGGTTGAGCGTGCCCACAAACGAGGCCACAAAGTGGGTTCTGGGGAAATTGTAAATCTCAAAGGGAGTGCCGACCTGCTCCATCTTGCCGGCGCTCATGACCACAATCCGGTCCGATAACGACAGGGCTTCTTCCTGGTCGTGGGTCACATAGATGGTGGTAATGCCCAACTCCTGCTGGATGCGCCGGATTTCGGAGCGTAGCTCGACTCGAATTTTGGCATCGAGGGCCGAGAGCGGCTCGTCCAGCAGCAATACTTGCGGCTGAATGGCCAGGGCGCGGGCCAGGGCCACCCGCTGCTGCTGCCCGCCGGAGAGCTGGTAGGGGTAGCGGTCGCCGTGTTTGGGTAAATGGATCAGGTCTAACATCTCCTGAACCCGCTGCTTGATTTCCGCAGCCGATTTTTTGGCAATTTTCAAGCCAAAACCAATATTGCCGGCGACAGTCATATTGGGAAACAGGGCGTAGGATTGAAAAACCATGCCCACATTGCGCTGGTTGGGCGGGGTGTAGGTTACATCCCGGTCATTGATTTTTATGGCGCCGGAGGTCGGTTTTTCAAATCCGGCGACCATGCGCAGCGTGGTTGTTTTGCCACAGCCGCTCGGCCCCAGAAAGGAGACAAATTCACCTTTCTGGACTTGCAGGTTGAAATTATCCACTGCCGTAAAGTGGCCAAAACTTTTGTAGATGTTGGTCAGTTCGAGAAAAGCCATAAGCCTATTTCCGATTTACGATTTTGGATTTACGATTTTAGATGCAAATCCAAATCGTAAATCGAAAATCCAAAATCTAAAATTGATTAGTGTGTGCCCGCCAGGTTGCTGCCTTGACCCCGCCCAACAAATTGAATCACGCCGATGAAAACCCAGGTTAGGGCAAAGCTGATAATGGCCAGAGCGGCCGGTTCGTAGGCTCTGGCCTGGCCCAGCAGCACCAGATAGGGAGCAAAGGCAGGCCGGGCCAAAAAAGCCGCCAACACATATTCACCAATGACAATGGCAAAGGTCAGAAAAGCGCCGCTCAGCAGGGCCACCCGCACATTAGGGAAGATGACGTAAAACAGGATTGTCGGCCAGCTCGCGCCCAAACTTTGGGCCGCCTCGGTGAGGGTGCGCACATCAATAGCCCGTAAGCCGGTATCTACGGCCCGGTACATGTAGGGAAAAGAGAGCACAGTATAACCGGCGATGAGCAAGATATTGGTCGTAAAGGTGCTGCCGGTCAGGGCTAAAGGAGGGCGGCTGAACACTCTGATTAAACCAAAGACCAATACAATCGTTGGAATAACAAAGGGCAGCAAAGTCATCAACTCGATAACAGGGCGCAGGCGGGGCAAGCGCAACTGGACCCAATAGGCGGTCGGCACGATAAGCAGCAGACTGACCACAATGGTTAGCAGCCCCATCAGCGCCGAAAAGCCAAAGGTCTCCCAGAACTTGGGGTCATTAAAGACAGTTTCATAAGCCAAAAAACTTAAAGTATCTTTTTTGGCTCGCAGCGAGAAAAGAAATGTGCCCAGCAATGGTAAAATAAAGTAAAGCCAGCCCAGGATAAACCAAAACCAGGCCCAAAAACTGCCTCTTTTCATCGCAGCCACCTTTCCGTCCGGCGCTGTAAGATGGTATAGCCGCTAATCGAGATGGCCATGACCACTACCATTCCCAGGGCCAGGGCATATCCTAACCCTGGATTATTCAATACATCCCCTCGAATCTGCGCCCCGATGACAATAGTCGCCAGATTTAAAGAGGTGCTGGCCAGCGCCGCCGCCGTAGCATAAGCCCCAAAAGAGTTGCCAAACAATAAGATGATGGCGCCCAACAACGGAGGTAGTAGAATAGGCAAGGCTACATAGCGCCAATATTGCCAGCGGCTGGCTCCCAAATTTTCAGAGGCTTCGCGCCACTCTCGCTTGAGGCCATCCAGCGCCGGCGAAATAATCAAAACCATCAACGGCAACTGAAAATACAAATAAGTCAGGCTCAACCCCCAGAAGCCATAGAGATTAAAGCCCAGATTATAAAGATTCAAACCAAAAATATCTCTGAGCACTACGGTGATAAAGCCAACTCGTCCCAGAGTGGAAATAAAGGCAAAAGCCAGCGGCACACCCGCAAAATTAGAGGCCACGCCGCAAAAGGTCATCAAGGCCGTGCGGGCCTGGCGGGGCAGCCCGCCGTGAATAACCGCATAAGCCAATAAAAAGCCAAATACTCCCCCGGCGATAGCCGTGACCAGGCTAATCTGAATACTAAGGGAGTAAGCATTCAAGATAAAAGGCTGGCTCAAGCCAATAATATTGTCGAGGGTAAAGTTGCCTTGCCGGTCCAGGAAGCTGCCGATAAAAAGATTCGCCGCCGGCCACAGCATGAAGAGGGTCGCAAAGAGGAAAAAAGGGACCACCCCCAGCCAGGCCCATGAAAATCTACGGGGGGCCTCTTTTCTGGCAGATGCGCTCTGCGTTTCTGACATCACCGCCTGTGACACTTTGGTCGTCCCCTCCTAAATTTTGGCAAAAGACCTGGCAAGTTTTTGATTGACACACCTGCCAGGTCTCTTGAAAAGGTTAGCTAAAGTTTACTTAACGTCTACGTTAACTACAGAATCCCAGTTTTCAGTAATCACGGCCTTGGCCGCATCAAGCTGCTGGATGGTGGGGAAAACGGCTTTTTCGTACAGTTCAGCCGGGGGCAGTTTGGCCTCCAGTTCAGCCGGGATGACGCCGCGCTTAGCCATATCCAGGTAGCGGATGGGGTGACCGTAACCGCTCAGCCAGACCAACTGACCTTCGTCGGAGTAGAGATATTCCATCCACAGTTTGGCGGCGTTGGGGTGGGGGGCATAGGCGCTGATAGCCTGGACATAAACTCCACCAAAAACCGCCGACTGCGGAATGACAATTTCGATATTGGGGTTGCCGGCAAAGGTATCGCGATTAGCCAGAGCCAGGTAATCCCACTGAATGGTGATGGGAGTTTCACCGCTGGCGATGGTGCCGGTGTTGGCAATAACCGGCACAAAGTTTCCGGCGGCATTCAATTCGGCAAAGAACTCCAGGCCGGCCTGGGCCGCGGTATTCAAATCGCCGGTGCGAGACAGGCCCGCCGCGTAAACCGACTGAATGGCCTGATTGGAGGTGCGGGGGTCGCCGGCCAGAGCGACCTGGCCTTTATATTCGGGCTTGAGCAAATCGGCCCAATCCTGGGGCACATTCTGAACGACGTCTGTATTCACCTCTAAGGCCAACACGCCATAATAATCGCCGTACCAGTAACCATCGGGGTCTTTGAGGTCTTGGGGAATAGAGGCCCAGGTAGAAACTTTGTAGGGTTGGATCAGGCCTTCATCCTTGGCCTGAGGACCAAAGGCGAAACCTACGTCAATCACATCGGGGGCTTGGGGGCCTTTGTTATCTTTATTGGCGCGGATGGCTTCCAGTTCGTCGCCGGAGCCGGCGTTCGGGTCGAGTTCGTTGATTTCCAGGCCATACTTGGCCTTGAAATTTTCAATCATGATGCCGTAGTTGAGCCAGTCGTGGGGCAAGGCGATGGTGGTCAGCATGCCCTCTTCTTTGGCGGCGGCAATCAGGGCATCCATTTGCACGGCTGTTTCTTCGGCGGCGCTGGCTACATCAGCTTGAGCCGACTCGGCCGGGGGGATACACAGTTTCCAGCCGGGTTCGATGACGTCAGGATTGTCAATTTTGGCATAGCTGTCATCGGTAGCGGCCATAGCATTGGTAGCGTCGGCAATGGCCTGATAAGCCAGCACATCACCGTAGAATTTGTCGGCCAGCTTCGACAGCCAGTCATCGGCCTGCACCACAGCATCCTGTTCACACACAACTTCTTGAGCAAAGGCGGCGGTGGGGACCAGGGTTAAAACTAAGGCCAACAAGACTACCAGACTGATAAGATTACCTAATTTTTTCATCGAAATCTCCTCCAAAATTTATGAACGGTTTAAGGTTTACTTACAGTGGACTAACTTTGAATAACGTAAGAGTTACGCAGTTGGGCTGTAGTTTAGGGCCTTGCGCCCGCCCACGAGGGGCTAAACTACCTTGAACTGCGTCATATAACGGTTGCGGCTAACGCGATGACCTCCTTTCTGCCAACGGTTATTCGGTGTTGCTTAACAACTCGGAAGAGTATAACAGACCCTATTTAACCACCTTTTAACCTGATGTTAAAATCCTGTTAATAAACTGTAAAGTTTTTTTAACATTGATTGGTTCAAGACAAAATCTGTGCTAGTCCGGTGCGATGTCTTATGAGATTGTTACCACTGGAAAACAGCTTGGATGGTTAATTTTGCAAGTTGTGAGGAATTTATATCTCGCATTATAATGCACTATGTTTTGCCGTGTCAAGCCATTAGCGGCAAAATAGGGCGGAACAGGTAGCAGAGTAGCACAAAGTAGCAAAGTAGCAAAGTAGCAAAGTAGCAAAACTTATACCTGCTACCTTGCTATCTGCTACCTTGCTACCTGCTACCTTGCTACCTGCTACCTTGCTACCTTGAGGGTTGAGCAAGAATTTTTCTGAACATCTATGACTATGACTGCAATCAGCACCCTTGAAAAATACAGCCAGCCTGATGTGGTAAGCTGCTGGCAGAATTTGAGCAAACAGGGCCTGCAAAAGTGCGAGCAGGAGATGGCGGTGCGCTACTTTCCCCCGGCCGGCCGCCTGCTCGACGTGGGCTGCGGGGCAGGGCGGGCCGTATTGGCGCTAAACCAAGCCGGGTATCGGGTCAGTGGGGTGGATTTGAGTCTGGCTATGCTGTTGGCCGGACGCAGCCTGTCGGCGGAAGCGCAGTTCAGTGGGGCCAACCTGCTCAATTTGCCGTTTACTACCGGTGCTTTTGAGGCCGTTTTTATGTTTTTCGGGGCGCTGCAACACATTCCGGGGCGAGCCAACCGCCGCCGAGCCATGGTCGAAATGGCACGGGTGGCGCAGCCGGGCGGCCGCCTGATTTTGGGCCTGGATAATTTAGCCCCGGCCTTGCGCTGCTATTTTTACTGGCTGGGGCAGAAGATGTTCGGGGCAAAACAAAAATCGGCCACCTCTTCCGCAGCAGATACCACCTTGTGGAGCCGCGAGACCCGCCGGGTGCATCCTTTGATCTGGCATGCCCGCGGCCTGACCCGAACCCTGCGCTGGCGCACCTGGCCCGGTGTGGTTGACGCCATTCGGCGCTTTAATCCCAACGGCGCGGACGCCGAACCGGGCGACACCCAGGTGGCCCAGTTCAGCCTGCAAACCACGCCGGGGTTAATCTACTATCATGTCTACCAGGCCGGCGAGTTGATCGAAGATGCCGCCAGCGCCGGCTGGCGTTTGCTGGGCCAGCACAGCGGCACAGAGTTGAACGAGGATCAGGTTTATCCCCCGGCTGTCCGGCAGGCAGATAAGCAGTTGTTCTTCGCGTTTGAGAAAATTTAGTGTTATAATTGGATTATGTTAAACAAGCTTATCATTCGTAACTTTAAGCGTTTTGGCGAAGTTGAAATTGAGCTGGGCAATCCCGTTGTTTTTATTGGCCCTAATAATTCGGGCAAAACTACGGCCCTTCAAGCCTTAGCACTATGGGATATTGGCCTAAAGCGTTGGATTGAAAAACGCCAAGGTAAAACAACTCCTGAAAAACGCCCAGGCGTAACCATTAACCGGCGAGATCTAATTGCTGTTCCCGTTCCAAGTGCGAATTTGCTATGGCGAGATCTACATGTGCGAGATATCCGTAGAACTCAAAACAAGCAACTAACGCAGAATATTCGTGTCGAAATTATTGTAGAAGGCATTTCAGCAGGCCAGGCCTGGAAGTGTGGGCTTGAGTTTGATTACGCTAATCCGGAGTCCTTCTATTGCCGACCTCTGCGACTTAGCGAAGGTGATAACCCAGAACGAATGACAATTCCAGAGTTGGTGGTAACTACACGGATAGCTTTTTTACCGCCGATGTCTGGCCTGGCCGACCAAGAATTTCTCAAACAACCTGGCGAAATCAGCTTTTTAATCGGACAAGGCCGCACGGCTGAAGTTTTACGTAACCTATGTTATCGGCTAATACAGAATGGAGATAGAGAAGCTTGGGTTAAAGTTTGCAATCGCATTGAGAGTCTCTTTGGGGTTAAGCTTGATGAACCGCAGTACATTCTGGAACGAAGCGAGATCGAGTTAACTTATCGTGATCGGTCAGGTGTGCCTCTTGACATTTCTTCATCTGGTCGTGGATTACAACAAACTCTCTTGCTTCTGACTTACCTCGCTGCTAATCCTAATTCAGTTCTCTTACTCGATGAACCGGATGCCCATCTTGAAATAATCCGACAACGGCAGATTTATCAAATTCTCAGTGAGTTTGCTCAAGAACAGGATAGTCAAATTATTGCTGCCAGCCATTCTGAGGTTATCCTCAACGAAGCGGCTGACCGTGATGTAGTTGTTGCGTTCCTCGGCAAGCCTCATCGAATTGATGATCGAGGCTTTCAATTGCTTAAATCACTCAAGGAAATTGGTTTCGACCAGTATTATCAAGCTGAGCAAAACGGCTGGGTGCTATACCTGGAAGGTCCTACTGACCTTGCTATCTTATATGCCTTTGCTGAAAAACTTAACCATCCTGCCCAGGAAATTCTGGCTCGCCCTTTTGTGCGGTATGTTCTTAACCAACCTACCAAAGCTCGTGATCATTTTCGCGGTTTACGTGAAGCCAAACCCGATTTGGTGGGCATAGCTATTTTTGATAGAATTGACTCCCCCCTTCAAAACCAGGCTGAATTATTAGAATACAAGTGGAAACAACGCGAAATAGAAAATTATCTATGTCAAACTGAGGTATTATTAGCTTGGGCCAGACAAGAAGGCGATACCCAAATTGGCCCCCTCTTTGCCACCGAGTGGGTCAATACAATGACAGAAACGATAGACGAGATCGAAAAAGCGATGAATACTCTGGGCAAAGGGTCTCCCTGGTCGCCGGATACGAAGGTCTCTGATGATTTTCTTGACCCATTATTTGCCGCATTTTTCAGGAAGTTGCAATTACCTAATCTCATGCGCAAAACGGATTATCATATATTAACCAAGTTTGTGCCTCCTGATCGAATTGATCCTGAAATAGGACAAGTTTTAGACATGATCGTGACCACTTCACAGCAGGCTAAACCTGCTCAATTGGATAATTGACGAATTAAATCTCGCCCTCTCAACCCACACTCTGTGGGTGCGCGAAATCAAGACAAATCATAAAACGATATGGAGGTAAAGATTCAATGTACGAACCAAAACCTGAACACAAGTTCACCTTTGGTCTCTGGACCGTAGGCAACATAGGCCGCGATCCATTTGGGGAACCCGTGCGGACGACTCTGTCGCCGGTTGATATTGTTCACCTGCTGGCCGAGGTAGGCGCTTATGGCGTCAATTTTCACGATAACGACCTGGTCCCGATTGACGCCACCCCGGCCGAGCGCGATAAAATCGTGGCCGGCTTCAAAAAGGCGCTGGCCGAGACCGGCCTGGTGGTGCCCATGGCCACCACCAATCTCTTCTCCGATCCCGTCTTTCGAGATGGCGCTTTTACCAGCAACGATCCCCGAGTGCGGGCCTTTGCCCTGCAAAAAACCATGCGGGCCATGGATTTGGGGGCAGAGTTGGGGGCCAAAATTTATGTTTTCTGGGGCGGGCGCGAAGGCACGGAAACCGACGCCGGCAAAGATCCCCTGGAAGCAGGCAAATGGTTCCGCGAGGCGCTCAACTTTCTGTGTGAGTACAATCTCGACCAGGGTTACGGCATGAAGTTTGCCCTGGAAGCCAAACCCAACGAGCCGCGCGGCGACATCTACCTGCCGACCACCGGAGCTATGCTTGGCTTTATTGCCACCCTGGACCACCCGGAGCTGGTCGGCGTGAACCCCGAAGTGGCCCACGAACACATGGCCGGGCTAAATTTTATGCACGCCGTCGCCCAGGCCTGGGATGCGGGCAAGCTGTTCCACATTGATTTGAACGACCAAAAGTTTGGCCGCTACGATCAAGACTTTCGTTTTGGCGCGGAGTCCATCAAGCAAGCCTTCTACCTGGTTAAATTTTTAGAGGAAGTGGGCTACGAAGGCAGCCGTCACTTCGACGCCCACGCCTACCGCACCGCCGACCTGGCCGATGTCAAAGAATTTGCCCGTGGCTGCATGCGCACTTACCTTATCTTAAAGGAAAAAGCCCTCCAATTCCGCGCCGATAAAGAAATTCAAGCCTTGCTGGCTGAAATCAAAGCCGACGATGGCTCGATGCACCCCTATTTTGGTCCCTATACCAAAGATAAGGCCGACGCCCTCAAAGCGCATGCCTTTGACCGGGTGGCGATGGGCCAACGGGGCCTGCCCTATGAGAAGTTAGACCAACTGTTGATTGAGCTGCTGTTAGGAGTAAGATGAAGCGACGAGGCGGGACACGAAGAGGCGAGGATTTGTCTCGCCCTCCCCTCACCCTTCCTCGCCTCACCTAAAATTCAATAAAAAATGGGTAACTGCTAAGGTATTATGTCATTTCGACGAGCCTGCGAGGAGAAATCTTCCAGGTCGGTGCTTGAATAGCCTGTGAGCGGGGAAGATTTCTCGGCCTACGGCCTCGAAATGACATGCCTGTAGTTACAAAAATAGGAGCTTTTGTTATGCCTGGCACATTTCGTTTTTCCTTCGGCCCCTGGAATATCCACGAAGGGGCTGACCCATTTGGGCCAACAGTCCGGCCCAGCATCGCTTTTGCCGAAAAATTAAAACTTTACAAAAAGTTGGGCTTTGATGGCGTCCAGTTTCACGATGATGATGCCGTCCCCAACATCAACCAGGACCCCTCCCCCGCCGAGATACAAAAAACCGCCCAAGAGATGCGCCGCATGCTCGACGGCGAGGGCCTGGTGGCCGAAATTGTCGCTCCCCGGCTGTGGGAAGATCCGCGCACTATTGACGGCGGTTACACCGCCAATAACCCCGCCGAGCGGCAGTACGCTATCGAGCGCAGCCTGCAATGTATTGACATCGGCAACATTCTGGGAACCAACAAGCTGGTATTATGGCTGGCCCGCGAGGGCACTTACATTCGCGAGGCCAAAGATGCGGCCAAAGCAGTGGATTTGCTGGTGGCGGCGATCAACAAAATGCTGGCTCACGATCCCCATGTCCGCATCCTGATTGAACCCAAACCCAACGAACCGATGGATTTGGCCTATATTCCGACCATCGGCCACGCCGTCGGCCTGTCGTATCTGACCGACGACCCCAGCCGCGTCGGCGTGCTCATGGAGTCGGCCCACGCCATTTTGGCCGGGCTGGACCCGTCGGACGAACTCTCTTATGCCATCGCCCACAAAAAATTGTGGAGCGTTCACCTGAACGACCAAAACGGCCTCAAGTTTGACGAGGATAAGGCATTTGGCGCGGTTGACCTGCGCCGGGCTTTTATGCAGGTCTGGGTGCTCGACCGCAACGGCTACGGCAACAACGGCGAGTTTGTCGGCCTGGATGTCAAGGCTATGCGCACCCAGAAGGCAGAAGCAGCAACCCAGCACCTGAGCAACAGCCGCGAAATTTTCCTGGCCCTGCTCGACGTGGCTCGCAGTCTGGATACCGCCCGGCTCGACCGCCTCATCGCCGAACGGAACTATGAACAGTTGGAAATGGAAATTATCCGTGCTTTGCTAGGCCGGAAATGAGGCGAGGATTTGTGAGGCGAGGACGCGAGGAGACCTCGCCTCTTCGCCTCCTCGCGTCCTCGCCTCATCATTGACAGGAGTTAAACATGAATTACTTTTTGGGAATCGACTCATCAACAACGGGCGTCAAGGCCCTGATTATTGACTCGTCCGGCAACGTAGCCGGGACGGCAACGACCGAAATTCCACTGTCAACGCCCAAACCGCTGTGGAGCGAGCAGGATCCGGCGGATTGGTGGCGGGGCGCAGTCAGCAGTATTCGCCAAGTTCTCCAGCAAACCGGCTTGAGCGGCGGCGACATTGCCGCCATCGGCTTGACCGGCCAGATGCACGGGCTGACGCTTCTGGATGAAAACGGCCAGGTGTTACGCCCGGCCATTCTCTGGAACGACCAGCGCACCGGGGCCGAGTGCGACGACATCCGCGCCCGGCTGGGCAAAGCGCGGCTTATCCAAATCACCGGCAACGATGCCCTGACCGGCTTCACTGCGCCCAAAATTTTGTGGGTGCAGAAACACGAGGCGGAGGTGTATGCTAAAACCAAACACATTTTACTGCCTAAAGATTATGTCCGCTACAAACTGACCGGCGGTTTTGCCGTGGACAAGGCCGACGGCGCGGGCATGCTTTTGTTCGACCTGGCCAAACGAGACTGGTCGGCGGAGCTGCTGGCCGCGTTGGAAATTCCGGCGGAGTGGCTGCCTCAAACTTATGAAGGACCAGACGTGACCGGCCACATTTCGGCGGAGGCGGCAGAAGCAACCGGCTTGAAAGCGGGCACGCCTGTCGTCGGCGGGGGCGGCGACCAGGCGGCTCAGGCCGTCGGCGTCGGTGTGGTGCAGTCGGGCATCATCGCCCTGACCCTGGGCACATCGGGCGTGGTTTTTGCCAGCACCAACGAGCCGTTCATCGAGCCGGAGGGCCGGCTGCATGCCTTTTGTCACTCCGTGCCAGGCCGCTGGCATTTGATGGGGGTCATGCTATCGGCGGCGGGCAGTTTGCGCTGGTATCGAGACACCCTGGCTCCCGGCCTTGATTTCGACAGCCTGCTGGCCCCGGCTAAAGATGTCCCGCCGGGCAGCGAAGGGCTGCTCTTTTTGCCCTACCTCACCGGCGAGCGGACACCCCATCCCGACCCGTTGGCGCGCGGCGCGTTTGTCGGCCTGACGGTGCGCCACAGCCAGCCCCATTTCAGCCGGGCGGTGCTGGAAGGAGTCGCTTTTGGCCTGCGCGATAGCTTCGAGCTGATGAAGTCGGCCGGGCTGGCCGAAATCACCCAAGTGCGGGTGTCGGGCGGCGGAGCCAAGAGTCCCTTGTGGCGGCAAATTCTGGCCGACACCCTCAACGCCGAGTTGGTCACGGTCAACACCACCGAGGGCGCGGCTTATGGCGCGGCGCTGCTGGCCGGTGTGGGGGTCGGCGCATGGCCGGATGTGGACACAGCCTGCCAAACCAGCATCAACATCACCGGCTCGACCAGCCCTCAGCCGGATACAGCCGCCAAGTACGAGCAGGTGTACACCGAGTACCGGCAGCTTTATCCGGCCTTGAAGGAGATTTCGCACAATTTAAGCCGGGTATGAGGAGGCGGCATCAAGCTTGTATAATGGTTGGCCGGGGCTAAAATATCTTTTACAGGTATAGAACAGATATCACTACCTTTGCGCTCTTTGATTAGAACGCTGATTAACGCAGATTTCGCAAATTTGCGCAGCTAAATTCAAGAAAAAAACAGCGAAAATCAGTCGAATCTGCGTCATCTGCGTTCTATTTTTGGGTAGCTATAAAAAGCGCAAACATAGGGCAGAGATGAGAGGTAGCGAAGGCAGAGATGACAGTCCAGATAGCCAGGCGGCTTTTCACCACAACGGAATACCATCAAATGTTGGAGGCTCGTATTCTCACCGAGGATGACCGGGTTGAACTTATCGAGGGTGAGGTGGTCAGCATGTCTCCTATTGGCAGTCGTCATGCGGCTTGTGTCAAACGTCTGAATCAACTTCTGTTTGAGCGTTTGGGTCAATTGGCGCTGATAAGCGTCCAGGACCCCATTCACCTGGGTGAACATTCGGAGCCGGAACCTGACTTAGCTCTGTTACAACCTCGCGCTGATTTTTATGGTCAGGCCCATCCCGAAGCGGAAGATGTCATCCTGATTATTGAGGTGGCGGAGAGTTCGGCGGAGTATGACCGGCAAGTGAAAATACCGCTCTACGCTCAACATGGCATTGCCGAAGTGTGGCTGGTAGATTTAGCCGCCGCTGTGATTGAAATTTACCGGCGGCCCTCAGCGGCAGGCTACGAACAGCTACAGCGCCGGAAGCGCGGCCAGAGCCTTACTCTCCAGGCTTTTCCCCAATTAGAGATGACGGTGAATGAAATTTTAGGCTAAAGCAACGAAGAAGGGAGGGTTGGAAGGCTGGAAGATTGGATATTTGCCAAACCTTCAAGCTTCCATCCTTAAAGCAAGCCCCCAATAAGTGATTTGTTGGGGGTTTTTGCTGTGTTTTGAGGCACTTTTCACAATTTGCGCCTCCGTTGAATAAGCGTAAAATAGAGACTTTGGTTAGCCTACTCACAAAGGACAAGAACACATGACTATTTTGGTAACAGGCGGGGCGGGATATATTGGCTCGATTGTGGTCGAGCAGTTGGCCGAGGCGGGTGAATCGGTCGTGGTTTACGATAATTTGTATCAGGGCCACCGCGAGGCTGTCCACCCGAAAGCCCAGTTGATTGTGGGCGATCTGGCCGATGCGGAGCTGCTCAACCAGACGTTTGCCGAGCATCGCCCGGAAGCGGTGATGCACTTTGCCTCCTATACCTTGGTAGGCGAATCAATGGCCAAGCCCTTTCTTTATCTTGGCGATAACGTGACCAACGGCTTGAACCTGCTGCGGGCCTGCACTGAGACTGGAACCAGGCATTTTATTCTGTCCTCAACGGCCAATCTCTTTGACGACCCGGAAAAAATCCCCATTGCCGAAACGGAGCGGATTGTGCCCGGTAGCCCGTATGGCGAGTCCAAAGCGATTTTGGAACGGTTTTTGTACTGGCTGGATCGCACCGACCAACTGCGCTACACTGCGCTGCGTTATTTTAACGCCGCCGGAGCCAGCCCTATTTACGGCGAGGATCACGACCCCGAAACCCATATCATCCCTTTGATTTTGTGGGTGGCTCAGGGTAAACGGGATAAGTTCACCATTTTTGGCGATGATTACCCCACCCCCGACGGCACCTGCGTGCGTGATTATATTCATGTGCTGGACCTGGCCCAGGCCCATATTCTGGCCTTGCGGGCCTTGCAGGCCGGCGGCCCCAGCCGAAAATACAACCTGGGCAATGGGCAGGGCTACAGCATCCGGCAAGTGCTGGACGTGGCCCGCCAGATTACCGGCCATCCGATCCCCACAGATGTTGGTCCCCGCCGCCCCGGCGACCCGGCCACGCTGATTGCTTCCTCGGAGGCGATCAAGCGAGAACTGGGCTGGCAGCCGCGACACTCGGACCTGAAACAAATTGTAGGCGATGCCTGGAATTGGTTTCAGCGGCATCCGAGGGGGTATTCTTCTTCTTGAATAAAGTAGAAAGCAATGATTGTATATATTGCATCTTACCCTCGTTCTGGCAACTCTTGGGTAAAAAGTCTCATTTTTTGGCATTTTCAGCGTTTGACGTCAAACGTTTATCGGGTAAAAAAATCATTTAAACAGGAGAAGTGGCATCTGAGGGTGGTTACAAAAGCCCCCGCCCCAGAGCAGCAGCATCTACTCTGGAACAAGTGGACTGCTCTTTACGAGCCACCCTTGACTCCCCAAGCTACGCATCGCTACTTAATGCCAGGTTGTAAAAAGGTACTCACCGAGGCTAATCGTAAGCAACTGGCTCAAGAAGAGGAGCATTTCTTTTTGAAAACCCATGAGTTGCCCTTTCCTTACTATTTTGAGGGTGAATACGTGATTCAGCCGGTGCGTAATGCGGGGGCCGTCTTCTGGTCGTATTACAACTTTATTCAGGATTTCCAACCCTGGTTCAGACGGCGCAACCTGACCGAGATTATTAAAGGTAAAGTACTCTTTGGTTCCTGGAATCATTATCACTTGCATTGGGCCCAAACCGCGGCCCACCTGGAGGGGCGATACCTACGGATTCATTATGAATGGTTGGGAGAGCACTCAGGGGAAGTTTGTACTCAAATTGAACGATTTACCTGCTTAAAATGTTTTCAGCGAGAATCTATCCCTTTTCAACATTTCAAGGATCGTAACCCGCGGATGTATCGTGAAGGAACGATGAGCGGCTGGGAGCAGTATTATAGTAAAGAGCAGCTTCACCTTTTGTGGCAGGTGCATGGAGAGGCCATGCAGTATTTGGGATATCCTGAGCCGGATTACGAGAAGGGGCTGGAAAAATCAATTTATTAACCCTGGATGGAGGTGATAATCTTTTAACGACCATTAGTAATACGTATAGAGTATGTTTTGGCGGCATCCTAATGGAGTAGACATGATTTAGTCAAAAAGCTCTTCCTTCAATGGAATTGGTGAAAGTGAATTTCACATATCTCTCGATTGTTTTGTCCTTATTCATTGGTGTATTAATTGGTATTGTTCTACAAAAGTATTACCGAATTGGTAGAATTCTTAAAATACTTGGCCTAAGAATTCGAACTATAATACAGCCTCAAATTTATAGTCCAACCCCGGGGCAGCCGGATGAAGTTATGGATGAGGGCAAACTAAGAATGGCTCAAGCCCGGCAAGTCTCTCGGATTAATCGGAGTGAATATGGGCGAGTTATTCATATCTATGGTGATAGTATTGCCCGAGGCTGGGGCTTTGGCGTTTTTGAGTATAAGAACCCCTTAAATCGAATACAGGATATAGCTCAGATGCTTTTGCGTGATAATGGGGTCAGCAAGCAGGAGCTTTTTTTTCGTTTCGCCTGGACACAAGATGTAAAACGTATCTCTCAAGAATTAAATTCCGGCATGATAAAAGATGGGGATGTTGTTGTATTTGAAGATGCGGGGCCACATGAGGATAATGTAGAACAACGCCGCCAGAGATTTTTAGCCATCAAGGAAACTGTAAAAAAAAGCAGGCGAGAGGTTTCTCTTGTTTTGACCACAATGTTTGACTACTGGCCGACACCCCTCTATTACAATTCAGAGTATGATGCCCTCATTGGTGATTCTGGTATGACCATGAACCAGGTTGTACTTGAAATAGCCGCGGATGGATACCCATCGGTACTAGATTGGAACAAACAAATGGATCAGGCTGTCGAGGCGCTCCGCTTGTTTGGGGTTAGTCCTATGCACCGAGACGGGGTGCATCCCAACATTTTTGGAAATTTCCTACTGGCAGCTTCCCTGTTGAACCATATCGGCATCCCTATTTCAAATTATGACAGTGTAAAACAAGAGTTTAAAAAGCTGCGGCCAGCTTCCTACACCCAGCTCCAGTGGGCCAAACCATTAAGTGAAGCTCGGCTTGAGCAGATTTTACAAACGCTATTCGAGATAGGTAACTCTGGCTAAACACGAACTGTTGCATAAATAGAGTGGGATGGTCATGCCATAAATTTCCGCCCGCTGCCGAAGTATGCTAAAATAGGTGGCTCAGAGCAGTTAAGGCTCTTTTTAATTGCCATGAGCCGGTCAGATATTGAGATTTGTAATCAGTTCCGGGCAGGGCAAATGAGGAACTGATTTTTATTGTCTTGACCCATAGGATTTGTATGAGTTTGAAAACTGAAATTGATACACCTCCCACTATCATAATTGAGCCTGAACACGGGCTGAGACGCTTGGGGTTACGTGATCTATGGGAATATCGAGACCTTATTCGCTATCTGGTAATGCGTAATATTCATGGACGTTATCGCCCTACAAACTTAGGTTTATTATGGATAATTATTACCCCTTTGGCTTATATGACCATCTATAGTTTAGTATTTGGCTTAATGCTTGGCGTTAAAAGTGATAAGGTTCCCTATCCTATGTTTGTCTATTCAGGGATTACACTTTGGTTTTTCTTTCAGGGTACAGTCAATCGAACAACCAGCAGCCTAACCAGTAATCGAGGGATCATGAAGAAAGTCTATTATCCCCGATTGATCGTTCCCTTAGTAGCTATTTTATCTGAACTGGTAGATTATGTAGCTTCACTCATACCCCTTGTACTGATGTTTTTTTACTATCGGTTTATCCCCGGTTTTACGATTCTGACCTTGCCCTTTTTTGCGTTATTGATGGTGCTTGCTGCTTCAGCATTAGGGATATGGTTAGCCGCTCTATCAGTCAATACGCCCGATGTAGGGTTAGCTTTGCGACCGAGCTTTAGAGCCTTATTGTATCTATCACCAATTCTTTATCCAATTAGCCACATTCCTGATTCGTGGCGATCCTTTGTTTATCTAAATCCACTAAGCACTATCTTTCAAGGCTATCGGTGGGCACTATGGGGAGAGGAATCCCCCCCAATATTAATTGTATTGATTGTAACGGTTCTGCTCATCTCCGGTTTTGTTGCTGCGCTCTTTTATTTTCGGCGTGTGGAACGAACAATGGTTGATTATTTATGAGTGACCCAATAATCAGAGTTGAACATTTAGGTAAATTATATTATTTAGGCGGCCGAAAACCGCGAGCCCCTGGCCTGCCAACACATTTACGAAACACTCTACAAATGTCACGGCATTACCTCCGCGATGTTCGCCGTAAGGGTATCCAGAAACAAGTTCGGCAGACTTTAACTAACTCAAAAAACTATCTTCGTCGTATTAAACAAACCGGTCTAAAAGATTATCTACCCGAGATTTTGAACCGGTCTCATCAAAACGGTAAATTGTTACCTGATGATTTTTCCTGGATACCCCCAGCTGGAGCATTTTGGGTATTAAAAGATGTCTCATTTGAGGTGAAACCAGGTGAAGTAATAGGTATCATTGGTCGTAATGGGGCCGGCAAAAGTACATTGCTGAAGATTCTTAGCCGTATTACCGAGCCAACAGTGGGCAAGGCCGTCATCCACGGCCGGATTGGCAGTCTGTTAGAGGTAGGGACCGGCTTTCATGATGAGCTGAGCGGACGGGAGAATATTTATCTTAACGGCACAATCTTGGGGATGAAGAAACTCGAAATTGATCGTAAACTTGATGAGATTGTAGCCTTTTCTGGGGTAGAACGGTTTCTTGATACTCCGGTTAAATATTATTCTAGTGGGATGCGCGTCCGTTTAGCCTTCTCTGTTGCAGCTCACCTCGACACAGAAATCTTGTTAATTGACGAGGTACTGGCAGTCGGCGATGTGGCCTTCCAGGAAAAATGCCTCAAAAAAATGAATTCCATAACCCAAGCAGAAGGTCGAACTGTATTATTTGTAACTCATAATATGTCGGCTATTGCCAGTTTATGCCCTACATCTATTCTTCTCGAAGCCGGGCGGGTTGTTGCTTCAGGCCCAAGCAGCGAAATTATTCCTCGTTATTATGAATCAGTGCGTTCAAATAGTGGCAAAACTGAATTAACCGACAATACAAGAACAGGAAGTGGCCTGTTGCGTTTTACCAATTTTTTCTTAGAAGATATCAATGGCAATCCCTGTAAGTCGGTCAGAGCGGGTGATCCGGTTCGGTTAGTGATGGAATATACAAGCGAGTTTAACGGACAACCTAACGATGTAATGGTCAATGTAGTATTTGCCAATCAAAAAGGACATCGCTTGTTTGGTTTACCCAGTGACGTTACACGTAGTAAGTTACTAGATTTATCGTCTGCCGGCCGTTTTGTATGTACAATTCCCTCTCTTCCGCTAATACCAGGCAATTATGAGGTTGATATTTCTTGCCTGGTCAACAGAGAATTAACAGATAAAATCATGTCTGCTACTAGTATTATAGTAACTGAGGGTGATTTTTATGGAACTGGTCGCTTGCCAATCAGCTACTACGGTAACATTTTGGTTAGTTATGATTGGGCCACAGAACCCACTGTTCTCTCAGTCAACACAGATGTATTTAGTTGATTGGTTTAATAATTGACATTCAATCATATTCGGCATTAGATAATGTCAAAAGAAGGTTTAGTTCGATGACTGGCACCCCTTCACGTAAGATCATAATATTCTATATCATTTTTTCGCTAATAATCGCTTCCCTGGTCTTTACTTTTGCTAGTAATGCTATCTTACCTAATTTAACGTCAGTTCCAACTCTTGTTTTTTGGCTTGCTGTTGCTGCTTTGCCGATTCTTTATCTCATTTTTGAATGGTTCGTTGTTTACAAATATATTGGCCAAGCTTTAACACAACTAATCAAACATAACACGAAAGTGATGGCCTTATTCGATGAACGTAACGAAAAAATGTTGGCTCTCCTTGATGAACGGAATGCAAAGACGTTGGCTCTCCTTGATGAACGCAACACCATCCAAAAAGATTATGTCGAGCGACGATTACGCAATCTTCTCGAAGTGCAGATGGCCACTTTACCCGTTGACATAATTGAAGAATTGAAGGTATCTCAAGAAGCAAGTAGGCTTCTGAAATATGCACAAGAGAGACGCCGAAATTTTTCCCAAGAGGTGAATTTTGCTTTATTACAAGAAAAGAGCCGAATTAGAGAGATTTATCTGAATGAGTTATTCGCTGGCATTGAAAAAGTCTGCGTGCCAATTGGGGCCATTAACGAAGAAACAGGACATGTCAATCATGTTGATCTCCTCTATGTCAATGCGATTGCTCGTCATTTGCAGTGTAGAAATTTATTTGAATTTGGAACTTACATGGGTCGGACAACTTACCATCTTGCCCAAGCTACGGAGGGCGTGATTGTAACGACCCTGAATCTGCCACCTGAAGCAGACCCACGCATAGCGCCTTACCTTGGTATTTACTTTCGAGGTACAGATCGAGAACCGTTTATAAGACAAATATTTGCTGATTCCAGAGAATTTGATACGACCCCTTATCGCCATAAAATGGATTTTATCTTTGTGGACGGCGATCATAGTTATGAATTAGTAAAAAATGACACGGCCAAAGCTTTTGAAATGCTTGCCCCCAAGGGCGTCATTATTTGGCATGATTATGCGGCCAAAAGCCCCGGTGTGGTTAAGTTCTTTCAGGAATTTACTCAAGATCAGCCGGTGTTTCGGATCAAAAATACCTGCTTGCTAGTACATTTAGATGGCGTAGACCCACTCACATTTACCCCTCATCCTATGCGGACTAGCTTAGAAAATAAACAGCGCAAGAAACATGGGCATAACTATGCACTTTACCACTTGCAATAGACCTTATCCCCAAGAACTTGTAGTAAAAGCTAAACATCTGGGTCGCTGGGGTCAGGCTCTACATGGGTAAGTTACTGAGCACACTGGTAGAATACTTTTGGTTTATCAGTCTAAAACTATTACCTGACACATATCGCTTAAGTGTTTTTATCAATAACTTCAAGTTTTTTACTGACAAAGAAAGATTGGAAGCGTGTATTGCTAATCTAAAGCTTTTATCATACGAAAGTCAGTTGAAGGTCTGTCTTAATGGTTTAAAATTTCTATCTAATGAAGATCGGTTAGAAACTTGTGTTGACTGCTTAAAACTTTTGCCAGATAGAAATTGGTTAGCAATTCGACGCAAGTTAGCTGTGGTGAAAGAATTAGATTACAGCCGCCATAAAATCCTACTCAATATTGAAGAAGAGTTTGAGTATGATGTACGACTGGTCTCCTGTAGAAAGGAACCTGAAACTATAAAATGGATTGAGACATTTATTAAAGATGGAGATGTCGTTTATGATATAGGCGCTAATGTTGGCGCTTATGCTCTGGTAGCAGCCAAATTCACAAATGGACGGGCATTAATATATGCATTTGAACCCGGATTCCCAACTTTTGCTCAATTAAACAAAAATGTAGTATTAAATAACTGTCAAGACAATATTATACCGTTACCTCTCGCCCTGTCATCAAAAACTAATTTAGCCCTTTTCAATTACCATAACCTTAGAGCAGGTGGCGCTCTTCACTCGTTAGGAGCAGCCATTGATTATGCGGGTAAGTCTTTCGAGCCAGTTTTGAGCCAACCTGTATTGAGCTATCGGATAGATGATCTAATTGATTACTTTGACCTTCCAGTTCCAAACCATATCAAGCTAGATGTTGACGGTCTCGAATTCGAGATACTTAAAGGTGCTGAAAAGACTTTGGCTGATGTTAAGGTACGTACAGTTATGGTAGAAATTAATGAAAGTCTCGAAGATGTAAGTATAGATATAATTTCTTATCTTAGAGATAAGGGTTTGTACCCTCATGCCAAATATGAACATCCCGAAAATCTGTTTAATTATATTTTTCTACGAACGAGTGAATTCAGTGAGAGCCACCCTACCTCCTGCTAACTCAAGAATGGCATCCAGTTCGATCCTGACAAATCAAAATGTTTTATAGGGCAACAGGAGCAGAGTAATTGACCTCACTACTGGAGAAAATTAGACGCTGGACTCGTAGCACTCCCAAAGAAATTCTTGAGCAACAGTTAACCACTTCAGTACCTAGACAGCAAAAATCTTCCATTCGTTATCCAGATTGGCCTCAGCTTTTGAAGCATGAATGGTCGCGCTGGCAGGACGCGGTACAGGCAGCAACCGGCGGCCCGCGTATCTTGATTGCCACCGGCGTGGGAGGACATCTTCCGGTTGTTACCCTGGATAGTTTGCTGGCAGTCGCCTTAACCCTACGCGGGGCCGAGGTTCATTTATTACTTTGCGATCAGACTTTGCCGGCCTGTGAGCAGCTTACCTTTCATAAGGTATCAAACCTGGACGCTTTTGCCACACAAGGCATCTCTGAAAAAACCTGCCGTAGCTGCTTTAATGGAGGGAGCAGCGTTTATCATGCCCTGGGAGTCCCCTTTCACTTATATGGTGAGTTCATCACCCCTGAGATAAAACAAGGGGTTACAGAGTTGGCTGCGGCAATCCCATTGGATGAGATCGCCGGGTATCAGCTCGATGGGCTGCGGGTAGGGGAGCATGCCCTGGCCGGAGCTTTACGCTTTTTTGCGCGCGGTACTTTAGAAAACGAGCCTCTGGCTGAACCTGTTCTACGTCATTACTTTAAAGCCGCCCTCCTCACTACCTCTGTGGCCCGGCGCTGTCTGCGTCAGTATCACTTTGCCTGCGCCAGTTTTCATCATGGTATTTATGTTCCACAGGGCTTGGTGGGCGAAGTTGCCCGCCAGGAGGGAGTTCGTGTTGCCAACTGGCAGGTGGCCTACCGCAAAAAAAGTTTTATTTTTAGCCATCACGATACCTATCATCACACCATGCTGGCTGAACCGGTATCTACCTGGGAAAATATAAGCTGGACCCCGCACCTGGAAACTGAGACAATGGATTATCTCAAGAGCCGCTGGCAGGGAACACGCGACTGGATTTGGTTTCATGAAACCCCCCAAGAGGATTTAGAGGCAATTATCCGCGAGGTTGGGGTGGATTTATCCCGCCCGTGTATTGGGCTATTAACCAATGTAATGTGGGATGCGCAACTGCACTATCCAGCCAACGCCTTTCCAAATATGAAAGAGTGGATTATCCAAACAATCCAATATTTTGCCCGCCGCCCTGAATTGCAGTTAGTCATTCGCATTCATCCCGCAGAACTGCGCGGCACAGTAAAATCGCGCCAACTGATGGCCGACGAAATTCGCCAAATTTTTCCTGAACTGCCGCCGAATGTCTTTGTGATCCCCCCTGAGAGCCAAATTAGCACCTATGTGATGATGGCCCAATGCAATGCTGTTATTATCTATGGCACCAAAACCGGGGTTGAATTGACCAGCATGGGTGTGCCTGTGATTGTGGGGGGAGAAGCCTGGATACGCAATAAAGGGCTTACCCTGGATGCTCGCTCGGTTGATGAATATTTCAAAATTCTCGACCAACTGCCCTTCTCGCAGCCGTTAGAGCCGGCAATTATCGAGCGGGGACGCAAGTATGCCTACCATTTTTTCTTTCGACGCATGATTCCAGTCGCAAGTATAGAACCTACAGAGGAAGCCAAGTCGTACAGAATCCAACTTTCCGGCCTGGATGATTTGCTGCCGGGTAAAGACCCTGGCCTGGATACAATCTGCAACGGTATTCTGCACGGCTCTGACTTTGTGTATCCGGCGGAGCTGTATCCCCCTGGGAGCGTTTGAGTTATGCCGGCAGATCACTTTCATAGTTTTGGCAACGCCGTTAATAAGCTTGTCGTAACCCCTGGCCCCCATCGAGTGCGGCGTTGGCTGGCCCTGGCCGGGCGGCGCATCCGCGAGTATTGGGAACATCTGGCCGCGCTTGATGCGGTGGAACGCTTTCATGAGCAAGCCATCCTGGGCGCTAATTGCCGCATCGGCTCGCGCGCCTGGTGCGTCAATCGCGGGGCGCGGGATAACATTCAACTGGGCAACTATGTGGTTTGCCGGGGCCTGTTGCGTTGCGAAAATTTTAGTCCCGGCAAAATTGTTATTGGTGATTATGTATATATTGGCGATGATTGCCTGCTAAGCTGCGCCGAACGGATTGAAATTGGCACACTGACCTTGCTGGCGCACGGAGTGCAGATTTTTGACAACGACTCGCATCCCATTGATCCCTATCTTCGGGGACAGGATTTTTTAACCATTCTGGGCCAGCACAAAGGCCCCCGAAATAAAATTGCCAGCAAACCGGTTAAAATAGGCGAGCGGGCCTGGATTGGTCTGTATGCCATCATTACCAAAGGGGTGCAAATTGGCGATGGCAGTATTGTCGCTGCGGGCAGCGTCGTCACCTCAGATGTCCCTCCCTTGACCCTTGTCGCCGGCAATCCGGCTCGAGTTGTTAAAGAATTAACTGATTTCTCACTGCCCATAACCGATAAACTCTTGGAGAAAAGCAAATGAATTGGCTTAAACCGAAACAAAAACAAGATCAAAGTAGTAATGCCGGTACCTCTTCAAAAGAAGAACAGGCCGCTTTGTCAGCCGCCACGATAGTTTATGGTTCTTTGCCGGCCATTAAATTGCGCTCACCCTTACCCAAGGAAGTACCTTTTGTTACTCAAGCCACTTTTGAGGCCCCAGAGCTGGGGTATTGGTATCATCCTGTACTGCTGGGTACCAGCACTGTGGAAACTCTGGCTACCAGCCCTGTCTGCCTGCGTCAAGCTATTCAAATTATTGAAAAACTGGAAAAGGATGATTATGTGCAATATCTGTTGGCTTACTATCAGGCCGGCCTGGAACGTTTTGGCGAAGCCTGGCGTTATGCCGACATTGTTACCGTACTTTTGGCCGCCGCTCGCTTGATTCGGCCCACCAGTTATCTGGAAATAGGCGTGCGTCGAGGGCGCAGTATGGCTATGGTGGCCTCCACCTGTCCAGAGTGCGAGATTGTTGGCTTTGATATTTGGCGAGAAAATTACGCCAGTATGGCCAATCCCGGCCCTGAATTTGTCCAAAGTGAAATCAAAAAAGTGGGCTATCGCGGGCGTTTAGAGTTGATTAGTGGCAATAGCCACGAAACAGTACCCCGTTATTTTAAGGAGCATCCTGATGCTTTCTTTGATCTGATCACCGTTGATGGCGACCACTCCGCCAAAGGGGCAGAACAAGATCTGCGGGATGTTATGCCCAGAGTAAAAATTGGAGGAATGTTGGTTTTTGATGATATTAGCCATCCAACCCAGCCTCATTTACTAGAAGTCTGGCAGCGGGTGGTGGGAGCTAATCGTCAATGGATCACCTGGGAATTTTGTGAGTTAGGCTACGGGGTAGGCATAGCGATTCGTAAAGAGGTTTGATGGGCCTCATCCTGCTTAAATCGAGTATCCCATGCGTGTCTTAGTTACAGGTGTAGCGGGATTTCTGGGGCGCTACATTGCCCGAAGTTTTGCCGAGCAAGGCTATGAAGTGGTGGGGATTGACTCCTCGTCGCCCGAAAACGCTCCTCTGGCTAATTTATCGAGCTATTACCCTTTAAGACTTCCTGATTCTTATCTGGGGGAGATCCTTAAACAACATCAGATTCAGCTATGTATTCACAGCGCCGGGCGAGCATCGGTTAATTTTTCTGTGGATAACCCGGCGTCAGATTTTTCTGCGGGACCCTTGCTTACCTTTGACATATTGAATACCTTGAGAGTGAGCGCCCCTGAATGTCGCTTTATTTTTCTCTCAAGCGCGGCTATTTATGGCAATCCGACTACTCGGCCCATTCGCGAAGATCACCCTATTGCCCCTCTTTCCCCCTATGGTTTTCATAAGTTACAAAGCGAGCTGATCTGCCAGGAGTTTAACAAAGTTTATGGGATGCGCACCGCCAGCCTGCGCATTTTCTCTGCTTATGGGCCGGGTCTGCGGCGACAGGTGATTTGGGATATCTGTCAAAAAGCGCTCACCAAACATGTAGTTACATTACAAGGTACCGGTCAAGAAAGTCGTGATTTTATCCATGCTACAGACATTGCTAAAGCTGTAACTGTGGTAGCTAAATTTACCCCTATGGAAGGTGAGGTATATAATGTGGCGAGTGGTCGAGAAACCACTATTGCCGAATTAGCCAATATGATCCTGGCAGCTTTAGGACTAAATCTTACCCCTCAATTCGATGGGGTGGTTCCACCGGGTACGCCGTTAAATTGGCAAGCCAACATTACCAGGTTAGAAGCCTATGGCTTCACCCCCACTATACCCTTGGAAGACGGCCTAAAAACCTTCGTGGAATGGTGTAAAAGAGAGTTATGAAGAAAATCAGTATCGGATTTAATAACCTGGTTAACCCAGAATGGACGGCGGGGGGCAACTATTTAAAGAACCTTTTTATCGCTTTAAGGTCTTTGCCTGACTCTGAACAGCCTGAAATTGTTTTGCTAAACCAAAAATCCTCCAAAAGCTACGATATGCTGGCCCCCTACGTTGATCGAGTCCTCGACCCCAAATTGGTCAGAGCGGCCGGATTTTTACACAAAAAGTTCGATCTGATTCGAAAAAGTTTGGGGGTTCAAAAAAAAGCAGAGCACCCTTATTCTCTATTTTTGCGCCAGAATCGGGTTGACTGCCTGTTTTTAAAAGGTATTATTGGCCCTGGATTTAATGTACCGGTTATATCATGGATTGCAGATTTTCAGTGTCTACATCTGCCCGAGATGTTCTCACCGGACGAAATCAAGCAACGTTGTAGCATTTACAGCCGGGTGACTGATTATGCCGATAGTGTTGTTTTAAGCAGTAAAAGCGCCTGGCAGGACCTTGAGCGTTTCGACCCAACCTCTATGGAGAAAGCAAGGATACTTTCTTTTGTCGCTCATGTACCCAAAGATATTTATGATACTGACCCAACTTGGGTGTGTGAGTATTATCATCTTCCCCGGCGTTTCTTTTATTTACCTAACCAATTCTTCAAACATAAGAACCATCTGGCCGTACTTGAAGCCTTGACGCTTGTTAAGTCCCAATATCCTGAAATTACTGTGGTCTGTACAGGTCTCACGGCAGATTTCCGTAATCCGCTTTTCTTTGAACAATTTCAGGAAATGGTTGCTGAAAGAGGCCTGACAAATCAATTTATCCATTTAGGGGTGGTGCCGCAGGAACATGTCTACCAGCTTATGCGCCAGGCCCAGGCGGTTTTGCAACCCTCACTCTTTGAAGGCTGGAGTACCAGTATTGAAGAAGCCAAATCGCTGGGTAAAGGGATGATTGTCTCAAGTCTACCCGTACATTGTGAACAGAATCCACCTGGCTCAATCTTTTTTAACCCTGATAAATCTGAGGAACTGGCCGCCTGCCTGGTTAAGTTCTTTCAAGAAAAGGCCCCTGGCCCAGATTATGAGCTGGAAGCGCAAGCGCAAAGGGAACTATTACCCCGCACCCAAAAATTTGGGCAGATTTTTATGGATATTGTTAAATCCGCTCATTCAAATGGCTCCCAGCGGGGTCTTTTTCGACGGCTTTATTAAGGATACCGCGAAATCGAATGGCCCAAAGATAGATAAGAAAATGCGGGGCTAGCCAGGGTATAAGTATGTCATTACAAGCTGATCCGATCATAATTTATACAATGGGTAAGGTTGGCTCAATCTCCATATATGAAGCTTTAACAGCCCTAAAACTTGATCGGCCTATTTATCACACCCACAATCTGACCGAAGATGATATTGCCAAACTACAAGAAGCAGTTAACAACGGGTTAGATGTAGCTCGGCTTTCACAAAAGATAGAAGAAATCAAACAGCTTCGCCAATTGGTGTGTGCCAGAGACGGCCAACGATGTAAGGTTATAACTCTGGTGAGAGATCCAATTGGCTGGGCTATATCCGCTCTTTTTCAAAGTATTGAGAGAAAATTTCCAGATTTAAACCTTGAAGACGATCTTTCTATAAACCTGGGAAAGGTGCAACAGATTTTTGAAAATAGGCAAGAAGACCTCTATACATTAGCATCAACCTGGTTTGATACAAAAATCAAAAATGTGTTTGGCATTGATGTCTTTTCTACCGACGATTTTCCCAAAGCAAAAGGCTATAACATTTACCAGGGAGAACACGCAGATCTATTATTAATTAGACTCGAGAGCCTTAATAGCTGTTACTATAATGCCCTTAAAGAATTCTTAAACATTGACATACCTGATTTGCCGTATAGGAACACGGCCAGTGATAAAACCTACCAATCGCTCTACCACACATTTTTAAAATCTGTAAATTTATCTCCAGGTTTTGTTGAGAGGATGTGCGCAATCCAGTATGTCCAATATTTTTATAGTCAAGAAGAAATTGAGTGGTTCAAGTTAAAATGGGGGCATCCGAAAATTCGTGAAGAAATCGAGCACATCAGAGCCGAGATAGAGCAATTATATAAATTCAAAATAGAGTATTGGAAAGTCCAGGCGGAACATTGGAAAACAGAAGCCCAAGCTGCTAAAGCCAGGGCGGAACATTGGAAAACAGAAGCCCAAGCTGCTAAAGCCAGGGCGGAACATTGGAAAACAGAAGCTAAACTTGGTACTATTAGCCGGATTAAGCGACAAATTCGGCGGCGTATCGCTAATGTTTTGGGGCTAAATACATATGTCTCAACTGAGCAAAATTCCCGAGATTAACAAAAAATAACATGGTAAAACAAAAGCCCCGCGTTTGTTTTGGGCTAACGCTTTATAACAACGCCAAATACCTGCCCGAAGCCCTTGAGTCTTTACTGAATCAAACTTATAGTGATTTCTTACTTATTGCAGTAGATGACTGTTCCAGTGACGGAACTGAAGAAATCATGCGGCAGTATGCCGCCAGGGATAAGCGAATTCGTTACTTTCGAAACGAAACCAGAACGGGGATGATTGCCACCTGGCGGACAGCTTTTTACAAGGCTTATGAATTTCGCCCTGATTATTTTGCCTGGGCCAGCGATCATGACCGCTGGCATGCCGATTGGCTCAAGTACCATGTTCATACGCTGAACAAATATACCGAAGTGGTATTAGCTTATCCCCAAACCGTTCCCATTTCAGCGGATGGTACCCGTTTACCCCTGGAACAGCCCGAACCTACCGATACCTACGGTTTATCGAAGTTGGATCACCTGTATCAAGTTTGCCGACACGCACGGGGGTTTGGGAATATGATTTATGGGTTATTCAGAGTTGAGCCACTGCTGAAGGCGGGTGTCTTCCGCTATCTTACCTTGCCTGACAGATTGGCCATTATAGAGATAAGTGCTTATGGTCCTATAAAACATATCTCCCAAGAGTTATGGTATCGGCGTTATTTTGATGTTCCCAGTTATATAGATACGCTGGACGCTCAGGGAGGACGATTGTTTGGGCCGTCTCCTGTGCCTTTCCACGCCCAGTTTCCGTTTATTGCCCATACCGTGAGTCTGGCGCTTTCGCTGAGTCTGTGGCCGCCGGATAAAGACTATTCGAACTTCTCAACCGGGCTGCTCATGGCCCTGCTCTACTGGGAAGCTCACAAAGAAAAGTATATCCAGAAAGAACTGGACCGGCTGCGGGAAATACTGGCAGAAAAACCAGGCCAGGCTGTAAATTGGTCTCAATTACCCCAGAATGTACAGCGTGAGGCCATTTATACCGCCACTCGTGAAATTGGCGTTGTCACTCAATCACTTTTGGAGCAGCACAATATTGCCCTGGGTCACTTTTCTGAGGTTCATAATATCTTGACTCTGGCGACAATGCTGTTTCATTATTCAAATGCCTTGGGACTTGACGACATCACCAGGCAAGCCAGGGTTAAACAGAAATGGCCATCGCCGACTAACTCCAGTCTTTTGGTTCGCGCCCGACGCAGATTACGGTTGGCTTTTTCCAAACTTATATCTCATTACAGCTAATGGATATACCCAGTAGATCCAAATTTCTGGACGGCATCCCTATGCCGCAAAGGCATGGGATGCCTTTGCTACGGTCAAAATTTGGATCTACTGATACTCTTAATTTTCCATTGGTCATGCAAAAACCTGCCAGCCTCAAAAACTTTAAAAGCAAGGTGACTTATGAAACGAGAATTAATCATTGAAAATAAAGTAGTTGACGACAACAGCGATTGCTATGTCATCGCTGAAATTGGTCACAACCACCAGGGCGATCTCGAAAAAGCTAAAGAGATGTTTCGGGTGGCCAAGGAGTGCGGGGCCGATGCCGTCAAACTCCAAAAACGAGACAATCGCAGCCTGTATACCAAGGCCGGTTATAACCGGCCTTATGATAACCGCAACAGTTTCGGCGCCACTTATGGCGAACACCGCGAGGCGCTGGAGTTTGGCCGCGACGAATACATCGAGTTGAGGCGGTATGCGCGAGAATTGGACATTACCATGTTTGCCACCGCCTGGGATTTTGCCAGCGCCGACTTCCTGGCCGAACTGGAAATGCCGGTCTTCAAAATTGCCTCCGGCGACTTAAAGAGCATCCCCTTGCTCACCTATATCGCCCAATTTCAAAAGCCCATCATCCTCAGCACCGGCGGCGGCTCCATGGAGGATGTACTGCGCGCTTATGAGGCGATTATGCCCATCAATCCGCAATTAGCCATTTTACAATGCACAGCAGGCTATCCTTGCGAATTTGAGGAACTCAACCTGCGGGTTATTACGACTTTTCGTGAACGTTTCCCGCAGAATGTCATCGGCTTTTCATCCCATGATAACGGCATTGCCATGGCCGTAGCCGCTTACGTATTGGGCGCGCGTATTGTCGAAAAGCACTTTACCCTCAATCATACCTGGAAAGGGACAGATCACCCCTTTTCTCTGGAACCTATTGGTTTACGTAAAATGGTGCGCGATCTGAGGCGAACCCGAGTTGCTTTTGGCGATGGTATTAAACGAACTTATACCAGCGAACGCGACCCGATTCTCAAAATGGGCAAAAAATTGGTAGCAGCCCGCGCTTTGCCGGCTGGACATGCCTTGCGCCGGGAAGATATCGCCCTCAAATCACCCGGCGATGGCCTGCCGCCCTACGAGTTGAGCAAAATCGTGGGCCGGACTCTTATTCGAGACCTGGACGAAGACGATAATATCACCTTTGAGGTTCTTAATGGCGCTTACACCGGCTGAGACAATCCCGGCCGGTCTGGCTGAGGCCATACGAAACATTCGCCTGGTAGCCTTCGACTTTGACGGCGTTTTTACCGATAACGCTGTTTGGGTAGCCGAAGATGGGCAGGAATGGGTGCGCTGCTGGCGCGGCGATGGTCTTGGCCTGCGTAAATTGGAGCAGGCCGGCATCAATACCGTCATCATTTCTACCGAAACCAACCCGGTAGTTTCAGCCCGCAGCCGCAAGCTGCAAATTCGCTGCATCCAGGGCTGCGCCGATAAACGGGCTGCTTTAGAAAGCTTAATGCTGGAATTGGCGCTTTCCCCGGCGCAAGTCGCCTTTGTCGGCAACGACATCAACGATTTGCCCTGCCTGACCTGGGTAGGGCTGCCTATTGTTGTTCAGGATGCTCACCCCAGCGTCCTGCCCTACGCTCGCTACCGCACCCAAACGCCGGGCGGCTATGGGGCGGTGCGAGAAATCTGCGACCTTTTTGAACAGGTGCTTGAGACAAGTTAAGCTATGGCTCAAAATTTATTCGATGTTGCCGATAAAATCGTTGTTGTCACCGGCGGCCTGGGACAACTGGGCCGCCAATTCAGCCTGGCCCTGGCCGAGCGCGGGGCCAGGGTGGCCATTATTGACTCCAGGGTCAACGACCAACTTGTGGCCGAGCGACTGGGCGAATGGGCTAATCAGGAACGCATGTTGTGTCTCGAAGCGGATATTACGGATAAGGCCTCGCTAGAAACAGCCCTGCGGCAAATCAATGCCGCCTGGGGCGTCCCTCATGCCTTAATTAACAACGCCGCCCTGGACTCCCCCCCTAACGCGCCGGCGGAAGAAAACGGCCCCTTTGAAAACTACCCCGAAAGCTCCTGGGACAAGGTTATGCAGGTCAACGCCAAGGGGACTTTTTTGTGCTGCCAGGTGTTTGGCGGCCAAATGGCCGAGGCCAAACGCGGCTCGATTATCAATATTTGTTCCATTTATGGCCTGGTTTCGCCCGACCAGCGCATCTATGAATATCGCCGGGCGGCCGGCGCACCTTTTTTCAAGCCGGTGGCTTACTCCGCCTCCAAGTCTGCCCTGCTCAATCTGACCCGCTACCTGGCCACTTATTGGGCCGGCCAAAATGTAAGGGTCAACACCGTTACCTTTGCCGGCGTCTTCAACCACCAGGATGAAACTTTCCTGGCGGGCTACTGCGCCAAAGTCCCCCTCGGTCGTATGGCCCGTGAGGATGAGTATAACGGCGCTATTATTTTCTTGATTTCTGAGGCTTCATCTTATATGACCGGCTCCAACCTGGTGATTGATGGCGGCTGGACGGCCTGGTGAGTAATAACTTCCTGGACTTTTGGCAGTCTTAAAGAGAGAGATTTTTGGTATTTGCATCGTCACTGTTCTTATTTTTATGCTTACCGCTCACACTGATAGGATACTTTTCCCTTAGATCAACAAGTCTGCGAAATTTGTTTTTATTAGTGATGAGATTGACTTCTATTTTATAAGACTCCACAGGAGCCTGCATTTAACGAAGAAAACAGCATGTCGGGGCAATTACACAGCGGGGATAATAGATGGAGAGGACGCCCCGATGCAAGTCAGGATTGACCCCGGTTCAGTTTCCGGGGAATATTTGTTAAAATCGCTGGAAGTTCGAGCGGTAAAGAAATAATTGTAAATATAGGTTAAAATTGCACAAACTATGGCAAAAACAATATATTTATACATCATCGCTATTCTAGCACTTGCTGCCGGCGTGCTCGTGGGAATTGTTCTACAAGAGTCCTATGCCGTTGGTACTGTCTTCAAGAAATTCAATGATAGACAGGCAGACAATACCAAGCCCGATGAGATAATGGATGAAAGCAAACTACGATTGGCTCAAGCTAAGAAAGCCGCCCAGATCAATCGGGATGAATACAAGCGGGTTGTTCATTTCTATGGCGACAGCATTGCACGGGGATGGGGCTTTGGTGCTTTTGAGTACGAAAACCGTTTAAATCGTATCGAAGATATCGCACAAATGTTGCTAAACGATCACGGCATTAACGAGCATGAATTGTTCTTTCGTTTCGCATGGTCACAAGATACAAAGCACATGCTGCAAGAATTGAATTCTGGCATGATAAAAGATGGTGACATAATTGTTTTTGAAGATGCTGGCCCCCATGAAGATGATATAAATAAACGCCGAGAAAGATACCAGTCAATCAAAAACACTGTAAGAGAAAGCAAAAAAGATGTTACGCTTGTGTTAACTACTATGTTTGATTATTGGCCTACACCCCCATACTACAATTCGGAATATGATGCTTTGATTGGTGACTCTGGTATGACAATGAATCAGGTTGTCTTTGAAGCAGCAGCAGACGGATATCCACTCGTGTTAGACTGGAATAAACAAATGGATCAGGCTGTAGAGTCGCTCAGATTATACGGAATTAGCCCTATGCACAGAGATAGTGTTCATCCGAATATCTTTGGGAACTTCTTGTTGGCAACTTCACTGTTAAAGGGTATTGGTATACCAATTTCAAATTATAAAAGTGTGCGAGAAGAATTTCTAAATTTACCTCCAACTTATTATACTCAACTCGGATGGGCAAGACCGATAAATCAAGCAAAACTTGAGGATGTTTTAAAAATCTTATTCAAGATAGGCACCTCTGCTTGAAGGATTAAGTTAGCGGATCAACAAGTCGTCAAACCGTTAAAATTATTTCGGATTATTTAGCAGGCAGGTTACAATGAAATCACAACTTTACCCCACAGAAGTCTCAAACTGGATTAATGGCCAAGAAGTTCCAGCAATCTCAGGTGAGTTATTTGACAAACTAAATCCGGCCAACGGTCAACGCTTGAGCCGGGTCGCCCGCTCCCACGCCGAAGATGTCCAGCAAGCCGTGACCGCCGCCAGGCAAGCCCAACCGGCCTGGGCCGACACTCCGGCGGTGCAGCGCGGCATGCTGCTGCACAAACTTGTGGTCGGGTTGCAAGCACGGCAAGAGGAGATTGCCCGCATTGTGGCCCTGGAAACCGGCAAATCCTACAAAGATGCCTACGGCGAAACAGGCGGGGCCATTGCCCTGGGCCTCTTTTACGCCAGCGAGGGCCAGCGGCTGTATGGCCGAACCACCACCAGCGGCACGGCCAACAAGTATGCCATGACCGTGCGCCAGCCCATCGGGGTGGCCGGCTTGATTATTGCCGCCAACACCCCTATCGCCAACGTGGCCTGGAAGATTTTCCCGGCTATGATTTGCGGCAATACAGCCATTTTGAAAGCAGCCGAAGACACACCGGCCACAGCCTGGATTGTCGGACAAATTGCCCAGGAAGTGGGCCTGCCGCCCGGTGTACTGAATATCATCCAGGGCTACGGTGAAGAAGCCGGCGCGCCTCTGGTTGAGCACCCTGATGTTGGTGTTATCAGCTTCACCGGCTCCACCGAAGTGGGTCGGCTTATCCAGCGCGCCGCCGGGGCGCGCCTGGCCCGAGTTTCGCTAGAACTGGGCGGCAAAAATCCGCTGGTAGTTTGTGATGACGCCGACCTGGATAATGCAGCCAAATGGGTGCTGCTCTCCGCTTTTAGCAATGCCGGGCAGCGCTGCGCCTCGGGCAGCCGCATTATTATTTTTGACTCTATCTATGAGAAGTTTCGGGAGATGTTGGTCGAGCGCACCCAAATGCTCAAGCTTGGCCCCACCGACGACGATGACCTGGGGCCGGTCATCAATGAAGGGCAGCTCAACAATATGCTGGCTTCGGTAGAACAGGCTCAGCAGCAAGGGGCCACTGTCCTGGTGGGGGGGACTCGCCTGACCGATCCTGAGCATCGCGCCGGGTTTTACATGGCCCCCACCCTGATTGAAAACGTTGACCCCCAGGCCGAAATTTCGGCGTGTGAGCTGTTTGGGCCAATTGCCATTTTGTATCGGGTCAAGGATTTTGACGAGGCGCTGCGGCTGGCCAATGACTCACCCTATGGCTTGACTGCTTGCATCCATACCCGCAGTATCCACCGGGCCGTGCGTTTTTGCGATAAAGTACAGGCCGGCGTGGCTGTGGTCAACGCCGGCACCTATGGCAGCGAGCCGCACATGCCCTTTGGCGGTCTCAAACAATCCGGCAACGGCTCACGTGAGCCGGGAACCGAGGCCCTGGATATCTACTCAGAGTTAAAAGATATCTACATCAATATTGATCCCAGCCAACTGTAACGAGTTCAACCATGCCAACACCCAGTATCATCGGCCTGATCCCGGCCCGGGCCGGTTCAAAACGACTCCCCGACAAGAATATTCGTCCGTTAGCCGGGCATCCGGTCATTGCCTACTCCATCGCCGCCGCTCTACAAAGTGGCATCTTTGCCGCGGTGATAGTCTCAACCGACTCTGAACAGTACGCCGCTATCGCTCGTTACTATGGCGCAGAAGTGCCTTTTTTGCGCCCCCCACAGATTGCCGGCGATCTTTCGCCCGATATTGAATGGATCGAATACACCCTCAACCGATTGCACGATGAGGGTCGCGATTATGACTGTTTCAGTATTCTCCGGCCAACCAGCCCGTTCCGACAGGCTGAAACAATCCGGCGAGCCTGGCAAGCGTTCCTGGCCGAAGAGGGGGTTGACTCGCTGCGCGCCGTAGAGAAATGCAAGCAGCACCCCGGCAAAATGTGGGTGGTGCGCGGCCGCAGGATGATGCCCTTACTCCCCTTGAGTCCGCCAGAGCAGCCCTGGCACAGCAGCCAGTATCAATCGCTGCCGGAGGTTTACGTGCAGAACGCCAGCCTGGAAATGGCCTGGAGCCGGGTGATTTTTGAGGGGCGGACCATTGCCGGAAATGTGCTCATGCCTTTCTTCACGCAAGGGTACGAGGGGTTTGATGTCAACCAACCCTACGATTGGCGCTTGGCGGAAGAACTGGTTGCCAGCGGCCAGGCGACCCTGCCTCCTGTACCACAGACCCCTTATCCAGAAATAACTTTTAACAAAGAAATTTAAAGAGAGTTTACGCATCTATGGTTAATATTACCCTAATTCCCCGGTCAGAGTTTCAGCGTATCCACGCTGCCCCTATTGATTTGTATGCCAAACTGGCCCTCATCGCCGATATGTGCCGGGCCAATACCCTGGCTATGGTCAAGCGGGCCGGTTCCGGCCACCTCGGCTCAAGCTTTAGCGCCATGGATATTGTCACCTGGCTCTATTATCAGCAGATGAATACTGCCCAACTCGGCATTTCGCACCCCGACCGGGATATTTACTTCTCCTCCAAAGGCCACGACGTTCCCGGCCTGTATTCGGTGTTATATTCCCTGGGTATTGTACCCGAAGAAAAATTGCTCAAACTGCGCCGCTTTGGCGGCCTGGATGGGCACCCTGATGTAGGCATCTCTGGCATCGAGGCCAACTCTGGTTCGCTGGGCATGGGCATCTCCAAAGGTCGGGGGATGGCCTGGGCCAAGCGGTTGTTGGGTCGTTCGGGTGATGTTTTTGTTATGACGGGGGATGGGGAACTGCAAGAAGGACAAAACTACGAAGCTTTACAAACGGCAGTTCATCAGCAGGTTGGCAATTTAACCATCATCATTGACAACAACAAAGTACAGTCGGATAAACAAGTCTGTGAAATTGTTGACCTGGGCGACCTCAAACAAAAGCTGCAAGCCTTTGGCTGGCATGTGGCCCGCTGCGACGGCCATGATTTTGAAGCGTTGCAGGCGGTCTTCGAGGAGTTCAAAACCGTCACCCATAAACCCAAAGCCCTCATCGCCGATACCCTCAAAGGGCGAGGCGTCTCTTTTATGGAGCATCCGGCGGCCTTAAAAATTAGTGGCGGCTTGTATCCCTGGCACGCCGGGGCGCCCGATGATGCTTCGTTTACGGCAGCTTATGACGAATTGATCGAGCGGGTCAACAGCCGGTTGGCCGATTTGAAGCTTGAGAGCCTAACCCTGCAAGCCATCCCCCCTGAAGAAAAGTCAACCGTTCAGACCCTCGGCGCGCTGAACTTGCTGGGTGAGCCGGTCAGTGAGGCGGCCCGTGATAAACTTGCCGCCGGAGTATCCGATGAATACGTGGCCGAAGCATTTGGCCAGGCCCTGGTAGAACTGGCGGCTCAACGCTCTGACCTGGTAGTACTGGATGGCGATTTGGCTGCTGATTGTCGCATTCGTAAATTTGAATTGGCCTACCCCGACCGTTTTATCGAGAACGGTATTGCCGAACAGGATATGGTTTCGATGGCCGGCGGTCTGGCCCGGCAGGGATTACTGCCGGTGGTCAACTCGTTTGCCAGTTTTTTGGCCGCTCGGGCCAACGAGCAAATTTACAACAATGCCAGTGAAAAAAGCAAAATCATTTATGCCTGCCACTATGCCGGGCTTATTCCGGCTGGGCCGGGCAAATCGCACCAGAGTATCCGTGACATCTCCCTGTTTGGAGCGCTGCCTAATTGTGTGATTATCCAGCCCGGTACCGCCGCTGAAACCAAATTGGCAGTGGAGTACTGTGTCAACCAAGCTGAGGAAAATTGTGTACTGCGCCTGGTCATTGGTCCTTCACCGCGCAAGATTACTTTGCCGGAAAATTACAACTTCACCCTGGGGCAGGGCGTGGCCCTGAGCGAAGGACAGGGCGCCTTGCTGTTTGCCTATGGCCCGGTGATGCTGCACGAGGCGCTGCTGGCCAGCGAATTACTGGCCGAGCGAAATTTTGGCCTCAAAGTAGTTAACATGCCCTGGCTGAATCGGGTGGATGCGGCCTGGTTAGCGCAAGTGGTCAGCCCCTACCCCACTGTTTATGTGCTTGAAGACCATGCTCCAGTCGGCGGCCTGGGCGACTTTTTATTGAATGTTTTGATGGCAGCCGATTTACTCAATGGACGAAAACTGCATAAATTTGCGGTGGAAGGTTATCCAGCCTGCGGCACGCCGGCTCAGGCGCTTAAATTCCACCATCTGGATGGCCTCTCGCTGGGCGAACAAATTTTACAGCGCAGCCGGGGAAATGCCTAAACCATGCTCAAACGGGATGTCAAACAGGCCCTTAAACGCACGGTCAGGCGGGTACGGCGAAAATTGCCCCAGGCAATCAAACCAGATTGGACCGACTTACTCAAGTCTGACCAGGCGACCTGGCGGAAATATAGGGAGAACGCCCAAAATGGCCCTCTGGTTTTAATTGCCACCAGTACCGGCGGCCACCGTGCGGTGAGTCCCATTGAAAGCCTGCTAGCCATTGCCCTGACTCTCCGGGGAGCCAATGTTCACATCCTGTTATGTGATCGGTTTTTACCAGCCTGCTCTCAAGCGGTTAATATTGAATTTTGGAGCCAGGCCGAGTTTGTTAATCACGGGCCAAAATCGTTGTGTGACGACTGCTTTTACGCCGGCTTGGCGGTGTTTGAGCCGCTGGAATTGCCCATCCATACTTATAACGAATGGGTAACCCCTGAGGAACAATCATCTGCCCTAAATTTGTCTTGCTCCGTGCCCCAAACAGAAATCCAAAATTTCCGCCTGGACGGTCTGAAAGTTGGCGAACACGCCTTGGCGGGAGCATTAAAATTTTTTGCCAAAGGTAGCCTGGACGACGAGCCTTTTGCTGAAGCTGTTTTGCGACGATATTTGCAGGCCTCGCTTCTGACTGTTTATGCTATGCAGAACTTGCTGCAAACATATCCTTTCGCTTCATCGTGTTTTAATCACGGCATCTATGTTCCGCAGGGGTTAATCGGCGAGGTGTTACGCCAGCACAACGTCGCCGTGACCACCTGGAATCCGGCCTATCGCAAACAATGTTTTATTTTCAGTCATGGCGATACTTATCATCACACCTTGATGTCTGAACCAACATCCGCTTGGGAAAACATTCCCTGGAATGCTGCTCTGGAAACCAAGCTCATGGATTATCTAAAGAGTCGTTGGTATGGCACGCAGGATTGGATTTGGTTTCATGAGAAACCCAGAGATGACTTGGCCGCCATTGCCCAAGAGATGGGCCTTGATTTGTCCAGGCCCACCATCGGCCTACTGACCAATGTTATCTGGGATGCTCAACTGCATTACCCGGCTAACGCCTTTCCCAGTATGCTGGAGTGGATCATTCAAACCGTTCAATACTTCATCAACCGGCCAGAGTTACAACTGGTCATTCGGGTGCATCCGGCTGAGATTCGCGGCTGGCTGCCGTCGCGCCAACTTGTCGCCGATGAAATCCGTAAAGCCTTTCCAGAGCTGCCCGCCAACATTATCGTTATCCCCCCGGAAAGTCAGATTAGCACCTATGCCGTGATGATGCAGTGTGATAGCGTCATCATTTATGGCACCAAAACCGGGGTCGAGCTGTCAAGCCTGGGTATCCCCATCATTGTGGCCGGCGAAGCCTGGATTCGCAACAAAGGCATCACTCATGATGCCCAAACCGCCGCTGAGTATTTTTCCATACTTGATCGGCTCCCCTTGCAAAAATCGTTAGATGAAGCGACAACACGCCGGGCACGCCTGTATGCTTATCACTTTTTCTTTCGCCGCATGATTCCTCTGTCGGTCATGAAGCCGGTAACAGGCTGGCCACCCTATGAGGTTCAGCTTACCCAATTGGACGAACTTCTCCCAGGTCGTGATCCTGGCCTTGATGTTATCTGTGATGGCATTTTGCAGGGTAGTGATTTCATCTATAAAGATGAGGAACTATATCGAGTAACAGACGAGTGAGCATCAGCAAAATTCTCTGCACAACCACCAGTTATCCACCCGCCGTGGGTGGAGCGCAGTTGCATACCCATGAGGTACTTAAGCGCTTAACAGATCGCCACTCTATTCAGGTTATCACTCATTGGGACGAAAATAGGACTGATTGGCTGCTGGGTACCACCCTGAAGGCTCCGGTAGAACCAAAATCTTATATCATTGAGGGAATTCCGGTTGAACTAATTACTTTAACTTCTAATGAACGTCGCCGATTGTTTCCCTATGTATTGGGTTACTACGCCTTCAAACCTTTGGCTATTCGCCATATTGCCCAGGCATTTGCAGTCAAAATGGAACGGTTTGCCCAAAACTGCGATTTGATTCATAACGCCCGTATTGGTCGCGAGCCACTCAGCTTTGCTTCTCTACAAGTCGCTCGGCAACTTGATATTCCCTTTATCTTTGTGCCCTATCACCACCCCCGCTGGGTAGGCTGGAACTACTGGGAATATCTCAAGTTATACCGCCAAGCGGATGCTCTCATTGCCCTTACCCGCGCCGAAAAAGAAATCTTAATCGAACTGGGGGTAGACGAAAGGCGAATTTTTGTGACCGGTATGGGCCCTATTCTGGCTGACAGCGCCAATCCTGATCGTTTCAGACAGAATTTAAATTTGCCGGCGCAAGTTCCACTTATTTTATTCTTGGGTCAAAAGTATCGTTATAAAGGAATTGAAACGCTGGCGGCAGCGGCTAAACAGGTCTGGACCCACTGGCCGGAAGCGCATTTTCTGTTTATTGGCCCGCGCACATCCTTCTCTAAAAAGTTCTTTGCCCGGCAGCAGGACCAGCGATTGGTTGAAGTAGGAACGGTTGATTTGCAGACCAAAACCGATGCCCTGGCCGCCTGTACTTTATTGTGTTTACCCTCTACCCAGGAAAGTTTTGGCGGTGTATTCACCGAAGCCTGGCTGCTAGGCAAACCGGTAATTGGCGCGGATATCCCGGCTATCCGTGAAGTTATTGACGACGAGGTGAATGGTTACCTGACTCTACCCCAAGCTGAAGCTATTGCCACTAAAATTTGTTTCTTACTAGACAACCCAGCGGTGGCCCAAAAGTTAGGGCAGGCCGGCCGGGCCAAAACATTAGCACATTATACCTGGGAAAAGCTGGCTCAAAAGACAGAAGAAATATATACTAAGGTGCGGCAAGGAGCTTGAGTAAACGAGAGTGAATCTAACCGACAAACGTATTATGGTCACCGGCGGTGACGGTTTTTTGGGACGGTATGTAGTGGCCGAGTTGAAACAACACGAGGTGGGCTACCTCTTTGTGCCCGGCCATCAAGACTATGATTTAACCCAAATCAACGACGTTATTCGGGCGTACGAGGTGGGGCAGCCCAATGTGGTTATTCATTTGGCGGCCAAAGTGGGCGGCATTGGCATCAACCGCGAGAAGCCGGGCGAGTTCTTTTACGACAATTTGATGATGGGCGCTCACCTGATGGAGCAGGCCCGGCAGGCCGGGGTAGAAAAATTTGTTTCGATTGGCACCGTCTGCGCCTATCCCAAATTTACCCCCGTCCCCTTCAGGGAGGACGACCTGTGGAACGGCTACCCCGAAGAAACCAACGCGCCCTATGGCCTGGCTAAAAAGATGCTGTTGGTCCAGGGGCAGGCCTATCGCCAGCAGTATGGCTTTAATGCCATCTACCTGCTGCCGGTTAATTTGTACGGTCCCGGAGATAACTTTGAGCCTCATAGTTCCCACGTTATTCCGGCGCTCATCAAAAAGTGCGTTGACGCCATTAAACGCGGTGATAAACAGCTTGTGGCCTGGGGTACAGGTTCAGCCTCCCGTGAATTTTTGTATGTTGAAGATGCCGCCAGGGGGATTGTTTTAGCCACTGAAAAATACGATCAGCCTGAGCCGGTCAACTTGGGTTCTGGTATAGAAATTACCATCAGAAATTTACTGGAATTGATTGCTGAGTTAACCGGCTTTCAGGGTGAAATTGTCTGGGATACCTCCAAGCCCGACGGTCAACCCCGCCGTTCGCTCGATATCAGCCGGGCCAAACAAGCCTTTAATTTTCAGGCTCAGACCGATTTCCAAAAGGGCTTGCGGAAAACAATTGATTGGTATTTGGCCCATCAGCACGAGTTAGCCTTTGGGGATTAAAGTTGGGACATTGAGCAGTGGAGAGCGACATTCGCCGGGTCAACATCCTTGGCGTCGGCATTAGCGCGATGACTATGCCGCAGGCTGTAAACCAGGTTGCCCAGTGGATAGACAGCCGGACCTGCCATTATATCTCTGTTTGCACCGTCCATACCGTTATGGAATGTCGGCGGGATGAACACGTGCGCCGCGCCGTCAACGCCGCCGGGCTGGCCACCCCCGATGGCATGCCTCTGGTCTGGTTGAGCCGCTGGTGGGGTCGCTGTCCGGTTACCCGTGTTTACGGCCCTGACTTGATGTTAGCTTTGTGTCATCTCTCGGTTGAGCGGGGCTATAGCCATTACTTTTATGGCGGCGCAGCCGGCATCCCCGAACTCCTGGCCGAAAATTTAGAGCAGCGCTTCCCCGGCTTAAAAGTAGCCGGAGCCTACTCGCCCCCTTTTCGCCCCCTAACCCCGGCCGAAGAGTCTCAAATCATCACCCAGATTAATCAAACCACTCCCGATATCATCTGGGTAGGCTTAGGCACACCCAAGCAAGATTTATGGATGGCCGCCCACCGCCCTCAATTAACCGCGCCGGTGCTGATCGGGGTGGGCGCAGCGTTTGATTTTCACACAGGCCGTATTCCCCAGGCCCCCCGTTGGATGCAGCAAAACGGCCTGGAATGGCTCTTTCGGCTTTGGCAAGAACCCCGCCGCTTGTGGTATCGCTATCTGGTCTACAACCCTCTGTTTATCGCCCTCGTTTTAGCTCAGACGTTGGGGATACGGCGCTTCTCCCTTGAGTAACCACCAAAAATGTTTCTTCTTTTTTTTGGCGTAGATGTTTCGACTTGAGTATAATAGAGGGGTTAGCAGTGATGCAAGGGAAATGAGCTATGTTCAAGCGGGCCGGTTTTAGTTTAGTTCTGCTGCTGGGTGACATCATTACCATAATGCTGTCCCTGGTGGTAGCCACCTGGCTGCGTCCCCTCCTGGAAATTGGGAAACCCCTGTTGGCAACTAATGCCTTGCTGCCCTGGCCGGTTTATGGGCTGGTACTTCTCATTTGGAGTCTCGGCTTTATTTTGCTCGATGTCTACCATCTACAAAAAAACTTGCGCCCCCTTGACGAAATCCAGCGACTTGTCTCCGCCCACGCCGCCACCACCCTGGCCTTTGCCGGCGCCCTCTACTTCTCCTTCCGCGATATTTCCCGCCTCCAGGTGCTCTATTTTGCCCTGATTAGCCTATTTTTTCTGTTAACCTATCGCCTGACCTTTCGTCTCTTTTTGCGCTTCTTCGGCCAAAACCGCTACGGCGCCCGCCGAGTTCTGATTGTCGGCGCAGGCCGGGCCGGGCATCAGGTCGGCCAGATGGTCATTCAAAATAGTTGGACCGGTCTCAAACTGGTTGGCTTTATGGATGATAATCCTCAAGCCGACACCCTCGGCTACCCCCATCTTGGCTCACTCGACCGCTGTATCGAGGTGGTGCAGACGCAGCGGGTCAACGAAATTATCTTCACCCTGCCTCGCTACGCCCACGATAAACTGGCTAACCTGGTCGCAGCCCTCGATACCCTTAAAGTCAATGTCCGAGTGATGCCCAACTTTATGGATTTGGTTTTTCTGCGTTCCGAGGTCGAAAACCTGGGCGGGATGCCCCTGGTGACCCTGCGCGAACCGGCCCTTGATCCCCTCCAGCGGCTCATCAAACGCACCTTTGATTTGCTTGTGGGTGGAGTTGGACTGATCCTGGCTCTGCCGGTGATGGGTCTGATTGCCTTACTCATCAAGTTTGACTCCCCAGGCCCGATTATCTTTAAACAACAACGGGCCGGCGAAAATGGCCGGCCCTTCAATATGTACAAATTTCGGACCATGGTTCACGATGCCGAGGCCCGGCACAGCGAACTTATCCGGCAAACCGATGTCGGCCTGCCTATCCACAAGTTTTATGATGACCCTCGGGTGACTCACTTTGGCCGCTTTTTACGCCGCACCAGCCTGGATGAACTCCCCCAATTGGTTAATGTCCTCAGAGGGGAAATGAGCCTGGTTGGACCCCGCCCCGAACTACCCTGGCTGGTAGACAGGTACAAACCCTGGCAGCGCAAACGGTTTGAAGTGCCTCAAGGTTTGACCGGCTGGTGGCAGGTCAATGGCCGTTCTGATAAACTGATGCACCTCCACACCGAGGAAGATTTGTATTACATCAAGCATTACTCCCTATGGCTCGACATCCAAATCTTGTGCCGCACCCTCAAAGCCGTCATTGACCGCCGCGGCGCGTTTTAGAAATTTTCTAAGGAACTACTTTTGGGGAAAATATTCTTGAAAACGAGCGCCGACGGCATCGTTTAAATGATTGGCAAAGCCGTTGAAGCGTTGAATGTAATCTACCGCCGCTGGAGTTAGCTGCGAACCGCCCCCACCGCTGCCCCCGGTTTGGGTGTCAATCAGTTTGACCCCCAAACGCTCCTCGCACTCGTGGATTTTATCCCAGGCCCGGCGATAGGAAACGCCCATGCGTGAAGCCGCCGCCGAAATAGAGCCGGTTTCGCCCACCGCCTCCAGCAGCCTGACCCGCCAGGAACTGAGGGCAACTTTTCCATCTTTCTCAATCCAAAAATTGGCCTTGGGTTGCATCGTTGAGGTTAATAAAAATTCATTCTAAAAGGTTGAAGGGCTGGCAAGTTGGAAAAAGCAACAACCAATCCTCCAGCCCTCCATCAGGTTAGCCAATTTTGTGTACAGTCAACCTTCATCAGGCGCGCCGCGCTTTTTTATCAAATCCTTAATTTTGCCCAACAAATCTCTGACCACAAACGGCTTTACCACGTAGCCGTCAAACAAACCGGCGTAATTTTTCGTTTCTGACTCATCTTCCAAATAATGGCGGGCCGTCAGCATAATCACGGGGATATGGGCCAGATCTTGATTATTTTTGATGATTTGCAGCACTTGCCAGCCGTCCATCCCCAGCATCATAATATCCAGGAGAATCAAATCAATAGGCTTATCCGCTTTTTGGAGGATATCCAAACCTTCAATTCCACCCAGGGCCGAAATAACCTCAAACCCCTCCCGCTCTAAAATCAAGCGGCCCAGGGTAATCATCTCCCGGTCGTCGTCTATCATTAGGATTCGGTGTGCCACGTGTCACTCCTTTGGCTGACGTTACCTAAGTATAACATGACCAAACTGTATTGGCAACGTTTTTTATGTCCCCCTATTGTTTTTTAATGATCTTTCTTTTTCGGTACCACTGTTTGAAATTTGTAGCGTAGGGCCGGCCGGGTGAGGGCAATGATAATGGCAATGGAAATAAGGACCTGGCTTATCATCCGCCAATCTGTAGGCGCGTTCAGGAAAGCAGCCGTGTAAAACGTGTAAGGAATCGCCACCAGATGCAGCACCACATTGGCAAACCTGGCCCACTCCTGAATTGCCAGCAAACCCGCCCCCATCGCCCCATAGACCAGCAGCAGGACCAAATAGGCTACGGTATTCCCGTCGAAATTCCCCACTAAAACGGCGATGATCAGCCCCAACAGGGCAACCGCAATCTCAAACGAGCCGATCAGCCCCACCGCCAGCGGAATGTTCTTGTCGGGCGGCGGCAGATGTTGAGAACTATTTGTATTCACAGGTGTATCCTTTTACTGCAAGCATGAATAAAGTATAACATAGGCCCCCTACCTGTCAAAGATAACCGAGAATCGAAACCCTTCCCGCTCTCCCTTAAAAAAATTGTGCCAACTTGGAATTAGATGTAAAATTTCAGCCACATAAAGGACCATTGATGATGCCAATCCAAACCTATTTCGACCCACTGGCTCAAACCAAGCCGCGCTCCGAAATCCGGCTGGCCCTGCCCAGCAAAGGCCGCATGGAAGAGGAAACACGCGATTTCCTCAACGCCTGCGGCCTGTCGGTCAATAAAGTTAACCCCCGCCAGTACATTGCCCAAATTGACGACATCCCTAACCTGGAAATCTGGTTTCAACGCTCGGCCGACGTAGTCCGCAAGGTACGCGATGGTGATGTGGATTTAGGCATCGTCGGCTTTGATACGGTGGTCGAATATCGCGGCCCCGGCGACGACGTGGTCATCATCCACGAGGCGCTGGGCTACGGACACTGCCACCTCTCTGTGGCCGTGCCCGAAGATTGGACCGAGGTTAACTCCGTAGCCGACCTGGCCGCGTTGGCCGCCTCACGCCAGAGCCAGCGCCCGCTGCGCGTGGTCAGCAAGTACGAGCGCCAGACCACCGCCTTTCTGGAGCGGCACGGCATCCAGCCGCACCGCATCCTCCACGCCGACGGCGCCCTCGAAGCGGCCCCGCAGATGGGCTCCGCCGATTTTATTATTGACCTGGTCAGCAGCGGCGTGACCCTGCGCGAAAACCGGCTCAAACAGATCGAAGGCGGCCAACTGCTGCAAAGCCAGATGGTCTTCATCGGCAACCGCGCCGCCCTGACCCGCCGGTCCGAAGTGTTGGCCGTCGCCCGGCAGATGCTGGAGCGGATCGAGGCCCACCTGCGTGCCGTCGAGCACCAGACGATTATCGCCAACGTGCGCGGTTCATCGCCCGAAGAAGTAGCCCACAAAGTTTTCAGCCAGCCCGATTTGGGCGGCTTGCAAGGGCCAACGATCAGCCGGGTCTATCTGCGCGATGCCGGCGACACCGGCTGGTACGCCATCACCATCGTCGTCCGCAAAGACCGGCTGCACCAATCCATCGAGCAGCTTCGCCGCATCGGCGGCAGCGGCGTGCTGGTCCTGCCCATTACCTACATTTTTGAAGAGGAACCGCATCGGTGGGTGAAGTTGTTGGATGTGTTGGGGGTTGAGAGGTGAAATCTGGCGTGATTCAAATCGGATTGACACTTCTTTATCACAAAAACTGATTGCTATTGAAACCGCTAGCGTGATGCTTTATCAGCGATCTCAGTAAATTCAGCATTTTCAGCGATTCAAAGAAGAGCCACATCGCTGGGTGAAGTTGCTGGTTCATGCAGCGGGTCTGACGCGCAGATCTATTTCGATACGCTTTCGGGAACACACTGGCAAGTATATGAACGGAGATTATAATATTTTCGATATTGTTGCTATGCAGCAAGGTGTCCGAAAAGAAGTTTGGCATGGGTGGAGTTGGACATCTGAAAAGCGAGCCGAATTTGAAAAGCAAAAGTCAATGATTCATATTGCAGTCAGTAGGCAACTTGCAGGGTTTAGAATTTTCGTCGCAGATGTAGGAACTCAGCCGCGTATCCTTGAACGCCTTGAGGCAGTCATAATGGGGAACCTTTATAAACAACCTGCCCCTTTTTGCAACATCCCAGATAAAGGAATGATGCTTGCACCACGATGGAACTCAGAAAATCCAATTATTATTAAGAATAGATGCACAGTTATGCTATATGGCCTTCCATTAACATTTGAAATATAGCAGGATGTCTAATCAGGGTTTATTCAGTGAAATCTAAGTGTCAATCACCGTTGGAAGGGATGGAGTAGGTTGAAAGCGTTGGGAAACTGTTTAGCTGATCTGACCCGCCCCGGCATGAATGCCAGGGCTACCCAACAGCGCCCGATCAATCGGGCTAAAGCCGGGTTAACCCGGTGCTGTTCCTTAGCCCGGCGACTTCATCGCCGGACGAGCGCCGCTGCAAGACGCCTTCGGAGTTTCCGAATGTTTTCAACAGCATTGCGGCTTATATCATAAGGAAAAGCAATGGGTTACGAAGGAGTTATTACGACTGAGCCAAGGAAACGAGGCGATAAGTCCTGCATTCGAGGGATGCGAATTACAGTCGAAAAAGGGATAACTCAGTTCCCTCAGTTCCCTTCTTTGCCAAGAAACGATTATATGACTAACCTTTTCCGCATCTACACCGCCGCCGAAGCCCGGCAAACCATCCTCAAACGCACGCCTATCGGCGAGATGAAGCTGACGCCGACCCTGGCCAAAGGCATCGAGCGGGTGTTTGGCGAAGCCTTGAGCCTGGAAACCGCTGTTGGCCGGATTCTGGCCGATGTACGCCAGCGGGGCGACGCTGCCGTGCTCGATTGGACCGAGAAAATTGACGGCGTCCGGCTGCCCGCTTTGCAGGTAGCCCCAGCCGATATCGAGGCCGCTTACGCCGCTATTCCCGCCGACCTGCGCGACGCGCTTCACTTTGCCGCCGAACGCATCCGGGCCTTTCACCTCAAGCAGCCGTCGTCGAGCTGGCTGGATTGGCGGCGCGACGGTGGTGCGCTGGGCCAAATCGTCCGTCCTCTGGAACGGGTCGGGGTGTATGCGCCGGGTGGGACCGCGCCTTATCCCAGCACCCTGCTGATGTGCGCCGTCACGGCGCGAGTGGCCGGGGTGGAGCAGGTCATCGTGACCACGCCCAGCGGCCGCGATCCCGAGGGCCGCATCGCGCCGGTGCTGCTGGCGGCGGCCAAAGTGGCCGGAGTAGATGCGGTTTATCGTCTCGGCGGGGCGCAGGCGGTGGGGGCTATGGCTTACGGCACGGAGTCGCTGCCGGCGGTGGATAAAATTGTCGGGCCGGGCAATATTTTTGTCACCTTAGCCAAGCGGCAGGTGTTTGGGCAGGTGGATATTGACGGGCTGCCCGGCCCCACCGAAACCCTGGTCATCGCCGACGCCGGGGCCAACCCGGCGCTGGTCGCCGCCGATTTGCTGGCCCAGGCCGAGCACGATACCCTGGCTTCGGCCATTCTGGTCACGCCCAGCCGGCCTCTGGCTGAGGCGGTCCAGCTTGAAATAGGCCGCCAGCTTGAAAACCTGGAGCGCGGCGACATCATTGCCGAGAGCCTGCCAAACCAGGGCGGGGCCGTCATCTGCGCCGACCTGGCCGCGGCGGTCGAATTGAGCAATCTCTACGCCCCGGAGCATCTGTGCCTGCATGTGCCGGACCCGTGGGCGCTGGTCGGCCAGGTTAAAAACGCCGGGGGTATCTTTTTGGGCGAGCACGCCTATGAAGTGTTGGGCGATTATACCGCCGGCCCCACCCATGTGATGCCGACGATGGGCACGGCCCGTTTTGCCAGCCCCCTCAGTATCCGCGACTTTACCAAAATCATCACTGTTTTTGGACTGGATGCCACCGAAGCCGCAGCTATCGGTCCTGCGGCCCAACTTCTGGCCGAGGCCGAAGGCTTAGGCGCGCACGCCGCTGCCGTAAGGAGAAGACGCTTATGAAAATGCGACAGGCTACACCGAAACACGAGAAAACCCTGCTGAACCTGATGCGCGAGTCCTTTGAGGAAGAAACCGAAGCCCCGCCGGGCGAGTGGGCCAAAACCGAAACCGCCATCAAAACCTTGCTCAACGACCCCCAGGCCGGCGAAGCTTATCTGGTCTACGACGAGAATAACCAGGTGATAGGTTATATGATTATGTGTCGTGGCTTTAGTTTGGATTATGGCGGCTACTTCACCTGGATTGAAGAAACTTATGTGCGCAAATCGGAGCAAGGCCGTTTCCGCGATCAGAGGTTTTCGCCTTGAGCCGCACATTCAATCTCGACCGGCTCATCCGGCCCAACCTGGCCCGGCTCAAGCCCTACACCCCGATCCTGCCGTTTGAGGTGCTGTCGCAGCAGTTGGGCCGCCGGCCCGACGAGATCATCAAGCTCGACGCTAACGAAAACCCTTACGGCCCTTCGCCGCGGGTGGCCGCAGCCCTGGCCGAAGCTCCCTACCTGCACATTTACCCCGACCCCGAAAGCCGGGAACTGCGAGCGGCCCTGGCCGATTACACCGGCCTCGCTGCCGACTATTTGTTGGTTGGCCTGGGCGCCGATGAATTAATTGACCTGATCATGCGTCTGGTCATTGTTCCGGGCGATGCCATTATCAATTGCCCGCCGACCTTTGGTATGTACGCCTTCGATGCCGATGTTAACGGCGCGGAGGTGATTAATATCTGGCGGCGATCTGATTTTTCGGTGGATGTTGATCAAATCGAAAATATAGTGGGTCTGCCCTATCCCTCCCTCGCATCGGAAAATGGGGAGATTAAACTTATCTTCGTCACTTCCCCTAACAACCCTGATGGGTCGTTACTAAGTGACGACGACTTGAAACGGCTGCTGGCTCTTCCGGCTATTGTAGTGCTTGACGAAGCCTATATTGAATTTGCCGGCGTTTCGGCGGGAGTGGGCAGCCGGATCGAATGGGTGCGTGACTACCCCAATCTGGTTGTCTTACGCACCTTTAGCAAATGGGCCGGGCTGGCCGGGCTGCGCCTGGGCTACGGCGCGTTTCCCCTCGACATCATCGCCCACCTCTGGCAAATCAAGCAGCCCTACAACGTTCCCGTGACCGGGCAAATTGCCGGGTTGGCCTCGTTGGCCGACCGGGAGCGGCTACTGGAACGGGTGGCCCAGTTGGTAGCGCAGCGAGAAAAGTTTTACCAAGTTCTGGCCGGCATCCCCTGGCTGCAAGCCTACCCCAGCCAGGCCAATTTTATTTTGTGTCGGGTGCTGGGCCGACCGGCGGCGGAGGCCAAAGCGCAGTTGGCGGCGCACGGCATTTTGGTCCGCTACTACCATTCGCCGGGCCTGGCCGACTGCCTGCGGTTCAGTATCGGTACTCCGACCCAAATGGACCGGCTGGCGGAAGTTTTAAGGCAACTGTAATCGTTGAAGTGAATTTTTCCATTGATGTTCTCATCTTGCGTCTCGCCTGTTCCATTCATTTTACGCAGGACGCAAGACGTAACACGCAAGACTTCCTTTTTTGGGTCAATCCAATGAGCTACAAACCCAGGCTGCAAATCGAAGGACTGATCTTTGCCGTTGACGACGTGCTGGTGGACGTCAGCGGTTCGTACCGCGAGGTGGTCCGCCGCACGGTGCAGCTTTATCTGGAGCAGGCCATCGGACTGCCGGCGGCCCAGGAGTCACTGCTGACCCTCGACGAAGTGGCCCTCCTACAAAAGATGGGGCGCTTTGTCAATTATTGGGATTTGGCGACGGCGTTGGTGCTTTATTTTATCGAAATGTTGCCGCCGGTGCCGGTTCCTACGTTCCCCTCCCGGCTGCATGTCCCGGCGCTGATTGCCTATTTGCAACTGGCCGGGGGTCGCCTGAAAATTAGCCTGGAAACGCTGCGTGAGCAAAAGAACATTGCCCAACTTGCGCAAGACATTGCCGCCGCGGGCGGTGGGCTGGACGGCGCCAACACCGCCCTACCCAAAATGAACCGGCATCTGCTGGTAGCCAGTGGCAACCTGACCAAAACCAATCTGGTCAACCGTATTTTCCAGGAGCTTTACCTGGGCGCGAGTGTATTTGAGCAGATGTATCAGCAGCCGGCGGTGCTGGTGCAGGGGACCGGCTACCGCGAGCGCGAGACGCGGCTGATCAAGCCAGAGGTCTTAACTCATTTGGGCCGCACCCTCGGCCTGGGCGTGGTCTCGAACCGGCCCCGCCTGGAAGTCGAGTGGACGCTGAAAACGACGCAGCTTGAGCCTTATTTTCAAACCGTCATCACCCTGGACGAGATAACCGAGGCCGGAGCCAACCCTCTGCCCGATCCCTGGGCGCTGATAGAAGCCGCCCGCAGGTTGCAGCCCACGCCGGCCCGCAGCGCCTACATCGGGGCTAATCCGGCGGATGTCATTGCCACTCGCGCTGCTAACCAAATCGCACCCTTCACCGCTATCGCCTGCCTGGCTAGCGCGCCCGACAAAGAGGCCCTACGCGCCGAGTTTGAGGCGGCGAAGGCTCAGATTATTCTGGGCCATCCGAATAACTTAAAAGAGTTGGTGGAGTGAAAGGATTTAAATTTTGATGAATCCACCCCGTACCGCCACCATCACCCGCAAAACGGGCGAAACCGATATCGAAATCAGTCTCAATCTTGATGGCTCCGGCCAGGCCGACATTGCCACTGGCGTCGGCTTTCTGGACCACATGCTGCACGCCCTGGCCCGCCATGCCCGTTTTGACCTAAAAGTGCGGGCCAGCGGCGACCTGCATATTGACGAGCACCACACCGTCGAAGACGTGGGTATTGTCCTGGGTCGGGCGCTGGCCGAAGCCCTGGGCGACCGCACAGGCATCACCCGCATGGGCCACGCCATTGTGCCAATGGACGAGGCCCTGGCCCTGGTGGCCGTTGACTTTGGCGGACGCGGTTACTTTGTTTTTGACGGCGCTTTCAGCACCGAGCGCATTGGCCAGATGGGCGCCTCGCTGATCCCCCACTTTTTTGAAAGTCTGGCCCACGAAGGCCGGCTGAATCTGCACGCCCGATTACTGGCCGGTGCAGACGACCATCACCGGGCCGAAGCCCTGTTCAAAGCCCTGGCCCGCGCTCTGGATATGGCCGTCCGCCGGGATGAGCGGCTGGCCGGGCAGTCACCCAGCACCAAAGGGACACTCACTGCATGACCCAACTAACCCTTGTCATTGTTGACTACGGCGTAGGCAACTTTAGAAATGTCCAAAAAGCGTTTGAGGCTGTCGGGGCGGCGGCCGAAATTACCGACTCGGTTGAGCGGGTCGAAGAGGCAGAAGTGGTCGTGCTGCCCGGCGTCGGCGCGTTTGGCGACGCGATGCGCCATCTACGCGAGCGCAGGCTGGATCAGCCGGTTTTAGCAGCGGCGCGGGCCGGCAAACCCGTGTTTGGTATTTGCGTGGGCTTGCAGCTCTTGTTTGAAGAAAGCGAAGAAATGGGCCGGCACGAAGGTTTAGGCATTCTGCCGGGCAAAATTGTCCGTTTCCCTGACAGGCCGGGCTTCCCGGTACCGCACATGGGCTGGAATCAAATCGAGCCGGCCCGCCCCCACCCACTGCTCCGGCATATCAACCCCGGCGATTTTGCTTACTTTGCCCACTCCTATTATGCTGTCCCGGCCAATCCCGCCGATATTATCGCCTGCACCGATTACGGCCAGCTCTTCCCCACCGTCGTGGGCCGCGACAACGTCTGCGCTATCCAGTTTCACCCCGAAAAGAGCCAGCAGGTGGGACTGCAAATATTACGGAATTTTGTAGAATGGGCCGGGGGAGGCGAGGAGGGGTGAGGCGAGGAGGCGAAGAGGCGAAAGAATTTTTCTCCTCGCGTCCTCGCCTCCCGTATCATCGCCTCACGAAACAGGAGCAGTTATGCAAATTTTTGCCGCTATTGATTTAAAGAACGGCCACTGTGTCCGGCTTACCCAGGGCGACCCTGACGCCGAGACCGTTTATGGCCACGACCCGGCTGCAATGGCCGAACGGTGGGCCGAGTTCGGCGTGGATTGGCTGCACGTGGTCAACCTCGACGGGGCATTTGGCGACCCGGAAAAGTCGGCCAAAAATGTCAATGCGCTGCAAGCCATCCTGGATCGCGTGACCATCCCGGTGCAGTTTGGCGGTGGACTGCGCCGCCGCGAAGATATTGCCCGCGCCCTCGATTTGGGGGTCAGCCGGGTGGTGGTTGGCTCGATGGCCGCCGACCGGCCTCGCCAGATGCTCGATGTGCTGGGCCAGTTTGGCCCGGAACAGGTGGCGCTGGGGCTGGATGTCAAAGAGGGCAAGGTGGCTACCCATGGCTGGCGGCAACTGGCCGAAACCGACGCCCTGAAGCTGGTCCAACTGATTCAAACCGCCGGGCTAACTCACGTGATTTACACCGACATTTCCCGCGACGGTATGCTGACCGGCATCAACCTGGAAGCAACGGTGGCCCTGGCTCGCGCCGCCAATGCCGGCAACCCTGAGCGTAGCTTCAAAGTGATCGCTTCGGGCGGCGTCGCCAGCATTGAAGATGTCAAGCGGGTCAAAGCCGTCGAACACGAGGGCATTGAAGGGCTAATTATCGGCAAGGCTCTCTACACCGGCGCAGTGGATTTGGCCGAGGCGATCCGCGTGGCGCGTTCGGAGGGATGAAGGCGGAAGGATGAAGGATGAAATTTGTATTCGCCATTCATCATTCGCTGATTCGCTGGGAGGTTTAGCTTGATTGTGCAGATTTACGCCGCTACCTCAGAGGCGGATGCTTTGAAGATGGTTGAATTGGGCGTTGACCAGGTCGGTTTTGTAGCTGGAGATTACGGGGAGGTGTTTGGCGAACTGACCTTCGCCCAGGCGCGGGCCATTGCCGATGCCCTCAAGAGTCGGGCGACTTCGTCGGCGTTGACGATGAGCACTGACGTGGCCGAAATTGAACGCATGGCCGAGGCCGTCCAGCCGGACATTATCCACATTTCCAGCGACACTGAGGCCGTGGGCGTCGAAGCGATGCGGGACCTGCGCCGCCGCCTGCCCAAAACTATTGCCCTGATGAAAGCGATCCACGTCGGCGGGCCGGAGAGCATTGACACAGCGCTACAATTTACCGCCGTAGCCGAAATTTTGCTCCTCGATACCAAAGTGACCGGTATGCCCGGCGTCGGCGCGACCGGCGTGACCCACGATTGGAACATCAGCCGCGAGATCGTGGCTCAGGTGGGGCAGCAGGCCAGGGTTATTCTGGCCGGCGGGTTGGTCCCGGCCAATGTCGGCGCAGCCATCGCCGCCGTGCAGCCCTGGGGCGTAGACAGCAACACCGGCACCAACCTCCGCGGCGACCCGGTGAAAAAAGATTGGGAGCGCGTGGCGGAGTTTGTCCGGCAGGCGAAGATGATACGTGAAACGTGATGCGTGATGCGTGAGGAACGACTCTGGAAATCTCACGCATCACGCATCATTTTATGGAGTATACCCAGGATAAATTATGTTAGCCAAACGCATCATCCCCTGCCTGGATGTGAAAGACGGGCGGGTGGTCAAAGGAATCAATTTTGTTAATTTGCGGGACGCGGGCGACCCGGTGGAGCAGGCCCAGATTTATGACCGCGAAGGCGCAGATGAACTGGTCTTTTTAGATATTACCGCTTCGCACGAGGGGCGTGGCCTCATGGTAGACATCGCCCGGCGGGTGGCCGAAAGCGTCTTCATTCCCTTCACCGTCGGCGGCGGCATTAGCAGCCTCAACGATATGCACGCCATTATCTCGACGGGCGCAGACAAAGTCAGTATCAATACGGCGGCGGTGCGAAATCCCGGTTTGATTACCGAAGGGGCGACCGCTTTTGGCAGCAATGCCATTGTGGTGGCAATTGACGCCCGCAAACGGCTGGATGGCTCTGGCTGGGAAACCACCACCCACGGCGGGCGGCAGCGCACCGGGCTGGATGCCGTCGCTTGGGCCAGGGAGTGCCAGGAGCGGGGCGCAGGCGAAATCCTGCTGACCAGCATGGACGCCGACGGCACCAAAGCCTGTTTTGACCTGGAACTGACTCGCGCCGTCACCGCTGCCGTCACCATTCCGGTCATTGCTTCGGGCGGGGCCGGGGCGCTGTCTCACTTCGCCGATGTCATCAGCCAGGCTCACGCCAGCGCCGCTCTGGCCGCCAGTTTGTTCCATTTTCAGGAGCTATCCATCCAGCAAGTCAAAGCTTATCTCACCGCGCAAGGCATCCTGGTGCGAGGGAAGAGATTGGAGATTGGAGATTAAATTCAATGAGCACCAATCTCCAATCTCTAATCTCCAATCTCCAATTTAACGAAACCGGTCTTATTCCCGCCATTGTCCAGGATGCCACCAGCGGACAGGTTTTGATGCTGGCCTGGATGAATGAAGAAAGCTTGCGGCTGACCCTGGAACAGGGCAAAACTTGGTTCTGGAGTCGCAGCCGGGGTGAGTTGTGGCACAAGGGCGCGACCAGTGGCAACACTCAAAGAGTCCGCCAGATTTTTTACGACTGCGACGGCGATACCCTGCTGGTGCAGGTAGAGGCGGCCGGGCCGGCTTGCCATACAGGTGAGACGAGCTGCTTTTTCAGGTTGTTAGAACCTTATAGACAAATCACTTAAAAGTCATACTATCATTGTAGCAGCGACGGCTTCCACGCCGTCGCTTGGCCGGGCGTGGGAGCCCGGCCCGCCAAAAGATTGTACGATGTTTATCTGCTTTGTCTATTAGCAGGTGAGGCCTCGCATACTGAGCATGAACTAACTTTGCCATGAATTACACAAATTTTCACTAAAAATTTTCGTGTTAATTCGTGCAATTCGTGGCGAAAAATTCTGTTTGACTCCGGCTCGTCCCGGTTAGGAAATTAATGTTTCAGGAGAGACAAATTCAATGACAGTTACCGCAATTGTCGGCGCGCAATGGGGCGATGAGGGCAAAGGCCGCATCGTTGATGCCTTAGCCGAGCAAATGGAGTGGGTCATTCGCTTTCAGGGGGGCGATAATGCCGGGCACACCGTCATCAACGATTATGGCGAATTTAAATTACATCTGATTCCGTCCGGTATTTTTCACCCTGGCGTCAAATGTCTGGTCGGCACGGGCTGTGTGGTCAACCCGGCCGTTTTGCTAGAGGAATTAGAGGCGTTGGAGGCAGCAGGCGTCAATACCGCCAACCTGTTTATCTCCGAGCGGGCGCACGTAGTCATGCCTTACCATCGCCTGCTGGACGGACTGCAAGAGGTTGCTTCGGGCAAAAGCGCCATTGGCACCACCAAACGAGGCATCGGCCCGGCCTACAGTGACAAAGGGGCGCGGCGCGGTCTGCGCTTGGGTGACCTGCTGCGGCCCGACTGGCTGGAAGTCCGGCTGGACCAGGCCATCGAGTTTGCCAACCGGGAATTGGTTCATTTCCAACAAGCGCCGGTGGACCCGGCCCAGTTGCTAGACCAATGCCGTATCTGGGGCGAACAGCTGGCAGCGCGTCTGGTTGACCCCTTGCCGTTGATTCGCCAGGCTTACGAGCAGGGGGCCAACATTTTGCTGGAAGGGCAGTTAGCCGCCATGCGTGACCTCGATTGGGGCACCTATCCTTACGTAACCTCATCCAATCCAACAGCCACCTTTGCCCCGGTTGGGGCGGGTTTGCCGCCTCAGGCAGTTAAGCGGGTAATCGGCGTAGTCAAGGCTTACACGACGGCAGTTGGCGCCGGTCCTATGCCGACAGATCAAGGGGATAATCAAATAGCTAAATGGTTACGCGAAAATGGTCGAGAGTATGGAGCCACCACCGGACGGCCTCGGCGCTGCGGCTGGTTTGATGCAGTGGCGCTTAACTATGTCGCCTATCTCAACGGCTTTACCGATTTAGCCCTCACCAAGCTGGATGTGCTCGACGGGCTGCCGGAATTGCAAATCTGTACCGGCTATCGTCTGGGAGATGGTTCAATTATCCAGCACGTGCCCGACACCCCGGTTTACGAGACGGTTGAACCTGTCTATGAAAGCTGGCCGGGCTGGCCTGAAAATTCGACCGCCTCAGCACGGACCTGGGCTGATCTGCCCCAAGCCGCCCAAAATTATCTCAACCGGATCGAAGCGTTAGCCGGGGTCGCAATCCGATATATTTCTGTTGGCCCCAAACGGGATGAAATGTTTACCAAGTAGCAAGTAGCAGGTAGCAGGTAGCAGGTAACAAAAGGACGGCGTCCTTCTGCTACCTTGCTACTTTGCTACATTTGCTACCCTGCGACCTGTCACAGGTGTTCTATGAGCGATTTCTTAAGTCAACTGGCGGCACTGATTGCCGACCGTAAAGTAAACCCTAAACAGGGATCGTATACCAATGAATTACTGGTAGATCGGGCCAAAGCTGCGCAAAAAGTTGGCGAAGAAGCGGCTGAAGTGTTGGTTGCCGCCCTGGCCCAATCCGAAGCGCGGCTCATCGAAGAAATGGCCGATTTGATTTATCATAGTCTGGTTCTGCTGGAAACCAGGGATGTCCGCTGGGCTGAGGTTGTGGCGGAGTTGGAAAAGCGGCATAAATAAGGCGAGTTGCCTGACTTGCTTTACCAACTTAAAAACTTAATCAGACGAAACCTTCCCGGAAGCTCGGCTTATTTAGGATCCATCACCCTCAAAACAGCTTCCAGGAAGGGTCAACAAAATGTTGCCCCTTACAATTTCTTACCCCAAAACCCCCAATAATTAGGGGTTGACTAGAAATGGCGTCTCTCGTACAATGTTAAAAATGTTAAAATTTTAACATTCTTAATATCAACGAGGATTCCTAAAGTGATAAACCAACCCGATGAACTGGTTATTGAACAGAAACAAAAACTACTCAGCCAGCACCGGCGGAATTTAAATTATCTAGAGCAGCAGTCTGCTCAGTATAGTCTTAATGTTCCTCTGGAAATCCACAATGCGCTCGTTGCCGAGCAGGATAAAGTGACTGCTCTGGAGCGAGACTTGGCTGCCTCAGGAATTGCTCCGCAGCCCAAGTCGAGCTGGCAAGCCTTAGTAATTGACCCTGACAGTAATTGGCGGCAAATCATTGTGGACAAAATCAATGAGTTGGGGGGCGGCACCATCGAAGGTCAAACGGTGCCGGCAGCAGAGCAGGCCGATACCCTGACCCATTGCGCTGTGGCCATTGTGGGGGTAAACCCCCAAACTCAGAATGATCCTTCGATTAGAGAATGGATCAAGGCTGTGGTAAAATTAAGTCATAATCTACCGTTAATTTTGCTGGCTACCTGGGAAGACCGCGACACCCCTATCGCCTTGCGCCAGGCTCTGCGTGAGAGTAAAATTAATGTCATACCAACCACCATCTTTAAAGAAACGTTTGATGGCTACTGGTTCTCGCGGGTACTACATCAAATTTTAATTACCTGAAAGGGTTGCCTGATTTGAATCATCGGAGGGGCATTTTTATTATTCTCACCGGGGCGCTTTTTATTGGCTTGTTAGCCGCGGTGGGATTTAGCGCCTTTCGTTTAGGTCAACAAACGCTGGCCGAACGGGAAAGCAACCCCACCGCCGAGGTATCCCTTTCACCCACTCCCCCGATTATTGCTCAACCCCCGCCGATTATTACCAATACTCCAACCGCCACCCCTACCGTAACCCCCACCCGCGCACCCACTGCCACCCCCAGCCCGACCCGCAAACCCACCCCTACCCCTTCACCCACCCCCATCATTGTCAGCATCACCGAACTGGGCCGGCTGGAAACCACCGAATTTGCCATGCGCACCGTGATTGACCTGGAAAATGATCCCAGCAATCTCTGGGAAAAACTGGTTGGCACCGATAAACTGATGCTCATTGCCGAGGGCGAAGTGGTGGCCGGGTTTGATTTGCAAAAGGTGGACGAGCAACAGGATATTGAGGTCCACGGGACGACGGTAAAAATCACCCTGCCTCCCCCCGAAATTCTGTACAGCCGGATTGACAACGAGAAGACCTATGTTTACGAGCGCCAGACCGGGCTGCTGGTCAAGCAGGACCCCACTCTGGAAAGCCGCGCCCGCCTGTTAGCTGAAAAAAACCTGGTCGAGTGGGCCGAACAACGCGGCATCTATCAAAAGGCGGAAGTAGCGGGCCGGGCTTATTTGGAGAACTTTTTACGCTCGTTGGGGTTCACCGATGTTACCATCGAGGTGGAAGAAAAGGAGTTATGAGCGGACGAGAACAAACACAGTTATCTCAAAAGACGATCTGGGCGGCTATTGCAGCAGTTGCTTTGGTGGGTGTTGGATTGATTGGATTGCTGATTTATTTTATCACTCAGAATGGAAATGGTAACGGAACTGCTACACCTATTGCCAAAGATACCGCTACCCCTACTCGAGGTCCAATTATTACTATCTTAGCAATTAAATCAAAGGCTGAATTAGCAACAGTAGAATATAATACGGTTGTCGAAATTCGTAAAGAAAGTTTACCTGAAGGTATGATAGATGAATTCTTTGGAACAAAAGAGCAGTTACTTATGCTAGTTTATGGTAATGTACAAGCGGGGTTTGATTTAGAGAAATTAGAAGAAGAAAATCTTTGGGTAAATGGCACTCGTGTTCGATTGGTGCTTCCTGCCCCAGAAATTCTCAATAGTAGTATTGATTTTGAACGATCTCATACTGTCAATTATGAAAACAATCTTTTATTTAGTCAGAATAACCCTGATTTGCAAAAAGAAGCAATGGGAGAAGCCGAAAAGCTGATTGAACAGTCAGCACTCGAAAATGGCATTCTTAACAAAGCCAACGATTATGGCAAACTCTATTATGAAAACTTCCTGCGATCCCTCGGCTTCACCGAAGTTGAAGTCGTAACCAATGCCCAGGTGTTTGAAGAGTAAAAGGGTTTTGACAGTTCAGATGTATAATGGGTGTGGGTTCTTTTAGAATTATCACCTACGCCCGGTTTCATTTTCAATCGTACTTTAACCGAAAGGATTAAACTTTAAACCATGCCCACAGCATTACTTTCTGTTTCAAACAAAAGCGGTTTAATTGATTTTGCCCGCAGCCTGGCTCAATTAGGCTGGGATTTTATTGCCAGCGGAGGCACGGCCAAAGCTCTGAGTGAGGCCGGACTGACCGTAAGCGACGTAGCTGACGTCACCGGCGCGCCTGAGATGTTGGGCGGACGGGTCAAAACACTGCATCCAGTTATTTATGCCGGCATTTTGGCGCGACCTTCGGAGGAAGATCGGGCCGAACTGGCGGAACATCATATTGGCGAGATTGATCTGGTGGTCTGCAATCTGTACCCCTTTCAAAAAACCGTTGCCCAGCCGAATGTGTCAATGAATGAAGCAATCGAGCAAATTGACATTGGCGGGGTAACGCTGCTGCGGGCGGCGGCCAAGAATTTTGTGCGAGTCACTGTGATCTGTGATCCGGCTGATTATGCGGCGGTAGCCGAGGAGCTGCATCAAAACGGGTTTGTCTCCACAGCGCGCCGAGCCGAATTGGCCCGCAAAGCCTTTGCCCATACCGCTCGCTACGATGCGGCCATTACCAATTATTTGGCTCGTGAGGCCGGCGTGGAACTACCGCCAACGCTCACCGCCTCGCTGGTCAAAGTGCAGGAAATGCGCTACGGCGAAAATCCGCACCAGGCAGCCGCCCTTTACACCGCGGATGAAAGCATCGGCCCTCTGGGCGGAACGCTTCTACAAGGCAAAGCGCTGAGTTATAATAATATGTTGGATTTGGATGCGGCCTGGCAGGCGGTTCAGTCTTTTGCTGAACCAAGCGTAGTCATTGTCAAACACCTTTCGCCGTGTGGTATTGCCAGCGCCGCCGATTTAGCTATGGCGTTTAGCCAGGCGCTGGCCTCGGACCCGGTCAGCGCCTTTGGTGGGGTGATTGCGGTTAATCGAGAATTTGATAAAGATACCGCTACCGCCCTGGGCGACCTGTTTGTCGAAGCGATTGCTGCGCCTGCTTTTAATGAAGCGGCCAGGGAGGTTTTGTCGAGTCGCAAAAACTGCCGGCTGCTGGCCATCGCCGAACCCATTGATACAACCGTCGAGTTTCGAACCGTGGCCGGCGGCCTGCTGGCCCAACAGCGCGATTACGGTGACCCGGCCAATACAACTTGGCGGGTTGTCACCGCACGCCAGCCTTCGGCAGCGGAAATGACTGCTTTGCAGTTTGCCTGGCGAGCCTGCCAGCATGTCAAGAGCAACGCGATTGTGTTTGCTGTCGGGACGGCAACCGTCGGCATTGGCGGCGGACTGCCCAGCCGGGTTGATTCGGTCAAGCTGGCGGCAGCCAAAGCCGGCGAAAAAGCTCAAGGGGCGGTGATGGCCTCCGATGCGTTCTTCCCTTTCCCGGATGGCATCGAGGCGGCGGCCGCTGCCGGAGTTAAGGCTGTGGTTCAACCTGGCGGCTCTGTCCAGGATCAGGCGGTGATCGCGGCCGCAGATAATTTGGGCTTAGCGATGGTCTTTACCGGCGTCAGGCATTTTAGACACTGACCCAAGTTATATCCAAAAGTACAGGGCGAATAGACTGATTTTAGTTTGAAATTTTTCTAGCATTTTGCTAAAATATCACTACTCATCGAGTTTGCAGACAACAAACGCTCGAATGTTCTAGCACACCATTTGTTTAATTTGAGCAACAGTCAGCATCGTCAAAATCGTAATTTAAATCCTCAAAATCTCCACTCTCCTGGGGGCTAGAACTCGGGTCGTGACGCAAACCGGCAAAGGGGTGCGATTGTCTGTCGTACCATAGGCTTAGGTTTGGAGTGCGCGCAATGGGGAGAGTCGCCGGAAAACTTTGCCACAGTACAACTGAATATTTCTTTGCTTGATCCTAACCAAATAAAAATTGGTATTGGTACTGGCTTGGAAAGGACATAGTGTTTTATGGGTTAGACATGAGAGACCTATATGCGACTAATTTCCCACCCGGTTAAAGGCCGGGTCGCAGCGGGATTTACGCGGTGTTTACTGATAGCTATTCTTGAAAATGATATATTAACCATTGGATCAACATTAAAAGAGTACAGCCAGATATGCCCGCCAGGGCAGGAGGATTAAATGTCAGTGAAAGATGGAGCATCCTTAATACGTTTGGTCGGTGAACTACAAGACCAGAAACGTTTTCAGGAACTCAACTGGAGCGGTTCATTTCAGGATTATCTCGATATTGTAGCCAAAAATCCCCGCGTAACCCGTAACGCCTTCCAGCGCATTTATGATATGATTATGGAGTATGGCAGCGACGAGTTTGAGGACGCCAAAAAACGGTTGACAAGATACCGCTTTTTTGGCGACTCATCCTTTGACGGCGATGATGCTATTTTTGGCCTTGAAATTTCGCTCATGCGCCTGGTTAACTTTTTCAAAGCTGCCGCTAAAGGCTATGGTACCGAGAAACGCGTCCTCCTGCTGCATGGTCCGGTTGGTTCTTCCAAGAGCACCATTGTCCGCCGGCTCAAGCGGGGAATGGAACACTACAGCCGCACCGAAGCCGGCGCTCTTTATACCTTCGATTGGTATCTGGGCGACCTGCCCGAAGACGGCGAAATTCCCGCGGATTTCTACAAGATTGGGGTTGGCTCGCACGGCCAACTCAGCGGGGTAGCTGCCCAGATTGGTGATGTTACTCTGGGGCCGGCTAAAGTTGACCATCATCGAGATGGCATTCGGGGCGATTGGGAACCCTGCCCTATGAACGAAGAACCACTGCACCTCGTCCCCCTGGAAATGCGCGAACGGTTTATGGCCAGCTTCAACGAAGACCGGCCCATCGAAGAGCAAATCCGTATTGTTGGTGACTTGTGTCCTCCTTGCCGCTACCACCAGCGGGAATTGATGCGCCGCTACGAGGGTGACTGGGCCAAAATGGCCCGCCACATCCGGGTGCGCCGCCTGGTTTTCAGCGAGCAGGACCGAATTGGCATTGGCACCTTCCAACCCAAAGACGAGAAAAACCAGGATTCGACCGAACTGACCGGCGATATCAACTACCGCAAAATTGCTATCTACGGCAGCGACAGCGACCCACGCGCCTTCAACTTTGATGGCGAGTTCAACATTGCCAACCGAGGCATCATCGAGTTTATCGAAATGCTCAAATTGGATGTTGCTTTCCTTTACGACCTGCTGGGCGCGAGCCAGGAACACAAAATCAAATCCAAGAAGTTTGCCCAAACCGATATTGACGAAGTTATCATCGGCCATACCAACGAGCCGGAGTACCGCCGCCTGGAAAACAACGAGTTTATGGAGGCGCTCAAAGACCGGACCGTGCGTATTGACGTGCCCTATATCACCAAGCTCAAAGATGAAATAAAAATCTACGAGCGTGACTTCAACCCCAAAAAAGTGCCGGTCCACATCGCTCCTCATACTTTGGAAATGGCAGCTATGTGGGCTGTCCTGACCCGGCTGGAAGAACCCAAAAAAGCCAACCTGACCCTCATGCAAAAGCTGAAACTCTACGACGGCAAATCCCTGCCCGGCTTCACCGAAGATAACATCAAAGAGCTGCGTAAAGAAGCCCAGCACGAAGGGATGGAGGGCATCAGCCCGCGTTACGTGCAGGATAAAATCAGTAACGCTCTGGTCAATTACCAGCAGGATGGCTATATCAACCCCTTTATGGTCCTCAATGAACTGGAATCGGGCCTCAAAAACCATCCACTTATCACCAATGAGGATGAGCGCCAGCGCTACCGCGAGATGCTGGCAATAGTAAAGGAGGAGTACACCGAAATCGTGAAGAACGAAGTCCAGCGGGCCATCAGCGCCGACGAAGAAGCTATCAAACGGCTGTGCGCCAACTATATTGATAATATCAAAGCCTACACCCAGCACGAAAAGGTGGTCAACAAATTTACCGGCCAGGCCGAAGAACCCGACGAGCGACTGATGCGCAGCATCGAGAAAAAGATTGACATTCCCGACAGCCGCAAAGACGATTTCCGGCGCGAGATTATGAACTACATCGGGGCGCTAGCCATCGAAGGCAAGACCTTTGATTATCGCACCAACGAGCGGCTGCACAAAGCCCTGGAACTCAAGCTGTTTGAAGACCAGAAAGACAGTATCAAGCTCACCTCCCTGGTCAGCCGGGTGGTAGATAAGGACACCCAGGAAAAGATTGACGTGGTTAAAGCCCGCCTGGTGAAGAACTTTGGCTACAACGACCAAAGCGCCACCGACGTGCTGAACTATGTCGCTAGTATTTTTGCGCGAGGAGATGCCAACGAATAAGCGAATAAGCGAATGGCGAATAGATTTATTCGCTCATTCGCCATTCGCAAATTCTAACACTTATGCAACGAGTCCAACGAGACCTAAATCGTTTCCGCCACATTGTGCGGGGACAAATCAAGAAGAATTTACGGAAGTACATGTCGCAGGGGGAGATGATTGGCCGGCAAGGCAAGCGGCTGGTCAGTATCCCCCTCCCTCAAATTGATATTCCCCAGTTCCGCTACGGGGCTAAACAGGGCGGCGGGGTGGGCCAGGGCGATGGCGACGTAGGCACGCCCATCGGCCAGGGCGACCAGCAGTCGGGCCAGGGCCAGGCCGGCAGCGAGCCAGGCCAGCATATTTTGGAAGTAGATGTCAGCCTGGAAGAGCTGGCCCAGATTTTGGGCGAAGAGCTGCAACTGCCCAAAATTGAACCCCGCGGGACCAAAAATATCATCAGCGAGCGCAGCAAATACAACCGCATCCGGCGGGTTGGCCCGGACAGTTTGCTCCATTTCAAACGGACCTACAAAGAGGCGCTGCGGCGGCAAATCAGCACCGGCGAATACAACCCCAACAATCCCATTGTCGTGCCCATCCGCGAGGATGCCCGCTATCGCTCCTGGCATGACGAGTTGATGCCAGAAAGCAACGCCGTCATTATTTACATGATGGATGTGTCCGGCTCGATGGGGACCGAACAAAAAGAGATGGTCCGCATCACCGCTTTCTGGATTGAAACCTGGCTGCGCAGCCAGTACAAGCAGATTGAGATTTGTTATCTGGTGCATGACGCAGCGGCCAAAGAGGTGGACCAGCACGCCTTTTACCATTTGCGCGAAGGCGGCGGCACCAAAATCAGCAGCGCCTACAAACTCTGCAACCAAATCATTGACGAACGGTTCTCGCCTGTCGAATGGAACATCTACCCGTTTCACTTTAGCGATGGCGATAACTGGGGCGACGGCGATACCCAGCAGTGTGTCGAGTTGTTGGAGAAAGAGCTGCTGCCCAAAAGCAATCAGTTCTGCTATGGGCAGGTCCGCAGCAGCTACGGCTCCGGCAGCTTCGCCCACGATTTGACCCATTGGCTGGGCGAGGAAGAAAAGTTAGTGGTAAGTGAAATTGCGACTCGCGATAACGTTTATGACGCCATTAAAAGTTTTCTGGGGAAGGGGCGTTAAATGAAAAAAACGCACCTGTCCGCCGATTTACAAGCCGCCTGGGAACAGATCGAGCAGTACGCTCTTGATTACGGGTTGGATTTTTTTCCCATCATTTTTGAGGTGCTCGATTACAAAACGCTCTATGAAGTGGCGGCTATGGGTGGCTTCCCGATTCGTTATCCGCACTGGCGCTTTGGCATGGAGTTTGACCAGCTTTCCAAAGGCTACACCTACGGTCTGAGCGTTATCTACGAGATGGTGATTAATACCAATCCTTCGTATGCCTACCTGCTGGAAGGCAACGAGATGGTGACGCAAAAAATGGTTATGGCCCACGTGACCGGACATGTAGACTTCTTTAAAAACAACATGTGGTTTGCCCCCACCAACCGCAAAATGCTCGACGAAATGGCTAACCACGCCAGCCGCATCCAGCGCCTCATCAACCGTTACAGTTACGAAATGGTTGAAGATTTTATAGATGTCTGTCTCTCGCTGGAAAATCTGATTGACTACCACGCGCCCTACATCCGCCGGCCCGAAGCGCAGACCACAGCGCCGATTGTAGCCAAAGAAGAAGAGGAGACGCCGGTTGAGGGTCTCAAGGTTGAGCGCAGTTACATGCGTAACTACATCAACCCGCCCGAGTTTCTGGAACAGCAGCGCAAGAAACAAGCCGAGGAGCAGCAAAAAGCGCGTCGCTTCCCGGAGAATCCCCAAAAAGACATCCTGCTCTTCCTGCTTAACTATGCTCCGCTGGAACGTTGGCAGCACAGCATTTTGGAAATCATCCGCGATGAAGCTTATTACTATGCCCCCCAGGGCATGACCAAGATCATGAACGAGGGTTGGGCCTCGTACTGGCACAGCCAGATTATGACCCAAAAGGCCCTGACCGACTCCGAAGTGATTAGCTTTGCCGACCACCACGCCGGTGTTGTCGCCACCAGCCCTGGCCGGCTAAACCCCTACAAACTGGGCCTGGAGCTTCTGCGTGATATCGAGGATCGCTGGAACAAAGGCAAATTTGGCAAGGAGTACGAGGAGTGCGACGACATTCAGGCCAAACGGCGCTGGGATAAACAGCTTGGCCTGGGGCGGCAAAAACTCTTCGAGGTTCGTAAACTTTACAACGATATTACCTTTATTGACGAATTTCTAACCCCGGAGTTCGCCATCGAGCAGAAGTTGTTTACCTACCGTTATAATCGTAATCATGATATGTACGAGATTGCCTCGCGTGAATTCAAGGCGATCAAAGAAAAACTGTTATTCCAGTTAACCAATTTTGGCCAACCGTTTATTTATGTAGAAGACGGCAATTACAACAATCGGGGTGAACTTTACTTGAAGCACCGCCACGAAGGGGTTGACTTGAAACAGGATTATGCCCGCGACACTTTGCGTAACATTCAACGTATCTGGAGTCGCCCGGTAAATTTAGAGACGGCGGTGGAAGAGAAAAAAATCTTGATTTCTTTTGATGGCAGTGAGTTTAAAGAGCGAAAACTATAACCCCTACGGAGCACTACCGATAATGACAAGGTAGCAGGTAGCAGAGCCGCATGATTTCCCTGTCTACTGTCTACTATTTTCAGAGGAGGCGCTGGATGAATCTGGATAAACGTGTTATTAAGCAACTTGAACAACTGGTGACCAAAGGCCCCAAACAAGTTGAGGCGGTCATTCTCAACTCGGCTCAACAACAGGGGTATATCGTCGGGGTTCCGGCTGAAGCCCAGGGACCGAGTGCTTCCATAACGCTGGAAGCTTATGACCGCTACAGCGTTGCCCTGCGCCAGTTGGAAGTGAGCCACGAACAGTCCACCCTACCCGAAGACAGCGACCCGGTGGCCTACCTGCGCCGCTGCGCCGAGCGGGCCGTACAACGTTTGACCTACCTGGAGGAGCCGCTAATCTTGCTGGAACTGGACCCGGCGGAGAAGCTGGCCCAACTCCGCAGCGATCCACCCCGGCAGGAGGGGGAGAAGCTGACTTATTGGGAGGTCTTTATCCGGGCCACCCCTCACCTCCACGTCCGGTTGAGCCGGTATCGCTGGCAGCCCGATAAACCCGAGCGTGAGCAGATAACCTATCCCGCCACCTTTGCTACCCTGGGCCGAATTGCCCAGGATTTGGCGCTGAGTATAATTGAGGAATAAAAAGACTGGAAGGTTGGAAGCTTGGAAGATTGCAGTTTTTTCCATACTTCCAGCCTTCCCATACGACACTACCTTATAAGATTTGAGGAGAAAACCGATGCCACTTTACGAATATTACTGCGCCGAATGCCGGACCAAGTTTGACGCTTTACGGCCCATGGATAAAGCTGATACCGCCATTCAATGCAAAAACTGCGAGAGTATGCGCACCTCGCGGGTGCTGTCGCTTTTTACCACGCATACCAAAGCCGAAGCCAGTAGCAGTTCTGCTCACACTTTTCCTGCCAGTATGGGCGGAGGCTGCTGCGGCGGTCACTGCGGCTGCGGGCACTAGAGGGTAGACAGTGGACGGTAGACAGGGGGCTGTCTATCGTTTTTTATTTTAAAACCCCAACCCCAGCCTTCGCATTGCTCAGGGCTACTCAGGGTGCTTGGGTCGAAAAATCCCTGTCTACCGTATACTTTTAGGCGCTCAAGTGCTTGCGGAACCACTCCAGGGTGCGCGGCCAGGCGTCTTCGGCGGCCTCGGCATTGTAGCTGGGGGCGGTATCGTTAAAAAAGGCATGACCGGCGCCTTCGTAAATCTGGATTTCACTCTCAACCCCGGCTTCCTTAAGTGCATTGCCCATCGCTTCGACATCCGACACGGGAATGCCCTGGTCCGTCGCTCCATACAGACCCAATACCGGCGCTTTGACCTGCTGCACCTGGTCAGGGGTAAGCGGCCGGCCATAAAAGGCGACGGCTGCCCCCAGGTCTGCCTCGGCCAGGGCGGTCTGTAAAGCCAACCCGCCGCCCATACAGAAACCCACCACCCCCACCTTGGGGCCAGCGACATAGCTCTGCTCTTGCAGAAAGTCAATCCCCCGCTGAATCTCCTTGACCGCTTCGGCCATATCCAATTCCATGACTAATTTGCGGGCTTCATCCGGCTCGGTGGTGACAACCCCGTGATACAAGTCCGGTGCAAGCGCTACAAAGCCTTCATTGGCAAAGCGATTGGCTACATCTTTGATATGGTCGTTCAAGCCCCACCACTCCTGGATAACCACAATCGCCGGTTTGGGGTCATCGCCCTGGGGTCGAGCCAGATAGCCCATCAAGGTTTCGCCATCGCTGTCCTTGTATTCAACCATGGCCATTGAACCGCTGGCCTCAGTCCCCGCCGACGCTTCTGTGGTTGCTGCGGCAGTCGCGGGAGCCGCCTGGGTAGGCTGAGCATCCTCTTCCAGCACCGGCGGGGCGGTAGGATTGGGATTGGCATTACAGGCGCTCAATAGCAAATTAGCTGCCGCCATACTACCTAATGCCGCCGAGGCTCGCAACAAAAAATTACGCCGGCTGAGTTCCCCCACCTGAAATGAACGTACAAGCTGCATGACATAGACGCGATCCATTGCACTCTCCTTCTCTTTTTGATAGAACTGCTGATAGCTTAAAAGTGCATTATAGATTTTGATAATTAAAGGAGTCTTAAGGGAAAAAAGCGCCTGGGTGGGAACAAATGAGCATAGCCGGTAAGAGTAGTCTCATTTGAATGAGGGCATCTTGGGCAGCAGTTGTCTAATCTAACAAACTGGTCGGTACATTGGATGGGCTAAAAGAACCCTCACACCGGTTATATTTTATACCGCCGCGAGGTCAGCACCCCGGTGTTGAGGCCAATCAAATTCAAGCCGCCAAAGAAGCGGGCGTGCTCGATCTTAACGCAGCGATCCATGACCACATCCAGGCCGGCAGCCACCGCCCGCTGAGCCGCCTCATGATGAATAACACCCAACTGCATCCAAACCACCTTGGCTCCAACGGCGATGGCTTCCTCCACAATGGGGGGCACATCTTCGGGATTGCGGAAAATGTCCACTATTTCTATTGGCCCCCGGTTGGCCTCGGCCAGGGCGGTTAGCGAGGGATAGCTACGGCGGCCCAGAATTTCCGGCTCACGTGGGTTGATGGGGGTTACATCATAGCCTTCGGCCAGCATGTAAATGGCGGCAAAGTGGCTGGGCCGGTACTGGTTGCCGCTCAGTCCAACCATAGCAATCCGGCGATAACGGGTCAAGATGTCCAGCCGCTCGGCGGCACTCTCGATAATTTTCGCCATAAGGTAAAAGGGTCTCCTTCGGGGGAAGGCTGGAAGATTGGAAGGTTGGTTTTTCCATTTTTCCAACCCTCCAACCTTCCAGTTAATCCCCTGCTATTTCTGAGAATTTTCCAACGCTTGGTCCAGGTCCCACAGCAAATCTTCCACATCTTCCAGACCGATGGACAGCCGGATTAGATCGGGGGAGACGCCGCCGGCAAGCTGCTCTTCTTCGCTCAACTGGGCGTGGGTGGTGCTGGCCGGATGGATGACCAGCGATTTGGCATCGCCGACGTTGGCCAGGTGGCTGAAGAGTTGGACACTTTCGATAAACTTTTTACCCGCCGCCAGTCCGCCTTTAATGCCAAAAGTAAAAACAGCCCCGGCGCCCTGGGGCAGATATTTTTGAGCCAGGCTGCGGAAAGGGCTGTCGGGCAGGGAAGGATAACTGACCCAAGTCACCGCCTTATGCCCAGCCAGAAATTCGGCTACGGCTTGGGCATTGGCTACATGCTGTCGCATACGTACCCCCAGTGTTTCCAATCCTTGCAAAAACAGAAAAGCATTGAACGGACTGAGGGCCGGCCCCATATCCCGCAGCGATTCGACCCGCGCCTTCATAATCCAGGCGAAATCGCCAAAGGTCTCAAAAAAGCGGATGCCGTGATAGCCCTTGCTCGGTTCGGTCATGCCCGGAAACAAGCCGTTGTCCCAGGGAAAGCGCCCGCCATCCACAATGACCCCGCCGATGCTGGTCCCGTGCCCGCCGATAAATTTGGTGGCGCTGTGGACCACAATATCCGCGCCCCACTCTAACGGGCGGCAGAGGTAAGGCGTGGCAAAAGTATTATCCACAATCAAAGGCAGGCCGTGCGCATGGGCCACTTGCGCTACCGCTTCGATGTCCAACACGTCAATTTTGGGATTGCCAATGGTTTCGGCGTAGAGGGCGCGGGTGCGTGGAGTGATGGCTCGGCGGAAGTTGTCGGGGGCGCGGTTGTCTACAAAGGTGGTCTGGATACCCATCTTGCGAAAACTGATGTCAAACTGGGTGTATGTGCCGCCGTACAACGTGCTGCTGGCAACCAGTTCATCGCCTTCGTTCATCAAGGTGAAGATGGTGATGAATTGGGCGGCCTGGCCGCTGCCGACCGCCAACGCGCCGACCCCACCTTCCAGGGCAGCCATCCGCTCCTCAAAGGCAGCGGTGGTAGGGTTCATGATCCGGGTGTAGATATTGCCAAAACGCTGCAAGGCAAACAGGTGAGCGGCATGGTCGCTGTCTTCAAAAACGTAGCTGGTGGTCTGATAAATGGGCATGGCCCGCGCCCCGGTCGTCGGGTCGGGCCGCTGCCCGGCATGGAGCGAGCGAGTGTTAAAGCCAAATTGTCTATCTTTGGGCATAGGACTCCTTTGTTAAAGAGGCGATGACTCGTGAGGCGAGGAGGCGAGGAAGCCTTTCGCCCCACTACTCATCGCCTCTTCGCCTCACTTTCATTCTTGACCCTTCCAGCGCCGCTGCAAAGTATGCCAGAGCTGGGCTAGACGACTGGTAGGGTACTGCTTGGGAATTTCTTGGACCACCGCCTCGAACATAACCGGCTGGCTGTAATGTTCTTCAAGCTGCTGGTGATGCTGGATAACCCAGATATAAAAGTCGGCGGCGGTGCGCTTGGGGAAGTTTTGCAGCACCCCGGCCTGCTCGATGAGTTGGACGGTGCTGGCATAGATCATTTCATACCAGGCGACGACGGCCTTCTCATAAGGCGTCTCCGTTTCATCTATGATGGTCAGCACCTCCTGGTAGTGGGCAATCTGAGCCAGCACGTCGGTGTAACCACCCGGCGAGGTGAAGCGGACGGAGTGGCCGGGTTTTAATTCGTCCAGCCGGGTCTGGGCCAAAAAGCCCTGCCGTTCGGCTTCGAGCAGCAGCGTATCAATATCTACCCCCGGAGCCAGGCCGGCCACGGGCCGGGGATATTCCCACACATGGGCCTCGATCTCTGCCAGTTTCAGGTGGCGGGCCACCGAAACGCGGTGATTACCATCCTTGACAAAATAGTAATCGCCAATCTGGCAGACTTCGATGGGCGGCAGTTTCCGGCTGCGGGGGTCGAGATAGGCGGTCGCCACCTTTTGCCAGCGATCGCTGACGCTCTCGTTGAGGGGCAAAAAAGCCTGGGCAAAATCCTGGTAGCGGCCCTCGCTGCCGACAATTTTATCCAGGGCAATCGGCTGCACCCCCCGGTAAGAGGCGCTGCCCAGGTTAAAATGTTCGGTCAGTTGGGTAAAGTCAACCAGGCCAATATTTTTGTGGCCCAGGCTGGCCTTTAACTGGGCCAGAAAGGCCTTGCGGCGAACTCGACCCCACTCATGACGCGCCTGCTCCTGGTAGATATTTTGCATCGGCCTGCCCCCTTGCCCCGACTTACTCGCTGGTATATTTTAACAGCCTCCTGTCCAAAAAGGCAAACCACTCGCTGAGTTCCCTAACCCGACAAACTGGAACCAAAACGTGTTCTCACACAGATTTAGTCAAGGAGAGTTTTAAAGCGGTTAAGCGGTTCAATAAATTTTACGGCAGGAATTGGTAGCTATAGCTGGCCGGCTGGGTGGTGATGGGGGTCAGACCGCTGACAATAAGCACCGCCCGGTCGAGGGTGTCGCCTAGCCCTTCAACGGTCAAGGTACCGTGGTTGGCTGCATCAAGGGTCATTGGGTGCAGTTCAGGCTCTGCGCCTATTTTAAGAACTTGCACTAAAAAATGCTGGGGCAAAATGTTATCCATCCGCACAAAACCTTCGGCTTGCCAGCCGTTGACGCCGGACTCGACATTATCGGCAAAATCAATTTCGGGGATGCTGATGTCGTCAAGGGTCCAGCCGGGGCGGTTGACGGCGTCGTCGGTAACGTACTCAAAGCGGATCAAAACTTCCTGGCCGGCATAGGCTGAAATGTCCAGGCTTTCCTCAATCCAGACCGGTCCCCCCCCTGACATGCCGGTGTAGCCAGGGCCATAAGCATTGCCGCTGGGGTTGGTGGTGGCGCTGTGCGGAGTGGTCAGAATGGTCCAAGTTTCGCCGCCGTCGGTGGAGATTTCAACGTAGCCATAATCCCAATCGGTTTCAATATCATACCAGGTAGCATAATTGAGTGTGGCTGATGTGACCGGGCGTAGGTCAAAGGCGCGGGTCAGGCGGGTGTTGCTGTCGTCGCCGCGCAGGCTATACCATTGATATTGGCCGCTGTAGGCGTCGTTGTCAACCACTTTGACTTCGGTTGAACCGCTAAAGTCAATCGTCACCTGGCCGCTGCCGGTCAACTCGATGTAATCCGCGCCGTACTGGGAAACAGTCGCCTGCCCTTCAGCCGGATAGGTGTTGTAATATTCGGTTACAGCCACCGGGTCGGGGGAGAAATCTTTATAACCCCAGTGACCATTGCCGGCAGCCGGATCGTTGAGGTAGTTAGCCACCACAAAATCGGCAAAAATGTCGTTGAACTGTTCAGGCTGGCCGTGTTCAGCCAACACTGCGTTGAAACCGGCCACACCGTTGTTGGAATTAGCTACCAGTGCCTGGGTCATCTCCTCGCCGTAGCGCTGCAAAAAGTAAGCCATAAAGCGAAAACTGGCCCCATAATTGGCAATCGAGTTGTTAGGGGTGTCGGCCCAACTGGTCAGTTGGGTATCTGGCGCGCCCGAAAAAATATTGGTAAAACTGCTGGCCCCGTAGCCATTGATAAAAGGGGCCAATTCGCTCATACCTTCGTTAACCCAGGTATCTTCGTTGCGGTCTTGCGCCCAATGGATCATATGCTGAAATTCGTGGGCCAGCACGCTGTCAAAGGTGGTGGTGCCCAGGGGCAACGCGCCCAGGTTGATATAAAACATCTCGCGTTCGTTGCTGTACGGTTCGGCCAGGTTGGAGTAGGAGTTGGAAGCCGAGAACAATCCGGCCACGCCCGGCACGTCGCCCATAAAAATGTGGACCCGTACATCACTGTCAACGCCGGGCGACCATTCACTGCCAAAAAAAGCTCGGTTGGTGGGGTAAGTATGATTTTCAAACTGTTCGGCCGACCGCTCCAGGTCAGCTTCGTTCACCTCGTAACCATCGGCCACCCACCAATAGGAGTGAGGGGTGATGTAACGCAGCGAGGCCTGGGCTTCAAATTGGCGGGGCGGGGTCTGGCTGTTATCAATCACCCAAAATGTATCGGTGCTGCCCACCTGATAGGCTACCGGAGTAGTTTGGACAACTTCGGGCACTTCTCGACCGGCGTGTTTGAGGCGCATGGCCAGCAGACGCTGGTCGCGGGCAGGCAGAATGGTTTCCAGAAGAAGTTGTTCTGTGGTCCGCTGCAACAGGCTGGCCTGACCGGAGACGCTGACGGCTAGGGTTGATGAAACTGCCGGAGTCACAGGTGGCTCTAGCAAGGCGGTAGGAGTGGGGGTAGCTGTAGGGGTAGAGACAACTTCGACCGGCGGGGTGGCGGTAACTGTCGTGGGGGGTTCTCCAGCGGCAACAGAGTCGAGGCCAGAAGTGGGCTGTAGTAGTCGAGCCGCCAAAGGCGCGCCCCCTAAAACAGCCGCCACACAACACAGCAGGGCTATCACCAGCCCGCTCCCAATGAGGATATGTTTTTTAGACAAAAGTATATCTCCGCGGGGGATGCCGGGGGTCGGGGGGCAGAAGGTCCTAACTTGCTGTATTTAGAGCCTATCCGAATAACCCCGTAGGTGACGCATCCCTATGTCATCGGTTGGCATAGGGATGCCAACCTACCTTTTTTCAGATAGGCTCTTAACATCTGGTCCCCGACCCTAACCCATGCCCCCTACTTCGGTCGGCGGTAAGCCTCTTTGTAAAGCCCTTTATCGCAATCCCAATGGCAAACCCAGTCGGCATTGATGATTGTCTCATCAGGCCAGTTGACCATAATTTTAACGTCTTCAGAGAGGCGGGTAAATTGCTTGCATTGGGCATCAAACCGGGCAAAGAAATCGGGACATTCATAGCGAACCACCGTCAAATACCACCAGCCAACGCCGCTACCCAATGTTTTTTCAGGGATAACTACATCCCATTCCCCATCGCCTTTTTCCGGGTAATGATTGCTCGCTCCACTGGGGTGAGATAGAACGCTCCACGACCAATTATCAACCAAAACACTATAACCGTTAACCAGGTTTCCCTGTTCATCTTTAATCCGACCTTTGAAGTGGACAATACCCGGATTGCCGGAGGCGTGCCAGCCGGTGGGCGTGAATTGGTACTTTTTCTCCGGGACCGGCGTGGGCGGCACTTCCGTCGGGACCGGGGTAGCGGTGGGTGGGGGTGGGGGGGGTGCTTGCGCTACGGCCACGCTTTGCGGGTCGCCGGTTACCTGGACCAGCTCGGCAAAAATCCAACCGGCGCCATCGGCGCTGGGATATTCTACTTTAAGCCAGGTACCATCATCGTTGCGGCCAATAACTTTGGTGGTTTGTCCGGCTGTGCCGGCCCCCACGATAGGGTAGTTGGTACCGGGACCGGAGCGCACATTCATATTTTGCAGGACTGTTACTGTCACCCCTTCGGGGGTAGCTGTCGCAGTAGGTTCAGCCGGGGTTGGCGGGGGTGGGGTAGGGGTAGGCAGAACCGACTCGGGCGGGATGGCTTCAGCCGGAGGTTGAGCTTCGGACGCCGGGGCTTGAGCCTCAACCGGCGCTTCGACAAAAGCCACCCCTTCGGGGGTAGGCGTAAAAGTTGGCATGGGCGTTCGGGTTGGGGCAAATTCGTGCGGACCACTTGAACCGGCCAGCATACTTGATAAGCCGCAGCCCAGGGATACCAGAGCCAGCAGCGCCGGCAAGACTAAAATTATTATTTGAGGCATCTGTTTATTGCTTGTCATCCCTGTCTCTCCCAAACGAAATGGTTTGACCTAAGTGAGTATAATCGAATAAAGCCTTTTTTCAAGTTATTGTTGTTTAAAGAAATCAAAATGAATATATTGGCGCGGTTCAGCCCCGAAATTTACTTCGACTTCCGGCGAAACCTGCACCCCGCCCTCGACCAGTTGAATTTTGTAAGGCCCTGAAGTATAGGGGCGAATTTCCAATTTGGTATTCATGCGGTGATTATCGCCGGCGCCGGCCACGGTGCTGTCGGCGGTGCCAGGACCCGACAGCTCGCTCAGGTAAACTTGACCATCAGGGGCCAGGGCTTTGATCTGAAAATTTGAGAGCGTTTTGAACTGCCCCGGCGCAATATCCAGGCGAATCCAGCCGGTGATCCGGGTTTCGCCCGGCGAGCCGGTATCGTGCTGATAGTAAACAACGTTAAACGGGAAGGCCGGGGTTGGGGTGGCTGCCGGTTCAACGGGGACAGGGGTAGCCGTAGGTTCTGCTGGCGGTGGCGGTGCAGCCTCTGCCGCTTCAGCCGGGGCTTCGGCTGAGGTGGGCGATGGGGTCGGGGTTTGGGTTGGGGTTAGAGTGGGCGAAGGCGTCTCGGTAGGCATGGGGCTGGGGGTGAAAGTAGAGGTCCAATTGGGCGTAAAGGTAAAGGTCGGTTGGGGCGTTTTGAAAGGGGTGGGGGTAGGCGTTTCAACCTGCACAATTAGTGCCCCCACCGAACATCCCAGGCTGACGACCAAGCCAGCCAGACCAAAAATAACCACCCACACCCCAGCCCTTTTTGGACTGTGACCCGACTTTTTCTGATTTATTAAATCCATGACACTCGGCTTCTGGCAGCGCTATTTCTTTTTGAAGATGATAAAATCCCACACCCACTGCTCGGGGGCAGCGCCATAAGAGAGCGGCACGGCTGGCGAGAGTTGAGTTCCCCCCTTGTCCGCCAGATAAACAGTCCAGGTGCCGTCAATAAAGGGGCCGGGTTCAAATTTTACATTGCCTTGTTTTACATAACTACAGCCGAGACAATTGACAGCATCGTAACGCCAACTTGAAAGCGCACTTTCTGCTTGTATCCCAGAGGAATGATTTCCTACAACCTTCAAATCCCCAATGGGTGTATTATTCTGATCAACCGCAGCTACAAAAACCACAATACTGTTATAATTTGTCTTTTGAAATTCCCTGTTACCCTGTTCCGCTACTACAAAAGGAAAATCGGGGGTAGCCGTCGGAGGGGGCGGTCCCTGGGTTGCCGTTGGCGCTGGCGGTGCTGGGGGGCGCGTAGGGGGTGGCGGCGGCGTATCGGTGGGTACAGGTGTATCGGTAGCAACGGGTGTATCCGTAGCCACCGGGGTCGGGGTTTCGGTAGGGATGGGGGTGATGGTTGGGGTGGCGGTGGTGGTAGGGGTAGCCGTATAGTCTGGCGTTGGGGTAAACGTAGGCCGGGGGGTGGGCCGCCGCCGGGTCGCTTCGGTCTCGTCGGAGTTTGAATTCAAACCGGCCAATGCGTCGCTGGAACGGATACGGTCAATAAAACCGCAGCCCAGCGAGAAAAAGGCAAACAGAATCAGCGCCGCCAACATGGGGCGCACGGTTCCCTTCATAAAATTTATCTTCCTTCCTTCAACATTCAAACAAAAACGCATTATAGCACGACGGGGAAAGCTGGCAAAAATGAATAGGAAGCGTTATAATGCTTGACGTATGCGTAAACCTATGACTATTGGCGTCGCCGGGGGTACGGCTTCGGGGAAAACAACCGTTTCGAGAAAAATTCTGGAGGCGGTTCAAGCGGAGCACCTGGCTTATTTGCAGCACGATGCCTATTACCGGGATCTAAGCCACCTCCCTTTTGAGGAGCGGCAAGCCTTCAATTTTGACCATCCCGATTCACTGGAAAACGAATTACTGATCGCTCATTTGGAATTGTTGCAGCAGGGCCAACCCATTGAGGCGCCCGTCTATAATTTTGCCCAGTATGTGCGAACCGAGGAACGTATTCTGATCCAGCCCAAGCCGGTTATTCTGGTCGAAGGCATCCTTATTTTTGCCGATAAGACCCTGCGCCAGCTCATGGACTTAAAAATCTACGTAGATACCCCCGACGACCTGCGCTTTATTCGCCGCCTACAGCGAGATGTATTGGAACGAGGGCGCACTGTCGAACATGTAATCGAACAGTATCTGGACACCGTCAGGCCGATGCACCTGGAGTTTGTTGAACCCAGCAAACGCCACGCCGATGTGATTATTCCCCACGGCGGGCAAAATATTAAAGGTATTCAAATGGTTGTCGCCCAGATTGAGCGCATGTTGGAATCTGCTCAAGGTAAATGATGACTGATAGTAAAAAGGGAGCAGGGGCGCATTAATCCCCCTGCCTACCGTCTACGTGTATATTGGCGTCAAAAACCGCTTGTATCCAACACTTCACGTACTTTGCGGGCTAAGATGTGTGGGGTGAAGGGTTTTTGCAAAAAGGCCAGACCAGAGTCAAGCACGCCATGATGAACAATAGCATTGTCAGTGTAACCGGACACGTAAAGGACTTTTAATTCCGGGCGATAAGAGGTTAGCTGTTGGGCTAACTGCGGGCCGCTCAGCCCGCCCGGCATGACCACATCGGTTATCAAGAGATGAATCAGGCCGGGGTATGATTGGGCAAGTTGGAGCGCTTTTACCCCATTAGGAGCTTCCAGAACGGTGTAACTATGTTCAAGTAAAACCCGGCGAGCCAGGTCACGCACCTCTATATTGTCTTCCACCAAGAGCACAGTTTCGGAGCCATGGAGGGATCGGGTGATGGCTTCAGCAGGTTTGGTCGCTATACCATTTCCCTGAGCCTGGGGCAGATAAACTCTAAAGGTGGCGCCTTGCCCTGGTTCGCTATAAACCCAGATGTGGCCGCCGCTTTGATTCACAATCCCATGCACCGTTGCTAACCCCAGGCCCGTTCCCTTACCCTGTTCTTTCGTGGTAAAGAAGGGGTCAAAGATACGGGCCTGAGTTTCTGTATCCATCCCTTGCCCGGTATCACTGATGGCCAGCAGCACGTAGGGGCCAGTTTTGACCCCGATGTGAGAACGAGCATAGGTCTCATCAAGTTCCACCTGCCCCGTTTCAATCATCAATTTACCCCCCTGAGGCATGGCATCGCGGGCATTGACAACCAGATTGACAATAACTTGCTCGATCTGGCTGGGGTCGGCTTTTACCCATGCTGCCTCTGTCCCGTGCAGAGTTACCAGTTCTATATCTTCGCCAATCAGGCGATGTAGCATCTCGCCCATATTGGCTACCACACTATTCAAATTTAGCAGCTCAGGTTTTAGAACTTGCTGGCGGCTAAAGGCCAGGAGTTGGCGGGTCAAGGTAGCGGCCCGCTCGCCCGCCTTTTTAATTCCTACAATATCCGAGCGCAGCGGCGAATCTTCAGAGAGGTCGGCAAGCAATAGATTGCTATATCCCAGGATAGCCGTCAACAGATTGTTGAAATCGTGGGCGATGCCGCCGGCCAGTAGCCCCACTGCTTCCATTTTTTGCGCCTGGCGGAGTTGTTCTTCCAGCCGTTTGCGCTCACTAATATCACGGGTGACGCCCAGAATCCCACTCGGTTGACCCTCTGGGCCATACATAAACGCCATTTTGACCTCGGTCCAGAGGGTAGAACCATTTTTACAAATAGCTTCTAACTGCAACGTCCGGGTTCTGGGTGAGCCATTCTGATACAGCTGCTCTTGGGTCAGTTCCTCTTGCAGCGCCTGCCGGATTTCCCTGAGCGAGGGAGAAGTCAAAAAAGTGGCCATGGGTTGAGCCATAACTTCCTCAACGTTATAACCCAAGCTATATTTAATCGAGGGGCTAACGTAGGTTAACCTGAAATTCAGATCTGAAGTCCAGATGATGTCGGTCGCATTTTCGGCCAATAAACGATAACGGGCCTCACTTTTCCGCAGCGATTCTTCGGCGCGTTTGCGCTCGGTGATGTGCGCCCATTCACGCAGGGTGCGCTCGGCCACACGGGGCATGTCCGCCAGCGTTGTGGCAGATTTGACAATATAATCCAAGGCCCCGGCCTTCATCGCCTCCACTGCCACCTGCTCGTTCCCATGGCTGGTCATCACAACCAGGGGAAAGGAGGGAGACTCTTCCACCACAGGCAGAAGTTCTATGCCTTGACCATCTGGCAAAAGCAAATCGGTAATAACCAAATCCGGCTGGTGGTGGCCGAGTGAGGTCGTTAGGGTGGCCCGCGCCTGGGCCAAGCTACCCACTACTGTCAAGCGAAACCGATCAGTATGGTTAGCAAAAGCGCGGCGGATTAATTCGACGTGCGCCTCTTCGTCCTCGACGACCAAGATATTGTGGATCGTTTGTTCGCCCATAACAATCTCCCAATTCCCGCTGAGGTATGGCGGGCTATGTGGTTGGGCCTTTGGTCAATCAAGGCCAGGCTGGCGGTTCCAGCCCAACCAGTAGTGACTCAGGTCATCCATCAAGCGGGTAAACTTATCAAAACTCACCGGTTTGACCAGGTAGCTATTGACATGGTTGTTATAAGCTCTGGTCAGGTCCCCTTGCGCTTTAGAGGTAGTAAGAACCACCACCGGAATACGCCGTAATTCCTCGTTGGTCTTGATCTGACGCAACACCTCCAGGCCATCAATCTTGGGCAAGCGCAGGTCTAATAAGATCAAATGGGGGCGTGGAAAATTCTGCTGTAGCAAATAATCTAACGCCGCCTCACCATCAGCGACATGATAGATTTGGTTGGCCAGTTCATGGTTCTGAAAGCTACGCCGGACCAGCTCGGCGTGGTCAGGATTGTCCTCAACAAGTAAGATGATCCAGGGTGTGTTTTTCAAGGTTTTGCCTCTCTTTGTTTGTTAGTCATACCATCCGAAAAAGGGTAGGTTGGCATCCCTATGCCAGCCGGTATAAGCATGCGGTGACGCATAGGGATGCGTCACTACGGGGTTATTCGGATAGGCTCTTAGTTGTACCATCCGGCAGGGTCAAGCAGAAGGTGCTACCCTGCCCCACACTGTCTGATTCAACCCAGATGCGGCCGCCATGCGCTTCCACAATCCGCTTGACAATAGCCAACCCCAGCCCTGTACCCTCGCTTTTTTGATCGAGTTTAGTGAACAGGCCAAAAACCTTGTCATGGTTGGCGGGATCAATACCGATGCCATTGTCTCGAACATAAATTACCGTCTGCGAGCCATCAAGCCGGCCTCCAATTTCCACACGAGGCTGGGGTTGGTCGCCCATGTACTTGACCGCGTTATCCACCAGGTTTTGCAGCGCCTCCCGCAGTCGAGGGTGATCGCCGTAGACCAGAGGGAGATCAGGGGCAATAACAACCTCAACCCCACGCTGGGCTAACGAACCGGCGACGAGTTCTACAGCTTCGCGGGCTAGCTGGCTCAGAGGGACGGCTTTCACCGGGTTTGTCAACCGGCCAATGCGCGAAAGTTCCAGCAGTTCGTTCAGCAAGCGCTGCATCTTGTCGGCGGCATTGCTGATCCGAGCAAGGTCAGCCTGCATTCTTTGCATATCACCGCTGAGGGCGGCTTGCTCCACATAACCCAGGAAGCCCTGAATGGTAACCAGGGGGCTTTTGAGATCATGAGAAATGGTATAAGTAAAGCGCTCCAGTTCGTTGTTCTTGGCTTCCAATTCCGCAATCAAAGCCTCGCGTTCCGCCTCGATCCGCTTGTGCTCGGTGATATCTATCATGACGCCCCGTAATCGGACAGGATGGTCATTTTCGACCATGACGGTCACGATATCCCGCAGCCAGACAATGCGCCCATCGGCCGCCAGCATTCGATATTCAAAATCATGCGGGCGTTTCTCTTGGGTTGACTGTACGCAAAAGTTAACGGCCCACTCTTGATCTGCCGGATGAATATGATCCTTCCAGAAGGTAGGCTCGGTTAGCCAGCGCTCAACCGGGTAGCCAAGCAGTCGCTCGGCCTGGTGGCTGACAAAATTGAAAGCGAAGGTCTGCGCATCGGCTTCCCAAACGATGCCGTCAAGGGAGTCCACCAAAGAGGCGTACTTCTGTTGTGATTGGCGCAGCGCCTCTTCGGCGCCTTTGCGCTCGGTGGTATCCCGCCCAATCCCAACCAACCCTTTAATCTTACCCTGACTATCGCGAAACGGTACTTTGGTGGTTAAAATCCAACGCTTGTGGCCGAGAGGGTTTATATTAGGTTCATCTTTGTTAATCAGAGCTTGACCAGAACTGAGGATAGCCTGCTCGTCGGCGTAATATTCTCTGGCCAGTTCCTCGCTGTAAAAATCAAAATCTGTGTGGCCGATAAGTTTGTCTGGGGTGGTACCCATTAATTGCGCTACTACTTTATTGGCTATCAAAAATCGGCTCTCGGTATCTTTAACATAAATGGCCTCTGGAATATTATCTATAAAGGTACGTAACAAGCTATGCTCTTCAGCCAACGCCATCTCTGCTTGCTTGCGCCGGCTGGTACTTATTACCCAGGCCGTGAGCAAAGCCAAGGCCACTCCACTGGCCAGGGCCATAGTAATGACAGAAGTGCGGATCTGGCTGGCTGCGCCGGTGGATTCCATGATCTCAGGCAATGGGGTGGACAGGCCAATTACCCAGACCAAATCGCCAATAGTTACAGGCGTCCAGACTGCAATTTCCCGGCCCTTGTCCGGCAACCAGATATACCAGCCGACGCCTTCGCGGGCATTCATAACCGCCTCAGTCATCTCTTGATAATGGCTGGCCCCATGCTCGGCCTGGATGGCAAAAATTTGGGCCATATTTTTGCCCCGATAAGCCTGGGGAAAATCCGAACTGCGGTCAAAGACCACATGGTCAGGCGCATAAATCCAAGCATCGCCGTTTTCTAACAAATGGATCGGAGCAATGAAACGCTCAAATATCTCCTGCTCAAATTCGGCCACGTCGGTACGGCCATGTTCTTCAACCTGTTCAGAAACATACTGTTCTATACTTCGAGCCACAGCCTGCACCATCGCCAACTCCGTCTGCTGATAGGCGGCGATGGTGGTTTGCGTTAGAATCTCGGTTTGACGCAGCACAATATACCAACCGAAAGCAATGAGCAAGAGCACCGCCCCGGGCAAGATCATATTGCGCAAAGACCAACGGCGACCGGTGGAAATGGATGCTATCACTGATGTTACTTTTCCTCTACTCTTAGCGAAATCTGGGGACATTATGCCTCAATGCTCTGGATTTGTTTAGCGGCGAAGTAATAATAGTATCGGCAAGATAAACTGCGTACTTCAGGTTTTATACCTTGCTAGCTGACGAAGGTAAAGTAAAGCAAAAGGCACTGCCCTGGCCAAGGCCGTCTGACTCTATCCAGATGCGCCCGCCATGCACCTCCACAATTCGCTTAACAATAGCCAGGCCTATCCCATTGCCTTCGGTCTGTGGATCCAGTTTTTCAAATAACCCAAAGACCTTTTGGTGATAACGCGGCTCAATACCCAGGCCGTTATCGCGCACATAAAAGATTGTCTCAGCCCCATTATCCCTGACCCCAATCTCTATATGCGGGTTAGGCTGATGGCCCATATACTTAACGGCATTATCCAGCAAATTCTCCAACACTTCTCGCAGGCGAAGGGGGTCGCCATAAACAGAGGGCAAGTCGGCGGCAATTGTCACTTTAACCTCTCGCTCGGCCAGCCGGCCCGCCACCATCTCTTGGGCCTCTTGCGCTAACTCCTTCCACGACACTGTTTCGGGGGGATTCATCAGCCGGCCAATACGCGAGAGTTCTAGCAGCTCATCCAACAACTGCTGCATTTTATAGGTAGCATTGGCGATACGAGCCAGGTCTTGTTGGGTTCGCTCCATATTTCCTGTCAGCATATCCTGTTGTAAATAGCCCAGAAACCCCTGGATAGTAACCAACGGGCTTTTGAGATCATGCGAGACAGTGTAGGTGAAACGTTCCAACTCGGCATTTTTGGCTTCCAATTCACCGATTAGGATTTCCCGCTCTAGCTTTTCCTGTCGCAGGGCCTCTTCGGCCCGCTTGCGGTCGGTCACATCAACAAGCACGGCCAGAGAACGCACCACCTTGCCGGCAGCATCCTTTTCGGCGATAGCAGACAGGAGGACATCCATGATCTCGCCGTTCTTTTTGATAAACTGATAGGGCACATTCTTGCACATCCCGGTACGGAAGAAGTCCGGCAGAACAACCTCCTGGGCATATTTTTGAGAGGCCGAGGTCAGAAACTCGACCGATTTTCGTCCGATCACTTCCGCCCGCTCGTAGCCCAGCGATTCCAGCCATAAATTACTGACACTCATCAGCCGGCCGTCCGGGTCTATGGAATGCATCATAACCGGAGTGTTGGTATAAAGGGAACGAAATTTCTCCTCGCTCTCCCGCAACCTTTCGTCGGCCTGTTTACGCTCGGTGATATCCCGGTTCAGGCCGACCAATCCTACAATCCGCCCTTGATTATCGCGGAGTGGTACTTTTGTGGTAGACAGCCAGCGCATCTGACCGGTCAGGTGGTGTATGGTGGGTTCCTCGTGATTGATGAGAGGTTGACCCGATTGACAAATAGCCTGTTCATCGGCCCGGTATTGTTGGGCTAACTCAAGGGGATGAAAATCAAAATCTGTTTTGCCGATGACTTCATCCGGCGTAGCCGCTCCCAACTGGCGGACAATGGCCGTATTGACCAGAACAAAACGGCTCTCGGTATCTTTGACATAAATATAATCCGGCAAGTTCTCAATCAGGGTACGCAATAAGTTACGCTCTTCCGCCAACGCCGCCTCCGCCTGCTGGCGCTCGACAATTTCGCGCCGAAGCTGCTCGTTAGCCGCTGTCAGTTCAGCCGTGCGGGCCTCGACCAATTTCTCCAGGTGGTTACGGTATTGCCGTAACTCCTCCTCGGCCTGTTTACGCTCGGTGATGTCGTGGTTCATGCCAACCAGCCCCACAATTTGCCCTTGACTGCCCCGAATCGGCACTTTAGAGGTTGACAACCAGCGGATTTGGCCGGCTACATAGCGGTCTATAATGGGTTCCTCATAGTTGAGCAGGGGTTCGCCTGACTGCATGATGGCCTGTTCGTCGGCATAGTATTGCGCGGCCAGTTCTGGCGGATGAAAGTCAAAATCTGTTTTTCCGACGACTTCATCCATGGTGGTTACTCCCAGATTGCGGACTGCCGCCCCATTGACCACAATAAATCGGCTGTCGGTATCTTTGACAAAGATATAAATGGGCAAATTGTCAATCACTGTGTGCAAAAGGGCGCGTTCTTGAGCCAGCGACGCCTCCATCTGGTGGCGTTCAAAAAGCAATTTCAGGTCTGTTTCGACAGTATGGCAAAACTGCCCCAAGAGCCGCTGGTGGAGTTCGTTGTAAGCGTTGGGCTTATTGTCCAGGATGCAGATAGTACCGAAAATGTCTTCGTTGGGCCAGTTCAATGGAAAACCCAGATAAGAGAGCATGCCCCACTTAAAATCGGAGGCGGATCGCCAGGACTCATCGGCCAAAGCATTAGGCATCAGTAACGGCTGGCGGGTTTTTATGACAGTTTCGCTATAGAGGTCGGTTTCGAGGGGGACTGTGTCTGTCTGTTTATAGGGATTCCCGTCCGATTCGCTAGAGATGAAGACCACGATTTCCGGCGGCTCAAGCTTTTTGATCAAGGCCGCAGGAACCTGCACGATCTCAGCCAAAAGATTGACGATTTCCTGCCACTTGTAAACGATTTCCGGGGGGATTTCGATCTCTGTTAGATTCATTGGCCCTCCTTCAACCTTGCATGGAGTGAGGCACTTAGGGGTAGATGTTGAATGGAAGAAGAGAATCGTGATAGTTCTTTAAGCATCGAAGATGGGTGAATTAACTTATTCTTTAATTGGAGAGAAAAAGGGGACTCACCGTTCATTCCTCCTTAATGGCGATGCGTCGAATTAAGGGCGGAAGTTCAACTTGATCAAGTTATTGGCGAAAGGAGGCAGGGCGATGCGCTGGATCAATTATCTTGGGTTACATCAATTGTACTCATAGGCTGGTCAAATGCAAACAAAGTTAGGAATTGAGGGTGTAGTCCAATTTTTGGTAAAAACCTCAATGCCGGGCGCGTTTTTTGGCCGCCCGAAGACGGACCAGGGTGTCGCCGTCAGCAGGGGAGGCCGGCGGTGGAACTGATGGAGATGCGGCGGGGGGTGGCTCAACCGGCCTGACCACAGGCGGCGCAGGGCGACTCGGTCCAGCCGGGGGTGGGGTGGCTGCGGGCCGTTGAGCGCGCTCGCGGGCCTGGCGGAAAGCCTGCACCGAAGGCGTAGCCGGCTCTAACGGCGCAGCCGGGGCGAGGCGGGGGCCGGGCAGTCGAGCGCGCAGCCAAACCTGGGCTTGTTCCCACTCTCGGCGGCCCAAGCGTAGGCGGCGCAAAGCTACATCGAACGGAAAGAGCAAAGCCGTCAGTAACAGCAACCACGGCCAGATGGGGTAGCTCTGCCGGCCCACAGCGAGGTTGTGAGCAAAAGTTTGAACCGGATCATTTAGCATCTGGCCGCCGGTGGCGGCAGTCAGGTCGGCCAGCAAGGTAGGCTCGGCGGTGAGCGCACCATATTCGGCGGAGTAGGGCGCTACCAGGCCGGTGGTCTGGCTGGCGAGAGGAATCTGGTTGTCATCTGCCTGGGCATAGGCCGTGACCTGGGCCAGGTAGATCCCTTCTCCCGGCAAAGGCATAATCGCTTCATAGCGATTGGCCCCACTGGGCCGCAGTTCGGTTTCGAGACTCTCCCCGGCAGGAGTCAGTAATTTGGCTGTAATCTGGGCCGGCGGGGCTGTCTGCCCTGCCCCACTCATCGCTGCCTCAAGCGTCGCCTGTCCGCTGTTGACTACTATACGCAAGTCTAACTGCTCATCGCCGGGGCGAGGCAGAGTCCAGGTGACCAACTGACCGGCAAAGTGGGCAAAATCGGCCCAGGTGAGCCAGTTTTTAGCCCAGCGCCCGCTCAAATCGGACGTCCAGGCCGCCGAGCGGCCCAGACCGTACTGCCAGGTGGACAGCAGCGGATCGCCGCGCGGGGTCAGCAGGGCCAGCCGAGCCGCCGTTTTAGGAGTCGTGCCATTGTAACCCAATAACGGCGGAGCCGCCGCCAGGTCGAGGCCGCGCAAGATGGGACTGGCCGGCTCTTCCCCGGCCCCTCCCGTAACCGGCACGGGCAAGAAAGGTTCTTCAATCACATAATCGCCCACCGCCCGAACCGTTTCCTTGAGAAAAATCTGAGGAACCTCGCTCATGGTCGCTGCCGGATAATATTGGCCGCCGCCTTTGCGGGCCAAATCGGCCAGGTACTCGGCTGAACCCCCGCCCGCCGCCACCACCGATAAAGTAATGCCCTGCTCGGCCAACCGAGCCGTCAATTCATCGTAAGCCCCGCTGTGCGACCAGCCATCGGTGAGCAGAATAATATGCTTGAGCCGGGCCGGGAGGGCGGCCAGAGACTCTTCGGCGGCGGCTAAACCGGCGTAGATGTTGGTCTGGCCGTTGGCCGGTATAGCCCCGATGGCCGCTTCCAAATCGTTTGAGCTGACCCCAGGGCTGGGTTTCAACTCCCAATGGGCGCTATCGTCAAAAGAAACCACCCCCAAATAATCCAAATTCCCCAGCACGGCCGCTGCCTGAAAGATGGCTTCCTTGGCAATATCTATTTTGGGCAAACCGCTGGGGGCGCGGGTGTAGGTCTGGCGCAAATCGGGGTTGTCGCAGTGGCAAGCGCCCATACTCCCCGATTTGTCCACCGCCAACACCAGGGCGATATTCGGCTCCCGGCTGCGGCTGCGCACCTCCATATCTACCGGCAGCGCCTTTTCCAGCGGCGAGCGCAGGTAGCCACCCGCGCCATACCCCTCCGGCCCGCCGACCATTACCAGGCCGCGCCCCAAATCACGCACAAAGCTAGCCAGCATTTCCTGGGTGGCCTCGGGCAAGGCCGGGGCCGGGACATTGAGCAAGATAACGGCGTCGTAAGCGGCTAAATCCGGCAGGGACGCCGGCAGAGCAGCCGGTTGAGTCAGGCTCGACTTGATGCCCGCCGCATCAAGGGCGCTTTTGAGAGCCGTCCCTTCGCCTGGTTGACCTTCGACCAACAGCACTTGCGGCGGGCCGTAAATGGTGGTAAAGGCCGCGCCCCAATTATTTTGCAGGCGACCATCGGCAGGCGCTTCGATTTCCACCCGGAAGCGATGAAAACCGGTTTCGGTCAGGGGCAGATTGAAGGCGAAGCGATTGCGGCCCTGCATCAGCCGCACCGCCCGGCTTTCAACAGGAGCCCCATCAACCAGGAGGCGTAAGGTGGCCTCGGTTGCCCGGCTGGCCATCACCACCACTTCCACGGGGGCAGTCTGGCCCTGGCGGGCCTGGCTGGGCGCCGTAACCTGCTCAACCAAGACTTCGGGCGGGTCGGCCTCGCTGGTTTGCCCCAGGGGATAGACGCTGATTTCCACCTGTCGAGCCGCCGCTAAATCCAGCAGACGGCGGGCTTCGCCCTGAGTTTCCTGCCCATCGCTGAGCAGCACCAAACGACGCCCTCCTTCGTTGGGCAGTAAGGCCAGGGCCAGGCGTAACGCCGCCTCGATATCGGTGGCGTTTTTAAGCGGGGTTGAGGTCAGGGCTGGCAGCGCCGGTTCCGGCCGGGGCAGCCGCTCGACCAGGGCATCGCCGCCAAACAGAACCACCGCGGCCTGATCCTCTTCGGGTTTTTGCGCCAGGGCCGCCCGGATAAAGGCTTCGGCCCGCGCCCGTTCTTCACCCGTGACACTGTCGGAGACATCGAGCACAAAAACGGTGGTAATTAAATCGGCCGGGCGCTCGATTTGCGCGCCGGCCAACCCCAAAATCAGGCCCAGCAGCACCAACAGGCGAACCGTCACGCCTAACCAGCGCTGGCGGCGGTCAGGGGCGTTTCGCGCCGGCCAGCCCAAAATCAAGAACAGCGGCAGCAGCAGAAGCAGCCAGAGAAAAGCGGGATATAAAAAAGAAATAGAGACAGGTAAAAAATTCATAACCAAAACTTTGTCAAATCCGTAAAACGTAAAGCGTAATGAATGAACTGTAAACCTTTACGCATTACGTTTTACGCAACAAGGTCCAATATCTAAACAACTTACTCCGTTGATAAACCAACCACTCGACGACCAATAGAATCAACGCGCCCAGGGCCAGGGGCCGCCACCACTCCTGGTGAGCCGGTGGGAGCGAGGCCGGGGTCGTATTGGCTTCAGCAGGGGTGGTTAACTTTAGTTCAGGGTGCGGGGCGATGTTTGACTCCAGCGGGTTGAAGAAGTTGACAGCAAAGCGGGTTGAGGCGACTTCTCCACCCGCTGACTCTAAATTCAAAGTGTATAGACCAGGCTGATCGGTGGGCGGTAGAGTGACACGTCCCGCTGCCGGAGCCAGGGTAGTTTCAGCGCCATCAGGGGTCATCAACCGCAGGCGTTCTATTTGCGCCGGAACCGAGACCGAGACGCTTTCGCCCACCCCTAGCAGCGGTGGAACCAGCACACCCGTACCGGGGGACAGGTAGCTAAAAAGGTTGGCGACCAGGATGGGAAAGGCCGGGCGCAGGGGCAAATCAGAATGCTGTAAGCTAAAGGCCAGGGCAGCGATGCGGCGGCCTTCATTTTCTCCGGCTAGAAGAATAGGAAGGTTGGAAGGTTGGAGGGTTGGAGGATTGGAGGATTGGGTTGCGGCAGAGACAATGGCGCGGCCCCAGGTTGTTGGCGAGAGGACGGTGGTGGTGAGGATTTGGGTGGTGGAGAGGTCAACATTTTGCAGGAGCGGCGGGTCGGCCTGGATGGACTGGATGGTGGGATTGGCCGCTTGACCGAGCACTTCAAATAAGCCGGGAATTGAAGCGGGCGGGGCAATGAAGAGCAGGTTGCCGGGGGGAAGGGAGTCCGGGGTGTAGGAGTCGAAGATGTGGAGGGTGGAGGGTGGAGGGTTGGTCTGCCAGTCTTCGGGAGTGATGACAGTCAGGGTGAAGTTGGTTCCAGATTGTTGAGAACCGAGCAAGTTTAAGGCGGTTTGCAAAAAGAAGTTGCCGGAAGTAATCAGTGTTGCCGCCACCGGCTCAGCCGGGTGAACGACGAGCCAGGCCTGGTCATCGAGAGGCAGGACGTCGGTTTGAGTTTGATTTAGGGCGACCTCAACGGTTTGGGCGGAAGCGGGCAAGTTTTCGACGAGTTGCTCGACATGGCCGCCGGGGGGCAGGTCCAGATCAAAGGCGGTGAAGGGCGCGCCATCCACAAGTAGGGTCAGGCGGCGTTGGACTGGCTGGTTGCTGTAGTTGCTGGCCTGGACAAACAAAGTAACTGTTCCCCCAGGGCCAAAGGTGACGGACAGGGCGCTGATGGCCTGGTTAGCGTCACTTTTGCCAACCGAGATAAAGTGCAGTGGAACCGTCAACCGTTCAGGGAGCTGCACCACCCCATCGGACAGCAGGATAATTTCAGCACCCGTTTCACGGGCGACAATAGCCTCAGCCAGGGCCAGGGCGGGGGCGAGATCGCTGTTGAGAGCAGTCGGCTGGACGGCAGTCAGGACGTCCAATGCCTGCCGCCGGTCCTGGCTGGCCGAAACCAGAGTATCCACCTCACCCCCGGCGGCCGCCATGAGGGTCACACGAGTCTGGTCGGGCAGATTGACAATTAATTCACGCGCAGCGGCTTTGGTCGCGTCGAGGCGAGTCCGGCCGTTATCTTCTCCATCGGTAGCAGCCATGCTGGCCGAGGTGTCCAGAATAAGCACGACCGTTTGCCCGACCACTCCCTCGGCCTGGGTAGCGGGTCGAGCCAGGGCCAGAATCAGCAGCAGCATAAAAAGAAGCTGCAATAACAGCAGCAGATTCCGCCGCAGTTTTTGCCAAGGCGCGTTGGCTTCAACATCACGGACAAAGCGCTGCCACAAATAGGTGCTGGAGACGACATGATCCTGCCGGCGCAGTTTGAGCAGGTACAGCGCAATAATCGGCGGGAGGAGGGCCAGCAAAACCAGGGCCAGCGGGGTGAGCAGGGTCATTGCCGCAACTCCAAATTGCCCAGAACGCGGGTCGCAGACCGGCTGTGAGCAAAGCCTGTTTGGCTGGGGAGGGTCATTTGAGGATACCTCGCTGGCGTAGAAAGGCGAAGATAAATTCTTCAAAAGGGGTATCGGTGGTGACAGGCACATAGGCGATGTTGCGTTGACCGCACCACTCCCGAATTTCAGTTTGCCAGGCGGCCAGACCGGCTTTGTAATGGGCCAGGCTCTCGTAATCGGCAGTGATTTCGACGGCATGGCCGGTTTCGGCGTCGAGCAAGCGCAGATCGCCGGTCAGCGGCGGGTCTACCTCGTCGGGGGAAAGGAGGTGGATCAGGCTGATTTCGAAGCGGCGGGCGAGCAGCGCATTTAAGCTACTGGTCCAATTTGGAGCAGGGGAGCAGGGGGGCAGAGGGGCGGGGGAGGAGTCAAACAGGTCGGAGAAGATGAGCAGGGGGCCGGGGTGGCGGGCGTGGGCGGCGTAGCGGGTGAGGGCCTGGGCCAGGGTGGTCGAGCCGCTGGCGGAAAGACCGCTGAGATAATCGAACAGGGCAAAAGCTTGCTGGCGACCGCGATGGGGGGGGAAGGGTGGCGTGTCGGGGCTGCCCCCCACTGTTGAGACGGTAACGCGGTCCAGGCTGGCCAGGGCGATGTAGCCCAACGCGGCGGCGGCCCGGCAAGCATACGTAAATTTGTGGTCGGGCTGACCGGCTGACTCCGGCGGCCAGTCCATGGAGCGGCTGGTATCAACCAGCAGATGAACGGTCAGGTCTTGTTCTTCGACAAAGAGCTTGAGAAAAAAGCGCTCCAGCCGGGCGTAGGCGTTCCAATCCACCAGGCGAAAATCGTCGCCGGGCACATAGTTGCGGTAATCGGCAAACTCCACCGATTGGCCGCGCTTGGGGCTGCGCCGCTCTCCCTGCCACTGGCCGCGCTGAGCTTGCCGGGCAACGAGGGTGAGGGATTCTAGTTTACGGAGAAAAGACTCATCGAAGATGGCATTGGAAGGCTGGAAGGCTGGAAGGTTGGAAGGCTTGCCCTGAGCGAAGTCGAAGGGTTGGAAGGTCGAGTTAGAAGTCATACGACTCCTGGTCTTCTTTGATAGCTTTGTAGGTACGATCCCAAGTGTCATCAAGCTTCTTCTCCTGAAGGGAGCGAATAAGTGCGCCGAGAGTGTTCCAGGTCTGGTTATACAAATCAAAAAGTCGAGTTCCGTCAACGGGTTTGACCAGTTTACGTTCCTGGCAAAACTCCAGGTAACTGCTCAACTCGGCCAGGGAACCTCTAGTACACCTGGGCGGAAGTAAGTCTACAGTTTGTAGTGGCGACTTCAGTCGCTTAACTTGTCCAAAACGACTAAAGTCGTTACTACGACCTGTAGGGTCATTTACGCCGCAATGTACTAACAATTTCACAAAAACGAACATAATCTCCCACAGCATTCCGACCATAACCCTCAGCGATATTGCCAAACACCGATACCGCTGCTCCACGCATTTGGCCGATCAGTCGAAACTCGCTTTTTGGGAAATATGAAGTTACATCGTAGACCAGATTAGCCAACTGCTTGGCCAGTTGATAAACTCTAAGATCACGAAGTCCTTGTGGATACAGTTTAGTGGAGGGATTCGATGACATTTGTTCTCTCCTTACCTTATTGTACTGAAACTCTTATTCCAATCTTCCATCCTTCCAACCTTCCATTCTTCCTTTACTCCACTTTATCCAGAACTGTACCTATCACCATATCCGCTGTCACTCCCTCGGCCTGAGCCTCAAACCCTAGAATAAGACGATGCCGCAGCACGGGATAAGCCACGGCATGCAGATCGTCAACGGCGACATTGTAGCGGCCATCGAGCAGGGCGGTGATCTTGCCGGCCAGGATGAGGGACTGCATGGCGCGAGGGCTGGCTCCGTAACGGACGTAGCGGCGCACTTCGTCGGGAGCGTTGGGGTCGTCTGGGTGGGTGGCGCGGGTGAGGCGGGCGGCGGCCTCGGTGACGTGCCGGGCGATGGGCACAGCGCGGGCTAACGCCTGCATGGCGACAATGGCCGCTCCGTCGGCGACCGGGTTGAGGCGGGTTTGGCCGACGCCGGTGGTGCGGTCGGCGATGGTGACAAGTTCCTCAATGGTGGGATAGGGCACTTCGATTTTAAAGAAAAAGCGGTCGAGCTGGGCTTCGGGCAGGGGATAGGTACCTTCCATTTCCAGCGGGTTTTGGGTAGCCAGCACAAAAAAGGGCGCTTCCAGGCGGTGGGTGGTCCGGGCGACGGTGACGCTCTTTTCCTGCATCGCTTCCAGCAGGGCCGATTGGGTTTTGGGCGTGGCCCGGTTGATCTCATCGGCCAGGACCAAGTTGGCAAAGATTGGCCCCGGCTCAAAGCGGAAGGCCCGCCGCCCGCCGTCATCCTCGCTGATGATATGCGTGCCAACGATGTCGGCGGGCATCAAATCGGGGGTAAACTGGATGCGGCTGAAACGGCAGTCAATCGCCTCGGCAATGGTGCGGACGAGGACCGTTTTGCCCAGGCCGGGCACGCCTTCGAGCAGGGCGTTGCCCCCGGCTAACAGAGTAATCAACGTCCCGCGTATCAAATCACGCTGGCCAACGATGACCTGGCCGACGGCTTCTTCGATAACAGTAGCGATGGCGCGGAAGTCATCGGGGGTGAGGGTAGGTTGGGACATAGTTACAAAAATCTCCTGGAAAATAAGTGTCGTGTGTCACGTGCCAAGTGTCAGGTCAAGATTTTCATCATTGGTGGTGTGCGATAGCTCGTGACGACCGCTTCCTACGTGGTGCGTGAGGCTCTATGTCTCACACACCACGCACTACATTTCACTCCGGGGCAAGCTGCGAGAAATAATCCCGGACCAAATCCCGCATTTCCTGGGGGATGCGCTCCTGCTCCACCGCTTCGGCGGCGGCATCGGCGTAGGTTTGATAGACCTCATTGTAGGGAACCAGGGAGGGATTGGCCGCGCCGGGCTGCGGCGACTGCTCCTGGCGGATAACCGTTTGGCCGGCGTCCGTCTCCTGGCCGGCCACAAATTCGGGATCACCCACCGTCTGCTGGCCGCTGCCGGGCGCGTAAACCGTGTCCGAGTCGGTCAGGCTGGCCGGTTTGTTGGGCTGGGTCGGGTCGCCGGCAGCGCCGGTGCGGTTCGCGCCGGGCAGTTGATTGGCGTTTGAACCGCCTCCCCCGCCGGCCTGCTGTCCCTGGCCCGGATTTTGGCCCTGGCCTTGTCCCTGCCCTTGCCCTTGTCCTTGACCCTGACCCTGCTGGCCCTGGGCCAAGGCGCCTTGTTGAGCCAACTGCTGGCGGCTGGCTTCGAGCCGGTCCTGAGCGGCGGCCAGAGCCGCTTGCAAATCGCTGGCCTGGGCTGAGCGAGCCAATGCGCCCTGGGCGGTATCGGCGGCCCGGAGTGCACCGGTAACATCGCCGGACCGGGCAGCTTCGGCCATTTCGAGCAGGCTTGCAGCCAATTCAGCATCAGTAGCGGCAGCTTGAGCGGCCATGCCTTCGAGCGCCTGGGCCAAAGCGTCTTGACCAGCAGCATCCAGCGTGTTCAAGGCAGCGGCTAATTCGGTCAGCGCATCGGCGGCCTGGCCCAAGTCGGTGGTCTTATTGGTTTCGCCGCGAGCCAGGGCGGTCAACTGTTCGGCAATCTGTTCGGCGGCGCTCTGCCGGGCGGCGGCTTGGGGGTCTTGCAACTGGCGCAGTTGGGCCTGGGCGGCGGCCAGGTCGGCCAGGGCTTGCTCCAAATCGCCGGGGTTGGCGGCCAATTCTTTCATCAATTCGGCCAGAGCAGCCAGGGCTTCGGCCCGTTCCTCGGAGGTGGGGTCGGTGGATTTTTCCAACTCGCGCCTAGCTCTCTCAATCGCTTCGGCTTGCTGTTGAGCGACTTCCTGGATGGCGGCTCGCTGGGCCAAAATAGCATCCATGGGGTTAGGTAGCCAGGCCAGGGCCAGGACCACGGCCAGCAGCCCCCCGGCGAACCAAAGCGGGCGGCGGGGAATACGCCAGGGCAGGTCGGCGGGGGTGAGTCGTTGGATGATGGAGAGGGCGTCGGAGAGTTGGAGGGAGGGGAGGTTGGAAGGTTGGAAGGTTGGAAGGTTGGAAGGTTGGAAGGTTGAAGGTTGAAGGTTGGAAAATTTTTCTTCCACTCTTCCACTCTTCCACTCTTCCTTTCTTCCATTCTTCCATGCTTCCAGTTCCAAAGCCGTAGCGAGGCGGTCTTTCAAGTGAAGTTCCTTGTCCAGCCGGCGGGCTACTTGGGGCAGGGGGAGCGGGCGCAGTAAGGTATAAAGGATAACGCCTAGCAGCCAGATTTCCAGGGGCATGGCGGCCCAGAGGTGGCGGTCGGCCATAGGCCAAAAGCGGGCGGCGACTTCGATGAGCGCAGAGACCAGGAAGGCCAACCACAGGGTTGAGACGGCCAGGCGCAGGCCATCGCGCCAGCGCAAGCGACGGCCCAGACGGGTTAAATGGCGGTGTAAAGGGTTATTTTTCATAAAGATTTCTCAGCCTTCGGCTTCGAAATGACATGGAAGTTTGCCCTAATTGACAAAAATAACCGGCGTGGGCGTCGGTAGGGGGGACATCGGAAAAACCAAATCATAGGCGTCCTGGTAAAAAATGGTTCCTCCCAGCAGGCCGTATAGAATAACAATGACGGCGATGACGATGACTATCTGGCGGTCGAGCTGCCAGCGCCGGATGGGTTTGATAAATCGGGTGGCCAGCAAATACAGGCCGGTACTCAAAACAAGATCAAAGGCCAGGGTATAGTGCCACAAGGGGCGAAGGGTTTCAATTTCACCGGCATCGCCGCTGACCACCCACGCCCCCCACCCCGCCAAAATGCCGAAGAGACCGGAAACGCCGCCCTGGCTGCCGGTACGCGCCAGCACCGAGGCCAGGGCGCTAAAGGGGTTAATCACCAAAATGGCGCGGGAGGGGAAATCCTGGGTGATGACGCCGGAAAAAATATAGACAAAATAAGTGCCAATAATAAAGATCAAAATGACTAAATAGCTTAAAACAATGGCCTGGATGGTCCGCTTGCGCCAGGCCGAAAAAAACAGGCCGATCATGCCAAAGGTAACAGCGGTGGCCCAGATAACCAGGGCAGCCAGAAATAAATCGAGGGTATCAACCCCACCAAAGATGAAAACCAGGCTGAGGATCGGCACAGCGGCAAAAAGTAACAAAAAAATGTAGCCGGCAGTCGAAACCAACTTACCAAACAAAATAGTATGCGGGGCCAGCGGGGTTGCTTGCAGCATCTCCAGGGTCAGGCGTTCGTGCTCGCTGCTGATGGCGGTGGCGGTGAGGGCCGGGGTCAGGAAGGCCACAAAAAAAAGGCTCAGGTTGGCAATGGCCGCGTAAAGGGCCTGTCCAATAAACGGGCTAAGCGGCATCCCGCTGTAAGGCGGGCTGAGCAGGACCAGGCGGTAAACGCCATAGCTAAACAGGGCCAGAAAAATCAGGTAGATGGTCAGCATAGCAAAGGCCCGCCAGCCGCGCATACGCGAGCGGAACTCTTTGACCATGATCGGATTAGGGTTGAAGTTGAGTGCTTTCACAGCATATCCTTCAGTTAGCGTGTTGCGTGTTGCGTGTTCCGTTATTCGACGCAAGATGCAAGACGTTTTATTTCACCTCTCCCGTTGTAATCTGCATAAAGGCAGCTTCAAGGTTACTGATTTCTTCGCTAAAGTGGATGACTGGTATTTTGCGCTCGATTAAGTGGGTCAGCAGGCCGGCCAGGGCGGCGTCATCCCCGGTAAAATTGATTTGCCAGCCGTCATCGTCCAACTGATAATCGGTGACGCCCAAATAACTGTTCAAACCCGCTTCAATCTCCGGCTGGGCGGCCAACGCGCGCAGACGAAGCCGGCGGTGGCCGTGCATCTGCTGGCTGATCCGTTGGGGTGGGCCATGGTAAAGCAGGCGGCCATGTTCAATGATCCCCACCTGATTGCACATCTCGGCCAGTTCGGTCAAAATATGGGAGCTGATAATGATGGTTTTGCCCAGGGCCGATAACTCCTTGAGCAGTTCGCGCATCTCGATCCGGGCGCGGGGATCAAGCCCGGAGGCCGGCTCGTCGAGCAGCAAAATTTGCGGGTCGTGGACCAAGGCGTGAGCCAGGCAGAGGCGCTGGCGCATGCCCCGCGATAGGCTTTCCACCCAGGCATCACGGCGAGAGGCCAGATCAACCAGCTCCAGCAGTTCGTTCACCACGCGAGCGCGGTGTTTGGCCTCTAGGCGGTAGCAGCGGGCAAAGAAATCCAGATACTCCCACACTTTCATATCCTCGTACACGCCAAAAAAGTCGGGCATGTAGCCGACCAGCCAGCGGGCGGCCCCAACATCCTGGCTAATATCCTGGCCGTTCAGAGAAATCTGGCCGCTAGATGGTTCAAGCAGGCCGGCCAGCATCCGCAAGGTAGTCGTTTTACCCGCCCCATTGGGGCCGATAAACCCAAAGAGTGCCCCGGCCTCAATCCGCAAATCCAGGTTGTCCAGGGCGGTGAAGCGGCCGTAACGTTTGGTCAACTGCCGGGTTTCGATGACGCCGGGCTGGGCGCTCATGAGCGCTCCCCCTCCAGCGCAATATCTAAAAAGAGACAGCCGCCCCCATTGCCACCGTTGTTGGATATTCGGACTTGCAGCGAAGCATCGTCCGTATTATAAAAGCGAGCCGTATCGTGGATGGAATTTGAGCCGATTTTGGCATTTTCCAGCAACACCCAGTTCTCCTCGAGGCGGTCGTACAGCTCGATGGTCGGGAGATTGGGCCAGGACCCATCGGTGCGGATATATAAATCCAGGCGCTCAGGTTGGATGTGGTAAAGCTGGCTGGGCAGCGAAAGTTTGGTCTCGGCCGTCCCCTGGTACACATACGACCCGTCGAGACCGGTCCCATAATTACAGGTGCTGGCGTCGCCGGTTAATGAAACCAATTCAAGCTGGCTAAAACCGGGAGGAATCACAACCTGGCGGCTGTCAAAATTAAGCGTTAGGGGATAGTATAAAAGGGTGCTGGCCTGAGTCTGGGTTTCGTACCCGGCCAGCTCAATATCCAGGGCGCTTTTATCCTTCTGCCAGGCGACCAGGAGAGGCCGGTCGTTTAAATCGGGCCGGTTGCCATTAAAGATGGCGCTATCAAGCACACTTTGCTTAAACATGACCTCCCGGTTCGCGTCGCCGGCTCGATTAGATTCATCCTGATAGAGCATATAACTGCCAAAACCGGAGATGATTGAGGTCGAATCATCAAAATCGAGACGTATCTTGGCGGTTTGCCCCGGCCCGAGATTGCCCAATTTTTGAAATTTGGCATTAAAAATAAAAATGAGGTCTTCCCAGGTGGCGCTGCTGCGATTTTCTACCTGTCCCCAAATACTGTGGCGCTCGGCGGTAAGTTGAACGGCCAGTCCCGGCTGCTCGTCCGGCAGCGCTTCGGCCACAAATGATTGCATAGACCACTGGTCAACCGTCAAGCCTTGCAGGCGGGCCGGGTTGCTCTGGCTGACCCGCATCGTTCCGCCCGTATTGACCGAACCGCTCCAGGGATCATAGGCCCCCTGGCCCAGGGGTCTAAGCAGCGTTTCAGCATTGACCTGAATATCATAACGCTGCCGCCGGGGCGAGAAGATACCCACATAAGTTTGGGCGCGCTTGGCTTGGCCAGCCTGCCCCAGTTCGATAATAGAAATCTGGTTGATAATGATGTCGCTGCCGCGCAAACCAAAGCCCAGCCCATAAGCCAGGCCCGAAAAGACCAGGGTAAGCAGCGGAATTGTAACCCAGGCCCAACTCAACCGGTCGCGCCAGCGCAGCACCAGGTAGTTGACCGGCCCGACCAACAGAATATAACCGGCCAGCAGCAACCCCAAAAATCGGATGGAAGGCAAATCAAGGGCCGGTAAATTGGTCAAAGCATAATACATCTGGCTGTCGCTCAGTTGCTGCGGGGCGACATCGGTAGCCCAAAATTGGGGCCAGGCCGCCCCCGGCGAGAGCAGCTTTTCGACAAAATTGGTTACGCCGGCCCAGGCGTTAAAGGGTGATTGGCTCAAGTCCAGGGCCACAAAGTCCACATGACCGGCGCCGAAGGGTAGTTCGATGAGTAAGGCTAAGGCTGAGTCTAAGGCTAAGGAGTTACCGCTCTCTATCTCAGCCTTAGCCTTAGCCTGATTGCTGAGCAAGACGGTTGCCTTAGGCACAGGTTGAGCCTGGGCTATCAAAAACGGGCCGGGCACAAGAATGGGCGCGCCGGTATAATGTTCTAGGCCGGGCAAGGCGGCAACTTCTTGTTGATTGACCAGCGTTACCGGCTGCAACTCGGCCGGCAGTCCGGCCAGGGTGCGGGCCGCGCCTGCGCCGCCGCCAATGACCAACCGCCCACCTTCGGCCACCCAACGGCTGAGGGCGCTGCTTTGAGCCGGGGTCAAAGCGCTGGTATCCACATCGTTCAAAATCAGGGCATTGAGCGCGCGCCAGCCCTCGTGGCGTTCCGGCAGGTCTGCCAACGCCAGATTGATCAGGTCAGCTCGCTCGCGCCGCCCGGTCAATTGCGGCGGGTTCACTGCCGCTAACCCGGCGACATTGACCGAGACTGAGCCAATCACATAACGGTCATTGGGGATGACAGTCAATTTGATGGTCTGGGTCAGATAGGTTTCACCCTCAACCACAAATTCAACTTTAGCCGAACGGGAAAAATTGTTGGGCAGAATGTAGAGGGTGTAACGTTTGCGCGCTCCGGTAGGCAGTTCGGCGGGGAGATTAAAGTCAAGCTGCCCCGTCGGGCTGGTAATGAGCACCCGGATTTCACCGAGCAGGTCGGGGCCAAAATTTTCCAACTCCACAAAAACCGGCAGCCATTCTCCATACTTGAAACGACCGCCAAAACCCGGTTCGGCCTTCATCTCAAGCGCCGGGGCGGCCTGGAGCCGTGCGGGTAAAATCTGGAGTAAGGCTAACAGAGCAATAATGATAACTCTACGCATACAGTCTCAGAGAATCAGGATAAGCCCAAAAGCATAGGCATCCCTATGACGATTTAACGGGGATTTTTGTTCCACTTAAGCTGTTCCAAGATTTAAATCAGCTATCTTTCATAAGATAAACGGAACACGCAAGACGCAACACGGATTGAATAGCTTTTTCTGGGAACAACCGTAGCTGGGATTATAACACAGATAAGTGTGCCTTGTTTCCGTCATTTTGCCAACATTTCGCCTACTTTTGTTTGCCATACACATATGGCTTGTTGCCCCATAACTTACCTCCCCCACTTTCAAAATTCATAAAACTCAGGATTGACAAAGCCAAAAAATATGGTAATATGGTAGCGTGGTTAGCTGGTAAGAGGTTAGGTGGTAGTACCACACTTCCTGGGGGGCTAATGATGGAAGAACTCTACCGAGAATTTAAGCACGATCCCCTTTACGAAAAAATTGCCCTGCATATCGAGAATCTGGTAAGTTCCGGCAAGTTGCAACCCGGCAACCGGCTCCCCTCTGAACGCGAACTGGCCGAAGGTTTAGGCGTGGGTCGCGGCGTGGTCAGAGAAGCCGTCAAGCTGCTGGCCGAGCGCGGCCTGGTAACCATTTCGCCGGGGCGAGGCACGTTTGTTTCCGGGTTGGACCCGAAGTTTCATTCCGAGCAGCTAGGCCGTCTTTTTAGACGCGGCAGACACTCTTATAATGACCTGCACGAAGTCCGGCAAATATTAGAGGTAGAAATTGCCGGGCTGGCCGCTCAAAAAGCAACCCCGGCCGATCTGGAAAAAATGAGACAGGCCATTGAAGAGATGGATGCCACTGTCTCCCCTTTTACCCAGAGTGAGTTTATCAAAGCTGATACAGCCTTTCACGCTGCGCTGGCCGATGCCACCCACAATTCCGTTTTTCCCCTGTTCATGGATGTGTTAATGGACCTGCTCGAAGAACCCCGGTTTATGATGTCGCAAATGCCGGAGGTGCCTGCCCGCAGCCAGGCCCACCACCGGCTGATTTTTGAAAGCGTCCTACGGGGCGATGCTGCTGCGGCTCGACAGGCTATGTGGCAGCATACCCAACAGGTGGCCGAAGATATGGAAGCTACTATCAACGCGCACGCGGCTGAAGAAAATCAGATGCCGTTTAACCCATCCTTAGATGGTCAATAAAAGATGGGCCTCAACAGGGATTTGATGCTGCTAATTTGGCCCATTCAAGTAAATAAAAACCTCGCCTTCAATTCATCTAGCCAATTTACTACTGCTCCTGGCTAATTCCCTTACGTTTTTATGTTGGTTTGTTTTGAAGTAACCATTTGCTATTCACAGGGGGATGAATATGACACAATTTAACCAATAGAACCATTAAACCCTTAGAAATTTTCGTAACGGGGAGCAGTCTTGTTCTGTCTGGACAAAATGGGGCTGTTCGCAGATTTATGGCGAATCTATTGTAACTCAGGGAGGAGTGTCCTGTGAACGAAAAATCTAAAGTAACCTCTTTTGACCCTCACGGCTTGAGCCGGCGCCGCTTTTTAATCTCGGCGGCAGGCGGAGCTTCGGCCATTGCCTTTGGCACGGTATTGGGCGCGTGCCAAGGCAGCGCCACCCCCGAAGTGGCGGCCACTACCGAGTCAGCCCCCGTCGCTGAACCCAAAGCGGCCAAAGATTCCTACAAAATGGTTTTTATCCAATTTATGCCTCATACCGTGCCGACCGCCTGGGGTCAGGGCATCAAAGAAATCACCGATATTCAACAAAATATAGATTTTCAAGTGCTAGACGGCCAGGGCAAGTCGGATGTCCAGATTAGTCTGATGGATACGGCCATCAGCCAGGGTGTGGACGCCATTTTTCTGCAACCCGTTGACAGCGTCGGCGTGGCCCCTTCGATCAAAAAGGCCCGTGACGCCGGCATCCCGGTTATCACCTTGAACATTGACTCGACCGAACCGCACGCCGCCCATGTGGAGATGAACCATTATTTTGGCGCGATTGATATTGCCAAAACCATGGGCGACATGATGGGCGGTAAAGGTAAGGTGGCTATTCTCAATGCCCCGCCCGGCATTATTATCCGCGATATGCGCACCAACGGCTTTGTGGACGGCTTAAAGCAGCATCATCCCAACATTGAAGTTATCGCCGACCAGGTGGCCGACTGGGACCGCAAAAAAGCCCAGGATGTTTTCTCGGCCATTTTAACCGCTAACCCGGATGTGGGCGGGGTCTATGGCGTCAACGACTCGATGGCGTTGGGGGCGGTTGATGTGGCCAAATCCAAAGGGGTGCTGGACAAGATGGTTATTTTTGGCAACGACGGCGAAAAGGACGCCCTGGAGTCCATTGAAAAGGGCGAACTCAGCGGCACCCAGTATACCGATGTCTGGCAGCAGGGCCGTTTTGCCGCAGCCTTTACCATCGGCATTGCCACCGGCGGCGTTTCGGCTCAAGCCTTTGGCTCGCAAGGTCACGTATTGATGCCTTACATCATTGCCACCAAAGATAATGTAAGCGCTATTCTGCCTCACCAACGCTGGTAAAGGTCTTTCATTAGAGGGAGAAGGGAGTCCAGAGCAAACCTCTGGACTCCCTGAGAGGCTACGGCATGCTCAAAAAGCTAAAATTTGCCAACACGGGCTTGATTATATTTTACCTGGTCGTCCTGCTTATTTTTTCCCTGCTCTCGCCGACCTTTCGCACCGGGGGCAATGTTCAAAATCTGCTGACCGGGTTTTCTCACATTGGCATTATGGCGATTGGGGTCACTTTTCCCATTTTGCTGGGCGGCATTGATTTGAGCGTGGGCGCGATTATGAGCCTGGTGGGCATGGCCGCCTTCGATCTGATCTTGATCTTCGGCCTGCCGGGTTGGCTGGTCATTCCGCTGGCCCTGCTGGTGGGCGCGCTGGCCGGCCTGCTGAACGGTTTTCTGGTGGTCAAGTTCCGGTTAAATCCCTTCATCGCCACCCTGGCCACCATGACCGCTTATCGGGGGGCGACCTACGCCATTTCTGGCCGCAAAATTTTCCCAGAGTTGGGTACGCAGGCCATCACCGACCCGGTTTATCGGGCCATTGATGGGACCATTGGACCTGTCCCCCTGGCCTTTGTTTATCTCATCATCATCATTTTACTCACCCATTTTCTGCTGCGCTACACCCGGCTGGGGATGGATATGCTGGCCGTCGGTGGCAATGAGCACGCGGCCCGCCTGGCCGGAATCAATTTGACCCGAGTCAAGCTGCTGGCCTATGGGTTGTCGGGTCTGTGTACCGCCATCGCCGCGCTGATCCTGACCTCGCGCATGACCACTTCCACCGAAAGCTTGGGCTTTGGCTTTGAGTTGTCGGCTATTGCCGCGGCCATCATCGGCGGAGTCAGTTTGCAGGGTGGCATCGGCAACACCTTTGGGCCGGCCCTGGGCGCATTTCTGATCGGCACAATTTATATTGGCATGACCCTGCTGGGGGTGACTACGTATGCTCAGCCGGTCATCGCCGGGGTTATTCTGATGGGCGCGGTGGGCTACGACCAATTTATGAAAGCCAGGCGCGAGCAGGAATGGCTCAAGCGCCAGCATGTTGAGTTAAGCAAAGGGGCCGGCTGAGCATATGGATGACAAGGCTGTGTTGCGTGCCCGCAACCTGAGTAAACGCTACCTGGCTGTGCAAGCCCTGGCGGAAGTCAACCTCGACATCCAGGCCGGCGAAGTTCACGCCTTGCTCGGCAGCAACGGCGCGGGTAAATCTACCCTGGTCAAAATTTTAACCGGGGCCATTACGCCCGACACGGGTGAGGTGCTGCTGAACGGCCAGCGCATCCCCCCCGGCAATCCCAAAGCCGCGCTTGAGGCCGGTATTAGCTGTATTTACCAGGAGTCAAATCTGGTTCCGGCCCTCTCGGTGCTGGATAATATTATGCTGGGCCGCCAGCCGACGCGCGGGCCGGGGCTGCTGGACCGCACCGCGCAGCGGGTATTTGTGAGGTCATTGTTGGCCAGGAACGGCCTGCTGCTCGACCTGGATACGCCGGTGCAAGCCCTGCCTACCGGCCAGCAAAAAGAAGTGGAAATTGCCAAAGCCCTGTCGCTTAAAGCGCGGGTGATTTTGATGGATGAACCGACCGCCTGGCTGTCTCAAGTGGAAGTAGAGACGCTCTTTCGGGCCATCCGCAACTTAACCCGCGAAGGCGTGGGGGTGCTCTATATCTCGCACGTGCTGGACGAAATCTTTACCATCGCCGACCGGGTGACGGTGCTGCGCGACGGCAAGGTGCATTTAGCGGCTCCTATCGGCCAGATTAATAAGGGCGCGCTGGTACAGGCGATGCTGGGCCGCCAGCTTTCCGCCGAGACGGACCAATGGCAGCATGAACTGCATCCCTCATCCGCCGGGCCGGTCGCGCTGGAATGTCGAAATTTGAGTAAAGCGGGGCTGTTTGAAAACATCAATCTCAGCGTTCACCGGGGCGAAATTGTGTGCATCACCGGGCTGGTGGGAGCCAAGCGATCTGAGCTGGTGCGGACTCTATTTGGGGCCGAAAGAGCCGATCAGGGTGAGGTTTTTATTCACGGTCAGGCGGTGATTTTGCGCCGGCCACAAGATGCGATTGACCGCGGGCTGGGTTTTGTGCCCGAAGACCGCCGCCGCGATGGCCTGTTTATGAGCCTGTCGGTTAACCACAACCTGGCCCTGGCTTCCTTAAACCCGCTGACCCGGCTGGGCCTGGTTTCGGGGCGGTTGCTGAATGGGTTGGGCCAAAAACAGGTGGCCCGTTTGGGCATTGTCCCGCCTCGGCTCGAAACGCCGGTACGGAATTTGAGCGGCGGCAACCAGCAAAAGGTGCTGGTGGGGCGCTGGCTGGCCAGCGGCGCGAACATCATCATTCTGGATGAGCCGACCGTAGGCATTGACGTGGGGGCCAAGGCCGACATTTACCAACTGCTGCGCCACCTGGCCGCCGAAGGCGCGGCCATCCTGATTGTCTCCGCTGATATGGAGGAGGTTATGACGATTGCCGACCGGATTCTGGTCATGGCCCAGGGGCGGCTGGTGGGCAATTTCCTCAAAGGGCAGGCCAGCCAGGCGGAGATTCTGCGCGCGGCCGGGGGAGAATTGGCTTGATGACCACACTTAACCTGAAAACCGAGGCCAAAATGAAGAGCCTGACCTCCAAAGAGTGGGTCAAAGAGTATGGGTTGCTCCTGATTATGGGGCTGGTTGTCCTTATTTTTGCGGCCCTGGAACCGGCCATGCTCCAGGTAGACAACTTGATCGGCATTGTCTATCAAGTCTCCATTATCGGCACGATGGCGGTCTGTTCCACTTTTGTGATTCTGCTGGGCGGGATTGACCTGTCGGTGGGGTCGGTGGTGGCTTTAGCCGGGCTGCTGGCCGCTTTTACCCTGGAAGCAACGGGGCAGGCGCTCGCGCCGGCGCTGCTAGCCGGGCTTGCGGTTGGAGTGGGGGTCGGCCTGGTGAATGGGCTGGCCATTGCCCGCTTCAAGCTGCCGCCCTTTGTCGTCACCCTGGCGATGATGAGCATTGTGCGCGGCATTGCCCTGCTGTCGGGCGAGGCCTCCTTGCATTTGATCCGCGGGCCGGAGTCGTTCCTGTTTATCGGCGGCGGGCAGTGGCTTGGCCTGCCTTTTCCAATTTACCTATTTGCCGTTGCGGCGGCGGTGATGTTTTTTGTCCAGGTTAAAACCCGTTTTGGCCTGACCGTCTTTGCCATCGGCGAAAATGAAGAGGCGGCCCGATTGTGCGGGCTGCCGTTGATGCAGACCAAGACCGTAGTTTACATTCTCTCCGGGCTGGGCGCGGCCATCGCCGGGATTATTTTGGCCTCACAAGTCCACACCGCTACTGCCACCTATGGCAACGGCATCGAACTGGATGTGATTGCCGCCGTTGTCCTGGGCGGCACCAGCCTGATGGGCGGCAGCGGCTCGGTCCATCGCTCGGTGCTGGGGGCGTTGCTCATCGGCATTATCAACAATGGCTTGAGTATTCTCAATGTCAGCATCGAACTGCAACTGGTGGTCAAGGGACTGATTATTGTGGCCGCCCTGGCCTTGGATGGCTATTTTCGAGCGGAGAAACGATAGTGTCCATCACGATTACCGATATTGTGGCGCGAGATATTCGCTTCCCCACTTCACGCAATTTGGACGGCTCTGATGCCATGAACACCGACCCGGATTATTCGGCGGCTTATGTGGTGTTAAAAACGGACAGCCCCGACGGCCTGGAAGGGCATGGCCTAACCTTTACCCTGGGCCGGGGCAATGAGGTTTGCCTGGCCGCGATTAGGGCGCTGGCCCCCCTGGTCCTGGGCCAAACCCTAGAGTCCTTTACCGCCCATATGGGCCAATTCTGGCGCAGATTGACCAGCGACAGCCAGCTCCGCTGGATTGGCCCGGAGAAGGGCGTAATTCACCTGGCTACCGCCGCCATTGTCAACGCGGTCTGGGATTTGTATGCTAAAACAGAGGGCAAACCACTCTGGAAGCTGCTGGCCGATATGACCCCGGAAGAGCTGGTCGCCTGTATTGATTTTCGCTACATCAGCGATGCCCTCACTCCACAAGAGGCGCTCGAACTCCTCCGCCGCCAGGCTCCCAGCCGCGCCCAGCGGGAAGCGGAGATGCGCGAAATCGGTTATCCGGCCTATACCACTTCGGCGGGCTGGCTGGGCTACTCCGATGACAAGCTGCGTTTGCTGCTGAATGAGGCGCTGACTAACGGCTGGACACGCATTAAGATGAAGGTGGGGGCTAATCTGGCCGACGATATGCGCCGGGCAGAGATTATCCGCCAGGTGATGGGGCCGGACCGCATCTTGATGATGGACGCCAACCAGGTTTGGGATGTGGGCCAGGCAATTACCAACATGACGCATCTGGCCCGCTTCAACCCGCTGTGGATAGAAGAACCGACCAGCCCTGATGATGTACTGGGCCACGCCGCGATTGCCCGGGCCATCGCCCCGATTGGGGTAGCCACCGGCGAACAGGTTCAGAATCGGATTATCTTCAAACAACTACTGCAAGCCCAGGCCATCCAGTTCTGCCAGATTGACGCCGTGCGGCTGGGCGGGGTTAATGAAGTGCTGGCTGTCTTGTTAATGGCCGCCAAGTTCGGTGTGCCGGTTTGTCCCCATGCCGGTGGAGTGGGTTTGTGTGAATATGTCCAGCACTTATCTATCTTCGATTATATTTGTGTCAGCGCCAGTTTGGAAGGCCGCGTCATCGAGTATGTGGATCATCTGCATGAACATTTTCTGCACCCGGTCACTATCAGAAATGGGCGCTATCTGCCACCGACCCGGCCCGGTTGCAGCATCGAGATGCGACCAGAATCGCTGGACATGTATGAATTTCCAACCGGGCAGGCCTGGGTCGCTATTCAGCCCCTAAAATCGGAAGGAGAGATGGCTATGTTTATCCGCGCCCCTTAGAGTATTCCGCTAAGGTGGAGGCGCTAAAAAGGCCAGAACAATTTAGGAGTTACGCAGTTGGGCTGTAGCATAGGGCCTGGTGCCCGTTTATAGCCGCCCACAAGGGGCTACCTTGAACTGCGTAACAATTAAAAGGAGATACCGCCTCACCGCCAAGTCAGCCGGTATCTCCCCAAGTTCAGCAGGACATACGGCTGTCGTCGCTCGCCTTTGAGTCAGGCAGCCCTGGTGTCCCGCCTTTTTGGATTATACTCTACCTCAACCGAGTTAGCGAATGAGTAGTTTAACTATCGGGTAAAAAATAATCGTAACTGTTCAGCTATGTCATTTCGACCGCAGGGAGAAATCCCCTAAACCTTACTTTTACGTATTGTATCTTGGGGACGCTTTACGTCGACTTTCGATCTCGAAATGACATGACCTTGAGTAGTAACCTTTCACTTAACTATGGAGAAGATAAAAAATGATAAAAGTAAGATGGATAGCAACATTGGTTGTAGTTGTTCTTTTGAGTGTGATTGCCGCTCAAGCCGAAGCCCAGGACAAACCTTTTGAGGGCGTCGAGATCAACATTTTGACGTTTGTGGGTCCCCAAGTCGCCGAACCGTTGCAGCGGCGCGGCCCTGACTTTACCGAACTTACCGGAGCTAAGGTCAACGTGGTCACAGTGCCCAACAGCGAACTGTACCAAAAAGCCCTGACGGACATGGCTACGGGGACCAACAGCTTTGACGGCTTTCTTTTTGCCCCATCCTGGATTGTTGACTTTGCCCCCGCTGGATTCCTGGAACCTCTGACCGAGCGGGTCAATGCCGATGAAGCCCTAGAGTGGGACGATATAGCCCCTTTCTTCCAAGATTTCAACTCTTATCAAGGGGAAATTTATAGCATTCCGCTCGACGGCGACTTTCATATGGTTTACTATCGGATTGATTCATTGGCCGAGGCGGGTCTGGAGCCGCCCAAGACTTGGGACGACTATCTGAATGTGGCCAAAACGCTCCACGGCAAAGACCTCAACGGCGATGGCGAAGCGGATTACGGCTCGTGTATTGCCAAAGCCAAAGCCCAGCAATCTTACTGGTGGATTACCTCGATTGCCGCGCCTTTCATTCAAAGCCAGGGCACGTCGCAGGGCGTTTTCTTCAACACCGCCGATATGGAACCCCTGTTCAACAATGCGGGTTTCAAACGCGCGCTGGAGATTTATAATGAAACGACCCAATACGGCCCGCCTGATGAATTGAATCTGGGCGTGGGCGATACCCGCGGCCTCTTTACCTCTGGCCGCTGCGCTTTGACAATGGACTGGGGCGATATTGGCACACTGGCGATTGACCCGGCGACCTCGAAAGTACAGGATAAGGTCGGCTCGGTCATCACCCCTGGCTCGACCGAAGTGCTGGATTGGGCCACCGGCGAACTGGTCCCGTGTGATGAAACAACCTGCCCCTATGCCATTGACGGCGTGAATCACGCCCCGTTTGCCTCTTTTGGGGGTTGGGCCGGCGCGGTCAATGCTGCCGCCGATCCGCAGAAGAAAGATGCGGCTTATGCCTTCTTCTCCTACATGGCTCAGCCGGCTCAGGCCAACGAGGATGTGACCATCGGTAAAACCGGCTACAATCCTTACCGTTTTTCCCAACTCTACAATCGGATCCCCTGGATTGAGGCCGGGATGAGTCCAAAAGCCTCCTTAAATTACCTGCTGGCCATCGAAGACAGCTTGGACAGCCCCAATATGGTTTTGGACCTGCGCATTCCCAAAAACCATGATTATCAGCAGGTTAAACTGGATGAGGTGATTGCTCAATATCTGGCCGGTGAACTGGATGAGGACCAAGCCGCCCAGACCCTAACCGATGCCTGGAATGAGATTACCGATGAAGTGGGCCGCGACCAGCAGCTTGAAGCTTACAAAGCCACCCTGGGCGCGGAATAGCATTACCTAAAATTTCCCATTGCAATAGTAGTGACGACTTTAGTCGTCTAAAAACAACTATAGTCGTCACTACCAATGTTTTATTTAACCTTTGAGGAGATAATGATGCAGATTGAACGTGACCCTCAAACCCTGGCCCAAATGAAGTCACAACCCGGATCCTCGCTCTCACTACCGGGGCGTTTGCATGGATTAACCGGCCAGGCAGAACGAGTGTCAAGCTCAATATTTTTGTGGCCGGCCGTGTTGGCCCTCTTGTTTTTGTCAATCTTCCCCTTGATTGTTTCGCTTTACCTCTCCTTAAGCCGCTTCGATTTAGCCAAAGGCGGTTTTAAGTTGACCTTTATCGGGCTGAGTAATTATCGCAAACTGCTGTTTGGGTCTGAGAAAACCCACTTTCTGGGCCTTTTTGCATCGAGTACGCCCTGGCATTGGCTTATTTTTGGCCTGGTAGTTGTAGCTTTAGCCGTTTTCCTGGCGCGATACATACGGCGCGGGAATATTTCAGGGGGTGGGTTGCTGGGACGGGTGCTGATGGCGGCGGGGCTGGCGGGGTTGGCCTGGATGGTCATCCACACTTTTGGCCCCGGCGGCCGGCTGGGCACCTTAAGCGTGACCCTGGTCTTTGTTTTTGTCGGTATCTTTTTTCAGTACAGCCTGGGCCTGAGCCTGGCTTTGCTGACCGTGCAGCATTTGCCCGGGCGGCGCTTCTTTCGGGTGGTGTTTTTACTGCCCATGATGATTACCCCGGTCGGCGTTGCTTACATGTTTCGCATGATGACCGATACCGACAAAGGGCCATTCACCCCGTTATGGCAGGCGGCCGGCCTGGCCGACTTCTCCTGGTTTAACGACCCCTGGGGAGCGCGGACGGCCATTTTGATTGCCGATATCTGGCAGTGGACGCCCTTTATGTTTATTGTCCTCGTCGCCGCGCTGGAGAGCCAATCCATGGAACCGCTGGAAGCGGCCATTGTAGACGGCGCTAACCCCTGGCAGATCTTCCGCTACATTACCTGGCCGGCCATCTTGCCCGTAAGCATGACCTTAATTTTGATCCGCATGATCGAAGCCTTTAAGATTGTGGATCTGCCCAACGTAATGACCAACGGCGGCCCCGGCACCGCCACCGAGTCGCTGACGTTGCAAGCTTTCATTAATTGGCGGGCCATCGAACTGGGCAGTTCGGCGGCGGTAGCTTATATGCTCCTTATTACCGTCACTTTTTTTGGCCTGATTTTTGTCAATTTAATTCGTCACCAAGCTGTGGAGAAACTTTAAGGGTAGCAAAGTTGCAGGGTAGCAGATTGCCAGATCGTATAAGTCTATCTGACTACTAACTACTGTTTGAAGGAGAGACTATGAACTATCTATTTCGACGCAAATCGCTTTATATGCCCTCACCGGCGGGGATTTTTTTGGCTTACCTGGCCCTGGGGCTGTGGACGGTAGTGGTCTTGCTGCCGATTTATTGGCTGGTGGTTACTTCCTTAAAACTGCCCATTCAGGTGGCCGAAGGCCCCTTCTACATCCCATTTGTTGATTTTCAACCCACTTTAAATTCCTGGAAATATGTTTTGATCGGCGACCTGAGCAACGACACCTTACGTACTTATGCCAACACCCTGATTGTTGCGCCAACCAGCGCCTTGTTAGCCTTGCTCCTCGGTACTGCGGCGGCTTACGCTTTGGTTCGTTTTGATTATCAACCGCGGCTGGGCGCCATTTTTTCATTCATTGGCTGCCTCATCCTGACAATTGTTGCCATCATTTTGAGTGTACCCTGGCAGGTAGCTATCGCAGCGGGGCTGGCTATTTTTATTATTATTATCTTCACGATTGGCCGGCGCTTCAAACGCGCTCTGGGCAACGAGGATATTGCCTTTTGGATGATCTCCCAACGCATGCTGCCGCCCATTGCGGTGGTCATCCCGATTTATATCTTATTTCAGCAATTAAACATGCTGGACACTCACGCCGCCTTGATTATTACCTATGTGGCAGCCAATTTGCCCATTGTCATCTGGCTAATGCGTGATTACTTTCGCACCATCCCCATCGAATTGGAGGAATGTGCCGCCATTGATGGGGCCTCACGCTACCGCATCTTCTGGTCCATTGTGCTGCCGCTGGCGGCGCCCGGCCTGGTGGCGACCTTTCTGTTTGTCCTCGTCTTTACCTGGAATGAATATCTGCTGGCCTTGTTTCTCTCCGGGGCCAAAGTGCAAACTTTACCCTATGTTATCTCCTCTCAAAATGCCACCCGCGGGCCGCAGTGGTGGGATATGTCGGTGCTGATTCTGATTATGATTGTGCCGGTTATTGCCATGGCCATCGCCCTGGAGCGTTACATTGCGCGGGGATTGTTGGTTGGCGCAGTCAAAGGTTAAAGGAGTTATCTATGGAGTATCGTCAACTGGGAAAAACAGGGCTGAAGGTATCGGCCTTAAGTTATGGAGCGTCGTCGTTGGGCGGCGTTTTCCATGAGATTGACGAAACGCAGGGCATCAAAACAGTTCACGCGGCGCTGGACCTGGGCATCAACTTTATTGATGTTTCGCCTTACTATGGTCTGACCAAGGCTGAAACCGTATTGGGTAAAGCCCTCAAAGGCATCCCCCGCGACCGCTATTACCTGGCTACCAAAGTCGGACGCTATGGCGGGGATCAGTTCGACTTTTCGGCTGAGCGAGTGACGGCCAGTGTAGACGAAAGTTTAGCCCGGTTGGGCGTTGACACCATTGACCTGATCCAGTGCCACGACATTGAGTTTGGCTCACTGGATCAAATTGTCGAGGAAACCCTGCCGGCCCTGCGCCAACTTCAAGCCCAGGGTAAAGTTCGGTTTGTGGGCATTACCGGGTTGCCGCTGAAAGTTTTCGAGAGGGTGCTGGAGCGGGCAGAGATTGATACCGTTCTGTCTTACTGCCACTATGAATTGAATGACACTTCGCTGGCCGAACTAATCCCGGCTTTGCAGGCCAAACACATCGGCATTATCAGCGCCTCACCCTTGGGCATGGGATTGCTGACCGAACGCGGCGCGCCGGAGTGGCATCCCGCGCCCGCCGAGATCAAAGAAGCCTGCGCCCGAGCCGCTGCTTATTGTCGCAGCCAGGGGGTGGATATTGCCCAATTAGCCATCCAGTTTAGCCTATCTAACCCGGATATTGCCACCACCCTGGTTAGCACGGCTACCCCCCCAAATATTATCAAAAACGTAGAATGGCTGGAAACGCCTCTCGATCAGGCTTTATTAACTCAAGTGCAGGCTATCTTGGCCCCCGTCAAAAACCAAACCTGGCCGAGCGGCCGGCCCGAGAATAATTGATGGTGACTACTATCTACCGTCTACAGTCTACTATTTTTAGGAGCAATACACTTCAAATAAGGCCGTAGCATAGGGCCTTGTGCCCGCCCACAAGGGGCTAAACTACGTTATTTGAAAAGTATTGTTTTCAGGAGACTTCGTGAAAACCATTATTCTTGAGCAGCCCGGCGTCCTGCGGTTGGCCGAGACTGACCCACCCGGCCAACCCGGTCCCGGCGAAGCCCTGGTGCGGGTGCGGCGGGTGGGTATTTGTGGCACAGATTTGCACGCCTTTGCCGGCCAGCAAAATTTCTTTAGTTATCCGCGTATCTTGGGGCACGAATTAGCGGTTGAGGTCGCTGTCATTGGTCCTACTGAGCAGACTTTAGACATTGCCGTTGGCGACACCTGCTGTGTTATCCCTTATCTGCACTGCGGCCAATGTATTGCCTGCCGCCGAGGCAAAACCAATTGTTGTGTCAAGATGCAAGTGCTGGGCGTTCACCGAGACGGCGGCATGCAAGAATGGATCATCGTTCCGGTAGACAAGCTGCTCAAAGCTGAGGCGATCCCCCCAGAGCATCTGGCGCTGGTCGAAATGCTCTGTATCGGCGCACACGCCGTTAAACGAGCGCAATTGGAGGCCGGGGAGACGGCTTTAGTCATTGGGGCTGGCCCGATTGGCCTGGCCGTATGCCAATTTGCCCTGCTAAGTGGAGTCAAGGTGATAGTGTTGGATATTAGCGACAAACGCCTTGAATTTTGCCGCCGGCATTTCGCCGTTGAAGCCGTTATTGACGGCAAAGATGATCCACTCACTCAGATTCACGTCCACCTCAAGGGAGAGTTCCCCACAGCGGTTTTCGACGCCACCGGCAGTTCCAAGTCAATGAATCAGGCTTTTGGGTATGTTGCGCACGGGGGCAGCCTGACGTTTGTGGGCCATTTTCCCGGTGATGTCACCTTTCACGACTCTGATTTTCATCAGCGCGAAATGACTCTGCTGGCCAGTCGCAACGCCACTTACGATGATTTTGCCTGGTCCATCCAGATGCTGCAACAAGGCCAGATCAACTTGATCCCCTGGATCACCCAGCAAGTTTCGCCGGAGGAAATTATCACTGCCTTCCCCACCTGGCTAGACCCGGCCCAAGGGATGATTAAGACCATGTTAGAATTTTAGTAACTGCTCACTCCTCATGTCATTTCGAGGCTGAAAGCCGAGAAATCTCTGGGACCGTTGTCTGCAAACCGCGGATAAGGGTTGTTTCAGCTTCAAGCACAACCGTTAGCTGGCATAAGCCACTACCGGCCCCTCAACTGTGACTTGAACGGGAGCGCCTGGAGACAAATCAAGACGGGGTTGGGTACGGGCTTGCAGACGCAGCCCGGCGGGTAAAGCTATCTCGACCAGTTGATCGTGGCCGAAAAAGCTGATCCGTTCCACCCGGCCAGGGCCGGTGGGATCGGGTTGCAGGCGAGCCATCTCTGGACGGATGAGGACCTCCACCGGCCCATGCGCCGTTTCGACTAGGGGCAGTTCGCCTAAAGGGCATGATACAGTGGCTCCATGCGCCACGCCGGTCAAAAAATTGGCTTCGCCGACAAAAGCGGCTACCTCGCGCCGGGCTGGGCGGAGATAAAGCTGCTGCGGTGAGCCGATTTGGAGAATTGCGCCCTCGATCATCACCGCTACTTCGTCGGCCAGACTGAGCGCCTCTTCCTGGTCGTGGGTGACAAAAATGGCCGTGACCCCGGCCTGACGCAAAATCTGGCGGACTTCCTCACGCACGCTCTGACGCAGAGCGGCATCCAGGTTGGAAAACGGCTCGTCCAGCAAAATCAAAGCCGGTTGTGGGGCCAGGGCGCGGGCCAGGGCGACCCGCTGCTGCTGTCCGCCCGACAGCTCATGGGGCATACGCCCGGCTACCTCAGGCAGGCCGACCAGGCTCAACATGTCTGCCACTCGCCCCTTTTTATCTACCCCTTTGGCGATACCATAGGCGATGTTATCGGCCACATTCAGGTGGGGAAAAAGGGCATACTCCTGAAAGACCATGCCCACACTGCGCTGCTCCGGGGGCACATACAGCCCCGGCGCGTTAACCAGCCGCCCGCCGATCTCAACCTCACCCTGATCGGGCATCTCGAAGCCGGCCAGCAAGCGTAGAGTAGTGGTTTTGCCGCAGCCGCTCGGCCCCAACAGGGCCAAAAAGCGACCTCGCGTCAAGGTTAGATTGACATTCTCAACCGCGCGAACCCGGCCAAAATTTTTGGAAAGTCCCTGGCAGCGTACCGCAACCATCTACCGGCGCAGCCCTTTTTCTTCCTGGGTCAGAATGATCCAGACCGAGACCGCCGAAACCAGCACCAGTAACAAGGCCGGAGCCGCCGCCTGGGCAAAAAAGACTTGTTCGGTGGCGCTCCAGATGCGGGTAGCCAGGGTTTGAAAGCCAGTGGGTCCCAACAGCAGCGTGGCCGGCAGTTCTTTCATGCCGGTCAAAAAGACCAGGGCCAGGCCGGTCAGCAAGCCGGGTTTGAGCAGCGGGACGGTAATTGAGGTCAGGGTTTGGCCGGGGGTGCGCCCCAGACAGCGAGCAGCTTCTTCCAGGCGAGGGCTGACTTGTAGCAGCGAAGAGCGGGCGCTGCCAATGGCCTGCGGCAGAAACCGAACCACATAGGCAAATATTAACATAGCCAGTGTTTGGTACAGAAAGGTGGCGTAATTGGCCCCAAAGAAAACCAGCGCCAGGGCAATGACAATACCGGGCAAAGCATAACCGATATAGGCGCTGCGCTCCAGCCAGCGGCTGCGCTTGCCCGGAAAACGGACCGACAGCACCGCCAGCGGGATCGCGGCCAAAATTGCTATCAGCGCGGCCAGGCCAGAAGCCGAGACAGAATTAAAGACGATGTTCAGCCCCAACTTGAGTTCCTCGCCGATGAGCCAGCCGCGTACCAGCCAGAAACCCATGACCCCCAGGGGCAAGATTACCCCTAACAGTGTAACCAGTCCGCAAAAAACCAGGGCCAGTGGTTTCCACGTCCCCAGTTTGATGATGGTGGGAGGACGCTTGGCCCCCGCGCTGCTGCGATAATAACGGGCCTTTCCGCGCAGGCGAGACTCGGCCAGGAGGATGGCCAGGGTTAAAATGACCAGGAGCAGGGCCAGCACGGCAGCCACGCTGCGGTCCAGCGAGGCGCTGTATTGCAAGTAGATCGCTCGCGTAAACGAGTCAAAACGCAGCAGCGAAACTGCCCCAAAATCGCTGAGGGTGTAAAGTGCCACCAGCAAGCCGCCGGCCAAAATCGAAGGACGAAGGTGCGGCAGAGTAATCTCCCAAAAAACACGGCGCGGGCTGCGGCCAAAACTGCGGGCGGCTTCTTCCAGGCTGGGGTCCAATCCGCGCAAAGCAGCTCGCACACTCAGCAGAACGTAGGGATAGGTAAAAAGGGTCAGCGCCAACAGCGCACCAGGAAAGCCATAGATCGAAGGCAGCCGCTCGATGCCCAGCGGTTCCAGCCAGTCCTGGATCATCCCTTTTGGCCCCAACGCCGCCACCAAAGTAAAAGCCCCCACATACGAAGGCCAGACCAAGGGCAGAACTGTGACCACCGCCCAAAATTTGCGTCCCGGCAAATCGGTGCGAACCGTAAGCCAGGCCAACAGCACCCCTATCACTACCGCCGCTCCTGTCACCGTCAGGGCCAGCCCGGCGCTGCCGGTAAAAACTTCCAGGGTACGCGGCTGGAGCAAAATAGTCCAGACCTTGCTGCCTACCCCGGCGGCCCGGATGATCAGGTAGCCAATCGGCAAAAGCGCCGCGGCCGCAATCAGAGTGGCCGCCATTAAGAGGAAGAAGGGAGGCTGCGTGCTACGGCGGCTTAGCCAACCGAGTTGAAAAGTGGTCCGAAGCGCGGCCAGTTTACTGGGGGCAAGAGCTTTGCTGTTGGTTGCAATCATCGCGTTAAATTATCCTTGTAATATAAAACCCTGATCCTGAGCAAAAAAGAATGGCGAATAGGCGAATGGCGAATCAGAATCACTATTCGCCATTCGCCATTCGCAAAAAGGATCGACAATTTTTTGTCGCTGTGAGGGCGTAAGCGCCTATTAGCTAAAAATGGCTTATCTCAGGCAAGTTATAAAATCCCCAACTCCTGTAACAATTGCAGCGTGCCGTCCAGGTCTTCCAGTTTGGTCAGGTCAACATTGGGGGTTTGGATTTGCTGAAGCGGGATCAGGATCGGGTTGAGCTGTATATTGGCCGATAAGGGATACTCATTGGTTTCGGTGTTAAAAAACTGCTGTGAACTCTCACGTAATAGGAAGCGCACAAAAGCTTCCGCTGCCTCTTTGTTGTCGGTGGTGTTAACAATGCCCACCCCGGCCACATTGACCATCGCCCCGACATCGCCGGCGCGGGGATGATAATTGCGCACCGGGAAATCTTCGCCTTCTTCGGCCAAAAATTGGAACAGATAATAATGGTTAACAAAACCGGCGTCAATTTCACCGGCCCCTACGGCCTGCACGATGGGCGCATTACCGGGGAAAACAACCGGCTCATTAGCCTGAATACAGGAGAGCCACTCCCTGGCCCGCTCTTCCCCTTCAACCACCCGCAGGGCAGTGATAAACGCCTGGAACGAGCCGTTGGTGGGGGCCCATCCGAGGCGGCCCTTCCATTCCGGGGCGCAGAAGCCAAATATATCGTCGGGCAGGTCGGCTTCGCTCAACTTATCCGTATTGTAGACCACCACCCGCGCCCGGCCCGACGTGCCAACCCACAACCCCTCCGGCGAGCGGAAGCGTGGATCAACCAAATTCAGCGCATCTTCCGGCAGAGGAGCCAGTTGTCCGGCCTGGGCCAGCGCCCCCAGCGCCCCGGCATCCTGGCCATAGTAAATATCAGCCGGGCTGTTGGCCCCTTCTTCTAAAATGGTGGCGGCCATCTCGGCGGTGCTACCGTAGCGAACTTCGACATTCAAGCCGGTTTCCTGCTCGAACTGGTCAATCAAGGGGCCGACCAATTCTTCGCCCCGCCCGGAATAAATGGTCAGATCGCCACTCAAATAGGGCACTTGCTCGCCCAACAATGTTGAGGCTTCCTGAGCAGTGGGAATAAATAATTTTTGCCCCACTTCAATCACATTGGGGTCGGTAACAGCGGTATAGGTAGAATCACCGGCGGATTTGGCATTGGTGGCTTCGACAATAGCCGGGTAAGCCAGCGGATCGCCGTAGAATTTTTCGGCCAGCTTGCTCAGCCAGTCGTCGGCCTGGACAGTGTACTCCTGGCCTGCTTCTTGTAAAGGAGGCGCAGCCAGCGCTGCCACAGGCAGCAAGGTGATAATTAAACCAACAAATATAAAGAAAAGCTTACGAGACAGCATCTTTTTTGAAAAACTCCTTAGGAATTTGATTTTAACAGAATGAGAACAACTTGGTTAGTGACATTTGCCCTGTCATTAAAATGACATCTGTCACCGATCCACATCCTAAACTTTTTGGTTATAATAATATGTATTCTCTCCATGATCAATAGCCCTGTGTTATCTGGCAGGGTTTCACTTGCTAAGTTTATAGTTAATCAAGGTTAATTTTTGGGGCTTTATGACTTTACCACCAGACAAGCGTCAGTGGATAGTTGTCAGCTTGGGACAACTGTAATATAGGGTCGAGGCAACTACTCGGGTATCATTACGAGCGAAGCGAAGCAATCCCTAGGGTGTGGTGGGGAATTGCTTCGGCTTACAGCCTCGCAATGATATGGACTGAGCAGTTACCTAATTTCAAGATTGCACCAGCAAATCCCGCAGCGCCGCTTCCACTTGGGGAAATCTAAACTGATAGCCTAACTCCTGCAACCGCTTGGGCACAGCCTGCTGGCCGTCCAGCAGCACCGTAGACATCTCGCCAAACATCATTTTGAAGGCAAAAGCGGGCGCCGGGGCAAAAGCGGGCCGCTTCATGACCTTGCCAATGGCCTTGGCCAGCTCACTGCTGCGGACGGAGTTGGGCGCGGTTAAGTTAAAAGGGCCGCTGGCGGCTTCGGTCTGGATCAGAAAGCGAATGGCCTCGACCTCATCGCAGTAATGAATCCAGGGGAACCACTGCCGGCCGCTGCCAATTGGCCCACCAGCAAAAAAGCGAAACGGCAGCACCATCCGGGGGAGCGCGCCGCCCTGCATATCCAGCACCACCCCGCTGCGAATAACCACCCGGCGCACGCCCAACGCCTCAACCGCCGCCGTCGAAGCCTCCCAGACCTGACAAGTCCGCCCCAGAAAATCATTGGCCGGGGGCTGGTCCTCGGTGAGGACCTTATCGTTGTTCTGGGCTCCATAATAGCCCACCGCCGATGATTGAATCAGAACTTTGGGTTTGGCGCTGGCGGCGCTGATTGCCTCAACGATGGCCTGACCGGCCTTAACCCGGCTCTCCTGGATTTCTTTTTTGCGCGCCTCTGTCCAGGCTTCATCAGCGATGCCGGCCCCGGCCAGATTCACCACCGCATCAGCCCCATCCACCAGGCTGCCCCACCCCTGGGCGCTTTTGCCATCCCACTGGGCAAAAATAATCTTAGCCGGTAAATTGGCCGGTTTGAAAGGCTGCCGGCTGACCACCTTGACCACGTGCCCATGTTGCAGCAAATGATACACCAGCCTGCGTCCAATGGTTCCCGTTCCGCCGGCGATCACGATTTGCATAAATTTCCTCCCGTTATGAAGTAGTCAGTAATCAGATAGACGCTGTAGCCAGCAAATGTTACCTTACAACCTCACCCCTTCGGGTGCGCCGAAGGGCGTGCGACTTTGCGACCTGCTCTGGCAAACGCCTTCGATTATACCACGATTGCCCAATTTGAAGAATTTCAGTTATATTATTGTTGCAAGGTGAAGCAGTATCATGCTAAAACGGTTGAGTTTGGCCCTAAACAGCCTGCGGCTACAGTTGCTGCTGAGTTTTATTCTCCTGGTTTTGCTTTCGGCGGCGGCGATTGGGCTGCCGGCCATTTGGCTGTTGCGCGACCAACTGGAACGCCAGGCCTGGGACCAGGTAGATCAGGGCAGCCGGGCAGCGCAGGCCCTTTACGCCGCCCGGCAAAACGAGATCAGAGGGCTGGCTGTGCTAACGGCGCAGCGCCCCAGTCTACGCGAGTTGGTGTGGCAAGGCAACCAAGCTGAGTTGCTGCCGTATTTGAGAACCTTGCAAAGCGGGGCCAACCTCGATCTCATCCTGGTTTGCAGCCCTGCCGGACAAATGGTGGCTCAAGTAGGCCAGGAATTTCCGGCGAATATCTGCGGCGTCAGTGACCCCGATGGCTTTTATGTGGTTCCGCGCCAACCTTTGCCCCGCGTCTGGCTGGTGACGGCTCAGCCAATCACTGACGACCAAACTGAGTTGGGCCGGGTTATTGTAGGTGTTACGCTGGGTAAAGAATTTGCCGAAGAAATTTATACCCAGACCGGGCTGGAGCATACCCTGCTGGCGGCCGGACGTCCAGTTGCCACCAGTTTTTCTGGGGAAGCCCGTTTGGAGGGCGGCGTGCTTCCACTCCCCGACCGGAATGAAAGCACAAACCGCACGACCTTTCTGGTCGAGGGCCAACCCTATTATGCCACCCGTCTGGTTGTGGGTGATTTGTTACCGCTGCGCGGGCCGCTGACACTGGGCGAGCCGGGGCTTGTGGCCGAGGTGGCGCTGCCGGTTGCCGATATTGTGGCTATTCAGGAACGTTTGGTAGGGACATTCCTGGCCGGGATAGGCGCAGTCGCCTTGATTGGCTCACTCCTGGGCGCATTTCTGGCCCGGCGCATCAGCCAACCTCTGGCCCGGTTAACCAAAGCCGCTACCCGTTTGAGCCAGGGCGATTTGACCTGCCCTGTACCTATTGATCCCCGTGTGCAAGAAGTCGCCCTGGTGGCCTGGGCCTTAGAGGCAGCCCGGCTCGATTTACAACTGACCTTGAACGACCTGCGCCGGGAAAAAGCCTGGAGCAGCAACTTACTGGAGTCAATCGTCGAGGGAATTGTTACGCTGGATGCCCACGGGCGAATTACCTTTTTCAGCCATGGCGCCGAACAAATGACCGGCTGGTCCCGTGATGAGGTGATGGGGCGAAGCTGCGACGAGGTGTTACAGCCGGCCAATACCGGCGAACGGTTCAGCCAGCTTTTACCCCCTCGTGGCGGCAAAACAAAAGTTAGCCTGCTTCTGGCTGATGGCCGTCAGGCAACTCTGGCTATTACCGGGGCCAAGCTGGCCCCCGAAGGGTCGCCAACACAGGTGGCCCTGGTTTTCCGCGATGTCAGCGAAGAGGAGTTAATGCACCGGCTGGTGGGCCACTTTTTGGCGAACATTGCCCATGAGTTTCGGACCCCGCTCTCGGCCCTGGCGGCTTCGGTGGAATTGCTGCTGGATCAGGCCCCTGATCTCAGCCCGGCAGAGCTGCAAGAACTCTTGTCATCGCTGCACTTGGGGGTGTTGGGTCTACAAACGGCGGTGGATAACCTGTTGGAAAGCGCCAGCATCGAGGCCGGACGCTTTCGGGTCTCACCTCGGCCCACCAGCCTGCTCGACATCATTACTGAGGTAACGCGAACCTTGCAGCCGCTACTGGTTCGGCGCAGCCAATATTTAACCCTGGTCCTGCCGGATTCGCTGCCACAGGTTCAGGCCGACCCGCGCCGGACCGGCCAGGTTTTGCTGAACCTGTTGTTTAACGCCAGCAAATACAGCCCCGATGCCACCGAGATTACCCTGGCCGCAGCGGTGACTGGCAGTTTGGTCCGGGTGACGGTGGCCGACTGCGGGCCGGGTATTCCGGCTGAATTTCGAACCGACCTGTTTCGCCGTTTTATGTACGACCGAGCCGCTCACAACCAGAGCCAGGCCCAGGCAGGCACGGGGCTGGGCCTGTCGGTGGTCAAAGCCATTGTGGAGGCTCAGGGGGGGCAAGTGGGGGCGGATGACCGGCCTGGCGGTGGTACTATTTTTTGGTTTACTCTACCGGCGGTGAAGAAACATGAAAGTATTGGTGGTTGATGATGATCGCGTCCTGGCCGATTTGGTCGCCTTTTCACTGCGACGGGAGGGCTTTGAGGTCATTCTGGCCCACGAGGGCGAGATGGCGCTACGGCGGTGGGCCGAGGATCAGCCTGATTTGATTATCCTGGATTTGAATATGCCCAAACTCGATGGTTTTGCTGTTTGCCGGCGCATTCGAGAAGAGTCCGACATCCCGATTATCTTGTTGACGGTGCGCGGGGAAGAAGATGATATTGTGCGCGGCCTGGGCACGGGTGCGGACGATTATATTGTCAAGCCCTTCAGCCCGCGTCAATTGGTGGCCCGCGCCCAGGCGGTGCTGCGCCGAGCGGGTAAAACCCCAGCGCCGGCTATTCGTCAGGTGGGTGATTTGACGCTTGACCCCAGCCGGCGGGAAGTGCGTTTGGGCCAGGGCGAGGTTATCAGCCTGACCCCGCTAGAAAGCCGGCTACTGGATTATTTGATGCTCAACGCCGGGCAGGTCTTGACCATTGAAACCCTGATTAACCATGTTTGGGGCGCGGAAGGCGGCGACCGGGATATGCTGCGCCAGTTGGTGCGCCGCCTGCGCAGCAAAATCGAGCCGGACCCAACCCGGCCTGTTTACATCGAAACCGTTAGCGGTTTGGGCTATGGCTTCATCTCTCCGGCTGAATTTAGCCGGGACAACTCCCCTGTTTGATCCCGGCTTTTTTCTAATTCAGGCAAAGCTGGCCGGCCTCCGAGGTTAGATAACCCCGGAGGTCTTTTTTGTCACAGTTTTATCACAACTTTATCACAAACTCTGTCATGCGGCTGGGTTATGCTTTGATTATAAGATTGCGCGGGTGTGAAAGGTAATTATGTCTATCATCCTTGAACAGTTGACCAAACGCTACGACGGCCACCCTGTTGTTTATAATGTTTCCCTGGAAATTGCCGACGGCGAGTTTTTTGTCCTGCTGGGTTCCAGCGGCAGCGGCAAAAGTACAATCTTGAACATGATCGCCGGCCTGGCTGAGGTGGACCAGGGTCGCATTCTCCTGCACGGGCGCGATGTGACCTACCTGTCACCTCAGGAGCGGCGGGTTGGCTTTGTTTTCCAAAACTACGCTCTCTTTCAACATATGTCGGTGGCTGACAATATTGAGTTTGGCATGCGCATCCGCAAAACCCCCGCTGCTGAGCGGCGGCGGCGGCGGGATGAGCTGCTGGAGTTGGTTGGTTTGGCCGGGCTGGGCAGCCGCATGCCGCACCAGATTTCCGGCGGCCAGCAGCAGCGAGTGGCCCTGGCTCGCGCATTGGCTCACCAGCCGGAAGTGCTGCTGCTCGATGAACCGCTCGGCGCGCTTGACGCCAAAATTCGGTCCGAACTGCGCCGCAACCTCCGCCTGATCCAAAAAGAGTTAGGCATCACCACCATCCTGGTCACGCACGATCAGGAAGAAGCCTTTGAATTGGCCGACCGGCTGGGGGTGATGAGTTTTGGCCGGCTGCTGGAAGTGGGCCAACCGGAAGAGCTTTACCAGCATCCCCAAACCGAATTTGTGGCCGCCTTTTTGGGTACAGCTAACCTGTTGGTCGGTCAAGGCAGCGCTGATGGAGTCAAGGTGGGGCCGGTTTATTTCCCGCTGCATCAGGAGGTCAAGCCGGTGGGTGACGCCCATGCTCAGCGAGTCCAGGTGTTGTTCCGCCCCGAAGATGTGGCCCTAGCCTCCTCGCCTGAAGCCTTAGAATGTCCCCAGCTTGGCCGGGGTGAGGTGGAAGAAAGCACCTTTGCCGGCTCGTTTGAACGGCTGCGGCTGCGCTTGCCCCCGATTCCAGGAGTGCGCCCCATCTCGCCGCCGGTTTCTTATGGCAGCGGCTCGGTGCTGGTTGAGGCCAGCCGGTCTCAAGATCAAGTGAGCCGCCTGCCTTTGCGCCCCGGCGACAGTGTGTGGGTGGGAGTCCGGCGGATTCACGCTTTGGCCCACCCTGGCCTCAGCTTTCTGATTGTCACCGATGGCTCGCCGCTTTCAAATGGCGCTTTAACGCTGGGCGGGCAGATTGCTCGCCTGGCCCACGCCCGCATTACCCTTTTGGGCTACGGCCAAAAGCCAGAAACTATGGAGCGTCATCTGCGCGAAGCCAGAGAACAGCTTGGCAGCGGCCTGGCCGCCCTGGAAACACGCGCCACCCCCGATTTACTGGCCGAGGCGGTCGCTAAGGAAGTGGAACGCCGGCCCTATGATCTGGTGGTGTTGGGTTTTCAACGCCAGGAAAGTGTGGAACTGGCCGAGCAAATACTGCAATCGGGCGAGCATCACCTGCTGCTGGTCTCGCAGCCCCAGCCAACGCCCACCCGCGCCTTAATTTGCGTGACCAGCGGTGAGCCGGGCAAAGACGATGTCCTGTTTGCCGGGCGGCTGGTGCGTCATGTGGGGGCGGAAGCAACCCTCCTGTCGGTGCTGCCGCAGGAGGAAGGCAGCCAACCCCTGGCCCGCAGTCGAGCCGAGCGCTTTTTGGCCGGTGGGGTGCGGACCCTGGAATTGTTGGGTGTTCCGGCCCGCACGAGCATTCGCACCGGCCCGGTGCGTGATGAAATTACCCGCGAAGTTACCACCGGTGGCTATGATTTGCTGGTCATGGGCGCTCCTTTGCCCCAACGGGATGGTCGAGTTCCCCTCAACGGTATCGTCGGCCAAATTCTTAATGTGATCAATCGTCCGGTTTTGATTGTCAGATCGGGTGTGTAGGAAGTGTTCACGAAATTGAACACATCATCCACAATAAAAATCAAACAGGAGATTGGAGATTAGAGATTAAATTCAATCTCCAATCTCAATTTTTCAAGAGTCGTCACGAGCCTAGCGGCATACCACCAAGAATGAAAATGGAGGGCAAGGCTTGCCTTGCGACATAGCCAAGCAAACTTTGCACTCCAGCAGTCTATTTTCGAAGGAGACTATGATGCTTAAAAAGTTTACAGCAATTTTTACCTTGTTCATACTTGCCGGAGTTTTGGCTGCTTGTACGGGAGCAGCCAACAGTGCGACGACCCAGGCCGAAAATCAACCCGCCGGCAGTGCTGCGGCCAGCAGTAAGCCGGTTAACCTGATTTTGGGCGCGTACACGACTCCCCGTGAAGCCTATGGTGAAATCATTCCGCTGTTCAAAGCGCAGTGGCAGGAAAAAACCGGCCAGGAAGTAACTTTTGAAGAGTCTTATCAGGGGTCGGGGGCGCAATCGCGGGCTATTGTCGAAGGATTTGAGGCAGATGTGGCGGCCCTATCGCTGGAAGCGGATATTACGCGTCTGGAAAAGGCCAAGCTTATCACCCACGATTGGCGCAGTGTGGGAGCTAAAGGTATGGTCAGCACCTCTATCGTCGTTTTTGGGGTGCGCAAAGGTAATCCGCTGGGCATCAAAGATTGGGCCGACCTGGCCAAGCCTGATATTGAAGTGCTGACGCCCAACCCCAAGACCAGCGGCGGCGCGATGTGGAATATTCTGGCCCTTTATGGCGCGGCCAAACGCGGCTTTGTCGAAGGCGTGCCCAAGGATGACGAGGCCGCCGCGCAAGCCTTTCTGCTGGCCGTGCTGAAAAATGTTAAAGTGATGGACAAGGGCGCCCGTGAAAGCATCACCAACTACGAGCAAGGAGTCGGCCAGGTGATTATCACCTATGAAAACGAAATTCTGGTCGGCCAGCAAGGCGGTCAGGATTATGAAATGGTTATCCCGCGCTCGACCATTTTAATTGAGAATCCGGTAGCACTCGTGGACACATATGTTGACAAACACGGATCTCGCGCAGCCGCCGAAGCCTTTGTCGAATTTCTCTTCAGCCGCGAGGCTCAGGAAATTTTTGCCAGGCACGGGCTGCGCTCGGTTGACCCTGAAGTAGCCAAAGCTACGGCTGCCCAGTACCCCCCGGTGGAAGATCTGTTCACCATCGAGTATTTTGGCGGCTGGGGCAAAGCAACGCCCGAATTCTTTGGTGATACCGGCGTTTACAATCGAGTCATTTCCGGCGTGCAAGATTTACCGCAATGACCACATTCCAAAGGATGAAGGATGAAGGCGGAAGGCGGAAAGACATGCCTTTTTCATCCTTCAACTGGGGCCGCTGGAGCGTGCGCGGCGTCGCTCTAACCTACCTGACGGTCATGCTGATCATCCCCCTGCTGGTGATTGTGCAGGATGGTTTTCAGAAGGGGGTGTTGGGCTTCTGGCAGGCAATTTCATCGCCGGTGGCCTGGCACGCCCTCCAATTGACCCTCTGGACGGCGGCAGTGATGGTCATCATCAACACCATTATGGGTACGCTAACTGCCTACGTGTTGGTGCGCTATGAATTTCCGGGTAAAAAATTGTTCAACGCCCTCATTGACCTGCCGCTGGCTATTCCCACCCTGGTAACAGGCGTCATGCTGGTGGTGCTCTACGGCCCGCAGCAAGTGGTGGGGGCCTGGCTTAAAGATACCTGGGGAATAGACATCATCTTTGCTCCGCCCGGTATCATTCTGGCGCTGCTTTTCATCACCTATCCTTTTGTGGTCCGAGCGGTGCAGCCAGTGCTGTTGGGGCTGGATAAGCAGCAGGAGTATGCAGCGGCAACCCTGGGCGCGGGCCCGTGGACTATCTTTCGCCGGGTCACATTACCACCCTTGATATTACCCCTCACCAGCGGCGCGCTCTTGAGCTTTGCCCGCGCCATCGGCGAATTTGGCTCGATTGTGATTGTGGCCGGGAATATTCCATTTTACTCTCAAACTGCGGCGGTCTATGTTTTTGGCGAGGTCGAGTCGGAAAATCGGATGGGGGCCAGTGCGGTGTCCATTGTGATGTTGGCCATTGCTTTCAGTTTGATTTTATTGGTTAGCCATTTGCAGCAGCGCGGACGGAAAAAGTAAAACCTTCAGACCTAACAGGTCTTAAAGACCTTATAGACAAAGCAGATAAACATCGTACAATCTTTTAGCAGGCCGGGCGTAGGAGCCCGGCCAAGCGACGGCGTGGGAGCCGTCGCTGCTACAATGATAGTATGACTTTTAAGTGATTTGTCTATTAGTTCAGAATTGGCTCGAAAATCACCCTTCGATACGGGTTAACGCCCCGCTGCGCGTCAGAATGATTTTCGGCACTTTATCGCATCCTGAGTAGCCTTGAACGGAGTGAAAGGCGTATCGAAGGGTGCGATTTACAGACCTCCGAACTCAGGTAAACAGCAAAAGGAACTTGTATGAACAGTCTGACAACGAAAGCTATACCGGCTCCGCTGGTAGCGACACGGCCCGCCCTTCAACATGGCCTCTGGCGGCGCCGGCTGTTAATTGGAATTGTGATGGCCTATGCCGGCCTGTTGATCATCGCTCCGTTGGTCAGCTTGACCACCGGCGCTTTCAGAGAAGGTGTAGGCGCAGTCATCACCGCCCTCAGCCAGCCGGACGTGCTGGCCAGCTTCTGGCGGACGCTGCTGGTCAGCCTGATTGTGGTCACGGTTCACGCCATTTTTGGCACGATGGTGGCCTGGGTGATGGTGCGGCATGATTTTCGGGGGCGCAACCTGCTCAACGGGTTGATTGACATGCCTTTTGCCGTTTCGCCGGTGGTGGCCGGTTATATGCTGCTTTTGCTCTTTGGCCGGAACGGCTTTCTGGCCCCGCTGCTGACAACCCTGGACATCAGAATTGCCTTTGCCCTGCCGGGCATCATCCTGGCGACCTTATTTGTCAGCTTACCTTTCATGATCCGCGAACTCATCCCGGTGCTGGAAGCTTTTGGCGTCAAACAGGAACAGGCTGCGGCCACCCTGGGGGCCAACGGTTGGCAGACCTTCTGGTATATAACCCTGCCGGCCCTGCGCTGGGGTTTTATTTATGGCGTCACCCTCACCTTTGCCCGCGCTCTGGGCGAGTTCGGCGCGGTACTGGTGATTGGCGGCGGACTGCAAGGCAGCACCGAAACCTCCACCCTTTACATCTTCCGCGCCCTCGACGAGCGGCAGTATGTGGGCGCGTACAGCGCGGCTATTGTCTTGGGCCTCTTCTCTTTATTGCTCATTATGGGCACGGATTTGCTCCGTAAAAAAGAGCATTAAGTTGGCATCCCTATGCCAACCGATGACGCATAGGATGCGTCATCTACAGAGGTTTCCGGATAGGCTCTAAGTGCAATATATTTCAAATAAGGCCGTAGCATAGGGCCTTGTACCCGCCCACAAGGGGCTAAACTAAGTTATTTGAAATGTATTGAGCCTAAGTGATATGTGAAAATAGGGTCTATTGGCGGGTGGTCTAACTTCTCAGTATAATAGGGATTATGTCTGTCGCGTCAATTGATTCTCATTCCACCCAACCCCACCTAAACCAACCGCTTAAAAATAGTCGTTTACGCCCCCGCCGAACCCTGAACCGGCTGGCTCTGGCCGCGGTCGGGGTAGGGTTCGGCGGGTTGGGCCAATTCCTTTTTAGCCGCAGCTCGCTGTGGGATGGGTTGCTCTTTTATGGAGTAGCCGCCATTCTTTTTGCCCGCGCGCTGGCCGGCCATACCGCCGATTTGGCTATCTCCGCTGAGCCACGACTCTTTAACCTCAGCCTGCGGGCCGGTTGGCGGCGCAATGTGGGCATCTGGCTGCTGGTTTTAGCCCTGGGTCTGTCCCTGGTTGCCTTTGATTTTTTTGCCAATGTTGAAAGTTACCCCCAGGCCTGGTGGCTGTACCTGAGCAGTCTGGGGCTGCTATGGGGCGGCGGCTTGCTGCTGACCGAAGGCTTGACCTGGCCGCATAAAATCCACGGGGTATTACCGACCCAAACCGTTGCCCTGGCCCTGGTCCTGATAATGGGGCTGGCCCTGTTTATGCGCCTGTACAACTTTACCAACCAGCCCTTCGGCATCTGGTATGATGAAGCCGAGGCCGGTCTGGAAGCCCGCCGCATGCTGCAGGAGCCGACTTATCGTCCTGTCTATTATCCGCCGATTAATGTCAGCGGCCATTTTCTGGCTCTTTATGCCGCCGCCCTCAACTGGCTGGGCGACTCGGTGCACTCAATGCGGCTGGTCAGTGTTCTATTTGGGCTGGGGGGGGTGCTGGCCGCTTATCTTTTTGGCCGCGAACTGCGCGGGCCGCGCTTTGGCCTGATCCTGGCCTTTCTGCTGGCCGTGGCCCGCTGGCACGTCAACTTTAGTCGGATCGCCATGACCGGCGTTGATGCACCCTTTTTTGAATTTCTGAGCCTCTATTTTTTAACCCGCCTGCTGCGGCGCGGGCATCTACGTGATGCTTTGTGGGCCGGTTTGAGTTTGGGTGGAGGGTTGTTGTTTTACACTGCCTTCCGGCTTTATTGGGTGGCGCTGTTTTTGTTTGTCATTCTGACCTGCCTGCTGGGGATGACTCAGGCAAGCTGGCGAGATTGGTGGGCCGTGACACTTCATCACCGGAATTGGGCGGGACATCTGGGCCGGCTTATTTTTATTGCCGTTGCCGCCTGGCTGGTGGTCATGCCGATTATACAATTTGCCCTGTCCGAATCTGATGCCTTTTTCTATCGAACCAACCAGATTTCGATTTTTACCCGCCGCGACCAGCCCGATCTTATACGCGCTGTCTGGGATAGCACCCAAAAACATTTGCTGATGTTTAATTACCAGGGTGACAGCAATGGCCGCCACAATCTGCCCGGCGAGCCGATGCTCGACCCGGCCATGGCTATTTTGGCGGTACTGGGCCTGGGCCTGGCCCTGGCCCGGCCCCGCTACCCGGCCAACCTGTTTTTTCTGCTGCTGTTCCCTTTGGCTCTGGCCGGCGGCATTTTTAGCGTGGATTTTGAAGCACCGCAGTCGCTGCGTTCCATTGGCGCGATGCCGTCTGTAATTTATTTTGCCGGACTCGCCCTGGCTGCGTTGGGCCAGGAAGCGGAGAAGGCCCTCAAGCCGCTGCCTCGCCTCTGGCTGCTGCTTCCGGCGGCAGCCCTGCTGAGTTTCATCTTGGCTTTTAATGCTTACACCTACTTTGTTCGTCAGGCTCGTGATTTTGCCTCGTGGAACGCCTTTTCGGCCCCCGAGACGCTGGTGGGCCGCAAAATGGCCCAATTGGGGCCGGATATGCTCTATTATTTGTCGCCTTTTTTTGCCGGCCACCCAACGCTGCGCTTTTTAGCCCCTGAGGTTAAAAGACAGCGTATTTTAACCATCCCCGACGCCCTGCCCATCCGCGAGCTGCCCAATCGTCCGGTGGTCCTCTTTATCCACCCCGACGATCTCTGGATTTTTGAGGAAGCCGAACGAATTTACCCCAACGCCAATTTTGAGATTGCTTCCAGCCCCACCGAAGACCAGACGCCTATTGTTTACCTGGTTGACCTGCAACCCCTCAATCTGGCTTCGGTCCAGGGCTTGCAACTGCGCTACTTTAAGCCTGGAGGAGACATCTCCAGCGACATCCTTTCTGAGGAACCGCCTTTCCATAGTGAACGCGCCCTGAGCGTCAACCTGACCTGGCCGGCTGACCTCCCCCCTTCCCCCGGTGCTGAGACCTTTGATTTTGTGGCCGAATGGAGTGGGATTCTCTATGCTCAACGGTATGGCCCGTACAGTTTGCGGCTTATTACCCCTGGCAAGGGCCTGCTGGAACTGGATGGGAATATTATCTTTGACGGTGAAGGCGAACAGCTTACCGGCTTGCCGCTGGCCCAGGGGAATCACTCCATTCGGGTGCGGGCCGAGGGCGGGCCGGGCCAGGTGGCCCTTTTCTGGCAGCCGCCCAGCAAAGGTGAAACTTTTGTGCCCCAGTGGGCGCTCTACACCCCGCCGATTACCAATCACGGCCTGCTGGCGACCTTTTACCCTAACGACCGCTGGCAGGGCCGGCCGGTCTTGCAGCGAATTGACCCGTTTTTGGATATGTATTTCCACTTTACGCCCTTACCGCGGCCCTATACCGTCGAGTGGACCGGCTCTCTGGATGCGCCGCAAAGCGGACTGTACCGGCTGGGGCTGCGGGCTGTGCCGGAGGCGCAGCTCTCCCTGGATGGCAAGTTGCTGCTGACAACCCTGGCCCCCAACCAAAATATTGAGGCAGCGGTTACGCTTGAGGCAGGTCTGCACGATCTCAGCGTCCGTTTCAAAGACAATACCGACCGCTCCAGCATCTATCTCACCTGGACCACTCCGGCGGGCGTCCGGGAGCCAATCCCCAGCCAAAACCTGTGGCCTCCGTTAGGCCGGTATCCCCCCCGAACCACTCCGCCTATCACCAACACCCAGGTGCAATCGTTGAGTCTAAACTGGCTAGACTCTCTGGGCGGCCCCGGCAGCGAGCCGGGCCAGTTCTTTGAGCCGCGAGATGTGGCCGTCCTGCGCGACGGCAATCTGGTTGTTGCCGATACCGTCAACCGGCGGGTGCAGTTGCTCACCGCGCAAGGCGTCCCGCTCAAAATCCTCACCGGCGATCCGTTTCCCTTTGAAGAGCCTTTGGCAGTTGAGGTCAACAGCCGGGATGAGATTCTGGTGCTGGACTCGACTCTACAGTGGGTCTACCGCTACGACAGCGCCGGCAACCTGCTTGACCGTTTCGGCGGCCCGACTGTGTTCCTGTTCCACCCGCGCGGCCTGACCGTGTTTGACGACGACAGCGTGGCCGTGGCCGATACCGGCAGTTCCCGGCTGGCCCTCTTCAGCGCCGAGGGCGTGCCTGCCGGGAGTATCGGCGGGTTGGGCACAGGCCCCGGCCAATTCAACGAGCCGACGGACGTGCTGCGCGACGCGCAAGGCACGTACTACGTGGCCGAGGCCGAAAACAACCGCGTCCAGCGGGTTGACGCCGCCGGCAACCCGCTGCTGCAATGGGCCATCCCCGACGGCTACGCGTTCAACGGCCCCCACTTGACCTTTGGCCCCGACGGCTCCATCTTTATGACCGAATCACAGAGCCGTTCACTCTACCGCTACGGGCCAGACGGCTCGCTGCTCGATCAGTGGCAGACCATTGACTCGGTCAACCTGGCAGGGCCGGTGGGGATTTATTTTGATACCCTGACTAACCGGCTGTATATTACTGATGTTTTGACCCATCAGGTTCATATTTTTGAGGTTCAAACTAACGATGAATAAGTGGGTCAGCCGAAGCAGACAAAAAGAAAAGATTGTCCATCCGTAGAAATGACAGAACCAAACGAAGCAACACCAGAACAAAAAAATAGCATCAAAGAACCATCGGCAGTTTATTTGCGTAACAGCGAAATCCCCACTTTTTTCGGTCAGCCGATGTTAAAAGGGAAATTTTACGAACTTGACCCTCAAACCATAAGCCCGGATGTTCCCCGCTTGTTTTACAGCCATCCCAACGGCGAAATCTGGGTTGGCGATGCTGTCACTTGGCTTGGCTCTTTACCCAATGAGTCGGCGGATTTAGTTTTTGCCGACCCACCTTACAATATCAAAAAAGCAGGGTGGGATACTTTCGAGTCGCAGCAGGCTTATGTCGAGTGGTCACTGCAATGGATTGAGCAGGCCGCCCGCGTTTTGAAGTCAACGGGGACGCTGTATATCTGCGGCTTCTCTGAAATTCTGGCTGACCTCAAATTACCGGCGCAGCGTTACTTCAAAGGATGTCGCTGGTTGGTTTGGCATTATAAAAACAAAGCCAATTTGGGGGCAGATTGGGGACGATCTCACGAAAGTATTCTCCACTTCAGGAAGAGCGAGAAGTTCACCTTTAACACCGATGATATCAGGATTCCCTATGGCAATCACACCCTAAAATATCCTGATCATCCGCAGGCTGAAACAAGCCAATACGGCAAAGGCAAAAAACAACTCTGGCAGCCCCACCCGCAAGGAGCGAAGCCGAGAGATGTTATTGAAATTCCTACCACCTGTAATGGCATGCACGAAAAAACCCCACACCCTACCCAAAAGCCCGAAGAGTTGCTGCGAAAGATTGTCCTGGCCTCTTCAAATCCCGCTGATCTGGTCCTCGATCCGTTTTTGGGTTCGGGCACGACGGCAGTCGTGGCTGAACAATTGGGACGTAAGTGGTTAGGCTGTGATCTATCTTTGGAATACGGTCAATGGGCAGCTAACAGAATTGAACTAGTAGAAGAATGGTCTGTAGAAAAATGGATTGAATATGACCAGGAAAATGCTCGACGGAGACAATCTATCCGATGACTTCTGTCACTTTGGCTGATTTGCAAGCGAGTGTTATAGACTCATCAGCATTTGGTGAGTTGATGCATTACTTCACTTTGAGCCATACCTTTTTGAACTTCCTCCAGATAATGCAACCGACTCGGATCATCTCGCCAACACATCATAACTACGTTTTCTACCAATTTGATGAGACCTACAGTCATCGAATTACTCGCCCACTCAACACTAATCTATTTTTGGAGTCGCATGATAATTTCAAGGTTGCTTTTGAGCGTTTTCTCACCTTTTTAACTCATCTCAAGAGTTCCCAAGCAGCCCTTATTGACCAAGCTGCTTATCAGAGTTACCTGGATTCTAATGAAATAAACAAAGTTGTTTACACCATCCAACAGAGTATCGGCAGCATCGGTGACTCTTTTAATAACCCAAATCAATCTCGTAAACGTATAGGCCAGCTTTTTGAAAGACTGATCAAACTGATTATCCAAGCCGTGGGCTTGGAGTGTGAACCTCGAACTATTAACTTGCCCATACCTGGTCATCCTGGTTATGAGATGCCTTATGAACTTGACCTGGTTTTCTCTCGAAGTAAAGTAATTATCGCTTCAGAAACCAAATTCATTCATTCCTCTGAAATTGTTGGATCGGTAAAGACCACAAGTAAGGACAGAATAGATAAAGTATTTCTGGATAAGTATCTGCTAACCAAGTTGCTTGGCAGAGATATACCTGTTGTGGCTATTTTTCTTCACGATGTTCAACGCGCTCTCAAAGGTAACAGCATTTTTGGCGTTGCCTCAACCTTCAAGAGCAATCACTTTCTCGGCTATACTGTAGCTTTGAACAGATTGGATGGCGTTTATTATATTGATCCCAGGCCCGAAATGCTGGTTAATGAAAGATTGCGCGAACAGATTTATGACTTTCAAAAGTTCTTGGTCGTAGATTTATGGAGGCTTTCAAGTAGATAAAGTATTATGAGTCATGAAACTCCACGAGATATTTACGTTCCCCCCAGTGGGCCGCCTCAAACAACCGGCCCCAGCCGCGAGATTTACGCCCGCATGGGCGAGGAAAACATCTTCAAAATGATGGAAGATTTCTATCGAGAGTTGGAGAAATCGTCCCTGCGGCCTTTGTTTCCTGCCAACATGACAGTTGCTTCGCAGAAATCGGCGGCCTTTTTTGTGGGGCTGTTGGGCGGGCCGCCGCTGTATCATCAGCGTTACGGCCCGCCGATGATGCGCGCCCGGCACATGACCTTTCCCATTGACGAAAGCGCCCGCCAGGAGTGGCTGGCCTGTTTTGACCGGGTGTTGGCCGAGGCTGTCCAGAAGTATAACTTTCCGCCGGAACATCTGGCAGGCTTTCGCACTTTTTTGCGCGACTTTTCCGCCTGGATGGTCAATACCACCTGAGCTAATTTACCCCGCCAACCACCTGACCTCATACGGAGCCAGGCTGAGGCGCAGGACTTGGCCTTCAACCAGCGACTCTTCATCCACAAATAGATCGCGCCAGCCCCTTTTTGAAACCAGAAATTGCCGGTCAATTTCGGCTTGCTGCGGCTGGGCCGAAATGTTGTGCAGGCACAATACCCGCTCCGTCCCCTCCGGCGAAACGCGCAGCAGGCAGAACAGGGCCGGGTTGCCGTCGAGAATATGCTGCTCACCGTTGGGATGAAAGGCGCGCTGCCCGGCCCGGACTTGCAAAAGCTGGCGGTAACGCCGAAAAACTCGACTCGCTCGGCTGGCCGGATCATTCAGAGCCGCTTCCAGTTCGTGGCGCGGCCATTTCTGGCGGTTGATGGTCCGCGCCCGGCCTGTCTCGGCCAGACCGGCATAATTGTTTGATGACCCTACCAGGCTGTGAACATAAATCCCCGGCACACCGACCAGCGCCAACATAATCGCCTGCGCCGCGATGAAACGATTAATTTTCAGACCTTCCGGCTCATGGCTTTTTGGGTCAGATAGGGCATCGAACAGAGTAATATTCAGTTCATAGGCGCTCTGGCTGCCGTCGGGGTTGTTTTTGTAGCTGACCTGTCCACCGTGGGCCAGGGTTTTGTCAACTAATGTTTGAATCTGCTCGCGGCTGAGAATGCCTTCCGCCGGCCTGATCCCAATGCCATCGTGAGAGGCAATGAAATTGAAAAAAGTAGCCGTTTCGGGCAGCTTTTCCAGGCTCGAGGCCCACTTTTGCAGAATTTCGGCATGGCCGGTATGAAAGGTGTGCAAAATCAGCGGGGCCAGGGAGAATTGGTAAACCATCTGCGCTTCGTTGCGGCCATTGCCAAAATAAGAAATGTTCTGGGCGTGGGGCACGTTGGTTTCGGTGATGAGCAGAACATGGGGTGCTGCGGCATCCAGAATAGATCGGAAGAGCTGGATAATCCGGTGGGTCTGCGGCAGGTGGATACAGGAGGTGCCGATTTCCTTCCATAGATAAGCAATCGCATCCAAGCGGATGAACTCAGATCCCTGGGCCACGTAAAATAACAATACATCAATGATTTCCAGCAAAACCGCCGGATTTTTATAGTTGAGGTCAATTTGGTCGGCGCTAAAGGTTGTCCAGACGTGCTGGATTCCGCTCGGTATTTCAAACGGAGTCAGCAGGGGCAGCGTGCGCGGGCGAGTGACCAGGCTTAAATCAGTGTTGGGATCTACAGTGATGAAGTAATCCGCATACTGGGGGTCGCCGGCTAAAAACCTCTGGAACCAATGGCTGTGGGCAGAAATGTGATTAATCACCGCATCGAACATGAGCCGGAAATGCTGGCGGAGCAGAGCTATATCGGCCCAATCGCCCAACGCCGGGTCAACCTTCATATAATCAATGACAGAGAAACCATCATCTGAGGAATAAGGGTAAAAGGGCAAAATGTGAACGCTGCTAACAACATCCTGAAGATATTTTGTTAGCACTTCAGCCAGGCTTTGCAGGGTAGGTCTACCCGATTCCTGGATCTGATCGCCGTAGGTAATCAGGATGGAGTCTTTTTCGCTGACGCGCTTGCGGGAAGCAATGGGTTGACTCACGTGGGGATGCTTTTGGCGAAAGCCAGCCAGCCGGGCTTGGATCTGCTCAAAAATCAGCGGCGCAATTTCTGACCCATAAATAAAGCTGAGATGCGCTTGTATTTGTTGTTCCAGAGTAATCATGGTCTATTATTACTCCTTTGTAGGATGTTTTTGATTCATGTATACTCAGTAGATCCAATTTTTCACCGTAGCTGGCGCATCCTTATGCGTCAGCGGGCGGCATAGGGATGCCACCCTACGGGAAATTTGGATCCACTGATACTATTTACATCTTTTTGGCAAAGGTGGGTCTTGTGACGCAAGAATTTAAAGTTTACTACCCTTCTGAAATCGGCCTGCTGGAGATAATCGGCACGGCGGAGAGTATCCGGGCAATCAATTTTGTGGATGCGGAAGAAGTAGATCAAGCGATTGAAGCGGCTGACCCGCCACCGGCGGTAGCCGCTTGCCTGGCTCAACTGGATGAGTATTTCAAAGGCCAACGACGTGATTTTTCGCTCAATCTTGAGCCGGCAGGGACAGCCTTTCAACAAACTGTCTGGCAGCAGTTAACAACCGTTCCTTATGGCCGGACAGTCTCGTATCTTGATGTTGCCCGGCAGGTCGGCAACGAGAAAGCGGTCAGGGCCGTCGGCGCAGCCAATGGGCAAAACCCGATTGTGATTGTTGTTCCCTGTCACCGGGTGGTGGGCAGCAACGGCCAGTTAACCGGCTACGGCGGCGGCTTATGGCGCAAAGCATGGCTGTTGGAGCATGAAAAAAGGTTCAGCAGCCCGCAGATGGCCCTGTTTTGAAATCAGCCCTGGTCGCAAATGGGAAAGGTTTGATATAACGCCTCTAATTTATCTCCTTTGGGCGTAAATTCATGCCCCACATACAGGTCGTAGCCGGTCTCAGCAATGGCCTGGCAAATCCCTCGATAGTTAATCTCCTGAGTATCATCCAAATCTCGCCGTCCCGGATTGCCGGCAGTGTGGAAGTGACCGATCCAGTAAATATTTTCCTGGATGGTGCGAATAATATCGCCTTCCATAATCTGCATGTGATAAATGTCGTACAACAGTTTGACCCGTGGGCTGTTGACCCGCTCGCAGACAGCCACGCCCCAAGCGGTATGATCACACTGGTAGCCGGGATGGGTTACTTTGGAGTTGAGCAGTTCCAGGTTCAAATTGATACCTTTTTGTTCCGCATAACCCGCCACCCGCCGAAAACCGGCGGCCACCGTCTCAATCGCTTCGGCTTCGCTCTGCCCCGGCTGGCGGTCACCGCTAAAGCAGATCAGGCCGGGAATCCCATGCTGAGCCGCCAAATCAATAGAGGCAATGAGTTCAGCTTCAATCCGGTCGTGGTTGGCCTGTTTGTTCAGGCCATCTCGTAGCGCGGCATGGCCCGACATGCTGGCAACTACCAAATTGTGCCGTTTGGCTGTTGCCACTACTTCCTCAAAATCATCTTCTCGCGCCCATAGTTCAATAGCGGCGTAGCCAATTTCGGCGGCTGTTTGGCAGAGGGTATCGAGGTTGATGGCCTCGGATACAAAGAGTGGATAGCAAATTGATTGTTTAATCCGCACCGGTTAAGTGTCCTTTGAAAACTGCACTGCGTATTTGATAACTTTATCCGGCTCATTCTCGATTAGCCGAAAGACTTCTGGTCCTTCTTCCAAGGCTACAATCGGCTGGATAAGGCCCGGTGCAGTCAGCCGGCCCTGGCGCATCATGCTAACAATAGCATCGTAGGCCCGCTGCTGATCCCAGCGAGGGTAATCGCGGGGTACATGGCCCCAGCCGCAGCCATGTGGTGTCAGCATCGTCAGGCGGTTGTGGTGCCACTCCCGGCCCAACCACAGACTGCTGGCCTCGCCTTGATAAAAGCCGGCGGAGCAGATCGTTCCCCCCAAGCGGGCGCAGCGAATAGCCGTTTGCAAAGCTGGATACACCCCGGCCAACTCGATGACCACATCTACCCCGGCCCCCCCGGTCAAGCGATGGATTTCCAGGGCTGCATCCCCTTCGCGGGGATTCAAGGTGTGATGCGCCCCATGTTGGGCCGCCCAGGCCCGGCGGCCCGGCAGTGGATCGAGGGCAAAAATCTGCTCCGCGCCGCCCAGGGCGGCCATACGCACGGCCAGTAGACCAATTGCGCCCAGGCCAATGATGGCGACGCTCTCGCCAAACCGGACATTCGACTCGCGGATGCAGTGAAAGGCCACGTAGGCTGGTTCGATACAAAGGGCCAGGTAGGGATCAATCTCTCCCAGAGGCCACAACCGATCTTCGGCGCAGATGTTGGTTTCGCGTACATCCATCAAGCCCAACACCCGGTCGCCAACTTTCCAACGAGTCACGTCCGGCCCTACGCCAATCACCTCGCCGACGCCGGTAGTGCCAGTCTTTAAGGGATTGTCTCGACTTGGGGGGGGGCCACTCTCTTCTTCAGCCTCTACAAACAGGCGCATGGCGGGGTCGAAATGCTGGCCGCGGAAATTGAGGTTGTCGAACAAGGCTTTAGTTGTGCCATGCTTGCCGGAGGCCAATTCTGTTTTCAGCAAAACCTGATGGGCTTGGAGGGGAGGGTCTTCATACTCCAATATTTCAACTTGGTGTGGCCCAGTGATGGCTAAGCGGCGGGGCATAGTATTTCTCCTTCGTAAGATTAGACATTGGAAGACAATCTCCCTAATTTTCTAAGCGGTGGCCCGATCATGGTTAATTTTGAGACGACGGGGCCGGTTTGTTTATCGCCAACCGCCCGATCAACTCCGGCTGGGCCACTTGTAGACGTTGTGGCGGCAGGCCACGAACTATCGCTTCCAGATCGTCTGTAACCCGCCGGCCAATGTCCCACAACCCTTCGGTTACACTACCGGCGCGGTGGGCTGACAAGACAGCGCCGGACGCACGCCGAATAGGATGATCCAGCGCCAACGGCTCAACCGGGAAGACGTCAATCGCTGCCTTGAACCGCCCGGCGAGCACAAACTCAGTCAGCGCCTCGAAGTCAACCACCTGGGCACGACTGATTAACACCAAGACTGCCCCCGGCCGAATAAGTTCAAGCAGTTCTCGTGAGAGCAACGCCTGATTCTCGGTGCTGGGTACTGCCAGAACAAAGATAACTTTAGAGTTTGCGATAAGTTGTTGGAGCGAGACCGGCTGGACGCCCTGGCTGCGCACATAGCTATCACTGAGCCAGGGGTCATATACAGTTATCGAGCAGCCGAAAGGGACTAATAGAGGGCAAAGCGATTGGGCCAGATTACCAAAGCCAATCAAGCCAACCGGCTGTCCATACAACATGAAGGTTCCCACATTGCCAGCCCGGTTCCAGCGTTCATCGCCCGCTCGCATGGCCCTATCCCCAGCAACAATATCGCGGCTGGCAGCCAGAGCCATGCCGAGAGCCATCTCCGCCACCGGCCGTCCAAAGGCCGGTGCGACCGAGAGAATCCGGATACGGTTGGCAAAACAATAGTCATAGTCAAGGTTGCGCGGGAAGCCGCCTGAGACAGAGATAATAGCCCGCAGGTTAGGCGCACGGGTGTAGCTGTCGCCGTAGCGCCAGTCGGTACCGACGACAGCCAGTGCTTCAGCTATAGCTTCCTGCGCCGCTTCTACGGGCATCGGCTCGTCCTGTCCCCAAATAACCTCCACCAAATCGTGCAGCCGCACCAAATCAGCGGGCGCAAAAATCTCGGCCATCTGGCGAAAATGGGGATCAACAATGACACGAGGTTTGTTAGCCATACGCAACCTTTAGCCTTTCACACTGCCAGCGGTCAGGCCTTCGGTCAGAAAACGCTCGGCAAAGAAGAAAAGGATGATAACCGGCACGCTGATGATCACTGAGCCGGCCATAAGCCAGGTTTTGGGGATTTCCTGGGAGTCCAACTGCTGCACCCCCAGCGACAGCGTCCAGGCATCGGGCCGTTCCAGCAGCCACAGATAGGCAAAGAGAAACTCGTTCCAGGCAATCATAAACACGTATAGGCCAACAGCGGCGATGGCCGGGGCCGCCAGCGGCAGGGTGATGCGCCAGATGACGCCCAGCCGGTTCAAGCCGTCTATCAGGCCGGCTTCTTCCAATTCACCGGGAATGGTTTGAAAGTAACTGCGTAACATGTAAAGTGCCACCGGCAGGGTGCTGGCCAGGTAAACTAGAATCACACCCACAAGAGAACCGCGCAGCCCCAGGCGGGTAAACACCACAAACAGCGGCACGGCGACAATCACCGTAGGAAAAACATAAATCAGCAGGATGCCGATGGATAAAGCATCGCGGCCTCGAAATTTGAGCCGGGTGATGGCATAGGCCCCCAGGATTGCCAGGATCAGGTTTAAAATAACGGTTGATAAGGATACAATCAAGCTATTGACCACAAAATCACCCAAGTGCTGCTCAAACCAAACGCCTTTGTAAGTACGTAGACTGGAAATCTGTTCCCAGGTAGGCAGCGCCACCGGATTTTGAATGACCTGATCAAGCGGGCGAAAAGAAAGGACGACCATCCAGAAAAATGGAAAAGCGGTGATCAGGAAGAAAAAGGCAATGCCGCTCACACGCAGAATTTTAAGAATAGACAATTCAACCTGTTCTCGGCTCATGCTTATTCCTCCTTGGCCGCCACATAGCGGAAATAAAGGGCCATAAAACCGGCTAACACCAGGGCCAGTACCAGGGCCAGGGCTGCGGCTGCGCCAATTCTAAATTCGCCAAACAACAAATTGACCACCCGAACAATGATGACTTCGGTGCCTGCCGCCCCGCCGGTTAAAAGAAAAATATCGTCAAACTTGTTAAAGGTCCAGATAAAACGGAGCAGCAGCATGGTGCCGATGACCCCTTGCAATTGGGGCAGGGTGATGTACCATAGGCGCTGGGAGGGCGCCGCGCCATCTACGGCTGCCGCCTCGTATAATTCTGGCGACAGGGCTTGCAAACGGGCCAGGAAAAAAAGGAAAGCAAAGGGGAAATTTCGCCAGCCCTCAAACAGAATTACCACTGTGAGCGCCAGCGGCCAGCGCATATCCAGGCCAAACAGAGAAACATCGGCAAAACGCTGGGTTAAAAAGTCGGTGCGGGGCATGCTGAACCAATTAGCGCCCAATTCATTGATCACGCCAAATTGAGCATTGAGCATCATCCGCCAGATAAAGGCGACCGCCACCACGGGGGCAATGTAGGGAAAAAGCACCGTCCCGCGAAAGAGTTGACGGCCCGGAAAGGCATCACGGGCCAGCAGCGCGGCAGCCAGACCCATCAACAGGGTTAAAAAGGTGCTGCCAAAGGTATAAATCAGGGTAGTGCTTAACAGTGTTCCAAAGCGGCCTAAATCAAACTCGCTCAGTGGGAAAATCGTCACCCCCCGAAAGACACGCTCAAAATTGTCCAACGTGAGGTCAGATGGGTTCCACAGATTTGCCGTAGCCAGATCACGCAGTTGCACCGGCTTGAAAGCCAGCCAGATATTCCAAATGAAAGGAAAGATTACAATCAAGAAAACGATGAGGAGACTGGGAGCCACCAGCAGATAGGCCAACCGTTCCTCGCGTTGTCCCAGGGTAGCCACTTTGCGAGTCGAGGCTGGAGCCGGAGCCGGCGAGACAGAGGTTACACTCATAATTTGCCTCCAGATTTACTACCGCAGGGGTGGACCGCAGTCCACCCCTGCCTAACGCTAACTATTGGGCTGCTGACTCGACCAAATCTTCTACGGCAAACTGCATTTCTTCAACGGCTTCTTCTGGAGTGTATTGTTCGTCAATGGTTTCACGCAGGTACTGGGGCACCGGCAGGGCCTGGTAGACAGCCGTTACCAACGCACCCTGACCTTGAGGGAACCCCCAGCGTGTAAAGTTGCTGACACCCCCGGCAAGGGTATTGATAATCTCGTCACCGTAAATGTCGCCAAGTGCGGCCTTGCGGTCTACACCCGTCTCTAACGTTTTCCATCCGTCAACAAACTGGGTTGGATTATCGGCGGCGCCTTGACGCATGGGGAACTTGCCCTCGGGCGATAGGGAGAGCCAGTCGAGATAGCCATCGTTATACCAAAATTCCAGCAGAGCCTGAGCCGCTTCGAAATCGGCGTTGGTGGTGATGCCGGTATAACTCACCGAACCAAACTGAGCTGGCGCGCCCCTGGGTCCCGCTAACGTGGGGGCGATGCCTGAATTCTTGGACAAATAGGCCGGGTCATCCTTGCACTCAGGGCAGGCAGGGAAGGCATCATCACGGAGACCGGCCATCTCATCCAGAATAAAGGGCGACCAGACCAGCATACCGGCCTGACCGGCAAAGTAGTTGGCGCGGGTCGTGTCCACATCTTGATCACCCGGAGGTCCATAATTCCGCAGCAGATTGGTGAAAAAACCAACTGCCTCAACACACTCAGGCGAGTTTAAGGTAATTTCGCCGGCATCGTTAACCAATTGGCAGTTATTAGCCAGCGCAAACTGCTCAAAGGTTTGCTGGGTAAAAACTTCACCGGCTTTAGTGGCAGCGGTGATGCCGTAAATGTTGTTATCAGGATCGGTCAGGGCTTGTGCGGCAGCTTCTAGAGTTTCATAAGTAGTGGGTGGTTCCAGCCCTTTTTCCTCAAACCAATCGGCTCGATAAATAATAAGCTGTCCCCAACCATCAGAGGGTACCGATACATATTTATCATCCACCTTGACCAGGTTCAGCGGCCCTTCGGCAAAGGTTTCAGGCCCCAATTTTTCAACCACAGCCGAGGCGGCGTCAGGGTTCAAAATACCCTGCTCGGTCCAGCCAATGGCATACTCTAACGGGTGGACAATCACATCGGGGAGCGTTCCGGCGGCCTGGGCCGAGGTGGTCACTTCTGCCAGAGCATCCTCCTCAATCAGAATCAGCTCGACATTAATGCCGCTTTGCTCGGTAAAACGGGCCAGCATGGCCCGGGTTTTTTCCGCCCGATCCGGTTGAGTCTCGGTGCTCCAGAGCTGAAGACCTTCGCCTGTAGCCGCCGCCGCTGCTTCAGTAGCGGCGGCTTCTTCCGTAGCGGTCTCGGTGGCCGCAGCCAGAGCTTCTTGTGTCATTGCCTCAGTTGCGGCTATCGGAGTCTCTTCGGTCGGAACGGGTGTTGCCGCTTGTTCAACTGCCGGAGTGTCGGCCCCAGTTGTCGTTTCACTGGTCGTAGCCGCCCCACAGGCCGAAGTGATGCTTAGAATAGTTAGGACAACTAAAATAACGATAAAATATTTCTTTGTCATCTCTATATCTCCTCGCTGAGTTTAATAAGATCATTTAATTACCGGATAATCTTAAATCAGTATCCTTGATAATCATCACCCCTTTCCACTTGACTGACGGATTACCAACGTTGGCTGCAAAATAATCTGTTGCTCAGCCAAAGGTTCCCCTTTAATAAGGTTGACCAGCATTTCGCAAACCATGCTGCCAATCTTATAAATCGGCTGGTGGACAGTGGTCAGAGGCGGATGGGCGTTTTCAGCCCAGGGGGTGTCGTCAAAGCCGGTAATGGCAACATCCTGACCAACCACCAACCCGCGTTCTTGCGCCGCGCTCATAGCGCCCAGAGCCATCAAGTCGTTGCAGGCAACAATAGCGGTCGGCGGGTTGGGCATATCAAGCAATCGTCCGCCAACCTCACGTCCGGCCCGTTGGGTCAAATCTCCTTCGATAATCAACGCCGGGTCTACCGCCAATCCACGCGTTTCCAGGGTGTTAACAAATCCCTGCAAACGGTACTGGGCAAACATTAACTCTGCCGGCGCAGCGATGCAACCCAGGCGAGTGTGGCCCTGCTCAATCAAATGGTTGACCACTAACCGCACCCCTAGTTCGCCGTCCTCATCCACCAGGGGGAAATTGTTGTCCCCTGCGATCCGGCCAAAAGCGACAAACGGGTAATGCTGTTCCAGGAGCAGGGCGATTCGGGCATCCTGGCGGCGGGTGCGGAGGATGACAAAGCCATCCACCCGGCGGCTGCGGATGTTTTTTAGATAAGCCAGTTCTTCTTCTGGACCGGGAGCACGGGTAGAAACAAGCAGGTCAAAACCGTGCCGGGCGGCCTCGTTGCCCACGCCGGCCAAAAATTCACTAAAGAAGGGGTCTGAAAAGCGGGGACCAAAGGTAGGTAAAATAAGGGCAATGGTATCGGTGCGCCGCTTCTGAAGTTGTTGGGCAATAATATTTGGCTCGTAGCCCAATTCCAGCGCCACCCGCCTAACCTGCTCACGCGTCGTCTCGCTCACATCATCATAGCCGGCCAGAGCGCGTGAAACCGTAGTAACCGAGCGGTTAACCCGTTGCGCAATTTCTTTCAACGTGGCAGACACAGGTTGATGGTCTCCTTTGATCATGTCCAAAACGTTTTGGGTAAAACTTAATATAATCCAAAACGTTTTGGATGTCAAGCTTGCCTTGACGTATCCTTAAAAATGGTTAAAGTTAAAAGAGGAGGGTTTACAGATAAGGAGTAAAGGCATGCGGATTGGTTTTATCTCAACTCGCCTCAAAGGGACAGATGGTGTTTCGTTGGAGGTGGAAAAGTGGGCCAGGGTGCTCCGGCGGATGGGCCACGAACTTTTTTATTGCGCCGGAGAGCTGGGGGGCTATGCTGCGGGGGGTGTGTTGATCCCTGAACTTCATTTTGAACATCAATCGACGGTTGCTTTAACCCAGCGAGCTTTTGGCGAAGGCGCCCATGGTCGGGACGTTGAAAAGTTAATTGATGAAATTTATGAGATGGCCGATGCCATTCGCGCACCCCTGCGAAAGTTTATCCGCACCAATCACCTCAATTTACTCATCGTCGAAAATGCTCTGACCATCCCGATGAACTTGCCACTGGGTATTTCTTTAACCGGGTTGATTGCCGAATTAGGGATTAATACCATTGCCCACCATCATGATTTTTATTGGGAAAGGCAGCGCTATCAAAGCCACGCCCTTCTTGACATGTTGGACACTGCTTTCCCGGCCAAATTACCTACCATTCAGCATGTAACCATCAATACCATTGCTCAGCGCCGGCTAAAAGAGCGGCGCAGTATTGACTCCTGGGTCATCCCCAATGTCCACGATTTTGCTACCCCTCCCCCGTCTATAGATGCTTACAACCACGATTTTCGACAAGTCCTGGACCTGGACGAGAAGGAGTTGTTCATTTTGCAGCCGACACGGGTCATTCAACGCAAAGGCATTGAGATGGCTCTGCAACTGGTCTACCAATTGGACCTACCCACTCCCCGATTGTTTGTGACCCACCGCTCCAGCGACGAAGGCATTGAGTATTGGCGCTGGCTCAAACGAGAAGCGGGCATGATGCGGGTGGATTTGCGACTCATTGACCATTTAGTTGGCGCAGAACGAGCCAACGTGAAGGGACACAAAATTTATTCTCTGTGGGATGCTTATCCCCATGCCGACCTCGTCACTTATCCCAGCACCTATGAGGGGTTTGGCAATGCTTTATTGGAGTCCATTTACTTCAAGCGGCTGACCGTAATCAATCGCTATCCCGTTTACAACGCCGACATTGGCCCCTTGGGGTTCGAGTTTATTGAATTAAATGGCTTTGTGGATGACCTTGCCGTCAAAGAAACAAAAGAGTTACTGAACAATCCGGAGCAGGTCCAGGCAATGGTTGAGAAGAATTACGCTATTGCCCAGCAAAACTTTTCATTAGAAGTATTAGAGCGCAAATTACATGAAATTATTACGACTTTCTGAGAGAGGATTATGCACATTGGCCTTGTACACTATGCTTCTCCCCCCATAGTTGGGGGAGTTGAACTGACCATCTTTCACCATGCTCGCGTTTTGATAGCCCTTGGCCATCAGATTACCATTGTATCTGGACAAGGGACGGCTTTTTTGCCCCAGGTGAGCTATCACCCCGAACCGCTGATCGGTTCATATAGCCCGGCTGTCTTGGAGGCCAGCCGGATTCTGGCTGCCGGACATCACCCCGATAATTTCGGGGAATTGCTGGCCCAAACTCAAGCCGCATTGCTTAAAAATCTCGCCTCCTGTGATGTGATTATTGGCCATAATCTCTTTACCCTCCATAAAAATCTGATCTTGACCACAGCCGTCTACCGGCTCCTTCAAACCGGCGAAGGTCCGCCCTGGGTAGCCTGGCACCACGATTTCGCCTGGCTGCGTCCCCAGTACCAGCCGGAGTTGCATCCCGGCGAGCCGTGGGAGTTGCTGCGCCACCCCTGGCCTGGAGTATGCCACGTGACCGTCTCCCAGGCACAGCAGGCTGATTTGGCCCGGTTGTATGGTCTGCCCCCTGAATCCATTACCGTTATTTCACCAGGCGTTGAACCCACCGATTTTTATCGCGCCAGCCCCGTTGTCAAACAGTTGCTCCAAAAGTGGAATTTGCTGCAAGCTGACTGCGTTTTTTTACTGCCGGCCCGCATTACCCGGCGCAAAAATATTGAGTTGGGCCTGCGTTGGCTGGCGGCAATTCGGGATTGTTCCGGTTGGGATGCCCGGCTGGTGGTAACAGGACCGCCGGGGCCGCACAATCCCACCAACACCGCTTACCTGGAGCAACTGTGGGGACTATGCCGGGAGCTTCAATTGGAGCAGGCCGTTCATTTTGCTTACCAGGCCCATGAAGATTCGGACCAACCCTTGCTGTTGACCGACGGAGCGGTGGCCGAGTTTTACCAACTGGCCGACGCGCTGCTCTTCCCCAGCCAACAGGAAGGTTTTGGAATCCCCATTTTAGAGGCGGCGCTGGCCCGGCTGCCCATCTTTGCCACCGATTTGCTCCCCTTCCGCGAGAGCGCCGGGCCGTGGGCCACTCTTTTTGCTGCCGAGACGCCCCCATCAAAAGTTGCCCAGGCTATCGTTGAGAAATTAGAAACAGATCGCGCCTTTCAACTCCGCCAGCGGGTGCTCGCCCGGTATACCTGGCAGAGTATTGTTGAGACCAAAATGCTACCACTCCTGGCACAGGTTATATCGTCACAAAACGAGGGAAAATGACGCCGCAAAACAATCCTGAACCTGTACGCTCAAATTCGTCGGAAACCGTCAAAAATCAAGGCTATCGTGTCGTTGTGCCTATTTTTAATGATGAACAAAATGAGTGGCTTGTTCGTCTGGGGCTTAACCTGGCTCGGGCCAAGCAGGGCCGGGTGATTCTGGTGGGTCTGGTTTTGATCCCAGAGGGAGAGTCTTTAAGTATTGGCGCATTCCAGGCTCAAACCAGGCGGGCGACCCTGGACCGGCTTCGGGCCTATTTTGAGGGCCGGCCTATTCAAATCAAACCCCGTATTCGGGTGGTGTATGAAGCCTGGCCTTCGTTAGCCAGAGTGGTGGCGCATGAGTCTGCCGACATTTTAGTTGTCCCCTGGGAAGATAAAGCCCATGGGTCGCTTTTAAACATAGACCTTGAAACGTTGGTTAACCAACTTAAATGCCATGTGGTTGTCACCAGTCCCAAAGCGCCCAGCCAACCGGACCGCATCTTGATGCCGACTCGAGGAGGTAAGGAAGCGCCTCTGGCCCTGGAGGTAGCGCTCTCTTTAGCCAAAGCGGCTGGCGCTTCGATTACCCTGCTTCACGTTTCTGGCGGCCAGCAAGACCCGGCCAGTCAGAAGGTTTATGAGGAATTGGCCCGCATGAGTCAGGGCGACCCCTGGATCAAGCAAGAGCTACGAGTGGAGGGCGACGCGGTGGTGGAGATTTTAAACCAGGCTGAGGAGTATGATTTGGTGATTATCGGCACAGGAGAAACCTCGGCCAGCAGCCAGCAATCTGTGCTGGGGCCGGTTGCCAATCAGCTCAGACAAAAAGGTATCAAACCGCTGCTGGTGGTCAAAACTTATCAGCCGCCTCCGCTGAAGCAGTTAGCCAGTTGGCGGTGGGCCATCCCATTACCGACGACAACCACTTCGGTGATGGTGGATAAATGGCAGGGTTGTTCAGTTCTATAGGACGCCGACATAATTAAGGAGGTTATCAAGGTTCAGACCGTTCTGGAAGAGTTCAA
>JAKLJP010000070.1 GCA_023151115.1 Anaerolineae bacterium
CGCTTCATCTACGAGAACAAGGGTTACAGCGATTAGATGACGCAAAAATTGTAGAAAAAGCCCTGGCAGAAGATCGAGTAATCCTCACTCACGATCTTGATCTGGGCCAGATCGTTGCCCTGAGTCGGGGTCGTTTTCCTAGCGTAATCACTTTTCGGCTAGAGGATATGCGCGCCTCTCAGGTGAATTATTACCTGACCGAAGTCTTGAGCCATTTTGCCCCACAGATAGAGATTGGGGCTTTGGTTAGCGTAAATGAACAAGCTATCCGTGTTCGCCCTTTGCCGATTAAGCCCTCACCAGAATAATTCAAGGCACTCACTGTGGACAAAGAGCCATGTCATGGTAATTTCACGATATTTGTCACTGTTAAAGTTCCCTCAAACATTATAAGATTAATCATAGGTAACTACTCAGCCCTCATGTCATTTCGAGGCTGAAAGCCGAGAAATCTTTGAGGTCGTTGTCTGCAAACCACGGATTAGAAGATTTCTCCCTTCGGTCGAAATGACATGCCTGAGCAGTTACAATCATAGAACAATTTATCTCGTCCACTCGCTGCGTTGGAGCAGCGTTAGCCCTTAATGGAGATTGACTATGGTTAAACGTTACCAACACATTCTTCTTCCTTTGGACGGCTCCCCCCTGGCCGAACTGGCCCTGGCCGACGCTTTTGCGGTGGCGGAGCTCAGCGGGGCTGAAATAACCCTGTTACAGGTCATCCCCCCGATTGAGCACGTCATTGCCAGCGAAGCCGAACATCCCATTTTTGTGGATCAGCAGTGGGAAGCCAAAAAAGCCCTAGCCCGCGAATATCTGCTGAGTGTGTGCGAGCGCGCCGGCTGCCCCGATATAACCGTCCATACGGCAGTGGAAATGGGACCCGCCGCCGAAACCATCATTGACTACGCCCATCACCATCCAATTGACCTCATCGTAATGGCGACGCATGGCCGCTCCGGTTTGCAGCGCTGGGTTTACGGCAGCGTGGCGGATAAAGTGCTGCGCGGCGCAACTCAGCCCATTCTGCTGGTGCGGGCCTACCCCCAAAACCCGGCCAAAGGGTAAACTATCCTGCCCTAGTGCAACGCGGCGTAAATGACCCTACAGATCGTAGTGACGACTTTAGTCGTTTTGGGCAGGTTAAGCGACTAAAGTTGCCACTACAAACTGTAAACTTACTTCCGCCCAAGTGTACTGGTCAGAATTGATCTTTGAAGTAACTTTCCCGGGGCGCAAAAGCTAAGCTTTTGCGCCCCGAATTTTTATCACAAGTGATGTACTAAAAACTCATAACCACTCCTCGCCCACAAGGTATGGACGAGGGATTTTTATCCGGTCGTTTTCTGCCACTTGACTTTTGCTTCCCCCGGGCCCGGACTACAATATTAAAGCTGGAATCCGAGCTTGCTTTGACCTTTTCAAAGCAAGCTTTGGACTCCAGGCTTCCACAATCCCTACCCATTTTGAACACAACAGATGATACAAACGTGACTATAAAAAATAACCTTTCCCCGGCCCAAATTCTTTTCAATCTGATCAAAACTCGTCGTTCGATTCGCCGCTACACAACTGACCCCGTTCCTCCCGAAACCATCAGGCGCTTACTTGAAGCGGCCACCTGGGCCCCTTCGGCGCACAACCGCCAGCCCTGGCGCTTTGCTGTGTTGACTCGCGCCGCCGACATAAAGCGTCTGGCTGAGGCCATGGGCGACAGGCTGCGGGCGGATCGCATCGCCGATGGCGACGACCCGGTAGATATCGAGCGGGATGTGGCCCGCAGCTACGCCCGGCTCACCGGCGCGCCGGTGGTGATAATCGTCTGCCTGAGCATGGCCGATATGGACAGCTACCCCGATCCTCGGCGCAGCCGGAACGAATGGGTCATGGCGGCGCAAAGCACGGCTATGGCCGCTCAAAATCTGCTTCTGCTGGCCCACGCCGAAGGCCTGGCCGCCTGCTGGATTTGCGCCCCGCTGTTTGCGCCCGACCTGGCGCAAGAAACCCTGGCCCTGCCTGTTGATTGGGAACCCCAGGGCCTCATCACCCTGGGTCGGCCCGCCGAAACGCGGGATAAGGCCCGTCTGCCTATTGACACGCGAGTAAAATTCCTTTAAGCTACGAACAATGAAAAAATGATATAGATATCCAGAAAAGTTTTTTCCAATGATTTGGAGCCGGGATTAGGAGATTAGGAGATTTTTCCCTTTATTTTCCATCCCCAAATCCCCTAACCTGGACGAGCCAGAACCAAACAGGAACACAGAGTTACGCAGAGATTTCACAGAGACACGCAGAGAAGCGATAAAAATTCCTCTGTGGGACTTTGTGACTTCTCCGTGTCCCTCTGTGTAATAACTTCTTGCTCACTGTACAAGAATCTGACTCATAAGGTGCTAATCGGCGGTATCACAAATTTTGTGTTAAACCCCGATTCCCTTGAGGGAGACGGGCAATTTACACAACTTTCGACAAACCGCCTACTAATCCCGGCGAAATTTTTCTGGAGGATTATACGTGATGCGTGAAAATTTTCACGCATCACGCCTCACGCCTCCTTCAGAAAGCGAGATTACTTTATGGCCACCGGCAGCAAAATCTACGAAGTCAAATGTCCTTCTTGCGGCGCGCCCCTTTCGATGACCGGCGAGCGCACCACCTGCAATTACTGTGGCGCGGTACTTGAACGTGAGCGACCTGTTGCCCCGGAGCCGGCAGTTGTCTCCAAACCCCAGGAACCACAAGTCATTGTGATTCAAACAGGCCGTCCTGTCACCACAGTTTCGCGAAAATCGGGCGGTTCATCCTGCCTGTCGGTATTGTTCATGCTGGTGTTGATTGTAGGGGTTGGGGGAGCGGTCGGCTGGTTTCAATTTCGGGAGCAGTTGTCAAGTCTGAGTGGTTTGACAGACCTGGCCCAGTTAGCCAACCTGAGCCAACTGGAAAAAATTACCAATGTCGTTACGATTTCATCGCTGACCGATGTTATCTTGCTGTCCAACGGCTCTGAAACGGAACCCGACTTTTTGACCTACGTCTATAAAAACGACGCCCAAACTTATGCTTTGACTTACGTTAACACCCTTAGTTCGACCATTCGCTGGGAAAGCCCGCCCTTAAAGGAGTGGTATTCGGCCAGAGTCCTGCAATCGCCTGAGGTTTTGTATACCTCGGATGAAACCAAATTGCTGGCTCTAAATCGGGCCGATGGCAAAGTCTTGTGGCAAACCTCGCTGGCCGATAAGCTCTCGCCCAGTTGCAGCCACTGCTTTGAACTGCTGGCCGGCCGGGTGGTGGCGCTGGTGCAGGGGGGTACGGTGCAGGGGTTCAACGCCGAAACCGGGCAATTGGTCTGGAACAAGCGGCTTAATTTTGAACCAACGGGACGATTACTGCCGGCCGGCAAACAACTCTTGATTTTTGACCGCACCGCCGACAGCCGAAATAACCTGATAACAATTGTTGACCCTGCCAGCGGCGATACTATCGCCGAGATGACCTTGTCGGCGTGTGATGGGCGACTGTTTGATTTGAGTTATCCACTGCTGTACCACCAAAATCGGGGCGAACTCTACATGATTTCCGGCAATATTATCGGCCCGGCTTGCATGCAGATAGTGGATATCGCTGGTCAACAGATAAACCATGAGCTTGTTTTTGAAGGGGTGGCTTTGCCGGTGGATTTTGGTGATTTTGTGTCGGAGCAGAGCCGGGCGCTCCTGACTGAAGAGACTCTTTACTTTGCGGCTCTGGAACAACAGACCAGCGGCAGCGGCCCCGGCATGATTGTCAAGGTAAATTTGACCGATAAACGATGGCAGGCTTTACCCCCTGCACCGGACTATGAACTGGTTCCGCTGGGGGTGACGGAGAATCTGTTGGTGGTGCGAGCCACCCGCAGCCGAGGCACTGAACGCAGCGAATTGTGGGGGCTGGACCTGGCCTCCGGGCAGCCACGCTGGCAGTATGTTTTACAAACGCCACGCTGGTTCAAAGAACCTGGCTCCGGGGCCGGCTGGGATTGGCATTTAACCTCAGCCGGACTGGCCGTGCTGCAAATTTCCAGCGATCCGGACCAACTGCTGGTAGAAATGCTGAACCCCCAAACCGGCGTCAGCGCCGGGCAAAAAACCATCCCGCTGGAAGATGATTATTTAACCGACATTGTCTGGACGGATGAGGCCGCCTGGCTGGCTTTGCGTAAAATTCACAAAGTGGATTTGCAAACGGGTACAGTAAGCTATACCTGGCCGTAAGCTGATGAAGATTAAAATCTGGGGAGTACGGGGGGCTATTCCAACGCCGCTGGACCCCAAGAAATTGAGGGGAAGATTTGTCAGGCTATTTACGGCCTGGCAGATGTTGATACCTATGATATAGCGGTCGTGCAAGCTTATGTCGCCGGATTACCCCCTCTTGTCCGGGGGGCGGTGGGGAGCAATACTTCATGCGTAGAGATTCGGGCCAGGGACGAAACGTTCATTATTGATGTTGGCAGTGGCATATGACGACGGGGACTGGAATTGATGAAGGGGTCTTGCGGCCGGGCACAGGACACATCTTTTTGACCCACCTCCATTGGGATCACATTCAAGGTTTTCCCTTTTTTGCGCCGGCCTTCATTCCGGGTAACCGAAATCCGTCACGTGCTCTACCAGGGTTTAGGTGCTTTGCATCGCCGGGCCGGAGAAACCCTGGAACGCCGCGCCCAACCTGAGCGTCTGGTTGAGGAACTGGCTCATCATTTTAGCCAGGCCGGCGAGGTAGAGAAGGCTCTGATCTACAGTATTGCTACTTTTTATCCCCCCAGAACACCCCACCGCAGACTCTCGGCCAACTCCTGTACCTGCTGGTGAACCCGCCAGGCCAGCAGGGGCAGCCTTTCGGCGGCGATTTCTAGCCGCAACAAGGCAATCACTTCAAGCAGCGGTTCACGGGCGGCGCGGGCAGCAGCCAGGGCGGCGGCGTAATCTTGACGGTACTGCTCGACGGTGAAACCGGAGGGCGCGGCCAAGGTGCGCTGCAAGGTTGCTGCTGCATCCTGCAAAACCGGCGCAATTTTGGCGCAGGCAGCGCCCACCTCAAGGAGTACATCTCTGGCTGCGCCTTCAAAAATTGCCGAGGTGATCGCCGGGGGTGTCGTAACGGGCTGCCCTGACTCTTTGCCCAGCATGGTGGCAAAACCGCTCTCCAATGCGCCAATCGAAGCCATTGCCTTCCTCAAAGCGGCATCCGCTTCTGACAATCCCTGCCTGGCTCGCTCCAGGGTAGCGGACGAAGGCCGCCGCGGGGAAGCAGCAGCCTGTTCCGGTTCAGCCGGGGCTGATGAGAGGCTTTCGCCCAGAGCAGCGGCCAACTCGGCGGCGCGAGCTAAAGTTTGCGCCTGAGCCGCCAACAAGCAGCGCAGGTAGCTCAGCGGAAAATCGATCAATGCAGCCATAGGGTTGTCCAAAATCAGCAGCAAATCGGTGGGGCCGGCGGCAGTCTCGGCTTGATACAACCCGCTCACTTTGCCCCGGCTCAGCTTTAAAGTCTCGTCGTCCGAAAGCTCACCCGTAAAGCCCAAGCGATATAGCTCGGCCTTGGCGGCTGGCGGCGCGTCAATTTTTACTGCGGCATCGCTGCTGCGGGTAATAACTGTGCCGCCCGGAAAGGGAACGATCAAGGTTTGTCCTGCCAGCCGCAGTTCCGGCAGGGTTTGCCGCCAGAGCTTCTGCCGCACCTGCCAGAAAGTAGGGCGGGGCGAGCCATCGGCGCGGATAGGCGCATTTCCGGCCCAAACCGGACCACGCCCAATATCAGCCGGATCGGGGTCAGCCTCAATGGGCTGGTGGAGGTTGAGGCTGGCTGTTTCGGGCGCTTGACTGAGAACGGTTAAATCGGTGGGCTGGGTCAGGGTGAAATTTTGCCAGGGGGGAGCACTTTCAGCCGTCGAGGCATAAATGGGAACTTGCCAGCCGTGATCGAGCAAAATTTGATGGTAACTGGACTGAGCCTCGTTTTGTACAGCTTCCAGAAACAGCGCCGCATCTTTTTCTACAGGTGTGGCCGCTGTAGCCCAATTTTCCGGGAATTTGACCTCATTGACGGTGCGATAAGCCGTCCCGTAAGCGGCGTTTAGGGCTTCGATCCCATCATAATGTTTGCGCAGCCAGATGCGCCATTTTACTTCGCTTAACTGCGGGCTAAGTGGCTGAGTCTGGCCGGACTCAGCGGTAATCTCCAAAGCGATGATCGGGCCAGCCGGCCACTGTTGGCCTGTCAACGCCTCGCTTAACGCGCGGAACCAGCCAGTTACCACTTGGGGCAAAGCCCCTTCAAGATCGTCGGTTTGGCGAAGCAGCCAGAGGGGCAACCCCTGGCCTAACACACCCGCCTCAAGATAGGGGCCAAGTTTGAGCAGGCAGGCAAAATCCAACGCTGTACTCAACCGCAGCAGGCCAACCACATCGCGCCGGCTGTCGCTTGCGCCGGTCAGGTCAACTGCACCGGGCTCACCTTCGTGAAAACCCCAGGGCAAGCTAAGGCTGAGCGCATTGACGCCCATCTGGCGCAGCCGGACGAGCAGTAACTCCCATTTTTCGCGGGGGAGGCGAAAGTAATCGAAGTCGGCCGCGATGACTGGTCTGGCGACGGTTTCAAAGTAGGTGGGCATAAGTCTCTCCTCAAAGGCTCATCGTTGAACTTTGAACGCGGCAATCCATTCGGATGTGACAGCTTCCAAGTTAGCAACAATGGCATCGGCTAAGCTGTAATCCAGGTTTTGGGTATGGTGGGTAGGGACGGCCACGACGGTCATTCCGGCGGCTTTGGCTGCGGTCAGGCCCGGCACAGAGTCTTCAAACACCAGGCAGCGCTCAGGCTCAACGCCCAATTGGGCCGCAGCAAAAAGGTAAACATCGGGGGCCGGTTTGTTATGAACCACATCGTCGCCGGTGGCAATGGCCTGGAAATAGGGCCACAGTTCAAAGCGGGTAAACCAGCGCTGCACCCAGGCTCTATCCGAGGCAGTGGCGACGGCCAGTGGATAACCGGCCGCGTGTAATTGGGCCAGTAAGGCCGTCACACCCGGCATCAACTGCACATTTTCGGAAGTCATGGCCCAGAGTTCCTTGAACCGCGTCCACATCGCTTCGCGGGTTGGCCCGTAGCCATTGTGACGGGTCAAATCATCCAGCACCAAATCGTAGCCGCCCATATAGCCCACAATATTCCTGGCCCAATAATCTACCGAGAAATCCAGGCCATGCTCTTGATAAATAAGACGGCAGGCTTCCAAATCAGCCTGTTCCGTATCAACTAAGGTGCCGTCGTGGTCAAAAATAATAGCGTCAAAAGGAGGATGAGTCACTGGATTTTCCTGGGATATTGTTTTTAGAGTTGGTTGCCATACGCAGAATTTAGTCCGTCTCTTGTCGTTTTGATATGCCGCTGAGGGTGAGGGTCAGGCGGGTACCCTGGTTAGGGGCGGTCTCGATTTGAAGGTCAGCGTTGAGGATTGAGGCCCGCTTTTGCATATTGGCCAGGCCGTGATGGCCATGAACAATTGTCTTTGGCAAGACATAACCAATACCGTCATCCTCAACTTGCAGGGTTAGTATGTCATCCTGGCGGGTGAGGCTTACGCCAATTCTTTTAGGACGGGCATGGCGGGCTGCATTCGAGAGGGCTTCGTGAGCGATATGAAAGAGATGGCTGGCTTGTTGGTCGGTTACATAGCTGTTGATGTCCGGGTCAATTTGCATTTGAATGGGCAGTAGGGTATTGACTCTAAGCTCTTTGACCAAACCCTCCAGCCGGGCATATAATCCTTTAGATTTGAGCGCCTGGGGTCGCAAATCAAAAATATAATTACGCAGGTCATTAATAACTAGCGCCAGGCTTTTTAGGCTGAGGTCAATCTGCTCACGGGCGGCCTCATCTTCAGCGGGCAGGAGGGCTTTGGCGTTGTCCAGAGTTAGCCCAACGCCGTAAATTGACTGAATAATGCCGTCATGCAAGTCGCGAGCAAAACGCTCCCTTTCCTCCAGAATAGCCAGCCGCTGTGTTTTTTCATAAAGATGGGCATTTTCAATGGCAATGGCGGCGTGGAGCGCCAGCATTTCGATCAACCGTTGGTCAAGCTCGGTAAATTCAGACTCGTCTTGCTTATCAGTCAGGTAAAGCGCGCCGATTAATTCACCCTTTGAAAAGATGGGCACACCCAGCAGGCTTTTCATCAGCGGATGATGCTGAGGAAATCCGGCAGCCATTGGATGTTTGGTAATATCTTTTACAATGAGCGCCTCGCCCCGGTGCAAGAAATGGCCCAGCAAGCCCAAACCTGTGGGTAAAGGCCCTATTTGGGGATGCATTTTGGGGTCTATGCCCGCTGTGATAAAACGAGATAAATGACCATGGCCGTCGTGAACCCCTAAAGCCGCATATTTAGCGCCTATCAGGGTACGCGCGGCCTGGGCTATTTTAAGCAGGACTTGTTCTAAAGAGAGTTCAGAAGCGATGGCCTGGGTTGCCTCGCTGAGGGCTTTGAGCTGCGGGTCGAGTTGAAGTTTGTTTTCTGACATTGCATATCCTTAAAAAAACTGACCAACAATCAATATTGTATCATCAAATTGTTGAATATAAAATTCAACGGTTTTTAGCCTGATTTGACAGCGACGCTAAACGACTCCATAATAGATAACTTGGAGGCGATTTTCTGTGCGAATTATGGTGGTTGACGACCATGAAGTGGTCCGTCTAGGTCTCAATAATTTACTCTCGCGCCAGCCCGGTTGGCAAGTGGTAGCCGAAGCGGGCAGCGTATCCCAGGCAATCCAACAGGCAAACGAACATGTGCCGGATGTGGTTGTTATGGATATTCGTCTCAGCGATGGCAGCGGCATCGAAGCATGTCGAGAGATTGTTAAGGCCCATCCTCAAATCAAGGTGATTATGCTTACCTCATTTGCCGAGGATGAACTGTTGTTTAATGCTATCTCAGCCGGGGCGGTGGGTTACGTTTTGAAGCAGGTAGGTAATGATGACCTTATCCGGGCGATTGAAACCGTAGCGCGAGGCGATGCGATGCTGGACCCCAGCATTACCGGTCAGGTTTTAGCCAAGCTGCGTGACTCGGCTCGGTCTGAGGCGTTTGTAGATTTGTCGGACCGTGAACTAAAAGTTTTAGCCTTAATTGCTCAGGGTAAAACCAATCGCGAAATCGCCGCCAGTTTGTACTTGGGTGAGGGTACAGTCCGTAATTATGTCAGTAACATTTTGGATAAACTGGGTTTATCCAACCGAGCCGAAGCTACCGCTTACGCCGTGCGCCATAATTTAGAGGATTTTCTCAAATCTTCCGAGTAAAACTTATTGATTAAGGAAAAATAACCCCAAAAACCGCCCCGTACAGGGCGGTTTTTGTTTGAACAAACCCTGACGATAGGCCAGCCTAGCAAATTACAATCATCCCAATAGAAGATGACATGTGTCACTACTAGTTTATGGTAATTACCTTTATGCTTAATTTGAGAGACCTATTTTCTGGCTGATGAGGTGGTTTGGTGCTGGAATTTGAAGCCCTCCATGTTCCTGCTTTGACAGAAGAAGTGGCGAAAAATCTGGAACAGTTCCTTAAGCAGATACCGGGAATTGTCCAGCTTCAAATCAATATAGAAAGCCAGGCTTTACAAATCAGGTTTGATGAGGCGCGGGTTGATTTTTTGCAGTTAACCCAAGTGATGGCCCAGGCAGGCTGCCCCCTTCGACAGATAGATGCGGCCTTGCTAAAGAAACTTTCCACCTAGCTGAACTAAAAGGAGCTAAACCATGTATAAAAAAATTTTGGTACCGCTCGATGGATCAGCTTTATCAGAACTGGCTTTACCCCACGCCCAGGCGTTAGCCCATCATTTCGAGAGCGAAGTTATCCTGACCAGAGTTTGCCAACCCGTAGCCATGCCGGTTGAATTTTATCCGGCCATGGCCGGTGTGGCCTATGATTACCACCTGGATTTACAAACCCAGGTGGAAAAGGAAGTGCAACAATACTTACAGAACTGGCAAAAAAAGCTACAGTTGGCCAAGGTAAAATGTCGCTATGTGGCCCTGGAAGGCTTTGTGCCAGAGGCTATTTTGAAGACGGCTGAAACAGAAGGGGTTGATCTAATTGTGATGAGCACTCATGGGCGCTCGGGGTTAAGTCGCTGGGTTTACGGCAGTGTCGCAGCTAAAGTGCTTCAGGCCGCTCCTTGCCCCATTTTTTTAGTGCGGGCTAAAAATCACCCAGAACACACCTGAAATTTTAACCGGCTACCAGCCCAGCAATAAAGTGAGAGCCATAAATAAGAGAGGCCATCGTTAACCAGACAGCTACAGCGGCTACAATTACCGATCCAATCGTAGGACTGGGAGAAGGTTTATCACAAGGGCAGCCTGCTGCCAAGAATGGGGATACACTTAAGGAGATTGGTTCAATTGAATAGTTCTGGCGGTTAACGTTACTATTTTGTCCACTTGTTGCAGCGTAAAGCTGACTTGACTCGGCCGGAAAAGGCTTTGAAATAAGCAAAGCCGCCATTAACAGCAAAATAGAGATGACAATTCGTTTCACAGTACAGCCCCAAGAGATTTATACTTGCGACAATACAAGCAAATAGTGTCTCCATTATAGGGGGTCTGAAATAATATGTCAAGTTGTTTGATTGAGGGATATTTCTGTTCAGCCGTGAGGTTCAGGGGGTGTTACTGATTAACGAATTTCCACTTCATCTTCCTCATTTGTATTAATTTGGCCTGGTGTTTTGAACACACCTTTTTGCAACTGGGCATATCCAAAAGCAAGTAACATTAAGGCCAATAAAATGAGAAAAAAAATATCCATTCTTTGACGCCTCGTTTTTAACAATATCGGTAATACAGCTATCAACACTTCAACCTGACCCGCTTAATTGCAAGGTCAGGCTGCGCTGTCTAGCTTATTAGCCCGTATCAATTATATAGGTTAACAAGGGGGCAGGCATTAGTGAAGGCGCGTAATTGCGCATTTATTCACTAAGCTTTTTGGCCTATTAGAGAGGCATAATTTACGAAACCTGTTTGGCTACCAAAGATTCTTCGGGGGATAAAGAGGAAAAACCATTACGGATCTCAAAGGGGGCCAGGTCTGATTTACGGGGCATAACCAAGCGAACCAGAGTGCCTTCATCTGGTTGTGACTCAACCTCGATGTTACCCCCAAAAAGTTGAGCGCGTTCTTGCAGCCCCATCACCCCAAAACTACCGCTGGTGGCAAAATCCGTAATTGAAGCGGGCACAGTAAATCCACGTCCGTTATCTTCCACGGTTAAAACAATTTGGTTATTGGTAAATTGCGCTAACACTGTCACTTCGGTGGCATGAGCATGCTTTTTGACATTGTTTAGGGCTTCCTGCAAGATGCGGTAAATCGCCACTTCCATATCGGCCGGCAACCCATCCGGCGTTCCCTCGACTGTGAAATCTACATCAATCCCTTCACTTTGAGCCAGTTGATTAACCAGATATTGCATGGCCGCCACCAGCCCCAAATCTTCCAAAGCCAGGGGACGCAGATCGCGGCTAAATTGGCGCACACTGGCAATGGCCCCGGTGACCATCGTTCTTAACTCGTTCAGCCGGGTACGGGCCTCGATAGGGTCATCCAACATCCCTTTAATCAACTCAATGCGCTGACCAATAGCAATTAGGGATTGGACGGTATCATCATGCAATTCACGAGCAATTCTTTTTCGCTCTTCTTCTTGAGACTGGGTGATATCGGCCACATACTGCCTGACGCCGGCGCGATATTTTCGAATCTGCCCGACCATTTCATTAAACGCCATGCCCAGCTCTCGAATTTCTTTAATGCGGCTGAGCATTACCTGGGCATCGTAATCACCGGCGGTCACTTGACGAGTTTGGATGACCAGATTTTGAATCGGGTCGGTAACGGCCTGGACGCCCAGCGATACAAAGGCCGCTACGGTGATTAAACCTACAACTAAAACCACCACAATGGGCTGTAAGGCGCTTTGCGCCGGCTGCACTACTTGCGCCCATGGTTCGCCAATAACCAATCCCCAGCCGGGGACTTGCACCACAGCGTATCCTTCGACGGTGTTCGGCTGTCCGTTTTCACGGCTGGTTATAGCGCCGGTCCGACTCCCTTGTTGAAGTTGTTTGACGGCCTCACGGCTGCTGAAATCTGTGCCAATAAGGCGGGAATCGGGGTGATAAATCAAGCGCCCCTGGCGGTCTACCAGATAGGCCGTACCCTCTTCCCCCACCCTTAATTTTTGGATCTCCTGGCCTAGGCGTTGAAAACTCAAATAGAATCTGCCGGCAATCACCCCCACAAATTGACCGTTAGGTTTTTCGATAGGGACGGCAATAACAATAATATCTTCGCCCGAGCCGGGTTCTTTGATAATATCGGAAAAGGTTGAGGTGCGTAGGGCAGAAGTCTCCCTAAAGTAAGGCTCTTGCGAAAAATCTTGCCCAATAAGATCGGGTCGAAATGGTTCGGTAACGCTGACAAAACCCTTTTCGTCCAGAATAATAATACCGCCGTCATTGGTAAAATCTGCGACCAGGTCGGGGGCCAATTTTAGTAAATCTCGTTGGACAGTGGGCTCGCCCGATTGCATTTGGGTTTGGTTGGCTAGAGTCCGTAAGCCGCGCACAAAGGCCTCGATACTTTCCGACAGCCGCTCGGCGGAGACGCTGGCTAACTCCTGATCCCGGCTTTCGGCCAACGATTGGGAAATCTGCTGGTAGGCCAAAAAAGTTACCCCCACGCTCAGAATAAGCATCAGCGACAGGAGCAGGATGGTTAATAAAATGGCCTGCGCCCGGAGTTCGGTAATCCAAGCTCTTAACCCGTATAAGTGAGAACGAGCCACCTCAGTTTTGATCATTGGCTTCAAGGCAGGTCATCCTTCAGGAAAGGCTCACCCAATCTCTGAGCTTCCCGCAACGCGGTCGCCGGCTCGGTACCATAAAAGGATTTTTTAACGGCATCCGCAAAAGCTTGCTCAGCTTCGGGAAAGCGGTCCAGGCGATAGGGTCGAACGGCGTCAAGTTGGTTAAAAAATGGAATCAACAACAGGTTTTCGGCAAAATAGGGCGAGGTTTGTAGCCATGTTTTGGCCGGATATCGCCCCAAACGGCGAGCCATAGGAATAGCATAGCGGTCGCTGGTAACCCATTTAATAAATTCAAAGGCAACTTCCTGATGGCGCGCGCCTCGAGGAATAAACAAACCGCTGCTCCCCAGCACCGAAGCGGCATTATCGGCGGCTGGGGTTTTGGGTAATTGAGCCACCCCCAGCGGAAAATGAGGATCGGTTGATTGAATAAGGTGAATATCTCCCGGTCCGCCCAGGTACATCGAGATTTGACCTTTCAAAAATTGTTTGCGCGGGTCTTCGTAATCGCGGGGACGGGTGGTAGGGCGTTGGCCGTAGCCAGCTTCGGCCATTTGGGTTAAAAAGCGTAAAGCATCAATATTGTTGCGGGAGTCCAGCGTTAAATTAAACCCTGTTTCCGGTGTGCCAACCAGTAAATCACCGCCGGCATCAGCCATCCAGGCATAGACATGCCAGGGGTCCGAAGTTAACCCCAAACCAAAACGTTTTTCAGCAGGATTGGTCAAAATAGCGGCTGCTTTTTCAAAAGCGGCCAAATCGTAGTTGGCGTCCGGGTAGGGTAAAGCAGCTTCATCAAAATGGCGACGATTGTAGAGCAAAACCAGGGTATAAATATCCAGGGGCACGCCATAAAGGGTATCGCGCCATGTCACCTCTTCCATCGCTGAGGGCAAAAATTGGCTGCGGGCTTGTGGGTCTATTTTTTCCCACTCCTGCCAGGGTTGGGTCAAAGGTTCGGCCAGGCCCCGTCCGGCCATAGCGTAGACATGCCCCTGGACTACATCGGGCGGCGTGCCTACCTGAAGGGCCCGGGTTATCTTTTGAGGAATACTTTCGCGCACAAAAGATTGGATATCAACCTTGACCTGGGGATAGGCGTCTTCAAAATCCTGAGCAATTTCTTCAAAGAGGCTGTCATTTTTGGTAAAATCAAGGTCCAGCCACACCTCAAGCGTAATCTGTTCCTGGGGAATATTGGGGTTAACCGCGGGGGGTTGTCCGACAAATGGCTCGTCAATTTTTTCAACTGCCGCCGAAGTGGGTGGAGAACTGCAAGCAACCAGGATTAAAAAAATGACCAGCCAGGCAACAACTTTAGTCATTCCCTTTGCCTGTGATAATCCACCCCTTGCGCACGGCATACATCACCGCTTCGGTTCGGGAACTGACACCCAATTTAGAGAAAATATTTGAAAGATGGGCCTGCACGGTGCGATCACTAATGAACAGGTTTTTACCAATCTGTTTGTTGCTCAAGCCTTCGCCCACCAATTGCAGAATGCCCAATTCGCGCTCGGTCAATCCATCATACTGATCCTGTCCCCCGGATAAAACATCAGGTAAACTTTTGCCGCTGGTAAATTGGGCTACTACTTTACCCGCTACGGTGGGGGCCAGGGCCGACTGACCGGCGGCCACCGTTCGAATGGCCCGGACTAATTCATCAATCTCGGCTGTTTTTAATAAATAGCCATTGGCCCCCGCTTGCAGCAGGGCAAAAACATATTCGTCATCGTCGTGAGCGGTTAGCACCAGCACATTTACCCCCGGACATTCGGCCTTAATCCGGCGAGTTGCCTCTACCCCCGACATTTTGGGCATGCGTACATCCATTACCACCACATCAGGCTGGAGTTCATGGGCCAGTCGAACCACTTCCTCGCCATCGGCGGCTTCGCCGGTGATCTGAAAATCCGGCTGGCGCTCCAATAATTCACGGGTGCCAGAACGCACTACAGCGTGGTCGTCGGCCAGCAGCAGCCTGATCCGTTTGGGTTGGTCTAAGGGGGTCACACTCATAATTTTCTATCCCTTTGTCTCTACGGTAATTTGTTTCCACCCTGATTATACCACCTTCGGAAAAGGTGACAAAAGCATGTGGCAACTTGAAAAAGGTTCGAGATTTTGTAAAAACTCGTTCTTTTTGTATGATGTAGAAATAATTCGCGCCACTTTTAGCAACCTACAAAAATTAGCCCAGGGATAAGGATGAATCATCTCGACAAACCCAAAATCGGCAATATTAATGTTCAGCGGACGCTTTACCAGGGCGAACCGGTGTTTGTAATTCAGGATCGCTTCAAGCTAACCGAAGCGGCTATTGTACTGCCGCAAGTGTTAGGGCCTTTAGTGCTGCTGTGCGATGGAACAAATACCCTGCCGGAAATCAAGGCCGCTCTGGAAATCCGGTATGGTCTGCCGCTGCCTGAAGCCACCATCGAAACGATGGTGGCTCAATTCGACCAGGCGCTCCTCCTGGAAGGAGGCGCCTTTGAGCAGGCCAGGCAGCAGGCCGTAACCCAATACCGGGCCGCTCCTTTCCGCCCGCCGGCGTTGGCCGGCGCTTCCTACCCCGCCGACCCGCCTGCCCTGCGCCGAATGTTGCAAGGCTACCTGGACCAAGTGGTTAAGGTTCCGGCAGTTTCGCCGGCCAGCCGGGCGATTATCAGCCCGCATATTGATTATCAGCGGGGCGGTCTGACCTATGCTCAAGTCTGGGCCAGCGCCGCCGAAGCAGTCCAACAAGCTGAGTTCGTCATTATCCTGGCCACCGATCATAACGGCGCTCAGCCGGGCGCGCTTAGTTTAACCTGTCAAAATTATGCCTCTCCATTAGGGGTGATGCCCACCGACACAGCCCTGGTCGAGCGGTTGGCTCAGGCCCTGGGCCCGGAAAATGTATTTGCCGGGGAGCTGCTGCACCGCGACGAGTGGTCCATTGAATTGGTGCTGGTTTGGCTGCAATATCTGCGCGGTGAAAAGCCTTGCCCGATTTTGCCTGTTCTGTGTGGCTCGTTCTTCCATTTTATGATGGGTCAGGCCAACATTGAGGCCCAACCTAAATTTGACATCTTCCTTGACATTTTGCGCCAGGAGATGAGCCAGCGTCGAACCCTGATTGTTGCCTCAGGAGATCTGGCTCATATGGGGCCGGCCTTCGATGGACCGCCGCTTGACTCAGCCGCGCACGCGCAAATGAAAGTTGATGATACCATCCTAATGGAGACACTAGCTCAGGGCAAGGCCAGTGCCTTCTTTGAGTTGATGAAAGGACAACAATACGAGCGTAATGTTTGCGGCCTGTCGCCTTTCTATTTTACCCTCGGTGCCCTCGGCCAGAGCCGGGGCCAGGTTATTGCCTATGATCGCTGTCCGGCGGATAATCGCCATACCTCGTTTGTTTCAATTTGTGGCATGGTCTTAGAGTAGCAGCTTATGGCAACGCCTCGGCGGAGGAAGCGTCGTTATTACCCCGCTCAACCGTCCCAAACCCCTACAGCGGCTTCCTCGGAGCAACACCGGACGCTCATCTTCTGCAAACCCTACAAAGTGCTGAGCAGTTTTACCGACCCCGAGGGACATGCCACCTTGAGTGATTACATCCAGGCGCCGGGGGTTTATGCTGCCGGACGATTAGACTATGACAGCGAAGGGCTGCTGATCCTCACCTCAGACGGGCAGTTGGCTCATCGGATTACCCATCCCAAGTACAAACTCACCAAAATTTATTGGATCCAAGTAGAAAACATCCCTACCGAAGCAGCTTTGAACCAACTCCGCCAGGGAGTTGTCATTCAAGGTCAACGGACTCGCCCGGCGGAAGTAAAACTCCTCCCCGGTCAGCCGGATATTTTTCCTCGCTCCGAACCCATCCGCTATCGCCCGACCATTCCTACGGCCTGGTTAGAAATCCGGCTGCGGGAGGGTCGCAAACGGCAGATCCGGCGGATGACAGCAGCCGTAGGCCATCCTACCCTGCGGCTCATCCGCATTGCCATCGGCCCGCTGACCCTTGGCTCACTGACCCCCGGTCAGTGGCGTGATTTGACCAGGACCGAATTAAAATTGTTGCAGCAACTTTTAAGTTATACCCAACGCATTTCAAAATTTCCGTAGCTGACGCATCCCTATGCATCAGCGGACGGCATAGGGATGCCGTCCTACAGAAATTTTAGCGTGTTTAGTATAGTTTCCCCGTAGTTTGCCCCCAAAAAAGAAAAACCCCATGATTTTGGGCTGACACCCAGGCCCGGTTGAGATTACAATATCTGTAATTTCAATACCTACCTGGACCAGTTCTATGCGCCTCCGATTACCCTCTTCAATTTGTAAAGTTTTGCCGCTTATTTGTTTGAGTTGTGGTCTAAATCTAGTAATGGTTAGCACAGCGATGGGCCACCAAACCAACAACGAGCCTGGTTCTAACCATCCCAACCTGGTTTCCGCTAAAACTCAAGTTGATGCCTTCATTCTAATGACAAGCAGTAATCAAACGCAGCTAACCCAAATACAAAATATGATCAAACTTAATGGAGGGCAACCCATCCATACCCTGCCCCATCAGGCAGTAATCGCTCGGGTACCGGCAGAACTGCTTGGGCAACTAAAAAATTTACCCGGAGTTGCCGGCCTTTTCACCCAGGCCGTTGAGTTAGCCACAATGGATGTATATGGCCCTGCTATGCGCAGTTTTGCCAATGCCTGGAACAGTTTGGTAACGCCTGAGGCTATGGTTTCAAACGAAAATTTGTTAACCCAAGCCCATCCCGATGATCCCCCTGATGCCCTTACAGCCCCAGAGATCTCTTCAATAGGAACATTAAGCACTCCTTGTGACCCCAATTCTATTACACCGGACTACTGTCGAACCAGCGAATATATGGCCGGTTCGGTGGCTGTCGGTATTATCCTGATCGAAAGTAACGGGAGTATAGATCCTTCGACCGAAAATTGGACCTCGGATGAAAAACAGCTTGTCTTCAATGAGTTGATGGCTGCACTTAATTGGTGGGCCAAATTAGAACCCAGAGCGCATTTAAGCTTTGTTTACGACGATCATTTTTCTACCCCCCTACCCAGCAGTTATGAACCGATTACCCGAAGTATGATCGATCAGCAGTACTGGATAAGCGATACCATGAGCGCCCTGGGATATAATGCCCCCTCTTATTTTACCCGTGTCCGCGATTACAATAATGCCCTGCGGACTGTCTATCAAACTGATTGGGCTTTCACCGTTTTTGTTGTTGACAGCTCTGCTGACAATGATCATCGGTTTAAGGATAATTATTTTGCCTATGCCTATTTGGGTGGCCCCTTTATGGTGATGACTTACGGTAATAACGGCTATGGGCCAAACAATATGGATGCCGTTGCCGCCCACGAGATTGGGCACATTTTCCATGCGCTCGATCAGTATTCCGGGGCTGCGCAGGATTGCACACGCCGTTCAGGTTATTTATATGTCGAAAATTTTAACAGCCAGTACGGTAACTGTCCCTCGAATGTCAACAGCATTATGCGCGGTCAGGTCTATCCTTATACAACCAAGGCGATTGATCCCTATGCCGCCGGACAAATCGGCTGGCGCGATAGTGATAAAGACAACATTTTCGATCCTTTAGATGTAGAATTGAGTATATCCCTGGATGAAGTTATCAAAAGCGATCAGCGCCTTGTTGCCAGCGGCGTAGCTGATATTTCGCCATATCCCTCCCTTAACCCGTACCGCGCCAGCACCACAATCAATACCATCACCCAGGTTAAATATCGTTTGAATTATGGGAATTGGCGGCAAGCTATAGCCAACGACAATGCCTTTGATGAAACCTTTGAAGAATATAGCTTTACCTCTCCCCCTCTTGCGACTGGGTTACATATTTTAGAGGTAGCTGCCTTTGATTCTGCCGGTAACATCTCCAATAACTTTGCCACCGAAACTTTACTCTTTCCCGATCCTTTAGACCCCGGTCCCAATACCGATCTCTATCTTCCCAATAAGACAATTACTAATCAAGCGGTCACTGTCAATGGTATTGCTTACCATAGTCAGGAAGGTTCGATTGTTCAAGTAGAATATCGAATAAATGGTGGCCTGTGGCAGCCGGCTCAAGCTCAGGACGGCGCGTTCAACAGCAATTATGAACCGTTTGCCTTAACTCTTGATTTAACTGAAGCAGGAGTATATGTCATTGAAACTTTTGCTAGTGACACATTTGGCAATAATGAAATCAATTTTGCCCACCGAGAAATTCAAGTTACTCAACCTCAAGCTGCTCATATCTTTCTACCCATTGTAGCTAGTGGTAAGTAACGAGCAATCCCCTTCCATTTTGACGCATGTAGATATATAATGAAAGAAAGTAAACACAAATGTGGACATTTTTTGATCAGGTTAGATATACTGTGAGCAGTGTTGAAGAAGTACAACATAAAGAAATGCAGGCGTTGAGTCAAAGGTTGAACCAAGATCTTATCACGCTTGCCGCTTCGCTAAAAGGCCGGCTTTCTCCCCGCGAAGAAGATACCCTGGCCAACCTCTTTCAGGTTCAAATGAATCTGCAAGCTCTTCTCAATGAAGCCTCGCCAAAACCTAATAACGTCTCTTCGGGTACGCTGCCCTCTCCTGATCAATCCAGGGATGCTGATAGTATTGCCTACGCTCAAGCGCTGCAATATGCCCGCGATTTTGTAAAAGCGATGCGTCAAAAGAAGGAGCATCAGCGTCGTTTAGAGTTAACCTCGCAGCAGCTTATCCGAGCCGAGAAACTGGCTACAGTAGGCCAGGTGGCCGCTACCGTCGCCCACGAATTAAATAATATTCTTACCCCCTTGCTTATGTATGCCAAGTTAATTTACAAAGAAACTACGGGCGATGGAAATTCCGAAGTGGCTGAATTTGCCAGTCAGATCACCAAGATTGCTAATCGTGCTTCTGATATGTTAAGACAACTGGTTGATGCTTCACGGAACGAGTCGGCCATAACCCTTCCTGTAGATATAGTAAAAGTTATCAATAACGCGTTGACTTTACTTGCCCCCCGGATGAGCAATCAAAATATTAACTTTAAGCTAAGATATTCTGATCATCTACCCCTGGTGATGGCAAATCCCGGTCAAATAGAACAAGTTTTTATCAACATCGCTCTTAACGCCTGCGATGCTATGGCCGAGGGCGGTACTTTTACCGTTACGATTACCCCCGAAGTGGGTCAAACCAACTTTGAAGCGTCCCACCACTTTATCAATGTATATTTAAGCGACACGGGTGAAGGCATCGCCAAAGAACATTTGAGTCAAGTTTTTGATCCTTTTTTTACTACCAAAGCCAGGGGAGCCGGCGCGGGTCTCGGCCTGTTTGTTAGTTATCTGATTATTAACCAGCATAATGGCCTGATTGAAGTTGAAAGCGAGCAGGGGGTAGGCACAACCTTTTTAGTCAAACTACCAATAGCCAATAGGGACGAGAACTAATGTTTCCAATTAAAGTATTTATCATAGATGACGATTTTTATGTGCGTCAAGCAACTACCAGCTTATTAACCAAAGATGAACGTACCGAGGTTGTTGGTTCAGCCGCGAGTATTGCCGAAGCCGACGAAGAATTAAAGCTTTCTTACCCGGATATAATCCTGTTAGATTTGGATTTTAAACACACTGGCGAAAATGGTATAGACGCTATTGCGTCGCTTAAAACAGCCCTACCCAAAACCAGCATCCTCATTTTTTCCGCAAGCCGGGATGAGAATCTGGTTATCGAAACAATGAAGGCGGGAGCTGACGGCTATATTTGGAAAAATGATGCAGCCGAAGGTTTGGGCAGTGCTATAGAACGGGTTAAAGAAGGAAATTTTGTCATTACCGAGTCCATCGCCCGCCTGATTTACGGTAAAATTACGGGACTGATTGGTGAACGAGCTGCTGAAATATTGCCGGAGAGCAAACGCTACTTTGATTTGACCAAACGGGTTGAGCAGGTGATGAAACTCTTTTGCATTGATGGCATGACCGCCGGTGAAATTGCCGATACTTTCCACATCTCTGAATATACTGTACGAGGGTATATTAAAACCGGCTATGAAATTGTAGGCGCTACCAGTCGGCGTGAGGCTTTTCAAAAGCTGGTTGCCCGAGCCGACGAATAATCATAAATTAAGCAGGGCTGAAATCAACAAATTATACCCAGATCCAATTTTTCACCGTAGCTGGCGCATCCCTATGCGTCAGCGGGCGGCATAGGGATGCCCCCCTACGGGAATTTGGATCCACTGATACCAGTTATTTAGAAGGCCAGGTTCACGTACAAGGAGCAATTAAATGGTAGACGACAAACAACTTGAAGCGCAACAAGCTTATGCCCAGGCTCAAGCTTATGGTAGAGACCTGGCCCGGCTTTACGCTTTGGAAAAAGAGCGGCGTAAAAATTTAGAAGTAACTTCTCAAAAATTACAGGCAATCTTCGATACAGTTCCGACCGGGTTGGCTGTGGTAGACCATAATTTAATTCTCACTGAGGTAAACCCTCGTTTTCTAGCTTTATTTGAGCAAAAGCCTGATTGTGTTGGCCAGTCGTTATCCAATCTTTTACCTACCGAAACTCTGCTTAAAAGCATGAGTTTGCTATCTAAAGGGTTAGACAAACAAAACAGCGTCGAGATTCAGACAACCAAGCCGGTTAGCCGAACCTTGTTAATTAATTTTTCGCCTCTGGATAATAAACAAGGTTGGATCTTGGTTTTTCATGATTTAACCGAACGCCAGCGTTTAGAAGGCTTAAAAAGTGAGTTTATCAACATTGCTGCTCACGAATTGCGAACGCCTCTAGCCGGAGTTATGGGCTTTGTCTCCGTTCTAAAAGAAGATTTAAAGGACTCAGACAATCCTATTGCCACCGAAATTATGGACTTGATTTTGCAATCAACTGATCGCTTAAAAAGTATTATTGATGAGTTAGTAGATTTTGCCGCGACCCAACGTCTAACGACAGATAGCCTGCATGTAACCGATATTGATCTTGGCCGATTGTTGCAAAAGTGCGTTACCATTTTACAGCCGCAAATCACAACAAAAGGTTTGAGTTATCAATTTGATTTACCCAACGAGGCTATAATTGTTCAAGGTGATCAACGTATTCTGACTGAGGTTATTTACCAACTTTTAGAAAATGCAGTTAAATTTAACAAACCCCAGGGCAAAATCTTGGTAAGAGTCTATGGCCTGTCTACAGCCACTTCAACCCATGAAGCTCACGGAGAAAAAGGGATTATTATTGAAATCGAAGATACCGGTATCGGGATTCCCCAAACTGAACTTGATAAAATCTTCGACAAATTTTATCAGGTCGAAGAGCACTTGATTCGGGGTGTGGGCGGGTTAGGTCTGGGTTTAAATATCGCTCAACGGGGGGTAGAACGGCATGGGGGTCAACTTTGGGTTACCAGTCAACTGGGCCAGGGCAGCACCTTTCGGGTCATGCTTCCTATCCTCACCGAATCCTTTAGTACCTCCATTGATAATCGCCTTGATGTAATCCACCAGCAAATGCTGGTTTATGCCCAAGATATGGCTCGCGCTGTCACTGCTGAACGGAAATTGAGCAAAAAAATGGAACAGATTAACAGCCTTAGCGCAAGCTTGGCTACAGAGCTAAACCAACTGGCCGCCCTTCAACCCGGCGCCACGGCTTATAACCAAACCTTTGAACAAACCCAAAAGATTGTTCAAACGTTAATGAGTTTATCGGATTAGTAGTTGCTCCCCTTTGTTTCTCTATGAAGCATATCTATGAGGCAAAATATCCTGCCCCATTTATAAAAAATTTTCACTCTCAGGGATTTCAGGCATGTCATTTCAACCAAAAGGAGAATTTCCCAGGACTTACTTTTGCCCAAGATATCACTGGCGAAAAGTGGATTTTATTTATCAATTTGTCCGGTCAAACCACTTTTACTGGTTAAGCTTTGGGGATTTCTTGGCCTGTGGCCTCGAAATGACATAAGACTGAAATGACAGAGATAAAAAGTTTAGTTATTTCCGACAGTGAATTTGTGGCAGCCTTAAGTGATATTGCTGCTGCCCTCAATAGCGCCCTCAATCTGGATGAACTTCTGGAATGTATTCTGGCTAATGTTGGACGAGTTGTGCCACACGATACTGCCGATATTATGCTCCTTGACGACGATACTATTTATGTGGCCGGCAATCGAGGTTATCTGGAGCGCGGCCAGGCTTCAATACTGGGCCTGCGCTTCTCCCTGGCTGAGATACCTAATCTCCACAAAATAGCCCAAACCGGCCAACCTCTTATCATTGCCGATACACATCTCTACCCTGATTGGGTTGACATTCCTTCGACTCGTTGGATCCGCTCCTATGTGGGCACGCCCATTCGCCTGCGGAACCAGGTGGTTGGCTTTCTTAACTTAACCAGTAGTCAACCTGGCTTTTATGCTCATGCGGATGCGCAACGTTTGCAAGCTTTTGCCGACCAGGCCGGCATTGCCATAGGTAACACCCGTCTGCTAGAAGCCGAGCGAGAACAACGCGAGTTGGCTGAAGCTCTGCGTGAAGTAGGCGCAACCTTAAGCGCCACCCTCGACTTTGATCTCGTTCTCGACCGGCTCCTGGACCAGGTGGCCCATATAGCGCCTTACGATACCGGCAACGTCTTTTTGGTCGAACAGGGGGTAGCCCGCGTGGTCCGCACGCGGGGTCATGAGAAACTCGGAGCAGACCTGGCCAAAGCGACTGCATTTCTTAGCTTTGAACTGGCCGCAACACCGAATTTGCGGCGTATGGCTGAAAGCAAAGAACCGCTGGTTATCCCCGATACCTCAACTGATCCTACCTGGATAAAAGGGGCAGAGTGGGCCCATGTTCGTTCATGGGTCGGCGCGCCCATTGTAGCTCAAGGTCAGGTAATCGCCTTTTTCTCATTGGATAAAATTGAACCCAATTTTTACCAGGCTAAACACGCTAAACATATGGCCGTTTTTGCCAGCCAGGCGGCCTTGGCCCTGGAAAACGCTCGCCTCTTTGCCGCCGAAGCCAGCCGCCGGCGTGAAGCCGAAACCTTACGAGAGGCTGCTGCTGCACTCACCTCGGCCCTTGATCTTGAACAAGTTCTGGATAACATCCTGACTCATCTGGAACAAGTTATCCCTTACCATAGCGCCTGTGTTTTCTTATTAGAGGGGGACCACCTGCGCGCCGTCGCGGGTAGAGGACTGGCCTCCCCAGATCTAATACACCAGATTATTCCACTAGCCACGAATGATCCTTTTGTGGAAAAACTACAACGCACCCAACGCCCCATTTGCTTGCCCGATGCTCAGGCTGAACCTCACTTTAAGCGGTGGGGAAACACCGATTATGTGCGGGGGTGGATGGCTATCCCCTTGCTCGTACGCGGACAGTTCATCGGCTATGTCACGCTCGATAGCCGGCGGGTGGACGCATACAACGAAACCCAGGCAGACCTGGCCCAAGCGTTTGCCAATCAGGCGGCGATGGCGATTGAGAACGCCCGGCTCTATACCGAAACCCGGCGACGACTGGAAGAGCAAAAGGCCCTGCGCGAAGCGGGCGCTATCATCTCCTCCTCTTTAGAACTAGAGACGGTGTTAAAGCGTATTGCCGAGCAGATGGGCAAAATAGTCAATGCCACCAGCGTCTATATTTGTGGTCTCGACCCAAAAACAATGATCTCGACGCTGCTGGCTGAGTACTTTGGCCCGGCTGCCCAGGTTCAGGAAGCTGTTTCTGAACTGGGCTTTACTTATGACTTACCGCATGAATTCCCCGAAATGAGCGCTGCCTTACAGGCAGGACAGTCCAGCCTTTTTCATTTAAGCGATCCGGACCTGAGCGAGGTGATGCAAAGCTATATGCGGCAGCAGGGTGTGCAAACAATCCTGGACATCCCCCTCCAAATTGGCGGACAAACCATTGCCTACGCCGAGTTATGGGACAGCCGGCAGCGAGACTTCACGGCTGACGAAATAGCTTTATGCCAAGATATTGCCCAGCGGGCCGCCGTTGCCATCCAAAACGTGCAGTTGTATGAGCAAGCCCAACGTTATGCGGCTGAATTGGAACTACGCGTGGCCGAGCGCACCTTTGAACTTGAAGTACTCTATCAACTGACTCAAGCCCTGGGTGAGGCTACTCAACTCAACGATATTATTCGGCTTATTTTAATTCACTTATACCAAGCTATTCCTCACGATGTAGCAGCCAGTCTTTTGGTCAACAACTCAAACGGCGCCTTAGTTATTCAGAGCCAACGTCCCCTTGACAGGCAAGTTGAGGCCAATATTCAAGAAATAATGGAGGTTGTGCTCAACCGCCCTTTAGCCCATGCGGTGGAGGTCCGGCGTATTCAGTCCAGAGTCGAGTCGCCGCCACACCTGCCCCTGCAAGATTTGGCCTCGATTATGCAAGTGCCCATTGTTATTGATGAAACACCTGTAGGCTTACTTTTTGTAGGAGCCGAGCAGCCCAATCAATTCAACCTGGAGCAAGTGCGTCTGCTGCGGACCATAGCTAACCAGGCCGCCGAGTCCATCCAACGCCTCCAGCGGCTTTTGGCCGCCGAGTACCAGCGATTAGAAAGTTTGGTGGCCCACTTACCCGACGGCATTGTTTTACTCGATGCAGAACGGCGGATAGCCCTGATCAACCCGGCTGCCCAAAAATTTTTGAATGCCCTAACCCCCGTATCTATGGGTGATCAACTCATTTATTTGGGCGACCAAACTATTGAGGCCATGATAGCCCCTCCTGCCCTCGGCTTGCCGCAAGAAATAGAAACAACAAGTTATCCACGCCGTATATTTGAAATTATCACTATGCCCGTAGCCGCTGGGCCTGAAGCAGGCGGCTGGGCTTTGGTCATCCGTGACGTGACGACTGAGCGAGCCATTCAGGAAAGAACGCAGCAACAGGATCGCTTGGTAGCCGTAGGCCAATTAGCCGCCGGAATTGCCCACGATTTCAATAATATTTTGACCAGTATGATTGGCTTTGTTGAATTGGCTCGTATTCATCCTGAGCTTCCGCCAATAATTGATGAGGACCTGCGGCGGGTTATCCAACAAGGTCAACGCGCTGCCGCGCTTATCCGCCAAATTTTGGATTTTAGCCGTCAATCTATTACTGAAAAGCGCCCGCTTGAATTTTCCTCTTTTCTCAAAGAAACCATCAAGCTGTTGGAGCGGACTATTTCAGAGGATATCCGGATTACTTTAGAAATTGAACCAGCCAGTTATGAAGCCTACACCCTTAATGCCGACCCCACCCAAATCCAACAGGTTTTGACAAATTTAGCTGTTAATGCGCGGGATGCTATGCCAATGGGAGGGACGTTGTACTTTCGCCTCAGCCCCATCAAGGTGGAGGCTGATGAGCGTCCACCCTACCCAGAGATGTCACCAGGTTACTGGTTAGCCCTCTCCATTTCAGATACCGGAACGGGCATTTCAGACGAGGCGCTACCCCGGATATTTGAGCCTTTTTTTACTACCAAAGGGGTAGGCAGGGGTACGGGGCTGGGTTTAGCCCAGGTGTATGGTATTATTACCCAACACGAAGGCTATATTGATGTCCAAACAGAGTTAGGGCAGGGCGCCACTTTCACCCTCTACTTGCCCGTAAGCTTACCATCATCACAATCTTTGTCGCCGCTGACCGAAACTGACACAACCCCTGGACACGGCGAATTGATCCTGCTGGTAGAAGATAATTTAGTGGTGCTCGAGGTTACCGAGGCTATGTTGAAACATCTTGGCTATCAAGTAATAACTGCTACCAATGGGCGGCAGGCGTTAGACCTATACGACCAATACCAGGAGAAGATCGCTTTAGTGCTGACCGACGTAACAATGCCAGAAATGGGGGGAATTGCCCTGGCTCAAAATTTGCAGGCAAAATATCCAGCCGTTAAAGTTATTGCTTTAACCGGCTACCCTCTCGAAGCGGAGACAAAAGATTTGTTAGATCAAGGCATTGTTGATTGGTTGCAAAAACCCTTAAATAGACGCCAGTTGGCCCAAACCATTAGCCAATCCCTTAAAACCGAAACCAAAAGTGTGTTCAGGAGGGAGGATGACTGAAACATTACCTGGCCTCAAGAATAAGCCTGTTCTTCACCCTACCAGCCTCAACCCTGAACCTACACAAACCCAAGACGAACTGAACGACATTACTGCCCCCAAAAAGATTGAGGCAGATTTAGAGCGGCTGCTGGCTACCGAAAGAGAACAGCGCCTCCGGGCCGAAACACTTTCTCAAGTGACGCTAGCTCTAACCGCGCAGACCAGTCCGGCTGCCGTATTGGAAGAAATTTTGCGGCAGGTCCAACAGATTGTCCCTTGTAAAAAAGCCACCATTAGGCTCCTCACAGGTAATATCCTGCGTATCGCTTACAGGCAGGGTGAAATGGCTTTTGATACGCAACTGGCTTCTGGTCAAGATCAGCCTTTAGCTGAATTTCCGTTTGATGCTGAAGTTGTGCAGTCTCATCAAGCTTTAATTATACCCGATACCCGGCAAGAGCCTCGCTGGGTATCCCTGCCCCACACTAGCTGGATTAGATCGCATCTGGCGGCCCCCATTTGTTTAGGTGATCATGTTTTGGGCCTGTTAGGGCTAGATGCCGACACACCCGATAAATTTTCGGCTGAGGATGCGGAACGTCTACAACCCCTGGTCAATGCTGCTGCAATAGCCCTGGAAAATGCTCGCTTACATGAGCAGGCACGACAAGAGTTAGCGGAACGAAAACGAGCTGAAGAGGCGTTGGCGGCTGAACGCAATCTATTACGCACCTTGATTGACAATGTACCCGATTTTATTTATGTTAAAGATACAGGGATGGTTCAATTACGGGCTGAAATAGGTTGACACTTTTGGCACCTTAAAAAATAAATTACCCTGGCTAGGTAGCT
>JAKLJP010000071.1 GCA_023151115.1 Anaerolineae bacterium
CCGGACATGATCAGGGTTTCGGGTTTTTCGTTTGGCCATCCCTTTAACTTACGTTATTTTCTCGATTTGACAAATCTGTCCTTCCCTTAACTTGTCAAGCATGCGCTCCTATACTTTGTATAAAAAAATAACAGGAGTAAATCATGGAACCGAGACTCAACTATGGAAAAGTTCTGCCTGAAGGCATGAGACCAATTTACGCCCTGGATCGCTACAGCGCCAACAGCGGGCTGGAGCCATCGCTGTTGGAGTTGGTCAAGCTGCGGGCCTCGCAGCTCAACGGCTGCGCCTACTGTGTGGACATGCACAGCAAAGATGCCCGGACACGGGGCGAAACTGAACAACGCTTGTACGGCCTCACCGTCTGGCGCGAAACGCCCTACTACACCGAGCGCGAACGGGCGGCGCTGGCCTTGACCGAGGCAGTTACTTTGATTGCCGACAATCACGTTCCGGCTGAGGTCTACGAACAAGCGCGGCAGCAGTTCAGCGAGGAAGGGTTGGTAAAGCTGATGATTGCTATCGTTATCATCAATACCTGGAACCGCTTTGCGATCACCTTCGGCGATGTGCCCGGCAGCTACCAGCCGAATCATTTTGCGACAGCCCCCGCCCCAATGGAGCTGTCGAGATGAAGCTACGAACGCTTATGCCGGCGGTGCCTTGATTTTGGTAGGAGTCGGACAGTCCCCAGGGGACGATAACGATGCAAAGCGTGAAAATGAAGACCGGAGACCGATGACCGGGTGTCCGCTTGGCCGGTCTCTGGTCTTCCGTCCCCGGTCTATTTTCAAGGGGGTGATGATTGTCAATGGGGCGCTGCGGGGAATTACAAGCAAGGTAATGTTCGGACCTTCGATAAAAGTCAGCGAACTTGGCCAGGAGAGGTAGACGGTACGGGGGTACGATGAGTTACTCCTCATCGCACCCCGCTGCACCGATTAACTTCGACCAGTATAGCTTCACTGCGGCTTTTTAACTTTACGGCTCGACAACGTCAGACCGTTTCCTAACCTACGGCTGGCCCTACTCCGAACCCGAACCAGAGGCCTCGGTTTGCAACTTGGCCTCTTCGAGGCGGGCTGGGGGAACAATCGCCGGGTCGGCTAACTCCAGGCCGGTGCGCGCCCAGGCATTTAAAATGGCTTTGACCGTTTGAAACAGCAGCAGCCCCATCAGCAGCGCCCACATAGCAACGGCGACCACACCCACCAACTGCGCCTGGAGCTGCCCCGGCCAGTCAGAGGCAAACCCAGAGGCCACCCACAAACCGGAAACGCCTTGACCAGCGACGCCGTAATAGTCACTCAGCCCGAAGCCATTCCAGCCCTGGCCGGCCCGGCCGTCAGCCAGGAAGGGCAATAACAGCAGCCCTAACAGGGCGCTGAGGCCATAGGTGGTCAATGTGCCGGTTTCATCGCCCAGGCTGCGCTCAAAGAAGTAAATAAGGCTGGGCAGCAGCAACCCCATCAATAACCCAGCCGCCAGCGAAACCCAAATCGGCATAAAGGGCGCACCGGCCAGCGCCACCACTAGACCGGCCGCCAGGCCGCGCGAGGTCATCAATGGGTCGAAGCGGCGGGTGGTCAGCCAGCTATAACCGGCTGAGGTCAGCGCGGCACTCAAGGCGGCCAACACTCCGGCTACCGCGGCCTGAGCCGGGCTAAAGTTCAAAGCCGTTGGAACATGCAGCCCGGCTGACAACCCCAGCCAGCCGAGGAGCATCAGGCCCGCGCCCAGCAGGCTCAAAATCGGCAGATAGGCCGAGGGCATGGGTGTGGGAGGCAAAAGTTCGGCTTCAGGGAGGGTTTCTGGTTCCTCGTACACGGTCAGGCGATAATCCGGGCCGGTGGTCACGATCAGTTCTTCAGCCGGCAAGTCAGCCTCGGTTGGTATCCCACGGGAACGAAACAGAAACAAGGCCGCCAGCGCGACCACACTACCGCTCAAAAAGACTACACTCGCCCCGCCAAAATCAACCAGACCGTGACCAAAACCCAAACTCGCGCCCAGATGCGCCAGCCAGCCGCCGCCCCACAGCCAGTTGCCGGGCAACGGGTAGATCACCGCGCCGGTCAGCAAGCCGGTCAACACGGCAGCCAGTCCCCGCACCCGCTGCGGCAGCACGCTTAAGGGCAGCAGCGCGGTTGTTCCAACCATCGCCAGATGGCTTAGGAATAAAAGCAAAGCGTTGGGCGTGGCCGCTTCGCCGGCCAGGCCAAACCCCTGCAAGGCCACCACCCCCCACAGTCGAGCCACTTCCAGATCAACCGACTGATCGAGCGGGTACCACTCCCAATACAGGCTGCTCAGCTCCGGGTTCGGCGTCACCTGGGCAATACCACCAAAGTGAAAGGCAAAGCCCAGCCCAAAATAGGCCAGCGCCGCCGCGCCCCAGGCCACCATCCCATTCACCGCCAGGGCCGGCGACTGCTCTTCCGGCACAGCACTGGCGATTAGCAGGATCAGGCCGAACGGCAGCAGCAAAGCCAACGCCGCCGGTAAAAAATTGGTTAAATCCACAAGTTAGCCCCTGTTTTAATCAGAACTTATCCACTTTGCTAGAAGAATGGAAGGCTGGAAGATTGGCGATTTTCCGGCCCTCCCCATTATCCAGCGCATGTGTGTCAGCCCAATCATACCAGAAGCAGAACTTTCGTCAAAAAAAGGGGGGTCTGAAGTTTGGCGACAGGCTCAACTTGTGATAACATTAATAACTTATAACTACTGCCTTCTCATGTCATTTCGAGGCTGAAAGCCGAGAAATCTCCGAGATCGTTGTCTGCAAATCACGGATTAGAGATTTCTCGCTCCTAACGTCGCTCGAAATGACATGGCTAAGTACAGGATTGCATAAATTCGTCACGATTTAATGTATCCGTTTCCTGAGATGTCATTTCGAGCGCCAGCGAGAAATCTTCTTGCTCGCTATAACATTTTCGGCGGTGATAACGAAGATTCCTCCCTCCAGTCGGAATGATATGACTTCTGTGGAGGTATCTACTCGCCTTGATTTCGTCACGAACTAAGGCAAAGCTGTACTAAGTAGTTCGACAATGTCACATTACACAAATGTTCTACGCCATCCAACCCCGATTTGCCCTTGTTGCTCGCCCCGCGATAAATCGCCGGGCGAGCGCCGGAAAACAGGCGGTTATGGTATCAAAATAGTTGTCATAATAATATGACATTGTCGAAGTAGTTACAAGGCATATTGATGTTCAGATAATGTTTTTGAATCGTAGTAACGACTTTAGTCGTTTCACTGGTCTAGACGACTGAAGTCGTCACTACAAACTCAAAATCTTTTTCTGAAAAGCTATAGTAACCTACAACTGTATTTTTGGAGGTAAACCTGGAAGCAAACGAATTAGCTCATGCGGTGGTGGAAATTGCGTCCGGCAAAAAAGCCGCTAACATTTTAATGCTGGACATGCGCGAGGTGACACTGCTGGCGGATTATTATGTGTTATGTGATGGCTCATCCAGCCGGCAAATCAGAGCCATTAGCGACGAACTGCTGGAAAAGCTCAAACACGCCGGCAGCCGCCTGGCCAGCGTCGAAGGCACACCCGAATCTGGTTGGATGTTAATTGATTTCGGTTCGGTGATTGCTCATCTTCTCTCCCCAGAACAACGCGCCTATTATCAACTGGAAGAACTGTGGCAGCACGCCCCCAAAGTGGTCAGAATATTGTAAACTCATCGGCCAAATGGAGTTAGGTAGAGGAAGATTGGAAGGTTGGAAGTCTAAAGGATAGATCAAATTCGCACCCTCCATTGCCTCATCTCTTCACTTGATATCCGATAAAGGTTAAAACTTGGGTACAGAATTTGGGTACAATCAGTCATCTCCACCATCGGACTCGCCCGGCTACGGGTTGCTGGGCTGCGCCGGCGGTATCCTGGTAGGACTGCTCGGCGGCGGCTTGCTGCTGGTGCTGGCCTCTCTGGTAGTCGCCGTTATCGCTCCAGCCCCCACCCTGGCCGAAACTGCTTCCGTCCCCGGCCTGCGCCTGACCATGAATGAAGCTTCGCTCAACCAATTTGCCCAAAGTACGGCCGGCGCTCCCGTCCAACTCGATCTGCTGCCCGGCAATCAGGTCAATCTGACCAGCGATACGTCGGTGACGGCCTTTGGCGTCACCCTGCCCGTCCAGATCACGGGCCGTTTTGGACTTCAAATTACCCCTCAATCTACGGTAGAAGTACGGCTCATTCAGGCCGATGTTTCCGGGGTTGATCTGCCGCCGGAAACAACGGCCAGTATGTTCGACAGCCAATTGCCGGCCCTCAATCAAAGTTTGAACCAAATGCTGGTTGAAGCCTCAACCGTGTTGGGCGCGCCGCTGACCCTGACCGGCCTGGGCACCACCGATACCGAGTTTTGGCTCGAAGCCCGGCTGGTCCCATGAGTCGTTGGGGCTGCATCGGGCTGCTGGTGGGCAGTATTATCGGCGTACTCTTGCTGATGGGACTGATCCAGTCTATCCAGCCGGCCATACCCACCGCCGCCGTTCAACCGGCCGTCGCCGTCTCTGATCTGACCCTATTTTTGTCAGAAGAGAGCGTCAGCCGTTCTGCTTCTCAAATGCTGGCTCAACCGGTTACGGTTAACTTTGAATCGGGCGGTCAGGTTATTCTGACCACTCCGGTTTCCATAGCCGGACTGGAGCCGGTGGTTGACCTGGGCCTGTCGCTGGAGCAGCACGGCAATCAAGTGGTCAGCCGTTTACACTGGGCGCAGTTGGGTTGGCTGCGCTTGCCGGCCCGTTGGCTGCCCGCGGAGCTGGTCGAGTTGGGCACGCAGCCGGGGCAGCAGCTTAGCCGCCAAATCCCCCCTCAATTCAACCTGATCAGCCTGACCACCACCGCCGATGGGATCACCCTCCAGGTGGATTGGATAGGACCGTGAGTTAAATTCGCAGTCTCAGTAGATCCAATTTCCGAGGAGTGAGGCACGCCCACGTGCCGAACACCGCCGCACGTGGGCGTGCTGGCTCCTCAAATTTGGATCCACTGAGTCTTTTTTATTTCAGCCAGTTGATGGATAAAAGTGATACGTGATGCGTGACTTTTTACGTATCACGCATCACGTATCATCCGCCAAACCAGTTCTTGATGATCGAAATGCCCAACTTCGCATCTGCCGCGCTATTTTGCCCTCCTTAAACTCCGTGCTATACTTGAAAGCCGTTAAAGATCAGCAGCAATTCCATGCCTGGCTCTCACGCCTTAATTCGGTTGGGGCAGAGAGCCAGTCAGGTTTTGAGGAAGGTTTGGTTTGCCAGCCCGTCACCCCACCCGGATGAGAGGTTGTCTGTGTCATTAAAATTGATCGCCTGTACCGTGCTGGTCCTTTTCACCGCCGGCTGCGGCCCCGCTGTTATCTCCGATAGTGCCCAGTTCAGTCAAGCACCCGCCACCATCGCCCCCACGCCCTCACCCACCACTCCCAGCAGCGAGCCAGTAGTCATGGTCTCAACCCAGATTGTCTCGACCGCCTCTGCTTCCGTACCTGTCTCAGAGCCGGTTGCCGTCATCGAAGCTATGCCGATCCCTACCCCTGCCGGCCCCCCGTTTTCGTACCATGTCATCGAAGAAGGCGAAAATTTAAGTTATATTTCCTGGCTTTATGACACCCCGCTTGAGGAACTGGTGGCCCTCAATCAATTAGCCGGGCCAGACGCCATTATCCAAACCGGCCAATCGTTACGTATTCCCCTGCGTCTCGAAGACACGTCGCCGCAGCAAATGCTTTTGCCCGACAGCGAGGTTGTTTACAGCCCGGCTTACGTGGGCTTCAACCTCCAGGAATTTATCGAAAGCAAAGGCGGCTACCTGGTTGGCTACACCGAGTATGTGGATGGCCAGCTCTTAACCGGAGCCGAAATTGTCGAGCGGGTGGCCCAGCAGTTCAGCGTGGGGCCGCGCCTGCTGCTGGCTTTGCTGGAGCATTACGGGGGGTGGGTAACCAATCCTTACCCCACTGCCGACGCAATCAACCGCATGCTGGGGCCGCAAAACCCGCGCGGCAGCAGTTTGTACCTGGCTCTTGGTTGGACGGCCAACCGCATCAACGCCGGGTATTATGGCTACAAACGCGATGGTTTTTGGGTTTTCTCCCTGGCCGACCGCCAGCGCGTGGTCACGCCGGAAGGGTTGAACGCCGGCACAGTGGGAGTCCAAAATATTTTGGCCCTCCATTCCAACCAGGAAACCTGGACCAAAGAATTGGAGCCGGACGGCCTGCTGGCCGATTATCGCGCCCTGTTTGGCGATCCGCTGGCCCATTCGATTGAGCCGTTGGTTCCCAAATCGCTGGTACAGCCACCGCTCAGCCTGCCCTGGGCCAAAGGCAAGGGTTTTTACATTACCAGCGGTCCCCACCCGGCCTACGCCGACGGCAGCGCCTGGGCGGCCATTGATTTTGGCCCGCCTGATGTGTTGGGCAACTGCTATTACTCCGCCGAACCGAACACGGCGGCGGCCGATGGGGTGATTGTGGTCGCCCGTCACGGCGCGGTTGAGTTGGACCTCGATGGGGACGGCAATATTCAGACCGGCTGGGTGCTGCAATATTTGCACGTGGTTCTGGATGCGGACCGGCCCGTTCAGGTAGGGCAGCGGGTAAAGGCAGGGGATATCATCGGCTATGCTTCGTGTGAAGGCGGTTTGGCCAATTCCAGCCATCTACACTTTTCCCGCCGCTACAACGGCGAGTGGGTGGACGCCGGCAGCCCGGTGCCGATGAACCTGTCTGGCTGGGTTGTCCAGCCGACCCAGGCCGCTTATGAAGGCAGCCTCAAAAACGGCAGCGCCGTGCGCGAGGCCTGCGAGTGCTGGGAAACAGAGAAGAATTTGATAGTTAATCAGTGATAGAGTTACGCAGTTGGTATTAGAAGCAGGCAGGTTTAGAGCAGAATCTTCAGAATAGAAGGATAGAAAAATCCTTTAATTCCAGCAATCCTGCCCTTTATCCGGTCAACCGTGTAATTTCTAAATCAGTAAAATCTATTGAGGCGCTTGTATGGTTGTTGTTAGAGCTTTTTTTCGCTTGATTGTTTTTATTATTGCCATTGGGGCCATTGTGGTGATTTTGGGGGCAGGCTATTGGGCCTTTGCCAACCAAAACAGCGAAGCCGCCGCCGCTATCTCGGTGGGTACTTCGTCGGGGCTGCGCTCGCCGGAAAATATTGAGGATTTTTTTGTGGGCCTGTACTTGCAGAGCCAGGCCGAAACGATCAACACTCCTATCTCCGATGACCCATCACCCGTCCCTTTCACCGTCGAGGTGGGTGAGACGGCGGTTAGCATAGCTAACAAACTCTATGAAATGAGTCTCATTTCCGACCCCGATGTTTTTCGCCGCTTTTTGAGCTACAACGGGCTGGACGCCACTCTGGAGGCCGGCGACTACGAGCTGCGCCGCAACATGACCATGCGCGAAATTGCCGAAACGCTGCAAAAGGCCAATTTTGAAGAGGTTTCGATTACTATTCCCGAAGGTTGGCGGGCTGAGCAGGTGGCCGAGCTGCTGACCCAGCAAAATATTATGGATGGAGCGGCCTTTTTAGCGGTGGTGCGCCAGGGCGTCGGGGTGGAGCATCCGCTGCTGGCCGACCGGCCGGCCGGGGCGTCGTATGAGGGTTATCTGTTCCCCGATACGTATCGCCTGCCCATTAAAGCAACCCCCGAGGACCTGATCCAGCGCATGGTCGAGAACATGGCCGGCAAAATTCCGGCCAACGCCCTCGACTTGGCCGCCGGGCAGGGTTATACGTTCTACGAAATTTTAACCATTGCCTCCATTGTCGAGCGCGAAGCGGTGGTGCCGGCTGAACGGCCCACCATTGCCAGCGTTTACCTCAATCGCCTGGCCCAAGGGATGTATCTCCAAGCTGACCCAACCGTGCAGTATGCGATGGGCTACCAGACCGACAGCGGCCAGTGGTGGAAAACCCCGGTCACATTAGAAGAATATTCACAGGTTAACTCGCCCTACAATACCTATCTCAACCCCGGCTTGCCACCCGGCCCGATTGCCAGTCCTGGCGCGTCGGCGATCAACGCCACTTTGCAGCCGGAGCAAACCGATTATCTTTTCTTTATGGGCTGCGGCGGCGAAGGCGCGCACCTCTTCGCCAGAGATTTTGCCACCCACGAAGTCAACGTCGCCGCTTGCGGCGGAGGGTAGTAGAGAGAATGGCGAATAAATTAGAGTTCGCCACGCTTTGCGGCCTATTCGCCCTTCTGAGGAGGAAGCTGTGCCCGATGAATTGATTGTCCTGGGTTCCTCTTCTGGCCTGCCCACCGAGCGGCGTTTTGCCCCCGGTTATGCGCTGACTGCCGCCGGCAAGCTGTTTCTGCTTGACTGTGGTGCGCCGGCCAGCACCCTCTTGTATAGGTATCAATTAGACCCGGTGGACGTGGAAGCTATTTTTCTGAGCCATTGGCACATGGACCACGTCGCCAGCTTGGGACTTTTTTTGAGCCAGAACCGGCTGTTGAAGCGCCTCGCCCCCCTGTCCGTTTACGGGCCGCGCGGCACTCGCGGCAAAGTGCGCCGTTTGTTAAGCGACTCGTTTTTGCTGGCCGACGAGTTGGGCTATCCTCTCGACCTGACCAACATCGAGTGTAACGAAGCTTACCAGGAAGCGCTGCTGCGAGTCACTTACTTTAAAACGCAGCACCTGGAGCGGCCCAAGCTCAAAACTCAATTTGGTTCAAAAGCCACTGCCTGCGGTATGGTCATTGACGGCCCCGGCTGGCGTGTTGTTTACAGCGGCGACTTGACCTCGTCGCAGGAGTTGGGACCGTACATCGAAGGCTGTGATTTACTGATCCACGAAATGGCCCACCTCCCGCCCAAAGAAGTGGCCACGTTTGCCGCCGCCGCCAAAGTGCCCCACGTGCTCATCAGCCATATCGGCCCGGAGTTTGACGAAGCCCCCGAAAAAATTGTCGAGGCGTTTGCCGGGATTTACCGGGGCCAACTGACCGTAGCCGAGGACGGAACGCGGGTCGCGCTCAAGTTCACAAGTAGGCAAAAAAACAAGTTTCGTGATACGTGAGGATTTCAGAACTGCCTTATAAGAAGTTCGGCTCGCGGTATTCCCCAAAAACCTCTCTGAAGACATCCATAATTTCTTGCAAGGTAACGTAGGCTTTAACGGCGTCAAGAATGTAGGGCATGAGATTGGCGCTGCCCTGGGCTGCCCGGCGCAAATCGGCCAGGCAACGAGAGACAACGCGGTTATCCCGCTGGGCCATCACCTCGGCCAGGCGGGCACACTGCCGCTCGTAGCCCTGGGGGTCCATCTCTAAAATGGGGATATGGATGGGTTCGGCGCTGAGATATTCATTGACGCTGACAATCGTCCGCTGTTTGGTATCAATTTCATATTGGTAGCGATAGGCGGCGTCGGCAATCTCTTTCTGAAAGAAGCCGCTTTCAATGGCCGGCAAGACGCCGCCCAGTGCCTCGATCCGGTCGAAGTAGGCCCAGGTTTCGGCCTCCATCCGGTCGGTCAGGGCTTCGACAAAGTAGCTGCCGCCGAGCGGGTCAACGGTGTTGGTCACGCCGCTTTCATGGGCAATGATTTGCTGGGTGCGCAAGGCGATGCGCACCGCTTGCTCGCTGGGCAGGGCCAGAGCTTCGTCCATCGAGTTGGTGTGCAGGCTTTGGGTTCCGCCCAAGACCGCCGCCAGGGCTTGCAGGGCGACACGGGCAATATTATTTTCCGGCTCCTGGGCGGTCAAACTGACCCCCGCCGTCTGGGTGTGAAAGCGCAGCCGCCACGAACGGGGATCGGCGGCCCCGAATTTTTCCTTCATCAGCCTGGCCCAGATACGACGGGCCGCCCGGTATTTGGCGATTTCTTCAAAAAAGTCGTTGTGGGCGTTGAAGAAAAAGCTCAGTCGGGGGGCAAAGTCGTCCACCGCCAGCCCGCGGGCCAGCCCGCCCTTGACATACTCGATGCCGTCGGCCAGGGTAAAGGCCAATTCCTGCACGGCGGTGCTGCCGGCTTCGCGGATATGGTAGCCGCTGATGCTGATCGGATTCCAGCGCGGCAGTTCTTTGGCCCCAAATTCAAGCGTATCCACGACCAACCGCAGGCTCGGCTGCGGCGGAAAGATGTACTCTTTTTGGGCAATGTATTCCTTGAGGATGTCGTTTTGCAGTGTGCCGCCCAGACTCTGGCGGGGGATGCCGCGCTGGTCGGCTACCGCAATGTACATAGCCCAGATGATGGCCGCCGGACTGTTGATGGTCATGCTGGTAGTGATCCGGTCCAGCGGCAGCCCGTCGAGCAATAACTCCATATCCCGCAGCGAGGAGACGGCCACGCCGCATTTGCCAAATTCGCCCTCGGCTTCGGGGGCGTTGGTGTTGTAGCCGTACAAAGTCGGCAGGTCAAAGGCGATGGACAGGCCGGTTTGCCCCTGGCTTAGCAAATATTTGAAACGCCGGTTGGTTTCTTCGGCGCTGCCAAAACCGGCAAACTGGCGCATGGTCCACAATTTGCCCCGGTAGCCGCTGGCATGAACGCCGCGGGTGTAAGGGTATTGGCCGGGGAAATTAAGCTGGGCCATGTAGTCGTCGTAACTTGTATTTTTGGGCGCATAAAGCCGCTCGACAGGAATGGAAGAGGTGGTGACAAACTGCTCCTGGTGCTCCGGCCTCTGGGCCAGCGCTTCTTTGAGCGTGGTCGCTTCCCACTCGGCTTTAGCCGCGAGGTAAGGATCGGTGGGGTTTGGGTTGTTCATTAATGCCTCCTCGAAACTATCCACAGATTTCGCAGATAAATTTAAAAATCTGTGCAATCTGCGAAATCTGCGGATTTTCATTCCTGGTGGTGTACGATGGTTGATGTTGGCTTTGGGGATTGTTTTAATGGCTCGGGGAATAGGAGTAAGAAAGAGAAGAGATTACCATTAAATTATAGAGCGTTTGAGGCCAGTTGAAAAAAGCTCCGACTCGAATGAGTCGGGGCTTGTGCTCTAAAAAGGGAAGACTAATTTGCACCCTTATTCAAGGTTGGCTACCTCATTGCCAATTCCAGATGGAAGTCGTACTCGGTGGCTGATTCTTGGCCCAAACATCCGGCTAACTCATCTAGGAGTTCCTCTGGGGCGACACTAACTTGTGGTAAAATGCGAATTTCTCCTTTTTGAATGATAAGCCGGAGATGCCGGCCTAATCCGGCCTCGTCTAAAGCCTTCTGCCACAATTTCTATTTCTTTTATATCTTGAGTTTTAGGTATTATTTTTGCCTTCCATTTCGCTTCTGTTTGGGAGTAGATTTTTGCCCGATAGCCTTCCAGATGACACTTGAGCAGGCTAATCGAAAAAACTGTCATTTACATCTTACCAAACTTCCGGCCCTTTGTAAACAAAAATTCGGATACTCCCAAAAATCAGGAGCATCCGAGCAGAGGTGATGAGCTTAGTTTCGGTCACAGGGATAAGTTTTGGGCGTGATGCGTGATACGTGAGGCGTGAAATTTGTAGGTCATGTATCACGCATCACGCATCACTTTCAAATTAACCAGCCCTCCCCCCCAACCTTCCTCACTTCCCCGCCCAATCCGCCAGACTCCACACGATCTTCACTTTCGTGCCCACCTCGGCCCACTCGTACAGGGTGGCGGCGTCTTCGTCGCCCAAAATGACGCAGCCGTAGGAGACGCGCTGGCCCAGGTAGCCGTCCCAGAGCTTGTAGCCAGTATGCCGGACAATCGGCAGGGAGTGGATGCCGTTTTCCAGTGTGCCGGCCCAGTAGATGCCCATCCAGTAGGGCATATCCAGGTTCCAGGTGGCGGCGTAGGCCACATCAATTTTGTCCAGAATTTCAAACTCGCCGATGGCCGTATCACGGCCCGGCTCGCCGGTGGAGACAACAAAATCAAAGACCTGCTTGTTCTTGTCAAAGACCCACATACGCTGCTCGGCAATGCCGACGACAATCAGCCGGTCTTTGACCGAGGCCGGGGGGATGGGCTTGGCCGGGGCGGTTTGAGGGGCCAGGGCAAATTCAATCTCGGCGATTTTGCGGCGCGGCTCCGGCAAATCGGGGCGTAGGGCAATCGCCATTTCCAAAGCATCTCTGGCTTGCTTCATTTTATTGGCCCCTTGCAGGGCCAGGCCGTGATTGTAATAGGCGCTGTACAGCAAATCTTTGACGTGAACGTAAGCGCCATCCTCGGCTCGCACGGCTTCTAACGACTCGATGGCTTTTTGCCATTCACCGGCCTGATAATGCTTGACCCCCTGCAAATAAGTCTCGGCCAAGCGATCCTCCTGCCAAGCGCGCAACTGGCTAGGGTTGAGGCGCAGGGCTTGTTCAAACATAGGCCGGGCCTCTTCAATAAACCCCTTGTGACGTAAAGCGATCCCTTGTTGCAGATAGGCGTGGGTCAACTGCTCCTTGAGCGCGGCGGAGTCGGGCTGGGTTTGGCGCAGCCCCTCCAAAATGGCAATCGCCCGGCTCCAATCTCGGCTGGCCCAGGCTTCGTCCAGGGCAGCCGGGCGCTCGCGCAGAAACGAGTCAACCGGGGTCGGTTCCGGCGCGGTTGCGCCGACCGGCAAAGTCAACCCCAGGAACAGCACACTCAAGCCGATGGTCGCCGCCACCGCGACAACAATCAGCGCGACCACGTGCCAAGTCTGCGACAGGGGTGTGGACGGCCTGGTTTCCGCCGGCGGCTGGGGGGACGGCATCGGCAGGGTGGCGGCCTGATGGGGTCGGCTGTCCTCCACGGGCAAGGTGGCCGGTTTGTGGGCCTGGGTGAGGGAGGGCATAGGCTGAGTCGTGGCTATTTTGGTCGGTTTTGTCGGGGCGGGCGCGGGCAGGATGGTCACACGGTTGGACAGTTGGGTGGCAAACCGTTTAGCCAGCCACTGTTCCGCCTGAGCCAAGCTGGGATGCAGAGGGTTGATGCTGCGAGCCTGGGTCAGAGCGGCTTCGGCCTCGGCCAGGTCAGGGGCCACCGCCGACAGCCACAGCCAGGCCGCCTGGTTGACCGGCTGCGCCGCCACCACCCGCCGCAGCGCATCACGGGCCTCGAGCTTGCGCCCGGCTTTGGCCAGATGAACAGCATATTGAAATGGGTCTACCGGTGAGGCCGGTCGGGTTGGGTCGGGAGGTTGGCTCATAAGTTTTGACGCTGGCGTAAGATTATGTCTGCTCATTATAACAAACTTCAGGGGATTTGCCAACGAGAAGAGATAGAAGATGGTAGATAGCAAAAATAGATGATTTCTATCTTCTATCCTCTATCTTCTATCCTCTGGTGGTCGTTATTTAAGCCTCATGTACCATTGATAGGCGCAAAAAATTTATGGTATAATTGTTAAAATCTTGATTGAGTTGTAACGGACCATTAACAATGGTTGAAATAAATTCCCAGCATCAGATCATCGAAGACAGCCTGCTGCGTATCCCGTTTTTCAAATCCTGCTCCCGCGAAACCCTGGCGGCTGTCTCGGCTAAACTGCAAAAAGTTCATTTTGAGAACGGCGAGGTCGTGTTTGTCGAAAACAGTCTGGGCGACTCGATGTATCTGATCGAGTCGGGCCAGGTTAAGGTTTCAATCAACACGGGGGTTGGGCAGCAGGAAAAGATTGTCAACTATCTGGGGCCGGGCAACTTTTTTGGCGAGATGGCGTTGCTGCTCAATCAGCGCCGCTCGGCCACAGTCACGGTAGTGATTGACGCTGATTTGTGGGTTTTACGCAAAGCGGATATGGATGAACTGCTGGCCGACCACCCTGAAATTGCCCTACAGTTAACCCGCGAGTTGAGCCGCCGCCTGAGCGATGCAGTGATGGAGGTTGAGAAACGACCCGGTTATACCCTGGCGGCTGTCTTTGGTCCCCAAGCCTGGCCGCTGGCCCAGCAACTCCACCGCTTGACCCGCCAGCGCGTTGTGTTGTTTGATGCCACTGGAGCCAAGCTGCCCCAGGAAATCAATGCCGAGGCTCAAAGCGAAAGCCTGGTGGTGCTGGAAGCGATGGACAATCTCTCCAGCGCCTCCCTGGTTGAGACGCTGAGTATCTTGGTAGATGGCTATGATTGGGTCTTGATCGCGCTGCCGACCGAGTACAGCGAGATGGCCGCCAAAGCCCTGCAATTGGTTCGAGCGACGGTTCTGCTCGCCACGCCGCCAGCATCCTGGATCAAAGAACTCTCCAAAGGCCCCATCTTCACCTGTGATAACACCGAGGCTGAATTGGGCCGGACCGCCCGCAAACTGGCCCAGCGGGTGATCGGGCTGGCCCTTTCCAGTGGTGGAGCCAGGGGTATTGCTCACATTGGGGTGCTCCAAACCCTGGAAAAGGCCAACATTCCGGTGGATATGATTGCCGGCACCAGCGCCGGCTCGCTTTTTGGGGGGCTGTACGCCTGCGGTAAATCGCCCGATGAGGTAGCCCGCTTTGCCAAAAACCTGGTCAAATTGATTGACTTCAAAAGCGGCCTGTGGGATCCACGAGTCAATTTACCCTGGAACGGCCTCATCAAAGGCAATGCCACCCTTAAATATTTGGATAAACAGTTCAATCACGTCAGCTTTGCCGATACCAAGATTCCCTTTTATGTGGTCGCCGCCGATGTGATGTCGGGTGAGGAAATTGTATTTGAGGAGGGCTTGTTGGCCGAAGCCGTCAGAGCCAGCATTGGCATGATCGGTATTTTTTCGCCCTATCGGCTCAATAACCATTATCTTATCGATGGCGGCGCGGTCAACCCGGTCCCGGCTAGCATTTTGGCCGAAAAAGGGGCTAATATCATTATCGCCTCCAGCGTCATTCCTTCGATTGAAGAAGAACGGGCCAGGGGCCGCCTGAAATCGCGGCAGCCGATCAATCCCAATTTTTTGGGGGTATTGACCAGTATGATGGCGATTATGGAACGCGAGATTGTGAAAACCCGGATGAGTCCGGTGGATGTTTTAATCAGGCCGCGCGTCGAGTTGCTGACCTCGATGGATTATGATAAGGCCGAGGAGTTTATTCGCCTGGGCCGTGAAGCAGCGGAGCGAGAGCTGCCCCTACTGCAAAAATTGCTCAGCAATTAGCCTTTTTTGAGACTGAGCCAGGATTAATGCCCTTGTAGGAGGCTATCCGAATAACCCCATAGTGACGCATAGGGATGCCAACCGGCCGTTTCTCGGATAGGCTTAGTATGGAGCCTTGTGCCCGCCCACAAGGGGCTAAACTACGTTATTTGAAAGGTAGTAGAGGCTTAAGGCAGGGTAAAAGCTTGAGCAAGACAACCGACGCCGTAGAATTAGCCACCCTTCAAGAAAAAATAAAAAACTTAGAGGTCAATTTTCAGGAAGCGCAGCATCGCATCGCGGTTTTGCATGTGGTGCATGAGGTGGCCGGGTCGCTGACCTCTGAGTTAAATTTGGAGCCGCTGCTGCACAAAATTCTGGTGGCCGCCGTGGATGTCATGAACGCCTCGGCCGGCTCGCTGATTTTGCTCGACGAGCTGACCGATGAATTAGTTTTTGCCGTGATTGAAGGCGGCGGCGGGGAGAACCTCAAAGGGGTGCGCATGGCCCGCGACAAAGGTATTGCCGGCTGGGTGGCTACCCATCGCAAGCCCTTAATCGTGGATGACGTCAACAAGGACAACCGCTACTACCAGAGCATCGCCGACAGTTTCGACTTCAAGTTGACCTCGCTGCTGTGCGTACCGATGATCTCGCGTAATAAGCTGATTGGCGTGTTGCAGGTCTTACAGAGCAAGCCCGATCATTACTTTGGCGATTTGGACCAAAAACTGTTGACCACCTTTGCCAATCAGGCCGCTATTGCCATCGAAAATGCCCGTTTATATGAAAGCCTCAAAGAAGAACGGGATCGCCTGGTGGTGGTCGAGGACGAAATTCGCAAGCGCCTGGCCCGTGATTTGCATGATGGGCCAACCCAGTTGTTGGCTTCGATTATTATGAGTCTGAACTTTACCAAAGAACTGATTAAGCGTGCCCCAGAGCACGCTCTGGACGAAATTGATTTGAACCTGAGCGTCTCGGAGAAGGCCCTGAAGCAGCTCCGCACCCTCCTGTTCGACCTCCGCCCGGTAATCCTGGAAACCCAGGGCCTTATCCCGGCGCTGGAGGTTTACGCCGAGCGGCTGGCCGAGACCGATAAACTCAACATCGTGTTAACCGTCGAGAAGGAATTTGAACGGCTATCGCCCAAAGCGGAGGTGGCTATTTTTGCGGTCATTCAGGAAGCGGTCAACAACGCCAAAAAATATGCCCAGGCCTCACAGATAGATTTAATCCTGCAGCCCGACGAAAGCCAGGATACCTTGACCGTGTTAATCAAAGATAACGGGCTGGGTTTTGATGTCCATAAAGTCAAAGCGCGCTACGAAGAGCGCGGCAGCCTGGGCATGATTAATATGCAGGAACGTTCCAGCGCCATCAACGGCGTTTTTACCATCCATTCCGAGGTAGGCCAGGGGACCGAAGTGATCCTCACCTTACCTCTCCGTGAGAATCTCTTGAGCAATTCGAAGGATATGTAAGCAACATGGACCTGGCCCTCTCCTTCTTCTTACGCCTCATGTTGGGCCACATGATCGGCGATTTCGTTTTACAACCCTACTGGCTGGTTTTAGCTAAACGTAAAGGCTGGCCGGGTCTGATCATTCATGTCGGTGTTGTCACCTTTATTACCGCCATTTTGGCCTGGAACACCTTGCCTATCTGGTGGGTCTGGATGATTGTTTTGTTTCTGGGTCACCTTTTTATTGACCAATTTCGCACCTTTGTTTTTACCGATAACAGTAAAGGGAAGGGGCTACTATTACTCATCCTGGACCAGATTGCCCATCTCATCCTGATCATTCTGATTGCCTGGGTGGCTACCGGCTGGACCCCCGCCGACTTGCAGCTTTTGTGGACGCCCACCGCCCTCAACCAGTATCGGCTAATGGCTTATCTGATCGGCTTGGCTACCGTGATTGGCGTAGCCCCGGTTTTGGAAGCCGAGGTTTCCGTAGCCGTTCTGGCGACCCAGGGTACCGAAATCAAACAGACGGTGGCCATCAACACGCTGGACCGGGTTCTCGGTGGGGTGGAGCGGACCGTCGCCACCTTGCTGCTGCTGCTGGGGTACGGCCTGTTTACCCCGCTGGTCTTTTTGCCCCGGCTGGCCCTGATGATCTACCAGGGCCAGGCCATGACCAATCGTACCACGATGATTACCAAAGTGGCGACCAGTTTTGCTACAGCGATTATTGTGGGCCTGGTGCTTTACAACATCCCCATGCCGCTGATTTTTTTATCCTCGTGAACAGTAAGTCAATGTCGGTAAGCCAAGCATCCTGAGTAGCGCGTATTGAAGCTGCGTCCTGAGCTTGCCGAAGGGGGTGCGAGGCTGGAAACTCAACTGACCCAAGAAAATGATCCCCAGGTGCGCGGCCAACTGGAACGAACTCTGACCAATCGGCGCAACCAGTTGGCCTCGCTGGAGCGATTGCAAAACACCATGAAGCGGGCGGAAATCCAAATCGAAAGCACGCTGTCGGCCCTGGGAACGATCTATTCTCAGCTCCTCACCGGCGAATCCACCGACCATGTGGCCGATTACAGCCGTCTATCGGCGGAGGTAGACGAGGAAGTGCGCTTATTGCAGGATCGGTTGGAGGCGTTGGAAGAGGTTAAGTTGGGCCGGGTGTGAGCTTTACAATTGGTAACTGTTCAGCCCCAAAGTCATTTCGAGGCCGTCGGCCGAGAAATCTCTGGAGCGCCGCATAAGCATAAGAGATTTCTCCCTTCGGTCGAAATGACATGTATGAGCAATTACTACAACTGCTCATCCTTCCCTAAAATCGCGTCAAAAATGGCCTGCAGTTCTTCCTGGGAATAAAAATGGATCACCAGCCGGCCCGATTGATCTTCAGAACGATTTAGTTCAATCCGGGTACCGAGTTTCGACTCAAATTTGGCCAGCATGGTTTTATCATGGGGGGTAAGCGGGGGGCGTTTGGGTTTAGCTTCGGCATCGCCCAGCAACAGTTGGCGGGCCAGGGCTTCGGTCTGGCGGACGTTGAGACCGCGATTGATCACGGTGGTCAACAAACTTAATTGATCACGCCCCTTTTTGAGGCTCAACAGAGCGCGGGCATGCCCTTCCGAGATTTCCCCGGACGCCAGGGCGACTCTGGCCTCTTCCGGCAAATTGAGCAGCCGGACGATATTGGCGACGGCGGTGCGGCTTTTGCCGACTCGCTCAGCCACAGCTTCCTGGGTTAAACCAAATTCCTCCATCAATTGGGCGTAAGCCTCGGCTTCTTCCAGCGGATTCAGGTCGGCCCGCTGAATATTTTCCACCAAAGCTAATTCCAACATCTGCTGCGGGCTGGTCTCTTTGACAATCACCGGCACGGTGGTCAAACCGGCCAGTTGGCTGGCTCGCCAGCGCCGTTCCCCGGCAATCAGTTGGTAGCCGCCCCCCACCCGCGTCACAATCAATGGCTGGATTAGGCCGTGCGCCGCAATCGAAGCGGCCAATTCTTGTAGCTTCTCCGGGTTTATGGTCTGGCGGGGCTGGTGGGGATTGGGCGAGATGTGATCCACCGGAATTTCAACCGCGCCGGCCTGCACTTCTGAACTGGCCGGTCTGGTGATCGTTGTCGGGATCAGCGCTTCCAGGCCCTTGCCCAACCCGCGTTTTTTGGTCATCATAAACACCTTCCTCAAAAGTCACAGGGTAGCAAGTAGCAGGGTAGCAAATATAAGGCAGTTCCAAGATTTAAATTAACCAAAACGTCTTGCGTCTCGCTTGCGTGCCTATGGCGGCGTGTTCCGTCTGCTTTACCTCACGCAAGACGCAACACGAATATTGAGTAATTATTTTCTTGGAGTTGCCTAAGATGCAAGTTTTTCTGCTACCTGCTACTTTGCTACCTGCTTCCGCACCCGGCTCAATAATTCTTCCGTCAACGCTTGATAGGCTTTACAGCCGGCTGAGTCAGGCGCATAGGCCAGAATATCCTCACCGTAACTGGGAGCTTCGCTCAAGCGGATGTTGCGCGGGATGATGGTTTTGAAGATTTGCTCCGGGAAGTGTTGGCGCACCTCGTTGACCACATCCATGGCCAGGTTGGTCCGGCTGTCGAACATGGTCATCACCACCCCGGCTACCTGCAACTGGGGGTTGAGATTGTCGCGCACCAGGTTGACAGTATGGACCAGTTGGCCCAATCCTTCCAACGGCAGGTACTCGCACTGCACCGGAATAATCACCCCATGGGTCGAGGCAGTCAAAGCGTTGACAGTCAACAGCCCCAGGCTGGGTGGGGTGTCAATAAAAATAAAATCATAATCCGCCAGAATGGGTTTCAACATCTTTTGCAGCAAGGTTTCGCGGGCCAGTTGCTGCACCAATTCCACTTCGGCGGCGGCCAGTTCGGGCGAGGCGGGTAAAATAGACAGCCGTTCCCGGCTGGTAGCCTGGACAATTTCATGGGCTGGAACTCTGTTAACCAGCCCATCATACAGCGAGGGCGCTTCGTCGGCCAGCTTGACCCCCAGGCTGGAAGTGGCATTGGATTGCGGGTCGGCGTCTACAATCAAAACCCGCGCTTTGCGGGCGGCAATAAACGCAGCCAGGTTGACGGCAGTGGTAGTTTTTCCAACCCCGCCTTTTTGATTGGCAATGGTATAGACAAAGGCCGCACGGTCAGTCATGGGTTAAAAGTTGCAGGTTGAATGTTGAGTGTTGATTGTAGCATAGGCCAGGATGACAAACAAAACAGACAGGAATTAAAGCGATTAAACGTTTTCAACCGGATGCCGGGCGATATAGGCTTCGACTTCAGCCCGGGCCGGGATACCTTCGGGGCCAGCGCGCTCGATGGCCATGGAGGCAAAAACGTTGGCAAAATAGGCCGAGTGCCACAGGTCATCTGTTTCGTGGTAACGGATGAAAAAAGCGGCGGCAAAAACATCACCGGCGCCGGTGGGGTCGCTGGGTGTGGCGGGACGGGGTGGCACAGCCAAACGCTGCCCCTGGTGAAAAACAGTGCAGCCTTCTTTATCTTGGGTTACAATCAAAATGGAGGTTTGGCCGGCCCATTTCTCAGCAATGGCCCAATTACCTTCAATATCTTCAATGCTGATAACGGTCGCCCGAACCCGGGGGAGAATCTCCGCTGCGCCCTGCCAATCGCCCAGCGAGACAACTCCTTCAGCATCCCACTGCCGCAGCCAGCCCTGGGGAGTCGTCACCAGCAGCGAGTTTTCAAACAAACGGGTCACGCCGGCCTCCACATCCTGCGCCAGAGGACAGAGGTGAACCAGCGAGATATTCCGGCAGTCGGGGGGAATATCGGCCGGGCCAATGGAACGGGCGATGGGCCCAACCGTTTGCTGCCGGCCTTGTGGGGTATAAACATTGCGGAAGGTGGTTGTAGCGGCAGAAGGTAGAATGTGCCATTGCGCATCGGCCAGAAAGGGGGGCGGAACAAAATCGGGGGCGGCGGCGGTAATAATGACCGGCTGCCAGCCCAATCGTTTGACCACAGAACCGGCATAGGTCACGGTACCGCCAATGGTGAAGCGGTCGTGTGGGAGCAAATCTTTGGTTACGGTTCCTACCAAAAGATAGGGGGGCTGGACGTTTTGGGTCATGTTATCAGCTCGATTCTCTCAGTTAGGTAAGGCACACAAAACCCACCGCAGGGGTGGGTTTGGAAATAAGGTATGCCTTTGATAAGCGAACAACAGCTTACTTGGGAATAATAGTTACTTTGCGATTATCATCGCTGCCGACGCTCTTGGTGGTCACTGCCGGGTGATCTCTTAAGGTAATATGGATAATGCGGCGCTCATGGGCGGGCATGGCTTCCAGCACCATCTTTTTGCGGCTGGCGGTCACACGCTCGGCCATCTTCTCAGCCATTTGGCGCAGCGATTGGCGGCGGCGCACCCGGTAAGACTCGACATCCACTACAATTGGCAACCAGCTATTCAGCTCTTTGCTGACCATCAGCCGGACCATATCTTGCAGCGCCTGGAGTGTTTCGCTGCGCCGGCCAATCAAGATACCCAAATCGCCGCCGGTAATATCCAAAACCAGGGGCGGCATTTCACCTACTTCGACCAAATCTGTGCCTCGGCGATAGGTTACGGTGGCTTGAATGCCCATAAGCTCAAGCAGCTTGGCTAAAAAGCGGACGGACATCTCGCCAATTTCCGCCTCGCGGCCGGCTTCAGATTGAGATGGATCAGGCTGGCTCGGCTCAGCAGGTGTTTCAATGGGGGCAGCGGGTTTACTGGCAGCAACTGGGGGGGCAGAAGCGGGTTGAAGATTTTCCGGCTGGCCCTGGCTGCGGGGAATCAACCGAACTTGAGCATCTTCAGAGCCTATCCCAAAAACACCACGTTTTCCTTCTTTTACAATTTCAACATCAACCTGCTCGCGGCTGAGGCCCAACTGAGCCAATCCTTGCTCAATGGCCTCATCAATTGTTTTAGCGCTTACGTCTAGACTTTCGTTTTGCTTTGACATTGGCACTCTTATTATTCTCTTCCGGCTCGGCTGCAATGGGACCGGTCGTAACCGAGGCGCTGAGCGGCTTTCCCACCGAAGCTGTCGCCGGTTTAAGGTTATTTTGCGTAAAGTACTGTTGGGCTAAAGCTAAAATGTTGCTGGTGAACCAATATAAGGTTAAGCCCGAAGGCACAATCAATGAAAAATAGCCAAACATAATCGGCATAATTTTCATCATGGATTGCATCGAAGCCTGCTGCGGGTCGGGGTTAGGGGGGGTCATCATCTGCTGCATGTAATACTGGGATACTAATAGCAGGATCGGCAGAACCAAATAAGCTAATGACTCAGTCCAGGGCAATTGCCATAACCAGGGAGGTATGATATCCCCACTTTGGGATACGGGGGGGCCGGCCAGGCTGGGGATCCACATAAATCCTTCGTAGAGCAGGCCTTCATTTGAGAGTTGGGTGAGCGCTTGATACAGGGCAAACCAAATGGGCATCTGGACGAGGGTAGGTAAACACCCGCCCAGAGGGTTAACCCCGGCCTCTTTATACATCGCCATCTGCTCCTGAGCCAGCTTTTCCCGGTCGTTCTTGTATTTCTCTTGCAGTTCCTTCATCCGTGGCTGTAAATCCTGCATAGCCTTGGATGATTTTATTTGTTGCATATTTAACGGGAAGGTGGCCAGTCGGACCAGAATGGTGAAAATAATAATCGAAAAACCAAAAGCGTAGGGTACCCCCCAGTTTTTCAAAATAGTATCCAAATAGATCAGGGACAGGGCGATAAAATTAACAAAAGCGCCCCAGATACCTGGGTCTTTGGGCTGGGTGGTAACAGATGCGCCGGCTTCAAGATGGGTTTCACCAAATTCCAGCCGGGCCACATTGTTAAGGGTTTCACCCGGCGCAGCGGTCGAAGGGGGTATGCCATAATAAATAATGCTGGCTTTTTGACCCTGCGGCAAATTTCCCGACCAGGAGAGTACATTATTAGCGGTATCAAATGTACCCACGGTGGCCGAAATGATATGTCCATGCAGGGCCAGGGCCAATCCTTCCGGCATAGCATCGGTCAGGTTAAAATCAATAGCCCGGTTACTTTGGTTGTCAACTGTCACCGTAAAAGTAACCACCTGGCCTAATTGAATAGTATCGGAACTGGCCTTCTTCTCTAAACTTACGCCATTGGCTTGAGCCACCGGGCTTAAAACAACAGCTTGCTCCTGGTCGGGAGAAGCTGCAACTATGGGCTTAAACAACGCTAAAAATGAAATAAGTCCAACAATAACCAGGGGTAAAATGAACAGCTTTATAGATTTCACGACTAAACTCTTTCCATCCTCCTCAACAAACAACCGAACGTCGTCATTACGGTACAGGATCGTATCCACCGGGATGAAAGGGATGACAGCGGCCAATCCGTTTGACGGCCAGCCAGCCCCCCCTGATCAGCCCATACTTTTCTATAGCTTCATAACTATAATGGGAACAGGTTGGGTAAAACCGGCACGCCGGCGGCAGTGCCGACGATATAAACTTTTGATAAAACCGGATCAAGATTAAAGCTAAGTACTTCACAGGGTAGCAGGGTAACAGGGTAGCAAGGTAGCAGGTAGCAGGTTTTCTGTTACCTGCTACCTTGCTACTTGCTACCTGTCTCTAATAACTCTGACTCTTTTAGTAACTTCTCTAAAAACCGTTCAATATCGCCGTAGCTAGCCTGGTTAATTGGCTGCCGGGCGATAAAAATCACATCAAAACCCGGTTTAATTTGGGCCGTGCGTAAACGGGTAGCCTCACGCATGCGGCGTTTGATGCGATTGCGCTGCGTTGCTTTGCCCAGGCGTTTATTAACCACAAACCCAAAGCGACTATAATCCAGCTTATTGCGTAGAAATGCCAGCACCATTAAAGGGCTGGCATTAGATTTACCTTCACGCCGAACTCGTTGAAAATCGGTATTGCGGCGTAAACGGTATTGTCGCTTCACTTCCTAAAATATTATCCCGGTTCAGTCAGCGTTCCAATTGGTATGCTTGGGATGCATTCGCTGTACAGCCAGCACTTTACGACCTCGCGCTCGCCTGGCTTTGAGCACTTTTTGCCCGCTGCTGGTAGCCATCCGCGCCCGAAAGCCATGCACCCGCGCCCGGTGGCGGCGTTTGGGTTGATAAGTTCGTTTGGTCATTGCCCTAGAAAACCTCTATTCCTTAGTTATTTTGATAGAATAAAAATTATACCTGTATGCCCTAGAGTTGGCAAAATCGCCCCGCTCCGATACATTTGCCCAAGGGTTATCCTTTGACTTCAGTTGCCTCACGGGTAATGACTCGCTTTAACACCGGCGAAGACAGCACAATCGAAGTACTCGTCTGGCCAAACGCACTCAGTTGGCCGATAAGCGTCTCCAAATCGGCAATCGAAGCGACTACAACTTTGATGATAAAAGATTCCGACCCGGTCAAATGGTGACACTCCAGCGCCTGGGGCAACTTGTTGAGCAAGGCAATCAAAGCCGGATATTGATCCCTGGGGGTATTCATCCGAATAAAGGCCATGATAGGCAGCTCAATTTTGACCATATTCACCTCGGCCCGATAGCCGGTGATAATCCCCGCCTCTTCTAACCGCCGCACTCGCTCAGCCACCGCTGGCAGCGACAGCCCCACCCGCCGCCCTAACTCGGCAAAGGAAAGACGACCATCTTCTTGTAAAGCCGCCAAAATTCGCCAGCCAACCTCATCGAGCAATTTTGTATGATCTAAAGTCATTTATAAATTTACCTTACAAATTCTAAAAAATAGGCTCATTTTTCTTGGATATGGTATTTACACTACCAGAAATAACTTGTAAACTTGTTCCATAAACTACTCATTGATTTTATACAATCCCCTCACTGTTAATATAACCGCCAATCCGACTGCCGTCAACCCCGGCGCTAGTTGGCATGATGATAGGCTGTAGATTGAAATGGAAGTTAGCATTTTATTAAAGGGTTTAATTATCGGCTTTTCTATCGCCGCCCCGGTGGGACCGATTGGGGTTTTGTGCATCCGCCGCACCCTGGCCGAAGGCCGCTTTGTTGGCTTGTTGTCGGGCCTGGGCGCAGCAACCGCCGACGCCTTCTACGGCTCCATCGCCGGCTTTGGGCTGACAGTCATATCCAGCCTGCTGATCCGCCAACAAATCTGGTTGAGCCTGATTGGGGGCCTGTTTCTATGCTATCTGGGCTACAAAACATTTGTCTCCGCTCCGGCCCAGAGGGCTGCCCAGGCCGAAGGGGGTGGTTTTATCAAGGCTTATGCCTCCACTTTTTTCCTCACCCTGACCAACCCGGCGACCATCCTCTCCTTTGCCGCTATTTTTGCTGGGTTGGGCCTGGCCAATTCCGAAGCCGATTATCTCTCAGCCGGAATATTGGTTTTAGGCGTCTTTCTGGGATCGGCTTTGTGGTGGCTCATACTGAGTGGCGGAGTCAGCCTGTTCCGAGCTAAATTTACGGCTGATCGGCTGGGCTGGGTCAACAAGATTTCGGGGATAATCATTGCCGGCTTTGGTGTGGCTGTGCTATTGAGTTTGTTGAGTTGATACAGAGAAGGAACTGAGGGAACTTGAAAAGTAAAGTTCCCTCAGTTCCTTAAGTTCCCTAATCTGCTAAAGTGTCACTCGATACGGTACTCGCACCACCGGCAGGCCAGCCTCGGTGGTGAGACAGGGCAGAACAAAACGAGTATCGTGGATCAGGCAGAGCCGTTCTTCTTCGGTTTCACAATAGTAAAACGTCAAGTCGAAGGTTAGCTCCTGGTCAGAATTTATAGCCAGAGTCACGGTCGGAATCTGCCCAGGCTCAAACGTATGAATGCTGCTGGCGTTATTTTGAATCACCCGCAGCATAAGCGGCGCTTCGGCGTTGAGCTTATAGCCCGCCGGCAGCTCAATGTCGAAGTTGAAGGTCACTTGACCGGGCATCACCAACAAGGGGTCAAAACGTAAATCTGGCGAGCGAGCCTCATTACGACTAACCGGCTGAAGTCGCTCTAAGCCCCGCAGCATCAAGGTATGCAGCAATCCTGTGGCTAAATCGGCTACCCGAATCAAGTGATTGTTGGTATCGGCAATGTATAAGCGACCCTGACCGGCCACGATTCCCTCCGGCTCAAATAATTCAGCCTGAGTAAAGGAGCCATCCGAATAGCCGGGCTGCCCTGTGCCGATCAATGTTTTGACCTGACCGGTTGTCGGATCGAGGGTTTTGATTTTGTGGTTGTAGCTGTCGGCAATATAGACCAGCCCCTCATAAAAGGTCAGCCCGGTGGGATGCTGTAACCGCACCATGCCTCCCATTCCATCCACATCGCCAAACTCAAACAGCCCCTGCCCGACCAGCGTCACCACGCGGGGCTTTTCGTCCAGCAAGGCAATGGCGCGGATGGCGCTGGCTTCGGCGTCAGCCACAAAAATATGGCCCATGCCCAATGACAAGTCACTGGGTTGATTGAAACTTGACTGCATCTGGTCGCCATCCACCAACGCTTCGCGGCCATTGCCAAAAAATGGCCCAATCTGTTCTTCTTGTAACAAAGCCCAAATCTGGTGCGATCCGGCCATGGCCACAAAAACTATATCATCCACTCCCAGCAGCGCCCAGGGAGAGCGCAGCGGGGTCTCACTCGGCTCGCCGACCATAAACCGGCCATGCGCTTTGTGGCCCGTCCCGGCTACCCGCCGAACCAGCCCACTCACCAAATCAATCGCCCGAACGGCATGGTTTTCCGTATCAGCCACATAAAGCGTGTCGCCGCTAAGAGCCAGGCCATGCGGACCGTGAAAGGCCGCAGTGGTCGCCGGACCATCCTGTAAACCGGGCTGACCACTGCCAAATACGCGCACAATTTCGCCCGTGAGACCATCTTCACTCAGTTGTACCTCCAGGATGCGATGATGCCCCGTATCGGCAATATACAGAAGCCCTTTATTCGTCAGCAATACTTTGGCTGGATAATCAAGAGGGCGCAGCGGTTCCTGCATCCGCTCGGCCAGAAAATCAAGGGGAGTTCGATCCAACAAACCCTTAGCTTCAAACTCGTTAATGAGAACTTCGATTTGAGGCGCAAATTCCTCAGCCAGGATTTCGCCGGATTGGGTATGGATAATCTTACCCTGCGGGTCTATGACCACGATCGTCGGCCAGGCTTTGACCGCATAACTTTGCCATACCTGAAAGTTCACATCATTCACCACCGGGCGGTCAAGCCCATGGCGCATCACAGCCGCACGGATATTATGGGTTAAACCCTCAGCCGGAAATTTGGCCGAGTGGATGCTGATGATGACAAGTTCATGGGGGAACTTCTCACGGAGTAGACGCAACTGCGCTACGTTGTGGTTGCAGTTTATTCAGCCATAGGTGAAAAATTCTAGCAGGACCGCTTTGCCGCGCAGGTCGGTCAATGTTAAGGGGCGCGGTATATTCAACCACTCCAAATGAGGGGGAAACTCAGGGGGATTAATTTTTGCCTGATTAAATGGCATGATCCTCTCCTCAACCTTAGTTTAACCTGAATTAATGTCTCGCCTGAACCGATGGCGTTACACATGTTATACTTGAAAATGGGCATAAAACTAAACTACTGATAAAAGTAGAGAGGGTGTATTTCAATTCTGGGGCAAATTTTGGGTTGGGTAGGGGCGAGGCAACTCGGAAAGCGTTTTGGGTGCTTCGA
>JAKLJP010000072.1 GCA_023151115.1 Anaerolineae bacterium
AGTTATTACACAGAGGGACACGGAGAAGTCACAAAGTTTCACAGAGGAATTTTTATCGCTTCTCTGCGTGTCTCTGTAAAGTCTCTGTGTAACTCTGCGTTCCTTTTTGGCTCTGGCTCGTCCAGGTTAGGGATGGGTTCCAGTTAAATTTCTCAGCATATTCTCAGCATTTAGTCGGCAAAATCAAATCCAAAATTGTTTGGGCTACGTATCTATTTTTGATAAACGGGCTACAGACCTTATAAGGCAACTCCAAGAAAATAATTACTCAATATTCGTCTTAGGTGTTGCGTCTTGCGTGAGGTAAAGCAGACGGAACACGTTTTGGTTAATTTAAATCTTGGAACTGCCTAATTTGCTCCGACTGACGGAGGCTATAGTCCGCTTATCAACTCTATCCTCCACGATAGAAATTTAATCAAAGGGAGGTGGGTTAAGAAAAAATTTGGCCTCAACCGGCTCATTGTTTATTCAAGAAACCAAATAATCTTAAGGAGGGATTCTGATTGATATGCGAAAATTGATTGCTTTTCTGCCGATGCTGCTACTTTTATTTATCTTGACCACCTCGATAGCCCTAGCCCAAGCCCCCGACGCCGGCAAAACGGCCTGGGAACAACAAGTCTGGCAGTGCGCCGCCTGCCATGGGCCGGCGGGCGAAGGGAAATTTGGCCGCCCCTTGGCCAACAGCACTCTGACCGAAGATGAATGGATTGCTCAGGTCCGCAATCCCCGCCGCTTTATGCCCAAGTTCTTCGAGTCTCAAGTTTCGGATCAGCAGATCAGGGACATGCATGCCTATATCACTGCTCTCCCTGATCCGGCAGGGGATTTTCAACGGGTAGACCCCGGCGTTACCGCTACGCATCCAGGCCAGGAACTTATGCTGCAAAAGAACTGTGTAGCCTGTCACGAAGATGTGGTCTCGACGGGCCAGGGGCGGATGATCGAGGGATTTGTGCAGCGAGGAGTTACACCTACCGCCGATGTTGTCATCAAGCAACTGCGGACCCCATTCGAGAACATGCCCTCATATAGTGAAGCCCAAGTGAGCAATGACGAAGCGGCGCAAATTGCCGATTATCTGAATATCCTTGTTTCTGGGCAAACACCACCGGCCAGTTTGCCCCAATCTGGCGGCAGCCCGAATAATGCCTGGCCTTTGGCTCTCCTCTTGCTGGGAGGCGGCCTGGCTCTGACCGGGTTTGTTCTACGCCGGCGGTTGGTTAAAAATTAAATTCTGCGCTCAATTCCTCGGAGCTAAAGGTATATAGTTCTCCAGAAAAGTTTTCGCCACCGAAACAGGTAGCAAGTAGCAGGGTAGCAGGTAACAAATTGCTACTTTGTTACCTTGCTACCTTGATTGTTGGGAAAGAATTTTTCTGGACACCTATACTTCAGAACGTGTACCTTTAGCTCACCAAAAAACCCAGGCTTTATGGAATCTATCACCGGTTTATTTAATACTGTTTTTGATGTGCATCCCTGGCACGTGCCTACGGTGCATTTTCCCATTGCCCTGACCGGTATTGGCTTGCTTTTTTTGCTGTTGGCTTTGTGGCAGCGCAACGAAGCCCTGGAACGGGCCGCCTTTTATAACGTTACCCTGGCTGCCCTCAGCACCCTGGCCGCTGGATTGACCGGCTACCGGGATTATCTGGTTCGCTTTGAGGGCGATGCGCCCTACATCAATCTAAAAATATTTTTGGCGATTACCCTGTTTGTTTTGACGGCTGTCATCGCCCTGGTGCGCTGGCGGCAGTCCGAAGTACTCTGGCGGCCCACGACCATGGTGCTGTACATCGCCGGCTTTGCCGCCAGTTTTATTCTAGCCTCAGCCCTGGGCTTTATCGGCGGCGTTATTTTGTATGGATTTTAGTGCCTTAGCAATTGAGTCCTTGTGCATTGAGCAAGAAAATCTCACGCAAAGTCGCCAAGAACGCCAAGAAAAACTTATAAAAAACCTTTGCGTCTTTGCGCCTTTGCGAGAGAACCCTTTTTGGTTCTGGCTTGTCCAGGTTAGGAGGGACGAGTAAGAATATGAACCGTAAACCTCCCTGGAAAACCGGCTCTGCCCCGCAGCGCCGGAGCAAAGTTGTCTGGCCCAGCCTGACCCAATTGTTGGGCCAGGTGCTTATCATTATTTTAATTGTCGGTCTGTGGAGCGCGCTGTTGTTTGGCTTTTTGCGCTGGACGGAAGCCCAGCAAACCGCAGCCCTGGCAGCCGCAGAACCGTCGCCTGCGCCAACTACCGCGCCCACCAACACCCCCACTCAGCCGCCGCCTACATTTACCCCGGCAGCCACGCCCACCCCTGTGAGCGCAGAATCAAGCTCGCCCCCTCCCACCGACCCGGTTGAGACCCCAGCGGCTGAGCCTACCGAACCTCCTACGCCAACCCCGCCCCCCACCGATACCCCCACGCCGGCTCCAACCGAGGAGCCGGCCCCGGAAGACAGCGGGGATACAGGTCAGGTCAGCTTTCAAAATGATGTCCTGCCCATTTTTGAACGGCGCTGCATCAAATGTCACGGCGGCATCAACGATGGCAAAGAAAGAGTCGAGGAAGGGCTAAAATTGCTCACCTATGAGGATGTTTTAAAAGGCTCCTACAACGGCCCGGTGATCGAGCCGGGGGATGTGGAAAACAGTTTTCTGATTGAGCAAATTGTCAAAGGTGAAATGCCTAAAAAAGAGCCGCGGCTCCTGCCCGCCCAAATCCGCACCATCACCGCCTGGGTTGAACAAGGCGCACCGGATAATTAAGATCACCGCCGCCGGCCTGCGTCAAGTTCGTCTTGCAGCCGTCTTAATTCCTCCCATTTGCCTTCTGCCGCTAATTTAAGCCTGAGCCAGGCCCTACAAAATTCAAAACACCTTTCTGAATAGTTACAATTGGATCGTCCCGTCGGGCATGGTTGCCCCACGCAGGTTCGCCCCGCGCAAATCAGCGCCGCGCAGGTCGGCTTTGGCTAAATTGGCATAACCCAGATCGGCGTCGCGCAGGTCGGCCTCCCGCAGGTCGGCATGGCCCAGGTTGGCTTCGCTCAAAATAGCGCCGCGCAGATTAGCCCCTTGCAAGTCGGTCAGAATGAGGTTGGCCCGGTGCAAATTGGCCCCACTCAGGTTGGCTTGACGCAGGTCAGACTCACCCAGGTCGGCTTCGCCCAAATTAGCCCCGCTCAGGTTGGCCTCACGCAGGTCGGCCTCGCTTAGGTCGGCGCCATACAGGTCGCTTTTGTTTAAATCAATCCCCTGTAAGCCGGCCCCGCGCAAACTGGGTGTTTCGCCCCGGCTGCGCGCAGCTTGAATAAGTTGAATTGCTTCTTCGTGTTCCATAAGTTTTGACTCATTCGTTCCCCCCCCCAAAAGTTGGCGCTTTGAACCTCATAATCCGGTTATTGTCGGCATCGGCGACCAGCAGGTTGCCTTGCGCGTCTACGGCCAAACCGTTGGGCAGGGCAAACGAGGCCGGGTCCTGGCCGTACTGCCCCCATGTGCCCAAAACCTTACCGCTTTGGTCGTAGGCAATAATCCGAAAGCCTTCCGGGTCGCTGATAAAGACGCGGCCCTGGGCGTCAACCACCAGAGAGGGCTTATTAATCACACTTTCACTGTCCCAGCCGACCACCTCCCACTGAGCCAGCGGGTTGAAGTCGGCGTCAAATTTTTGGATGCGGCGGTTCCAGGTGTCGGCCACGTAAATGTTGCCGTCACGGTCAATGTCAATCCCAACCGGCTCTTCAAACGCGCCGGGGATGATGCCCGCGCCGCCCCAGGCGGCGATAAATTCGCCGGTGGGGCTAAATTTCTGGACCCGCTTGTTGCCGGTATCGGTCACGTAGACATTGCCTTCGGCGTCAACCGCCAGGTCACGCGGCCCCCAGAATTTGCCCGGCTCAGACTGCGGGTCGCCCTGCTGAACATTGGCAAAGGCCCCAAACTCGCCCTGATACTGGCCCACCGAGCTAAAACGCTGTACCCGGTGATTCCAGGTATCGGCCACGTAAACGGTCCCATCGGGGGCGACGGCAATGCCCCAAGGTTCGTTGAACTGGCCCTGCCCCGTGCCCTGGCTGCCCCATTTGAGAATAAATTTGCCGTCGCTGCCCAACGCCTGGATGCGATGGTTGCCGGTATCGGCCACGTAAATCGAACCATCCGGCCCGACTGCAACATTGCGCGGGGTGACAAACTGGCCATCGCCGCTACCATTGCTGCCCCACAAATCAACCGCCTGGAGGTCAAACCGTTTGCCCTCGTAAGGGTCGTCGGTCAAGGCGGCCTGGGTTAACTGGACCGGGCCGCTCTGATAATCCCAGACTTCGTTGAGCGTATCTTTGCGGATATAAACATAAAAACGGTGCAGATAGGGCCACTCGTTAAGGGTGTAATCCTGGTAGTGGCGATAAAAAAGGATATTCCACAGGTTTTTCCAGTTTTGCCGGACCGTTTCCCGGCGGGCTTGCTGGGCCTCGGCGGTATCAGCTTGCCCGTCGGCGGGGGGCGGGCCGGTGACATAGGTTTGCCAGAGACGGCTCAGAGTTTGATTTTTGTAATCCTCCATCGGCCACCAGACCAGGCGATAACTATAGCGGGTGTACTTGTCGCCCAAAAAAGGTTTAACCTTGCTCTCGTTGGCCGAGCCGACAATCACCACCGGCGCATCCAGGGCTTCCCGGTTGGGATTCTCGCCGTAATAGGCCCGGTTGGGATACTCGCGCAGATACCATTCCAGCGGCCAGGTCGAGTCGTTATCATAGGCCACTTTAATCATTTTATCGCCCACAGTGCGGCGCGAAATATTGTCAATCTGGTTCAACGCCAGCTTGACATCCGGCCCGCCGTGGGCATAGACCAAAATCTCGTTGACGTAATCATAGTTGATATACGAAAGCATCCAGCTAAAGCGAATGGTTAGCAAGACAAGGAGGGTCAGCAGCGTCACCAGGCCGGTTCGCACGGCCAGGCTGCGGCCCATGCGCCGGCCATACTGCCAGATGACCCAGCCCAAAACCCCCAGAATGACCAACCCAGTGATAAATTGCAGAGTCTCATTGATAGATTGGAGCGATTGGCTCTGGAACGGTTCGGTGGTGAAGATGGCGACCAGCGCCGGGATAACCAGCAGCAGCGATCCGCCCAAAATAAAGCCGCCTTTTTGCCGGGCGGCGGCCCAATCGAATCTGCCCAGCGTGGTTTGGATGACATGGGCGCTCAGGAAAATCAGCGGCAGGGTCATGTGGACGGTCAGCCAGGGCATTTTTTCGCCGGCCCAACTGTAGATGACAAAAGCCAGAATGGTCCAGTAGATGGTGAAGATGGCAAAGAGGCCGGAGTCGGAAGGGTGGAGGGTTGGAAGGTTGGAGGCTGGAAGGTTGGAAGGTTGGAGGTTGGAAGATGGTTGAGACGAGGCTGCGTCCTGAGCTTGACGAAGGGAGGAGGCAGAAAAGGTTTGCAGGCTGGCGTCGGCGTAAGCAGGGATGGACTGACCCAAGAGCAGGCGGCGGAGCAGGTAGGCCAGGCCGCCGATGAGTCCGACCAGCAGCGGCAGAAATTCGTACATGGGCACCAGGAAGAGATAGTAATACCAGGGTTGGCTGCCTCGCTGCACGTCGCTTTGACCAATCCAGTAAGTAACTGCGCCGATACTGCCGGTGTAGAGGCCGCGAATGTTGGAGAAAAAGGTGGTATGCAGCAGCACAAAAATGATCACGGCTAACAAGGCCGCTTTGCCCACCTCCATCAGGCGTGGCCGCACGCTTAAAAGGGCCTGGGTAACGGGCCGGTTGGTCCGATCTACGCCCAATTGAATCAGCACCGCCGCGCCGAGGATTTGCAGGATCAGGATAAGCAGGCCGATCACTTCCTGGGTGTCGAGGCCGGGGTCGCCGGCGGAGCCTTCGGCGGGGGTTTGGCTCATCAGGTAGGCCTCCACGCCGATGCCTACGACCATCAGGCCCAACAGGATAAAGGTCGCCAGGCGGCGGTTAGCCGGGGAAAGGGTCTCCCAGATGTAGGCCATCACAATAAACGTTACCCCGATGAAGCCGTGAATGTACGCCGCTTCCATGGTGGAGAGCATCAACGAGACTGCCGCCGCGCCGATGTAGAGCCAACGCGTGGCCCGCGTGCGCATATACTGGAAGAAGGAGAGGAACATCAGCAGGGTGAAGAAATCCAAAAAGGTATCGTGGCGAATGTAGCGGCTGTAATACAGCAAGCCCGGCGAAATCAGGATCATAAATGAAGCCGCCAGCGCCCCCACTCGCCCCAGCCAGGGCCGGAACCAGTATGGCAAAATGACCATAGCAATGCCAAACACCGCCGGGCCAATGCGGGCAGTAAAGTCGTTGTCGCCAAAGAGGAAGTACATCAGCGCCGTAATGTGGAACAGCGACGGCCCGTGCATGAGCGGGTCGTGCTGGTAGCCTTTCCCGGCGTACAAATTCCAGGAGTAAAGGGTGTGCAGGCTCTCGTCGTGGCTCATCACCCGTGTCCCTAAATCGTAAAAGCGGGTAATCACGGCGATGATAAAGAAGATGATGTAGAGGGTCAATTCCCAGTTCAGAGTAAACAGGGAGAGAAAGGGGGTGTCGAGACTAAGTTTTTTTTGGAGAGAGTCGGTTTTGATGGTCATACTAAATCCTCGAATCGGCAATCAGTTTAGCTGAAATTAACGCTAAGTCTAACCCGCAATTTTGCATTTAAGGTTTGCACAAACTTATCTTTATTGGGAAGACCCGGATTATTACGCGAAAAACTTCATCAACTGTCATTGAGATGAAACGAGTTGGTGTAAGAGTCAAGCGATCATCCTTCGGAACCAAATTGTATAGAGCAAAGCGGGAAGCATGCTCAACCGAGTAACCGCTTTCCTTAAAGCCGTATCTTTTGGCTAAATTAGCGTAAATATACTCTTGGATTACCCAATAGCATTTTATGTCCCAAGCTTCATAGACAATACCTTTGTTCAACAATTGGGTCATTGATCGTTTAATAGTATCGTAGGTATTCATCCCAAAGGGATAACTCTGCTGGGCTTCAACACCCTTACCCGTGACAAAATCCCGTATTCCTTGAACAACTTGTCCTGTTCCGGTTGTAGAGTCCGTTTGAAACTCTATCGGAACAAAATCGTCCACTTCAGCCTTCATTGGTTTGTGACGGATTAAAACATAATCTATTGTGCCTATATTCGGAAGTTTAACTTCAGGAAATGGGATAACATTGTTCAAATTACCAAAATAATGTAACGCAATGTCTTCCAGAATACGAGGTATTCCCTCAATATTACCTGGCTCCTCAAAACGACGTGGACAAATCGCATTAATTGCACCCCGATGTTCCACTGAACAAACCCCAAGAGGGTAATCAATCAAACGACTCTTTTTATTGCAGATTTTGTCTACAAATGGACACCAGTGTCGTTCCCGTACCAGCCGCGCCTCGTCCGATCTGTTTCGGATAGGATAACCAAAAATCTCAGCCGGGCGATTACCGGGGCCTTTTGCCATTTGCCCCCCTATTTTGAATAAGTGAGCGCCATTTGGAACGAATTTCATCTGCTGAATAATCACTCTCCAAAAACCAACCCAAAGCGGCACCACATTGTCGGCAAAAAATCTCGCTATCGCTTGTGTCTATTGTTGTGATGGGCAGCCAATTTTGTGGGGAAGTGGAAGTTTGCCCCTCAAGTGCAAGCACCAAAATAGAATCGTGCTTGATTGAATTGATATTATTGATATGAACTGAAATGGGATGCTCCGAAAAAACCGCATAAGCATTCATCAATTTGAAACCGGCGGATTTGAGAGCAATGGTCAATTCTGCCCAGGCATTTGGGTCCCAATGATGGAAAGTGAATACCATTCGCCCGGTGTCATGTTTCAGCACCCGCCCACACTCTCTAAAAATGCCGGAGATGACCGTCATAAAACCTGAACTCTCGTCGGTTGCTTTGGTAGCAACAGCACTGTAATTGTGGTCGTAGGTCCAATCCACCTCATTGGGAAGCAAATGAGTCAGCCATACCCGGAAAAAGGTTGCTAAATCACTGTACTGCACGCTATCGTAATAAGGTGGGTCGGTGACAATCAAATCTATCGAATGGTCATCTAGGGGTAAGCAGCGAGAGTCGCCATGAATAAGCCGAAATTTTTGCCGCCCATTAGCCAGCGCAGATTGGTCAAAAACCTCAACCCCGCCATCTAATTCACCCGGAATTTTCACTAATTGGGTCTGACCATTCGACTGTATTTTTCGCTCAACCGGCGCAACTGCCCATTGACGCCCTCGCACAACCCGATCGCGAAAAAGTATTTGCAAATTACCGGAAGATCTCTCACGATTGACCGGGTTGTTTTCCAGGGCAGTATAAGGAAAATTATAAGCGTGCAAGGCAAAAACATGACGAATAGCCCCGGGCCGGCGTTTGAACCAACCTTTGTAACCACATAGTAATGAATTAAATTCCAGAGATGTCGAAACAAGCATTGCTAAATTCAACTTGGCAGCGCCATGATAATCTCGCAAAAGGTGAATAGCTTGATGAAGATACAACAATTGGCGCGATGAAAAAGCATCCACGTATGAATGGATATTCCGCCCCAGCAAGTCACCAGACTTTGGCCCTTTTAGCACAACAAAATCATCCAATGACCCAAAATCTAACTGATTTCTTTGCTGATCGGCTGCCTGGATTCGCTTCATATCTTCTTCGCCCGGCGAGCGGAAGAACAGCCCGTGTTCTGGACAAACACCAATAACCGCGATTGGGACGTAGCGATGGTGGTAAGGTATGTCTAGAAACTCTTGATATTTTTGTCCACAGGTCAAACACACCTTTTCAGACTTAGTAATTAGGCGAGGTGTTTTCGTTGGGCCTGTTGGGCGAGTCGTGCTATCGGTAATTTCCCAATTATCTGCCCAAATACGGAGGGTGCGATCTGCCTCAAGGCGTAATTCATATTGTTCAATCTGCACTACTTCTCCACAATCACAGAACTTTCGCAAGCCGTGCAGAATGTATTGAGCATCAACTGTTTGTTCACAAATGGAACATTCCGTTTGAAAATAGTAGCTTATACTACTGTACAGACTCGCAAAAAACTGATTAAAGGCTGTTTGTAACTCGCTAAGTTTAACTTGGGTGAGCGAAGCTCTGGCCTGCACCACTGGAATGGGGTCTATATCTGCCCCTATAACATTCGCCCCCAACCGAATGGCCTCATGAAGCGTTGTACCCCCACCCATCATAGGATCAAGCACAATTTTACCTTCTAATCCTCCTGGCGCGTAAAAATCGCGGCGCTCAGGGTCAAGCACAAACTGCTTTAATATTGCCCGAAAAGTAGTTCCACACCGCCGCGCCCACCATTTATGCAGGTAAGTATTAGGGCGAAATAGATGTTTATTAAAGACCTCTTGCCGAGAAAGTTCATCGGTGAACGCTTCCGGGAAAGACTCGTCAATCGTCAAGCTATGTTCAGTTTGAGAAAAACGGTATAGCTCGTCAAAAGCTAATTGACGAACTTCCCGGATCATTTTTTCGCCTGTCATTGATAGAATGATACCCGCAAAATCCTAAAAAACTCTTAACAGTCCATTAAAACATGATGAGAATTTTAACCTTGCTCCGGGCTGAGCCACAAAATAACCCGGCTGCCGTCGGGACGGAGGTTGGGGATGTGGCGATAAATCAGCCAGTTGAGCAACTGCTGCGGGGTCAGGCCCACCGGCGACCAAACCGCATTGACCGTAAATTCCTGCCCCAGATAGGGTTGGCCGATGCCCAATTCAACCCCGGCCGGAGTTATAATCGCCATGGTTGGCTGGGCTTCGGCGGCGGAGTTGACCAGGGTCAAATTCTCCAGATCCCGCAGCCGCCACAGCAGGGCCGGTTCGCTGACGCCGGCCAGGGTGGTGTCTATAGCGGTGATTTGTCCGCCGGTGCGCTCCGCCGATTGGCGGGTCAGGGTTTCGGTCAAATCAAGCAGGCCGGTCGAGGCCGGGATGCCGGCCAGAGGTTGGTAGGCCAAATCCATGAGCGGCCCAAAATTCAAGCGCCAGCCGATGCTGATGGCAACAAATAGACCCAACGCCACCCCCACCAGGGCCGCCCCGCGTCCGGCCACGCCCGGTTGGGTCATAAAGCCAAAAAAGATAGCAATAATCAAAAACAGTCCCAGGGCCGCAATCGGCTGCAGCCAGGCATATTGGCAAATCGTATCTTCGGGGGTACAGGTGCGCACCAGCCAGCCGGTCAGGCCGATGTAGCTAAAGACGGCAATGACCAGTCCGGCGGCCAGCAGCAGCCCTTCGTTGCCCCAACTCCCCTCCTGCTCCAACCCCTGCCATAATTCGGCCAGGGCCAGGGCCGCCAAAAAAGCCAGGGGCACTAAGGGCAAAATAACACTCCCGTTAGACCGGCCAATCATCGTCACATCTAAAACCACCAAACCGATGAACCAGGCCGCCAGGGTTTGTTTCAGCACGTCCTTATCCAGCAGGCTGTAGGCCAGCCCGGCCAGGCCAGCCAGCACCAGCAGCGGTTCGTAGATGGTCAATAAAAAGACGGCGTTAAAACCAGCGTCGGGCCGGCCCTGGAGACCGAACCGGCTCAACCAATCCGGCAAAAAGCTGCTCACCATCCCCAACCCGCCGATGTTGAATAACCCCGCCGTCGCCAGGAGCGCCAGGCAAGCGAGGAAAAAGAGGCCGGCGCGGCGGAAGGAAGGAAGATAGAAGATGGAGGATGGAAGATGGAGGGTGGAAGATGGAGGGGTGGAAGGAGCAAGTTGAGAGGAAGTTTGGCCGTCGTCGGAGTCAATTTCGGGGGTGACGATTGGCGGCGGGCTGTCAGTTTGAGGTTCGGGCGCAGTTGATGGCATTGGGGTTGAACGAGTTAAGCCCTGCTGCCACAAGGTTTTGAAGGTGGAAAATTTAACCAGAATAACCAATCCAAAGACAATCAAGATTGAGACAAGCATCGGCCCGGCGGTGAACAGCAGGGCCAATCCGGCGGCGAGCAGCAGCAGCCAGCGCTGCTGCCCATCTTCGGCCCAGTTGAAAAAGCCGGCGATGACCAGCAGCGCCCCGGCGGCCAGGGCGACTTCGCTGTTGAGGGTGCGCGACAGGAACAGGGCCGTCGGCGAGAGGGCCAGCAACACGGCGGCCAACAGCGAGACCCGTACTCCCAATTGTCGGCGCAAGGTCAGCGGCAGCAGGGTGAGCAGCATTCCCAACAGCGCCGGGGCCAGCCGGGCGGTGGCGTCACTCACCCCAAACAGCCAGAAGGCCAGAGCGTTCAACGACAGCAGCAACGGGCTGTAGCTCTCGGCGGTAGGCAACTCGCCCCGGTACAATTGCAGAGCCGGCCAGCTTTGGGCCGCTTCGGCGGCGGAGAGGGGATACCAGCCCAAATAGCCCAGCCGCAGGGCCAGGGTCAGGCCAATCAGCAGGGTATAGAGCACCGCTTCCAGGGTGAGCCAGGGCAGCGGGGCCAGACCGGCTTCAATCTCACGCGCTTCTTCCACCGGGGGGATTGGTTCGACAACAGGGCCGTCCTCTTTGAAGACAGGCGCTCGTTTTCCTCTAATTCTTGTGGTCAAGATTTGATCCTATCTAAAGACTTTTTGCGTCTTGCGTCTTGCGTCACTTTACCTCACGCAAGACGCAAGACGTTTCGCCTTATTTAAATCCTGGACTGTCTGAATCCTGAATTTTACTCAATTGACTCGGCCATCGCCACCAACTCGTCCAACGAAACAACCTCACTGTAAGCCAGGAGTCTATACCGGATACCGTTGACTGTCCAGAACAGGGTTATCAACCCGGCCTGGCCGCTCCAGATCCGGCTTTGCCTGTCCCAGCCGCCGCGCACCAACAGCGCCTCCTGTCCATTGAGTTGAATAGTTTCACTGCTTTCCGGGCCAACCAGGGTTTGCACGTTCTCCGGGCCGGCAGCGTAAACACTCAATTGAACAAAGCCGTTCTCGGCATCGCGCCAGACCATTTTAACCATAGCGACAGGCGACTGCGCCACCTGTATATGCTCTGTGTCCCCGGTCAGGCCGACAGGGAGATACGCGGGCAGGGCAAAGTCGAAAGGCATAGCCGCCTGCGCCTGGGCCAGCGACATTGGTTCGGTTTCCAAAACCACCACCGTTTCGACCGGCTGCGGCCAGACCGTCCGCACAATGACCGGAATCTGTCCCATCATTTTTTGAACCTCGTCAAGGGTGGCCTGTACCGGCGGCGAAATAAACAACAGGGCGGCTACCAACAAGGCGGCCAGTCCACCCAGCAAGGGACGCGGCGTCACCCCAGCCGGACGCGCCGGCGGCTGGGGAATCGCTTCAATCCGGCGTTGGAGTTCAACCCCGGGCGACTGGCGCAAGCTGAAAAGCTGGCGGGCTATTTCAGCCTCTTCCGGCGAAAATTCCGGCGACAATAAGGGCTTCTCCTGATCGTTCATACAGTTTTGTCAATCCAATGGGCGCGTAATTTTTGCATAATCCGGTACACTGCTGAGCCGATGGCGGTTTCACTTTTGTTCATCACCCCGGCGATGCGGCGGTTGGTCATACCTGCGCCAAATTTAAGGGCAATTAACTCTTGCTCATCCGGCTCTAACATCTGAACCAACTGCCGCAGTTCATTTTCCTCAAACTGAGCCTCCGGCGAAGGCGTCTGGCTGGGCTGCTGCGGGTGCAGGCTTAGCAACGGGCGCCGGGCGCGGCGGCGCTGCCAATCCGTTACCGCGTTGCGGGCGATGGCAAACAACCAGGTGGTAAAAGCCGCCTGGTCGGGCCGGTAGCGGCGGCGAGCGCGCCAGGCCCGCTCAAAGGTGTCAGCCGTTAAATCCTCGGCCGCCACCCGGTCGCCGCCGACGCGAAAGAGGCAGTAGTTGAAAATGGCATAGGTGTGGCTGCGGTACAGGTCGGCAAAGGCGGCAGCATCGAGCTGAGTGGGCGCTGTGGTTATTAAGGGTTGATCGAGCCAAACATTCTTTTTATTCATGAAGCCAATGCGCATTTGTGATATATACGCTGAAAGAGCCAGAGTATCACCGGCCAGTTGATGAAAAAAGTGATGCGTGATACGTGATGCGTAAAAGTCATGTATCACGCATCACCTTACCGCCGCCGATAAATAGTGGCGCCATCCTGTTGGAAAGCGACCTCCAGCAACTGCTCAAATTTACGCAGGCCGGGGGGCGCATAGCGCTCCCGCTCAAAATCGCCGACGATGACGTAGCTAATGCCATATTTGTCCAGCAAAGCCTGGGCCTGGCGCAGGTCGGTGGTATTATAAAGCCGGTCAATGTCCTCGGCCCGCCGATAGGCCTCATCATAATCACCACGCCATTGGCCCTGGTGTCCTCCCCACCCCAGCAAAGTGGGTAAACCCGTCATAGCTGAGATACGGCCCGCATATTGATAGGCTTCAGGGGGTGGAGCAGGCGTTTCTAAAATAACTGCCCCCTCTGGGGCATTAGCCCGCAGCCATTCGATGGCCGCGTAGTCGCCAGGACGGTAATTGGCAATCCAGGCAATGGCGTTGAGGGTTGGCTCGTTCTGAAAGAAGTCGGCTTTGTTCGGCGTCGCCAGAACCGGGTAGACCAGTCCCGCTGCCACCAGCAGAGCCATGCCAGCCTGCCAGGCCACTCTCGTCAGGCCACGCAGATGGACTGAACCATAATAGACCGCAAAAGCCGAAGCCAGGGCCAGCAGCACCCAGGCTTGAAAATAGAATTTAAAGATGGTGTTCATGCGAATACCAAAGTTATCGCGCAAATAGACAAACTCGACGCTTAACGGCAGGGCCAGGCCGACGAGGACAAGGATCAGGACGAATTGGACCGGAACGGCGTGACCGAAGACCGAAGACGGGGGACCGGCAGAAGTTTCTAATACCAGCCTGTCCACCTCCTCGCCTCCTCGCCTCCTCGTTTCCTCGCTTCTTTCCAACCCTCCAACCCACACCGCCAGCGCCCAGCCCAACAGGCCGCCTACAAAAATAAAGGTCCAGGGATTGAGCAGCCGCCGCCACAACGCGGCCTGAACTAAGGCACTGATGGTGGAAGCGCCCAACACTTGCTGTACCCCCGGATCGTTGAGAATCCCCTGCACATAGTCGCGGCCGGCAGGGCTGAGCAGCAGGCCGGTCAGGGCCAGCAGCATGACCAGGACCGGGCCGAGGATGGTCAACAGGAGGGTTGAACCGATGTAATTTCGCCAGGTCCGCCCCTGCCTTGATAAAACCAACAGCAGCACGATGACCGCCGCCAAAAACGGGCCGAAGAACACAAAAAATTGCGGCAGCCGGGTAGGATTCCACAGGTTGGGCAGCATCCCCCGCGCCTGGGATTGAAAGGTGGCGTAGAAAGGTAAAAATAGCAGCACGGCGGCGATAGCCAGGATACCTGTCCCGATGAGCGCAGGAAGGATGAAAAATTCCGCCTTCATCCTTCCGCCTTCATCCTTTTTACAGCCCCAGGCAAAGAAACTCAGACCAAGCACACTCAGGTAGATGGGGAAATCCCAGGCGTTCAAAAAGAACAGGCTGCCTACCGCCAGCGCATACAGCCCAAAAGCCAACCGCCCGCCGGTTGCTTCTAGCAACTGCGACCAGCTATCCTGAAAAAGCCGGCTGATTTTGTCAAAGATGACCGAGGACCGGGGACCGGAGACCGTTGGCAGGAAACCGACCAGCGCAGCCTGATCCGCCATTATCTCCTCAGCCTCATCAACAGGTTCTATCTTCTGACCCCTGACCCCTAACCCCTGACCCCTAACCCCTAACCCCCGGCTATTGAGCAAATTGAGACCCAACGCGACTACCAGCAGCACAAAGGGTAGGGCCAACACATGCGGGTGAACATCACCCAGGAGAAAGCTAAAAAAGGGGAACTCGTCAATCACTTCTTGCTCACGACCGGTCAGGGTGTAATCGGTCAGCACCCGCGAGCCGCGCCACCACCAGATGAAGCGGTCGGGAATCCAACTATCACTGGGGCCGGTGGGGGGGATTTTTAAATCGCGGATGTCGAGCCAGGTCCAGAAACCGGCGGGCAGCAAGGCTGCCTTGTGCAGCACTTCGAGCAAGCCTTCCAGATTGCCCAATATCGCCACAAACAGGGCAGCGATGAGGCCGGTGGAGATGGCGGGGAATTGGAAGGTTGGAAGGTTGGAAGGTTGGAAGGTTGGAAGGTTGGAAGGAGAGGGAGTTTGGTTGGATTGGGTTGCGGACTGGTAGAGGCTGACAAGATTGGCAAGAATGCCGAGGGCGGCGGTGAGGGTCAGCGCCAGGAGGGTGGGGATATAAAGGTTGAACGCTATGGTCGAGACGAGGCCGCTTAAACGGGTAGCCATGGCCATGAGGACGTAGCCAAAATAATAATAGCTGATGGCAAAGCCAGACAGCCAGGGATCCTGGGGCGGGAAATAGGGACTGCGGAGAACGCCGTTGATGAAGGTAATTTCCATCCACTTTTCACCGCCGGCCGTTTCGATGTTGGGATTGTAGGCTTTGAAGATAGTCCAGCCGATAAAGGCCAGACTGAAGAGCAGTTCAATACTGAGGGCATAGCGCCATTCGCGCCGGAACCAGGCCAGCGGCGAAATATCACCCGCACGGACCTGCTGCCGCTGCCAGAGCAGCCCCACTGCCAGCACCACCCCCAGCGCTACTACTATCCCACCGACATTGTTTTGCAGCAGCCGAAAGGTGCCGCCCAACCACAAAATGTAGCCAGCGAAGAGCAACCCCACCGGCCGGGCGAAGGCAAAACCCCGGTCGGGCAGATGGCGGAACAGGCTAAACGCCAGCGGCCAGCCGACCAGGCCAAAGATTAAAATAATAAACCACCAGATGAAGATGGGGTATAACTGCAATTTAAATTAATCCTTGAAACGGGATACGTCTTGCGTCTTGCGTATTCCATTTTTTACGCAAGACGCAAGACGAGTTATTTTACAATCCGCGTAATCTCTTTGAATTGCGGCCCTTCGGCCACGCGCAGGAGTTCAAACAAGGCCATTTCGACGCTGGTCAGGGTAGCCCCGGCTTGCTGCATGCGGGCCAAGCCCAACTGCCGATTGTCCGGGGTGCGGGAGGAGACCGCATCGCTAACCACCTGGACTTCGTAGCCAAGATTGAGCAAGTCCACACAGGTTTGGTAGACACAGACATGCGACTCGATGCCCGCCAGCAGCACCTGTTTTCGCCCGGTGGCCTTGAGCGCATCCATAAAGGGAGGGTTGCCGCAGCAGCTAAAACTGGCTTTGGCAATCGGTTGGGTAGAGCGGCTCAGGAGTTCGGCTATTTCCGGGCTGGTCGGCCCCAGTTTTTCCGGCAGTTGTTCGTTCCAGATAATCGGCAGGTCCAACACCTGTACCCCTTTGATGAGTTTTTGCAAATTTTCAAACAACGTCTCTTTTTGACTCATCACCTGGGCCAGCCGGCCCTGCACATCAATGATAACCAAAGCAGTCTTGTCGAGGGTTAACATGACTAAGTTCTCTCCTGAAAATAATCCACAGATTACGCAGATTTCGCAGATAAAAAATTAATGGTTACATATTGCGTTATTCTTACGGAAGACGCAACACGCAACACGGATTCTTATTTTTGGACAACTCGATAAATCTTCGTCTGCTCGTTTTCAAAAACCAGTTCCAACGCTCCCTGCGCCCGGAGCTGCTCAAATTTATCACTAATGAACGCGCCGTGCGTAATTCGCTCGATCTGGCCGTCATAAATGTAGCTGATGTCCAACTGGTGAATCAACTCCAACGTCCGGGCCGGGTCGGGGCTGGCCCAAAACTCGCTGACGACAAAATCCCGGTCGCCAACCTGCCAGGCGTAGCGCTGCTCGTTTTGGTGCAGGCCGCCCAAAATAGAGGGCAGGCCGGTGTAAGCCGCCACCCGCATGCCGCCCTCACGATAGTAGCCAATTTTGGCTTCGGCCAGGATGGGTGTGCCGGGCACATTGTCTTGCAGCCAGCGAATAGCCTCGTAATCGTACTTGAGGTAAATCGGGCTGCCAGCAGGCCACTCGAACACACCGACGGTCATATAAGCCAGGCCGTCGAGGGCGCCAAACGGCGGGCGGTTGTCGTCGCCGGGAAAGCGGTCATCCACGCGGGTGCGCGTGCCGAGGACGGGATAAACCAGACAGGCCATCAGCAGGATGACCACCACAGCCCGCCACAGGATCAGAACAGGCAGCGGCCAATAGTCGCTCCAGCGCCACAGCCGGGGCAGGGCCACCGCGGCGGCAATCCCAAAAATGGTCCAGACCTGGATATAAAATTTAAAAAGGGTGTTCATACGAAAATATTCGCCGCCGCCCAGAAAGTCGCGCAAAAAGAAAAATTCCACACCCAGCAGGATAAGCAGGCCGGTGAAGATAATAATGCCGAGATAGGCCGCCTCCGCGCTGATTTCGCGGCGAAAGAGGAGCAGCAGGGCCAGCAGCACCAGGGGTAAAAGATAAGCCGGGACCGAATAGCCCAGCAGCGCCAGGGCGACCGCCCCCAGTAAAACCAGGCCAATTGCCCACAGGACTGGCCGAACAGTATCAGCAATGGGCGTCTTGACTACGGCCCGGTAGATTTCGCTCAGGTGCGGCCCCACATTCCAACGGCGCAGGCTCAAACTGAGACCGCGCAGGAGGCTATTCCGGCTGGCCGGGTAGAGCAGCGAAAGCCACAACCAGGAGGTCAGAATAACCAGGAAGAAGCCCCAGATTTTGAGATGCTGGTCCAGTGCAGTTTGGGTGTGGACCAGGCCCAGGCCGGTTTCGGCCGGAGCTTGATAATTGGCAAAGAAGGGCGCATAGAGCAGAAATGTCAGCGCCAGGAGCAGCCCACCAAAGGCCATGCCGCTGCCCAAAAGCAACAAGGCCCGGTTAAGGGTCAGCGGCTCGCGCTCTTGCAGGTAACGCCCCAACAAAAAGGTGGCGACCATCAAGCCCAAATAAGTGGGCAAATCCCAGGTATTGATAGCCGCGATAGCTCCCAATACAAAGGGTAAAGCCAGCCAGCGGGCCAAGACGCTGGGAAACGAGGAGGCGAGGAGGCGAGGGAAGGAGTCGGCAAAAGAACGGGTCAGAGAGTCAGTAAATGATAAATTAGGCGTAAAAATAGAAAGCGGCTTTTCTGCGGCTGCACTTTCATCTTCCGGCTGCTTCGTATCATCAAAGCTTCGCCTCTCCGCCTCTTCGCCTCTTCGCCTCTTCGCCTCTTCGCGCAGCCAATTGTAAGCCAGACTCAGAAACAGGACAGTGAAAGGCAACCCGATCATGTGCGGGTGCAAATCGGCAAAGAGAAAACTGAAGTAGGGAAATTCGTTGATGGTGGCCGGAATAACGCGAGTGGGGTCCCAATAATTATAAATGGCCAACGCCGCGCCGCCAAGCGCCTCAACCAGCCCGCTCAAGGCCAGCACAAAGGTTTGCAAGCCGGGAATGGCGCTTTGGAAGTCACTCTGGCTCAACTTGCCCAGTTCGCGCATAAATTGCGCCGCCCCTTCCAGGTTGCCGATGAAGACGACAAAGAGGATGCCGAGGAGACCGGAGAGGATGAATTGTCCCAAAGGGATACCCTTGCGGTATGAATTGTGAATTGTGAATTGTAAATGGTGAATGGGTTGAGGGAAAGCTACCCTACCCCCTAACCCCTGACCCCTGCCCCCTGACCATTGGCTCAGATTGCCGGCCAAACTGAAGACATTGACAGCGGTCAGGGCAGCCAGGGTAGGCACAGCCAGATTGAAAGCAATGGTCGGCTGGATGCCGGTCAATTTGATCAATACGCCGACAATGAACAGGCCGTAGTAGTAATAATTCATGATGCCCCCGGCAAAAAAGGGATCGTAGGGGGGCATATGGGCGCTTTTGACCACGGCGTGCAAAAAGCCGATTTCGAGCATTTTTTCGCCGCCGAGCCAGGGCTGCCACAAGTCGGGGTTAAACAATCGCAGCAAGATGAAAAAGAGATAAACCAGGCCAAAAATAAGTTCGGCGCTGACAATGAGAAGGCGCTGCTGCCGCCAGAATTGTTTGAGCAAGTTCCAGCGGAGGCGGGTAACAACCAGGCTGCAACCGCCCAGAAAAATCAGGCCCAGGATGGCCGCCGGCAGGGAATTGCTCAACCAGCCCAGGCTGCTGTTCAGCCAGACAAAGTAACTGACCAACAGCAAGCCCAGACTTTTACTCAGAACATAACCTCGATCTGGCAGGCCGTTAAACAGCAAAAAGGTCAGGGGTAGGGCCAGCAGTCCAATCAAGGTGACGGTTAGCCACCAAAAAAGTACGGCAATCAGGCTGGAATTGTTGGCCAGGCTGTTCCAGCGAAAATCGTTGACCACCGGCAACTGGTCCACCGGCGTATCAAGCAGCAGCGACTTGCCCTCGCCGGCGGCGCTGCCAGCTGGAACCGCCTGAGGTGTATTGCTGGCGCCGCGCAGCCGCATGAGCAGGGTCGGCGGGCCAACGTAGCCAAAAACAGCATCCTGCCAGGTGTTGCCCAAAATGGCGTCCCACTCCTGTGGGGTAAGCTGGCGGGTCTTTTTGAACATGATCGGCTTGGGATGGTCATATACGGTGAAGCTTTCGTCGGCAGACTGGTCATCAATTTGAAAAGGCCCCAGGCGCGGCGGCGTTTCCACCGAATAGACCTGCTCAAACCCCAATTCGCCGGAGAAGAGGGCCTGATAGTAGCGTGTACTCATAGGGTAGCGTTCCGGCAGGCGGGGGATAGTCCGCCACAAGCGATTGCTGGCCAGGGCGATATAGTCGCAGTTCATCAAGGTGCTGCGCAGGTTCTCGTACTTTTCCGGCGTGTCCTCTTCGTACATCGGCAGTTCGGGCTGGACGTAGCCGTGCGCACCCGGATTGCCGCCCGGCTCGTCAATAGCCGCCGGGATGCCTTCATCCCAATGCTCGCGGGCGATGCAAGCGCCGTCGGGCACGTTGGCATAGGTCCAGCGAGCAAACGTGACCCAGGGATGCTCCGTACCGTAGACCCCGTTGACAAAGGCCAACGCCCAGAAAGCCGAGCCGAAGAGAGCGATGAGGGCCAGGGCAATGGCTGCCGGCTTCGCTCCTTTTTGTAGCAGGGAAGCGGAGGAGCGGGGGAGCAGGGGAGATGGAAGGTTGGAGGGTTGGAAGGTTGGAGGGTTGGAAGGTTGGGGAGAGTTATCTTCTGTCGAACTGGCTGGTTGATTAATTGCTTCAGGAGGCATCTCACTCTCTACAATCTTCGCCTCCTGGTTTCTTCGCCTCTTCGCCTCTTCGCCTCTTTGCCACAGCGCCGCCACCAGACCCGCCCCAAACAGGGTAAACAACGGTACTACCGGGATCATGTAGCGCATAAATTTAGCCAGAAAGAGACCGGTGGGGCCAAAATAGAGGACAATCCAGGCGAGGATGATCCATTCGCCGGGCAAAGCTCTGCCGCGCACCGCTTTGAAGATGACCCAGAGCGTGCCGGCGAAGGCCAGCAGGCCCAGTGGCCAGCCCATGCCCCAGCGAAGCTGCTGCTCGATAAAGTACCAATAGGCCGGCGTGTTTCGGTACTGCCGGGTAAAAGGAAAATCGGCGATGCCGCTGACCATGTTACCCTGTTCGTCAATCACCGCCCGCTTGAAGTTTTCAAAATCCAGCAGCACAAACGGCGAGGTCACGGCGAAGAGGATGAGGGCGATGATGAGGGCCAGGATAACCAAGCCAAAGGATGAAGGATGAAGGCGGAAGGCGGAAGGCGGAAGGGTTTCTTTTTCATCCTTCATCCTTCCGCCTTCATCCTTATGTGTTGCGGCTAGATACGCGGCTACCAGCGGCGCAACCGCCACCGGCAGGGCGCTGAATTTGGAGGCAACGGCCAGGCCAATGCCGATGCCGGTGATGATGGCGGCCCCTTTGGTTTGACGGTCAACCATGAGGACGGCGCCATAGAGCGCCAGGAGGGTGAAGGTAGTCGAGATGGGGTCAACGGCAAAGAAGTGGGCCAGTTGAATTTGCAGTACGGTAAAGGTTGAGAGGGCCGCTGCCAGCAGCCCAGCCCACACCCCATAGAGACGCCGGCCCAATAAAAAGAGCAGGTAAACGGAGCCAAGATCGGCCAGGGCCATGAGCACCCGTCCAATTTGGGCATAGCCCTGCCCGGATAGGCTCATGGCCAACCACTGTGTCCAGTCAGGCGGCAGAACGTTGGCGGTCAGTGGGGCTAATTTATTCAAGCCGTGGGCAATCAAAACCAGGCTGTAGAGTGGAAAGTGGCCGTAGGTATAACTGCGGCGCTCCTGCCGGCCCACATCCCAAAAGGGATTCAGGGTCGAAGAGCGAGGGTCGAACAGGGTTGAGAGATCATCAGGCCAGCGGATGGTGGGGGCATAAAACACCACCGTCGAACGCTCATCGGGGTGAGCAAAGGTGCCGTTATCCCAGTTGAGATTGTAAAAACGCAGCCCGGCGGCGACGGCCAAAATCAGAAACAGCAGGACGGCCGCCAGGCGGCGGTTTGAAGCGATGGTCTGAAGCATGCCGATTATTGTAATCATCAGGGGAGGGTTGGGCAAGTGTTACCGTCTCTGCCAAATCTTCATCACCTCTTCATACCCTGTTCATAAGAGGGTACTACACTCAGACATATAAACAAGAACTTTGCCACGAATTACACGAATTAATACGAAATTCTTTAGTGAAAATTCGTGTAATTCGTGGCGAAAAATTCTGTTCGTTTCCGGTTCGTCCGGGTTAGGATACAAAAATGAAAATGACCCCATTGGAAAAACTGTTTGTCAACAGCCCCGGCTACAGCCGGCAAGTGAGTTATCACGCCGAAATGTTACTGCAAAAGGTCGAGTTTAAGGCCGGGCAAAAATATCTTGATCTGGGCTGCGGCAACGGTGCAGCGCCGATTTATCTGGCTAGAAAGTATAATCTGGCCATAACCGGCGTGGATATAGACCCTGCTCAAATTCGGCTGGCCCAAGAAAGCAGTCAAGACCTGCCCCAAGCCCGATTTTTGACGGTTGACGGTACACGCTTGCCTTTTGAGGCAAATGAATTTGACATTGTCGCCACCAACAAGGTGATGCACCACATCCCCAATTGGCCGGCAGCGGTTTTGGAGATGATCCGGGTTTTAAAACCGGAAGGGTATTTCATCTACAGTGACCTGGTCTATCCGAGGTGGGTCGCCGCCTTGGGCCAAATAATCGCCCAAAACGGGGCCGGTTTTCCAACGCGTGCGAGGGTAGAGTCATTGCTAAAGCAGCATAGTTTGACTAAAATCTATGTCCTAAACTTGGGAGTCAATTATGAAGTAATTAGCCGGAAAAATAAATAAGGACAAAATCAATGACTCTGGAAACGTTCATTCAAGCAATGCCCAAAGTAGAACTGCACGTTCACCTGGAAGGTTCTATTCAACCGGAAACCCTGCTAAAACTGGCGCAGCGGCATGGAGTTGACCTGCCGGCCAAAACGGTCGAAGGCTTACGAACCTGGTATACCTTTACCGATTTTCCTCACTTTATCGAAGTATACCTGGCAGTCTCTTCCTGTCTGCGCACCCCGGACGACATCGAACTGATTGCCCGCGAGTTTCTGGCCGGGCAGGCGGCCCAGAATATTCGTTACAGCGAAGTGACCTATACCCCTTACACCCACTATAAACATCGGGGGCTGCCTTTCTCGGAGCAGTTAGCCGCGCTGAACCGGGCACGGGCCTGGGCCGAGGCTGAGGATGGGGTAGGGATGGGCCTCGTCCTCGATATTTCGCGGGATGTCTCGCCAGAAGAGGGCATGCTTACCGCCGAGTGGGCTATCAGTGCAATGGGCGAAGGCGTGGTGGCCTTGGGCCTGGGCGGGCCGGAAGTGGGCCATCCGCCGGAGAAGTTCAAAGAGGCGTTTGACCGGGCATATACCGCCGGCCTGCCAAGCGTGCCTCACGCCGGTGAAACGGTGGGGCCGGCAAGCATTTGGGGGGCGCTGAATGAGCTTCACGCGGTGCGCATCGGGCACGGGGTGCGCTGCCTGGAAGACCCGGCCCTGGTAGATGAACTGCGCATCCGCCAGATTCCGCTGGAAGTCTCGCCCACCAGCAACGTTTGTTTAAAAGTCTTCCCTAACCTGGCCCATCACGCCCTGCCCCTTTTGCTGCGGGAAGGGTTGTATGTGACCCTTAACTCCGACGACCCGCCGATGTTCAACACCACCTTAACCCAGGAATACCTGGCGGTGGCCCGCACTTTCCATTTTGGCGCAGATACGATCGAGCAGTTAACACTCAACGCCGTGCGCGCTACGCTGCTGCCGGCCTCTGCCCGGTCAAAAATGGAAAGCGAGTTTCAGGCCGAATTTACTCGACTGCGGGCAGGGGAAGTTTGATCAAACAGGCGCTTGAGGCAGGGTAAAACTAAAAATACTGCCCCGGCCTGGTATACCGTCACTTTCAACGCCAACCTCCCCGCCCAGCTTTTCGACAATGCGCCGCACAATAGATAGGCCCAAGCCCTGTCCTTCGGCCCGAACCTGTCCTAATTGGGTGAAGGGTGTGAACAATTGTTGTTGCGCGGCCAGGCTCAGGCCAGGGCCATTATCATGCACCCAGAAGCGGACCATCGGCAGTGAAGCGGGCTGCGCTTCTCCGTCGGGCAAACTGGTAGCTTGCCCTACCACCGTTGCGCCCAGTTCCAGGCGAGGGGGCCGGCCGCCATATTTGATGGCGTTGCTGAGGTAATTGGCCCAAACTTCTTCGATCCAGGGGGCGTAGCCCAGCGCCACCGGCCATACTGCCGGCAAAATAATCTCGGCTTGATGTTCCTCAATCAGGTGAGCCAGCCGTTGTTGCGCCTCAGCCACGATGCCCGCCATATCCAGGGGAGCTGATTTTACCTCCTTTTTGCGCACACTGGCTAAAAGGAGTAATTCACCAATAATGCTGTTCATTTTACGCCCGCTTCGAGCAATAATCTGGAGATATTTTTGTCTCTCGTTAGGCGTCAAGAGGGCATCATCTTCGATGAGGATGTCAGCGTAGCCGGTAATCGGCCCCAAAGGGACTTTCAAGTCGTGCGCAACGGTGTGGGCAAAGGCGTCCAACTCCTCGTTGCGGGCTTGTAGTTCAGCCGCCTGTTGGCGTAGGGCCGCCTCGGCCTGCTTGCGCTCGGTAATTTCGCGCAAGGCGGCGTTGTAGAGATTGGCACTATCAAGGATCAATGCGGCCAATTGGGATAGCAGGACGCCTTTTTGAATCTGTTCTGGTTTGAAAGGATAATCCGGCTCATCTCGCCCTAAGGTCAGTACCCCCAAACATGCTGGACCAATCATAATGGGAAAATCGGCTACGGCACGCAAATGAACACCGTTGTAAACAGCACGATAAGCCGCCCAGGTTGAATAGTCGTCCAGGATAGCCGGTTGCCCGGTATCGTGCGCTTGCCACGAAAGGAGAGCTTCACCGCGGGCGATACGGTCGCCCAACAGAAACGGCTGGTTCTGGGTAAAAGCGCGGACAACCAATTCGTCGCCCTCTTTGAGCATGAGTTCGCCATAGGGCGCATCCAATAAAGTGGCCGCGCTGTCAACCAGGGCTTGTAATAAATCGTCCATCTCCCGATGGTTGAGCAAATCGAGGGTAATTTGGTGCAGCGCCTCCAAAAATTCGTTCTGGCGGAGCAAGGTTTCCTCGGCCTGCTTATGATCGAAGATGACGGCCGCTTGATTAGCCAGTGCCAGCAGTAAATCTAGATCTGTGGAGGTAAAATCGCGTTCTTCGGGCCGATTGATAGCGGTCAGCGTCCCCAGAATATTATCCCGATAAAGTAAAGGCGCAACCATGACAGCCCCGCAGTTTGTCTCGGCGCGCCGCCGCCGCACCTCCCAGCTCTCGCGCTCGTCGGGTAAGCCTTGAGGCGATAGAGCCGGCTGCTTTTCTCGCAAAACCCAACCGCTCAATCCCTGCCACAACTCCTCAAAAGGAACGGCTACAATCTGCTCTGAGCCGAGACCGCTACTAATAAAATGCGTCGCCTCTCGCCGGTTCAGGTCAAAGATAATCAGCGCCGCTCGATTGGCCGGTACGGCCGTAACCACACTGTCCACCACTGTCTGTAACAGGTCGGGCAAACTCTCGGCTAACACCACACTTTGACTGATTCGATAGAGCGCCTCAGTTTTGGCCAAGGTGGCTTGCAACACTGCCTCAATTTGCTTGCGCTCGGTTACATCGCGTATAGCTGCTACCCTGACCATCCGCCCCTGGTAAGGGATGATTTTAGCCCAAATTTCAGCCGGGAAAGTTGAGCCATCTTTTTTTAGGCCCATCACCTCGTAAGGTTTTTCGTAATCCGATTGGACATGCTGCATAATTAAATCTCGGTATTCTGGCGTAGCAAAGCCCAAGACATTCTTGCCCTTCACTTCTGCCAGTTCATAGCCCACCATCAGGGCAAAAGATTGATTGGCATCTAAAATTTGCCCCTGGTCGTGAATAACGATGCCCTCAAAAGTAGCGTCGGAGAGACGGTGGAACCGCTCTTCACTCTCGCGCAGCGATTCTTCGGCTTGCCGGCGCTCGGTGATTTCCCGTTCTAACTGTTTAACCGCTTCTGTCAATTCAAGGGTGCGTTCTTTAACCAATTCTTCCAGGTATTCTTTGTATCTTTGTAACTCCTCCTGCGCCTGCCTGTGGGCGGTAATGTCGGTGGCTACGCCGAGAACTTGATAAGCCCCGCCATTGTTGTCCGGGATAGGACGTTTAATGGTTTGCAGCCAGCGAATCCGGCCGGCGGCATCGGTGATATATTCCTCGGTAATAAATTTTTCCTGGAGGGTATTCATCACGTCCAGGTCGTCGCGCCGAAAATGCTCATTTTGGGCCGTCTCCGGATTAAAGTCGGCGTCGGTTTTGCCCAGTATCTCTTCAATGGTTGTCCCAAAAACATCGGCGACGGCCTGGTTGGCCAGGGTAAAACGCCCGGCCCGATCCTTGGCAAAGATCAGGTGAGGATTGATGTCAATCACTTGCCGCAAAAAGGCCCGCTGTTCTTTCAGAGCTTCTTCCGCCTGGTTGCGCTCGGCCAGGGCTGCCGCCAGCAGCAGGGCTGTTATCGCCATTGTGCTGACGAAGCCATGCAAGAGTAATAAACTGGCCTCAATCGTCCCCTGGACAAAGGGGCCAACACCCTGCGCCGTTCCCCAAACCGCCAGACCGGCGGCCACCAGGGTTGCCGTCACTGCCCCGCGTTGGCCGAACCGAAACGCCGCCCAAATCACAAAAGGGAATATAATATAGGCCAGCGGATAGTTGGCCACTTGACTTATATAAAACCCGCCAAAAACAAGCTCACCGGCGATGACCAGGGCCGCCAACAACCCTACAGCCTCGACAACTTGCCGCAGCGGCATAGCCAGGCGAGGCTGGTAGCCCCAGATTAGCAAAGCCGGCGCGACCACCAGGGCGCCCATGGCATCGCCCAACCACCAAACCCACCACACTGAACCATAATCGGCCCAAGCCATAGCCCCGGTCAAGCCCAAACTGGCTGCGCCGATGGCAGCGCTAATCATTGGGCTGACCATCGCTCCCAAAAAGACCAAACTGAGCACATCGCGCAGTCGCTCCAGGGTATAACGCAGACCGATACGGTTTAACAGGTAAGCGCCCACTACGGCTTCCAGGGTATTTCCTAGTGATATCCCTACGGCTGCCAGAGACGCCCCGGCTGAAAGGTTTACCAGCAATGCGCCCAGAGCAATACCAGGCCAGAGCCGATAACCAAACAAGAGCAAAGCGGCCAGAGCTACACCCGTTGGCGGCCACACCAGGGTCACAATTCCCCTGAAGGATGCCAGAGATAGGCCCATTTTAGCTACACCAAAATAAACTGCCGCCAGGATTACTAGCTGAGCGAGATAAAGCAAATAAGGGGATTTTATCTTTACAGGGTTGTTCAGTTCTATAGGACGCCGACATAATTAAGGAGGTTATCAAGGTTCAGACCG